>NZ_JBBHGT010000005.1:0-316731 GCF_037572435.1 Ramlibacter sp. PS3R-8
TGTCCGTGTCGAACGACCTGTTATACGTCATGCGTGCGGGAGGTGCTGCTTGGGACCCTGCCACCGAAAAGAGCCCAGGACACCAACAAGAATTCGTTGGACTTGCTCCATCGACTGAGGAGAGACATCAATTTCTCCGTAGTGGCCGTCCGCCATGGTGGAGCCGTATCGACTCCCGTTGAGGCTATTCAAGACAAGCGCCCCTCCCGGAGCCTTGATGAAGTTGTTGTCGATCGGTTTGAGGTCAAGAGGCTGGGGATTTCGTCCTGCTCCTAATCCTCGGCCACGATCTTCGACGTGCTGTGATGTATTTCGAACTCCACGGAGATGGGGAAATTGAACTTCAACTTGTGCGTGCCAATCAGACACTTGTGACGGAACTTGTGGTTCACGTGAAAGCGCACCAAGAATTTTGTCAAATGCGTCGAGTGCGTACAGGAAAGCTCGCGCATATAGGAACGGCACCTTGTGTTCGAACTCCCTCGGTACGCTGCCGTTCGACCATTTTTCGCGCTTGAACCGTAGCTCTGATTCGAGATGCACGGCCTCCCAATCGGCAACACCCCAGCCGCCTAGCTCGGATTCAACCGCGTTACGGATCTCAGAACGTCGCTGCGCGTCTCGTTCCCAGGCGTCGCGGCTCGCGAACGAAGGTGTGGAACTAGAGGCAACGAATAGATTCAGTGCGAGGTTCGCCTCAAAGAACTGCGACGTAAGCGCCTGAAGCTGATTTTGCATTCGCCAACTCCAGTCACTGTCCTCGTAACTGAGCCAAGTCCCCGGAATTAGAAGCTCGAAAACGAACACGCTGTCCCTATGACGTATAACGTAATGTAGACCGCAACCTAAGACCTGGAACCCCGCACCCGCCGCTTTTCCCAGCCAGGTCGATCGCGCCAACCGATTGATTCCTCAAGCTTTTCCTTTCATCTCGCAGGATAAGAACTCTCCGAAATCCGGACCTGGAAGGCCGCAGCCTGGAAGCAGGGCGTTTGACAAATGTAAGAGCGCGCCCCGGAACCTGCAATCCCGCAATTGCAGAATAACGTCGTGTGTTGTCGTGGCGGCAAGTCCTTGTCGCATCGGGATTTTGTGGCCACGATGCGGGATATCAGCTTTTGAAGCCGAGGACCTGAAATCGGCAGGTACCGGGGTTCGCTTCGCTCACCGCCGGCCTACGAGGAGAGGCCGACCAAGGATCCCGCCAACCGCGGTCCGCCTACAACGGCCGATTCCTCGCCAACGGCGGATTCCTTGAGAAATACCTCTGGATCCCCCGCACCAGCGCATCCGCCAACTGCTCCTGGTACTCCGGGCTGCGCAACTTCCCTTCTTCCTCGGGATTGGAAATGAACGCAGTCTCGACCAGCACGCTCGGAATATCCGGCGCCTTCAGCACCGCAAACCCGGCCTGCTCCACCTGCGCCTTGTGCAGCTTGCCCACGTTGCCGATCTCGCCCAGCAGTGCGCTCCCCAGCTTCATGCTGTCGTTGATCTGCGCGGTGGTGCTCATGTCCAGGATGGCGCGGGCGACGTGCACGTCCTGCACCTTCACGTTCAGGCCGCCGATCAGGTCGGCCTTGTTTTCCTTGTCCGCCATCCAGCGCGCCGCGCTGCTGGAGGCGCCGCCCTGGCTGAGGGCGAAGACGCTGGCGCCCCGCGCCGTGGGCGTCATGAAGGCGTCGGCATGGATGCTGACGAACAGGTCCGCCTGCACGCGCCGCGCCTTGTCCACGCGCACGTGCAGCGGCACGAAGAAGTCGGCGTCGCGCGTCAGGAAGGCGCGCATCGGGTTGCCGTTGATGGAGCTGGCGTTGATGCGGTCGCGCAGCAGGTGCGCGATGCGCAGCACCACGTCCTTCTCGCGCGTGCCGCTCGGGCCCACGGCGCCGGGGTCCTCGCCGCCATGGCCCGGGTCCAGCGCGATGATGATCAGGCGGTCGGTCTTGGCGTTGGCCGGGAGTTGCTGTGGCTGCTCGCCATGGGAGGCCCTCGGCGGCCGCTGCATCTGCTGCGCGATCAGGTCGCCGATGGGGTCGGGGGACGCGGCAGGGGCCGGCGCGATGGCGCGCGGCTTTTCCTTCATCCGCTCGGCGATCAGGGCCTCCAGCGGATCCTCCGGCTTGGGCGTGTAGAGGTCGACCACCAGCCGGTGCTTGTAGGCGGCCACGGGAGACAGGTTGAAGAGTTGCGGCACCGCGGGCTGCTTCAAGTCCAGGTTCAGCCGCACGCCCTTTTCGCCCTGGGGGGCCAGGCGGATGGCGGCGATGTAGGGGTCGTCCGGCCGCACCTTGGCGACCAGCTCGCGCAACGTCGGGTCCAGCTCCAGCCCGTCGATGTCCAGCACCAGGCGCTCCGCGCTTTGCCACAGCTTGCTGGTGAGCAATCCATCCGACTCGATCGTCAGCCGCGTGTAGTCGGGCGCGGGCCACAGCCGCACGGCCACGACGGTGGCGCCACGCACGATCTGGTGGGCGCCCACCAGCAGCACCAGGCTGCCGGCGCGCAGGAGTTGGCGTCGCTTCATGCTCACGAGAGCAGCTCCGCGCCCAGCGGCGTGTTGGCATGCAGGCGCACGTTGCGGCGGTCGTCGCGGTCGCCCAGGGCGATGTGGATGTCCAGGTCCGCCGTCGGCAGCAGCGCGCCGGCTTTCTCGGGCCACTCGGCCAGCTTCAGGCCGGGGGCCGCGAAGACGTCGCGGAAGCCGGCGTCCTCCCATTCCTTTTCGTCCTCGAAGCGGAAGAAGTCGAAGTGCCAGGCGTTCAGGTCGGGCAGCTCGTACGGTTCCACCACCGCATAGGTCGGGCTCTTGATGCGGCCCTGCGCCCCCAGCGCACGCAGCAGGTGGCGCACCAGCGTGGTCTTGCCGGCGCCCAGGTTCCCATGCAAGGCGATGAATGCATCGGCGATGGCGGGGTGCGACGCCAGCCGGGCCGCGAACGCGCGGGTGCCGTCCTCCCCCTCCCAGACGAGGGGGGAAGAGGGCGTTCCTACAATGGACGCGTGGCGTTCAACGGCAGTCAGAGCGAAAGTCCTTCCTTGGTGGCCCAGGTCCGCACCTGGGCCCGCGAGCTCGGATTTTCCCAAATCGGCGTGGCCGGCGTGGATCTTTCGAGCGCGGAGCCGGGGCTGGCCGCATGGATTGGTAACGGCTTTCATGGGTCCATGGCCTACATGGAGTCCCACGGCGTGCGTCGCGCCCGCCCGGCGGAACTGGTGCCGGGCACGACTTCCATCATTACCGCACGCATGGATTACCTTGGGGCGACACCGGAAGGCTGGCAGGCCATCGAGTTCGATCGCCTGCAGCGTCCCGAGGAAGGCATCGTTTCCCTCTATGCGCGGGGGCGGGACTATCACAAGGTGCTGCGCTCACGGTTGCAGAAGCTCGCCGATCGCATCGCCGCCGCCGTCGGGCCTTTCGGTCATCGCGTCTTTACAGACTCGGCGCCGGTGCTGGAGGTGGAACTCGCCGCCCGCAGCGGCCAGGGGTGGCGTGGCCGCCACACGCTGGTGCTCAACCGCGAAGGCGGCTCCATGTTCTTCCTGGGCGAGATCTTCGTGGACATGGCCCTGCCCGAGACCGAGCCGGTGGCGGACCACTGCGGCACCTGCAGCGCGTGCCTGGATGTCTGCCCGACCGGGGCGATCGTCGCGCCGTACCGGCTGGATGCACGCCGCTGCATTTCTTACCTGACCATCGAACATCACGGCTCCATCCCGGTCGAACTGCGCCCGCTCATGGGCAACCGCATCTACGGCTGCGACGACTGCCAGCTCGTTTGCCCCTGGAACAAGTTCGCCCAGCCCGCGCTGGTGCCGGACTTCGCGCCGCGGGACGCGCTTTTCGGCCAGCCGCTGGTGGCGCTGTTCGCGTGGAGCGAGGAGGACTTCCTTCGCAACACCGAGGGCAGCCCCATTCGGCGCATCGGGCATGCCAGGTGGTTGCGGAATATTGCGGTGGCGATGGGGAATGCGCTGGCGAAGAGGGAGGATGCGGAAGTTCGGGCCGCGTTGCAGGCCCGCATGGAGCATCCAGATCCTGTGGTGCGCGAGCATGTCGCTTGGGCGTTGGGCGGGTGAGAGCGGTTCGCGCATCACCGGGGTTCCTGGCGTCACCCCGGCCTACGAAGAGAGCCACGAGTATCCCGGGCCCCGTAGGCCGGCGGTGAGCGGCGAAGCCCGAACCCCGGTGACCGGTCTGCGCAAAACCGCCTACCGCAACACCCCCAACGCAAACGGCAAGCTGGCCATCCCCAGCACGGTGGACAGCGTCACCAACCCCGCCACATACGCCCCGTTGTACCCCATGCGCGAGGCCAGCACGTAGCAGCTCGACGCCGTCGGCAGCGCCGAAAACGCGATCAGCACCGTCGACTGCGCCGCATCCAGCCGGAACACCCAAGCCAGCCCCACCGCCACCAGCGGCATCAGCAAGTGCCGGATCGTCAGCAGCCCCGCTGCCAGCGCCTTCTGCTGCGCGAGGTGCCCGAACTGCATGCCCGCCCCGGCGGCCATCAGTCCCAGGGGAATCGAGGCGCCGCCCACGCGATGGACCGTAGGTGCCAGCCACTCCGGAGTCTGGAAGCCCGAGAAGTTGGCGGCCAGCCCCAGCGCGGTGGCGATGATCAGCGGGTTGCGCACCAGCGCCCGGCCCAACCCGGTCTGCGAATGCCGCGCCATGGGCCAGACCGCGCCCACGTTGAACAGCGGCACGCACACGCCGATCAGCACCGCGATTAGCAGCAGCCCCTGTGCGCCGAGCAGGCGTTCCGACAGGGCCAGGGCAATGAAGGAGTTGAAGCGGAAGGCGACCTGCGCTGCCCCTGCGTGCTCGCGCGCATCGATGTGGCGCCGCAACCCCGGCACCCACGGCAGCGCATACGCCATCGCAATGCCGCTGACGCCCAGCAGCAGGCCGGCCGCCACCAGGCTGGAAGTCGCCACCAGGTCGAGCGGGCTGCGCACGATGGACTGGAACAGCAGCACCGGGAACAGGAAGAAATAGACCAGGTTTTCCACCTGCTCCCACACCGTGCGGTTCAGCGCCGTGTACCGGCACAGGAGATAGCCGCAAAGGATGAGCCCGAAGTCCGGCAGGAGCAGGTGGACAAAATTCACGCGGCCGAGGATAGCCCACGCCCGCGGGCGCGCTCCTGTTCTGCACTAGGATGATGGGTTTGCGCATTCCATCGTTGAAGGAGTTCCCCATGAAAAGACGTGTCTGGATCGTTGCCGCCACCGGCGCGCTGGCCGCCGTGGCCGCCCCCGCGTTCGCGCAGGGCTATCCGACCAAGATCGTGAGGCTGCAGGTGCCGTTCGCGCCCGGCGGCACCACGGACATCATCGCCCGCGTCATCTCCGAGCCGCTGGGCAAGAACCTGGGGCAGAACGTCATCGTCGAGAACAAGGCCGGCGGCGGCGGCGTGGTCGGCGCCACCGAAACCGTGCGTTCCACGCCGGACGGCTACACGCTGGGCGTGGCGACGGTGTCCACCACCGCGGCCAATCCGGCGATCAACCCGAAGATCCCGTACAACCCGACCACGGACTTCACGCCCATCATCAACATCGCGGCCACGCCCAACATCATCGCGGTGCATCCCAGTTTCCCCGCCAAGGACTACAAGGCCTTCCTCGCGGAGTTGAAGAAGAGCCCTGGCAAGTACTCGTATTCCTCCTCGGGCACGGGCGGCATCGGCCACCTGCAGATGGAGTTGTTCAAGACAATGTCCGGCACCTTCGTGACGCACATCCCGTACCGCGGCGCCGGTCCGGCGCTCAACGACACCGTGGCCGGCCAGGTGCCGATGATCTTCGACAACCTGCCGTCCGCGCTGCCCTTCATCAAGGACGGCCGCCTCGTCCCGATCGTGGTGGCCGCGCCGCAGCGCCTGAAGGAACTGCCGAACGTGCCCACGTTCAAGGAAGTGGGCCTGGAGCCGGTGAACCGCATGGCGTACTACGGCATCCTGGGCCCCAAGGGTTTGCCCAAGGAAGTGGTCGACAAGGTGCATGCCGCGACGGTCAAGTCGCTGCAGGACCCGGCGGTGCGCAAGCGCATCGAGGACACGGGTTCCATCATCATCGGCAACACGCCGGATCAGTTCGCCGAGCAGATCAAGGCGGAGTACGCGGTGTACAGGAAGGTCGTGGAGTCGGCCAAGCTGACGCTGGACTGATCGTCATTCCCGCGCAGGCGGGAACCCAGAGCTCCCGGAGTCCTGGAAGCCCTGGGTCCCCGCCTCCGCGGGGATGACAGAATCCAGCATGACCGAAGCGATCGACACCTTCATCGATGCCCTCTGGCTCGAAGAGGGCCTGTCGCGCAACACGCTCGCCGCCTACCGGCGCGACCTCACGCTCTATGCCAGGTGGCTGGAAGGGCGGGGATTGCACTTGCCGGCCACCACCGAGACCGACCTGCACGGCTACTTCGCCGCGCGCCACGCCGGCACCAAGCCGACCACCTCCAACCGCCGCCTCACCGTCTTCAAGCGCTATTTCCGCTGGGCCCTGCGCGAGCGGCTGATCGACGCCGACCCGACGATGCGCCTGCAGTCGGCCAAGCAGCCGATGCGCGTGCCCAAGACCTTGAGCGAGGCGCAGGTGGAGGCGTTGCTCGATGCGCCCGACGTCGGCACGCCGCTGGGACTGCGCGACCGCACGATGCTGGAATTGATGTACGCCAGCGGTCTGCGCGTGAGCGAACTCGTGGGCCTGAAGACTTTCGCGGTGGGCATGAACGAGGGCGTGCTGCGCGTCATGGGCAAGGGCAGCAAGGAGCGCCTGGTTCCGTTCGGCCAGGTGGCGCGGGACTGGATCGAGCGCTACCTCGCCGAGGCGCGCGCCGCCATCCTGGCAGGCCAGCAGACCGACGACCTGTTCGTCACGGCGCGCGGCCATGGCATGACGCGGGCGATGTTCTGGGTGATCGTGAAGAAGCACGCGCACGCGGCGGGCATCACGGCGCCGCTGTCGCCGCACACCTTGCGCCACGCCTTCGCCACCCACCTGCTGAACCACGGCGCAGACCTGCGCGCCGTGCAGATGCTCCTGGGGCACGCCGACATCTCCACCACCACCATCTACACGCACGTCGCGCGTGAACGGCTGAAGGTGCTGCACTCGCAACACCATCCGCGCGGCTGACCGACAACGAGGAAAGGCAATCGATGAAGAAGATTCTGACCACCATCGCGCTGTATGCGGCCGCCGGCCTGGCCGCCGCGCAGGGCTATCCCACCAAGCCGATCAAGCTGATCGTCGGCTACCCGCCGGGCGGCGGCATCGACTTCGCTGCCCGCACCATCCAGCAGCCGCTGCAGGATGCGCTGAAGCAGCAGATCATCGTGGAGTACAAGCCCGGCGCCGGCGGCATGCTGGCCGCGGGCGAGCTGGCGCGGGCGGCGCCCGACGGCTACACGCTGCTGCTGGCGAACACCGGTCCCTTCGCGATCGCTCCCTACCTGCAGGCGAAGCTGCCATACGACCCTGTCAAGCAGTTCACGTACATCGGCCAGATCAGTGCGGGCAGCTACATCGCCGTCACGCGCCCCGACCACCCCGCCAAGGACTTGCGCGAGTTCGTGGCCTGGGCCAAGGGAAATGCCGGCAAGGTGAACTTCGCCTCCGGCGGCAATGGCACCTCCACCCACCTGAACGGCGAGCTGATGAACCAGGCAACCGGCCTGGACATGACCCACGTGCCGTACAAGGGCAGTGCGCCGGCCGTGCAGGACCTGATCGGGGGCCAGACCCAGATCCTGATCGACGCCGGCACGGTGCTGCTGCCGCAGGTGAAGGGCGGCAAGCTCAAGGCGCTGGCCGTCACCGGCCCGCGGCGAGACCCGCAACTGCCGGACGTGCCCACCGTGCGCGAACTCGGCTTCGCGTCCATGGAAGCGGTGGGTTTCCAGGGGCTGGTCGGCCCCGCCGGCATGCCGAAGGACGTGGTGGACAAGCTGTCCGCGGAGCTCGCCAAGGTGCTGGCGAACCCCGAGCTGAAAGCCAAGTTCGCTGCCGCCGGTGCCGACGTGCACTCGCAGGGCCCGGCGGAATTCGCCGGTTTCGCGAAGGCCGAGAACGAGAAGTGGTCGCGGCTGATCCGCGAGCGCAAGCTGCAACTGGATTGACCGGAGTCCCCATGTCCATTTCCCGCCGTACCGCGCTCGTCGCACTTTCCGCCGCCGCCGCGTTGCCGGTGCATGCGCAGGCCTGGCCTGCCAAGCCGGTGCGCCTGATCGTCCCGTACCCGCCCGGCGGCGTCAGCGACGTCGTCGCACGGGCGCTGGCCGAGCAACTGACACCCCTGTTCGGCCAACCCGTGATCGTGGAGAACAAGGCCGGGGCCAGCGCAACGATCGGCATGGACGCACTGGCCAAGTCGTTGCCGGACGGGTACACGCTGGCCTTCTCGGCCATCAGCCCGCTGGTGCTGAGCCCCGCCCTCGGCAAGGTGCCGTACGACGCGCAGCACGACTTCGCGCCGATCGTCAGCGTCATGATCTCGCCGGTGCTGGTGCTGGCGACGTCCGCCAATCCGGCGCAGGATTTTCGCGACGTGCTCGGGCGCGCGAAGGACGCGCCCAACGCGATGCGCTGGGCCACGTCGGGCCAGGCGTCGCTGGGCCACCTGATGCTGGAGCAACTGCAGGACACGGCGAAGGTGCAGATGGTCCACATCCCTTACAAGGGCGGCGGCCAGCAGATCACCGATGCCTTGAGCGGCCAGTTCGAGGTGCTGTCGGTCAATGCAGGGCCCACGATCACCGAACACATCAAGTCCGGGCGCCTGCGGCCGCTGGCCATCGGTGCGCCCAGGCGGCTGGAGAGCCTGCCGACGGTGCCGACGCTGGCCGAACTGGGCTACCCACGCGCCAACCTGTCGTCGCACTTCGGCATCTTCGCGCCGGCCGGCGTGCCGCAGCGCTTGCTGGACCGCCTGAATTCCGACATCAACAACGCGCTGAACACGGCTGCGATGCGCAACCGCCTGATGGCCAGCGACAACGTGCCCACCGGCGGCACCGCGCGCGAGTTCACGCGGCAGATCGCCGCCGAGGCGGACAGCACGCTGCGCATCGTGCGGGCCGTGGGCATCAAGGCAGAGTAGGCCCTGCGCGTGGGCCGCCGGCCCTTACGCGCGAACCCGCATTGACGCATTTGTGCAAATGGATATCATGGGACCGCGGCATGAGCTGCGAGTGATCTTTCATTCCGGAAACTCCTTGTTCGCCCCCCGGTCCGTCCGGGGGGCGTTTTTCTTCCAGCCGGCATGGCCACTGTCAAGACTTCGACGAAACCAGCAACGGCCGGCCGGGTGCAGCCTCCGGCCCGGGTGCTGCGCCGCTTCCGGCTCGTGTTCAACGCCATCAAGGCGCATTTCCGCAGTGTCGAAAAGAAGGCGGGGATTTCCGGGGCGCAGGTCTGGGCGCTCAGCGTCGTGCGCGACCAGCCGGGCATCGGTGTCGGAGACCTGGCACGGGCGATGGACGTGCACCAGTCCACCGCCAGCAACCTGCTGCGGGCGCTGACAGACGCCGGGCTGGTGGTCTCCGGCCGCGGCGCCGCGGACCGGCGCGCGGTGCAACTGGAGATCACGCCCCAGGGGCAGCGCATCCTGAAGAAGGCGCCCGGTCCCTTCACCGGCCTGCTGCCGGATGCGTTGCAGCGGCTGGACACCGCCACCCTGAACCGCCTGGACCGCGACCTGGGCAGGCTGATCGACGAACTGGGCATCGACGAGCGCGGCGCCTCGTTCCCGCTCGGGTCGAACGAGTGAAGACCTTCCGCCTCCAGCTTCGTTTCCTGGTGCCGCTGGTCCTGATCCTGACCGGAGCGGCCTACCTGGCATTGCCGCTGATGGACCGGCTGACGCTGCGCTGGTTCGCGCGCGACCTCGACATGCGGGGAACGCTGGTGGCCAACGCGTTGTCCGACTCGCTGACGGATGCGCTGCAGGAGGCGCGCGGCCGCCGCCTGCAATCCCTGTTCGACCGCGCCGTGCAGGACGAACGGCTGGTGGCCATCGGCTGGTGCTCCCCCGACGGCAAGGTGCTGCGCCGCACCCAGCGCTTTCCCAACGACCTGGGCTGCGATGCCGCGCGCGACGTCGCGAAGGCCAAGGACCCGCAGCTTCGCATCGAGGGCGGCCCGGTGCACGTCAGCTTCCACCCCATCAACGGTGAGGCGGGACTGGCCGGCAACCTGGTGCTGATGCACGACCTGAGCTTCATCGAGCGCCGCAGCCAGGACACGCGCAAGTACCTGGTGCTGTTCATCGCCGCGCTGGGCGCTGCCATCGCGCTGGCCACCGTGATCGTCGCGCAGTTGAGCTGGCTGGGTTGGGTCTCCGGCGCGCGCGCATTGCTGCGCGGCGAGGGGTTGGTGCGGCCCATGATGCGTTCCTCGCCCGAACTCGATCCACTCGCCGCTGACCTGCGGCAGCGCCTGCGCGACCTGGACGACGAATACCGCCGGGTGCAGCGGCCCGACGCGGGCTGGAACCCACAGCGCCTGCAGTCGCTGCTGCGCACCGAGCTGCGCGGCGACCAGGTCATCGTCGTCTCCAACCGCGAGCCCTACATCCACGAGCGCAAGGACGGCCAGGTGAAGGTCCGCCGGCCTGCCAGCGGCCTCGTCACCGCGGTCGAGCCGGTGATGCGCGCTTGCTCCGGCACCTGGATAGCGCACGGCAGCGGCGATGGCGACCGCGACGCGGTGGACCGGCACGACCGCGTGGCGTTGCCGCCGGGCGAGGATGCCTACCTGCTGCGCCGCATCTGGCTCACCAGGGAGCAGGAAGAGGGCTACTACTACGGCTTCGCCAACGAAGGGCTCTGGCCCCTTTGCCACGTGGCGCACGTGCGGCCGGTGTTCCGCAAGGGTGACTGGGAGCACTATCGCGAGGTGAACCAGCTGTTCGCCGATGCCGTGGTGGCCGAGGCGCGCAGCGAAGACCCGGTGGTGCTGGTGCAGGACTACCACTTCGCGCTGTTGCCGGCCATGGTGCGGCGCAAGCTGCCGCGCGCGACCATCCTGACCTTCTGGCACATTCCCTGGCCCAACCCCGAGTCGTTCGGCATCTGCCCGTGGCGCAGCGAAATCCTCGAGGGCATGCTGGGCAGCACGATCCTCGGCTTCCACACGCGCTACCACTGCAAGAACTTCCTGGAGACGGTGGACCGCTACCTGGAGGCGCGCATCGAGCACGAACATTCCACCATCACCTTCGGCGGTGCGCAGACGCTGGTCGAGAGCTACCCGATCTCGATCGAATGGCCGCTGCCGGAGGTGACGACGGCGTGGCCGACGCCCGAGCAATGCCGCGCCGAAGTGTTCGAACGCCTCCGGATCCCGTCAGGGCACCACTTGGGCGTCGGCGTCGACCGCTTCGACTACACCAAGGGCATCTTCGAGCGATTCAATGCCATCGAGCGCATGCTGGAGAAATACCCGGAGTGGCAGGGACGCTTCAGCTTCATCCAGGTGGCGGCGCCGTCGCGCGAGGCGCTGGAGGAATACCGCAGCTTCCAGGAGCGCATCCATCGCAGCGCCGAGCGCATCAACGCGCGCTTCGGCCGCCCGGACGCGCCGGTGATCCGGCTGCTGGCGCAGCACCATGGGCACGACGAGGTGAACCGGCTGTATCGCGCGGCGGACGCCTGCATGGTGACGAGCCTGCATGACGGCATGAACCTGGTGTGCAAGGAATTCGTCGCGGCACGCGACGACGAGCGCGGCGTGCTGGTCCTGAGCCGCTTCGCCGGGGCGGCGCGCGAGATGCCCGAGGCCCTGGTCGTCAACCCGTACGACGTCGAGGAAACGGCCGATGCGCTGCACCAGGCCCTGACCATGCCGGCCGCCGAGCAGCGCGAGCGCATGGCCAGCCTGCGCAGCACGGTGCACGAGTACAACGTGTACCGGTGGGCCGGCCGCATGCTGGCCGACGCCGCGCGGCTGCGGTTGCGCCAGCGCGTGTCCGAGCGCGTGCAGCGGCACAGCGGTGAGTTGTAGCCACGGCCTGCGCCCTGCGGGAGAGAGCCCGGACCTTCCTTTCCTTGCTTCCTACACGACGGCCGGCGCTGCCTCGCTAGATTGGGCGCACCAACAACTCCACGGAAAGCAAGCAGTCATGCCCCACCCCAAAGGCAACGTGAAACTCAGCGGGGACATCCACCTGCCCGATGTCGAGTCCGATCTCGCGGTGGAAGAAGGCCGCACCGGCATGGAAGCACTGGCGCACGAGCGCACCGAGTCCCGCCGGGGCGGTGGCGTCCGCAAGGCCGGCCTGCTGATCGATCCGGATCTCGGCACCACCGACCGCCTGCCCCATGTCATCAAGGGTGAGCGCATCGAGCCGGGGGAGGATCCGCTGGCCGGGTATGCCGCGTCGCCTGCACCGCGCAAGCGCATGTCGGTGCGCAAGATCGGGTTCGCGGTCTTCGGCGCCTGGCTTCTCTACAAGCTGGTGCGCCACTGAGGGGAAGTGAGGGTGCGGGGAGGCGTCTCCTTCTTGTAGGATGTTTCTACAACCAGGAGACATCCCATGCACCGTCGCCAACTTGCGCTGGCCGTTTTCTTCGGCCTGGCCATCGCAGCCGTCCCGGCCCACGCGCAGGGCCAGTGGCCCAGCAAGCCCATCACGTATGTCGTGCCGTTCGGCGCCGGCGGCACCACGGACGTGCTGGCACGACTGGTCACTCCCAAGGTGGGCACCGCGCTTGGCACCACGTTCGTGATCGAGAACCGGGCGGGCGCCGGCGGCAGCATGGGCTCCGACTACACGGCCAAGGCCGCGCCCGACGGCTACACCATCCAGGGCGGCACGATCAGCTCGCACGCCATCAATGTCAGCCTGTATTCGAAGCTGGCCTACGATCCCATCAAGAATTTCCAGCCGATCACCATGATCGGCTCCATGCCCAACATCCTGGTGGTGCGCGCGGACAGTCCGTACAAGAGCGTGCAGGATGTGATCGCTGCTGCCAAGGCGAAGCCGGGCACGATCAACTACGCTTCCTCCGGCAACGGGACGTCGCAGCATTTGTCAGGGGTGTTCTTCGAACAGATGACCGGCGGCAAGATGGTCCACGTGCCGTACAAGAGCAGTGCCGAGTCGCTCAACGCCATCCTGTCGGGCCAGGGCGCGGACGTGATCTTCGAAAACCTGGCGCCTGCGCTGCCGCACATCAAGGCCGGCAAGCTGCGCGCGCTGGGAGTGACGTCGGAGAAGCGTTCGGCCTCGGTGCCCGAGGTGCCGGCGATTGCCGAGACGCTGCCGGGCTTCGAGATCGTGTCGTGGCAGGCCATCTTCGCGCCGGCCGGGGTGCCGAAGCCGGTGGTCGATCGGCTTTCCGCGGAGATGATCAAGGCCATCAAGGACCCCGAGATCCGCAACAACCTGGTGGCTCAGGGCATCGAGCCCGGCGGCATGACGCCGGCGGAGCTGGGTGCCTTCCAGAAGTCGGAGATCGACAAGTGGGCCCGCGTCATCAAGGCGGGCAACATCAAGGTGGAGTGAGGGCCGGGGCCGCTCAGGCCTTGGCGCCGTCCTGGCTGGAGGATTCGGCTGGGGCGACCGCCGGTGCGTCCGATTGCGGCTGGTCGGAATCCTGGTCCTGCGGGCCGGATTTCTTCATGGCCTTCTCGGCCTTCTTGCGCTTCTTCTCGAGCTCGCGCTGACGTTTCTCGAAGCCATAGTTCGGCTTGGCCATGGGGTGGTCCTTCGCAGCAGTTCAGGGAGAGCTTACGCCTTTCGTTGCCGGCACGCCCCCGCGCGGGAGCGTGCGGCCGGGTCGTCGCGCCTGGCTCAGGCGGCGATGGCGGTGATGGCCGATGCCTGGTCGCCCTTGGGGCCTTGCGTCACGTTGAATTCGACGCGCTGGTTCTCGGCCAGGGACTTGAAGCCGTCACCCTGGATTTCGCGGAAGTGGGCGAAGAGGTCCTTGCCGCCGTTGTCCGGGGCGATGAAGCCGTAGCCCTTGGTCTCGTTGAACCATTTCACGGTGCCGGTCTGCTTTTCCATAATTCGATGTCTTTCTTCAAAGGGCCGCGCGGCAACATGCCTGCGCGGTGCGCGTAACGCCAAGAAGATCAACGATTCGGGATTTTCGACACGACACGCCGGTGCGGCGGGAGGGACAAGAGACCTGCGGGTTGACGTCTTGAACACGTCGAGCCCGTGCATGGTAACCGATCCCGCGCATCCTCGCTCGCGCGTGCGCTGCAGTGCTAGCATGGCCGATGACCGCATTTCCCCCGACACGCATGGCCTACGAGGTGGAGCTTTCCTACCTCGTGCAGGCAGCCGGATCGGACTTCATCTTCAACGTGCAGGCGGCGCGCACGCAACAGCAGACGGTGCTGCAGGAAGATCTGTGGCTGACCCCCGGGCTCGTGCCACAGGAATACGTCGACCCCTTCACGAACGGCCGCTTCCTGCGCTTGCGCGCGGACCCCGGCGTCGTCAGCCTGCGTTACTCTGCCACCGTGGACATCGCCCATCACTTCGACGAGCCGGCGGGCATTCCGGAAACCTGGGTTCCGAACCTGCCGGGAGAAGTGCTGCCCTACCTGTATCCGAGCCGCTATTGCCCGTCCGATGAACTGAACAAGTTCGCGATGGACGAATTCGGTTCCATGTGGCAAGGCTACGGCCGCGTGCTGGCGATCTGCGACTGGGTCAACCGCAACGTCGCTTTCGTCAGCGGCAGTTCCTCCGGCACCACCTCCGCCGTGGACACGCTGCGCCAGAAGCAGGGGGTGTGCCGCGACTTCGCGCACCTGATGATCGCCTTGTGCCGCGCGGTCAACATCCCTGCGCGGTTCACCACGGGACTGGACTATGGCGCCGATCCCGCCCTGGGCCCCACCGACTTCCATGCCTACGTGGAAGCCTTTGTCGGCGGACGCTGGTACCTGTTCGATCCTTCGGGCACCGCGATCCCGATGGGCTTCGTGCGACTGACCTCGGGACGCGACGCCGCCGACTCCGCCTATGCCTCCATCTTCGGCAGCGTGCTGCCGCAGTCGCGGCGGCTCCAGATCCAGCCCGTGGCGGGCAACGACGGCGTGCTGCGCCAGCCTTATCGAACGTGGCAGGCCGTGTCCACGGATGCCGGTCCCGGCGGGACGGCCAGAAAGACGGCTGGATGAGCCCGACCAGCATGAACATCGCGGTGCTGCATGCGCAGCAGGAACACCGCTTCGCCTTGTGCGACTTCATCGCGGACGAAGTCGGCTTTCGCATCGTCGGCGACGTGGCGGGCGACACCGAGGCCCTCGAGCTGTTGCGCGTCACCGCGGCCCATGTGCTGGTGGTGGACCTCGAAAGCGTCGGCGCCGAAGCACCGCACCTCATCACCGCCGCCCGGGCGCTGTCGCCGGTGACGTGCATCCTGCTGCTGGTGCGCGGCCAGCCGGTGGCGGAGCTGGAAGAACTGATGGAGCGCGGCGCCGGCGGCTACCTGTCGATGGACCGCGCGCGCGTCGAACTCGTGGCCGCGCTGCGCACCATCGGCATGGGCCGGCCTTACCGGCCGCCGGCCGCCAGCGAGCCGGTCCGATGATCGAGCCTTTGCTATTGGCCGTGGTCCGGGTCCAGACCTTCCTGGACACCCGGCTGCTGACGGCGGCCAGCGGCTTCTTCTACGAGCGCGACGGCCGCCTCTTCGTGGTGACCAGCCGGCACGTGCTGGTGGACGAGCCCACCGGCCATCACCCGGACCGCGTGGAGCTCACGCTGCACACCGACGAAGTGGACCTGACGCGCTTTGCCCGCCTGTCGGTCCCGCTGTTCCGCGATGGCAAGAGCGTGTGGCGCCATGCGCGCGATTCCGGCGGCGAGATCGACGTGGTCACCGTCGAGATCGACCGCGCCGCGTTGCCCGAGGGGGCCAACCTGCGCGCCTTCACGCCGGAGCACCTGCAAGGACCGCTGGAGGAGATCGACATCGGCACGCCGGTGCTGGTGGTCGGCTTTCCGCTGGGCTTCTACGACACGTTGCACTACCTGCCCGTGGCTCGCCATGCCATCGTGGCGTCCGCCTTCGGCGTGCGTTTCCAGGGGCAGGGTTACTTCGTCACCGACGCCCGCATGCACCGCGGCGCCAGCGGTGCGCCGGTGGTGATGAAGGATCCTGGCGGGAACCCGGAGTTGCCGTGGAAGCTGCTGGGCATCCATTCGGCCCGCGTCGACATGCGCACCCGCGATGCGGTGCTGGATGAGACGCTGGGGCTGAACTGCGCCTGGTATGCGGACATCGTGCAGACGTTGACGACTTGATCACCGGGGTTCGGGCTTCGCCGCTCACCGCCGGCCTACGGGCAATGACGGGACTCGTAGGCCGGCGGTGAGCGCGCAGCCGAACCCCGGTGTCACGCGCGAGGCACGCTCGCGACCAGCCACGCCAACTCGTCTTCCGAAAACCCCGCTTCCAATCGCGCCGCGCGATTGAACGGCGGATACAGCCGCGGCGCGCAATAGCGCTCCACCAGCAACGGATAGTGCGCCACCGGGTCGAGCGCATCGCGCTCGCACAACCACCGGTACCAGCGGTTGCCCACCGCCACGTGGCCGACCTCGTCGCGCAGGATCACGTCCAGGATCTCCACGGCACGCAGCGCCGCCGGTGAGCCGACCTGCCGCAGCTTGTCCTGGATCTGCGGCGTGGCGTCGAGGCCGCGCGCCTCCAGCGTGCGCGGCACCAGCGCCATGCGCGCGACGACGTCGTCCGCGGTCTTCTCGCACATGGCCCACAGGCCGTCGTGCGCGTCGAAGTCGCCGTACTGGTGGCCGAGCGTCGCCAGGTGGTCCACCAGCAGCGTGAAGTGGTAGGCCTCCTCGGCCGCGACCCGCACCCAGTCGAGGTGAAACGCATCCGGCATGCCTTCGAATCGCCAGGCGGCGTCGAGGGCGAGATTGATGGCGTTGAGCTCGATGTGCGCGATGGCGTGGAGCAACGCCGCCAGGCCTGCCGGATTGGCGGGCGAGCGCCGTGGCACGCGGGCCGGGTGGACCAGGCGTGGCAAGGCAGGCCGGCCCGGCAGCGCACTGTCGGCCACGGGCGCGGTGGGGGACAGGGAGAGCTCCGCCGCTCCGGCGTACAGTGCCATTGCCAGCGCTGCCTTCTCGCGCGGCGACTCCGTGCACAAGGCCTGCAGAGCCCGTAGTCTCAAGTCCATCCCTACAATTCTAGTTTTTGCGACCTTGGAGTCACGATGGCGGTATACGAACTCGACGGCGCGGCCCCGCAACTGGCGCCCGGCGCCTGGGTCGCCGACAACGCGGAGGTGATCGGCCAGGTCTCGCTGGGCGAGAACGCCAGCGTCTGGTACGGCTGCGTCGTGCGCGGCGACACCGAGAAGATCACCATCGGCAAGAACACCAACATCCAGGACCTCTCGGTGCTGCATGCGGACTTCGGCGTGCCGCTGGTGATCGGCGACAACGTGACGGTGGGCCACCAGGTCATGCTGCACGGCTGCACCATCGGCGACGGCACGTTGATCGGCATCCAGGCGGTCGTCCTGAACAACGCGCGCATCGGGCGCAACAGCATCGTCGGCGCGGGCAGCGTGGTGACCGAGGGCAAGGAGTTCCCGGACAACTCGCTGATCGTCGGCGCGCCGGCCAAGGCCATCCGCACGCTGGACGCCGAGCAGATCGCCAAGTTCCAGACCATTCCCCAGCATTACGTGGACAACGCGCTGCGCCACCAGAAGCGCAAGAAGATCGGCTGATGTCAGAGTTGCACAAGTTCCTGTTCGACGGCCTGCCGGTGCGCGGCATGGTGGTCCGCCTCACCGATGCCTGGACCGAAATCCTGGCGCGCCGCCGCACCGACGACACCGAGTCGCCCTGGCCGTGGCCGGTGACGGAGATGCTGGGCGAGATGGCGGCGGCGGCCGTGCTGATGCAGTCCAACATCAAGTTCAACGGCGCCCTGGTCATGCAGATCTTCGGCGAGGGTCCCGTCAAGGTGGCGGTGGCCGAGGTGCACCACGACCTGAGCCTGCGGGTGACGGCCAAGGTGGTCGGCGAGGTGGCGGCGGACGCGCACCTGCAGGACCTGGTCAACGTCAATGGCCGCGGCCGCTGCGCGATCACGCTCGACCCCAAGGACCGGATGCCCGGGCAGCAGGCGTACCAGGGCGTGGTGCCGCTGAACGCCACGCACGGCGACGGCAAGCCGGACATGGCCGGCGTGCTGGAGCACTACATGCGGCAGTCCGAGCAGCTCGATACCAGGCTGGTGCTGGCCGCCAACGAATCGGTCGCGGCCGGGCTGCTGATCCAGCGATTGCCGGTGGAAGGCCAGGGCAACATCGCGAAGGGCCAGGCGATGGACCCCGAGGAGCAGATGGAGCACTTCAACCGCATCGCCACGCTGACCGCCAGCCTGACCAGCGAAGAACTGCTGGAACTGGACGTGGAGACCATCCTGCGGCGGCTGTACTGGCAGGAGAAGATCCTGCGCCTGGACGCCCAGACGCCGCGCTTTGCCTGCACCTGCAGCCGCGAGCGCGTGGCCAGCATGATCCGCGGCCTGGGCCAGGAAGAGGCGGACAGCATCATCGCCGAGCGCGGCGACATCGACGTCACCTGCGACTTCTGCGGCCAGCACTACCGCTTCGACTCGGTCGACGCGGTGCAGCTGTTCACCGCGCCGGGAGACCGGCCGCCCGGGCCGTCCACCGTGCAGTGATCACAGGGGCGAGGGCGCGACGGCCAGCTTCTGCGCCGGCGTCGTGGCCAGCACCGTGCCGGGCTCGGTGTTGCTCACCAGGTCCAGCTTCAGCTGGTACTCCCCCTTGGGCGGATTGAGCCACACCTCGGTCTGGCCGGCGCGGAAGTTCAGCACCTCCGGCGGCGAACCGGCGCGCGCCAGCGTCAGGCGAAAGTGGCCCGTGCCCGCCACCTTGGCGTCGGCGTGCGCCACGTTCAGGCCGCTCGCATGGAACTGCACGCGCAGCGGTCCGCGCAAGGTCTCGTTCGGCACCGGCCGCAGGATTTCGACGCGGGGTGCGCCGACGATGTTCTCGCCCGGCGCCAGCGCGCGCCGCTTGGTGACCGTGATGCGCGCCGTCTTGCTGAAGACGAAGTACGGGATGTGGCCCTGGTCGGCCAGCAGCAGGTTGAAGGTGTAGGTGCCGGGTGGCAGGTCCACCACGTGCTCCATCTGGCCCTTGCCGAAGTGGATGTACTTCTCGGTGAAGGGCAGCGGCTGCTTGAAGTCCAGCGGCAGCGGCTGGTTCACCAGCAGGTGGTGGTGTCCGGCACGCTCGGCGGTCTTGCCGGCCGGGACCAGCCCGCGCATCGACAGCCCGAACCGCAGCACGAATGGCGCCTCGCGCACGTCGCCGTCGCGCAGGTTGGTGAAGTACGCCTCCGGCTCGCGGTTGAAGGGCGGCACCACCCAGGGGTGCGCCAGCACCTCCGGCTCGGCGGCCGGCGACACGGAAGGCAACGCCGCCGCGGCAAGCGCGAGCAGCAGGCAAAGGCAGGGGAAGGCACGTTTCATCACGTCGTCTCGGTTGGGTTCGGGGTGGCTGGATACTGAAACAAAATGTCACATCGATGTGGCCATCGGTCCGCGACGAGCGCTCGGAAGCCGCGACTTGTTCACGCGCGGTGCACATTCCCGCGTCCAGCCGGGCCACAATCCCGCATGGACGCGATCGCACAACAGCCAACGGGGATTCCGATCGCGGAGGTCGAACAGGCGACCGGCATCGCACGCGCCACGCTGCGCATCTGGGAGCGCCGTTACGGCTTTCCGCAGCCGGGTCGGGACGCGCGCGGGGAGCGCAGCTATCCGCAGCAGCAGGTCGGCAAGCTGCGGCGCATCGCGGAACTCATGGCACAGGGCTACCGGCCCGGGCGGCTGGTGCAGCTGGAGCCGGCGGAGCTCGCGGCGATCGAGGCGCCGGCGCCGGGCGCGCTGGCCGGCCGCGCGCACGCGGTCGCAGCCGCCGATGATGTCGTGCTCGATTCCTTGCGAAGCCATGATCCTGTCGCCCTGCGGCAAATGCTCGAGCTTCGGATACGCAGCGCGGGCCTTGCCGGATTCGTTTGCGACGAATTGCCGCGCATGAACGCGGTCGTCGGCGACGGCTGGTCGTGCGGCGGCCTCCAGGTGTTCGAGGAACACCTGTACACCGAAACGGTGCAGGTGCTGCTGCGCGCCCACCTGGCCCGGCTGCCGCCCGCCGATGCCGAAGCGCCGCGCGTGCTGCTGGCCACCTTGCCGGAAGAGTCGCATGGGCTGGGCCTGCTCATGGCCCAGGCCATGTTCATGCTGGAGGGGTGGGCGTGCACCTCGCTCGGCGTCCGCGTGCCGGTCGGGCAGGTGGTCTCCGCCGCTTCGGCTTTCGAGGCCGACGTGGTTGGCCTGAGCTTCACCGCCAGCGCCAATCCGGCGCACGTGCAGCGAAGCCTGGAGCAATTGCGCGCCGAACTGCCGGCAGGGCTGCCGATCTGGTGCGGCGGCAGCTCCCACATCGTGGTGCGCCGGCGGGTGCCGGGCGTGCAGCATGTGGCGCACGTGCGGGATATCCCTGCGATGAGCGCCCCGTGGCAGGACCGGCTGGCCCGCAGGATCAGCGCTGCTTCGTCAGCCGGGTGAACAGCCGGTGCTCGCAAGCCGGATCGCTGCACTTCTCGCAATTCCACGTCCACGGCTTGCCCGGGTCGTCCTGCTGCTGCGGGGCGCCTGGCAGCAAGCCGGTCGGGCGCAGCGCCGCGAGGGCGTTGTGCAGGCGCTGGTCGCCCTGGCCGTAGACCACCTGGTAGCCGATGCCGGCGCGTTGCAGCAGTGAGCGCACCAGCGTGTCGGTGTCTTCGCGCGAATGGCTCGGGTCACGCTGCAGGCCGTCGGGCGTCCAGGGCAGGTCCAGGCCGGTGACCAGCGTGGCGTCGTAGCGGTGCTTGTGCTCCGCGGCCAGGCGATGGAGCTCCGCATCGTCCAGCGGCATGCCGGCATGGATCGCGGCCATGAGCGCCGTGGCGTCCTCGATCACCACTGTGACGAGTCCGTCGAGATGCGCTGCGAGTTCCTGGGCGAGCTGGGATTTGCCGGTGCCTTGCGCGCCGAGGAGGGCAATCCGGTGCGTCACGAAGGCAGCCCTGGATCCCCGCCTGCGCGGGGATACGCACGTGATGCGCGCATCACTTCACGATCTGCACGTAGATTTCGTTGGGCTTGACCATGCCCAGCTCGCCGCGCGCCTTTTCCTCCACCGTCTCGAGCCCCTCGCGCAGGTCGCGCACTTCGGCCGACAGGCGCTCGTTGGCTTGCTGGGCGAGGGCGTTGTTGGCTTTCTGTTCGTCCAGCTTGCGCTGCATCTGCGCGACGTCGCCGACGCTGCCGCGGCCCAGCCAGAGCTGGGCCTGCACCACGGCCAGCAGGCCGATCAGGAGGGCGGCAACGACGCGGCTGGTCACATGCCCCGCAGGTTGTAGAAGGCGGCCTTGCCGGGGTACTGCGCGATCTCGCCGAGGTCTTCCTCGATGCGCAGCAGCTGGTTGTACTTGGCCATCCGGTCGCTGCGGCTCAGCGAGCCGGTCTTGATCTGGCCGGCGTTGGTGCCCACCGCGATGTCGGCGATGGTGGAGTCCTCGGTCTCGCCCGAGCGGTGGCTGATGACGGCCGTGTAGTTGGCGCGCTTGGCCATCTCGATGGCGGCAAAGGTCTCGGTCAGCGTGCCGATCTGGTTGATCTTGATCAGGATCGAGTTGGCGATGCCCTTGTCGATGCCTTCCTTCAGGATCTTCGTGTTGGTGACGAACAGGTCGTCGCCCACCAGCTGCACCTTCTTGCCCAGGCGTTCGGTCAGCAGCTTCCAGCCGTCCCAGTCGCCTTCGGCCATGCCGTCCTCGATGCTGATGATCGGGTACTTGCCGACCCAGCTCTCGAGCGTGCCGATCCAGTCGGATCCGCTCATGCGCTGGCCTTCGGCCGTCAGGTCGTAGATGCCGTCCTTGTAGAACTCGCTGGCGGCGCAGTCCAGGCCCAGCGCGATCTGCTCGCCGGGCTTGTAGCCGGCTTTCTCGATGGCCTGCAGGATCATCTGGATCGCCGCTTCGTGGTTCTCCACGTTCGGCGCGAAGCCGCCTTCGTCGCCCACGGCGACGGACATGCCCTTGTCGTGGATGATCTTCTTGAGCGCGTGGAACACCTCGGCGCCGTAGCGCACCGCCTCGCGGAAGCTGGGCGCCCCGACGGGGATGATCATCAGCTCCTGCAGGTCGAGGTTGTTGTTGGCGTGGGCGCCGCCGTTGACGACGTTCATCATCGGCACCGGCAGCATGCAGCCGCCCATGCCGCCGAAGTAGCGGTACAGGGGCAGGCCGGACTCTTCGGCCGCGGCGCGCGCGACGGCCATCGACACCGCCAGCATGGCATTGGCGCCCAGGCGGCTCTTGTTCTCGGTGCCGTCCAGGTCGATCAGGGTCTTGTCGAGGAAGTTCTGTTCGGAAGCGTCGAGGCCGAGCACGGACTCGGAGATCTCGGTGTTGATGTGCTCGATGGCCTTGAGTACGCCCTTGCCCAGATAGCGCGCGGGATCGGCGTCGCGCAGTTCGATGGCTTCACGCGAACCGGTGGAAGCGCCCGACGGCACGGCCGCGCGGCCCATGGTGCCCGACTCCAGCAGCACGTCGCATTCGACGGTGGGGTTGCCGCGCGAGTCCAGGATCTCGCGGCCGACGATGTCAACGATTGCGCTCATTCAGTTTCTCTTCAAGTTTTCAGAACCAAAACCCAACTGCCGGACGCAGAAGACGCAGAAGTCCGCAGAAAGCGCAGAAGGAAATCCAAAAACCTTTTCCTGAATTTTCTTGCGTCTTCTGCGTAACTTCTGCGCCTTCTGCGTCCGGCTGCCCGTATTCAAACCCCTTCGATCACCACCATCCGCATCACCGCGATGTTCTTGCGTGCTTCGATCGCCGCCTTGTACTCGGTGGAGGCGTAGAAGGCCTTCGCCTTCTCGACGGAAGGAAACTTCAGCAGGACCACGCGGTGCGGCGTCCAGTCGCCTTCGAGCACTTCGGTCTTGCCGCCGCGCACGCAGACTTCCGCGCCGTGCGCCTTCATGGCAATGGTGGACAGCCGCTTGTACTCTTCGTACGCGGCAGGGTCCTTGACGTCGACGTTGGCGAGGATGTAGGCGCTAGGCAAAGTGGTTCTCCAGGAAGCCGTTCTTCTTGGTGATGCGATCGAGCTCCACCAGCGTTTCCAGCAGCGCGCGCATGTGCTTCAGCGGCACGGCATTGGGGCCGTCGGACAGCGCCTTGGCGGGGTCCGGGTGCGTTTCCATGAACAGGCCCGCCACGCCGACGGCGACCGCCGCGCGCGACAGCACCGGCACGTGCTCGCGCTGGCCGCCGGAGCTGGTGCCCTGGCCGCCGGGCAACTGCACCGAGTGGGTGGCGTCGAACACCACCGGGGCGCCGGTCTCGCGCATGATCGCCAGCGAGCGCATGTCCGAGACCAGGTTGTTGTAGCCGAAGCTGGCGCCGCGCTCGCAGGCCATGAAATTGTCTTCGTTCAGGCCCTTCTCGCGTGCGGCATCGCGGGCCTTCTGGATCACGTTCTTCATGTCGCCGGGGGCGAGGAACTGGCCCTTCTTGATGTTCACCGGCTTGCCGGACTGCGCCACGGCGCGGATGAAGTCGGTCTGCCGGCACAGGAACGCGGGCGTCTGCAGCACGTCGACGATCTCCGCGACCTTCGAGATCTCCGCCTCGGAGTGCACGTCGGTCAGGATCGGCACCTTCAGCTCGCGCTTCACCTTGGCCAGGATTTCCAGGCCCTTTTCCATGCCGGGACCGCGGAAGCTGGTGCCGGAGGAGCGGTTGGCCTTGTCGTAGCTGCTCTTGAAGATGAAGGGGATGCCGAGCGCCGCGGTGATCTCCTTCAGCTGGCCGGCCACGTCCATCTGCAGCTGCTCGGACTCGACCACGCACGGGCCGGAAATCAGGAAGAAGGGCCGCTCGAGGCCCACGTCGAAACCACAAAGCTTCATTTAAGCCACCGCCTTGAGCGGCTTGCTGCCGCCCGCCTTCTGGGTGGCCGCCTGGTGCTCGCAGGCGGCCTGGATGAATGAATTGAACAGCGGGTGGCCGTCCCACGGCGTGGACTTGAATTCCGGGTGGAACTGCACGCCCACGAACCAGGGGTGCACGTCCTGCGGCAATTCCACGATCTCGGTCAGGTGCTCGCGCTGCGTCAGCGCGGAGATCACCAGCCCGGCCTTGCGCAGCTGGTCCAGGTATTTCACGTTGGCTTCGTAGCGGTGGCGGTGCCGCTCGGTGACCACGTCGCCGTAGATCTGGTGGGCCAGCGTACCCTTGGCCACGTCGGAGCTCTGCGCGCCCAGTCGCATGGTGCCGCCCAGGTCGGACTGCTCGGTGCGCGTCTTGATCGTGCCGTCGGCGTCCTGCCACTCGGTGATCAGCGCGATGACCGGGTGCGGGGTGTGCGGATCGAACTCGGTGCTGTTGGCGCCGGGCAGGCCGGCGACGTCGCGCGCGAATTCGATGGTGGCGACCTGCATGCCCAGGCAGATGCCGAGGTAAGGCACCTTGTTCTCGCGGGCGAAGCGCGCCGCGGCCACCTTGCCTTCGATGCCGCGCTTGCCGAAGCCGCCCGGCACCAGCACCGCGTCGAACCTGGCGAGGTTGCCCACCATGTCCGGCGTGATGGTCTCGGAGTCGAGGTAGTCGACCTTCACCCGAACGTGGTTCTTCACGCCGGCGTGGCGCAGCGCTTCGTTCAACGACTTGTAGCTGTCGGACAGGTCGACGTACTTGCCCACCATGGCGATGTTGATCTCGCCGCGCGGATGCTCCACCTCGTACACCAGGTCGTCCCAGCGTTTCAGGTTGGCGGGCGGCGTGTTCAGGCGCAGCTTGTCGCAGATCAGGCCGTCCAGGCCCTGCTCGTGCAGCAGGCGCGGCACCTTGTAGATGGTGTCCACGTCCGGCATGCTGATCACGCCCCAGCGCGGCACGTTGGTGAACAGGCTGATCTTCTCGGCCTCGTCCTCCGGCACCATGCGGTCGGCCCGGCACAGCAACGCGTCGGGCTGGATACCGATTTCGCGCATCTTCTGCACCGTGTGCTGCGTCGGCTTGGTTTTCAGCTCGCCGGCGGCCTTGATGAAGGGCACGTAGGTCAGGTGCACGAAGGCCGCGTTGTTCTGTCCCTGCTTCAGTGCCATCTGGCGCACGGCTTCCAGGAAAGGAAGCGATTCGATGTCGCCGACCGTGCCGCCGATCTCGACGATCGCCACGTCCACTTCGTTCGGCGTCCCGACACCGGCGCCGCGGCGGATGTAGTCCTG
This sequence comes from Ramlibacter sp. PS3R-8, assembly GCF_037572435.1. Classification (NCBI taxonomy): domain Bacteria; kingdom Pseudomonadati; phylum Pseudomonadota; class Betaproteobacteria; order Burkholderiales; family Comamonadaceae; genus Ramlibacter; species Ramlibacter sp. PS3R-8. The sequence continues at coordinate 25,351 of NZ_JBBHGT010000005.1, forward strand.
GATTTCGTTGGTGACGTGCGGGATCACCTGCACCGTCTTGCCGAGGTAGTCGCCCCGGCGTTCCTTTTCCAGCACCGACTTGTAGATCTGGCCGGTGGTGAAGTTGTTGGCCTTGCGCATGCGCGTGGTGACGAAGCGCTCGTAGTGGCCCAGGTCGAGGTCGGTCTCCGCGCCGTCGTCGGTGACGAACACCTCGCCGTGCTGGAAGGGGGACATCGTGCCCGGATCCACGTTGATGTACGGGTCGAGCTTGATCAGGGTGACTTTGAGGCCCCGCGACTCCAGGATCGCTGCGAGGGAGGCTGAGGCGATTCCCTTGCCGAGGGAGGACACCACACCGCCGGTGACGAAGACGAATTTGGTCATGTCAGGTCGGGAGGGTGCGCTCCCGAGGAGGTGGTAAAGCGAGATTATAAGGAAAGGCCTCGGCAGGGCACGCGGCAAGGCCGGGAGTGTGCGGAAATGCCGCATGGATTGGCGGGGTCGCTGCGCGAACCCACCCTCCGAGTGGCTGCTCGTGCTCGCTTCGCGCTCTTCCTCCCTCTCCCCTCCGGGGAGAGGGCTGGGGTGAGGGGCATGCGCGGCACCACCTCTTGCGCAGTCAGGCCGACGGACAATTACACTCCGCCCATGAACGACCTCGCCGGCAAGCACATCGTCCTCGGGCTCACCGGCGGCATCGCTTGCTACAAGGCGGCTGAACTGTGCCGGGCGCTGGTGAAAGAGGGCGCGACGGTGCAGGTGGTGATGACCGAAGCCAGCGAGCAGTTCATCACGCCCGTCACCATGCAGGCGCTGTCCGGGCGCCCGGTCTACACCTCGCAGTGGGACGCGCGCGAGCCGAACAACATGCCGCACATCAACCTGTCGCGGCAGTCCGACGCCATCCTCATCGCCCCTTGCAGCGCCGACTTCATGGCGAAGCTGGTGCACGGGCGCGCCGACGAACTGCTCTCGCTGATGTGCCTGGCCCGGCCCGTGGACAAGGTGCCGCTGCTGATCGCGCCGGCCATGAACCGCGAGATGTGGGCGCATCCGGCGACGCAACGCAACATGCAGCAACTGGCCGACGACGGCGCCACCATCCTCGGCGTCGGCAGCGGCTTCCAGGCCTGCGGCGAAACCGGTGACGGCCGCATGCTCGAGCCGAACGAGCTGCTCGAAGATCTGATCGCATTTTTCCAGCCGAAGGCGTTGGCGGGGAAAAAGGTCGTCGTCACCGCCGGCCCCACCTTCGAGGCGCTCGACCCGATCCGCGGTATCACCAACCACTCCTCCGGGAAGATGGGTTTCGCCATCGCCCGCGCGGCGCGCGAGGCCGGCGCCGACGTGGTGCTGGTCGCCGGCCCGGTGCACCTGCCCACGCCGCGCGGCGTGCGCCGCATCGACGTGCAATCGGCGCGCGACATGCTGGCGGCCACCGAAGGCGAAGCCGCGCGCGCCGACGTGTTCGTGGCCACGGCCGCCGTCGCCGACTGGCGGCCCGCCACGCACTCGGACCAGAAGATCAAGAAGGACGGCTCCGGCGCCGCGCCGACGCTGGCGTTCGTCGAGAACCCGGACATCCTGGCGACGGTGGCCAAGACCGCGCGCGCGAAGAGCGGCGCGCTGTTCTGCGTCGGCTTCGCCGCCGAAAGCCACGACCTGGTGAAGCACGCCACCGCCAAGCGCGAGCGCAAGGGCATCCCGCTGCTGGTGGGCAACATCGGCCCGCTGACCTTCGGCCAGGACGACAACCAGATGCTGCTGGTCGACGCGAACGGTGTGCAGGAACTGCCGCGCGCCTCCAAGCTCGACTGCGCGCGGCGGCTGGTCGCCGAGATCGCCCAACGCCTTCAACGACGCTGAACCTCACGATGCAAGTCGACGTCAAGATCCTCGATCCCCGCATGGCCGACCAGTTGCCGGCCTATGCGACGCCGGGCAGCGCCGGGCTCGACCTGCGCGCATGCCTGGATGAGCCGCTCACCCTGCAGCCCAATGCCTGGCAGCTCGTGCCGACCGGCATCGCCATCTGGCTGAAGGACCCGGGCTACGCCGCGCTGATCCTGCCGCGCTCGGGGCTGGGCCACAAGCACGGCATCGTGCTGGGCAACCTGGTCGGCCTGATCGACAGCGACTACCAGGGCCAGCTCATGGTGAGCGCATGGAACCGCAGCGACACCGCGTTCACGCTGCAGCCGATGGAGCGGCTGGCCCAGCTGGTGATCGTGCCGGTGCAGCAGGCAACTTTCCACGTGGTCACCGAATTTCCCGCCACGGTGCGCGGCGCCGGCGGCTACGGCTCGACCGGCAAGGGCTGATCCCGCCGGCGTGGGCCGACGCCGACAGCCCGCCCATCGGTCTCCTACAGCAAGGCACGCGATTGCCCGCGTGCGTGCCTACCCGTCCGTGGCTCCAATCGGCGGTATGGGGCCAACTGGACATTCCGCGGTCCCGGCCCATCATCGAACCAAGGAGATTTTTCATGCGCAACCTATCCCGCCTGGCGGCCATCGGTGCTGCCACTGCAATGCTCAGCGCCTGTGTCGCCTATCCCGCCGGCCCGGGCTATGGCGGTCCCGCCTACGGCCAGGCTCCTTATCCGGCGCCATCGGGCCCGGTGGTGGCCACCGACTCAGGCCGCATCGTCAACATCGAATACCTGCCCGTGGGCGCCGTCTACCGGCAAGCGCCCAATCCGATGGGCGCCGTCGTGGGCGGCATCGCCGGCGCGCTGATCGGCAACCAGTTCGGTTCGGGCGGCGCCCGCGCCGCGTCCACGGTGCTTGGCGGGGTTGCCGGCGCCAGCGTGGGCCACGCCATCGCGTACAACAATGCCGGCGTCGTCACGCAACCGGGCTATCGCATCACGATGCGGTCGGACCAGGGATATGTGCGCACTTACGAGGTGCCGGCCACGGGTGACCTGCGCATTGGCGACCGCGTGCGCATCGACAACGGCATGATCTATCGGAGTTAGCCGATCCGGAAGAAGCCCATCCCGAGGGTCTTCGCTTCGTATTCGTCTTCCGTCGCCTCGCGCACGGCTTCCACCTTCAATTGCAGGCGCAATGCGATGCCTGCCAGGGGGTGGTTGCCGTCCAGCACCACGTGTTCGGGATAGATCTCGGTCACCGTGTAGATCACGTCGGACGGCGCGTCCTGGCTGGACGCCCCCGGGGGCATGCCCTCGAAGGTGACGCCTTCTTCCAGTTCCTTCGGGAACACGTTCCGGGGCTCCAGGAACACCAGCTTTTCGTCGTAGTCGCCGAAAGCATCTTCCGGTTCCAGGTGCAAGTCCACCCGGTCGCCGGGCTCATGGCCCTGCAGCGCCTCCTCGATCTTCGCGAGCAGGTCCCTGCCGCCCACCAGGAATTCGACGGGCTCTTCCAGCGTGTCCAGTTCTTCGCCCAGCGTGTCCTTCAGGGTCCACGTCAGGGCCACGACGCAGTGCGGTGTGATTTCCATAGGAGAATTGTCGCAGTTCCCATGCCCACCGATCGAACCCTCCCGCTGCTCGGCGGTCTGACTCCCGACCAGTTCATGCGCCGGCACTGGCAGAAAAAGCCCCTGCTGGTGCGCCAGGCCATGGCCGGGTTCGAGCCGCTGTTGCCACCGGCCGAGCTGTTCGCGCTGGCCGCGCGTGAAGGGGTGGAGTCGCGCCTGGTGTCGCAGGACCCGCGGCGCGGCTGGCGCCTGCAGCGCGGGCCGTTCGCCCGCCGCGCCTTGCCGGCGCTCAAGCAACCCCGGTGGTCCCTGCTGGTGCAGGGCGTCGACCTGCACGACGCCCGCGCGCATGCCTTGCTGCACCGATTCGACTTCATCCCCGCGGCGCGGCTGGACGACCTGATGATCAGCTACGCGTCCGACGGCGGCGGCGTCGGCCCGCACTTCGACAGCTACGACGTGTTCCTGCTGCAGGCGCAGGGACGGCGCCGCTGGCGCATCGGCCGCCAACGCGACCTGCAGCTGCAGGAAGGCGTGCCGCTGAAGATCCTCGCCAACTTCGAAGCCGAAGAGGAATTCGTGCTCGAACCGGGCGACATGCTCTACCTGCCGCCGCGCTACGCGCACGACGGCGTGGCGGTGGGCGGCGACTGCCAGACCTATTCCATCGGCTTCCGGGCGCCGGCGCGCAACGAACTGGCGCGCGAGCTGCTGCAGCGCATCGCCGACGAAGCCGCGGAGGAGGGCAGCGATGCGAGCATCTACCGCGATGCCCGCCAGCTGGCGACGGACACCCCGGGCGCGATCCCGGAAGGGCTGGCCACCTTTGCCCGCGAGGCGCTCGCCGCCGCGCTGAGCGATCCCGCCGCGCTGGATCGCGCATTGGGCGAGTACCTGACCGAGCCGAAGCCGAACGTCTGGTTCGAGCCCGGCCGCGCGCCGCGCCGCCTGCGGGCCCTGGTGCTGGACGCGCGGACCCGCATGCTGCACGATCGGCGCCATGTCTTCATCAATGGCGAGGCCTGGCGTGCCGCGGGCCGCGATGCGACGCTGATGCGGCGGCTGGCCGACCACCGCCGGCTCGACGCGCGCGAGCTTGCCGGCGCCAGCGAAGGGGCCCGCGCGCTTCTGCTGTCGTGGTGCGAAGCCGGCTGGGCGCATGCCGGTACGGAGGCTGCCGATGAGCGATGACCGGGACAACGATGCCGCGGCGCTGCCGCCCTTGCATTCGAGGCGTTTCGAAGGCCGGACCGACTTTCGCCAGCTCATCCGCGATGCGCTGGACCATGCGGCGCACGAGGGCTGGCGCGAAATCATCTTCAGCGACCCGAGCTTTGGCGACTGGCCGCTGGGCGAGCGCGCGGTGATGGACTCGCTGCTGGCCTGGTCCCACTCGGGACGGCGGATCACGTTGCTGGCGCGGCGCTACGACGACGTGGTGCGGCAGCACGCGCGCTTCGTGCAGTGGCGCGGCCGGTGGTCGCACATCGTCACCGCCATGGGCTGCCCGAGCGCGGATCCGCTCGAGTTGCCGAGTGCGCTGTGGAGCCCCGGCTGGGTGATGGAGCGGCTCGACATCGATCGTTGCAATGGCTATTGCGGCAGCGAGCCTGAACGCCGCCTGCTGTTGCGCGAGCGGTTGGCCGAATGGCTGGCGAAATCGAGCCCGGCCTTTCCATCGACCACCCTCGGCCTGTGATTCGGGCACGCCGAGTGGCCCGATGGCGCGCCTGTTCCCGCTATAATGTTTGGCTGAGCTAAAGGGGGCCCGAGCCTCTGAACTCGGTCACGAGCGGCATCGACCGCCTGGACAAAATATTCCGGATCTGTTTTTGTCTCACGCTTACAAGGAAACTGAAATGAAGAAATCGCTCGTTCTCGCCTCCCTGATCGCTGCTGCTGCCCTGGCTGCCTGCGGCAAGAAGGAAGAGCCCGCGCCCGCTCCGGCACCGGCCCCCGCCGCTGCCCCGGCTCCTGCTCCCGCCCCGGCCCCGGCTGCTGCCCCCGCAGCCGACGCTGCCGCTGGTGCCGCCTCCGCTGCTGCTGGCGCCGCGTCCGCTGCTGCCGGCGCCGCTTCGGCCGCCAAGCCCTAAGCCGCTTTCCCAAAAGCGCGAAAGGCCGCCCTCGGGCGGCCTTTTTCATGGGCGTTGGAATGTCGGGGTCGACTTCGTCGAACCCGACCTACGAAAGTGCAATTCCCGCGGGGCGGACTTCGTAGGCCGGGTTCCGCGAACAGCGGACCCCGGCAATCCTTCAAGCCGTGATCCAGGCGCTGCCGCTGGCGCCATCCGCGACCAGCACGTCCTGCTCGCCGCAATTCAGCGCGGTCGACAGCGCGTGCCGCGCGAGCTCCGGCTTGTTGTTCTGCTCGCTCAGGTGCGCAGCCATCACCTGCTTCAGGCGTCCCGCCGCATGCACTGCCTGCGCCAGCGACGCCGCCGCGCTGTTCGGCAGGTGACCCCAGCCGCCGCCGACCCGCCGCTTCAGGAAAGGCGGGTAGGAGCCGGCGGCCAGCATGTCCTCGTCATGGTTGCATTCCAGCAGCAGCGTGGTGCAACCCGCCACCTCCTGCAGCACGTGCGCGCTGACATGCCCGAGGTCGGTCACCACCCCCAGCCGGGTGTCGCCGTCGGTGCACGTCAGCTGCAGCGGCTCGCGTGCATCGTGGGGCACCGTGAACGGCCGCACCTGCAGGCCGCCCACCTCGAACAGCATGCCGTCGCAGGCGATGCGCAGCAGCCCGTCCAGGTCCGGCTGGCCGATGGCCGCGTAGGTGCCCTCGCTCATGTACACCGGAATGCGCTCGCGCAGCGCGAGCTGGCGCGCGCAACCGATGTGGTCGCCGTGTTCGTGGGTGATGAAGATCGCATCGACCTGGTCGGCCAGCATGCCGGCGGCGCGCAGGCGCTTGTCGAGGTCGCGGATGCCGAAACCGCAGTCCACCAGCAGGTGCGACACCTGCGTGCCGCCGCGCGCCTGGACCACGGTGGCGTTCCCGGAACTGCCACTGCCCAGGCTCTTGAAGCGGATCACCGTTACTTCAGGTCGTCGGCGATCACTTGCACGATGCGCTGGGCGTTCTGCGACGTCTCGGGCGTGCCGTTGGCGTTGAACACGGACACCGTGGTGGTCGTGCCTTCGCTCTTCAGGTTGATCCGGAACTTCAGGGGCTGCTCGGCGTTCTCGGCCCGGCTGAACAGCTTGCCGAGGAAGCCCTGCTGCTTCTTGTCCGGATTCGGCGGCACGTAGCGCACGAAGTACGTGCCCTGGCTGCGGTCGCGGTCTTCGACCGTGAATCCGGTGCGGTCCAGCGCCAGGCCGACGCGGCGCCAGGCGCGGTCGAAGCCTTCGTCGATGACGACGGCGGGCTGGCTGTTCACCGCCGTCACGCGCGAGATCGGACGGTCGGAGGACACGGATGTTGCCGCCTGGGCCTGCGCCTGCGGCACGCCGAGGCGCACCATCAGGCGGCGCAGGAACTCGGCTTCCAGTTCCGGGTCCGCGGGACGCGGCTGCCAGACCGTCTGGTCTTTCTCCGTGTTGCTGTAGACCTCGACCATGCCGCGATGGCTGACGAAGATCTCGGTGCCGCCATTGGGCGAGCGCTCCAGGCGCGTGCGGAACTTGTCGCGCTCGGACGTGGAGTAGGCCGAGTCGAGCAGCTTGCCCAGCGAGTTGCGGATGAAGTCGGTCGGGATCTTGGCGCGGTTCTCGGCCCAGTCGGTTTCCATGATGCCCAGGTTGGGCTGGTCCATGGCCAGCAGGAAACCGCTTTCCTGCCAGAAGTCGCGCACCGGCCCCCACAGCTGGTCGGCGGGGCGGTTGATCACCAGCCAGCGCTGGTTGCCCGCGCGCTCGATGCGCACGTCGCCGACGGCGGTGGCAGCAGTCGGCAAGCCGGGGACGGCCTGCCCCACCTGGTAGCTGTTGGCGGAGACGGCACCGCCCGCGACGACGTAGCGCGTGTCGCGCGACAGCTGCGTGAGGTCCGGCGGAACCTCGAGCGACGGCCCCTTGGTGGCGCTCTTGTAGTCGATGCGGTCGCCCTCGAGCACCGAAAACATCGAACAGCCCGACAGCGCGGCTGCCAGGGCGAGCAGGCCGAACTTGGCGATCAACTTCATGAAAATACCTCTTGGATTCGTTGCGCTCACGCCAGCAGGCCGGCGGCGCGCAGCGCGCCTTCGACCACGGGCTCGTAGGCAGGGGTGAGCGGTGTCATCGGCAGGCGCAGTGCGCCGCCCATCAGCCCCATGCGGGCCATGGCCCACTTCACGGGGATCGGGTTCGCCTCGACGAACAGGTGCTTGTGCAGCGGCATCAGCTTGCGCTGGATCTCCATGGCGCGCTTGCAGTCGCCGGCGACCGCTGCCACGCACAACTCGTGCATCAGCCGCGGCGCCACGTTGGCGGTGACGCTGATGTTGCCCTGGCCGCCGCACAGCATGAGCGCGACGGCGGTGGGGTCGTCGCCGGAATAGATGGAAAAGCCTTTCGGCACGTCGCGGATCAGCCATTGGGCCCGCTCGAGGTTGCCGGTGGCCTCCTTGATGCCGATGATGCCCGGCACCTCGGCCAGCCGCAGCACGGTCTCGTGCAGCATGTCGCCCACCGTGCGGCCCGGCACGTTGTACAGCACCGTGGGCAGGTCGCCGGTGGCCTCGGCGATCGCCTTGAAGTGCCGGTACATGCCTTCCTGCGTCGGCTTGTTGTAGTAGGGAACGACCTGCAACTGGCAGTCGGCGCCGACCTTCTGCGCGTAGCGGGCCAGCTCGATCGCCTCGAGCGTGGAGTTGGCCCCGCAGCCGGCCATGATGGGCACGCGGCCGCGCGCCTGCTCCACGGAGACGCGGATGATCTCGCGATGCTCTTCGACATCGACCGTCGGCGACTCGCCGGTGGTGCCGACGACGCCGATGCAGTCCGTGCCTTCCTGGATGTGCCAGTCGACGAGCTTGCGCAGCGCCGCGTAGTCGACGCTGCCATCGTCGTGCATCGGCGTCACGAGCGCGACGATGCTGCCTGTAATCGGTGTCATGGGGGGTGTTCCGTGAATAGGCGATTCTAACTAGAGCGCGTACCTGCCCGGCCCCGGGGCGGACCCGGGCCGCACCGCGGCGATCCGCTGCACGAAGCGCGGTGGCTCATCGAGGAAGCCGTCCTCGAACGCCACCGTGCGCAGCTCGCCATAGGCACGCAGCAATTCGCCGGGCGCCAGCAGGAAATCCGGACGCGAAGGCTTGCCCACCGTCTCGTTGCCCAGGGCGAAGGTTTCGTGCAGCAGCACGCCGCCCGGGGCCACGCAGGCGGCGATCCGCGCGAACAGCGGCCGCCAGAGGTAGTTGGTGACGATGACGCCGGCGAACTGCCGGCCGGCCAGCGGCCACGGGCCGTTTTCGATGTCGGCCTCCACCGTTTCCGCGATGCTGCCCAGCGTGTCGAGCGCGGCACTGTCGCGATCCACGGCCGTCACCGCATGCCCGCGCTCGGCGAACCAGCGCACGTGGCGGCCGCCGCCGCAGGCCAGGTCCAGCACGTCGCCGCCGGCGGGCACCAGGTGCGTCCAGCGCACGATCCAGGGAGAGGGTGCCAGCGTGCCGTGCATGGCTACTGGAAACACGCCCAGATCATGTCGCCCAGCACCACCATCATCTGCGGCCGCGTGTAAAGCACGAACACCGCGACCAACAGGGCCGCGGCACCCCCGTAGACCAGGGCCTTCTTCCTGCGCAAGCTCATTCGGCTGCCCTCCGCGCTACGCGCTGCGGGATTCGCCTTGGGGCGGCCCGGCGGCTCATGTCACGCAGGCTGCGGCGCGCCGCGCACGATCGGCGCTTCGCGCACGGGCAGGTTCACCAGGGCCGCCAGCACGCCCAGGCCGATGGCGATGTACCAGACGACGTCGTAGCTGCCGGTGCGGTCATACAGCACGCCGCCCAGCCAGACGCCGAGGAAGGAGCCGATCTGGTGGCTGAAGAAGATGAAGCCGCCCAGCATGGACAGGTGCGCCACGCCGAAGATCTGCGCGACCGCGGCATTGGTCGGCGGTACCGTCGACAGCCACAGCATGCCCATGACGGCAGCGAAGATGTACACCGACAGCGGCGACAGCGGCGCCCACAGGAACACCGAGATCGCGATCGCGCGTCCGAGATAGATGCACGCGAGGATCTTGCGGCGGGCCACGGTCTGTCCCAGCGTTCCGGCCACATAGGTCCCGATCACATTGAACAGCCCGATCAGGCCCAGCGCGTAGCTGGCCACTTCCGGCGACAGGCCCTTGTCCTTCAGATAGCTGGGCAGGTGCACCCCGATGAACACCACCTGGAAGCCGCAGACGAAGTAACCCGCCATCAGCAGCTGGAAGCTCGGGTAGCGAAAGGCTTCGGCCAGGGCCTGGCCTACCGTCTGCTGCCGCTTCGGCGGGATGGCGCCGCCAGCGAAGCCGGGCTCCCGCAGCCCGAAGGCCAGCGGCATGATCAGCAGCACCACGACCGAGAGCACCAGCAGCGCCTGCTGCCAGCCCAGCCCGCGGATCAGGAAACCTTCCACCGGCACCATCAGGAACTGGCCGAAGGAGCCCGCGGCGGCCGCGACGCCCATCGCCCAGGAACGCTTGGCCGGGTCCAGTTGCCGGCCGATCACGCCATACACCACGGCGTAGGTCGTGCCGGCCTGCGCGGCGCCGATCAGCACGCCCGCCGTCAGGGCGAAGATCGTCGAGTTCGGTGACAGCGCCATGCCCGCCAGGCCGGCCGCATAAAGCAGCGTGCCCCCGATCAGCACCTTGAAGGCGCCGAAGCGGTCGGCCAGCATGCCGGCGAAGATGCCGATGACGCCCCAGGACAGGTTCTGGATCGCGATGGCGAAAGAGAAGGTGCCGCGGTCCCAGCCCTGGGCCTGGGTGATCGGCAGCAGCCACAGGCCGAAGCCGTGGCGGATGCCCATCGAGAGGGTGACGATCATGGCGCCGCAGGCGAGCACCTGCGTCATCGAAAGCTTGCGGTCGGCGGTGGGCATGCGGCGAATGTACCGAGCCGCAGGGCCCGCCGCTCGTCGTGCCGCCGACAACCCCATTGATTTATTCGTGGCGCATTGATGACGGGCTCGCATGAATCGATTGCACTGGATGCCCATCCAGCGGATAAATGGGCCGCGTCTACAATGCGCCTCCCTATGGCCACGAAACCACCGTCCGAGTATTCCGAAGGTTCCATCCGGGTGCTGAAGGGGCTCGAGCCCGTCAAGCAGCGCCCGGGCATGTACACCCGCACGGACAACCCCCTTCACGCCGTGCAGGAGGTGCTGGACAACGCCGCCGACGAGGCGCTGGCAGGCCACGGCAAGCGCATCCGCGTCCTGCTGCACCCCGACGGCTCGGTGAGCGTGGAGGACGACGGCCGCGGCATCCCCTTCGGCATGCACCCCGAGGAAAAGGCGCCGGTGATCGAACTGGTGTTCACCCGCCTGCACGCGGGCGGCAAGTTCGACAAGGGCAAGGGCGGCGCCTACAGCTTCTCCGGCGGCCTGCATGGCGTGGGCGTGTCCGTCACCAATGCGCTGGCCAAGCGGCTGGAAGCCACGGTCTGGCGCGACGGCCAGGTCGCCACCATCGCCTTTGCCGGCGGCGACGTCGAGGAAAAGCTCAAGGTCCGCAAGGCCGGCCCGGACGACCGCAAGCAGGGCACCACGGTGCGCGTGTGGCCGGACGGCAAGTACTTCGAGACCACCGCGGTGCCGCTGCCGGAGCTGGCGCACCTGCTGCGCAGCAAGGCCGTGCTGATGCCGGGCGTGACGGTGCAGCTGGTCGACGAGAAGAAGAAGGACACCCAGACCTGGCAGTACAAGGGCGGCCTGCGCGACTACCTGATGCAGACGCTGCCGGCCGACCCGGTGATCCCGCTGTTCGAGGGCGAGGGTTTCGCCGAGAACAACGAGAACTTCGCGGAAGGCGAGGGCGCCGCCTGGTGCGTGGCCTTCACCGAGGACGGCCAGCCGGTGCGCGAGAGCTACGTCAACCTGATTCCCACCACCGCCGGCGGCACGCACGACAGCGGCCTGCGCGACGGCCTGTTCAACGCGGTCAAGAGCTTCATCGAGCTGCACAACCTGCAGCCCAAGGGCGTCAAGCTGCTGCCGGAGGACGTGTTCGCCCGCGCTTCCTACGTGCTCTCGGCCAAGGTGCTGGACCCGCAGTTCCAGGGCCAGATCAAGGAGCGGCTGAACTCGCGCGACGCCGTGCGGCTGGTCTCCAGCTACGTGCGGCCGGCGCTGGAGCTGTGGCTGAACCAGCACGTCGACTACGGCAAGAAGCTCGCCGAACTGGCGATCAAGGCGGCGCAGTCGCGCCAGAAGGCCGGCCAGAAAGTCGAGAAGCGCAAGGGCTCGGGCGTCGCCGTGCTGCCCGGCAAGCTGACCGACTGCGAGAGCAAGGAGATCACGCACAACGAGATCTTCCTGGTGGAGGGCGACTCCGCCGGTGGCAGCGCCAAGATGGGCCGCGACAAGGAGTGCCAGGCCATCCTGCCGCTGCGCGGCAAGGTGCTGAACACCTGGGAGGTCGAGCGCGACCGCCTGTTCGCCAACAACGAAATCCACGATATCGCGGTGGCCATCGGCGTCGATCCGCACGGCCCCAACGACACGCCCGACCTGACCGGCCTGCGCTACGGCAAGGTCTGCATCCTGTCGGATGCGGATGTCGACGGCTCGCACATCCAGGTGCTGCTGCTGACGCTGTTCTTCCGCCACTTCCCCAAGCTCATCGATTCCGGCAACGTGTATATCGCGCGGCCGCCGCTGTTCCGCGTGGACACGCCGGCGCGCGGCAAGAAGCCGGCCGGCAAGCAGTACGCGCTGGACGAGGGCGAGCTGACGGCTATCCTGGACAAGTTGCGCAAGGAAGGCGTGGCCGAGGGCAAGTGGAGCATCAGCCGCTTCAAGGGGCTGGGCGAGATGAGCGCGGAACAATTGTGGGAGACCACGCTCAATCCGGACACGCGGCGCCTGTTGCCCGTGCGCCTGGGCAAGTTCGACTTTGCGGGCACCGAGGACCTGATCACCAAGCTCATGGGCAAGGGCGAAGCCGCCGCGCGCCGCGAGCTGATGGAGCTGCATGGCGACTCCGTGGAAATCGACATCTGACATGAATGCCGCCGCCGCTTCGCATCGCAACCCGGCCCGGGTGCGCCTGCGTCCCACGATGCAGAGCGACCTGGACTTCGTGCTGACGCTGGAGCGCGACCCGGCGAACCTGCCGTACATCACGCCGTGGGAAAAGATCCAGCACGAAGCGGCCATCCGGTTCCCCGACTTTCGCCACTTCATCATCGAGACCGGGCCCGGCCTCGATGCCGGCGGCTTCCTGATCCTGATCGGCTGCCGCAATCCGCACCTGTCGATCGAGCTCAAGCGGATGGTGGTGCGGGAAAAGCACCAGGGCTACGGCCGCGCGGCGCTGCGGGTGGTCAAGAAGATCGCCTTCGACGATCTCGGCGCGCACCGCTTCTGGCTGGACATCAAGAAGCGCAACGCGCTGGCGCAGCAGCTGTACCGCAGCGAGGGCTTCGTGCAGGAGGGTGAACTGCGCCAGGCGGTGAAGGTGCAGGACGGCTTCGACTCGCTGGTCGTCATGTCCATGCTGCAGGAAGAATTCGTGCAGCGGCGCGGCTGCGCCCTGGAGCTGCAAGCGTGAGATTCCCGCGCGCCATCGCCGCCTTGCTGCTGGCCGCCGGCGCGTGGCTGGCGCCGGCCCACGCGGAGCTGTGGGGCTATATCGACGACAAGGGTGTCGGGCACTTCGCGCCCGAGCAGCTGGACGAGCGCTACCAGCTGTTCTTCCGCGGCGACGGCGAATTCGATACGGCCAAGGGCGTGAAGCCGCCCCGGGCAGTGGCGGTGCCCACCAGCACCAGCAGCAAGCTGCTGACCTTCTTCGACATCTCGCCCAGCTTCCGCCAGGTGAAGCATCACCTGCGCGAGGCCTCGCGCGAGCACGGCGTGGAATACGAGCTGCTGCAGGCGCTGATCGCCACCGAATCCGGTTTCGACCCGGCGGCCGTCTCGCCCAAGGGGGCCGTCGGCCTGATGCAGATCATGCCGGCGACCGCGGAGCGCTACGGCGTGCGCGGCGACAGCAAGAGTCCCCTCGCGCGCAAGCTCACCGACCCGCGCACCAACGTGCGCACCGGCGCGCGCTACCTGCGCGACCTGATCCGCATGTACCCGGGCCAGATCGAGCTGGCGCTGGCGGCCTACAACGCGGGCGAGGGCGCCGTGCAGCGCGCCGGCAACCGCATCCCGAACTATCCGGAGACGAAGAACTACGTGAAGACGGTGATGCAGTTGTACGCCATGCTCAAGCCGCCCGTGGCCCCGCCTGCGCCGGCGGCCCATGACGGCAGCATTGCGCCGCCGCGCATCCGCATGGAAATCCCCGCTGCCGGCGGCCGGCGCAACATGCCCGCGGGGGTGCCCGTGCCAGAGCCCGCGACCCCGGGCGCATGACGGAGGCCATCGATCCCGCGCAGCTGTGGCTGGGCGCTTGCGTGGGTGCGCAAGTGCTGGTGGTGCTGCTGTCGGTGATCCAGGCCAATGCGTACCACGAACGCTCGCTGCTGCTGCATGCGGCCGGCACGCTGATGGGTGTGGTCGTCGTGCAGGTGCTGCTGGGACGGCACGCGCTGCTGCCGCCTGCGGTGTTCCTGCTAGTGCCGTCGCTGGCGGGATTGCAGCTGCTCGACCTGGTCAGCCACGCGGGCGGTTTGCGACAGGGCCGCCGCTGGCTGCTGGCAACCAGCGCGGTGGTGCTGCCACTGCTGGCGATCGCGGCGGTGTACTCGGTGTGGGCGATGGCGGCCGGCATGGTGCTGTGGACTTCGGTCGTGGCGATGCTGCTGGCGCGCGCCTGGCGCCAGAGCCAGCCCTGGATCTGGTGGCTGCCGCCAGGCCTGCTGGCATTGGGCGCGGCGGGTTTCCACCTGGCCGTGCACGACGCGCCCTTCGCGCTGGAAGACGCGGTGCTGGTGTCCGCGCTGCTGGCCGGCTGGAGCGCCGTCACCTTCGTCGGCACGGGCTGGCGCGACCGCATCTTCGGCGAGACCCGCGTACGCCTGCAGGCCCGCAACACCGTCGACCCCCTCACGGGGCTGGGCACGCCCCTGGTTCTGATCGACCGCGTGCTGGCCGCGCGGCACCTGACGCGGCGCTACGGCCACCCCAGCGTGCTGATGGTGGTGAGCATCGACAACCTGGGCTCCATCGCCACGGAGTTCGGACTCGAAGCCGCGGAGTCCGCGGTCCTGGCCGCGGCCAGCCGCGTGCGCGAATCGCTGCTGCGCGACGGCGACGTCGCCGCGCGGCTGGCGCAGGCCCGCATCGGCGTGCTGGCCGAGGGCGTGGCCCCGGGCCAGGCGTCCGCCACCGTGGCTGGGCGTATCCTCGTCGCCGGGCTCAAGGAACCCTTGCCGGTGGCGCCTTCCGAATTCCTGCACTTTCGCATCGTGCTGGCGCAGGTGCCGACCGACGACATTCCACCCAAGGTCCTGCTGCAGCGGCTGAACGCGCGGCTGGACCAGGAAGTGCGCGACGCCTCCGAGCGCCGCATCGTGACCCTGGACGCGGACGAAATCCTTTCCTGAAGACACTCGACACCCATGGAGCAAGACCTCATCACCTTCGACCCAGGCGGCGACGACAGCAGCCTCGACCTGGCCACCTACGCGCAGCGCGCCTACCTCGAGTACGCACTGAGCGTGGTCAAGGGGCGGGCGCTGCCCGACGTGGCGGACGGACAGAAGCCGGTGCAGCGCCGCATCCTGTATTCGATGGTCCGCATGGGCCTGGGCTTCGGCACCGGCAGCGGCCCCAAGCCCGTGAAAAGCGCGCGCGTGGTCGGCGACGTGCTGGGCCGCTTCCACCCGCACGGTGACCAGGCGGCGTACGACGCGCTGGTGCGCATGGCGCAGGACTTCGCGCAGCGCTACCCGCTGATCGACGGCCAGGGCAACTTCGGCAGCCGCGACGGCGACGGCGCGGCGGCGATGCGCTACACCGAAGCGCGGCTGGCCAGGATTTCCAACCTGCTGCTCGACGAGCTCGACGAGGGCACGGTCGAATTCGTCCTCAACTACGACGGCAGCACGCAGGAGCCGGTGGTGCTGCCCGCGCGCCTGCCCTTCACGCTGCTCAATGGCGCCAGCGGCATCGCCGTCGGGCTGGCCACCGAAATCCCGTCGCACAACCTGCGCGAGATCGCCGAGGCCTGCGTCGCGCTGGTGAAGAACCCGAAGCTGTCGGAGGAGGACCTGTTCGCGCTGGTGCCGGGCCCGGACTATCCGGGCGGGGGGCAGTTGATCAGCAGCGCCGCCGACATCGCCGAGGCCTACCGCGGCGGCCGCGGCTCGCTGAAGGTGCGGGCGCGCTGGAAGATCGAGGAGCTGGCGCGCGGCCAGTGGCAACTGGTCGTGAACGAACTGCCGCCGGGCGTGAGCTCGCAGCGGGTGCTGGAAGAGATCGAGGAGTTGACCAATCCCAAGGTCAAGGCCGGCAAGAAGGCGCTGTCGCAGGACCAGGTGCAGTTGAAGCAGACCGTGCTGTCGGTGCTGGACGCGGTGCGCGACGAGTCGAGCAAGGACGCGGCGGTGCGGCTGGTGTTCGAGCCCAAGACGAGCCGCATCGACCAGCAGGAGCTGACCACCACGCTGCTGGCGCACACCAGCCTGGAGACTTCGGCGCCGGTGAACCTGACCATGGTGGGCCTGGACGGCCGGCCGACGCAGAAGGCGCTGCGCCAGATGCTGGTGGAGTGGATCGAATTCCGCCAGCGCACGATCCAGAAGCGGTCCCAGCATCGGCTGGACAAGGTGCTGGACCGCATCCACATCCTCGAGGGCCGGCAGCTGGTGCTGCTGAACATCGACGAGGTGATCGCCATCATCCGCGCGGCGGAGGAGCCCAAGCAGGCGCTGATCGCGCGTTTCAAGCTGTCGGACCGGCAGGCCGAAGACATCCTGGAAATCCGCTTGCGCCAGCTGGCGCGGCTCGAAGCGATCCGCATCGAGCAGGAGTTGAAGGAGCTACGCACCGACCGCGAGAAGCTCGAAGAGATCCTGGGCTCGCCGGCAGCGCTCAAGCGGCTGATGATCAAGGAGATCGAGGGCGACGCCAAACAGTTCGGCGATGCGCGCCGCACGCTGATCCAGGCCGAGAAGCGGGCCGTGGCGGAAGTGAAGGTGATCGACGAGCCGGTGACCGTGGTGGTGTCGCAAAAGGGCTGGGTGCGGGCGCGCCAGGCGCATGGGCATGACGCTGCCACCTTCGCCTTCAAGGCCGGCGATGGCCTGTACGGCACCTTCGAATGCCGCACGGTCGATACGCTGCTGGCCTTCGGCAGCAATGGCCGCGTGTATTCGATCCCGGTGTCGGTGTTGCCGGGCGCGCGCGGCGATGGCCAGCCGCTCACGACCTTGATCGAAATGGACGCCGGCACGCAGCTGGTTCATTACTTCGCAGGCGCCGGCAACGTCTTCCTGCTGCTGTCGAATTCCGGAGGCTACGGCTTCGTCGCCGCGGTGGAGAACATGGTGTCGCGGCAGAAGGGCGGCAAGTCGTTCCTGTCGCTGGGCGCGGGCGAAACCGTCTGCCGGCCGTCCTTAGTGGGCGTGGCGGGCACCGATGCCTTCGCCACGCACGTGTTCTGCGCATCGACCGGCAAGCGCGTCCTGACCTTCGAGATCAAGGAGCTCAAGCCCATGGCCAACGGCGGCCGCGGGCTGATGCTGATGGACCTGGAGCCGAAGGAGGAGCTGGCGGGTGCTGCCGCCTACACCCGCTCGGTGCGCATCACCGGCCTGGGCCGCGGCGACAAGGAGCGCGAAGAGGTGCTGGAGATCCGCTCGTTGAACAACGCCAAGGGCGTCCGTGGCCGCAAGGGCAAGGTGGCGGACCTGGGCTTCAAGCCGCTGGCCGTGACGCGGGTCGAGTGATGGAAGGCCGTCGTTTGCGCGCCGGCCAGCCGATCACGCCGATCGAGTTCGAGGAGCTTTCCGACGAGGAACTGGAGCGGCTGGTGCCGAAGAAGTACCGCGAGTTCTTTCCGGGCAAGGACGGGTGCGCGGACGGGCACTTCTACCTGCACGATGGGACGGCGTACAGCTTCTACAGGGGTGGGTTGCTGGACGAGTAGATGTCGGGGTCGGCTGCGCCGAACCCGACCTACGCCGAGAGTGCGAACTTGTCGTGAATTTGTAGGTCGGGTTTCGGCGCAGCCGAACCCCGACATGCATTCAACTCCCGCGGGCGCAAACCTCCGCGAGCCTCTTCAAATCCGGCGTGATCCCGATCCCCGGCGCATCGCCCAGCGACGCGCGGCCCTCGCGCAAACGAAGCAGCGGCCCCATCAACTCCGTCCGCAGCGGATTCGGATTCGCATCGATCTCCAGGATGCCATCGCCACCCGCCGCCGCAAGTACATGCGCGGACGCCAGCAGGCCCACGCCGCCGCCCAGGTAGTGCGGGCAATAGCGCACGCCGGCGGCGTGTGCGCGCTGCACCGCCGGCCAGCAGCCGGAGATGCCGCCCCACTTCGCCAGGTCCGGCTGCAGCACGGACAAGGTGCGCGAGTCGATCGCGATTTCGAACGCCTCGTGGCCCACGACGTTCTCGCCGGCCGCCAGCGGAATGCGGGTTTCGCGCGCCAGTTCGCGCCATTCGCGCCAGGGCCGGTCCGCCCGCAGCGGCTCTTCCAGCCAGCCCAGGTCGAACTCGGCCAGCGAAGGCGCCATGGCCCGCGCTTCATCGAGCGTCCAGCCCTGGTTCGCATCCACCATCAGCGGCGTGGCCGGGCCGAGCAGCGCGCGCAGCGCACGCAGGTTCTCGAGGTCGCGTTCCTTGCCGAAACCGATCTTCAGCTTGAAGGCGCGATAACCTTCGTCGCGCTTCGCGGCCACGATGTCTTGCGGCCGGTCCGGATTGATGCCGCTGGCGTAGGCCACGACCTCACCGCTCGACCCGCCGAGGTAGCGCCACAGGGGCTGCGCCGCACGCCGCGCGCACAGGTCCCACAGCGCCAGGTCGATGCCGGCGATCACCTGCGCGATCGGCCCGTACTCGCCGGACTGGATGGCCAGCACCGCCGTGCGCGCGCTCAACCACTCGAAAGCTTCGGCCGGCCCGGTGAACGCGCGGCTGGTGGCCAGCGGCGCCAGCACGGTTTCCAGCAACCGGGCGCGATGCTCCGCGCCGCACGAAGGGAAGTTGCACCAGATCTCGCCCCAGCCGACGGAGCCGTCCGCGTCCTCGACACGCACGAACACGGCGGGCCGGTCGTGCATGGTGCCGAACGACGTGCGCACGGGCGTCGCGATGGGACAGCGGAGCACGAACGCTTCGACGCGCGCTGGGCGCAACGGCGCGGAGGGGAGCGGGGCAAGGGTCACGGCTTGAGGTCCATTTCCAGTCGGATGGCGTCGCCACGGTAGGTCACGTCCGCCAGGTAGATCACGGTGCCCGCGGCATCCTGGAAGATGCGGCGCACCTCGGCCACGGGCGCATTCACCGGCAGTTCCAGCAACTGCGCCACTTCCATGTCGGCGCTGGAGATCGTCAGCACCTGGTGTGCCGCTGCGATGCGCACGCCTTTCATGGCCTTGAGCAGCGGGATCACCGTCTTCTTGCGAAAGGCCTGCGGCGACTGGCGGAAGATCCGCTCGTCGAGATAGATGTTGATGACGCAGTACGGCTTGCCGTCGCGCAGGTGCACGCGGCGCATGAAGGCATAGCGGTCGGCAGGCGTGCCTTCGCCGGCGCCCAGCGGCGGCGAGCCCACCGATTCGTCGATGTTGACGATGCGCGGCTGCGTGTCTTCGTACACGCGGGCCAGCTCGTCGAGCGTGGTCACCACGGTGATGATGCGTTCGCGGCTGGGCGCACCCGTCACGAAGGTGCCGCGCCCCTGCTGCGGCGACAGCAGCCCTTCGCGCGCCAGCAGGTCGACTGCCTGGCGCACCGTCACGCGCGCCACGCCGAACTCCGCCATCAGGTCCGGCAGCGCGGGCAACCGGTGGCCACGCGGCCACGTGCCGCGCGCGATGCGCTGCCGCATCACGTCGGACAGCTGCGCGTAGCGGGGAACGGGGCTGTCGGCGAAGTGCATGCCTAGGGGAAACCGGAATGAATGCTGGATCGGCCAAATGGTACTATGTATAGGACGTTTAGACCACGCTGTTCCAGCAGGCCGGAGGAAAGACATGCAAAGACGCGATGCACTGCGAGCCGCCGCCACTGCCGCGGCGCTGGCGGCCCTGTCCTTCAGCGCGGTCGCGCAGGAAGCCTTCCCCGCGCGTCCGCTGCGCATCGTCGTGCCGTTCCCCGCGGGCGGCGTGGTGGACGTCGTGGCCCGCAGTGTCGGCCAGAAACTGTCCGAGAAGTACGGCCAGCCGGTGATCGTGGAGAACCGGGCCGGCGCCGGCGGTTCGATCGGCACGGACGCCGTCGCCAAGGCCGCGCCTGACGGCTACACCATGCTGATGGTGGGCACCGGCTTCACCGTTCTGCCGCAGATCACGAAGAATCTTCCATGGAGCCCCGCCGACTTCCGCGGCGTGCTCAGCATCGGAAGCGTCCCCAACATCATCGTCGTCCCGCCGGAAACGCCGGTGAAGACTGTCGGCGAACTGATCGCGCTGGCCCGCAAGAGCCCGCAGCCCCTCACCTACGGTTCGCCCGGCATCGGCTCGTCGCCGCACCTGTCCGGCGAATTGCTCGCGCAGATGGCAGACGTGAAGATGACGCACGTGCCATACAAGGGGCAGCCCGAGGCGATGACGGACTTGCTGGCCGGCCGCATCTCGATGATGGCGCTGAGCGCGGCCCTCGCGGGCCCGCACCTGAAGAGTGGAAAGCTGCGCGCCATCGGCGTCACCGCTGGCCAGCGCATCGTTTTCCATCCCGAGATTCCGACCGTGGCGGAATCAGCCAGCCTGCCGGCCTACGACGTGCGCCCGTGGACGGGCGTGTTCGTGCCGGCGAAGACGCCGGAGGAGATCGTTCGCAGGCTTGCCGCCGACATGACGGAGGTGCTGAAGCACCCGGACGTGAAGGCGCGCATGGACACCGCCGGCATGGAATTGAATCCGCAGCCGCACGTCGAGTTCGACGCCTTCATCGCGGCCGAAGGCAGGCGCTGGGCCGAGGTCATGCGCAAGGCGGGAATCACGGCGCAATGACGGGGTCGCGCCGTTTCGCGTCGCGCGTGCTGCTGGTGGCCGCGCCCTGGCTGCTGATCGTGTTGGCCTGGTATGCCATCCGCGCCAGCGGCCTGATCAGTCCCGCGCTCGTGCCCTCGCCGCACGCCGTGGCGGCCAAGTTCGTCGAGCTGTCGAAGGGCCGCCTGGGGCTGGACGTGCTGATGTCCACGCAGCGCGTCTTCATCGGCGTGACGCTGGGCGTGGCGCTGGCGGTGCCGGTCGGCTTCTGCCTCGGCTGGTACAAGGGCCTGCGCACCTTCATCGACCCGGTGATCAACTTCTTTCGCGCGTTGCCGCCCATCGCGCTGATTCCGCTCGTCATCGTGTATTTCGGCATCGGCGAAGCCGCCAAGACGGTGATCCTGTTCTACGCGTCGTTCTTCGCCGGCGTCATCGTCATGTACGAAGGCATCGCGCAGATCAGCCCTATCTTCATCAAGGTGGCGCGCACGCTGGGCGCCACCGACTTCGAGATCTTCCGCAAGGTGATCATCCCCCTGACCATCCCGCACATCCTCACGGCGATCCGCGTAGCGCTGGGCGTGGCCTGGGCGACGCTGGTGGCGTCGGAGCTGATCGCGGCGCAACAGGGCCTGGGCGCGCTGATCCAGGACGCGTCGGCCTTCTTCCAGCTCGACACCATCTACGTCGGCATCATCTGCATCGGCTTCATCGCCTTGTTGATGGACCTGGCGCTGCGCATGGCCACGCGCCGCATGGTCGCCTGGCAGGACCGGATCGCATGAACCCCGTCCCGATCGCCGCGCCGGTGCGCATCGCGTTCGACCACGTGTCGGTCGATTTCCCCACCAGCCACGGACCCATGCGCGTGCTGGACGACGTCTCCTTCGACATCCGCAACGGCGAGTTCGTCTCCGTGATCGGCCCTTCCGGCTGCGGCAAGACGACGATGATGAACATCGTCGGCGGCTTCGTCGAGCCCACGCAGGGCCGCGTGCTGCTCGACGGGCAGCCGGTGCGCGGTCCCGGCCCGGACCGCGGCGTCATCTTCCAGGAGTACGGCGTCTTCCCGTGGCTGACCGTGCGGCAGAACATCGAGTTCGGCCTGAAGCTCGGCGCCAGCAAGGCCGACGCGGCGCAGCGCGAGGAGACGGTGGCGCGCTACATGGCGCTCATGGGGCTGTCGGACTTTGCCAATCATTTCCCCAAGCATCTCTCCGGTGGCATGCGCCAGCGACTGGCCATCGCCCGCGCTTATGCGGTGAAGCCGGAGTTCCTGCTGATGGACGAGCCTTTCGGCGCCCTGGACGCGCAGACGCGCTCGGCCATGCAGGACCTGCTGTTGCACGTGCTGCAGAACGAAGGCAAGACGGTAATGCTGATCACGCACTCGGTGGAGGAGGCGATCTACCTGTCGTCCCGCATCGTCGTGGTGACGGCGCGGCCGGCACGCATCCGCACCATCATCGACGTGCCTTTCAGCTACCCGCGCGCGGAGGACGTGCACGAGGACCCGCGCTTCGGCGAGCTGCGCGCGCACATCCGCGACCTCGTCATGCAGGAATACGCCGCGCAGGCCCGCCAGGCCGTGCGCATGTCCGATTGATCCCGCTCCCACCTTCATCCACAGGAGACTCACCATGGCCATCCAACGCAGGCAACTGATTCGCGCGGCCGCCGCCGCATCCCTGGGCGCCGCCGCGCTGCCCGCCTTCGCGCAGGCGCGCACCAAGGTGAAGGTGGGCTACCTGCACACGCCCGCGGTGGACGGCCACATCTTCGTCGGCCAGCAGATCGGGAGCTTCGCGAAGCAGGGACTCGATCTCGAACTCGTGAAGTTCAACACTGGCCTGGAGCTGTTCCAGGCCATGATCGGCGGCAGCCTCGACATGCTGGCCACCGGCGCCGTGCTGTCCAACTTCCCGGCGCGCGGGCAGGGCAAGGCCTTCCTGATGAACAACATCGAGTACGCCACCGCGCAGCTGTGGGTGCGCGAGGACTCGGGCATCAAGACCCTGGCGGACCTGAAGGGCAAGCAGGTCTCCACCACCACCGGCACCACGGCGCACGTGTTCCTGGATCGGGCGCTGCGCACCAACAACATCGACCCGAAGGACGTGAACGTAGTGAACCAGCGGATGCCGGAAGCGGTCAGCTCGTTCATCTCCGGCGCGGTGCCGGCCGTGGCGCTGTGGGTGCCCTTCGACTCCGTCATCAAGAAGCAGCTGCCCGGCGCGCGCCGCCTGATCGATGCCTCCGCCTTCTTCCCGCAAGCCGCCATCATGGGCGGCTGGGCCGCGGGCAACGACTACTACGCCAAGAACCCGGCCGTCATCCGCAAGGTGATCGCCGGCTGGGCCGATGCCAATGCGCTGATCACCGGCAAGCCGGACGAAGCCGCCGAGATGCTGCAGAAGACGCAGTACACCGACGTGCCGCTGCCCGACTTCAAGGAGCAGTTCAAGGCGTCCAAGTACTACACCAACTCCGAGTGGCGCAAGAACTACCAGGACGGCACGGTCACCAAGTGGCTGCAGCAGGTGACGGACTTCTTCGTTTCCACCGCCAACATCCAGAACGCGGTCAAGGCGCAGGACTACTTCGACCCGAAGCCCTTCCTGGAGACCGTCAAGGCATGACCGGACCCGCGGCCGGGTACGACCACGTCATCATCGGCGCAGGGTCGGCCGGCTGCGTGCTGGCCAACCGGCTGACGGCGGATCCTGCCTGCCGCGTGCTGCTGCTGGAGGCCGGCGGGGAAGGAGGCCACTTCTGGCTGCGCCTGCCGATCGGCTACTTCCGCAGCATCTACGACCCGCGCTTTTCCTGGCAGTTTCCGCTGGAGCCGCAGGAGGCCACCGGCAACCGGTCCATCACCTGGCCGCGCGGCAAGGGCCTGGGCGGCTCCAGCGCCATCAACGGGCTGCTCTACATCCGCGGCCAGCACGCCGACTTCGACGACTGGGCGCGCATGGGAGCGACGGGGTGGAGCTACCGTGAGGTGCTGCCCTACTTTCGCAAGTCGGAGCGCTACGAGGGCGGCGAGAGCGAATACCACGGCGGATCGGGCGAGCTGTGCGTCTCCGACCTGCGCAACGATCATCCGTATTGCCAGGCCTGGATCGAAGCGGGCCAGCAGGCCGGGCACGGCTTCAATCCCGATTTCAACGGCGCGCAAACCGGGGGGCTTGGCGCGTATCAGTTGACGCTGCGTGGGCACTGGCGCTGCGATGCGGCCACTGCATTCCTCGCGCCGGCGCGGGGGCGGCCCAACCTGACCGTCCGCACCGGTGTCCACGTCACCCGGATCCTGGTGGAGCACGGCCGCGCCGTCGGCGTCGAATGGCTGGAGCAGGGCGAGTTGCGCAGCACGCGTGCCGACAGTGAAGTTCTGCTGGCTGCCGGCGCATTGCAATCGCCGCAGGTGCTGCAGCTTTCCGGCATCGGGCCGGCCGCGTTGCTGCGCGAGCACGGGCTGCCGGTGCATGTGGACGCGCCGGAGGTCGGGGCCAACCTGCAGGACCATTACCAGGCTCGCGTCATCGTCAAGTTGAAGAAGCGCATGTCGTTGAACGACCAGGTGCGCAATCCGCTGTCCTTGGCCGCCATGGGCGCGCAGTGGCTGTTCCGCCAGCGCGGTCCGCTCACCGTGGGCGCCGGCCAGGTCGGCGGCATGGTGTGCAGCGAGCATGCCGAGGGTGGCCGCCCGGACGTGCTGCTGAACGTGATGCCGCTGTCCGTGGACAAGCCGGGTGATCCGTTGCACTCCTTCTCCGGCTTTTCCGCATCGGCCACGCAATGCCGTCCGCTGTCGCGCGGTACGGTGCAGGTTCGTTCCGCGGATCCGCTGGCGCTGCCGCGCATCGTTTCCAACTACCTCACGCATCCGCAGGACGCGAAGGTGCTGGTGTCGGGGCTGAAGATCCTGCGCGACATCTACCGGCAGCCGGCGTTCCGCGAGCTCGTCACCGGGGAGGAGTATCTGCCTGGGAATGCGGTGACCGGCGATGCAGCGCTGGAGCAATTCGCGCGGACCAAGGGCGGCACGGTGTTCCATGCCACGGGAACCTGCCGAATGGGCGGCGACGAGCCATCGGTGGTGGATGCGCAGTTGCGCGTGCGAGGCGTGGAGCGGCTGCGGGTGATCGACGCGTCGGTGATGCCGGCGATGGTGTCGACCAACACCAACGCGGCGGCGGTGATGATTGGCGAGAAGGGCGCGGATCTGGTTCGGACATTCTGGCAAGGAAGGTGAGGGCTTTCCCCCTGTCGGCGCGTCGATGGCCTAGACTACGGCCGTGAACATCCCGCGCATCACTTCATTCCACCGCGCCGCCACCGGCGTGGCGCGGCGTGGCGCGCGAATTCCCGGCCTTGAAGTGCGCGGCGCCCGCAGGCGTCCGCAATCGCAAGCACTTTCCTGAGCCCGGCGATTCACCCCCTCCCTTAGCGCACTCCGAATCGCCGGGCCTCCACAGCGCCTCACCCCGCGGCCGCACACCTGCGCCGCGGAACCTTTGCACTGTCAAGGAGAGTCCCGTGGCCATCGCCTTTCCCGTCGAGCGCACGCTCACCCAGATCGATCACCTGCGCCTCACCCGCCTGCTGCGGCAACAGCCCGAGCATGGCGGCGCCCGCGCCATGCGCGAGTTGCTGGAATGCAGCGACCTCGTGCCTTCCAGTGCGGTCGACCCCACCACGGTCACCATGTATTCGCAGGTGCTGCTGGACGACGGCACCCATGCGCCGTCGAAGCTGACCGTCTGCTATCCGGAACATGCCGAGCCGGGTGCCGGCTTCGTTTCTGTCCTCTCGCCCGTAGGTACCAGCGTGCTGGGGCTGCGCGTGGGCGAAACAGCGCGCTGGCGCACGCCGACCGGCCAGGAAGGCGCGGCGCGCATCGCCGCCGTGCTGTTCCAGCCCGAAGCCAGCGGAGACTACGAGCCATGAGGACCGCAACTTCCGGGGCCGTGGTGGTCCCCCACGACCTTTCGAACGCGTCGACGAACGCTGCGTGGCGTGCCGCGATGGTGGCGCGCGATCTCGGCCTGCCGTTGCTGCTGCTCCACGCATGCGCCGACCGCGTGGCGGCGCAAGCGGCGGCGCCCGTGCTCGAGCGGCTGGCGGATGACATCCGCAACCGCCTTGGCGTGTCGATCGAACTGGAGATCCCACTGGAAGATCCGCTCGCAGCCACCCTGCGCGTGGCACGCGAAGCCTCGCTGCTGGTGATCGGCTCGCGGCGCGGCAATGCGCTGCGCGAGCTGGTGTTCGGCACGCCTGCCGAGCGGCTCATCCGGATGTGCCGCGTGCCGGTGCTGGTGGTGAAGCGCCCGGTCCGTGGCAGCTACCGCCGTCTGCTCGTGCCGGTGGCGCTCGAACCGCAGGCGCGCCGGGTCATCTCCGCGGCACTGCGGCTCGCGCGGGCGCCGCAGCTGGAAGTGCTGCACGCGCTCGACGTCCGTGATGAAATTTCGATGCGCGCGTTCGACCTGAGCGAGGCGCAGGTGCGGCAGCAACGCGACCGCAGCGCGCAGCGGGCTCGCGCGACGCTGGAGGAAATGATCGGCCAGGCCGGCGCCACCACGGGTGACGCGCTGCCGTGCGTGGGCTTCGGTGACGCTGCCATGGTGGTGCTGGCACGGGAGCGGGCGATGCGCGCGGAGCTGCTGGTGATCGGCAAGCGCGCGCGAAGCACGCTGGCCGACTTCTTCCTGGGCAGCGTCACCCAGCGGGTGCTGGCCGCGACCCGCGCCGACGTGCTGGTCCTGCCGCAGGAGCGGGAGGGAAGGAGCCACGGCTTCGCCGCAGCGCCGCGCTTGCGTGCCGACGGCGCGCGCTAGCTCAGACCTCCGCGATCAGCTCGATCTCCACGCAGGCGCCCTGCGGAATCTGGGCGACGCCGAAAGCGCTGCGTGCATGCGCACCCTTGTCGCCGAAGACCTGCCCCATCAGCTCGCTGAAGCCGTTCGTGACCAGGTGATGCTCGGTGAAGTCCGGCGCGGAATTCACCAGGCTCATCACCTTGACGATGCGCTTGACCTTGTTCAGGTCGCCGACGGCAGCATGCAGCGTGCCCATCAGGTCGATGGCGATCGCGCGGGCGGCGAGCTTGCCTTCTTCGGTCTTCATCGTCTTGCCGAGCTGGCCGACCCAGGCCTTGCCATCTTTCTTGGCGATGTGGCCCGAGAGGTACACCAGGTTGCCGGTGCGCACGAAAGGCACGTAAGCCGCGGCCGGCGTGGCCACCGGCGGCAATGTGATGTTCAGTTCCTTCAGCTTGTCGTAGACGCTCATGTTTTGCTCCTGTGACCGGTCATTCTGTCATTGCCGGCGCAGCCGGGGTCATCGCATCGTTTTCAGCCGGCGTCACCGTCACGGCGACCCGCAGCCGGTGATTCGCCCCGCCATGGATCACGCCCCGCATCGGCGAGACGTCGGAATAGTCGCGGCCGATCGCCAGCGTCACGTAATCCTCCCCGGCCGGCCGGTCATTGGTCGGATCCAGGTCCAGCCACTCACCGGGCTGGCCGGGCGTGGGCAGATACACCGCGGCCCAGGCGTGCGAGGCGTCGCTGCCCACCAGCCGCCGCTGGCCCGGCGCGGGCTCGGTGAGCAGGTAGCCGCTGACGTAGCGCGCGGGCAGACCGAGGCTGCGCAGGCACCCGAGCATGACGTGCGCCAGGTCCTGGCAGACGCCCTTGCGCAGTTCCAGCGCTTCCAGCGCCGGCGTGTTGACGTCGGTGGCGCTGGTCTCGTATTCGAAGTCCGCGTGGATGCGATGCATCAGTTCGCGCGCCGCCTCCGCCAGCGGGCGGCCGGCCGGAAAGCTGGGCAAGGCGTAGTCGACAAAAGCCTTGTCGCGCGGCACGTACGGCGACGCGAAGGCGAATTCGCTCGCCGGGTCGTAGTGCGTGCCGCGGTGGTAGCGGATGCGTTCGACCACGTCCTCCCACGGCAGGCTGGTGGTGACCTCGGGCGCCGGCGTGGTCGACACCAGGCTCTCCGCCGTCACCCGCAGCGACTCGTGGCTGAACTGCAGGCTGAAGAAGGTGCGGGTGTTGCCGTAGATGTCGATCGTCTCCTTGTGCCGGGCCGGTTCGGGATCGATCACGAGGCGGTGGTTCAGCAACTGCTGGCGCGCGTTGCTGGAAGGCTTGAGGTGCACCATGTGCTGCGCCGTGCGCACGGCGGGTGCGTAGCGGTACGAGGTCTCGTGCAGGACGTGCAGCAGCATGTCAGTGCCCGACGCTGTAGCGGCCGTCGCCGGAGTGCGCGAAGTAGCGCGCGGTCAGCTCGTCGGAGAGGCGGAACGAGGCTTCCACGCACTGCTCCAGCACCTCCAGCAGCGCCGCATGGCCGCCAGCCGCATCGCGCGCGCACAGCGCCTCCAGCGTCCAGGCCTTCGGGTCCGGCACCGGCATTGCCATGACCGGCACGACGCCATGGCGCGACCCGGCCAGCTTCGCCAAGCGGTTGCGCAGCGTCTGCGCCACCCAGCCCAGCGACCGCGGGTTGTCGCCGTCCAGCACCAGCAGGTCCAGCAGGGCCGGGATGTCGTGCCGCTGCTGGTATTGGGAGCGGAAAGTGATCGTGCTGTCGAACAGCGCCACCACCGCCTCGAAGCCGCCCTCATCGTGCACTGCGCCGCTTTCGAAGGCGCTCGCCAGTGCGTGGGAGAGGAAGCCCAATCGTTCCAGGTGGCGGCCGGTGGACAGCAGCCGCCAGCCGTCGTCCCGCGTCATGCGGTCGGTCTGTGCGCCGGTCATCGCGGCCGTGTGCCCCGACAGCGCCTCCAGCGCCCGCAATGCTTCCACCGAGGAATAGTCGCCGTCGCCTCCCGCTTCGGCGCATGCTTCGACAAAGGCTCGCTCGCCATCGACGATCTGGTTCCACTGCTCCTGCGACAGGCGCTCGCGCACCGCCGCCGCGGCGGAGCGCACCGCCGCCAGGTTGAAGCCGACGCTGCGTGACTTGTCGGCCTTGCACAGTCCCGCGATCAGCGATCGCT
Organism: Ramlibacter sp. PS3R-8; assembly: GCF_037572435.1. Classification (NCBI taxonomy): domain Bacteria; kingdom Pseudomonadati; phylum Pseudomonadota; class Betaproteobacteria; order Burkholderiales; family Comamonadaceae; genus Ramlibacter; species Ramlibacter sp. PS3R-8. Next base: position 53,998 of record NZ_JBBHGT010000005.1, read on the forward strand.
CGAAGACGCGCCGAGCCTGCGTGGCCGAGGGGACCGCGGGCAGGACGAGTGCGTTGGCCACCGCCACATCGGTCAGCCACGCCATCAGCGGCTGCGAGGACTGGTCTTCCCCGTTCATGCTGGCGATGGCCAGGCGGGCCAGGCGCGCCGTGTTCTCCGTGCGCTCCGTGTACCGGCCCAGCCAGAACAGGTTCTCGGCGGCGCGGGAGGTCACGGTGCGATTGCGCAGCGGCGTGTCGACCGAGGGGTGCTCGTGGTGCAGCAGGCTGGTGCGGTCCACCTCGCCGTCGGTCTGCACCCAGGTGTCGGCGCTGCTGCCGCCGCGCTGCATCGATGCGATGTCCAGAGCGCCACCGGCGATGCGCGTCAGGCCGCCGGGCAGCACGCGCCACCCCTGCGCGCCGTCCGACACGGCGAACACGCGCAGCAGGAAGGAGCGCGGCACGATCCGCTCGCCGGACGGCGCAGTCCGCCAGGTCGGCATCTGCCCCAGCGGCAGGTAGGCCTGCACGGTGTGCTCGTCGGGCTCGCGCATGATGCGGCCGGCCCATTCGTCCTGCTGGCGCCGCGAAAGCGTCTTGCCCAGCACGGCGCCCGTGCCCGCATCGGTGTACGTCGGCTTGATGACGCAGTTGCCCAGTTGCGGCAGGACGGACCGCATGGCCGCGCGCTCGCCACACCACCATGTGGGCAGCGCCGGCAGCCTGAGCTCTTCGCCCAGCAGCTTGCGGCTCAAGGCAGGCATGAAACCGAGCAGGCCGGTCGACTCCAGGAAGCCGCTGCCGGGTGCGTTTGCCACCATCACGTTGCCGGCCCGCACCGCCTGCAGCAGGCCGGGCACGCCCAGGCGCGAGTCGGCGCGCAACTCCAGCGGGTCGAGGAATTCGTCGTCCAGCCGCCGCAGAACGCCATGCACCCGCTCCAGGCCCTTGAGCGTCTTCAGGTACAGGCGCTCGTCGCGCACCGTGAGGTCGCTGCCTTCGACCAGCGTCAGGCCCAGGTAACGGGCCAGATAGGCGTGCTCGAAATAGGTTTCGTTGTACGGGCCCGGCGTGAGCAGGACGATGCGCGGTTCGTCCGCCGCCGCCGGGCACATGGCCGTCATGCTTTCCAGCAGCGCGCGGTAGGTCGCGGCCAGCCGCTGCACGTTGAGGTCGCGAAAGGCGGACGGGAACAGGCGCGAGATGATCAGCCGGTTTTCCAGCAGGTAGCCCAGGCCCGACGGCGCCTGCGTGCGCTGCGACACCACCCACCAGGCGCCTTCGGGGTCGCGCGCGAGGTCGAACGCCGCGATGTGCAGGCGGCGCCCGCCGGCCGGCTGCACGCCGTGCATCGCGCGCAGGTAGCCCGGATGCCCCTGCACCAGCGCCGGCGGCAGCAGGTTGGCGGCCAGCAACTCCTGCTTGCCGTAGACGTCGTCGAGGATACATTCGAGCAGCTGCACGCGTTGCAGCACGCCAGCTTCGATCTGCTGCCAGCAGGACGGCGTCAGCAGCAGCGGGAACAGGTCCAGCGACCAGGGCCGCTGCGGCCCGCCCTTGTCGGCATAGACGTTGTAGGTGATGCCGTTGTCGCGCACCTGCCGCTGCAGGTCGGTCGTGCGGCGGTTCAGGTCGTCGAAACCCTCGCGGCCCAGGTTCTCGAAGAACCGCGACCAGCCGTCGGTCGGCATGGCGTGCGAGGCGACCAGCGTCGCCGGGGTGGAGTGCGGGTCCGCAGCCGGCGCGGAGACGCCGCCGCGCAGTTCGTCGTAGTGGCCGGGCGCGGCCGGCGGCGCGAGCGCGGCCGCCAGCGACGCGGGAGTTTCATCCGCATCGGCGCCGAAGAGCGATTCGTTGGTGGAGTCCACGTCGCTCGATTGTCCCACCCCGCCTCAGCGGGGGTCCATTTGCCTGTTGCACCCCGGCGACGGCCGTGCGGCGCTCATCCCCGGGCGCGCCGCAGGTCCATCGTGAACGGGAATTCGCGGCTGCCCGGCACGTCGATGGTGGCCGGCGGTATCTCCAGCCGCCCGGGCGTGTGGCCCATGCGGAAGAAGCGCGCGAGCCGCCGGCTTTCGGCCTCGTAGGCGTTGACGGGGAACGTGGTGTAGTTGCGGCCCCCCGGATGCGCGACGTGGTACTGGCAGCCGGCGATGGAATGATGCATCCACGTGTCCACGAGGTCGAAGGTCAACGGCGCATGCACGCCGATGGTGGGATGCAGCGCCGATGACGGATGCCATGCGCGGTAGCGCACGCCGGCGACGAATTCGCCGGCGGTGCCGGTGGACTGCATCGGCAGCGCCCGGCCGTTGACCGTGACGACATAGCGGCTCTGGTTCAGGCCCGTCACCTTGACCTCGATGCGCTCCAGCGACGAATCGACGTAGCGCACGGTGCCGCCGGTGGCGCCTTCCTCTCCCATCACGTGCCAGGGCTCCAGCGCGTTGCGCAGCGTGAGCTCGACCCCCATGGCCTGGATCTCGCCGACCAGCGGGAAGCGGAACTCGAAGTGCGGCGCGAACCAGGCATCGTCGAAGGCGAAGCCGGCCAGCCGCATTTCGGCCAGCACGTCCTTCATGTCCATCCAGATGAAGCTGGGCAACAGCCAGCGGTCGTGCAGCTCGGTGCCCCAGCGCGTCACGGGCGCCCGATAGCTCTCCTTCCAGAACCGCGCCACCAGCGCGCGCAGCAGCAACTGCTGCGCGATGCTCATGCGCGCGTGCGGCGGCATCTCGAAGGCGCGCAGTTCCAGCAGGCCCAGCCGGCCCGTGCTGCTGTCCGGCGAATAGAGCTTGTCGATGCAGAACTCGCTGCGATGCGTGTTGCCCGTGACGTCCACCAGGATGTTGCGCAGCGTGCGGTCCACGAGCCAGGGCGGCATGGACTGGCCGTGCAGCTTGCGGCTGCGCTCGATCTCCTTGATGGCGATCTCCAGCTCGTACAACTGGTCGTTGCGTGCTTCGTCGACGCGCGGTGCCTGGCTGGTCGGCCCGATGAACAGGCCGCTGAACAGGTAGCTCAGGGCCGGGTGGTTGTGCCAGTAGACCAGCAGGCTGGCCAGCAGCTCCGGCCGCCGCAGGAAGGGCGAGTCGGCCGGCGTGGCGCCGCCCAGCACGAAGTGGTTGCCGCCACCGGTGCCGGTGTGGCGGCCGTCGGTCATGAACTTCTCGGCCGACAGCCGTGTCTCGAATGCGGCCTGGTACAGGAACTCGGTATGGTCCACCAGCTCGCGCCAGTTGTGCGCGGGGTGGATGTTTACCTCGATGACACCGGGATCCGGCGTCACCTGCAGCACTTTCAGGCGCGGGTCGCGCGGTGGCGGGTAGCCTTCCAGCACGATCTTCAGCCCCAGCTCCGCGGCGGTGGCCTCGACCCCGGCGAGCAGCTCCAGGTACTCCTCGAGGTGCGCCAGCGGCGGCATGAACACGTACAGCGCGCCGCTCTTGCCGCCGTGCTCGCGTTCGGCCTTCGGACCGTTGGCGCGCTGGGGGTCGCGCACTTCGACGCACATGGCGGTGCGGGTCACCCAGTGGGCGGACTCGAAGCGGTTGGGTTCGCGCACGCCTTCACCCGCGGGTCGGCCCGAGCCCATGCCAGTCCCGGCCTCGTCGCGCCGGTCCTGGAAAGCACGCGGCGCTTCGCCGGGCAGGCCCGCCGGCCCTTGCTGGTAACCGCTGCGCAGGGCGTCGTACGCAGGCAATGCGCCGGCCGGCGCCATCGGATCGCGTTCCACCAGGTACGGATAGTCCGCCTTGCCCACCCAGGGCAGGCTTTCGAGCGGCAGCCGGTATCCCATGGGCGAGTCGCCGGGGATCAGGTACATGCGATCGTCGCGGAAGTACCAGGGCCCCGTCGTCCACGGGGAGCCGCGCAGCGATGCGGTCCTGCCCTCGCTCGGCGCGATCGGCAACACGTAGCCCACCACCGCATCCAGCTTCTGCTCGAAGACGCGGCGCAGGCGCGTGCGCTCCAGTTCGTCCTCCAGCCGGGTGTCGAAGGGGTCCACGTTCACCGGCAGCTTGCGCTCGCGCCACAGGTAATAGAAGACGTCCTCGTAGCCGGGCCGGATGAACTGGTCGGTGATGCCCAGCCGGCCGGCCAGGCGGTGGATGAAGCGGCGCGCATCTTCGGCGGTGTAGTGCGTCGGCTGGCGTTCGTCGGCGAACAGCGCCGGGTTGTTCCAGCACGGCTGGCCGTCGGCGCGCCAGCAGATCGACAGGGCCCAGCGCGGGAGCTGTTCGCCGGGATACCACTTGCCCTGGCCGAAATGCAGGAAGCCGCCCCGGCCGTATTCATCGCGCAGCTTGTGCACCAGTGCGGTGGCGAAGCCACGCTTGGTGGGTCCGAGCGCGTCGGTGTTCCATTCGGCCGCGTCGCGGTCTTCCACCGCCACGAAGGTGGGCTCCCCGCCCATGGTGAGGCGCACGTCGCCCGCCTGCAACTGCCGGTCGACCGCGTCGCCCAGCGCCAGCACCTCCTGCCACTGCTCCTCGGTGTAGGGCTTGGTCACGCGCGGCGACTCGTAGATGCGCGTCACCTGCATGTGGTGCGCGAACTCCACCTCCGCTTCGTCGATCAGGCCTTCGATCGGCGCCGCGCCGGACGGCTGCGGCGTGCACGCCAGCGGAATGTGGCCTTCGCCGGCCAGCAGGCCGGAGGTCGGGTCCAGGCCGATCCAGCCGGCGCCCGGCAGGTAGACCTCGCACCAGGCGTGCAGGTCGGTGAAATCCACTTCGGTCCCGCTCGGCCCGTCCAGTGCCTTGACGTCGGACTTCAGCTGGATCAGGTAACCCGACACGAAGCGCGCGGCCAGGCCGAGCCGGCGCATCAACTGCACCAGCAGCCAGCCCGAGTCGCGGCACGATCCGCTGGCCAGCGCCAGTGTCTGCTCCGGCGTCTGCACGCCGGGCTCCATGCGGATCAGGTAGCGGACGTCGCCCTGCACCTGCTGGTTCAGGGCCACCAGGAAGTCGATGGTGGCGCGCGGCGTGCGGTCCACTTTCTGCAGGTACTGCTTGACCAGCGGGGTCAGCGGTTCGCACACAAGATAGGGCGCGAGCTCCTGCGCGACTTCGGGCGTGTATTCGAAAGGGAACTTGTCGGCGCTGGGCTCCAGGAAGAAGTCGAACGGGTTGTAGACCGCCATCTCCACGACCAGGTCCACGGTCACCTTGAATTCGGTCGTCTTCTCGGGAAACACCAGCCGCGCCTGGAAATTGGCGAACGGGTCCTGCTGCCAGTTGGTGAAGTGGCCGGCCGGTTCGACCCGCAGCGAATACGAGATGACCTTGCTGCGGCAATGCGGCGCGGGACGCAGCCGCACCGTCTGCGGTCCCAGGTTCACCGGCCGGTCGTATTTGTAATGGGTGACGTGATTCAGCGCGGCATGGATGGACATATCCATTGATCGTAGCAACAGGCAGGCCAGGCGGGACGGGCTGGTGGCAAGTCCGGCTGTCGCGTGTGCAAGGCCGGTCGGCGGGCGCCGCGGCGGCAGTTCGAAACCGGTGTTGCGCCGGGGCCGCTACAAGAGGGTCAAGTCGGGTGTGTCGTGAGAAAGTTCCTGCCTTTCCTTGTGCGTCGCGCACCAACTCGACTAGCATGTAACCAAATGCGACAACCTGTCGAAGCCCGTTCCGCCGTTGTGGCGCCTGTCGCGTCCAGCGAGTTCGCGCCTTCCTCGCAAATGGCTTCCACCCTGGATCCCAGCGGCGTCCAGGCCGGGGCCACCGTGTCGACCTTCGTCTACGCGCGGCTGCACCACTTCTCGACCGTGTGCAACGCGATGAGCGGCGACCAGGCGGCCTCGTTCGTCAACGAAGTGCGGCGGATGCTGACCGAGGCGGTCCAGAAGCTCGGCGGGGAAGTGTCGCAGCGCCGGCCGGACTCGATCCTGGCCGTGTTCAACAACAAGCCGGAAGAAAAGCCCAACCACGCGCAGCGCGGCCTGCACGCGGCCATCCTGGCGGTGCACGACGCAGTCCAGTTGGCGCAGGTGGTGGCGAGCCGGCCCGAGTTCTCGGGGCTGCCGATGCTCACGCTGGCGTGCGGCGTCCACCTGGGCGTTGCCGAACTTTCGCGGCGCGCCAGCGGCAAGGTCCATGCGGCCGGGGAAGCCGTGGAAGTGGCGCGCCTGCTGGAAGTCACGGCCATGGATCTCGGCTGGAGCGTCGCCACGTCGGCCGGCACCCGGCTGGCGTCCGCCGGCCGGGCGGAGGGCGGCCGCATCGGCTCGGTCAGCCTGCCGGACAACAGCTTCATCGACATCGTGGAAGTCACGGGCCTGGTGCAGCGCAAGGGCTCCAGCACGCCGCCGCGCGTCTTCGAAATGCTGCGCGAGTCGCTGCGGCAGAACTCGCAGGCGCGCAAGCGCACTTCCGGCGCCGCCGCGCCCGGGCATTCGCATGTGCCGTCGCTGCCTGCGCAGCAGGCGGCCGCCGCGTCCGGCATGAACTTCCTGATCGAAGGCTACCGGGTGCTGCGCAAGATCGGCGAGGGCGGCATGGCTTCGATCTTCCTGGTGCAGGCCGCGGAAGGCGGCGTGCCGCAGGTGCTGAAGGTCATGCGGATGGAAAAGGCCGTGGAGGCCGACGGCCTGCAGCGCTTCATCCAGGAATACGCGCTGCTGGCGCAGATCGATCACCCCAACGTGGCGCGGATCTTCCGCCAGGACTTCTCGGTGTCCAACGCGTACATCGCCATGGAGTACTTCCCGCAGGGCGACCTGCGCTCGCGCATGAAGGCCGGCAACATCGACCCGCCGACCGCGCTCTCCTACATCAAGCAGACGGCCGCCGGCCTCGGGGCGATCCACGACGTCGGCATCGTCCACCGCGACCTGAAGCCCGACAACCTGATGCTGCGGCAGGACGGCAGCCTGGCGCTGGCCGACTTCGGCGTGGCCAAGCAGGTGTCGATGAAGATCACGGACACCGGCGACGGCGACATCGTGGGCACCCCTTACTACCTGAGCCCCGAGCAGGCGCTCGGCCAGCCGGTGGATGCGCGCTGCGACATGTACAGCCTGGGCGTGCTCGCCCATGAACTGCTCACCGGACGCAAGCCCTACCACGCGAGTTCCGCCCAGGAGCTGCTGCACCTGCACGTGCACGCGCCGGTGCCGCTGCTGCCGCCGCAGCACGCGCACCTTCAGCACGTGATGGAAAGCATGATGGCCAAGGACCGCGAGCAGCGCTATCCGTCGGCCCGCCTGCTGCTCGACGACCTGGCCCAGCTGGGGGTGTGATGCACTCGGCCGCCCTCTCCATCCAGGCCCTTTCCACGGGCGCCTCGCAGCGCGAGGAACCGCCGCAGGTTCCGGGCTTCCGGCTGCAGCGCCTGCTGGGACGCGGCCGCCGTTCCGCCGTCTGGCTGGCCCATCACCTGCGCCAACCCGGCGACCTGGCCCTCAAGCTGCAGCAGGGACCTTGCGCGTTCGACCGCGAAGCGATCCTTGCCGCGCGCGCGGCGGGTCCCGGCTTGCTGCAAGTGCACGGCCATGGCAAGGCCGGCGCCTGGAAGTGGCTGGCGATGGAATACCTGCCGGGCGGTGACCTCGCGGCCCGCCTGAGCGTCGGCGTCGATCCGCAGGAAGCGGTGGAGCTGATCGAGCACGCCGCGCGCGGCGTCGCCCAGTTGCACCGCAAGGGTCTCGTGCATCGCGACGTGAAGCCGGCCAACTTCCTGGTGCGGTCGAACGGGGTGCTGGTGCTGGCCGACCTCGGGCTGGCGGCCGAAGCCGGGCGACGGGGTGCGTCGATCGACGACGGCCGCGTGCTCGGAACGCCGCGCTACGCGGCACCCGAACAGTTGCAGGGCGCGCCGGCCGCGCCCGCCGCCGACGTCTACAGCCTGGGCGTGATGCTGCAGGAGATGCTGACCGGCCGGCCGCTCTTCACCGGAACGACGTTGATGGAGGTGGTCTCGCAGCAGCTGGTGGCGCAGCCGCCGCGGCTGTCCGGCCCGGCGGCGGCGTTGCAGCCGCTGGTGGACCGGATGCTTTGCAAGGAAGTGAATCGCCGCCTGCCGGATGCGGAAGCGGTGCTCGGCCTGTTGGGCCAAGGTGGACTACGTGACCCTGAATGAACAATACCTGGTCGATGTGATCGGGTTCAACCCCGTGGAGCGCTCGATGCTTGCCAGCATCTTCGCGCTCGCCGCGCGGCGCGATCCCGGCTTCGTGCAGTACGACCCTGCAGCCACCGTGGCGGGAGCGGCGGACATCTACCTGGTGGATGCCGAGAACACCGAGGCCATGAGCGAGTTCCGCACCCTCAGCAAGCGGGCCAACCTGCCTGCCGTCATGGTGGGCGCGGGCGTCGACAGCATGGGCTTTCCGCTGCTGCCGCGGCCGCTGCAGTGGGCCCGCCTGCTGCAGGCCCTGGAAGAAACGGTGAGCGCGGCGACCGGCAAGTCCGGCGGCGGCAAGGACGACGAAGGCGGCACGCTGCCCCTGAATCGCCCGCTGTCCGCCAGCGGCGCCGGCCGTTCCGGCGCCGGCGGCTCGACCCCGGCGCCGCTGGATGCGGCCGCCGCCAAGAAACGCGCCCTCGGCGACACCGTGCTGGTGGTGGACGACAACGCCTCGGTGCGCATGTTCATGAAGGCCAAGCTCGCCCCGTTCAACTTCGAAGTGGACTTCGCCGAGACCGGCGAGGAGGCCGTGGGCCTGACCGGATCGCGCGAATACACCTGCGTGTTCCTGGACGTGGTGCTGCCCGGCATCGACGGCTACCAGGTCTGCAAGCTGATCAAGGCCAACAAGCAGGCGATCAAGAAGACCGCGGTGGTGATGCTGACCAGCCGCAGCTCGCCCTTCGACAAGCTGCGCGGCTCTCTGGCCGGCTGCGACGAATACCTGACCAAGCCGCTCGACGAGGACCGCCTCCTCGAGGTCATCGCCCAGTTCCTTCCTTCCAGCCGCAAGCGCGAAAAATCCCGGAGCAGCAAGCCATGAGCAAATCCATCCTGGTGGTCGACGACACCCGCTCCATGCGGGCGATGGTCGCCGCGGTGCTGCAGGGCGCGGGCTACGAAGTGGCCGAGGCCGGTGACGGCGTCGAGGCGCTGGAGCTGGCGCGCACGCGCGTGTTCGACCTGGTGGTGACCGACCACAACATGCCCCGCATGGACGGCGTGACGCTGGTGGGCGAGCTGCGCGCGCTGCCCAACTACGACGCGGTGGCGCTGATCGTGCTGTCCACCGAAGCCAGCCCGGAGCTCAAGCAAAAGGGCCGCGAGGCCGGCGCCACCGGCTGGATGGCCAAGCCCTTCGATCCCCAGCGCATGCTGGACGTCGTCGGCAAGTTCATCTGAAGGTACGGAGAACCAGATGTTCCAGTCCGCCAACAGCTTCGGCGACCCGGCCGCCTTCCGCACCATCTTCTTCGAGGAAGCGCAGGAGCACCTGGCGAACGTGGAGGCGATCCTGCTGCGCCTGGACATCGATGCGCCGGCGCCGGACGACCTGAATGGCATCTTCCGCGCCGTGCACTCGATCAAGGGCAGCGCGGCGATGCTGGGCTGCTCGGAAATCGCGGCCCTCACGCACCTGCAGGAGAACCTGCTGGACCTGCTGCGCAAGGGCGAGCGGCCCATCGCCGGTGAGGACATCGACGCCATGCTGCGGGCCGGCGACACGCTGCGCTCGCAGGTGCTGCACCGCCGCGGCCTGCTGGCGCAGGCGCCGGACGCGAGCGACGCCGAGTCGCTGCTGCGCGACCGGGTGGCGCAACCTTCCACCGACGCGCGCAACGGCGAGTCCGGACCCGTGACGCGCGACTTCCGCGTGCACCTTGGCCCGCTGGCCACGCCGATCGACGAGATCGAACTGGACATGATGCTGACCGGCCTGTCCGACATGGGTGCCATCAGCAACACCGTGGTGGACAACCGCGACGGGGGCAGCGTCGGCTTCGACGTGCAATTGCAGGGCGCGATGGCGGACCTGCAGAGCGTGCTGTCGCTGGTGGTCGCGCCCGAGCTCATCGCCATCGAAAACCTCGCCGACGCCGCGGCGCTCCCCGAGGTCGCCGCGCCCGCCCCGGCGGAGGACACGGCGGCTGCGCCCGCGCCGGCAGCCGCGCCCGAGGCGGCCGCATCGGCATCGGCCCAGGCCCAGGAACTGGACGAGTTCTTCGTCGACCCGGCCGAGTTCCGCCGCATGGCGCAGGAGCGCGCCACGCTGCCGCAGCCGGCGGACTTCGCCGCCGAGGAACACAAGGACTCCGCGCCGGTGGACCTGTTCGTCTCGCCCGAGCAGTTCAAGAAGGAGCGCGCCGCCAAGGCGCCGGTGGCGCCTGCGGCGGCGCCGCAGCAGGACGTGCTGCACGACCTGATGCCCACGGCCCACGAGACCACTTTCATCCGGGTGTCCACCGAGAAGATCGACCTGCTGGTCAACCTGGTGGGCGAACTGGTGATCACCGAGGCGATGCTCGCGCGGACGGGCACGCTGGAGGAAACCGTTGACGACGGCCGCTACGCCAACACCGGCCTGGCCGACCTGTCGCGGCACACCCGCAACCTGCAGGAGGCGGTGCTCGCCATCCGCATGCTGCCGATCTCCAACGTGTTCCAGCGCTTTCCGCGCGTGGTGCACGAGCTGGCGGCGCGCCTGGGCAAGAAGGTGGAGCTGAAGATGTTCGGCGAGACCACCGAACTGGACCGCGGCCTGATCGAGAAGATCTCGGATCCGCTGACCCACCTGGTGCGCAACGCGATCGACCACGGACTGGAGCCGCCGGACGTGCGCCTTGCGGCCGGCAAGCCCGCCGCCGGCACGGTCACGCTCAAGGCCAGCCAGCGGGGCGGCAACATCGTCATCGAAGTCAGCGACGACGGCCGCGGCATGAACCGCGAAGCCATCCTCGCGGGCGCCCGGCGCCGCGGCATCGCGATCTCGCCCGACGCGCCCGACCACGAAGTCTGGCAGGTCGTGTTCGAGGCCGGTTTCTCCACAGCGCAGACGGTGACCGACGTGTCCGGCCGCGGCGTCGGCATGGACGTGGTCCGGCGCAACATCCAGTCGCTCAGCGGCACGGTGGACCTGCAGTCGGTGCACGGCAAGGGCACGCGCGTGACGGTCAGCGTGCCCTTGACGCTCGCGATCATGGAGGCGATGACCATCGGCGTCAGTGGCGAAACCTATGTGCTGCCGCTGGCGTGCGTCGTCGAGTCCCTCAGCGTGACGGCCGAAGAACTGCATGCGTTGCCCGGCCACGGCGAAACGCTGCGCGTGCGCGACGAGTACCTGCCGGTGCTGCACCTGGCGCGCCTGTTCCCGCCGCGCAATCCGCGCGAGCAGGGCAACGGCATCGCGGTGATCCTGGAAACCGATGGCTGCAAGGCCGCCCTGCTGGTGGACGAACTGGTCGGCCAGCAACAGGTGGTGGTCAAGAGCCTGGAGACGAACTTCCGCAAGGTGCCCGGACTCGCCGGCGCCACCGTGATGGGCGACGGCTCGGTCGCGCTGATCCTGGACGTGGCGCACCTGGTGCGCGTCACCGGGCGCGACGGAGCGTTGTTCCTGTAACACATTCGCGGCGACCGGCGGCGCGTCCTGGGCAGCGAGCGGCGGGTCCGGAGAAAACCGCACGCCAGGCACTTGTAACCATCCTTAACTGATTGCAACACGCGCGCGTAGCTGGCATTCTCGCAAGGAATGTCCGGCCCCACGGAGAGACAAATATGCAAAGCCACCTGCCCGCCGCGAGCCGATCCGCCCAAGCCCTGGCGGATGCGAACGCCAGCGAGTTCCTGACCTTCCGCCTCGGCGCCGAAAGCTACGGCATCGAGATCCTGAAAGTGCAGGAGATCCGCGGCTACGAGCCGCCCACCTCCATCGCCAACGCGCCCGCGTTCATCAAGGGCGTGATCAACCTGCGCGGCGTGATCGTGCCGATCCTGGACCTGCGCATCAAGTTCCAGCTGAGCGAAGCCAACTACGACGAGTTCACCGTCGCGATCATCCTCAACGTCGCCGGCCGCGTTGTCGGCGTGGTGGTCGACTCGGTGTCCGACGTGCTGACGCTGTCGGGCGACGCCATCCGGCCGACCCCGGAGTTCGCCTCGGCGACCTTCGACACCAAGTACATCACCGGGCTGGGCACGGTGGACGAGCAGATGATCATCCTGCTCGACATCGAAAAGCTGATGACCGGCGCCGACATGGCCCTGGTCGACGGCGCGCTTCACTAACCCGCAAAGAACGGGAGACACCGTGGCCGGACAGCTTGCAACGCACGAAGTGGACCGGACGGCCTTCGGCCTGTTCCGGCGCTCGACCATCCGCGTCCGGCTGACCATCGCCTTCCTGGTCGCCGCGATCTTCATCGCGGCGCTCGGCCTGATCGGCGCCTGGCAACTGCAGGAGCTGGCCGACGTGGCCGCGAGCCGCCCGGCGCCGGACGTGCTGGCCGACGCGACGCGCGCCGCCCAGGCGCTCCTCCTGGCCGTCTGCGGCACGATGTTCGTGGCGGCGTTCGTGATCTGCTATCCGCTCACGCTGCACATCGTCAAGCCGATCCGGGTGGCGGCCCGGATCGCCACCCGCGTGGCCGCGGGCGATCTCACCGTGAAGGTGCGCACCGGCGGCTCCGACGAGGCGGCGCAACTGATGCAGGCGCTGGCCGACATGACCGTGAACCTGCGCGGCATCCTGGGCAACGTGGTGAGCGGCGCCCATTCGGTCGCCGACACCAGCGGCCGCATCGTGCAGGGCAACCTGGACCTGTCGCAACGCACCGAGGAACAGGCCACCACGCTGGAGGAGACCGCCAGCTCCATCGAGCAGCTCACGTCCACCGTGGCGCAGAACGCCGAACATGCGCGCCAGGCCAGCCAGCTCGCATCCGGCGCCGCCGACGTGGCGCGCCGCGGCGGGGAAGCCGTCGACCAGGTGGTGCACACCATGGACGAGATCTCCGATGCGTCCCGCAAGATCACCGACATCATCGGCGTGATCGACGGCATCGCCTTCCAGACCAACATCCTGGCGTTGAATGCCGCGGTCGAAGCCGCGCGCGCCGGCGAGCAGGGCCGCGGGTTCGCGGTGGTCGCTGCCGAAGTGCGCAGCCTGGCGCAGCGCAGCGCCGCCGCCGCGCGCGAGATCAAGGGGCTGATCGCCGAATCGGTGCACAAGGTCAACACCGGCTCCAGCCTGGTCGATACGGCCGGCCACACGATGGTGGAAGTGGTGCTGTCGGTGGAAAAGGTCAGCGCGCTGATCGCCGAAATCGCCCAGGCCAGCCAGGAACAGAGCGCCGGCATCGGCCAGGTGAACACCGCCATCGGCCAGATGGAGCGCGTGGTCGAACGCAATGCCTCGATGGTGGAGCAGGCGACGCAGGACACCGAAGCCATGAACGCGCAGGCCGCGGCGCTGCTGCAACTGGCGCGTGGTTTCCGCCTCGACGCCGACGTGGCGGTGCTGGATGTCGACGTGCAGCGCGCCGGCCCGGCGACCTCCGTCGCCACCGCGACGATCGCTCCCATCCGGTATGCCAGGAAGGCTGCGCCGAAGCTGGCGACGCCGAAGGCGCCGCCATCGCCCAGGCGCGCCGCGGGCGGGGGCAACGGTACCGGGGACTGGTCCGAATTCTGATTGCCTGTAGTACCCGAAAGGCTTTCGTGCGCACCCCGGCTTCCGCAGGCAACCTGGCCCTGTCCCCCGACCTTGCCTTGGGCGCGGACCCGTCCGTGGTCTTCAGCGAGCGCGACTTCAACACCGTGCGGCAACTCATCGCCGAATACGCGGGCATCAAGTTGAGCGTCCAGAAGCGCAACATGGTCTACAACCGGCTGCTGCGGCGCCTGCGCGCCCACCAGCTGAACGACTTTGGCCATTACCTGCAGCTCGTCACCGGTGACGCCGCCGGCGAGCGCGAGGCTTTCGTCAATGCGCTGACCACCAACCTGACCGCCTTCTTTCGCGAGCCGCACCATTTCGACTTGCTGGCGGTGCGGGCCCGCGAGCACGCCGCCAGGCGCGGCGCGCTGCGCTGCTGGAGCAGCGCCTGCTCCACCGGCGAAGAGGCCTGGTCGATCGCCATGGTGCTGCGCGAGGCGGGCTGCGCGGGCGACGTGCTCGGCACGGACATCGATACCGACGTGCTGGAGACGGCGAAGTCCGCCGTCTACCGCATGGAGCGCACCTCGGGCCTGCCGCCGGAGCGCCTGCGCCGGCATTTCCTGCGCGGCACCGGCGCCAACGACGGCCTGGCCAGCGTGCGGCCGGAGCTGCGCGCGATGGTGCGCTTCGCGCAGCTGAACCTGCAGTCGCCGGTGTGGCCGGCGCAGGAGCGCTACGACGTCATTTTCTGCCGCAACGTGGTGATCTACTTCGACCGCGAGTTCCAGAAAAAGCTGCTGCAGCGGCTGGCCGACCTGCTGGTGCCGGGCGGGCTGCTGATGGTGGGCCACTCCGAAAGCTTCCCCGCCGCGCACCCCGGCTTCCGCTCCTGCGGGCGCACCGCCTACGAACGCCTGGTCGGCTAGTGGCGGCATCCGTGACCGCCTCCGCCGCACCGCTGCAGTACCTCGATCGCGAGTTCGGCCTGCCGGCCGTGAAGATCCTGCCAGGGCAATGGCATGCGGCCCGCGGGGACGTCGCCATCACCACCGTGCTGGGCTCCTGCGTGTCCACCTGCCTGTGGGACCCGGTGGAGCGCATCGGCGGCATGAACCACTTCATGTTGCCGGGGGACCGGCCGAGCGCGCAGTCCGCCTGGACGGACTCGGCACGCTTCGGCGTGTATGCGATGGAAGTGCTGATCAACGACATGCTCCGGCTGGGGGCCGACCGCCGCCGGATGGTGGCCAAGGTGTTCGGCGGCGCGCAGCTGCTCGCCGGCTTCGGCCGGCTGGACGTGGGCGCGAAGAATTCGGAGTTCGCCCTCGAATTCCTGCGGGTCGAGGGGATCCGCCTGCTGGCCAAGGACCTGATGGACGTCTACCCGCGCAAGGTGCACTTCCTGGTCGACAGCGGCAAGGTGCAGGTCAAGCGCCTGGAGCTGGCGCCCGGCGAGACGGTGCAAAAGCGCGAACGCGAATACCTGTCCCGGCTGGCCGGCCGCCGCGGCGGCGGCGACGTCGAGATGTTCAGGGCGCCGCGATGATCCGCGTCCTCGTCATCGACGATTCGGCGGTGATGCGCGCGTTCCTCGGGCGGGTCGTGCAGTCGCAGCCGGACATGGAGCTGATGGGCGTGTCGCCCGACCCGGTGCTGGCCTTCGACCGCATTCGCCGCGGCGCGCCCGACGTGATCACGCTCGACGTCGAGATGCCGCGCATGAACGGCCTCGACTTCCTGCGCAACCTGATGGCGATCCGGCCGATCCCGGTGATCATGATCTCGTCGCTGACGCGGCAAGGCGCCGAGACCACCATGAAGGCGCTGGAGCTGGGCGCCGTGGATTTCTTCCCCAAGCCTTCGAGCTTCGGCGAACTGGAAGGCACCGCGCACGAAATCGCCGAGAAGATCCGTGCCGCCTCCAACGCGAAGGTCGGGCGCCGCGGCGGCCGCGCCTTCCCGCCGAGCGGCCTGTCGCCGCTGCCCAAGTCGCCGTTCCCGAGCGCCTCGCACCCGGCCGCCGCGGGCGCGGTGCAGCGCGTCATCGGCATCGGCGCCTCCACCGGCGGCGTCGAGGCCTTGCGCACCGTACTGAGTGCGCTGCCGCCGAACATGCCGCCGATCCTGATCGCGCAGCACATGCCCGCCGGCTTCACCGAAACCTTCGCGCGCCGGCTCGACACGCTGTGCGACATCCACGTCAGGCAGGCCGAGGATGGCGACGTGGTGCAGCCCGGCGTGGCGTACATCGCCCCGGGCGGGCGCCACCTGATGCTGACGCGGCGCGGCGCCGCCTACTTCACGCGCGTGACGGACGATCCGCCGGTGAACCGGCATCGCCCCTCGGTCGACACGCTGTTCCGTTCGATCGCCCGCACCATGGGCAAGCAGGCCATCGGCGTGATGCTGACCGGCATGGGAGGCGACGGCGCGGATGCGATGCTGGAGATGAGCCAGAGCGGCTCGTACACCATCGCCCAGGACGAGGCGAGCTGCGTCGTCTTCGGCATGCCGCGGCAAGCCATCGCGGCCGGCGGCGTGCGGGAGGTCGCTGCGCTGTCCGACATCGCGGCGCGCATGGAGTCGCTGGCGCTCGGCTAGTCCTGGTCCGGCTCGACCAGTTCCTGGAACAGGCGATCGGCCTCCGCCCGCAGTTGCGCAGCCGTGCGGAACAGTTCTGCGACCCTGGGGTCCTGTGCGGCCTGCCCGATGGCAGCGACCTTGGCCTCCGCTTCCACCGCGGCGCGGTCAGCAGTCTCCCACTTGATCCTGGCGTCTTCTTTGGTCATGGCGGGTCTGCGTAGGGATGCCGTATCTTGGTGCAACTGGCCCGGCGTGGGGGTCGGCTTGTCATCAGTCTTCGCGTAAGGACAGGAACGAAGCGGTACTGGCGGCTTTGTCCTACGGCGGGACTTCCGGTGGGTCCTACAGCCGAGCCACGCGCACTTCTTGACGGGCGCACCCCCTAGCTGAAGGAGGGCTGCCACGGGAGCGGCGCGTTGAGCGGGGGTGAGTGCCCGCGCCTTCCCCACCCGCGGTGCAGCGATCGCGCCCTTCCTGGCCGGAGTGGTGCTCGGCGCTGCATTGCAACTGCAGCAGCCGCGCCTGTGGGACTGGGGATGGTATGCGGGGGGTGTCGCGGCGGCGCTGCTGGCCCTCGGCGTCCTGGCGCGCCTGCGGGGCCGGGCCATGCGCTGGCTGGCCATCGCCTTGGCCGCCACGACGCTCTCCGCGGCTGCCACCGGCTGGCGCGCGGCTTCGTTCGCAGCCGGCGGGCTGGACCCGGCGGTGGAAGGCCGCGACGTCGTCGCCACCGGCCTGGTCGCCTCGCTGCCGCAGCGTGACGAAACCGGCGTGCGCTTTCGCTTCCAGGTCGAATCGGTCACCCTGGACGGCGCCGCAATGCGGTTGCCGCGGCACTGGATCCTGGGCTGGTATGGCGGCGCCGAGGTAGGCGCGGACGGCCGCGCCGAATTGCAGCGCGCGCCCGCCGAACTGACGCCCGGGGATCGCTGGCGGTTCACGGCGCGCTTGAAGGCACCGCACGGGCATGTCAATCCGCGCGGTTTCGACTACGAGCTGTGGTTGTGGGAGCAGGGCGTCCAGGCCACCGGCTATGTGCGTGCCGGCCCGAAGGACGCGCCGCCGCAGCGGCTGGCGGCCACCTGGCGCAAGCCCGTCGAGCAGGCCCGCCTGCGCGTGCGGGATGCGATCTTCCGGCAGGTGGAGGACGCGCGGTTGGCCGGCGTGCTGGCGGCGCTGGTGGTGGGTGACCAGTCCGCCATCGAACGGGCCGACTGGGAAATCTTCCGCGCCACCGGTGTCGCGCACCTCATGAGCATCTCGGGCCTGCACGTCACCATGTTCGCCTGGACGGCCGCGGCGCTGGTCGGCGCACTCTGGCGCCGCAGCGGGCGCCTCTGCCTGCTGTGGCCGGCGCAGCACGCGGGCCTGGCCGGCGGGGTGTTGCTGGCGGCGTCCTATGCGTTGTTCAGCGGCTGGGGCGTTCCGGCCCAGCGCACGGTGTGCATGCTCACCGTGGTGGCGCTGCTGCGGCTGGGCGCGCGCGACTGGCCCTGGACGTGGGTCTGGCTGCTGGCATGCGCCGCGGTCGTCGCGGTGGATCCGTGGGCGCTGACGCAAGCCGGATTCTGGTTGAGCTTCGTCGCAGTGGGCGTGCTGTTCGCCACGGGGCGCCGCGCGGACGCCCACGCCGGCGTGGGCGCGGCGCAGCGCGCCTGGCGGGCGTTCGTGGCGATGGTGCGCGAGCAGTGGGTCGTGACGGTCGCCCTCACGCCGCTGTCGCTGTTGCTGTTCGGGCAGGTGTCCCTGGTCGGCCTGCTCGCCAACCTGCTGGCCATTCCGTGGGTGACCCTGGTGGTCACGCCCATCGGGCTGGCGGGCGTGTTCGTGCCGCCGCTGTGGCGCGCCGGCGCGGTCGCCGTCGATGGGCTCGCGGCCGTCCTGGATCTCCTGGCTTCGCTTCCGTTCGCCACGTGGTCCTCGCCCGCGCCACCGCTGTGGGCCGGTGCCGCCGGAGTGGCCGGCGGCATCCTGCTCGCCGCGCGGCTGCCATGGCCGGCGCGCTTGCTGGGGCTGCCCTTGTTGCTGCCGGTGCTGTTGTGGCAGGCGCCCCGGCCGGCGCCCGGGGCCTTCGACGTGCTGGCCGCCGATGTCGGCCAGGGCAATGCCGTCGTGGTGCGGACGGCGTTTCATACCCTGGTGTACGACGCCGGGCCGGCCTATGGGCGCGACACGGACGCCGGGCAGCGCGTGCTGGTGCCGTTGCTGCGCGCCGGCGGCGAGACAGTGGACACCCTGGTCCTCAGCCACCGGGACGCCGATCACACGGGCGGCGCCGTCGCCGTGCTGCGCATGCAGGCGCAAGCGCGCCTGCTCAGCTCGCTGGAGGAGACGCATGCGCTCCAGGCCTTGCGCCGCTCGCAGCGGTGCCAGGCCGGCCAGCGCTGGACGTGGGACGGCGTGGAGTTCGCCATCCTGCATCCAGCCGCCACCGACTACGCGATCGCGGGCCGGCCGAACACGCTGAGCTGCGTCCTGCGCGTGGGCAACGGCAGCGCGCGGGTCCTGCTGGCCGGCGACGTCGAGAAAGCCCAGGAGGCCCTGCTGGCGCTCGACCCGCAGGCGCTGCGCGCCGACTTGCTGCTGGTGCCGCACCACGGCAGCAAGACGTCGTCGACGCCAGCCTTCCTGGACGCGGTGCGCCCGGCGCTGGCCGTCGTCCAGGCCGGCTACCGCAACCGCTTCGGGCATCCCGCGGCGGAAGTGATGGAGCGCTACCGGGTTCGCAATATCGCCGTGGAAAGCTCGCCGCATTGTGGTGCGGCCGCCTGGCATTCCGACCGACCCCGGCAGCTGCGTTGCGAGCGGGCAAGCGCGCCGCGCTACTGGCACCACCATGCGTCGCCGCCCGTTGCGCGCACCAACTAGCGGCGGTTGCGCCCTCCCGGCGGCCTGGAAGTTGCTATCCTCTTGCCGAGGAACACGCACTTATGCAGAAATTCGACGAGATGTTCGCCCAGCTGCCCGGCGATGGACCGGTCCAGTTCCAGACGCAGTCCATGGGCGGCATGTCGCAGTCACAAGTGCAGGGCGTGCGCGACCATTACCGCACCTACGCCCAGTGGCTCGGCCGCCAGCCGCAGGAGATGATGCGGTCGCGGCGCGAAGAAGCCGAGATGATCTTCCGCCGGGTGGGGATCACCTTCGCCGTCTACGGCGCCAAGGATGAGGACGGCTCGGGCACCGAGCGGCTGATCCCCTTCGACCTGATCCCCCGCATCATCCCGGCGGCCGAGTGGCGCTGGATGGAAAAAGGCCTGGTGCAGCGCGTCACGGCCCTGAACCGGTTCATCCACGACGTCTACCACGGCCAGGAGATCCTGAAGGCCGGCGTCGTCCCCCGCGAGCAGATCATCGGCAACACCCAGTTCCGCCAGGAGATGGTAGGCGTGACCGTGCCGAACCACATCTACTCGCACATCGCCGGCGTGGACATCGTGCGGGCGCCCGACGGCCAGGGCAAGGGCGGCGGCGAGTACTTCGTGCTGGAGGACAACCTGCGGGTGCCCAGCGGCGTGAGCTACATGCTGGAAGACCGCAAGATGATGATGCGGCTGTTCCCCGACCTGTTCAGCGCCCACCAGGTGGCGCCGGTCATGCACTACCCGGACCTGCTGCTGGAGACGCTGCGCGCATCCGCCCCGTCCACGACCGACGACCCGACGGTGGTGGTGCTCACCCCCGGCATGTACAACAGCGCCTACTTCGAGCACGCCTTCCTGGCCCAGCAGATGGGCGTGGAACTGGTCGAAGGGCAGGACCTGTTCGTCAAGGACAACTTCTGCTACATGCGCACCACGCGCGGTCCGCGCCGGGTGGACGTGATCTACCGGCGGGTGGACGACGACTTCCTCGACCCGCTCGCCTTCCGGCCGAACTCCACGCTGGGCACGGCCGGCCTGCTGAACGTGTATCGCGCCGGCAATGTCTCGCTGTGCAATGCCGTCGGGACGGGCATCGCCGACGACAAGTCGATCTATCCGTACGTGCCGAAGATGATCGAGTTCTACCTCGGCGAGAAGCCGATGCTGTCGAACGTGCCGACCTACATGTGCCGCGTCAAGGACGACCTCGCGTACGTGCTGGCCAACCTGAAGGACCTGGTCGTCAAGGAGGTGCACGGCGCCGGCGGCTACGGCATGCTGGTGGGGCCGGCCTCGACGAAGCAGGAGATCGAGGACTTCCGCAAGCACATCGAGGCCAAGCCCGAGGGCTACATCGCCCAGCCGACGCTGGCGCTTTCGAGCTGCCCGACCTTCGTCGAAAAGGGCATCGCGCCGCGCCACATCGACCTGCGGCCCTTCGTGTTGTCCGGCAAGGACGTCCAGATGGTGCCCGGCGGCCTGACGCGCGTGGCGCTCAAGGAGGGCTCGCTGGTCGTCAACTCCTCGCAGGGCGGCGGCACCAAGGACACCTGGGTGCTGGAGGTATGACGCCATGCTGAGCCGCACCGCCGACCACCTGTTCTGGATGTCGCGCTACACCGAGCGGGCGGAGAACACCGCGCGCATGCTGGACGTGAATTACCAGACCTCGCTGCTGCCGCAGTCCGCCGCCGTCTCCAAGGTGGGCTGGCAGGGCATGCTGTCCATCAGCGAGCTGATGCCGGCCTACCAGGCCAAGCACGGCGACGTCGAGCCGCAGCGCGTGATGCAGTTCATGGTGCGCGACGAGAGCAACCCGTCGTCCATCGTCTCGTGCCTGCGCGCGGCGCGCGAGAACGCGCGGGCCGTGCGCGGTTCGCTGACCACCGAGGCCTGGGAGACCCAGAACCAGACCTGGCTGGAGATCAACCGCATGCTGGCAGCCGGCGACTTCGAGCGCGATCCGGGGCAGTTCTTCGAATGGGTCAAGTTCCGCTCGCACCTGTCGCGCGGCGTGACGGTGGGGACCATGTTGATGGACGAGGCGCTGCATTTCATGCGCCTGGGCACCTTCCTCGAACGCGCCGACAACACGGCGCGGCTGGTGGACGTGAAGTTCCACGCGGTGCAGAGCGACTTCTTCGGCACCGCCAGCGAGAAGGACCAGGAATACGACTTCTACCACTGGAGCGCCATCCTGCGCAGCGTCTCCGGCTTCGAGATCTATCGCAAGGTGTACCGCGACGTGATCAAGCCCGAGCGCGTGGCCGAACTCCTGATCCTGCGCGCCGACATGCCGCGCTCGCTGCATGCCAGCCTGAACGAGGTGGTGAGCAACCTCGCCCTGGTGGGCGGCGACCAGTCGTCCGAGACGCAGCGCCGCGCCGGCCGGCTGCGCGCCGAGCTGCAGTACGGCAACATCGAGGAGATCCTGGCCAACGGCCTGCACGCGTTCCTGACGCAGTTCCTCGACCGCGTGAACGACCTGGGCGCGCGCATCAGCCGCGACTTCCTCCTGCCCGCGTGACAGCGCACCAGGGCCCGGCGCTGCTGGCCGGCGGCCGCTTCCACGAAGCGCTGGCCCTGTATGCGCAGGCCCTGCGCCAGCAGCCGGACTCCCTTGCAGCCCGCATCGGCCTGGCACGGGCGTGCGCCGGCACCGGCGATGTGCCCGCCGCCATCGCCTGGGTTGCCGATGCGGTGCGCATCGCCCCCGAGTCGGTGGAGCCGCTGCAGTTGCTGGCCGACCTGCTGCTGTCGCAGCAGTCGTTTGCGCAGGCGTTGCCGCACTACCGCGACCTGTTGCAGCGGTTCCAGGCCCGCAGCGCCGGCAACTTCCTGCATGCGGCCTTCTGCGAGGAAAACACCGGTGACGCCGAAGCCGCGGCTGCGCTGTACCGCCAGGCGCTGTCCGTGCAGCCGGACCTGCTGGAGGCGCACGTCGACCTGGCGGGCGTGCTGTGGCGGCTGGAGGACTTTGAAGGATCGCTGCGCCATGCGCAACGCGCCGTGGCGATCGCTCCGGGCAATGCCTTCGCGCAGCGCATCCTCGGCACCGCCTTGCTGAACCTGAACCGGCTGGACGAGGCGGAGCGGCAACTGCGGCACGCATTGGCCTTGCAGCCCGGCTTCGCGGTCGCGGAGCTCGACCTCGCGTTCACCCTGCTGCTCGCCGGCCGCTTGCCAGAGGGATGGCAACCGTACGAGGCGCGCTGGCGCGATGGCCGTCTCCGCCGCCCGGCATTCTTCCAGCCCGCCCGTGAATGGCCGGGGCGGCAGGTGCCGCTGGCGGGCCAGCGAATCGCGGTCTATGGCGAGCAAGGATGGGGCGACGTGCTGCAGTGCCTGCGCTTCCTGCCGCAATTGCAGGCGCTCGGCGCCGACGTCGCCTGCGCGGTGGCGCCGGAGCTGGTGCCGCTGGTGGAGGCCAGTTTTCCCGGCGTGCCGTGCGCGGGCCCGGGGCGCGACCTGCGCGTGCAATGGCATGCGGCCCTGATGGACGTGCCGGGACGGCTGGGCGTGACGCTCGACACGATTCCGGACTCGGTGCCTTACCTGCGCGCGCCGCAGGCGGCGCGGGAGCGCTGGTCGGTGCGGCTGCAGCCATGGGCCGGACGGCGCAAGGTGGGGCTGGCCTGGTGCGGCTCGCGCGTGCAGGTCAACAACCGCAACCGCGCCATGCCCTACAGCCTGCTGCGCCCGCTGGCGCAGGCCCCCGGGGTGCAGTGCTTCAACCTGCAGAAGGGCGACGCCGGTGCGTGGACGGATGTCGCGCCGGATGCGCGCGAGCTGGTCGACCTGACAGGCGACTGGACGGACTTCGGCGAGAGCGCGGCGATGCTCGAGCAGCTGGACCTGGTGGTCACCGTCGACACCGCCATCGCTCACCTGGCCGGCGCGCTGGGCAAGCCCGTATGGATCCTGCTGGGGCCGAATGCGGACTGGCGCTGGTTGCTGGAGCGCGAGGATTCTCCCTGGTACCCCACTGCGCGCCTGTTCCGCCGCGGCTTCGGCGAAGACCGGGCAGCGCAGGCCGCGCGCGTGCGCGCGGCGTTCAGCGAGTGGTTGGCGTCTCCCCCGTAGGCCGGAGGTGAGCGCGCAGCCGAACCCCGGCGTGACGTCGCACCACAAATTCAACGCCCGGCCTACGAGCATGGCGTCCCCAACTACGAAAGCAACCACGCCACAGCCTCCCCCTCATCCCCGAACACGCACAGGTCGATGCCATTGCGGCGGGCCGCGCGCTGGCTGATGCGGGTGATGCGCGCGGGCGGCACCACGGAGGCGATCTTGTCCATGTGCGACAGGCTGGATGCCGCCTCCTCGCCGATGCGGAACTGCTCGAGCTGCGAAAACTCCGTCTCGACGCCGCGCAGGTCCACCAGGGTCGCGGTCTGCTCCCAGGTCTCGCTCTCCACGCCGAGCAGGTGGATCATCGACAGCATCTGCCCGATCGAAGGATTGCCCGAGAGCGCGACCCTGACGAACCGCGCCTTCTGGTCGATGACGACATCGAAGTTCATGGCGCTTCCCATTGTCCGGAGATACGCAGCGCGTGGTGATGCGGATGTCACGGCGCAAGGCCGTTCATCAATCGGTTACCGAAGTAACGCGGGATTCCGGCCGTCAGCGGCTGCTGGCGGTGGTTCGGCCCATGGCTTCCTTGACTTCGCGGCCCAGTTCGATCACCGACATCGCGTAATAGCTGGACCAGTTGTAGCGTGTGATCACGTAGAAGTTCTCGGTGCCGGCCACGTAGGTCGGCGGGTCGCCGCCGTTCTGCAATTCGATCAGCGCCAGCGGCCCCTTGTGGTCCAGCGCCGCGCCTTCCAGCACGGCTCCCTTGGCCTGGAAGCTCGCCACGCCGAAGGTCGGCAGGATGTCAGGCGCCATCAGCGCTTCCATGTCCAGCTTCTCGGCGTCGAAGCGCACCGGGTAATGCGTCGGCATGCCGGGGTTCCAGCCATAACCCTTGAAGTAATTGGCCACCGAACCGATCACGTCGTCGATGCTGCTCACGAGGTCGATCGTCTTGTCGCCGTCGTAATCCACGCCCCAGCGCGCCACGCTGCTCGGCATGAACTGTGGCATGCCCCAGGCGCCAGCGTAGCTGCCCACCGGGCGCAGCGGGTTGGTGCGCTGGGCCGAATGCGTGGCGAGGAACTGCTCCAGCTCGCCGCGAAAGTACTGCCTGCGTTCCGCGGCACGCGGGTGGCTGTCCGGAAAATCGAACGACAGCGTCGCCAGCGCATCGAGGATGCGGAAGTCGCCGAGCTGCCGGCCATAGATCGTCTCCACGCCGATGATGCCGACGATGATCTCCGGCGGCACGCCGAATTCCTCCGACGCCCGCTGCAGCGTGCGCTCGTGCTCCTGCCAGAAGCTCACCCCGGCCTGGATGCGGACGGCGTCGATGAAGCGGCTGCGGTAGATGCGCCAGTTCTTCGGCTGCGTTGCCGGCGCGGGCTGCATCAGGCGCGAGACCACGGACAGGTTCTGCGCCTGCCCGATCATCTTGCGCACCCAGTCCGGCTTCAGGCCGCGCTTTTCCGCGATCTCGTCGGCAAACTGCATCGCGTCTTCCCGCTGTGCGTACGGCGGGCCGCGCCGCTGCGCGGAACTGTTCGCGGCACGGGCGGCCTGCGCGGGCTTGACTCCCTTGGCCAGGGAGGCGGCGGCGCGCGCGGCCGGCGCCTCCTCGGCCACGGCGGGTTGGGCATGCACCGCGGCGGGCAGGACGAGCAGGGCGGCCCACAGGGCGGGCCGGGGGAAACGAAGTCGGGACATCAATGGGGCCAGGAAAGCTGTTGGAACTCCCGCCGCAAGGCGGGCAAGTCGGCTCCCGGCACGCGCGCATACCGCTGTGCTTCGAGTTTCAGGAGCCATTCCACGCATCCTCGCGCATCCGCGCCAAAGCGTGTGGTGACGAGTTTCGCGATTTCGCGCGGTGGTGTCGCGGCGCCCGTTTCCAGCCCTGCCTGCCGCAGGCGTTTGCGCGCGCGCGCCAGCAGCCTCAGCCATGGGTCGTGCTGCAGGCGGTCCCACCAGCTCCAGAGGGCGCCGAGCAGCGCCACGATCACGATCACGCCGATCAGCACGCGGCTCAAGTCTTCCCAGCCCGGCGACTCGAAGCCCAGGTTGCGCAGGATGTTGAGCTGCCGGCTCTGGGTGTAGTTCAGGATCCACTGGTTCCAGCCGTTGTTCATGGCCTCCCAGGTGGAGCGCAGGGTGGCGGACAGCGTGGGGTTCACCGTGTCCATGGCGGTGGCGAACACCCCGCGCGGCGCGCTCAGGCGCTGGAACATCCCGGTGCGCCCCGGCGCCACCACCGCGGTCGGGTCGACCCGGACCCAGCCGCGCGTTTCCAGCCACACCTCGGTCCAGGCGTGCGCATCGCTTTGCCGCACCACCCAGTAGCCGTCCACCCGGTTCAACTCGCCGCCCTGGTAGCCGGTGACGACGCGGGCCGGGATGCTCATGGCGCGCATCAGCACGACAAAGGCGGAGGCGATGTGCTCGCAGAAGCCCTGCTTGTTGTCGAACCAGAATTCGTCCGCCGTGTGCTCCCCGTACACGCCGGGCTCGAGGGTGTAGGTGTAGCCGCCGGTGCGCAACTGGTGCAGCCCGGCCTGGATCAGGGACAGCGCGTCGCCGGACGGGTTCTCGCGCATCAGGCGGCCGGCGAGTTCCAGCGTGCGCGGGTTGAACCCGGGCGGCAGGTTGCTGTATTCCGGCAGCACGGAGATGCGTTGCTGCGGGCCGTGGCGGAAGTTGACGTGGCTGACCGCCTGGTAGCGCAACAGGTCCACCACCGGCCGCGAGGACACCCACTGCAGCTCGCTGGTCATGGCGGTCTGCAGGTTGGGCGCCAGCGGCGCCTGCGTTCCCGCGTCCAGCGTCAGCAGCCAGGGCCGGTTGTTCGGCTCCAGGGTGACCTCGTAGCGGATCCCCGTGCCGAAGGCCACCAGCTGGGGGTCGCCCAGCTGCGGCGGCGGAAAGCGCAGCATCGCGCGCGCCATCAGGGGGCGCCATTCGCGGCCGTCGAACTCGCTGAGCACGGGTCCGCGGAAGTACAGGTCGCGCTGCGCCGGCGCCGGGCCTTCGAACTTGACGCGGAAGGCGACGCTTTCGTCCAGCGCCAGCGAGGCGATGTTGCCCACCTGCATCTGCGCCGACAGGCCGCTGCGTCCGCTCATGGCGTCGCCGGGGATGCCCCACAGGGGCGCGATGCGGGGAAACAGCACGAACAGCACCGCCATCACCGGCGCGCCGAGCAGCGCCATCCAGCCGGCGATCCGGGCGGCCTCGCGCAGCGGCGGGCGGCCCACCGGCATATGGGCGTTGACCAGCGCCGTCAGCAGTCCGAGCAGCGCCAGCAGCATCGCCGCGGCTACGGCGAGCGACTGCGAGAAGAAGAAGTTCGTGAGCATCGTGAAGAAGCCCAGGAAGAAGATGACGAAGGCGTCGCGCCTGGCGCGCAGCTCCAGCGTCTTGAGCGCCAGCAGCGCCACGATCAGCGTCACGCCGGCGTCGCGGCCGAGCAGCGTGCGGTGCGTCAGCCAGGTGCCGGCCAGCGCCACGCCCAGCAGCGCGAGCAGCCACCACCGAGAGGGCAGCGGCTGCGCGCGCACGGCCAGCGTGGCGCGCCAGGCCAGCACGATGGCCACCAGCGCCGAGGTCCACCAGGGCAGGTTCGCCACGTGGGGCACCACCACCCAGCCGATCACCAGCAGCAGGAACAGCGTGTCGCGGCCGTCGCGCGGCAGCGAGGCCAGGCGGGCGATGGGGTTCAGCACAGGGCCAGCGCCTCCAGGCACCGGCGCTTGTGCGCCTCGCCATTGCCGGGCTGCACGCTCTGGCCTGGCAGGCGCAAGCCATAGTCCTGCCCCATCTTGTCCGCCTGCAGGACCCATGCGGCCAGGCGCGAGATGCGCGCCTCGCGCTCGCTCAGGCCGGTTTGCGCGTGATCGAGCCAGAGCTCGTGGCGCTGGGCCTGCAAGGTGTCGCGGCTGACGAGTTCGTCGGTCTTGGCGGCCTTCTTCCAGACCACCAGCTTGAGCGGGTCGCCGCGCCGGTAGGCGCGCACACCCTCGAACTCGCCCGTGTTCTGCACCTTCGACATGGCGGTTCCGCCGGAGCGCGGCTCGCCCGCAGGCAGCGGCGGCGGCATCGGTTCCGGCCGCGGGTACACCAGCACCTGGGCGGCCGGCCGCCACACGGTCCAGACGCGGAAGGTGCCGAGCGGAAAGCGCGTCTCGGCCGTGAGCGGCGGCACGCGGTGCAGGCCGCGGCGGTCGGGACGGAAGGCGACCTGCACCGTGCAGCTCCCCTGGGCCGGCACATCGGTCCACGTCCAGTGGTCTTCGTGCGTGGCGTCCAGCACCGCCAGGCCGATGCCGTGGCGCACCTGGTTGCGGCTGTTGCCCAGCACCACCGACAGCGTGGCGCTGGCGCCGGCGAACTGCGCCGGCGGCGCCAGCAGGATCAGCGTGAGCCCGCGCAGCGTGGCATGGCACACGTGCATGCCGGCGACGGCGCTGCCGGCCAGCAGGAAGGTCAGGAGGTAGCCGAGGTTCAACTGGTAGTTGATGGAGCCGACCAGCAGCACCAGCAGCGTGAGCCCCAGCATGAAACCCGGGCGCGTCGGCAGGATGTACACGTTGCGCTGCGTCAGCGTCAGCGTGTCGGACAGCGGCAGGCGCGCCTGCCACCATTGGCGAAAGCGGCGCCGGACGAAGCCGGCCGGGTCGAGGACCGTGGCGTCCATGGTGTGCGTCAGGGCAGGGGCACTGCCTCCACCATCGCGCGCACCTGTTCCATCGGCCCGCGGCCGGCGTCGCCCACGGGGATGAGGCGGTGCGCCACCGTCTGCGGCAGGATCTGCTGCACGTCGTCCGGCGCCACGTAGTCACGACCCGACAGCAGGGCCTGCGCCTTGGCGGCGCGGATGACGGCGATGCCCGCGCGCGGGCTCAGGCCTTGCAGGAACCAGCGGCCGGAGCGGCTGGCCGCCACCAGGTCCTGCACGTAATCGAGCAGCGGGTCGGCGGCATGGATGTCCAGCACCTGCTGCTGCAGCAGCTGCAGCTCGGTCGGGGTCAGCGTGTTGCCCAGCCGCTCCACCATGTCGCGGCGGTCGGCGCCCGAGAACAGCGCGCGTTCGGCCGCGCGATCCGGGTAACCGAGCGAAATGCGCATCAGGAAGCGATCGAGTTGCGACTCGGGCAGGGCGTAGGTCCCCAGCTGGTCGTGCGGATTCTGGGTGGCGATCACGAAGAAGGGCGAGGGCAGGGCGCGCGTCTCGCCTTCCACCGTCACCTGCTTTTCCTCCATCGCCTCCAGCAGCGCGCTTTGCGTCTTGGGGCTGGCACGGTTGATCTCGTCGGCCAGCAGCACCTGCGCGAACATCGGTCCGGGGTGGAAGATGAAGCTTTCCTTGCCGCGGTCGTAGACCGAGACCCCGGACAGGTCGCTCGGCATCAGGTCCGCGGTGAACTGCACCCGCGAGAATTGCAAGCCGAAGGCCCGCGCCAGCGCGTGCGCCAGGGTGGTCTTGCCGACGCCCGGGACGTCCTCGATCAGCAGGTGGCCCCCCGCCAGCAGGCAGGCCACGCAGTCGCGCACCTGAGAGGGCTTGCCGACGATCACCGTGTTAAGCTGGTCGAGGAGCGTTTTGAGTTTTTGTCGAGCTTCCATACAGCGCGACGTTATCGCAATTTGGACCGAGGCCGAAGCGAGCCATGCACAAAACCGGCTATTTCACGCACCCGGACTGCAGGAGACACGAGATGGGCCGCGGGCACCCCGAGTGCCCGGAGCGGCTCGATGCCATCGAGGACCGCATGCTCGCCTCCGGCCTGCTGGACGTCGTCGAGCGGCGCGAGGCGCCGTTGGCCAGCACCGACACTCTCGAACTCGCCCACGACCGCATGCACGTGGCCGCCATGCGCGGCCTGTCCGAGGAGCTGCTGGAGCAGCTCGATGCCGGCGGCATGGACCGCATGCAGATCGACCCGGATACGTCGATGAACCGCCACACCTGGAACGCCGCGCTGCGTGCCGCCGGCGCTTCCATCGCCGCCACGGACGCCGTCATCGCGGGCGAGCTGGAAAACGCCTTCTGCGCCGTACGGCCGCCGGGCCACCACGCCTGCCGAGACCGGGCGATGGGCTTTTGCATCATCAACAGCGTCGCCGTGGCGGCCCGCTATGCGCTGGAGCGCCATGGCCTCAAGCGCGTCGCGGTGGTCGATTTCGACGTGCACCACGGCAACGGCACCGAGGACATCCTGGCCGGCGACCCGCGCGTGCTGATGGTCGGCATCTTCCAGCACCCTTTCTATCCGGGCACCGGCGCCGACCCGATGGGCGCGAACATGGTGAACATCCCGGTGCCGGCGTACACGCGCGGGCCGGCGATCCGCCAGTTGATCGAGCAGCACTGGCTGCCGCGGCTGGAGGCGTTCAAGCCGGAGATGATCTTCGTGAGCGCGGGCTTCGACGCCCACCGCGAGGACGACCTCGGCCAGCTGGGGCTGGTGGAGGCGGACTACGTGTGGATGACGCAACAGATCAAGGACATCGCCGCCCGCCACGGCAAGGGCCGCATCGTCTCGTCGCTGGAAGGCGGCTACAACCTGGACGCGCTGGGCCGCAGCGTCGAGGCGCACGTGCGGGCGCTGGCCGGCGTCTGAACGCGGGGCCGAGCAGAGGAGGAGCAACCATGGACAAGCCACTGGTCGAGAGCCGGGACGCGCGGGGCGTCGTCACCCTGACGATGAACCGCCCGGCGAGTTTCAACGCGCTGAGCGAGGAGATGCTGCTGGCGTTGCAGGAGGCGCTGGACGCGCTGGCCGGTGACGAATCGGTGCGGGCCGTGGTGCTGGCCGGCGCCGGCAAGGCGTTCTGCGCCGGCCATCACCTCAAGGAGATGATCGCGCGGCCCGAGCGGGACTACTACCAGAGGCTGTTCGCGCAGTGCGCCCGCATGATGCTGGCCGTGCAGAAACTGCCGGTGCCGGTGATCGCGCGCGTGCACGGCATCGCCACCGCGGCCGGCTGCCAGCTGGTCGCGCAGTGCGACCTGGCGGTCGCCTCCACCGAGGCGCGCTTTGCCGTCAGCGGCATCAACTACGGGCTGTTCTGCTCGACGCCGAGCGTGCCATTGATGCGCAACGTGCCGGCGAAGCAGGCCATGGAGATGCTCGTGACCGGCGAGTTCATCGATGCGCGACAGGCGCAGGCCAACGGGCTCGTCAACCATGCCGTGGAACCCGCGCAGCTGGATGCCGCGATCGAGCGCCTGGTCGCCGCGATCGTCGCCAAGCCGCGCGTTGCGATCGCCATGGGCAAGGAACTGTTCTACCGCCAGCGTGAGATGGGGATCGAGGCGGCGTACCAACTGGCCGCGCAGACCATGGCGGCCAACATGATGGAAGGCTGCGCGCTCGAAGGCGTGACGGCCTTCACCGAGAAGCGCAAGCCCGCCTGGGCGCCGCACGCCCAATGAACGCCCTGGACCTGCTGCTCCGTGACGTCGGCCACGGCGCCCTCGCGTGGGAGGTCGCCGTACTGTCGGGTTGCCTGGCCGTCGCCTGGGGCGTGTGCTGGCTGCTGGGACGGCGCGCACCGCCCGATTCGATCTGGTTCGGCCGCGGCACCATCGACGGCGTGCTGTTCCCGATGCTGGCGCTGGGACTGACGTACTCGGCGCGGGTCGGCTTCGGTTCTTTCCGCGAGGTGCCGCTGCTGCGGGTGGCGGTGCCCGTGCTGGTCGCCCTGGTCGGCATCCGCCTGCTGGCGCGCGTGTTCACGGTGGCCTTCCCGCGGTCGGCGTTCGCGCGGCTGATGGAGCGCCTGTTCTCCTGGGTGGCCTGGATCGCCGCGGTGCTGTGGATCCTGGGGCTGCTGCCGGCGGTGCTGGACGAGATGGAGGCGATCCGCTTCTCCTTCGGCAAATCGGAGATCAGCCTGCTGGCGATCGTGCAGGGCGTGCTGTCTTCCGGACTGGTTATGGTGCTTGCGCTCTGGGTAGCCTCCGCGCTGGAGCGGCAGGTGTTGCGCGACACGGTGTCGGACCTGTCGCTGCGCAAGGCCGCGAGCAATGCCATCCGCGCGACGCTGCTGCTGCTCGGCTTCCTGTTCGCGCTGTCGGCGGTGGGCGTGGACCTCACGGCGCTGTCCGTGCTGGGCGGCGCGCTCGGCGTGGGCCTGGGCTTCGGCCTGCAGAAGCTCGCCGCCAACTATGTGAGCGGCTTCGTCATCCTGGCCGAGCGCAGCCTGCGCATCGGCGACACCGTGCGCGTGGACAACTTCGAGGGCGTGGTGGCGGACATCAAGACCCGCTACACGCTGATCCGCTCCCTCAGCGGCCGCGAATCCATCGTGCCCAACGAGAAGCTGATCACCGAGCGCATCGAGAACCTGTCGCTGGCGGACCCGAAGGTGCTGCTGTCCACCGAGGTGGGCGTCAGCTACGACGCCGACGCCGACCAGGTGCGCGAGATCCTGCTGGAAGCGGCGCGCGGCGCGCCGCGGGTGATCGCCGAGCCCGGGCCGGGCGTGCAGCTGGTGAAGTTCGGCTCCAGCGCCCTGGAGTTCAAGCTGGTGTTCTGGATCGCCGATCCGCAGAACGGCTCCGGCGCGGTCATTTCCGACGTCAACTTCCGCGTCCTGCAGGGCCTGCGCGCGGCGGGGATCGAGATTCCGTATCCGCAACAGGTGGTGCACGAGGCGCGGCAGAGGGTGTAGGCGCCGCTACCGGGGTTCGGCTACTTCATCAGCGACGGCAACCACAGACTGAGCTGCGGGAAGGCGATCAGCACGCCCAGCATCACGATCATCACGGCGACGAAGGGCCAGCAGCCGCGGAAGATGTTTCCCAGGCCCACGTTCGGCAGCAACGCGTTCAGCACGAACAGGTTCATGCCCACGGGCGGTGAGATCAGGCCGATCTGCACGATCATCACGATCAGCACGCCGAACCAGACCGGGTCGAAGCCCAGCGACGTGACGATGGGAAAGAACAGCGGGATGGTGAGCAGCACCATCGTCAGCTCCTCCATCACCGTCCCCAGGACCACGTAGATCGCCATCATCGCCACGACGATCATGGTCGGCGACCAGCCCTGGTGCGTGATCCACTCCTTCAGGTCGCCGGGCAGCGTCGTGAAGTTCACGAAGTTGGCGAACAGCGTGGCGGCGATCAGCAGCGTGAACAGCATGGCGGTGGTGCGGGCGGATTCCACCAGCACGCCGAACAGGCTGCCCCAGGTCAGCCGCCCGCGCAGCAGCGCGAACAGGAAGGCGCCGGCCGCGCCGAAGCCCGCGCCCTCGGTGGCCGTGAAGAAGCCGCCGTAGATGCCGCCGAGCACCACCACCACCAGCACCACCACGCCCCAGATGCCGCGCAGCGCCCGCCACCGCTGCGGCCAGGTGGAGCGCACGCCGGGCGGCGCGTGTTCGGGATCGCGCGAGGTGACGACCACGATCGTCAGCATCAGCATCGCCGCGGTCAGCAAGCCGGGGACCACGCCGGCGGCGAACAGCTTGCCGATGTTGGTCTCGGTGATGATCCCGTAGATCACCATGATGGTGGACGGCGGGATCATGATGCCCAGCGTGCCGCCCGCGGCCATGACGCCGGTGGACAGCGCATCGCTGTAGCCCAGCTTGCGCATCGACGGATACGCCACCTTGCTCATGGTCGCGGCCGTGGCGATGGAGGAGCCGCAGATGGCGCCGAAGCCCGCGCACGCGGCGACCGTGGCGTGGGCCAGTCCACCGCGCACGTGCCCGATGAAGGCATACGCGGCCTGGAACAGTTCGTGCGCCAGGCCCGCGCGGGCCACGAAGTTGCCCATCAGGATGAACAGCGGGATGACCGACAGCGTGTAGGCGAAGCCGGTCTCGTAGACCACCTGGGACGCGCTCGCCAGGGCCGGCTGCCAGCCGCGCGTGAGCCCGATGCCCGCCAGGCCCACGAGCCCCATCGCGAAGGCGAGCGGCACGCGCATCAGCGCCAGCGCAAAGATGGCCGCAAATCCCAGCAGCGCCGCGGTCACAGGGCCGCCCCTTCGCCTTCGGCCTTGTCCACGGGCTTTTGCGGCGCCAGCGCCAGGTGCACCAGCCCCGTCAGGGCGCACAGCACGCCCATGCCGTAGATGAAGGGCGCCTTGGAGATCTTCAGCTGCGCGGTCGTCTCACCGGTCTCGGCGAATTGCGCGCCAGTGCGCCACATCAGCCAGCCCAGGGCCAGCAGCACGCCGCCGCACAGCAGGTGGACGAACACGGCCTGCGCGCGTCGCAGCCAGGAGGGCAGGTAGGGGTCGAGCGAATCGAACTCGACGTGCTCGCCGCGGCGGGACACCAGCGGCAGCGCGCCGAAGATCACCACCACCATGAGCAGCTCCGTCATCTCGAGCGAGCCCGGGATCGAGTTCGACAGGAACTTGCGGCCCAGCACGTCCAGGAACGTGAGGGCCATGATGGCGAACAGCGCGACCCCCGACAGCAGCCCGCACAGCAGGTCGAGCAGCTTGTTCAAGCGGGCTTACTTCGACGCCTTGGCGATCTCGGACCGGAATTCGGCGAGCACCTTGTCGGCGTTGGGCAGGCCCTTGGCCTTGGCGTCCTGCACCCACTTGGCTTCCAGCGCCGAAGTCTTGGACTTGATGTCCGCCACGAACTTGGCGTCCGCCTTGCTGACCTGCACGTTGTTGGCCTGCATCAGCGCATACGCGCGGCGGTCCACCTTGTCCCAGTTGCGGCCGATGATGCGCGCCGCGACTTCGCCGGAGGCGGCGTCGACCGCCTTCTTCTCGTCGGGGGCGAGCTTGTCGTACTTGTCCTTGTTCATCATGAACACGAAGCTGGTGTTGTACAGGCCGCCCGGGAACGTGGTGGCGTGCTTGATCACCTTGTCGATCTTGAAGGACTCGATCGATTCGGCGGGGAACAGGGTGCCGTCCATGACACCGCCCGACAGCAGCTCGTACGAATCGGGCGCCGGCTTGAGCGTGACGTTCATCGACAGCGCCTTGCTGATCTCGTTGACCATGCCGCCGCCCACGCGCCACTTCAGGCCCTGCAGGTCTTCGAGCTTCGTCACCGGCCGCTTGGTGTTGAAGACGACGCCGGGCCCGTGCGTGAAATAGGCCAGCACGTGCACGCCCTGGTGTTCCTGCGCGAATTGCGGGTACTTCATGGCGATGCGGTTGAACGCCACCGACAGGGGCTCGGCGCCGTCGCCCAGGAACGAGAACTCCGCCATCTGGGGCAGCACGAAGCGGCCCGGCGTGTAGCCGTGGACGGTGAAGGACACGTCGGCCAGGCCGTTCTTGACGGCGTCGAAGGTGCCGGGCGGCGCGGCCACGGCGCGCGGCAGGTGGTTGCACTTCACCTTGCCGCTGCTGTTCTTTTCCACCAGGTCGCACCATTCCCGCTGGGCCACGGTCAGGGCGTGCGTCGGCGGCACCCAGCTCGACGTGGTGAGGACGGTCTGCGCGCCGACGGGGAGGGCTGCGCATGCGGCCGCCGCGGCGGCCAGGGACAACAGGCGGCGATTCATCCAACGAGCTCCTTGTAATGGTGCGATGCAATGTAAGCCGCCCCTTCGGGGCGCGCGGTCCAGACTTACCCGCATCGCATCCTGCGACAGGATCTATAATCGCAAAAAAGAACGGTCGTTCTATTTTGAACAAGCTCCGCTCGTGGCACCATCACCGGTCAACGTCAAATCCTCTCAAGAAACTCTAGGAGTCCCAGCATGAAGGTCCTGGTCCCCGTCAAGCGGGTGGTGGACTACAACGTGAAGGTCCGCGTGAAGTCGGACAACACGGGTGTGGACATCGCGAACGTGAAGATGAGCATGAACCCGTTCGACGAGATCGCGGTGGAAGAAGCGGTTCGCCTGAAGGAGAAGGGCGTCGTCACCGAGGTGATCGCCGTCTCGTGCGGCGTGCTGCAATGCCAGGAGACGCTGCGCACGGCCATGGCGATCGGCGCCGACCGCGCCATCCTGGTGCAGACCGACGAGGAGCTGCAGCCGCTGGCGGTGGCCAAGCTGCTCAAGGCGCTGTTCGACAAGGAGCAGCCGGGCCTGGTGATCCTGGGCAAGCAGGCGATCGACGACGACTGCAACCAGACCGGCCAGATGCTGGCCGCGCTGCTGGACCTGCCCCAGGCCACCTTCGCCTCCAAGGTCGAAGTGGCCGACGGCAAGGCCAAGGTCACGCGCGAAGTCGACGGCGGCCTGGAGACCATCTCCGTGCCGATCCCGGCCGTGATCACGGCCGACCTGCGCCTGAACGAGCCGCGCTACGTGACGCTGCCCAACATCATGAAGGCCAAGAAAAAGCAGATGGACATCGTCAAGCCCGAGGACCTGGGCGTCGACGTCAAGCCGCGCCTGAAGACCCTGAAAGTCACCGAGCCGCCCAAGCGCGGCGCCGGTGTCAAGGTGCCGGATGTGGCGACGCTGGTGGCGAAGCTGAAGACCGAGGCCAAGGTCATTTGAATGCGGACAGCCGGACGTGCGTCCGGTTGTTGGCATTAAGAGTTGAATTTGATCCGTACCCGGAGACCAGACCCCATGACATCCCTCGTCATTGCAGAACACGACAACGCAACCATCCGCCCCGCCACGCTCAACACCGTCACGGCCGCCGCCGCTTGCGGTGGTGAAGTGCACGTGCTGGTCGCTGGCGCCAACGCCGGGGCGGCCGCGAAGGCGGCCGCGCAGATTGCCGGCGTCGCCAAGGTGATCCACGCCGACGGCGTGCAGTTCGAACACGGCCTGGCCGAGAACATGGCCGCGCAAGTGCTCGCCATCGCCGGCAACTACAGCCACATCCTGTTCCCCGCCACCGCCAGCGGCAAGAACATCGCGCCCCGCGTGGCGGCCAGGCTCGACGTGGCGCAGATCTCCGACATCATGAAGGTCAACAGCCCCGACACCTTCGAGCGCCCGATCTACGCCGGCAATGCCATCGCCACGGTGCAGACCGCCGACAGCGTGAAGGTGATCACCGTGCGCACCACGGCCTTCGACCCGGCCGCGGCCACCGGCGGCAGCGCCGGCGTCGAGACGGCCAGCGCGGCGGCGGACGCCGGCAAGAGCAGCTTCGTCGGCCAGGAGATCGCGAAGAACGATCGGCCGGAGCTCACCGCCGCCAAGATCATCGTCTCCGGCGGCCGCGCGCTCGGCTCCAGCGAGAAGTTCCACGGGGTGCTGGAGCCGCTGGCGGACAAGCTCGGCGCGGCCATCGGCGCGTCGCGCGCCGCGGTGGACGCAGGCTACGCACCCAACGACTTCCAGGTCGGCCAGACCGGCAAGATCGTCGCGCCGCAGCTGTACATCGCCCTGGGCATCAGCGGCGCCATCCAGCACCTGGCCGGCATGAAGGACTCCAAGGTGATCGTGGCGATCAACAAGGACCCGGAAGCGCCGATCTTCAGCGTGGCCGACTACGGCCTGGAAGCGGACCTGTTCACGGCGGTGCCGGAGCTCGTCAAGGCCCTGTGACGCCATGAGCTACATCGCGCCCGTCAAGGACATGCTGTTCGACATCGAGCATCTCGCCCGCATCGACCAGATCGCGCAGATGCCCGGCTTCGAAGAGGCGGGGCTCGACACGGCGCAGGCCGTGCTCGAGGAATGCGCCCGTTTCAACGAGGGCGTGGTGGCGCCGCTGAACGTCGACGGCGACCGCAACCCATCGAGCTGGAATGCCGGCGAGGTTCGCACCACGCCCGGGTTCAAGCAGGCCTACCGGCAGTACGCCGAGGGCGGCTGGCAGGGCCTGCAGCACCCGCTGGATTTCGGCGGCCAGGGCCTGCCCAAGACCATCGGCGCGGCGTGCGGCGAGATGCTGAACTCGGCCAACCTGAGTTTCGCCCTCTGTCCGCTGCTCACGGACGGCGCGATCGAGGCGCTGCTGACGGCGGGGTCCGACCAGCTCAAGTCGGTCTACCTGGAGAAGCTGGTCACGGGCGAGTGGACCGGCACCATGAACCTGACGGAGCCGCAGGCCGGCAGCGACCTCGCGCAGGTGCGCACGCGCGCGGAACCGCAGCCCGATGGCACCTACAAGGTGTTCGGCACCAAGATCTTCATCACCTACGGCGAGCACGACATGGCGGACAACATCGTCCACCTGGTGCTGGCCCGCATTCCCGGTGCGCCCGAAGGCGTCAAGGGCATCAGCCTGTTCGTGGTGCCCAAGGTCCTGGTGAATGCCGATGGCTCGCCGGGTGCCCGCAATGACGTGCACTGCGTGAGCATCGAACACAAGCTGGGCATCAAGGCGTCGCCCACGGCCGTCCTGCAGTACGGCGACAAGGGTGGCGCCGTCGGCTTCATCGTCGGCGAAGAAAACCGCGGCCTCGAGTACATGTTCATCATGATGAACGCGGCGCGCTACGCGGTGGGCGTGCAGGGCATCGCGGTGGCCGAGCGGGCCTACCAGAAGGCGGTGGCGTACGCGCGCGACCGCGTGCAGTCGCGCCCGGTGGATGGCTCCGTCGCCGGTCCCGCAACGATCATCCACCACCCCGACGTGCGCCGCATGCTGATGACGATGCGCGCGTACACCGAAGGCTGCCGTGCCATGGCCAGCGTGGCCGCCGCGGCGTACGACGCTTCCCACCACCATCCGGATGCGGCGACGCGCAAGCAGAACCAGGCCTTCTATGAATTCCTGGTTCCGCTGGTCAAGGGCTACAGCACCGAGATGAGCCTGGAGGTGACGTCGCTGGGGGTGCAGGTGCACGGCGGCATGGGCTTCATCGAGGAGACCGGCGCTGCGCAGTACTACCGCGACGCCAAGATCCTGACCATCTACGAAGGCACGACGGCGATCCAGGCCAACGACCTGGTGGGCCGCAAGACCGCGCGGGATGGCGGCCAGACCGCGCAGGCCATCGCTGGCCAGATCGAGCAGACCGAGGGCGAGCTGGCGAAGCGCGACAGCGAGGCCGCGCGTGCGGTGGCCAAGCGGCTGACCGCGGCGCGCAAGGCCTTCCTCGACGCGGTGGCCTTCGTCGCGCAGCAATCCAAGGGTTCGCCGAACGCCGTGTTCGCCGGGTCGGTGCCGTACCTGATGCTGGCCGGCAACCTGGTGGCGGGCTGGCAGATGGCGCGCTCGCTGCTGGTGGCCGAGGACCTGTTGCAAAAGGGACAGGACGCGGCGTTCATGCGGGCGAAGATCGCCACCGCGCGCTTCTACGCCGACCACATCCTGGCCAAGGCGCCTGGGATGCGTGACAGCATCGTGGAGGGCGCCGACAGCGTCACCGCGCTGGCGCTGGAAGCTTTCTAGGCCACCGTGTCGGGGTCGCTTCGCGAACCCGACCTACCCGAAACCGTGACCGCCCGGGGCGGGTTGCGCACATTCCCGCAGGTCGGGTTGCGCGCAGCGCACCCCGACAACCCAGGAGCCTTGATGTCGAAACTGCCGCCCGTCCTGCAGAACCTCTCCCTGCCCGTGATCGCCTCGCCGATGTTCATCGTGAGCACGCCGAAGCTGGTGATCGAGCAGTGCAAGGCCGGCGTCGTCGGCTCCATGCCGGCGCTCAACGCCCGGCCGGCTTCCCAGCTGGACGAGTGGCTGCACGAAATCGAGGAAACGCTGGCGGCGTACAACCGCGCCAACCCGCAGCACCCGGCCGCGCCCTACGCCATCAACCAGATCGTGCACAAGAGCAATGACCGGCTCGAGCACGACATGGAGGCGGTGGTCAAGCGCAAGGTGCCGATCATCATCACGTCGCTCGGTGCGCGCGTGGACGTGAACGAGGCCATCCACAGCTACGGCGGCGTGGTGCTGCACGACATCATCAACAACACCTTCGCGCGCAAGGCCATCGAGAAGGGCGCCGACGGCCTGATCGCCGTGGCCGCGGGAGCAGGTGGCCATGCGGGTGTCAAAAGCCCGTTCGCGCTGGTGCAGGAAATCCGCCAGTGGTTCGACGGCCCGATCGCGCTGTCCGGCGCCATCGCCACCGGCGGCGCGGTGCTCGCCGCCCAGGCCATGGGCGCGGACTTCGGCTACATCGGCTCGGCCTTCATCGCCACGCACGAGGCGCGCGCCAGCGATGCCTACAAGCAGGCCATCGTCGACGGCACTTCGGACGACATCGTCTACTCCAGCCTGTTCACCGGCGTGCACGGCAACTACCTGAAGGCCAGCATCCGCGCCTCCGGCCTCGACCCCGACAATCTGCCCGAAAGCGATCCCAGCAAGATGAGCTTCGGCGGCGGCGAAGGCAGCAAGAAAGCATGGAAGGACATCTGGGGCTCGGGGCAGGGGATCGGCGCGGTGAGCCAGGTGACGTCGGTGGCCGAGTACGTGGCGCGGCTGAAGCGCGAGTACGCCGAGGCGAGGGCGCGGCTCGGCTTGCCGGGGTGACTTCGTCAACCCGACCTACAAGCGGGCAGATAGCATGTAGGTCGGGTTGCGGCAGAGCCGCACCCCGACGCTCCTTTTGCGGCATACTGTATGCATGAACAGTCTCGACCGCAGCACGTCGAACGAAACCCTGGAAGTCCGTGTGCCCCTGGAGGCGATCAAGGGGCGCGGCACCGCGACGCGCTTTCCGCACCGGTTCGAACGCGACCTGCGTGAAGGCTTCGACGATGGCTGGGACGCCGAGGAAGATGGCGACACGCACACGCCCTCGACCGAAGTGATCTGGGAAACGGCGCGCAGCATCATCACCGCCAACGACTCGCCGGACATCCACTTCGGCAAGTCCATCAATCCTTATCGCGGGTGCGAGCACGGCTGCATCTACTGCTATGCGCGGCCGACCCACAGCTACCTGAATCTTTCACCCGGGCTCGACTTCGAAACGAAGATCATCGCCAAGCGCAATGCGGCAGACCTGCTGCGCCACGAGATCGGACGCAAGGGCTACCGGCCGGAACTCATCGCCATCGGCACGGTGACGGACTGCTACCAGCCGGTGGAGCGCGAGCTGCGCCTGACGCGCGGCATCATCGAAGTGCTGCAGGAGGCCAGGCACCCGCTGGCGCTCGTCACCAAGTCGAGCGGCGTGGAGCGCGACTTCGACCTGCTGGCTCCCATGGCGGCGCAGAACCTGGCCGCGGTGTACGTGACCATCACCACGCTCGACGCCGACCTGTCGCGCAAGCTGGAGCCGCGCGCGGCGGCGCCGCACCGCCGGCTGCGCACCCTCAAGACGCTGGCGGACGCGGGCATTCCCTGCGGCGTCAGCCTGGCGCCGCAGATCCCCTTCCTGAACGACGACATGGAGCAGGTCCTCGAAGCGGCCTGGGAGGCCGGCGCGCGCGAGGCCTTCTATCACGTGATCCGGCTGCCCTGGGAGGTGGCGCCGCTGTTCCGGACCTGGCTGCAGACGCACTATCCGCAGCGCGCCGAGCGGGTCATGCATCGCATCCAGGAAATGCGTGGCGGCAAGGACTACGACAGCGATTTCGCGACGCGCATGAAGGGTTCCGGAACGTGGGCCGACCTGATCGGTCAGCGCTTTCGCAAGGCGGCGGGCCGGCACGGTTTCAACGCCAAGAAGACCGTCTGTGCCACCGACCTGTTCCGGGCGCCGGGACTGGCGGGCCAGGCCGCCCTGTTCTGAGCGGCCGCGGCGGCGTCAGGCGAACAGGACGCCGGCCGTGAGCACGAGGCCCGCGAAGAATGCGCCCGCCATGTTGGCCTGCATCTGGGCCGGACCGGGCAGCCTGCGCATGGACATGTTCCACACGGTGACGATGGGGACCACCCCCAGCACCAGGACGAGCGCCAGCAGCTGCCAGCGCAGGAAGCTGGCCCAGGCGGGCAGCACGGCACGCGATGGCGCATGCCACAGCGTGTCGATGGGGAGTTGCTGGCTCCACAGGCCACAGGCCAGCAGGCTGGCCGCGAGGAGGGCCAGCGTGACGGTCGGCTTCAGCGTGCGACGCCAGCCCAGGAGGCTGAACACCAGGCCGCTGCCACCGGCCAGGATGGCGAAGGAGGACAGCGCGCTGCGAAAGCTGGCGACGTCACCGGAGAACAGGCGCCAGACGGCGACGTTGCAGGCGATGCCGATCCACAGGCTGGCCCACAGCGTGATGCGCGCCGGGTGGGGCGCAACGCGCGCCTCGCCCGGCATCATCAGGGTGGAATAGCCGGTGGTACGGAACAGCCTCAGAGCCATGTCCCATTGTCACCCGGTAGCTGGACCTTGCCGCCAAGCGCGGGTTCCGGGCGATGGCGGGTGTTCCACCGCCACCACACCCGGCGCCGCCTGAGCCACGGCCTCAAGCGCTGGAGCTTGATGCTTGTAGCTTCGGCGTGACAAGCCCGGCGGGGCTTGTCAGGCTGCGCTGCAAGCCTCAAGCGCTGAAGCTCGATGCTTGTAGCTTCGGCGTGACAAGCCCGGCGGGGCTCGTCAGCCTGCGCTGCAAGCCTCAAGCGCTGAAGAAGCCCTTCAGCTTGTCCGCCCAGCTCTCATCGCTGGGGGAATGCTTGTTGCCCCCCTTGGCCAGCGACTCGTCGAGTTCCTTGAGCAGCTTGCGCTGGTGTTCGGTCAGCTTCACCGGCGTCTCCACCGCGATATGGCAGTACAAGTCGCCGGGCACGCTGGATCGCACCCCCTTGATGCCCTTGCTGCGCAGGCGGAACTGCTTGCCGGCCTGGGTGCCCTCGGGGATGTCGATCGCCGCCTTGCCGTCCAGCGTGGGCACTTCGATCTCGCCGCCGAGCGCGGCGCGGGCGATGCCCACCGGCACCACCACGTGCAGGTCGTCGCCGTCGCGCTCGAACAGCGAGTGCTTCTTCAGCCGGATCTCGATGAACAGGTCGCCCGGCGGTCCACCGTTGCTGCCGGGTTCGCCATTGCCCGCGCTGCGGATGCGCATGCCGTCATCGATGCCGGCGGGGATGCGCACTTCCAGCGTCTTCTGCCGCTTGACCTTGCCCTGGCCGTGGCAGGTCTGGCAAGGCTCGGGAATGATCTTGCCGGTGCCGCGGCAATGCGGGCACGTCTGCTGCACGCTGAAGAAGCCCTGGCGCATCTGCACGACGCCCTGGCCGTGGCAGGTGGTGCAGGTCTTGGCCTGCGTGCCGGGCTTGGCGCCGTTGCCGTGGCAGGTCTCGCATTCGTCCCAGGAGGGGATGCGGATCTGCGCGTCCTTGCCCTTGGCGGCTTCTTCCAGCGAGATCTCCATCGCGTACGACAGGTCGCTGCCGCGATAGACCTGGCGGCCGCCGCGCGCACCGGCGGCCGCGCCGCCGCGCTGGGCCTGGCCGAAGATGTCGCCGAAGATGTCGCCGAAAGCCTCGGCGAAGCCGCCGAAGCCCTCCGCGCCCGGGCCGCCGGCCCCGCGCATGTTCGGGTCGACGCCGGCGTGGCCGTACTGGTCGTAGGCAGCGCGCTTCTCGGCGTCCGAGAGCATCTCGTACGCCTCCTTGGCTTCCTTGAAGCGGACCTCCGAGTCCTTGGCGTTGTCCCCCTGGTTGCGGTCAGGGTGGTACTTCATCGCCAGCTTGCGATAAGCCTTCTTCACCTCGTCCTCGGAAGCGTTCTTGGGAACACCGAGGATTTCGTAGTAGTCGCGTTTCGTGGCCATTGTTCGTGGGGTGCCTCAGAAAGAACGCCGCGTCGACCTGCGCGCAAGCGCCAGCGTCGTACGCGGCGAGTTAAACCGGCGCCGCCGGCGTCCGGTTTAACCTTTCTTCACTTCCTTGACTTCCGCGTCGACGACGTTGTCGTCGTTGGCCGGCTTGGCCGATGCGTTCTCGGCGCTGCCTTCCGGACCCGCCGCGCCGCCGGCGGCCTGCTGCGCCTCGTACATCTTCTCGCCCAGCTTCTGGCTGGCCGTCATCAGCGCGTTGGTCTTGGCCTCGATCGCGTCCTTGTCTTCCGACTTGAGCACTTCGTCCAGCTCCTTGACGGCCGCTTCGATCTTTTCCTTCTCGCCGGCATCGAGCTTGTCGCCGTACTCGGCCAGGCTCTTGCGCACGCTGTGCGCCATCGCCTCGCCCTGGTTGCGCGCCTGCACGACCTCGAGCTTCTTCTTGTCCTCGGCCGCGTTCATCTCGGCGTCCTTCACCATCTTCTCGATCTCGGCCTCGGACAGGCCCGAGTTCGCCTTGATGGTGATCTTGTTTTCCTTGCCGGTGCCCTTGTCCTTGGCGCCCACGTGCAGGATGCCGTTGGCGTCGATGTCGAAGCTCACCTCGATCTGCGGCAGGCCGCGCGGCGACGGCGGGATGCCTTCCAGGTTGAACTCGCCCAGCAGCTTGTTGCCGGTGGCGATGTCGCGCTCGCCCTGGTACACCTTGATCGTCACGGCCGGCTGGTTGTCGTCGGCCGTCGAGAAGGTCTGCGCGAACTTCGTCGGGATCGTGGTGTTCTTCTTGATCATCTTCGTCATCACGCCGCCGAGCGTCTCGATGCCCAGGGACAGCGGGGTGACGTCGAGCAGCAGCACGTCCTTGCGGTCACCCGAGAGCACCTGGCCCTGGATGGCGGCGCCGACGGCCACGGCCTCGTCGGGGTTGACGTCCTTGCGCGGCTCCTTGCCGAAGAATTCCTTGACCTTCTCCTGCACCTTGGGCATGCGGGTCATGCCGCCGACCAGGATGACGTCCTGGATGTCGCTGACCGACACGCCGGCGTCCTTTATCGCGATGCGGCACGGCTCGATGGTGCGGGCGATGAGCTCGTCGACCAGCTGCTCCAGCTTGGCGCGCGTCATCTTGATGTTCAGGTGCTTCGGGCCGTTCTGGTCCGCCGTGATGTACGGCAGGTTGATGTCGGTCTGCGTGCTGTTGGACAGCTCGATCTTCGCCTTCTCGGCGGCTTCCTTCAGGCGCTGCAGCGCGAGCACGTCCTTGCTCAGGTCGACGCCTTGCTCTTTCTTGAACTCGCCGATGATGTAGTCGATGATGCGCTGGTCGAAGTCTTCGCCGCCCAGGAACGTGTCGCCGTTGGTGGAGAGCACTTCGAACTGCTTCTCGCCCTCGACGTCGGCGATCTCGATGATCGAGATGTCGAACGTGCCGCCGCCCAGGTCGTACACCGCCAGCTTGCGGTCGCCCTTGCCGTGCTTGTCCAGGCCGAAGGCCAGGGCCGCGGCGGTCGGCTCGTTGATGATGCGCTTGACGTCCAGGCCGGCGATGCGCCCGGCGTCCTTGGTGGCCTGGCGCTGGCTGTCGTTGAAGTAAGCCGGCACCGTGATCACGGCTTCCGTCACTTCCTCGCCCAGGTAGTCCTCGGCCGTCTTCTTCATCTTGCGCAGGATCTCCGCGGAGGTCTGCTGCGGCGCCAGCTTCTTGCCGCGCACCTCGATCCACGCGTCGCCGTTGTCGGCGGGCGTGATCTTGTAGGGCATCAGCTCGATGTCCTTTTGCACTTCCTTTTCGGTGAACTTGCGCCCGATCAGGCGCTTGACCGCATACAGCGTGTTGCGCGGGTTGGTGACGGCCTGGCGCTTGGCGGAAGCGCCGACGAGGATCTCGCCGTCTTCCTGGTACGCCACGATCGAAGGCGTGGTGCGCGCGCCTTCGGAGTTCTCGATGACCTTGACGTTGTTGCCCTCCATGATGGCAACGCACGAGTTGGTCGTGCCGAGGTCGATGCCGATGATTCTTGCCATTTCTTCTCTCCTGTACCTTTACGCCCTGCCGGGGTTTGAATCAGTCTGTGGGGTAGTTGTGGATAACTGTTAGGGATTCAAGGTCGCGGCTGGGGGCTTCATTTCGGCGCAGCGACCGTCACCAGCGCGGGCCGCAGGACGCGGTCGGCGATGACATAGC
Source organism: Ramlibacter sp. PS3R-8 (assembly GCF_037572435.1). Classification (NCBI taxonomy): domain Bacteria; kingdom Pseudomonadati; phylum Pseudomonadota; class Betaproteobacteria; order Burkholderiales; family Comamonadaceae; genus Ramlibacter; species Ramlibacter sp. PS3R-8. The sequence continues at coordinate 98,780 of NZ_JBBHGT010000005.1, forward strand.
CTTTTTGCAGCACGGAGACGACGGTGTTGGCCTCCTGCTCGGCAGGCACCACCGAGATGGCCTGGTGCTGGTGCGGGTCGAACTTCGCGCCCGCGGCGGGATTGATCTCGATGACCTTGTTGCGCTCGAGCGCCGCCTTCAGCTGGCGCAGCGTGGCTTCGGCGCCTTCGCGGATCTGCTCGGACGTGGCGTTCTGGTGCGCCAGCCCGGCCTCGAGGCTGTCGCACACGGGCAGCAGGCTGTCGGCGAAGCTTTCCAGCGCGTACTTGCGCGCCTTGGAGACTTCGTCCTCGGAGCGGCGGCGGACGTTCTGCATTTCGGCCTGGGCGCGCAGGTGCTGGTCCATGAGCTCGGCGTTCTTGGCGCTCAGCGTGGCGACCTGGGACTGCCAGTCCGGGGCTTCCGGCGTCGCCGCAAGGCCTGCGGCCTCTTCGGTAGCGCCGGCGGCATCCTGCGGCAATTCGTTCTGGGTGGACGTGTCGTGGGACATGGGGGGGAAAGCTTGTTCTGACGGGACGCGGAGGAGCTTGGGGCGGGGTAGCCCTTTTCAAGTCAAGGTCATCATCGCCAGCTAAATAAGTTCTGCCGGGAGGGGACGGGCAGGGGGTGTCGAGGCGACGGGGCCCCACTTGGCCGGAGGTCGGGTTGCCGAAGGCACCCCGACAACGCGCTTACGGCCGGGTTGCCGCAGGCACCCCGTTGACGCTCAGTTGCGTAGGTCGGGTTGCCGAAGGCACCCCGACAACGACAATGTTCAGCGCGTCCCGAGCAACTCGACGTCGAACTTCAACGTCGCGTTCGGCGGAATGACACCGCCGGCGCCCCGGGCGCCATAGCCGAGCTCCGGCGGGATCACGAGCGTGCGCTTGCCGCCCACCTTCATGCCGGCCACGCCTTCGTCCCAGCCGCGGATCACCATGCCGGCGCCGAGCGAGAAGCCGAACGGGTCGTTGCGGTCGCGGCTGGAATCGAACTTCGCGCCCTGCACACCGTTGTTGTACAGCCAGCCGGTGTAATGCACGCGCACTTCCTGGCCGGACTTGGCCTCGGAGCCGCTGCCCACGACTTCGTCTTCGTACTGCAGGCCGCTGGGGGTGGTGATCATGGTGTTCTTTCGGGAGGGTTTAGAGCAGGCCGCGGCGCGCCAGGTCCCGCATGAGGGCGGTGATGCCGTAGCGCCAGGGCTCGACGCGGTCGGAGGTGTTGACGCGGTTGACGAGTGTACCGAGGCGCGGCGTGGAAATGGCGACCAGGTCGCCCACCGCATGCGTGAAGCCCTGGCCGGGGCCGAAGCGGTCCTGCGTCGGCGCGAACATCGTGCCGAGGAAGAGCACCAGCCCGTCCGGATACTGGTGGTTCGGCCCGATCGCGTGCTCCACCAGCTCCAGCGGATCCCGGCTGATCATCTTCAGGCTGCTGGCGCCGCGCATGTCGAAGCCTTCCGGCCCCAGCACCCGCATCGACAGGTCCGTCGCGCGCACGTCGGCGATGCCGTAGCCGCTGTCGAACAGGCGGATGAAGGGGCCGATCGCGCAGCTCGCGTTGTTGTCCTTGGCCTTGCCGAGCAGCAGCGCGCTGCGGCCCTCGAAGTCCCGCAGGTTGACGTCGTTGCCCAGCGTCGCGCCCACCGTGTCGCCGCGGCTGTTGACCACCAGCACGATTTCGGGTTCCGGGTTGTTCCACGCGCTGACCGGGTGGATGCCGATCTCCGCGCCGGTGCCTACGGCGCTCATCGGCTGCGACTTGGTGAAGATCTCCGCGTCCGGCCCGATGCCGACTTCGAGGTACTGGGACCAGAGGTTCTTGCCGACCAGCACCTGCTTGAGCTGCGCAGCTTCCGGTGAGCCGGGCCGCACCTTGGACAGGTCGTCGCCGATCACGGCCTCCACTTCCTTGCGCACCGACTCCGCCATGGCCGGATTGCCGCGTGCCTGCTCCTCGATCACGCGTTCCAGCATGGAGGCGACGAAGGTCACGCCGGAAGCCTTCACGGCCTGCAGGTCGCAGGGCGCCAGCAGCCACGGCAGGTCCACCACCCGCGCATCGGCGCCGCTGTTGGCCACCGCCTGGGCCACGGAACCGATCACCGGGCCCACGTGCGCGCGCACCGCGGCGGCGGGTTTGTCCAGTTCCATCAGCGCACTGCTGGTCGCGGCCAGCCGGGACAGGTCGACGAGCTGGTCGCCCTGCACCTTGACCAGCACCGGGCCCTGGCCTTCGACCCACGCCCGGCCGACGAGCGTGGCTTGCTGCGCATCCGCGGGCAGGGTCGCGTTGAGGAAGTCTTTCATCAGCCTTGCCTTTTCTTCGCCTGGAGGGCGACCCACTTGGCCGCGAAGGCCTGCAGGTCGTTGAGCCGCTTGAGCAGGTCCGCCCCGCTCGCCGTGACACTGTAGCCGTCGCCGTTGTGCTGCATCAGACCGGCCTCGCGCAATTCCTTGATGCGCGTGTTCAGCGTGTTGGGCGTGATGCCGCCCACGCTGTCCTGCAGCAGCCGGAAGGTTTGCGGATGCCCATCGCGCAGCGCCCAGAGCACCCGGATGGCATAGCGCGCCTCCAGCAGCGCGAGCAGCTGGTAGGTGGCGGCGGTTTCCTTGGAACTCGTTCGCATGGCAATCCTGCGCGGCTCGGGATTCGGAGACGGGAGGCGCAGTGTACGGAATCGCCGCTACACAAACAATAGCAGGCGTGACGTTCGTGCAACGCGGCCGCTCACCTGGGCCGGTAGATCTTCTTGAGCAGGCTGATCACGGTTCGCAGTTCGGACGGCGACAGTCGGGCGCCGATGTCGGCTTCCAGCTCGGCCGCCTTGCGCTCGGCGTCGCGCACCAGCTTCTGTCCTGACGCCGTCAGGTGCAGTCCCATGGCCCGGCCGTCGCGCGGGTGCGGCTTGCGTGCGATCACTTCGCGTTTCTCCAGCTCGTTGACCAGCCCCACCAGGTTGGGCGGCAGGATGCCCAGCGCGCTGCACAACTGGCGCGAGGTGACGCCGGGGTTGTGCGCGATCACGGACAGCACCGAGAACTCGACCGGCTTCAGCCGGAACGGCGCCATTTCCTCCAGGAAGACGGTGATGGCGGCCAGCGCCGCACGCCGCGCGTTGTAGCCGAGCAGGCTTTCCAGGAAGGAGGTGTCGACGTCCTCCACGGCCACCGGCGCGGAGTTGCGGGCGGAGGCGGAGGAGCGGGGAGCGCGGACCGTTGCCATGGATCGCGTGGCCCTTATTGGCAAGAGAAGCTGGCTGCCGCATTGACGTCGCCGGTGCCGCGGTAGCGCGCCACCTGGGGATAGGGGCACAGCGGCCGCGTGCGGTTGGGTCCCCAGTTGGCGGGCACTTCGGGGTTGGGCACCGCCGCGCCGGCGCCGCGCGCGCGCGCCACGACCGGGCCGGGCGACTGGTCGCCCTCGACCCAGCGCACCAGCTCGTCGACCATGTCGAACTGGTCGGTCGCCGGGCCGCCACGACTGTGGTTCATGCCGGGCACGAGATACAGGCGCTCGTGGTCGTTTGCCGCACGCCCATGCGCGCGGTGGAAGTCCTCGTGCCACTTGATCGTGTCGAGCGCAGAGAACACCGGGTCGGCGGTGCCGTGGAAGACGATCACCTTGCCGCCGCGCGCCACGAAGCGCCGCATCAGCGGATCCGGCGGCGACATGAACTCCATCGCCGGGCCGAGCTTCGGCACCTCGCGGTCGATGTCCCAAGCCAGCACGTAATCGATCAGGCTGTTGCCTTCGCCCGTGACGACAGAGGCCGATGCCGGTGGCGTCGAGAACACGAAAGCCATGGCGATGGCATCACGCGGCCCGACGCTGTTGACGAACTTCCACGTCGCCCAGTCGCGGCCGGCCAGGCCGGGATCGGCGGGCAGTGCCGCGTAGACTGGCGTGCCGTTGCGCAGGCGGGGGCCGGCCAGCACGTTGGCGAGAACCCGCTTCTGCTCGGTCGAGAGGCAGTCGGCTGCGGGTGCGGAGGCGCAAGTCGGGATGTCGCGCTGCACCTGGAAGGCGCGTTCGCAAGCCTGCAGGTCGCCGACGATGCCGTCGGCCAGGCCGTCGAGCGCGTCGCAACGTGCGAGCACGCTGCGCGCCACCAACTCCATCGCGGCGGGAGGCAGTGCAGTCGCCAGGTCCGGGCGACCCGTCTGCGGGTCCTGGCGCGCGATCCGGGCGAACTGCTGCGCATCCAACAGCTGCTTGGCCGCGGCCAGGGGCAGGCGGTAGCCGGGCGTGCTGGCCAGGATGCCGTCGAACGCGTCGGGCACGCGCGAAGCGGCGACGAAACCGTGGCGACCGCCGTTGGACGAGCCCACCAGGTACGAGGTGCCCGGCGGCTTGCCGTAGTAGGTGACGATCAGCGACTTCGCCATCGGCGCGAGTTGCACGACGGCGTTGTAGCCGTAGTCGATGCGGGCCTGCGGATCGAGTCCGAACGTGGCGCCGCCGATCGGCGTGCTGCGGTCGAACGCATGGCCGGCATCGGAGCTGATGACGGCGAAGCCCTTGAGGAGGCCATTTTCGGCCTGGCCGCCGCCGAGGATGTCGCCGTAGGCCGGCGTCACGAAGCCGTCGAGGCCGCCGTTGGCCTGGTAGAAGAAGCGGCCGTTCCAGGCCGTGGGCAGGCGCATCTCGAAGGAGATGGCGTAACGCTTGCCGTCGACGGGGCTGGTGCGCTCGTGCATCGCGCCCTTGACCACGCAATGTTCGGGCATCGGCTCGGCGATGCCGGGCAGCCGGAGCTGGCCGGCCGCGACGCGTTCGGCCGAGGCGATGCGCGTGTTCGCGAACGAGAAGCGCGCGGCCAGCGCATCGCAGGCGAGCACGGGTGCGCCGGGCGTTGCCACGCGAGGCGCCTCGGGCGCGCTCGCGCAGCCCGCGAGCGCCAGCAAGGCAACGGCGAAGGGAATGAATCGCATTTTTTCCTCAGGATTCCGCGGTGAAGCCGATCTTCTTGACGATGGGGCCCCAGCGGGTGAGTTCGTCCCTCTGGCTCTTGTCCATCTCCGCGGGGGTCGATCCGCGTGCGACGAGGCCCATGAGGCCCAGCGAGTCGATGACGCCCTTGTCCCTGAGCGCGCCGTTGATGGCGGCGTTGGCATTGGCCACCACGTTGGCCGGCGTGCGGGCCGGCGCGTAGAAGCCGAACCATTCCTCGGTCGTCAGCTCGGGAAAGCCTTGTTCCGCGTAGGTCGCCACTTCCGGCGTGAACGGCGTGCGCTGCGCACCGGAGGTGGCGATGATCCGGATCTTGCCGGCCTTGTGGTTCGCCAGCGCATCACCGGTCGGCGTGGACGTGGAAGCGAGCGTGCCGCCGATCATGTCCGCCACCGCCGGCAGCGAACCGCGGTAGGGCACGTGCTTCAGGTCCACGTTGTGGTTCAGGCCAAGCAGCGCCACGAGGAAGTGCGGCGTGGAGCCGGCGGCCGGCGAGCCGTAGCTGGCCTTGTCGGGATTGGCCTTGGCCCAGGCGAGGTAATCCTTGACGGTCTTCACGCTGGCCGGCACCAGCGGCCCGACGGCCAGCGCATGCGTCATCACCGCGGCGATCGACACGGGCACGAAGTCCTTGAGGGGATCGTACGAAAGCTTGGCGTAGATGTGCGGGTAGATCGACATCATCGAATACGGCGTCAGCAGCAGCGTGGAGCCGTCCGGGTTGGCGGCCTTGACGACGTCGCAGGCGATGCGCCCGCCCGCGCCGGGCTTGTTCTCGACGACGGCGGCGTTCTTCGCATAGGCGGTGCCGCCCATGCGCTCGCCCACGCGGCGGGCCGTCGCATCGGCGGTGCCGCCGGCCGGGAAGCCGTTGATGATCTTCGGAGCCTCGAAGGCTTGGGCGCGGGCCGCGAACGGGAATGCGCCCAGCGCCCCCAGAGAGGCAGCGGACTGCACGAACAGGCGTCGGGTGGACATGGACTCGTCTTCCTTGGGGATGGGGATCACGGGTTGGCGGGCTGCGGCCGCGCCGCGCCCAGGTAGGTGTCGATGACGCGCGGGTCGCCGGCCAGCTGGCTGGCAGGCCCCTGCATGCTGATCTCGCCGGTCTCGAGCACGTAGCCGTAGTCGGCCACGTTGAGCGCGGCGCGCGCGTTCTGTTCCACCAGCAGGATGGACACGCCTTGCTCGCGCAGGCGCTCGATGATCTGGAAGATCTCGCGCACCACCAGCGGCGCGAGGCCCAGGCTCGGTTCGTCCAGCATCAGCAGCTTGGGCTGCGACATGAGCGCGCGGCCCACGGCCAGCATCTGCCGCTCGCCGCCGGACAAGGTGCCTGCCAGTTGCGCGCGGCGCTCCTTCAGCCGCGGGAACAATGCGTAGACGCGCTCCAGGCCGTCGCGCCACTTCGGCACGCGCAGCTTCATGGGCCGGTAGCCGCCCAGCACCAGGTTGTCCTCCACCGGCATCGTGCCGAACAGCTCGCGCCGCTCCGGCACCAGGGCCATGCCCATCATCACGCGGTCTTCCAGTTCGGTGGACGCGAGGTCCACGCCATCGAGCCGCACCTGGCCGCGGAATGGCAGCAGGCCCATCAGCGCATTGAGCGTGGTCGACTTGCCCGCGCCGTTGGGGCCGATCACCGTGACGACCTGGCCGCGCGGGATCTGGAAGTCGAGGCCGGCCAGCACTTCGGCGCGTCCGTAGCCGGCGTGCAAGCCAGACACCTGGAGCAGCATGTCGGCCATCTAGTGCTCCGTCCCGAGATAAGCCGCGCGCACTTTCGGGCTGGCCTGCACCTGCGCCGGCGTGCCTTCCATGAGGTGGGTGCCGAACTCCATCACGACGATGCGGTCGGTCAGGCCCATCACGAACTCCATGTCGTGCTCCACCAGCAGCAGGCTCATGCCTTCGGTCTTCAACTGGCGCAGCACGTCGGCCAGCGCCTGCTTTTCCTTGTGGCGCAGGCCGGCGGCCGGCTCGTCGAGCAACAGCAGCGCCGGATCGGAGCACAGCGCCCGGGCGATTTCCATCAGCCGTTGCGGCCCCAGCGCGAGGTTGCCGGCAAGTTCATGCATCCGGTCCGCCATGCCGATGCGGGCGAGCTGCCGCTCCGCTTCGGCGAACAGGCCACGCTCCTCGGCGCGGTCCAGCCGCAGGATCGCGCGCACGGTGCCCGACTTGCCTCGCAGGTAGCCGCCGAGGGCGACGTTCTCCAGCACCGTCATCTCCGGGATCATCTTCACGTGCTGGAAGGTGCGCGAGATGCCGCGCCGCGCGATCTGGCGCGAAGGCAGGCCGCCGATGTCCTCGCCGCGGTAGCGCACCTGTCCGGCGGTGAGCGACAGCACGCCGGTGATCAGGTTGAAGGTGGTCGACTTGCCGGCGCCGTTGGGGCCGATCAGGCCGACGATGTCGCCGGCGCGGATCTCGAAGCTGATGTCGTTGACGGCGACCAGCCCGCCGAACTCCTTGCGCACGGCCTGCACCTGCAGCAGCGGCTCGCCCGGCGCCGGCTTGTCGCGCGCGGGCAGCGGCGGCGCGGCCTCCCAGTCGCGCACGCGGTCGGCGCGCGGCAGCCAGCGCGTCACGAAGCTCCACAGCCCCTCGGGCGCGTACTTCAGCACGATCACCAGGATCACGCCGAAGACGATGGTCTCGAAGTTGCCGCTGGTGCCGATCAGCCGCGGCAGCAGCACCTGCAGCTGGTCCTCGATGATCTTCACCACGCCGGCGCCGATGAAGGCCCCCCACACATGGCCCACGCCGCCGAGCACCGCCATGAACAGGTACTCGATGCCCTTGTTGATGCCGAAAGGGCTGGGGCTGACGGTGCGCTGGAAAAAGGCGAACAGCCAGCCGGAAACGGCGGCCAGCACCGCCGCCATCACGAACACCGTGAGTTTGGACTTGAAGGTCGAGATGCCCATGGCTTCGGCCATCGTGGCGCCGCTCTTGAGCGAACGGATGGCCCGGCCCGGCCTCGAATCGAGCAGGTTCATGGAAGCCAGTGCGGCCAGCAGCGCGAAGGCCCAGATCATCACGTGCAGCCCGCGGCCCGTGCCCAGGTCGTAGCCGAAGACCTTCAGCGTGGGAATGTTCAGGATGCCGTCGTACTTGCCCAGGAACTCCATGTTGCCCATGGTGTAGTACAGCGCCAGGCCCCAGGCGATGGTGGCCAGCGGCAGGTAGTGGCCCGACATGCGCAGCGTGATGGCGCCCAGCAGCAGCGCGGCGGCCATGGCGATGCCGACGCCGAGCAGCAGCGCCAGCCACGGCGAGGCGGACATCTTCACCGCCAGGAAGGCGGCGGTGTAGGCGCCGATGCCGACGAAAGCGGCCTGGCCGAAGGAGGTGAGGCCGGCCACGCCCGTCAGCAGCACCAGCCCGAGGGCCACCAGCGCGTAGAGGCCGACGTAGTTGCTCTGCGTGATCCAGAAGTCGGGCACCGGCAACGCCGGCAGCAGGAGCATCAGTAGCGCGAAGGCGGGGAATGCGAAGCGTTGCAACGTGCGCATTCAATGGTCCTCCGTGTGCGGGTCGCGCAGCGACCGCCACAGCAGCACCGGCAGGATGGAGGCGAACACGATCACCTCCTTGAACGCGCTGGCCCAGAAGGAGCCGAAGCTCTCCAGCAACCCGACCCCCAGCGCGCCCACCAGGGCCAGGGGATAGCTGGCGAGGCCGCCGAACACCGCGGCGACGAAGCCCTTCAGGCCGATGATGAAGCCGCTGTCGTAGAAGATCGTCGTGGTCGGACCGATCAGCAGCCCGGACAGCGCGCCGATGAAGGCCGCCATGGTGAAGGCCAGCTGGCCGGCGTTGTTGGAGGAGATGCCCATCAGCCGCGCGCCGGCCCGGTTGACGGCGGTGGCGCGCAGCGCCTTGCCGGTGAGCGTGCGCTCGAAGAACAGGTACAGCAGCACGATCAGCGCCACGGACGCCAGGAAGATGATGACGGCCTGTCCCGTGAGCGCCAGCGGGCCGACGTTGAAACGTGCATCCCAGAAGCTGGGATTGCGAAAGCCTTCGGCGCCGAAGAAGAACAGGCCCAGGCCCACCAGCGCGAAGTGCACGCCGACCGAGACGATCAGCAGCACCAGCACCGATGCGTCCGCGAGCGACTGGTAGGCCAGCCGGTAGATCAGCTTGCCGAAGGGCGTGACCAGTGCCAGCGTCAGCAGCGCCTGGATCACCAGCGGGAAGTTGCGCGGCGCCGCCCAGATGGCGACGATCGACACGGCAACGGGCGTGGCGAGGGTGCGCAGGACCTGCACCGCGATGCGCGCCGGCGGCTGGCGCAGGCGGATTCCATCGACCAGGTCGATGATGGCGGCGGCGGCGGCCAGGACCAGCAGGAACCACACGGTTCCAGGCACCTTGCCGGTCTGCAGCAGGGCGAGCGTCAGTGCGCCGAAAGCGACGAATTCGCCTTGGGGAATGAAGATGACGCGGGTGACCGCGAACACGAGGACGGTGGCGAGCGCCAGCAGCGCATAGACGGCACCGTTGGTGAGGCCGTCCAGCGCGAGGATGCCGGCGATGGAGAGATCCATGGGAGTTTCGTTGTTCTGGATTTCCTCCCTCCCCTCTGGGGGAGGGTTGGGGTGGGGGCGCTTCAGCGCGCGAGCGCCCCCATCCCGGCCTTCCCCCAGAGGGGAAGGAGCAATACCGCTTATTTCTCGACGACGAACTTGCCGCCCGCGACCTTCAGCATCACGCCGGTCTCGTTGGTGTAGCCCCAGTGGTCGTCCTTCGTCCAGTTCATCACGCCATGCGCGAACACGGTGCGGCCCATGGTCTCGAAGGCGTCACGCAGCGCGGCGCGGAATTCGGGGGTGCCGGGCTTGGCCTTCTTCAGCGCGATCGGCACCGCCTTTTCCAGCGCGATGGCGGCGTCGTAGGAGTGGCCGGCGAACTGGTTCGGCGCGCCGAAGGCCTTGTCGTACTTGGTGTAGAAGTCCACGGCCACCTTCTTGGACGGATGGTTGTCGAGCAACTGCTCGCCGACCATCGCCGGGCCGGACACCACGTAGGTGCCTTCGACGGCCTTGCCGCCGATGCGCATCAGGTCCTGCGTGGCCGCGGCATGCGTCTGGTAGATCTTGCCCTTGTAGTTGCGGTCGACGATGGCCATCTGCGGCATGGCGGCGCCGGAGCCCGAGGCCACCACCAGGATCGCGTCCGGGTTCGCGGCAGTCAGCTTCAGCGCTTGCGGGGTCACGCTGGTGTCGGTGCGGGCGAAGCGCTCGGTGGCCACGATCTTCATGCCGGCCTTCTCGGCTTCCGGCGTCAGCGCCTTGAGCCACAGTTCGCCATAGGCGTCGGTGTAGCCCAGGAAGCCGATCGTCTTGACGCCCTGCTTTTTCATGTGCTCCACCACCGCGTGGGCCATGACTTCGTTGCCCTGCGGCAGGCGGAACAGCCACGGGCTGTCGCCGCCCACCGGAGACGCCGCCAGCTGCACCGTCTTGAATTCGGTCGCCACCGGCGTCATCGCGCCGGCCACGGGAGTCAGGCACGAGCCGATGATCAGGTCCACCTTGTCCTCGGTGACGAAGCGCCGGGCGTTGCTCACGCCCTTGCCCGGGTCGGACGCGTCGTCCAGCACGATCAGGTTGACCTTCTCGCCCGCGATCTCCTTGGGGAACAGCTTGAACTGGTTCTGCATCGGGATGCCGAGGCCGGAGCCCGGGCCGGTCAGCGAGAGGCTGACGCCGATGTTGATGTCCGCGAGCGCGGCGCCGGCGCCGGCAAGGGCCACCGCTGCGGCAACGAGGGTACGCGCGATCTTTTTCATGGGGCTATGTCTCCGTGGGTTGGTGAGGGTTTCAGCGCGGCGCCATCCGCAGGGCGCCGTCCAGGCGGATCACCTCGCCGTTGAGGTGCGTGTTGCTGACGATATGACAGGCGAGCTGGGCGAACTCTTCGGGTTTGCCCAGGCGTGAGGGGAACGGGATCGACGCGGCAAGCGACTGCTGCACCGGCTCGGGCAGCTGCTTCATCAGGGGCGTGGAGAACAGGCCCGGCGCGATGGTGCAAACGCGGATGCCGTGCTGCGGCAGGTCGCGCGCCATCGGCAGCGTCATTCCGACCAGTCCGCCCTTGGAGGCGCTGTAGGCCTGCTGGCCGACCTGGCCGTCGAAGGCGGCGACCGAGGCCGTGAACAGCATGACGCCGCGTTCGCCGTCTGCCAGCGGGGGCTGCTTCGCGCAGTCGGCGGCGAACAGCCGGCTGACGTTGTAGGTGCCGACCAGGTTGACGTTGATGACGCGGGCGAAGTCTTCCAGCGGCGCGGCGCTGCCGTCCTTCTGCACGACCCGCTTGGCCGTGCCGATGCCGGCGATGTTCATGAGGATGCGCGCCGGGCCGTGCCGGGCCGCTGCCTTGGCGATGGCGGCCGCGACGCTGTCGGGGCTGGTGATGTCGCACTCGCAGGCGATGCCGTCGATCTCCGTGGCGACTTTCTGGGCCAGTGCGAAGTTCACGTCGAGAACGGCGACTTTCGCGCCGGCCGCCGCCAGTGCGCGCGCCGTCGCTTCGCCGAGGCCGGAGGCGCCGCCGGTGACCAGCGCGGCATGACCCTGGATGTTCATTTCTTCTCCTGCTGCGGCTTGAGCGTGAAGGGCAGGCGGTCTTCGTGGAAGGCCTGCACCAGGGCATCCCGGTGCTTGAGCACCGCGCGCTGGTTGATGGACCCCTTGTCGGTGACCTCGCCCTTGTCGATGGAGGGCGCTTCGTGCAGCAGGTGCAGGCGCGCCACGCGGCTGGAACTGCCGGTTGCCTGCTTCGCGAGCGCGTTGACGACGCCCTGGAAGTGGTCCTGGACGGCAGCGCTCTCCAGCACGTCCTTCAGCGGGGCGTCGGCCGGCAGGTGCGGGACCAGCTTGCGCACCGCGGCGGTGGGGAAGAGCAGGGCGCCGACTTCGTTGCAGTTCAGGCCGGTGATCACCGCGTCCTGCGTGTAGGGAGCGCCGGCCGCAATGATCTTCGCGCGCAGCGGCCCGACGCTGACGAAGGTGCCGGTGGCCAGCTTGAAATCCTCGGCGATGCGGCCGTCGAACTTCAGGCCCTTGTTCGGCTGGCTTTCGTCGATCCACAGCACGGCGTCGCCGGTGCAGAAGAAGCCTTCCTCGTCGAAGCATTCGGCGGTGGCTTCCGGATTGCGCCAGTAGCCGGGCGTGACGTTCGGGCCCTTGTAGCGGATCTCCGTCTTGCCCTCCGTGGGCACCAGCTTCAATTCCATGCCGGGCGTCGGCAGGCCCAGGTAACCGGACCTGACCTCCGGACTGGTGACGAAGACGGCGAACGGCGACGACTCGGTCATGCCCAGGCCGGTGCCCATCACGATGCGTTCGCCGATCTCTGTCTCCTGCACCTCGTGCAGCAGGTCCCAGACCGGCTGCGCGAGCGCCGCGCCGGCGTAGAAGAACATGCGCACGCGCGACAGCAGGTTGCGGCGCAGGACGGCGTCGGACTTCATCGCATGGGCGATCGCCTCGAAGCCGGTGGGCACGTTGAAATAGACGGTGGGCGCGATCTCGCGCAGGTTGCGCAGCGTCTCGGCCATGCCGCCCGGCGTGGGCTTGCCGTCGTCGATGTAGTAGGTGCCGCCGTTGTAGATCGTCAGGCCGATGTTGTGGTTGCCGCCGAAGGTGTGGTTCCACGGCAGCCAGTCCACCAGCACCGGCGGCTCCTCTGCCAGCACCGGCATGGACTGCCGCATCTGCTGCTGGTTGGCGCACCACATGCCGTGCGTGTTGATCACCGCCTTGGGCAGCTTGGTGGAGCCGGAGGTGAACAGGAACTTGGTGATCGTGTCCGGGCCGGTGGCCCGCATCGCCTGGTCGACGGCGGGCGTCGGCTCGGTGTTCAGCAGGTCCTCCAGCGGCGTTGTCCTGCGGCCTTCGATGCGGCCTTCGCCCAGCACGACCTCCACATCGGCGGGCACGGTCGCCTGGATGGCCTTGCCGTAGCGCGCCGCGTCCGTGGTGAAGACGAGACCCGGCGTCAGCGTCTGCAGCACGTGCCGCAGCTTGTCGTAGTCCTGGCTGATGGTCGAATAGGCTGACGACACCGGCGAATAGGGAATGCCGGCGTACAGGCAGCCGAGTGCGATCTGCGCGTGCTCCAGGCTGTTCTCGGACAGGATGGCCACCGGCCGCTCCGGGCCGAGGCGGCGGTCCAGCAGCGCCTGGCCGACGCGCCGTGCGGTGTCGAGCGCTTCTCGGTACGTGATCTTCTGCCACTCGCCGGTGCTGCCGTCGGCATTGCGCATGCGGCGCGCGATGAACACGCGGTTGGGCGCTGTCTCGGCCCAGTGCGCCAGGCGGTCGGTCATGCGGGAGGCGTGGCCCTCCAGCTGCTGGTCGGCGCGCACATACCGCACGCCGCCGGGGCCGTCGCGCAGCACCGCGCGGGTCACGCCGAAGCGCAGCGGCCGGTAGCGGGGAGTGGACGCTGTCGTGTCCATCTCAGCTCTTGCCGACCTTGGCCGCGCGGCCTTCGAGGAAGTCGCGCACCCGCTGCTTGGCCTCGGGCGCGCTCTGCGCGATGGCGGCCATCAGCGCCTCCGTCAGGAAGCCCTGGTCGGCCGGCTGTTCGGCGATGCGCGGCAGCGCGTGCATCAGCGCGTAATTGGTCAGCGGCGCGTTCTGGGCCACGCGCCTCGCAAGCTCCAGCGCCTTGGCGAAGGCCTGTCCCGCGGGCACGAGGTACTGCGCGAAGCCGACGCGCTCGCCTTCATCCGCCTTGTAGACACGGCCCGTGAGCATCATGTCGGTCATGCGGGCCGTGCCGATGAGGCGCGGGATGCGCACCGCGCCGCCGCCGCCCACGAAGATGCCGCGCGAGCCTTCCGGCAGCGCGTAGAAAGTGGTCTCGTCCGCCACGCGGATGTGGCAGGAGGCCGCGAGCTCCAGCCCGCCGCCCACCACCGCGCCGTGCAGGGCCGCGACCACGGGCACCGGGCCGTACTGCACCTCTTCGAGCGCCGCGTGCCACATGCGCGAGTGGTGCAGCCCGGCGCCGGCGTCGCGCTCCGTCAGCTCGGACAGGTCCAGCCCGGCGCAGAAGTGGTCGCCGGCACCGTCGAGCACGGCCGCGCGCACACTGGACGGCAGGTTCTCGAAGGTCGCCCGCACCCCCAGGATCAGGCTGTCGGAGAGCGCATTGCGCTTGGCCGCACGGTTGAGCCGGACGACGGCGACGTCGCCGTCGATTTCGAGCTGGATGTCGGGATGGGAAGTCATGGGGGCCATTTGCGGAGTGGATGGATTATTGTTATAAACAATAACCAATTCAAGGACAAAGGCCTAGGACTTACCCTAGCCAAATACTTCGGAGACAAGGCCCATGGACCACGCCAACCTGATCGCCATCGACGTGCACACGCACGCCGAGGTGAGCTGCTGGAACCCCTTCGACAACTACGGCGAGGAGTACGACCGCGCGGCGGACAAGTACTTCCGCAACAGCCGCCGTCCCACCATCGCCGAGACGATCGAGTACTACCGCAAGATCAAGGTCGGCCTGGTGATGTTCACGGTGGACAGCGAGTCCAAGCTCGGCCGCCGCCGCATCCCGAACGAGGAGATCGCGCAGGCCGCGCGCGAGAACAGCGACATGATGTGCGCCTTCGCCAGCATCGACCCGCACAAGGGCAAGATGGGCGCGCGCGAGGCAGAGCGGCTGATCAAGGAAGAGGGCGTCAGGGGATTCAAGTTCCACCCCACGGTGCAGGGCTACCACCCCTACGACAAGATGGCCTGGCCGATCTACGAGGTGATCAACGCGCACAAGATGCCGACGATCTTCCACACCGGGCACAGCGGCATCGGTTCCGGCATGCGCTGCGGCGGCGGCTTGCGGCTGGAGTACAGCAACCCGATGCACCTGGACGACGTCGCCATCGACTTCCCCGACATGCAGATCGTGATGGCGCACCCCAGCTTCCCGTGGCAGGACGAAGCCTTGTCCGTCGCCACGCACAAGCCCAACGTGTGGATCGACCTTTCCGGCTGGAGCCCGAAGTACTTTCCCAAGCAATTGGTGCAATACGCCAACACGCTGTTGAAGGACCGCATCCTGTTCGGCAGCGACTACCCGCTGATCACGCCGGAGCGCTGGATGAAGGACTTCGAGGAAGCGGGGTTCAAGCCCGAGGTGATGCCCGGCATCCTGAAAGGCAACGCGGTGCGGTTGCTGGGGTTTGCGTGACCACGGCGCGCCGCACGGCCGCCCGAAGGCGCGAGAACCGCAGCGCGCCGCGCGGAGGTTTCCTGTGACCTTCCGGGAGCTCGCCGACATCGAGGCCCTGGAACGAACGCCGTATGAGGAAGCGATCCCGGCGCGCACCACTTATGGGTTGATCGCGCGGGCGGCGCAGCGCTACGGTGAGCGCGCCGCCTTCACCTACCTGCAGGATGGCGAGCTCGGCACGGCGCCGCTGCGCACCTCGTACCGCGAGCTGCTGGCCAACATCCATCGCGCCGCCAACCTGTTCCGCCGGCTCGGCGTCGGCGAGCAGGATGCGGTCGCCATCCTGGGGCCGAACATTCCGTCCACGCACTACGCGCTGTGGGGCGCCCAGGTGGCGGGGCGCGCCTGCCCGATCAACTTCATGCTGCAGCCGGACCACATCGCGGCTCTGCTCGATGCGAGCGGCGCCAAGGTGGTGGTGGCGCTCGGGCCTTGTGCTGAACTCGATGTGTGGGGCACCTTGCAGAAAGTGCCCGGGCTCGCTTCGCGCACCGTGCTTGCGATCGGTGGCGATTTCGAAGAACGGCTGGCCCGGGAATCGGACGTGCTGGCGTTCGATCCGCATCTCACGCCGGACCGCGTCGCCGCGCTGTTCCACACGGGTGGAACGACGGGCGCGCCGAAGCTGGTGCAGCACACGCACGGCAACGAGGCGCATGCGTCGTGGTTCGCGCATCGCTTCTACGGCTTCGACGAGCACACGGTGGAGGTCAACGGCTTTCCGCTGTTCCACGTGGCCGGCGCATTCGTCTACGGGCTGGCGTTGCTGGCCATCGGTGCGCGGCAGGTGCTGCCCACCGTCACCGGCATGCGCAATGCAGCGTTCCTGCGCAACTACTGGAAATTCTGCGAGAGCGAGCACGTGACGGCGCTGGCCTGCGTGCCGACCATCCTGTCCGGGCTGTGCAACCTGCCGGTGGATGCGGACATCTCGCGCGTGCAGGTCGCGTATACGGGCGGCTCGCCGCTGCCCACCGAGCTGGCCGCGCGGTTCGAGCAGGCGACGGGCATCGCCGTGCGCAACATCCTGGGCATGACGGAGTGCGCGGGACTGGTGTCGATCGAACCGTTCCACGCGCCGCGCGTGCCGGGTTCCGCCGGGCTTCCGCTGCCTTACACGCAGGTGCGGGTGGTGCCCTGGCGCGATGGCGGCGTGCAACTCGGTGAGACCTGCGCCGCGGGCGAGACCGGCGTGGTCGTGCTGCGCGGGCCCAACGTCAGCCCGGGCTATACGGATGCCGCGCGCAACGCCGGCATGTTCGACGACGGCTGGCTGGTGTCGGGCGACCTCGGGCATGTCGATGCTCAGGGTTATGTGCACGTCACCGGCCGGGCCAAGGACGTCATCATCCGCGGCTCGCACAACATCGACCCGGGACTGGTGGAGGACGCCTTCCTGGCGCACCCCGCGGTTGCCATGTGCGCGGTGGTGAGCGAACCCGATGCGCATTCAGGAGAAGTGCCGGCGGCTTTCGTGATGCTCAAGCCGGGTGTGCAGGTGACGGGCGAGTCCCTGCTGGCCGAAGTGGCGCCGCGTGTCTACGAACGCCCCGCCGTGCCCAAGCGCGTGGTGGTGCTGGACGCCTTGCCGCTCACCGCCGTCGGCAAGATCTACAAGCCGGCGCTGCGGGTGCGGGCGGTGGAGTTGAAGTTGCAGGAGCTCCTGTCAGCCGCGGCGCCGGGGGTGGCGTTGCGCGTGAGTGCGAAAGAGAAGGGCGCGGGGTGCGTTGCCGAGGTCGTCGTGCAAGGGGATCGCGACGCCCGGCTGGAGCGGAAGCTGCGCGAGGCGCTGGGGGCTAGCGCGGTTGAGACGAGTTTCAGCTTTCGGTGAGGAATGCGGACAACCGGAATGCGGACAACCGGACGCAGAAGGCGCAGAAGTTGCGCAGAAGTCGCAAAAGGACTTCCGGATTTCCTCAGGATTTTTCTCTTGGACTCTTCTGCGACTTCTGCGTAACTTTTGCGCCTTCTGCGTCCGGCTGTTTGGCTGTCCGCTTTCAAACTACCACCCCCCCGTAGCCAACCACTCCTCCGCCTCCCCCAACCGGTCCACCCCCCAGAATGGCTCGCCGTCCACCACCAGCGTCGGCGATCCGAACACTCCGGCCTCGATCGACGCCGAAACCGCGCTGCGCAGCAGCGTCGACGCTTCGTTCGACGCCACGCCCGCTGCCAGCTCGCCCGGAACCAGCCCCGCCGGCAATGCGATCGACGCCACCGCTTCCGGCGTCGACAGGTCGCGGCCCTCCGCCCAGAAGGCGTGGTACAGCGCATGCACCAGCGCAGCCTGCAGCCCGGGATGGTGTTGCCGCACCCAATAGAAGGCGCGCGCGGCCGGCAGCGGGTTGCCGACAGGCGCATTGAGGTCACGCCCGAGCCGCAAGCCGCGCTTGCGCGCATGCCGCAGGACGTCGCGGCGCACGTAGTCGCCCTTCAACGGCGTGTCCAGCAGCGGCTTCAGTCCCATCACCTTCATCACCGCCACGCCCAGCAGCATCGGCCGCCACTCAACGACGCGGCCATGCCGGGCGGCGAGTTGCTCCACCTCCAGGCTGGCGAAATAGCCGTAGGGCGAAATGAAGTCGAAGTAGAAGGGCAGGGGAGCTGGCATGGGTTGCGCGCGAGCTTACCGTGCTGCCCGGCGCAAGGTTCGTCCGACGCACCGACGAGCAGCCGGGCGCCCTGCTGAGCTGCAACTCGGCACGCGCCCGTGGTCTAACAACCATGCAAGAACAGGAAGCCGACGGAGGGAGGGCCCCGTCCTGACGGCTGATTACCTCATCGGCGTGGACGGCGGCGGCAGCGGAACGCGCGCCGTGGTCGAGCACGTCCGCCACGGCTTGGTGGGCGCCGCGAGTGCGGGGCCGTCCGCGCTCGGCCAGGGGATCGACCAGGCCTGGGCCAACGTCGAAGCCGCGGTCCGGCAGGCGTTCGCGGCGGGCGGGGTGGACGTCCCGCCTTGGCGCCACTGCGCCCTGGCGGTCGGCCTGTCCGGCGTCAGCCACCGTCCCTGGCGCGACGCATTCCTGGCGCGCAATCCCGGCTTTGCGCGGATCGACGCCGAAACCGATTCCTACACGATGCTGCTCGGCGCCCACGGCGGCAGGGCGGGAGCCATCGTGATCGCCGGCACGGGCAGCATCGCGGAATCGGTGCGCGCCGACGGCAGCCGCGCTACAGTCGGCGGATGGGGTTTTCGCGTGGATGACGAAGGCAGCGGCGGCTGGCTCGGCCTGCAGGCCGTGCGCCATGGGCTTGCCGCCTTCGACGGACGGGCCAACGTGAGCCCGCTGGCGCGCCGCGTCTGGATGCACTGCGGCGACGAACGCGAAACCTTGCAGTCCTGGTGCGCCGAGTCCGGCCAGTTCGAATTCGCCCAGCTCGCACGCGCCGTCTTCGAGTGCGAGGCCACCGATCAGGCCGCCGCGCGCCTGCTGCAGCAAGCCACCGAGTCCCTGGAAAACCTCGCCCTGGCGATCGACCCGCGCGGCCGGCTGCCGCTGGCCGTGGCCGGCAGCATCGGCGAGCGGCTCACGCCGCGCATGCGGCCCGCCCTGCGCGCGCGCATCGTGCCGGCGCAGGCGGGCGCCGCGGAAGGCGCGCTGATGCTGGCCCGCCGCGCGATGCGCAACGTGACGGAAGTGGCCCTGTGACGCGGACGCTGGCAGGCCGGATCTTCACCCCCCAGGGCGCCATCGACGGCGCCCTCCGCATCGGGCCGGACGGCCGCATCGAAGCCATCGACGGCGCCCCGGTCCCCGCAGGCCGCGAGCGCGAAGGCGCGACCCGCCTGCTGCTGCCAGGCTTCATCGACCTGCACGTCCACGGCGGCGGCGGCCGCGACGTGATGGAAGGCGGCGACGCCGCCCTGCAGGTGGCCCGCCGCCACGCGCAGCACGGCACCACGTCGCTGCTGGCCACCACGATGACCGCGCCGGTCGAGGACTTGCGCATGGCGCTGCAGCCGGTCGGCGCGCTGTGCCGTGCCGCCGCCCCCGGGGCGGCGCGCATCCTCGGCATCCACCTCGAAGGCCCCTTCATCAACGCCGGCAAGCTGGGCGCACAGCCGGACTACGCGCGGCCGGTGGCGCTGGCGGAGCTGCGGCAGCTGGACGCGCTGGCGCCGATCCGCTTGCTGACGCTGGCGCCGGAGGTGCCCGGCAACATGGAGGCGATCGCGTCGCTGGTCGCCGCCGGGTATCGCGTGCAGATCGGCCACACGCTCGGCACCTACGAGGACGGCGTGCAGGCGCTGCAACGCGGCGCCAGCGGCTTCACCCACCTGTTCAACGCCATGACGCCGCTGCACCACCGCATGCCCGGCATGGTGGGCGCCGCGCTGGCGCACGCGCAGTTCGCCGAAGTCATTCCCGACCTGCTGCACGTGCATCCCGGCGCCATCCGCGCCGCCCTGCGCAGCATCCCCTGCCTGTATTGCGTGACGGATTCGACGGCGGCCACCGGCATGCCCGATGGCGAATACCGCCTGGGGCGGCAGCCGGTCACCAAGTGCCTGGGCGGGGTGCGGCTGGCCGACGGCACCCTGGCCGGCTCCACCTTGACCATGGACCGGGCCTTGCGCAACCTGGTCGACGTGATCGGGGTGCCGCTGGCTGACGCCGTCCGTCGCGTGTCCACGCATGCGGCCGATTTCCTGGGCGTCGCGGACCGCGGCCGGCTGGCAGTGGGCGGCTGGGCCGACGTGGTGGTGGTCGACGCCGGCTTGCGGGTGCACGAAGTCTTCGTCGAAGGAGCAGCGGTCGATGTCGCGCATGCTGGATGAAGCCCGCGAGGCGCCGGCCGCCGTCGCGTACCAGTTGCGCCAGGACGGCGACCGCTGGCAGGCTTTCGGTGCCAGGTTGCGTGCGCAGCCCCCGACGTCGCTGCTGACCATTGCCCGCGGCAGTTCCGACCATGCCGCGCATTACGCGGCTTACCTGATCATGGCGCGCATGGGACGGCTGGTGACGTCCATGCCGATGTCGCTGGTGACGCTTTACCAGTCGGAGATTCGTTGCGAGGGGCTGGGCTCTTTCGCCTTCTCCCAATCCGGCCAGAGCCCCGACCTGGTGGGCCCGACGGAGTACTTTCGTGCACATGGCGCTGTCACCTGCGCTTTCGTCAACGACACCGATTCCCCGCTGGCGCGCGCCGCCGAATGGATGTTCGGCCTGCATGCCGGCCAGGAAACCAGCGTCGCGGCCACCAAGAGTTTCATCGCGCAGCTGGTCGCCGGCGCACGGCTGACGGCGGCCTGGCAGGACGACGCCGCGCTGGCCTCGGCGCTGGAGCAACTGCCCGATTGCATGGAACGTGCCTGCGCGGCGGATTGGTCCTCGGCCGTCGGTCCCCTGGCCGCCGCCGACCGCCTGTTTGTCATCGGCCGGGGGCTGGGCATGCCGGTGGCGATGGAGGCGGCGTTGAAGTTCAAGGAGACCTGCGGCATCCAGGCCGAGGCTTTCAGCGGCGCGGAGGTGCAGCATGGCCCCATGCGGCTGATCGAGGAGGGCTACCCGCTGCTGGTGTTCGCGCCGCGCGGGCCCGCGCAGGCCGGCTTGCTGGCGCTCGCACAGGCGATGCGCGATCGCGGTGCACGCGTGCTGCTGGCGGCGCCGCAGGGCACGCCGGGCGCCAACCTGCCGCTGGTGGAAGCCAGCGTGCCGGAGCTCGACCCGGTGTGCGCCATCCAGAGTTTCTATCCCATGGTCGAAGCCCTCGCGCGCGCTCGCGGCAACGACCCGGACCGGCCGCCGCACCTGAACAAAGTGACGCGCACCCGTTGAGCGCCGGCCGCGCGCGCCCCACTGTCGTTTACACGCAGTCGATGAACTCGCACCCCTTGTTTTTATCTACCGTTCACCTACAGTGAAGTCGGCGATCGACCTACATGGCGCGTTGCTGCAGAACCAGCCCTGTGGGAGTACAGTGACACCGCGCTGCGCTACCGGTGCAGACCGTTAACGAAGGAGGCTTCATGGACGTCGTCCGCAATTTCCTTACGCGTTACGAGACCAAGCGTGAGGAAGAGTTGTCGATCGAGGAATTCCTCGACCTCTGCAAACGGGAACCGCTGACGTACGCCACGGCCGCCGAGCGCATGCTGGCCGCCATCGGCGAGCCCGAGATGGTGGACACGCGGCACGACCAGCGCCTCTCGCGGATTTTCGGCAACAAGGTGCTGCGCGTCTATCCGGCGTTCAAGGACTTCTACGGCCTGGAAGATCCGATCGAGCAGGTGGTCTCGCACTTCCGCCACGCCGCGCAGGGCCTGGAAGAGAAAAAGCAGATCCTGTATCTGCTCGGCCCGGTCGGCGGCGGCAAGTCGTCCATCGCCGAGCGCCTGAAGCAGCTGATGGAGCAGGTCCCGTTCTACGCGCTCAAGGGATCCCCGGTCAACGAGTCGCCGCTGGGCCTGTTCAGCAATGACGAGGACGCCCCCCTGCTGGAGCAGCAGTTCGGCATCCCGCGCCGCTATACGCAACGCATCATGTCGCCCTGGGCCGTCAAGCGGCTCGAGGAATTCGGCGGCGACATCCGCAAGTTCAAGGTCGTCAAGCGCTACCCCTCCATCCTCAAGCAGGTCGGCATCGCCAAGACCGAGCCGGGCGACGAGAACAACCAGGACATCTCCGCCCTGGTCGGCAAGGTCGACATCCGCAAGCTGGAAAGCTTTGCCCAGGACGACCCGGACGCCTACAGCTACTCCGGCGGCCTCTGCCTGGCCAACCAGGGCCTGCTGGAATTCGTGGAAATGTTCAAGGCGCCCATCAAGGTGCTGCACCCGCTGCTGACGGCCACCCAGGAAGGCAACTTCAAGGGCACCGAAGGTTTCGGCGCGATCCCGTTCGACGGCATCGTGATGGCCCACTCCAACGAAAGCGAGTGGAAGGCCTTCAAGAACAACAAGAACAACGAGGCTTTCCTCGACCGCATCTACGTGGTGAAGGTGCCGTACTGCCTGCGCGTCACCGAGGAAGTGAAGATCTACGAAAAGCTGGTGCAGAACTCTTCGCTCAAGGACGCCATCTGCGCGCCCGGCACGCTGAAGATGATGGCGCAGTTCTCGGTGCTGACGCGCCTGAAGGAGCCGGAGAACTCCAGCATCTTCTCCAAGATGCTGGTGTACGACGGCGAAAACCTCAAGGACACGGACCCCAAGGCCAAGAGCTACCAGGAATACCGCGATTACGCGGGCGTCGACGAGGGCATGACAGGCATCTCCACGCGTTTCGCGTTCAAGATCCTGTCCAAGGTGTTCAACTTCGGGTCCGAGGAAGTCGCCGCCAACCCGGTGCACCTGATGTACGTGCTGGAGCAGCAGATCGAGCGCGAGCAGTTCCCGGCGGAGACCGAGCAGAAGTACCTTGCCTATATCAAGGAGCACCTGGCCGCCCGTTATGCCGAATTCATCGGCAAGGAAATCCAGACGGCGTACCTGGAGTCGTATTCCGAATACGGCCAGAACATCTTCGACCGCTACGTCACGTACGCCGACTTCTGGATCCAGGACCAGGAATTCCGCGACACCGACACCGGCGAGATCTTCGACCGCTCGGCGCTGAACGCCGAGCTCGAGAAGATCGAGAAGCCGGCCGGCCTGTCCAACCCCAAGGACTTCCGCAACGAAATCGTCAACTTCGTGCTCCGGGCGCGGGCCAACAACGCGGGCAAGAACCCGGTGTGGACCAGCTACGAGAAGCTGCGCACCGTGATCGAGAAGAAGATGTTCTCGAACACCGAGGAACTGCTGCCGGTGATCAGCTTCAACGCCAAGGCCTCGGCCGACGAGCAGAAGAAGCACGAGGACTTCGTGCACCGGATGGAAGAAAAAGGCTACACGCGAAGGCAGGTGCGCCTGCTGTGCGAGTGGTACCTCCGCGTTCGAAAGAGCTCGTAACCGACCGACCAGAATGAGCAGCACTGAGCGGTCCTTGCTCCACCAGGTCATCGATCGCCGCCTTTCGGGCAAGAACAAGTCGATAGGCAATCGCGAAAGGTTCCTGCGCCGCTACCGCGAGCAGATCAAGGACGCGGTGCGCAAGGCGGTGGGCGACCGCAGCATCCGCGACATCGAGGCGGGCGCCGACATCACGCTGCCCAAGCGCGACGTGACGGAGCCGACCTTCGGCCATGCGCCGGGCGGCAGCCGCGAACTGGTGCACCCCGGCAACCAGGAATACCTGCGCGGCGACCGCATCCAGCGGCCGCAGGGCGGCGGGGGCGGCGGCTCGGGCGGGCAGGGCGCCTCGCAGGACGGGCAGGGCGAAGACGACTTCAGCTTCCGGATCAGTCGCGAAGAGTTCATGAACTACTTCTTCGACGACCTTGCGCTGCCCCGCATGATCCGCACGCAACTGCTGGCCGACGTGCCTGAATGGAAGGTGCGGCGCGCCGGCGTCGTCAGCGAAGGCAACCCGACCAGCCTGCACATCGTGCGTTCGATGCGCACGGGCCTGGCCCGCCGCATCGCCATGGGCGGCGACGCCCGGGCGGAACTGAAAGAGGCCGAAAGGCAGCTGGAGGACCTGGAGCGCCGGCCGGACGGTCCGCCGCCGGAGCTGGAGATCCTGCGCAAGCGCGTCGCCGAACTGCGCGAGCGGCTCAAGCGCGTTCCCTTCCTGGACCCGTTCGACCTGCGCTATCGCAACCGGGTGCGCGAGCCGCTGCCCACCAGCAAGGCCGTGATGTTCTGCCTGATGGACGTGTCGGGTTCGATGGACGAATCGCGCAAGGACCTCGCCAAGCGTTTCTTCATCCTGCTCTACCTGTTCCTCTCGCGCCACTACGAGAAGACCGAGGTGGTGTTCATTCGCCACCACACGCAGGCCGCGGAAGTCACGGAAGACGAATTCTTCCACGCCACCGAAAGCGGCGGCACGGTGGTCTCCAGCGCCCTGACGCTGATGAACGAGATCATCCGCTCGCGCTACATGGGCAGCGAGTGGAACATCTACGGCGCGCAGGCCTCCGACGGCGACAACTGGCAGCAGGATTCGTCCAAGTGCCGCGAGCTCCTGGACGGCAAGATCCTGCCGCTGGTGCGTTACTACGCCTACGTGCAGGTGGCGGACGAAGACCAGAACCTGTGGGAAGAATACACGCGGGTGCGCGATGCCAATCCGCAGTTCGCCATGCAGAAGATCGTGACGCCTGCGCAGATCTTCCCCGTCTTTCGGGACCTGTTCAAGAAAACACCGGCGGTGACATGAGCACAGCAGAACTCCTCACTCCCTCCGACGCGGCGGCGAGCGGCAAGCGGGCGCGCCTGCCCAGCCCGTCGGACTGGAATTTCGAGCTGATCGACCAGTACTTCAACGAAATCCGCAAGACGGCGGAGCGCTTCGGGCTGGACACGTACCCGACGCAGCTGGAGGTGATCACCGCCGAACAGATGCTGGACGCGTACGCCTCCGTCGGCATGCCGGTGAACTACCGGCACTGGTCCTACGGCAAGCATTTCATCCAGAGCGAGAAGAGCTACCGCCGCGGCCACATGGGCCTGGCCTACGAGATCGTCATCAACTCCGACCCCTGCATCGCCTACCTCATGGAGGAGAACACGATGCCGATGCAGGCGCTGGTGATGGCGCATGCGTGCTTCGGGCACAACTCGTTCTTCAAGGGCAACTACCTGTTCCGCATGTGGACGGATGCCAGCTCCATCATCGACTACCTGGTGTACGCCAAGAGCTACATCACGGACTGCGAGGAGCGCCATGGCATCGAGGCCGTGGAGCAGACGCTGGATGCCTGCCATGCGCTGATGAATTACGGCGTGGACCGCTATCGCCGGCCGCAGAAGATCAGCATGGTGGAAGAAGAGATCCGCCGCAAGGACCGCGAGCAGTACCTGCAGCAGCAGGTGAACGACATGTGGCGCACGCTGCCCACCAAGGCCGGCAAGCAGGCCAAGAAGGAGGCCAAGCGCATCCCCGAGGAGCCGCAGGAAAACATCCTGTACTTCATCGAGAAGAACGCGCCGTTGCTGGAGCCGTGGCAGCGCGAGATCGTGCGCATCGTGCGCAAGGTGGCGCAGTACTTCTACCCGCAGCGGCAGACGCAGGTGATGAACGAGGGCTGGGCCACGTTCTGGCATTACACGCTGCTGAACACCATGTACGACGAGGGCATGCTCTCCGACGGCTACATGATGGAGATCCTGAGCTCGCACACCAACGTGGTGTTCCAGCCGCCGATCACGCACCCCGCGTACAGCGGCATCAATCCGTATGCGCTGGGCTTCGCGATGTTCACGGACATCCGCCGCATCTGCGAGAACCCGACCGACGAGGACCGCGCCTGGTTCCCGGACATCGCCGGGAGCGACTGGATCAAGACGCTCGATTACGCGATGCGGCACTTCAAGGACGAGAGCTTCATCGGCCAGTACCTGTCGCCCAAGCTGATGCGCGAGATGCGCATGTTCGCGGTGCTCGACGACGCGGCGCAGTCGGAGCTCGAGGTTGCGGCCATCCACGACGACAACGGCTACCGCCGGCTGCGCGAGTCGCTGTCACGGCAGCACGACCTGGGCTGGCGCGAGCCGAACATCCAGGTGTGGAACGTCAACGCCCGCGGCGACCGCTCCCTCACCCTGCGCCACATCCGCCACAACGACCGTCCGCTGGACAACAGCGCCGAGGAGGTGGTGAAGCACGTCGCCCGCCTGTGGGGCTTCCGCGTGCGGCTGGAGAGCGTGGACGGGCACGAGCGTGTCATGCAGCATTGGGAAGTGACGCCGCCGGCGCATCACTGATCCGAGGGGGCCTGGCGGGGTCGCTGGTGCGAACCCGCCCTACGAATCTGGCGCGAACCCGCCCTACGAATCCCATCCCTCCCGTAGGGCGGGTTCGCGCCAGCGACCCCGCCGTACACTGCGCATCCGGAGGTCATCCGCATGTACGCACCCCAACTCTTCTCCGGCCAGCGCATCCTGGTCACCGGCGGCGGTACCGGCCTCGGCCAGGCGATGGCCGAACGCTTCCTCTCGCTCGGCGCCGACGTCGCCATCTGCGGCCGCCGCAAGGCCGTGTGCGACGAGACGGCCGCGGCCTGGCGCGGGCAATTCCCCGACCGCCGCATCGACACCTTCGGGGTGGACATCCGCGTGGCGCAAGCCGTGGAGGAGATGGTGGACGCGCTGTGGGGCGACGGCGGCCTGACCGGCCTGGTCAACAACGCCGCGGGCAATTTCATCGCGCCCACCGAAAGCCTGTCGCCACGCGCCTTCGACGCCATCGCCAACATCGTCTTTCACGGCACCTTCTACGTGACACAGGCCGTCGGCAAGCGCTGGGTGGCCGACGCGAAAGCCGGCAGGTGGACGCCGGCCCGGCCTTTCCGCAGCGTGATGAGCATCATCACCACGTGGGTCGACAACGGCAGCCCGTACGTGGTGCCGTCGGCCATGAGCAAGGCGGGCATCGACGTCATGACCAAGTCGCTGGCAGTGGAATGGGCAAGACACGGCGTGCGCTTGAACGCGGTGGGGCCGGGCGAGATCCCGACCGAGGGGATGAGCAAGCGCCTGAATCCGGGCGAGGAACCCGGGGCCCGCAGCCGTGAGCGAAATCCGATGGCGCGGCCCGGCAGGATGGCGGAGCTGCAGAACCTGGCCGCGTTCCTGATGGCGCCCGGACAATGCGACTGGCTGACCGGGCAGAGCATCATGATGGATGGAGGCAATGCACTGGCCACGGGTGGCAACTTCTATGAGTTGCGCGAGTGGAGTGACAAGGAGTGGGCGGAGGCGCGGGAGCGGATCGATAAGCAGAACGAGAAGGACAGGCAGAAGAGGGGAGGGTAGGATCCGGCCGCAAGTGGCTTGAACAGGAGAACACATCGTGAGATCCGCCCCATCCATGCCCGCCAGCCAGCGCGTCGTGCAAATCAGTTTGTTCGTCGTCGCCGCGATTTCCATCATCGGCGGCACGCTGCAGATGTACCTCGGAGAGCCACAGGTCTCCCCCCGCCTCGACAACGTGCATCGCTTCATGGCCGGCGTGTACCTGTCCTCCGGCTTCATCAGCTTGTGGGCAGCCAGCACCATCCGGCAGCAGGGCACGCTTGTGTACCTGATCGCACTGGGCGTCCTCCTTGCCGGCCTGGGAAGGCTCGTGTCCATCAGTCAAGTCGGACTTCCCGAACCGGCGGCCTTGTGGCTCGGTTACCTCGTGCCGGAGCTGCTGCTGCCATTCGTCATCGCTTTGGCCCACCGGGCCACGCATCGCAGGTCGGTGCCCGTGGCAGCGGCCTGACCCTTCCCATCGCGAGAACGCTGCCCGACAAGGAGGCGAAATGTGCCAGTGACCAGCTGGAACTTGGTAACACGGTAAAGCAAGTCGGGGTCTCACTTAGGCAACACAGGCACGCTGGTTTCAGCGCTGCCTGAGGCAAAATCTCGACGTCTGTCACTCCGCCAGCGCGCCGCCGAATGCCCAGCGCAACCATCGAAGTTCGCCACAGCTATTCGCCCGACGAGGAAGTGGCGCTCATGGAAGCGGTGCACGCAGCCATTGTCGAGGCCTTCGAGGTTTCCCCCGTGCACCGCAACGTCGCGTTGGTGGCGCACGCCCCCCATCGCTTCATCGGCCGCACCGATTGCCCGGATCCCGATCGCCTGACCAACGTCAGCATCTTCCTGCTGCCCGGGCGCTCGCTGGCGGCCAAGCGCCGCCTGTACCGATCGCTCGTGCAGCGCCTCGAAGCCTTTGGAATCCCGAGCGTGTGTGTGCTGGTCCGGATTCACGAACTTCCAGGAGAGAACTTCGGCGTGCGCGGAGGCCAGGCGCTCTGCGACGTGGAACTCGGCTACCCGGTGGACGTCTGACCTGTATCGACACCACGCAACACTGACCACGCGCCCTTTGGTGAGAATGCGCCTTCCTGTGCTCCAATGGGTTGCAACCCCGTCCGCGATCCTCGCGGCGAGGGTTGGAGCCACGCACACGGAGATTGACCCATGACCCCCATCAGGATCGCTGCCATCGCCCTCATCATCGCCGGCGTGCTCGGCCTCGCCTACGGGGGCTTCAGCTACACCAAGGACACGACAGCGGTGAAGGTCGGCCCGCTGGAGCTGAAGGTCAAGGAGAAGGAAACGGTCAACGTTCCGATGTGGGCCGGCGTGGGTGCGATCGTCATCGGCGGCCTGCTGCTGGTGATGGGTAGCAAGAAGGGCTGAGCGGCCGGACGGCCGCCCGGCGAATCCGCATGCAGGGCGCCACCGCCATGCAGCTGCTGGTCAACATCGACGTCGACGATCTCCGCAAGGCTGCCGCTTTCTACTGCAACGCGGTCGACCTCACTGTCGGCCGGCGCTTCGGGGCCGACGGCGTCGAACTGCTCGGCGCGTCGTCTGCCATTTATCTGCTCGCGAAGGCCGAGGGCAGCACCCCCTCGGAATTCACGGACCAGCGCCGGACGTACCGGCGGCACTGGAGCCCGGTCCACCTGGATTTTGTCGTTGATGACATCGAGGTTGCGCTGCAGAAAGCGATCTCGGCCGGCGCCAGGCTGGAGCAGCCAATTCGCACCAGCAACTGGGGCAAGCTGGCACTGCTGGCCGACCCCTTCGGCCACGGCTTCTGCCTCGTTCAATTCCTCGGCAAGGGGTACGATGAAATCGGAAGCGTCGAACCGCCTCAGTGACATCGCGCTGGCTGGGCTGCTCTGGATACTGGCGATGTTGACCGCAGCATGCAGTTCCATGCCGTCGGAGCGTCCTGATGGCGGGTTGCCGAATTCCACGCTCTTGGCTCTCAGCCCTGATGGGAAGCAATTGCTCATCGCCTGGCAGGGCAGGGGCGACGCGGTGCATGCCAAGTCGCTTGAAATCCAGCACGGTGCCGTGATGTCCGCCAGAGATGTTCGGCTGCCGAACGCAACCTTCACGATGGCGTGGAGCCGGACGCAACCTGACGTTCTCGTCACGACGAAAGCCGGGCGTGGCAGCGAATTGGTCCGCGTGCTACGAGGCCGTGTTCGGCGTCCGCCTGCAACGGCTGGACAACCCGGAGCTCGAGATGTGGGCTTTCCCGATGCAGCCGGAGGCTGCGGGCGCCGGTGGCGCGCTGGTGCGGATGCCG
This sequence comes from Ramlibacter sp. PS3R-8, assembly GCF_037572435.1. Lineage (NCBI taxonomy): Bacteria > Pseudomonadati > Pseudomonadota > Betaproteobacteria > Burkholderiales > Comamonadaceae > Ramlibacter > Ramlibacter sp. PS3R-8. The sequence continues at coordinate 128,062 of NZ_JBBHGT010000005.1, forward strand.
GGCCTGACGTCGGGCGGCAACAGCACCATCGTGTATTTCGCCTGCACCGACTGCGCGGTCGAAGCGCGCCGTGCCGCAGCCAGCGGCGGCAAGGTCTTCAAGGACAAGTTCTCGATCGGCGCGCATGGCTTCATAGCCCTGGTGACGGACAGCGAGGGCAACATGATCGGGCTGCATTCCCGCCAGTAAGGCGCGCGCGGCGCGCGGCCGTCAGAGCTGTTCGATCGCCTGTGCCCGGATGACCAGTTCGTCTTGCTGGAACTCCGACTCCAGCTGCTTGCGCCAGGTCGCCCACCACGCGCGGTCGACCGCGTCCGTCATCACTTCGTAGACCACGATGTCGTCCCTCCGGACCGAGTCGCCGTCTTCCTTCCACAGGCCCTTGGCGGGAGCCCGGCTGTAAGTGGTCAGGCCGCCGAAGCGTGCCACCAATTCCTTGCGGACTCTGTCGTACAGCCCGGGGGGAAACGGTTGTCCGGCACGGTCGTAAAGCGGAAGCAGCAGCTGGATGAGGTGCATGACATCACTGTAAGTCTTCGCGGGCCTTGCAGGGACGCGGTGGACGCGGCACCATCTGGCGTCCTGCAGCCCGGTGCTTGTGCATGATCACCCTCGAATTCCTCATCACCTCCCTGATCGTCGTGCTCATCCCCGGCACCGGCGTGATCTACACCGTGTCCACGGGTCTGGTGCAAGGCCGGCGCGCCAGCGTCTACGCCGCGCTGGGCTGCACTGCCGGGATCCTGCCGCACCTTGCCGCCACCGTGGCGGGCCTGGCAGCGATCATGCACACGAGTGCGCTGGCCTTCCAGGTGCTCCGCATTGCCGGCGTGCTGTACCTGTTCCACGTTGCCTATGCGACCTGGCGCGACAAGTCGGCTTTCGCCGTGGATGCGCGGGTGTCGCGGGCGACGGCTGCCGGGCTGGTGGTCAAGGCCTTCCTGCTGAACATCCTCAACCCGAAGCTGACCATCTTTTTCCTGGCCTTCCTGCCGCAGTTCGTGGACCCGGCCGCCAGCCAGCCGCTGTGGCAACTGCTGAAGCTGAGCGCGGTGTTCATGGCCATGACCTTCGTGGTCTTCGTCATCTACGGTTTCATCGCGCATGCGTTCCGTACGCTTGTGATCGAGTCGCCGCGCGTGCAGACGTGGCTGCGCTACAGCTTTTCCGCCGCCTTCGCCGGCCTGGGCGCGCGGCTGGCCGTGACGGACCACTGATCGCATCTGCGTGCACCCATCCGACAAATCCGACCCCACCAGCGCGGGCACCCTCGCGCATTACGAAGCACGAGCCGCGGACTTCTGGCAAGGCACGCGCGGGCACGATGTCACCCAGAACATCGACGCGCTGCTGCGGCATGTGGAAGGTGCGCCGCCGTTGCGCATCCTGGATCTCGGCTGCGGACCCGGGCGGGACCTGGCGGCTTTCAAGTCGCTCGGGCACCACCCGGTGGGACTCGATGGCTCGCCGGCGTTCGTCGCCATGGCCCGGGAACACAGCGGGTGCGAGGTATGGCAGCAGGACTTCCTGGCGCTGGAGCTGCCGGCCGCGCACTTCGATGGCATCTTCGCCAATGCCTCGCTGTTCCATGTGCCACGCAAGGAGCTGCCGCGTGTGTTGCGCGAACTGCATGCCGCGCTCAAGCCGCGCGGCGTGCTCTTCACTTCCAATCCTCGCGGCGAAAACCAGGAGGGCTGGAACGGCGGCCGCTATGGCGTGTTTCACGACATGGCATCCTGGCGCGCGTTCCTGCAGGCCGCCGGTTTCACGGAACTGGAGCACTATTACCGTCCCCCGGGCTTGCCCCTGGCGCAACAGCCCTGGCTGGCCAGCGTATGGCGCGCCGCTTAGGGACGCACGGGCATGCCATCCACACGCCGTTGGTGCTTGCGCAGCATCGTCATCTGAAGGCGCTTCCTCGTCGGTCCCGACTTGTCACACGGCGGATCCCACCTTGCGGATCGTGCGCGGCAGGAGTGAAATCCACGGCGGAGGTGCACCATGCCTGATTCCACCGTCGATCGCCAGTTCCTGGGCTCCATTCCCGAGATGTACGAGCGGTACCTGGTCCCGCTGATCTTCGAACCTTACGGCGCCGACCTGGCGGAGCGAGTGCGGGGGCGTCGCCTGGACAGGGTGCTCGAACTCGCGGCCGGCACCGGCGCCGTCACCCGGCACCTGGCGCGCTGCCTGCCGGCGGCCTGCGAGCTGGTCGCTACCGACCTGCAGCAGCCGATGCTGGACCAGGCGGCCTCGGTCGCCATGTCCCGCCCCGTGCAGTGGCGGCAGGCAGACGCGATGCAGCTGCCCTTTCCCGACGCATCGTTCGACGCCGTGCTCTGCCAGTTCGGCGTGATGTTCTTCCCCGACAAGCGCGCGGCTTTCGCCGAGGCGCGGCGCGTGCTGCGGCCGGGAGGCGTGTTCCTGTTCAACGTGTGGGACGCCATCGAGCACAACGAGTTCGCCGACACGGTGACGCAGGCACTGGCCCACGTCTTCCCCGCCGATCCTCCCCTCTTCCTGGCGCGCACGCCGCACGGCAGCCACGACACCGACGCGCTGACGGTCGACCTGGCGCGGGCCGGCTTCGCGCGCGCGCCGGAGGTGGAGACCGTCACGGCCCGCAGCCGCGCGCCATCACCGAACATCCCCGCCGTGGCCTACTGCCAGGGCACGCCGCTGCGCAATGAGATCGAGGCAAGGGGCGAGGGCCGGCTCGTGATGGCCACGGACGCGGCCATGCAGGCGATCGCGCGCCGCTTCGGCCGCGGCCCGGTGGACGGCAAGATCCAGGCGCACGTTTTCACGGTGCGCAACGGATGAAGTTGGTGTCGGTCCGGGTTCGGCGCAGCCGACCCCGACGGGCTAGGCAGCCAATCCCGTGATTTCGACGGTCGGATCGCCGCGCTCGGTGGTCGCGCGGCGGCCCACCGTTGCCTGGTGCTCGATGGCCTTCAGCATCGCTTCGGAGGCCGCGATGCGCCAGCCATTGACTGCCGCCGCTTCTTCCATCGCGGAGGCGGCGCTCACGCATTCGCCCGGCACCAGCGTGTGGCCCAGGTCGCCGTGCAATTCGTCGCTCACCGCCACCAGCGCCACCGGCCCGGTGTGGATGGCCACCGTGTAGGAGCGCAAGCGAGGGGCGGACTTCGACAGCGCCAGGGCAGCGCGCAGCACGCGCAGCTCCACCGGCGTGGTCAGCGTGGCCTCGTCGCCGCGGAACACCGCCACCAGCTTGGTGCCGTACGGCAGGACATAGTCCGCGCCGAACAGGTACAGCGTGTCGCGGGCGACCTGCTGCACCTTCTTCACCCGGCCCGCAAGCTCGGCCTCGGGTGCGGGCAGGATGCCGCCCAGCAGGTCCGCCAGCAGCACGCAAGCCTGGTCCAGGTGCACGTCGCCGGACGCATTGGCGCTGCGCGTCCAGCGCGCATTGATCTCGCGCTGCAGTTGCGATTCGTACTGGCGGCCCAGCGACTCCTTCTGCTTTTCCAGGGCGCTTTCGACCAGGCCCGACATCGAGCTGCGAAAGGCATCTTCCTGCACCTGCCGGCGGGCGATGACCGAATCGATGGCCTCGCACAGTTCGTCCGGCCGGTACGGCTTGGTCAGGTAGTCGTCGGCGCCGGCCGTCATGCCCTGGCGCATGTGCTTGCGGTCTGACATGGCCGTCAGCAGGATGACCGGCACGTTGGCGAGCTCGGGGTCGGCCCGCAGGATGCCGACGACCTCGTAGCCGGTCATGCCGGGCATCATCACGTCGCAGACGATCACCTCGGGCCGCTCGTGCCGGGCGGCGGTCACGCCCTGGGAGCCGTCCGAGGCCTCTCGCACCTGGTGGCCGGCCTTCTTCAGCGCAAAGCTGGCGACGAAGCGCTGGGCATCGTCGTCCTCGATCAACAATACGTTCGCCATGCCCGCATTGTCACCCGGCACGGGCGCGGCCGGGGGGCAGGGGCTATTTCAGCGCCACATCTCCTGCGCCGTCTCGATCACCAGGCGCAGCTTGGTCCGCTGGTCTTCCACCGCGATGTTGTTGCCATGGACGGTGCTGGAGAAGCCGCATTGGGGCGAGAGCGCCAGTTGCTCCATGGGAGCGTGCTTGGCCGCTTCCTCGATGCGGCGCTTGAGCGCGTCCTTGTCCTCGAGCTGGCCGAACTTGGTGGTCACCAGGCCCAGCACCACCGTCTTGCCCTTGGGCAGGTAGCGCAGCGGGCGGAAGTCGCCGGAACGCGCGTCGTCGTACTCCATGAAGTACGCGTCGATGTCCATCTCCTTCAGCAGCGCCTCGGCCACCGGCTCGTAGTTGCCCGCCGCGGCGTGCGTGCTCTTGAAGTTGCCGCGGCACAGGTGCATGGCCAGCAGCATGCCTTGCGGCTTCTGGGCGACGACCTTGTTGATGAACTTGGCGTAGCGGTGCGGCAGTTCGTTGGGGTCGTCGCCGCGCTGGCGGGCGGCCTCGCGCATCTTTTCGTCGCACAGGTAGGCCAGGTTGGTGTCGTCCATCTGCACGTAGCGGCATCCGGCCTGGTACAGCGAGCGCAGCTCTTCGCCGTAAGCCTTGGCCACGTCGTCGTAGAAGGCGGGTTCGAGTTCGGGATAGGCGTCCTTGCTGATGCCCGCGCGACCGCCGCGAAAGTGCAGCATGGTGGGCGAGGGGATCGTCACCTTGGGCGTGAATCCGGCGGCCACCTGAGACTTCAGGTACTCGAAGTCGGCTTTCTGGATGTCCCTGGCGTGGTGCACCTTGCCGGTGACGCGGATCACCGGCGGCGCCAGTTCCTCGGTTCCGTCCGGCTTGCGGATGGTGACCGGGATGTCCGTCTTGACGCCACCGAGCTGCTCGAGGAAGTCGAGGTGGAAGTAGGTGCGGCGGAACTCGCCGTCCGTGACGCTCTTCAGGCCGACGTCCTGCTGGAACTTGACGATCTCGGTGATGGCCTTGTCTTCCACCTCACGCAGCTGCTGCGGCGTGATGTCGCCGCGGGCCTTCTGGGCGCGCGCTTCGAGCAGGTACTGGGGGCGGAGGAAGCTGCCGACGTGGTCGTAGCGGGCGGGGAGTTGCATCATTTCGGTGTCTCTCTCGGGGGATGTTGGAATTCTAGACGGGTGCATTACCGGGGTTCGGCTGTCGCGCTCACCGCCGGCCTACGAGGCAGGCCGTATCGCCGAACCGTAGGCCGGTGGTGAGCGCGAAGCCGAACCCCGGTATCAAAGATCCAGCACCAGCACGGCCGTCTTCGCCCGCGAACAGCAAGGCGTGAACTGGTCATGCCTGGCCTTCTCCGCATCGGTGAAGTACAAGTCGCGGTGGTCGCACTCGCCTTCGAGCACGCGCGTGATGCACGTGCCGCACACGCCTTGCTCGCACGACGTGAGGATCTCGATGCCGTGCGGCTGCAGCGCCTGCACCACCGACTGGCCGGCGGGCACTTCGTAGGTGGCGCCGCTGCTGGCGATCTTCACCGTGAAAGCCTTGTCGCCCGCCGTGTCCTGTGGCGTGGCGCCGAAGTACTCGACATGCACGTTGGCATCGGCCCAGCCGAGCTTCTTCGCGCTCTGCACCACCCAGTCGATGAAGCCGGTCGGGCCGCACACGTACAGGTGCGTGTCCGCCTGCGGCGGGCCGAAGGCGCGCTCCAGGTGCAGCTTTTGCGAAGGCGGCCCGTCGTCGAAGTGGTACTTCACGTGGCCGGCGAAAGCGGAAGCCGCGATCTCGTCGCGAAATGCCGTGCGCTCGGCCGACCTCGTGCAGTAGTGCAGCGTGAAGTCGGCCTGGATGGACGACAGGCGTTGCGCCATGGCCAGCAGCGGCGTCACGCCGATGCCGCCGGCGAACAGCAGCGTGCGGCTGGCGTGCACCAGCGGGAAGTGGTTGCGCGGCTCGCTGATCAGGAGGGTGTCGCCCTCCTTCAGACGGTCGTGCATGGCCACCGAGCCGCCACGCGACGCGGGATCCCGCAGCACCGCGATGCGGTAGCGGTGCCGCTCGGCGGCATCGTTGCACAGCGAATACTGGCGCGTGACGCCACCCGGCACCTGCACGTCCACGTGCGACCCGGCGCTGAAGCCGGGCAGGGCGCTGCCATCCGGCTTGCCCAGTTCGAAGCTGGTGATGTCCAGCGCTTCCTGCTGCTTGCGCAGGACCTTGACTGCGATCTGGGTCATGGGATCACGCTGCCAGTTTCTGCGGTTGTTCCGCCGCAACCAGCTTGTCGATGATGCGGCGCGCCTGCACGCCGCCGGCATCGATGTTCAGCAGCAGCAGCTTGCGGTCCGGGTGCGCCAGCAGGTTGCGCTGCTGCGCCTCCAGCACCTCCGTGTCCTCGGAGAACACGCGGGCCTGGCCGTCGCGGATCTGCGCCGTGAGGTTGCGGTCCTTCGGATTGAAGTTGCGCGCCATGCCCCAGAAGTACCACATGGTCGTGTCGGTCTCGGGCGTGAGGAAGTCCACCACGATGGAGTACACCTTGTCCTTCGGGTCAGCGTCGTAGCCGCCCTTGCCGGCGTGGGCCACGCCGACTTCGATCATCACGTGGCTGGGCGGGACGAAGTGGCAGACCTGCCAGCGGTCCACCGGCACGTCGTCCGCCAGGTTGTTGCCGCGCAGGTTGGCTTTCCAGAACGGCGGCGGCATCACGTTGTTCATGAAGCGGCTGGTCACCACGGTTTCGCCCACCGTCCTGGTCGCAACCGGCGTCTCGTCGATTTCCTTTTGCCCGATGCTGGTGGAATGCACGTAGGTTTCGTGCGTCAGGTCCATCAGGTTGTCCACCATCAGGCGGTAGTCGCACTTCACGTGGTACAGGCCGCCGCCATAGGCCCACTCGGGATTGTCGGCCCACTCCAGGTGGTGGATCCCGGCGACGTCCGCCTGCGCGGCGTCACCCGGCCAGACCCAGACGAAGCCGTACTTCTCGGCGACGGGATAGGCCTTGATCCTGGGGAAGCCGCCGACACGCTGGCCGGGCATGGAGACCGTCTTGCCGTCGCAGCCCATCACCAGGCCGTGATAGCCGCACACCAGGTTGCCTTCGCACACCGAGCCCAGCGAGAGCTGCGCGCCGCGGTGCGGGCAGAAGTCTTCCACCGCCGCCACCTTGCCATCAGCGCCGCGGTAGAAGGCGATCTTCTCGTTGCAGATGGTGCGGCCCAGGGGCTTCGCGTCGATTTCGTCGGGGGTGCAGGCGACGTACCAGGCGTTTTTCGGAAACATGGCGGGCGCGGAGGGGAGTTGGCGGAGGGGTCCGATTATGCTGAAAACGCCGGCCGTTGTATACAACGTGTCCGATCCGGGTTCTTCCTCTTCATTGGTGAAGCGCCCGTTGACGCCCCGGCGCAAGCCCGTTAACCTGCCGCGATGTATACAGAACGGGACGAGGCGGGCAGCTCCCAGGCGGTGAAGGCGCAACTGAAATTGCGCGAGATGATCCTGGCCGGCGAGCTTCCCGGCGGCGCCCGCATCGCCGAACTGGCGATCGTGGAGCGACTGGGCGTCTCTCGCACGCCCATCCGCGCGGCCCTGATGCGGCTGGAGCAGGAAGGCTTGCTCGATGCGCTGCCCAATGGCGGCTACGCCGTGCGCACCTTCTCCGAACGCGACGTGGCCGATGCCATCGAGCTGCGCGGCACGGTCGAGGGCCTGGCGGCGCGGCTGGCGGCCGAGCGGGGCGTGCCGGCGCAGGTGCTGGCCGATGCGCGCGCCTGCCTCGATGGCGTGGACGAGGTGCTGCGGCAACCCGCGCTGGACGACGAGGCCTTCACCCGCTACGTGCGCCTGAACCAGCGTTTCCACAACCTGTTGTCGGACATGGCGGCCAGCACGGTGCTGGCGCGCGAGCTGGAGCGGGTCGTGAACCTGCCCTTCGCCTCGCCTTCCGGCTTCGTGGTCGTGCAGGCCGACACGCCCAGGGCCCGCGACATGTTGATCGTGGCGCAGGACCAGCACCGGCAGGTGCTCGACGCCATCGAGCGGCGCGAGGGCGCGCGGGCCGAGGCCATCATGCGCGAGCACTCCCGGCTGGCCCAGCGCAACTTGCGCGAGGCGGTGCAGAGCCCGCACCTGGACCGCATGCCCGGCGTGCGGTTGATCCGCCAGCATGGATAGAAGGTAAGCTCGGCGGCTCAACCCGCAGCCTGAATATCAGCCGCCCCGGTATCGCAATTCGAGATAACTGCTAGTGCACCTGCCTCGCTTCGTTCCCGCGCCGGACGCGCTCAGAATGCGCACCGACGCACCAGGCTGCGCGGCGTCGCGCGCCCGCCAGCCCACCGCTTTCCAAAAAGGAGACTCCCGCATGCACAAGAGAACCTTCCTGCACACCGCCGTGGCCGTTGCCGCGCTCGGCGCCAGCGGCTTCGCCCTGGCCCAGGACAACAGCTTCAAGATCGGCCTGATCCTGCCGATGACGGGCCAGCAGGCCACCACCGGCCGCCAGATCGAAGCCGCCGCCAAGCTGTGGATGGCGCAGAACGGCGACACCGTGGCCGGCAAGAAGGTGCAGCTGATCGTCAAGGACGACGCCAGCGTGCCCGCCAACACCCGCCGCCTGGCGCAGGAACTGGCGGTCAACGACAAGGTCGACGTGCTGGCCGGCATGGGCATCACGCCGTCCGCCCTGGCCGTGGCGCCGATCGCCACGCAGTCGAAGACGCCGCTGGTGGTGATGGCCGCCGCCACGTCGAGCATCACGGAAGCGTCGCCCTTCATCATCCGCACCAGCTTCACGCTGCCGCAGGCGTCCGTCGCGCTGGCCGACTGGGCGCCCAAGAACGGCATCAAGTCCGTCGTGACCCTGGTGTCCGACTACGGCCCCGGCATCGACGCCGAGAAGTTCTTCAACGACCGCTTCCTGTTCAACGGCGGCAAGGTGAGCGACAAGCTGCGCGTGCCCCTGGCCAACCCGGACTTCGCGCCGTTCCTGCAGAAAGTGCGTGACCTGAAGCCGGACGCGCTGTTCGTGTTCGTGCCGTCCGGCGCGGGCGCGGCGCCCCCACCCCAACCCTCCCCCGGTGGGGGAGGGAGTGAATACCAGAAGCCATGCTCACCATCCTCTTCGACGGCATCGCCTACGGCATGCTGCTGTTCGTGCTGGCGGTCGGACTGGCCGTGACCATGGGCTTGATGAATTTCATCAACCTGGCGCACGGGGCCTTCGCCATGGCCGGGGGCTACATCACGGTGCTGTTGATGCAGCGGCTGGACGTGCCCTTCCTGGTGTGCCTGCCGATCGCCTTTGCCGGCAGTGCGCTGCTGGGGGCCGTGCTCGAACGCACGCTCTACCGCCCGCTGTACCACAAGCCGCACCTGGACCAGGTGCTGTTCTCCATCGGCCTGGTCTTCATGGCGGTGGCGGCGGTCGACTACTACATCGGCTCCACGCAGCAGATCATGCAGCTGCCGCAGTGGCTGAAGGGCCGCACCGAAATCGGCTCGCTCGGCATGGGCCACTACCGGTTGTTCATCATCGCCGTGTGCGCAGCGCTCACCGTGGGCCTGCAGTACATCCTGGCGAAGACGCGCTTCGGCAGCCGGCTGCGCGCCGCCGTCGATGACCAACGCGTGGCCGCCGGCATGGGCATCAACGTGAACGTGGTGTTCCTCTCCACCTTCGCCTTCGGCTCCGGCCTGGCGGGGCTGGGCGGCGCGCTCGGCGCCGAGGTGCTGGGGCTGGATCCCACCTTCCCGCTCAAGTTCATGATCTATTTCCTGATCGTGGTCGCCGTCGGCGGCACATCGTCGATCACGGGGCCACTGCTCGCCGCGCTGCTGCTGGGCATCGCGGACGTGGCCGGCAAGTACTACATCCCCAAGATGGGCGCCTTCATCGTCTATGCCTTGATGATCGTCATCCTGCTGTGGCGGCCCAACGGCCTGTTCGTGCGCCAGGGGGGCAAGTCATGAGCGCTACGCCCGGCGACGGGCAGAAGAACCTGCTGCGCGCGAGCCGCATGAAGCCCTGGGAGCCCGTGCTGTGGCTGGCCGCCTTCGCGATGCCGATGCTGTTTCCCAAGTACGCGGCGCTGATCAACGAGATCGCCATCCTGGCGCTGTTCGCGGTGTCGCTGGACCTGGTGCTCGGCTACGCCGGGATCGTGTCGCTCGGCCACGCCGCGTTCTTCGGCCTCGGCGCGTACACCGCGGCCCTGTTCTGCAAGCACGTCATGCCCGACCCGCACCTGGGCCTGCTGGTGGCGATGGGCACCGCGGGCCTGCTGGGGCTGGTGGCCAGCTTCACCGTGCTGCGCGGGTCGGACCTCACGCGGCTGATGGTGACGCTGGGCGTCGCGCTGCTGCTCGCGGAACTGGCCAACAAGCTCGACTGGCTGACGGGAGGCACCGACGGCATCCAGGGCCTGATGTTCTCGCCGGTGCTCGGCAAGTTTGAATTCGACCTGGCCGGCCACACCGCGTCGTATTACTCGCTGGCCGTGCTGCTGGTCCTCTTCCTCCTCGCGCGGCGCCTCGTGAACTCGCCCTTCGGCGGCACGTTGAAGGCGATCCGCGACAACCGCCTGCGCGCCATGGCGATCGGCGTGCCGGTGAACGCGCGCCTCATCGCCGTGTACACCGTCGCCGCGGCGATGGCGGGCGCGGCCGGTGCGCTGTTCACGCAGACCTCCGGCTTCGCGTCCATCGACGTGCTGGAATTCCATCGCTCCGCGGACGTCATGCTGATGCTGGTGATCGGCGGCACGGGCTGGCTGTACGGCGGCATCGTGGGGGCCACGGCGTTCCGCCTGATGCAGGACTTCCTCTCGCAGATCACGCCGCAGTACTGGACCTTCTGGCTGGGGCTGTTCCTCGTCGTCCTGGTGCTGGTGGGGCGCGAGCGCCTGTTCAAGCCCTGGACCTGGTGGAGGAAGCGTTGATGAACGACATCGTGCTTTCCTGCCAGGGTCTGGTGAAGAAGTTCGGCGGCATCACCGCCACCAACGACGTTTCCATCGATCTCCGGCGCGGTGCGCGCCACGCGCTGATCGGCCCGAACGGCGCCGGCAAGACCACGCTCATCAACCTGCTGACGGGCGTGCTGGAACCGACGGCGGGCAGCATCACGCTGGAAGGCCAGGACATCTCGCGCTTGGCGCCGCACCGGCGCGTGCGCCGCGGCATGGTGCGCACTTTCCAGATCAACCAGCTGTTCGCTTCCATGACGCCGCTGGAAACGCTGGCGCTGGTCGTGTCGCAGCAGCGCGGGCTGGGTGCGCGCTGGTGGCGGTCGCTCGGCGCCGATGCGGACATCGCGCAGCGCGCGCAGCAGCTGCTGGAACAGTTCCACCTGGCCGAAGTGGCCACGCAGAAGACCGAGCACCTGGCCTACGGGAAGCGCCGCTTGCTGGAGATCGCGATCGCTCTGGCGTGCGAGCCGCGCGTGCTGCTGCTGGACGAGCCGGTGGCCGGCGTGCCCGCGGGTGAGCGCGAGGAGCTGTTGCAGACGGTGGCGGCGCTGCCCGCCGACGTGTCCGTGCTGCTGATCGAACACGACATGGACCTGGTCTTCAGCTTTGCCACGCGCATGACGGTGCTGGTCAACGGCACGGTGCTGACCGAGGGCACACCGGATGAGATCGCCAACAACCCCGAGGTGAAGGCGGTGTATCTCGGCCACGGCGAGGTGGTGGCGCATGGCTGAACTCCTCAAGGTCGAGAAGCTGAGCGCCGGTTACGGCGAGGCCGTGGTCCTGACCGACATCTCGCTGACCCTGGACGAGGGCAAGACGCTGGCCTTGCTCGGACGCAACGGCACCGGCAAGACGACACTGATCAACACGCTGGCCGGCGCGACGCGCCAGCATGGCGGCAGCATGTCGCTGGCCGGCGTGGCGCTGCACAGGCTGCCGTCGCACGAGCGCGCCGCGGCCGGTATCGGCTGGGTGCCGCAGGAGCGCAACATCTTCAAGTCGCTCACCGTGCACGAGAACCTGACCGCCGTCGCACGGCCCGGCCGCTGGACGCCGCAGCGCGTGTACGAGATGTTCCCGCGCCTGGCCGAGCGCAAGGGCAACCTGGGCACGCAGCTGTCCGGGGGCGAGCAGCAGATGCTCGCGGTGGGCCGCGCGCTGGTCGTCAACCCGAAGCTGCTGCTGCTGGACGAGCCGCTCGAAGGGCTGGCGCCGATCATCGTGACCGAGCTGCTGCGTGCCATCGCGCGCATCACGCGCGACGAAGGCCTGTCCGCGATCATCGTGGAGCAGCATCCGCAGGCCATCCTGGCCATCTCCGACACGGCCATCGTCCTGGACCATGGCACCGTGGTCCACAGCGACACGGCGGCGGCGCTGCGAAGTGCCCCCGAGCTGCTCGACCGGCTGCTGGGTGTGGCACGATGACGCAATGGACCAACATCGAAGAAGCAGCCTGGCGCTGATTGCCGCCACGCTGGCGAGCCCCTGGGTCGCGGCGCAGGGCGACTGGCCGGCCAAGCCGATCCGCATCGTCGTGCCGTTCGGCGCGGGCGGGGTGGCGGACCTCACCGCACGCGCGGTCGGACAGCACCTGGGCGACCAACTCAAGCAAAGCGTGGTCATCGACAACCGCCCCGGCGCCGGCGGCGTGACCGCGGGTTCGCTGGTGGCGCAGGCGGAGCCGGACGGCTACACCTTGCTGCTCATGAGCAATGGCACGGCGGTGAGCGAAGGCCTGTTCAGGAAACTGCCGTTCCAGGCGCAGAAGGACTTCGCGCCGATCTCGTTGCTGGGCACTTTCGACATCGCGCTCGTGGTCGCCGACAACTCGAAGTTCCGCTCGCTGGCCGACCTGCTGGCCTACGCGAAGGCCAACCCCGGCAAGTTGAACCTGGCCACCGTTGCGATCGGCAGCACGCAGAACCTCTCCGCCGAACTGTTCAAGAGCACGGCCGGCGTCGATGCGCAGGTGGTGCCGTTCAACGGCACGCCGGCGGTGGTCACTGCCTTGCGCGGCGGCGAGGTGGACGCGGCCGTCGAGATCCTGGCGCCGATCAAGTCGCAGATCACCGGCAAGGCATTGCGGGCGCTGGTGACCTTCGGCGAGAACCGGGCAACGGGGATTGGCGATGTTCCGACGGCTGCCGAAACCGGCGGCGCGCTGGCCAAGTTCCACGTCGCGTCGTGGAACGCGCTGGCCGCGCCGGCCAGGACGCCGCAGCATGTCGTGCAACGGTTGAACCGCGAGTTGCAGAAGGCGCTGGGCAGCGCCGAGCTGAAGAAGAAGCTGGCCGACCTGAACGTCGATGCCCGCTGGAGCACGCCCGAGGACCTGGGCAACCTGCTGGCCAGCGAGACGAAGCGCTGGAGCGACGTGATCGAGCGGGCGAAGATTCCGCGGCAGTAGCGGCCGAACCCGGCGATCAGGGCTTCTCCATCCCCTTCGTCGCCAACACCTGGCTGGCCTGGGGGCCGCGCAGTGCATCCAGGAGCTCGCGCGCAGCGCCGGGCTGCGTGGCCTGCGCGGAAACGGCTCCCGCATACACCGTGTAGTTCTGGATCTCCGCCGGCAGCGGACCGACCAGCACCGCGTCCGGCACGGCGAGGATCTCGCTGATCTGGTGGATCGCGATGTCGGCGCTGCCGTCCACGACTTTCTGCGCGACGAGCCCGCCCGGCACCAGCACCGCCTTGGCCCGCACCTGCGGCGCGATGCCCCAGCGCTCGAACAGACGGTCCAGGTAGATGCCGCTCGAGCCGCCCGCGGCCGGGTCGATGTACGCGACCGATCGCGCGTTCACGACCATCGCCCGGAATGCATCCACGCTGCCGATGTCCGGCAGCGGCGCGCCCTTGCGTACGGCGACGCCGATCGCCACGCGTGCCAGCGGCAACGGTTCCTCGGCCGCCAGCTTGCCGGCCGCGCGCAGCGGTTGCAGTGACGCGGGGCTGGAGAACACCACGTCGAAGACTTCGCCGCCGGTGATGCGCTTTTGCAGCGCACCCGCCGTGTCGTTGTCGATCACCAGCCGGTGCCCGGTCTGCCGCTCGAACGCCGGCTGCAGCGCCAGCAGTACTGGCTTGAACGCACCGGCGGTGAGCACCCGCAGCTCGGCAGCCGATGACACCTGCGCGATGCCTGCGCAGGCAAGGGCCAACAGGAATCGGCTCGAACGCATGGATCCTCCTTCAAAGCGAATGCGCGATCACGGCGGGAGCCTTGGCGCGAATGAGATCGTGGGTGGCCTTTTGCACCGGCGTCGCCGGCCGCTGCAGGCTGGTGACGAGCGACAGGCGGATGCGCAAGGGCGGACTGCCGATCTGCTGCGCGGTATACGCCGAAGGCCGCGGTGTGTTCAACAAGGCATTGCGCGACAGGATCGCGCAGCCCGCGCCATCGAGCACCAGGTCCAGGATCGCCGAGACGCCGTCGATCTCCAGCACCACGTTCGGCCGCCAGCCGAAGTCGGCCATGGCGGCTTCCACGTGCATGCGGATGGCATTGGGGCGCGTCGGGATCACCAGCGGCAGGCCGGCGACTTCCTCCAGCGTGACGGGCCCGGGCGGCGGATCCTCGTGCAGGCCGCGCGGCCGGGCCCGCACCAGCAGCAGGTCTTCCTCCATCAGCGGCGCCAGGTCCAGCTCGCGCGAGGGCTGGGCGTTGTAGAGCACGACGATGTCCAGCCGGCCGCTGACCAGCCCCTCCTGCAGGCCGCTGGACAGGCCTTCGCTGATCGAGAGCCGCGCTTCCGGCAAGGCCTCGCGAAAGGCGCGGGTGAGGGGGACGGTCAGCACCCTGGCCACGCTGGTGGGCAAGCCGACGGCGACGCGCCCGGCCAGGCCGCCGCGCAGCCGGCCCAGATCCTCGCGCGCCCGCTCCACCTGGTGCAGGATGCCTCGGCCGTGGTCCAGCAGCAGCTTGCCGGCTTCGGTCGGCAGGGCGCCGCGGCCGTTGCGCACCAGCAGGGTCTGGCGCAGCTCCACCTCGAGCAGCCGCACCTGCCGGCTGAGCGCCGGCTGGGCCACTTCGAGCTCGATCGCCGCGCGCGTGAAGCTGCCGAGCTCGGCCACGCGAACGAAATATTCAAGCTGCTTGAGATCCATGAAGTGGAATACCTTGGTGGCAATTATGCCGAACGGGTATAGCTGCTAGTCTGCGTGCTCGCTTCCTGCTGCGGCCAGCCGCGAACACAATCCGCCCATGACTGCCACCCTCCAGGGAATTTCGTCGATGGCCACGCGCCAGGTGCTGGGCGAGCTCGCACGCGACTGGCAGCAGCGCACCGGCGGCAACGTCGACATCGAATCCGTCGGCGGGGTCGATGCGGCCAGGCGCGTCGCGGCCGGCGAAGCGTTCGACGTCGTGGTGTTGGCCATCGACGCCATCCAGAAGCTGGAAGCGGCCGGGCACCTGGTCGCGGGCAGCCGCGTCGACCTGGTGGAGTCGGGCGTCGCGATCGCCGTGCGCGACACCGCCAAGCGCATCGACATTTCCAGCGAAGATGCCTTGAAAGCCGCGGTGCTGGCCGCACCGACCGTGGGCTATTCGACCGGCCCGAGCGGGGTGGCGCTGATCCAGCTGTTCCAGCGATGGGGCATCGCGCAAGACCTGCAGGGCCGGCTGGTCCAGGCGCCGCCGGGCGTGCCCGTGGGCGCGCTGGTGGCCCGCGGCGAAGTGGCGCTCGGTTTCCAGCAGCTGGCCGAGTTGATCCACCTGGAAGGCATCACCATCCTCGGACCCATGCCCGCGGGCGTGGAGATCGACACCGTTTTCTCCGGCGCCGTCTGCGCCAGGAGCAAGCAAGGCGACGCGGCGCGCGAGCTGCTCGCCTTCATGGCATCCCCCGCCGCCGACGAGGCCAAGCGCCGCAACGGCATGGAACCCGCGGCCTGAGGGCGGCGCGCTCCCCATTCCAAAGAGAGACAGACATGAGCCTCATCATCGATTGCCACGGCCACTACACCACGGCGCCCCCGCAGCTGGAGAAGTGGCGCAACCAGCAGGTCCTGGGCATCCAGGACGCATCGCTGATGCCCAGGGAGTCGGACCTGAAGATCAGCGACGACGAGATCCGCGAGTCCATCAACGCCAACCAGCTGCGCCTGATGAAGGAGCGCGGCAACGACCTGACGCTGTTCTCGCCACGCGCCAGCTTCATGGCCCACCACATCGGCGACTTCAACGTCTCCAGCACCTGGGCCGCGATCTGCAACGAGCTGTGCTTCCGCGTGTCGCAGCTGTTCCCCGAGCAGTTCGTGCCGGTGGCGATGCTGCCGCAGTCGCCGGGCGTGGACCCGCGCACCTGCCTGCCGGAGATGGTCAGGTGCATCGAGCAGTACGGCGGCGTCGGCATCAACCTGAATCCGGACCCGTCCGGCGGCCACTGGAAGGAGCCGCCGCTGACGGACAAGTGGTGGTATCCCATCTACGAGAAGATGGTGGAGTACGACGTGCCGGCGATGATCCACGTCTCCACCAGCTGCAATCCGGCCTTCCACACGACCGGCGCGCACTACCTGAACGCCGACACGACGGCCTTCATGCAGCTGATCCAGGGCGACCTGTTCAAGGACTTCCCGACCCTGCGCTTCCTGATCCCGCACGGCGGCGGTGCAGTGCCTTACCACTGGGGGCGCTTCCGGGGACTGGCGCAGGAGATGAAGCGCCCGCTGCTGGACACGCACGTCATGAACAACGTCTTCTTCGACACCTGCGTCTACCACCAGCCGGGCATCGACCTGCTGAACACCGTGATCCCGGTGAAGAACGTGCTGTTCGCCTCCGAGATGATCGGCGCGGTGCGCGGCATCGATCCCACCACCGGCAACTATTACGACGACACCAAGAAGTACATCGACGCTTCGACCCTCCTGTCGCCCGAAGACAAGCACCAGATCTTCGAAGCCAACACGCGCCGCGTGTTCCCGCGCCTGGACGCGCGCCTGAAGAAGCAAGGACGCTGACCATGTACGAACTCGGAGTCGTCTACCGCAACATCCGGCGTGCCGACCGCGCCACCGCCGACGGCCTGGCGCAATTCGGCACTTCCACCGTGCACGAGGCGATGGGGCGCGTTGGCCTGATGAAGCCCTACATGCGGCCGATCTATGCCGGCGCCCAGGTGTCCGGCACGGCAGTCACCGTGCTGCTGCAACCCGGCGACAACTGGATGCTGCACGTCGTGGCCGAGCAGGTGCAGCCGGGCGACATCGTCGTGGCGGCGTGCACGACGGACAACACCGACGGTTTCTTCGGCGACCTGATCGCCACCTCGTTCCAGGCGCGCGGCGCCCGGGCGCTGGTGATCGATGCGGGCGTGCGGGACGTCAGGACGCTCACGGAGATGGGCTTCCCGGTGTGGAGCCGGGCCATCAGCTCCAAGGGCACGGTCAAGGCGACCCTCGGCTCGGTGAACATTCCCGTGGTGTGCGCGGGCGCGCTGGTGCACCCGGGCGACGTGATCGTCGCCGACGACGACGGTGTCGTCTGCGTCCCCGCCGGCATGGCAAAGAAGGTGCTGGACGCCGCCGCGGCGCGCGAAGCGAACGAAGGCGAGAAGCGCGCCAAGCTGGCGAGTGGCGTGCTGGGGCTGGACATGTACAAGATGCGGGAGCCGCTGGAGAAGGCGGGCTTGAAATACATCGACTGAAAGAACGTGTCATTCCCGCGCAGGCGGGAACCCAGGGCTCCCATGCACCGGAATGCGGAAGCTCTGCGTCCCCGCCTCCGCGGGGATGACGGCCTGGAAAACAACATGAACAAACCCACAAGCGGCCCCTTCGAGAAGACGCCCGGCTGGCTGGACTGGTACACCGGTCCCGCCAAGCCGCAGTTCAAGCTGCCGCCGAACGCCGTCGACGCGCACTGCCACGTCTTCGGCCCCGGCGCCGATTTTCCCTACGCGCCGGAGCGCAAGTACACGCCCTGCGATGCCAGCTGGCAGCAGCTGTTCGCGCTGCGCGACCACCTGGGTTTTTCCAAGAACGTGATCGTGCAGGCCACCTGCCATGGCGCCGACAACCGCGCCCTGGTGGATGCGCTCCAGCGCTCGAATGGCAAGGCCAAGGGCGTTGCGACCGTCAAGCGCAGCGTGACCGACCGGGAACTGGAGGACCTGCACGCGGCCGGCGTGCGCGGCGTGCGCTTCAACTTCGTCAAGCGGCTGGTGGACTTCACGCCCAAGGACGAACTGCTGGAGATCGCCAACCGCATCAAGCCGCTGGGCTGGCACGTGGTGATCTACTTCGAGTCGGTGGACCTGCCCGAGCTGTGGGACTTCTTCACCAAGCTGCCGACGACGGTGGTCGTGGACCACATGGGTCGCCCGGACGTCACCAAGCCCGTCGACGGCCCGGAGTTCCAGTTGTTCCTGAAGTTCATGCGCGAGCACTCCAACGTCTGGAGCAAGGTCAGCTGTCCCGAACGCCTGTCCGTCGCCGGCCCACGGGCGCTGGACGGGGAACGCAATGCCTACCGGGATGTCGTACCCTTTGCGCGCACGGTGGTCGAGTCTTTCCCCGACCGCGTGCTGTGGGGCACCGACTGGCCCCATCCCAACCTGAAGGACCACATGCCCGACGACGGCCTGCTCGTGGACTTCATTCCGCACATCGCGAAGAACAAAGAGCTCCAGCAAAAGCTGCTGGTCGACAACCCCAACCGGCTGTACTGGCCGGAAGAGTCGCAAGGAGGCTGACATGCCGCTCGACAAGCCCTACGCCGGCATCCCCGGCACCACCATCTTCGACGCCGACCAGAGCCGCAAGGGCTACTGGCTCAACCAGTTCTGCATGTCGCTGATGAAGGCCGAGAACCGCGAGCGCTTCAAGAAGGACGAGCGGGCCTATCTGGACCAGTGGGCGATGACCGAGGACCAGAAGCAGGCGGTGCTGGCGCGCGACCTGAACCGCTGCATCTCGCTGGGCGGCAACATCTATTTCCTGGCCAAGATCGGCGCCACGGACGGCAAGAGCTTCCAGCAGATGGCCGGCTCCATGACCGGCATGAGCGAAGAGGCGTACCGCGACATGATGATCGGCGGCGGCCGCCCGTCCACCTGGACCGGCAAGGACAAGAAAGAAGGCAAGTAATGGCGCGCATCACCGCATCCGTCTACACATCGCACGTGCCCGCCATCGGCGCGGCCATGGACCTGGGCAAGACCGAGGAGCCGTACTGGAAGAAAGTCTTCTCCGGCTACGAGTATTCCCGCCAGTGGATCAAGGACAACAAGCCCGACGTGGTGTTCCTGGTCTTCAACGACCACGCCACCGCCTTCAGCCTGGACATCATTCCCACCTTCGCGATCGGCACCGCCGCTGAATACGCGGTGGCCGACGAGGGCTGGGGCCCGCGCCCGGTGCCCAAGGTGGAGGGCGCGCCGGACCTGGCGGCGCACATCGCCCACTCCGTCATCCAGCAGGACTTCGACCTGACCATCGTCAACAAGATGGACGTCGACCACGGCCTGACCGTGCCGCTGTCGCTGATGTGCGGCGACGCCAAGGCGTGGCCCTTCAAGGTGATTCCCTTCGCCGTGAACGTGGTGCAGTACCCGGTGCCGAGCGGCATGCGCTGCTTCAAGCTGGGGCAGGCGATCCGCAAGGCCGTGGAGAGCTACGACGAGGACGTCAACGTGCAGATCTGGGGCACGGGCGGCATGAGCCACCAGCTGCAGGGGCCGCGCGCCGGCCTGATCAACAAGGAGTGGGACAACAAGTTCCTCGACCGCCTGGTCGCCGACCCGGAAGGCTTGGCCAGCGTGGGCCACATGGAGTACGTGCAGGAAGCCGGCAGCGAAGGCATCGAGCTGGTGATGTGGCTGATCGCGCGCGGCGCCATGTCCGACGTCGCCGGCGGCCCCAAGCCCAGCCTGCGCCACCGCTTCTATCACGTCCCCGCATCCAACACCGCGGTGGGCCACATGATCCTGGAGAACTAAATGACCCACCACGCTCACATTCGTTCGCTGCCCCCCCAAGGGGGGCTGAGCCTCCTTGAGGCGGCTCTGCGGAGGCTCGCATGACCAAACCGATCCGCATCGCACTGGCCGGGCCCGGCGCCTTCGGCATCAAGCACCTGGACGGCCTGAAGAACATCGAGGGCGTGGAGGTCACGTCGATCATCGGCCGCGAGCTGCCCAAGGCGCAGGAAGTGGCGCAGAAATACGGCGCGAAGCACGTGACGACGAACCTGGATGAAGCGCTGGCGCGCCCCGACGTGGACGCGGTGATCCTGTGCACGCCGACGCAGATGCATGCGCAGCAGTCGATCGCCGCCATGAAGGCCGGCAAGCACGTGCAGGTGGAGATTCCGCTGTGCGACAAGCTCGAAGAGGGCCGGGCCGTCGTCGCGGCGCAGAAGAAGACCGGCCTGGTGGCGATGTGCGGCCACACGCGCCGCTTCAACCCGAGCCACCAGTACGTGCACAAGAAAATCCAGTCGGGCGAATTCAACGTGCTGCAGATGGACGTGCAGACCTACTTCTTCCGCCGCACCAACATGAACGCGCTGGGCCAGCCGCGCAGCTGGACGGACCACCTCCTCTGGCACCATGCGGCGCACACGGTGGACCTGTTCGCCTACCAGTGCGGCAGCCCGATCGTGAAGGCCAACGCCGTGCAGGGCCCGATCCATCCGACCCTCGGCATCGCGATGGACATGAGCATCCAGCTGCAGGCGGCCAATGGCGCGATCTGCACCTTGTCGCTCTCGTTCAACAACGACGGCCCGCTGGGCACCTTCTTCCGCTACATCGGCGACACCGCCACCTATATCGCGCGCTACGACGACTTGTTCAACGGCAAGGAAGAGAAGATCGACGTGAGCAAGGTGGACGTCTCCATGAACGGCATCGAGCTGCAGGACCGCGAGTTCATCGCCGCCATCCGCGAGGGGCGGGAGCCGAATTCAAGCGTGGGCAAGGTGCTGGCTTGCTACGAGGTGCTGGACCGGCTGGAGAAGCAGCTCACTTGAGCGGCGGCCGGTTCTTCCGGTACGAATTCTTCACGGCGATCCTGCCGCCGCGGAACGTGAACACGTCGCACCCGTTCACCTCCACGCGCGAGCCGTCGCTGCGCGTTCCGGTGAACGTCCATTCGGACACGCCCCGCTCGCCGCAGACGAAATGCCGGGGCGACTGCCACTGCGCATCGGGGTAGGTCTTCCACACTTCGGCGAACCCGGCCCGGACGGCTTCGCGGCCGGTGTACGAAGCTCCGCGCACTTCGGGCCCGGCAGACGCCTCGAACACGCAGTCGTCCGTCATGAATCCCATGAGCGCGTCCAGGTCGTGCCTGTTCCACGCCTCGGCGAATGCCTGGAGTCCGGCAACGGTGACAGTCATGGAAATCTCCGGGAGTCAGCCGCTCATTGTGGGGGCATCGCGCCTTGCGAGGTGAAGGCAGTCGCGAGACTACACTCCGGCCCTGATGGCGAAGAAACCCGCACCCGGCTCAAGCTCGGCAGGCGCTCGCCGCCTCGCTGAACCGCACCCGAGGCAGAACCACCTGCTGGCGGCGCTGTCCCCCGAGGTGCAAGGGCGCCTGTTCCCGCACCTGGAACTGGCGGAGCTGCCACTGCGCGCGCTGATGTACGAGGCGGGTCGGACGATGCGACACGTCTACTTTCCGACGGACTCGATCATCTCCATGCAGTACCTGATGGAGAACGGCGCCTCCACGGCGATCTCGGTGGTGGGCAACGAGGGCCTCCTCGGCATCACCCTGTACATGGGCGGGGAGAGCACGCCCAGCCGCTCGCTGGTGCAAAGCGCGGGCTACGCGTATCGCCTGCCACGCCCCAAGGTCAAGGCGGAGTTCGAGCGCCACGGCGAACTGTTGCTGCTGATGCTGCGCTACACGCAGGCGTTGATCACGCAGGTGGGGCAGACCGCCGTGTGCAACCGGCACCATACGATCGACCAGCAGCTTTGCCGCTGGCTGCTCCTGTCGATGGACCGCCTCTCGGACAACCGGCTGACCATGACGCAGGAATTCATCAGCAACATGCTCGGTGTCCGGCGTTCCGGGGTGACGCAAGCGGCATCGAAGCTGGAACAACTGAAGGTGATTTCGTACCAGCGTGGCCTGATCCACGTGCTGGACCGCGCGAAGCTCGAGTCATTGAGCTGCGAGTGCTATCGCGTGGTGAAGAAGGAAACCGACCTGCTGCTGCACTACCTGCCGCAAAGGCAGGTGATGGGCGCGGTCAGCGTCACCGACATCCCGACCGTCGTCCTCGAACAGGGCCCAGGGCCCGCGGCCGCTTGAGCTTGGCTCGGGCTTGCGAGGGTCAGGCGTCGACAATGCGCGCCGCCTTGCGCGTCAGCGCCTGCAGCTCCGGCCCCACCTTGAAGGCTTTCAGCAGATCGTCCACCCCGTAGCCTGGCCGCGCGCGGCGCAGGGCGATGGACATCTCCCTCGCCGCTGCAGTCTTGCCTGCCAGCGCCAGGCAGAGCAGGGCGATCGCCTGGATGTGCACGTGCGCGTTTGGCCGTGCCGCGGCGCGCACTGCCGAATCGGCTGCTTCCTCATACCGCCCGAGGCGAACCAGCGCCAGCGCCCGCGACGCGAGCATGCCGAACAGCAAGGGGTCCATCGGGCTCAACGCACGCGCGTGGTCCGCTTCGGCGACCGCGATTTCGGGGTCGCCGGTCTGCGCATGCACGAAGGCGATGGTGTAGTGGCCGAGCGCGAAGTTGGGGCTCAGGTCCACTGCGTATTGCAGCTCGCGCAATGCATCATCGGGCCGGTCTTTCAGCCACATGGCCCGGCCCAGCGACCAGTGCGACGAAGGATCGCTCTCGTCCGCCATCAAGCCTTCGGACGCGGCGCGGTAGGCCTGCTCGATGGCGGGCGCCGCGTCGCGCCAGCCTTGGAAGGCGTCCTGCCAGTGCGTGAACGACAACCCGGCGTGCGGCCGCGCGAAGGCGGGGTCCAGCCGCACGGCGGCCTGGAAGAACTGGCGCGCCTGCTCGTTGTCGTCGCGGTCGAAGCGCACCATGTGCCACAGTCCGCGGTGGTGCGCTTCCCAGGCGTTCAGGGAGTTCGGATTCTTGAGGATCGCGCGGTTGCGTTCCGCCACTTCGACCTGCAACGCGATGGCGGTGACGATGCGGTTGCCGATGTCGTCGAGCACCGCGAAAGTCTCGTCCAGGCGGCCGCTGAACTCGTCGGCCCAGACGATCCTGGAGCCGCGCGTCTCGGCCAGTTGCACGCTCACGTGCAGGTGCGCATCCGCCGTGCGCCGCAGCGATCCGCTGGCCACGTAGTCCACGGCCAGGCGGCGGCCCGCATCCTCGGAGCCGACGCGCCGCTCGGACAGCGCGAACATCGTGCCTTCGGCGATGACGAACATGCTGCGCAGCTTGGCCAGCCGCGTGATGATGTCGTGGGCCATGCCGTCGCCCACGCCACCGCGCAGCGCGGCGCCTGGCGTGCGGTCGGTGAAGGGCATCACGGCCAGCGAGGCGCGGCCATCGGCGGGCAATGAGGGCACGTCCGATTCGGGCGCCGCCGCGACCGCGATCGCCTGCAGGGCGCCGGCGGCGTGCCGCGCCTTCGCCGCCCGCCACGCATGCCCGATCGGCGCCCAGTCCTGGCCTTGCGCCTCGTACTGGCGGGCCGCGGCCGCAAGGTGCTCCTCGCCTTCGCGCAGGCGGCCACGGGCGGCCAGCGCCTGCAGCATCCGCTCGTGCGCCTGCCGGTCGAAGGGGGCGACGGCGAGCCAGCGTTCCAGCGTGGGCAGCAGCCGATCGCTCTGCGCGGGCAGGAGCCGCACGCAATGTTCCAGCACGGCGGCGTGCGCCGAGCGGAAGCGCCGGCGCTCGGCCACCAGCCAGCCGGTGAAGACCGGGCTGCGCGGCAGGTCCAGGCCCTCCAGCAAATCGCCGGCCTCGAGCAGCCCGGCCAATGCCTGCAGGCGGTCGAGGCTCAGGGTGGGGATGCCTTCCTGCAGTGCGCTGGCGACGGTGCGCGCGTCGACACAGCCGTCGGGCAATTGCAAGGCGATCGTCTCACCCGCTGCGACCACCGCTGCCTGGCCACTGCGTTCCAGCAAGGTGCGCAGCTTGCTCAGGGCCCAGCGCAACTCCCCCCGCGGATCACTGGGCAAGTCCCACAGCAGCTCGCACAGGTGGCTGCGCGACACGGGCCGGCCGACGAGGGCCAGGTAAGCGAGCAGGGCGCGCACCTTGCGGGACGGAGGCAGCTCCACCGGCGCGCCGCCCAGGCGCACCTCCAGCGGCCCGAGCAGGCGCAGCGCCAGCCCGTCCGGGGCTGGCATGGCGTCGACCCTGCTGGCTGTTTCCACGCAAATTCCCATGCCGGCTCCAACGCCGGATTCCATGCGCCGCGATGAAAGTCCTGTGGACGGCCGCTTGGCACCGCGTGCGGCCGCACGGTCCCGATGCGCGGGGCCGCCCATGTCATCCCACAGGAGCCCCCATGACCGCATTGTCCTCAACCGTCGCCGCGCCGCAAGCGGCCCCTGCAACACCCGATTTCCCCGCCATCAAGGCGCGCCAGAAGGCGACTTGGGCCTCCGGCGACTACGCCGTGGTCGGCACCACCCTGCAGATCGTCGGCGAGACGGTGTGCGAGGCCGCCGACCTGCGCGCCGGCGAGACCGTGCTGGACGTGGCCGCCGGCAACGGCAATGCCACCCTGGCGGCCGCGCGGCGCTGGTGCGAGGTGACGTCCACCGACTACGTGCCGGCGCTGCTGGAACGTGGCCGCGAGCGCGCCGCCGCCGAGCGCCTGCACGGCATCGAATTCCGCGAGGCCGACGTCGAGGCGCTGCCCTTCGACGACGCGCGCTTCGACGCGGTGCTGTCCACCTTCGGCTGCATGTTCGCGCCGAACCCGCCGCGCACCGCGTCCGAGATGCTGCGCGTCTGCCGCCCGGGCGGGCGCATCGCCATGGCCAACTGGACGCCGGAAGGCTTCATCGGCCAGGTCTTCAAGACGGTGGGCAAGCACGTGCCGCCGCCCGCGGGCGTGAGCTCACCGGCGATGTGGGGCACGCGCGATCGCATCGTGGCGCTGTTCGGCGACGAGGCCACGAAGATCGACACGCAGACGCGCCAGTTCATGTTCCGCTACCGCTCGGCCGAGCACATGCTGGAAGTCTTCCGCGGCTATTACGGGCCGATCCTCAAGGCCTTCGCCGCGCTCGACGCCGACGGCCAGGCCGCGCTGGCCGAAGACCTGGTCGCCCAGATGCACCGCTTCGACAAGGGCGGCGACCGCGGCCTGGTGGTGGCCAGCGACTACCTCGAAATCGTGATCACGCGCCGCTGAAGCGGCCCGCAAGGAGATCCCCATGAAACACGCATTCCAATCCACGCTGGTCGTCGCGGCCGCCTTGCTGGCCGTGGCGCCGCGTGCCCCGGCCGACGCCGTGACCGACTGGAACACCGTCGCCGGCGACATCATCGTGCAGGCCCGCATCGGCACGCCCGCAGCTGTCCGCATCATGGCCATCGTGCAGACCGCCGTGCACGAAGCCGTTGCCGCCGTGCCGCTGCTGCAACCGGCCGACGGCGCCGCTGCTGCCGACGCAGCCGTGGCCGCGGCCACCCGCGCCAGCCTGGTCAAGTTGCTGCCGCAGCAGGAGCCGGCCATCGCCAAGGCTTATCAAGCCGCGATGGCGCAGGTCGCCAATGGCGCCGCCCGGTCCGCGGGCGTGGCCGCCGGCGAACAGGCCGCAGCGCGCGTGGTGGCCTGGCGCGCCGACGATGGCTTTGCCGCCGCCGACCGCTACCGCCCGCACGCCGCGCCCGGCGCCTATGTGCCGACGGCCAGCGTGGCCGCACCGCAGTGGCCGCAGCGCAAGACCTGGCTGCTGGCCGGCGCTGCGCAGTTCCGCCCCGGCCCGCCGCCCGCGCTGGACAGCGCGCAGTGGGTGCGCGACTACAACGAGGTCAAGGCGCTGGGCAGCAAGGCCAGCACGCAGCGCAGCGCGCAGCAGACCGAAGTGGCGCGCTTCTGGGAGTACTCGCTGCCGCCGATCTACAACGCCGTGACGCGGTCGGTGGCGCAGGCGCCGGGTCGCACCCTGGCGCAGAACGCGCGCCTGCTCGCGGCCGCCAGCCAGGCCATGGACGATGCGCTCATCGCCGTGATGGATGCGAAGTACCACTACGGCTTCTGGCGCCCCGTCACTGCCATCCGCAACGGCGACCGTGACGACCACCCGGGCACCGAGATGGAAGCCGGCTGGACGCCCCTGATCGACAACCCCGGCCATCCGGAGTACCCGAGCGCGCACAGCATCCTGGCCGGCGCGGTCGGCACGCTGCTGAAGGCCGAAGTGGGCCGCGGCCGCATGCCGGAACTGTCCACCACCAGCCCGACCGCCAATGGTGCGACGCGCCGCTGGAGCACGGCGGAGGCCTTCATGCAGGAAGTGGCGGACGCCCGCGTGTGGGAAGGCATCCACTTCCGCACGTCCGTCGACGTGGGGCTGGACATGGGCAAGCGCATCGGGGCGCTGGCCGCGGTGCGCGTGGCCCCATCGCCGGCCACGGCAGCGGTTCCGGCTGCGATCGCTCCCCGGAGCGGGGCCCTCGTCGAAAGCATCGCCGCGCGCGGAACGCAGGTCTACGAGTGCCGCGCCGATGCGGCGGCGCCGGGCGGCGCGAAGTGGGTCTTCGTTGCGCCGGAGGCCACGCTCTTCGATCGCAGCGGCGCGACCGTCGGCGTGCACTACGCCGGCCCTCACTGGGAGGCGGTCGATGGCAGCAAGGTGCTGGGCGCAGTGGACGCGCGCGCCGATGCACCGCAAGCCGACGCCATCCCGTGGCTGCTGCTGTCTGCCAGGCACGCCGGCGGCAACGGGCGGTTCGCCCAGGTGAGCAGCATCCAGCGCGTCAACACCTTCGGCGGGATCGCTCCGGCGCGCGCGTGCGACGCGGCTACGGTGGGCGCGACGGAGAAGGTGCCGTATACGGCGGACTACCTGTTCTACCGCTCGTGAACTCCTGGCACTTGCGCGCCATGTCCGCCGTCCGCTGCAAGCGGGCGGTGGCGCAGACCGATCGGGCTGTGGTGACGCAAGCCGTGGCGGCAAGGTCCTGCTCCTCCCGGGTCTGCCTTCGCAGGGCGGGGGTGACGAAAGGGCGGAAGGTCTTTGCGCATTCCCCGCCGAGTTCCGGCTCCCGGTTATGGCGAGCGATGTCGGTCACGGCGTCCCAGGCACGGTACGCAACGTCGAAGGGCGGCGCGGGCTGCGCAGCCGCGCCTTGGGAGAAGGTCGCCGCAAGGGCGGCCGCTCCGAGCCAGGCGTGTCTATTGCGCAAGGAAGCCACCGTCCACGGCGAGCACATGCCCGGTGACCATCGCCGCGGCCGGGCTCGCCAGGAACAGGATCGCATTGGCCACCTCGTGCGGCTGCGCCATGCGGCCCATCGGCGTGACGGCGCGGATGCGGGCCATCAGCTCGGGCTGCGTCTTCAGGCTGCCGATGAAGTCCGTGTCCACCCAGGTGGGCGCGACCGCATTGACGCGGATCCCGCCGGCGGCCCATTCGACCGCCAGTGCCCGGGTCATGTTGACGACCGCCCCCTTGGTGGCCTGGTACGAGATGTTCGGGTAGAGGCCACCGCCGGAGAAACCCATGATCGACGCGGTATTGACGATCGCGCCGCTGCCGCGCCGAAGCATGTGGGCGGCGGCCGCACGGGCGCAGAGGAACACGCCGGTCATGTTGACGTCCACCACGCGTTGCCAGTCGGCCAGCGACAGTTCGGTGCTGGCCCGACGCAAGGCGATGCCGGCGTTGTTCACCAGCACGTCCAGCCCGCCGCACGTGGATGCGATCTCGTCGAACACGCGGTTCACGTCCGCTTCCGACGAGACGTCCAGCTGCATGGAGCTGGCCAACGGCCCCAGGCCCGTGGCAGCCTTGGCAGCCGCTTCTGCATCGATGTCGAGCAGCACGATGCGTGCGCCCGCCGCCGTGAACAGCGATGCCGTCGCCAGGCCGATGCCGCGCGCGCCCCCCGTGATGGCGGCCACGCGGCCGTCGAGACGGAAGGCGTCCAGCAGGGAGGGTTGTTCTTTCATGGCGATGGCCATGTTATGCCTAGAATGGGTCGGGGGATTTCAGCATGAACCTGTCTGCGAACGGTGACGTGATCGACACCGACTACCTGGTGGTGGGCGCCGGCGCGGCGGGCATGGCGTTCACGGACGCACTGCTCACGCACTCGGATGCCACCGTCACCATCGTGGACCGGCGCCACGCCCCCGGCGGCCACTGGGTGGACGCCTACCCCTTCGTGCGCCTGCACCAGCCATCGGCCTTCTACGGCGTGGACTCGGTGCCGCTGGGCAACGATGCCATCGAGCGCTCCGGGCTGAACGCCGGCTTCTACGAGATGGCCGGCCCGGATGAACTGCGGGCCTACTACGACCGGGTGATGCAGCAACACTTCCTGCCGACCGGGAGGGTGCGTTTCCTGCCGTGCACGGATTACGCGGGCAGCGAAGGCGGCGGCCACCGCCTCACGTCGCGATTGAGCGGCGTGACGCAGGAGGTGCGCGTGCGCCGCAAGCTGGTGGACACCACGTACATGGAAGGCGACATCCCCGCGACGTCGAACCCGCCGTTCGAGGTGGCGCCCGGCGTGCGCTTCGTACCGGCGGGTGGTGTCACGCGCATCGAGGGCAGCGCACAGCGCTTTTGCGTGATCGGTGCGGGCAAGACGGCGCTGGACACTTGCGTGTGGTTGCTGGGGCAAGGCGTGGCGCCGGAGAAGATCCGCTGGGTCAAGCCGCGCGAGGCCTGGTGGTTGAACCGCCGCTACCACCAGCCGCACGAGATGCTGCCCGACTTCTACGCCGGCGAAGGCCTGCAGATGCAGGCGATGGCCAAGGCCACCTCCATCGACGGGATGTTCGCCCAGCTGGAGGCGGATGGATTCTTCCTGCGCGTCGATCCGACCGTGCCGGCGACCATGTTGCATGGCGCGATCGTGAGCGAGGCGGAGGTGGAGCAGCTCAGGCGCATCCATGACGTGGTGCGCCTGGGCCGGGTGCGGCGCATCGAGCGTGATCGCATCGTGCTGGACGAAGGCGAAGTGCCCACCGACGAATCCACCGTGCATGTGCATTGTGCGGCGCAGGGGCTGCGGCATCCGCCGTTGCGGCCCATCTTCGAAGCGGACCGGGTGACCGTGCAGCCCACCGCCTGGGGCTTCTACAACTTCCAGATCGAGTTGCTGGGGGTGGTGGAGTCACTCGTGGGTAGCGACGAGGAGCGGAATCGGCTGTGTCGGCCCATCGCCTATTGGGACCGGCCTGCGGATTACCTGTCTGCGTATCTCGCGCTGCTGGCCAGTGAGCGGGCGAGGGCGGCGCATCCGGCGGTGGCTGCGTGGGCCAAGGGGTCGCGGTTGAATCCGTTGGGGGGACTGGGAAAGTACAGGGACGATCCTCGGGTGGCGGCGACGAAGGAAGTGTTCAAGCAGGTGGCTTCGGATGCGGTGGGGAATGCGGGGCGGCTGTTGGCACTCGCCAGGTGATCCTGCGAGTTGTTTTCTCGTGCCCTGGGTTGGTCGCTCGGCACGTTCCACCGGGTGGTCGCTAGCCAAGCTCCTGCGCCGCCGCGGCGATTTCACGGACGCCCGCCGAGATGGCGCCGCTTTGGATGGCCGAGTAGCCCAGCCTGAAATAACGTTGCGTCGGACCGGCAGGCTTGGAGAAGAAGATCTCGCCGGGTTCTATCAACACGCTCCGGGCCGCGCAGCGCCGTGCGAGGTCTGCGCTGCTCAGGCCCGCCGGTCCCTTGACCCAGGCGCCCGAACCTCCCTGCGATGGGGTGACTTCGAACTGTGGCAGCCATTCGGCGAAGGCGTTGTCCAGCAACTCGCGGCGCTCGCGGTACGTGAGGTTGAGCTTGCGGATGAAGGCGTCATGGTGTCCCTGCGCGATGAACAGCCCGGCGATGTGGGCGTTGTTGGTCGGCGGGTGGCGCAGGATCAGGCGCCGCAAGGCGCGCAACTCCGCGATCAGCTCAGCCGGACCGACGATGAAGCCGATCCGAAGTCCGTGCGCCAGGGTTTTGGACAGGCTCCCGAGGTAGATGACCCGACCGTCTGGATCCAGGCTCTTGAGCGCAGGCAGCGGCTTGCCGGAGAAATTCAGTTCGCTCTCATGGTCGTCCTCGAAAAGGATGATGTCCTTCTTGCGCGCCAGCTCCAGCACTTGCTGCCTGCGCGGCATGGACATGGTGACGGTGGTCGGGCATTGGTGGCTGGGGGTCACATAGACATAGGAGCACTGGCTCATGCCGGGTGATGGGATCAAGCCGTCGCTGTCGACTGGCAGCGCCCGAACCCGGTCGCTGCGCAACTTGAAGTTGTTGCGCGCATCCGGGTAACCCGGGTCCTCGACACCGACGACGGTATTTCGGTCCAGCAGCACATTTGCCAGCAGGTAGCAGGCCATCTGGGAGCCGGCGGTCAGCAGGATTTCATCGCGGTGGGCCATGATGCCGCGGGCCGGCAACAGCCGGTGCTGGACCTGGTCGATCAGCAAGTCATGGTCGCGGTCCACGAAGTCTTGCGCCCATTTCTTGACGGCGGGAGCGAACAGCGCCTGGTGCGAACAGGCTCGCCAGTCCTTCAGCGGCATCAACCCTGCGTCGAACTGCCCGTAGACGAACGGGTAGCGAAAGTCCTGCCAGTTGGCCGGCTTGACGATGTTTCGCTGCCGCCCCAACCGGGAGACCAGGCGGTCTTTCCATTGCAGGTCGGTCGCGGGCGCCTGGATCAAGTTGGTGCGGCTGGCCTGGCCCAGCAGCATCTCGCCGTTGACCGTCAGGCCGCTGCGGGTCCGTGCCACCAGGAAGCCCTTGTCTACCAGGACCTGCAGCGCAAGGGAGACGGTGTTGCGCGACAGCCCGAGTGCGTCGGCGAGCACGCGGCTGGGAGGAACCTTGGCCCCGGCCGGCACGAGCCCTTGCAAGATGCTGTGGACCATCATCTCCTTCACCCGCCCCTGCAGCGTGGCGCTGCTGCCTGAGAACTGCGGGAAGAGCTTGACCCAGATGCCCGTGATCTCGTGCCGGTTGCGCAAGTCGTTCTCCCCTGGTGGACAACATCGGGAACCCTGCCGGTGCCCGGCGCGGTCAGGGTAATCCCCATGCTTGTGGACGCACGATCGAATCGCCTGCCGAGCGAAATCCACGAAGTTGATTCTGGCACCAGAGTTAACTTGATTTGGACCTAGTTCGCAAGATGGCTCCTGCCTACTATCCGCACAGGTTCCCGGCGTGCAGTCGCCTGGAGCCGCTTCAAATCCGCAAGACAACCTGGAGCCAGACACCATGAAATCCGTCCTCACTACGCTGCTGACCGGCGCGAGTTTCGCCCTGCTGCTTGCCGGCACCGTGTCGGCCCAGACCAAGGTCGTCATCGGCCACTTCGGCGACCCCGCGCCCTACAAGGCAGCAGTCGCCGACGGCCGGCTCGAAAAGGCCACGGGCTGGACCATCGAGTGGCGCAAGTTCAATTCGGGGGCCGAGGTCAACGCGGCCATGGCATCGGGCGGCATCGTGATTTCCGAGATCGGCTCGGTGCCGCTGTCCGCCGGCGCCAGCACCGGGGTCGACTACCAGCTGGTTTCCATCGGCAAATCCATCGTGACATCCGAATCGCTGATCACGCGCAACGGCGCCGGCATCGAGAAGCCCGCCGACCTCAAGGGCAAGAAGGTCGCAGTGCCGATCGGCTCCACCGCGCACTTCTCGTTGATGGGCGCGCTGAAGACCTTCGGGCTGACCGAGAAAGACGTCCAGATCATCGGAATGTCACCACCGGAGATCGCCGCGGCCTGGAGCCAGAACGCGATCGATGCAGCGTTCGTCTGGAACCCTGTCCAGGCCAAGCTGCGCGAGAACGGAAAGGCGCTGACCACAGCCGGTGAAGTTGCCAAGGCGGGTTTCCCGACTTTCAACGGCTGGGTCGTCAACACCAAGTTCGGCGCCGAGAATCGTGCCGGCGTGGTGAACTTCCTGCGCGTCATGAACGAGGTCAACGGCCAGTACACCAAGAACAAGGCAGCGTGGACCGCCGATTCGCCGCAGATCAAGGCGATTGCGGCCAATGTCGGCTCGACGCCGCAAGACGCCGTGGCGGCACTGGACGGCGCTTCCTATCCGGATGGAGATGCGCAAATGCTGCCGGCCTGGATGGGGGGCGGCGCCGCCACCACGATGAAGGCCACGGCCGATTTTCTCAAGAGCGCCGGCCGCATCAATACCGTGGCCGACAACTACAGCAAATTCGTCAACGCGGACTTTGCCAAGGCCGCAGCCGCAAAGTAACCCTGAAGAGCTCCCTGCCTCGCGCCTGACCGGATCGGCCGGTCGGGTCGGGGCGGCGTCCACCTGCCGAGGCCCTATGACCGCACTCGCCATCCGCAACGCATCGGTGTTCTATCCAGTCCCCGGCAAGGCGCCGGTCCATGCGCTCAAGGACATCACGCTCGACATCAACGAGGGGGACTTCGTGGTGGCGCTTGGCGCCTCCGGCTGTGGCAAGTCGACGTTGCTCAACCTCATTGCGGGCTTCATGGCGCCGAGCAAGGGCGACATCCGCCTTGGCGATCGGGTGGTGACAGGCCCGGGCGCAGACCGGTCGGTGGTTTTCCAGAAGCATGCCTTGTTGCCCTGGCTCAACGTGCTCGAGAACGTCGCCTTCGGCTTGAAGATCCAGGGCCACGAGCGGCGCAAGCGCGAAGAGATCGCGCGCGGTTTCATCAAGCTGCTGGGGCTGGAGCAGTTCGAACAGTCCGCCACCTACCAGCTGTCGGGCGGCATGCAGCAGCGCGTGGGCATCGCGCGGGCCCTGACCAGCGATCCGGACATCCTCTTGATGGACGAGCCGCTCGGCGCGCTGGATGCCTTGACGCGCGAGCGAGCGCAGGAACTGATCCTGAAGATCTGGCGCGACACCGGCAAGATGGTTTTCTTCATCACGCATAGCGTCGAAGAGGCATTGTTCATGGGGACCAAGCTGGTGGTGATGTCGCCCCGTCCAGGCCGCATCTCGCACGTGTTCGACCTGCCTTTCAGCCGCCGCTACTTCGAAACCGGCAATGCCCGCGAGATCAAGGCCTCGGCGGATTTCATTGCGCTGCGGGAAAAGATCCTGCAGATCATCTTCACCGACGAAGAAGGAGCCCATCATGAGTGACGCGAGTTCGACGGGCGGCAATGCGATGTGGGCCGGGCTGATGCGGTCGAAGCCCGCGCAGCCAGGGGAGATCTACGGCGTTCCGGGGCAGGGGGACAGCCTTCGCGTGAGCACGGTGGTCATCGTCGGCCTGCTGTTCGTCTGGTGGCTGGTGACGCAGGTCGGACTGATCAAACCGCTGTTCCTGCCCTCGCCGATGGCCGTGATTGGCGCGTTCTTCGACGTACTGCGGGATGGCTTCACGGGAGCCAGCTTCTGGGAGCACACCTGGATCAGCACGGCGCGGGTCTTCGGCGCATTCGTGCTGGCATGCGTGATCGGTATTCCCCTGGGCATTGCCATGGGCATGAGCCCGGTGGCACGTGGGGTGTTCGACCCTCCGATCGAGTTCTATCGGCCCATTCCGCCCTTGGCTTACCTGCCGCTGATGATCATCTGGTTCGGCATCGACGAGCTGTCCAAGATCCTGCTGATCTTCCTGTCGGTGCTGGCGCCGATGGCGCTCGGCGCCCGGGCGGGCGTCAAGTCCGCTGCGATCGAGCAGATCCATGCGGCCTATTCCTTTGGCGCGACGCGCTGGCAGGTCATCCGGATGGTGATCTTCCCGGCCGCGATGCCCGAGATCTTCACCGCGATGCGCATCGGCATCGGTTTCGGCTGGACCACGCTGGTTGCCGCCGAAATGGTGGCGTCCACCTCGGGCCTTGGCTACATGGTGCTGTCGGCGTCCAAGTTCCTGCAGACGCCGATCGTGATCATGGGCATCGTCGTGATTGCCGCGATTGCCTACGCGTTCGATCACCTCGTGCGATTTGTCGAACGCCGCGTCGTGCCCTGGAAGGGGCGCGCCTGATGCAGCGGCCCCTTCCCTCGATCTTGGAAAGCTCCAGATGACCATTGAATACCTCAAGAAGGCCACGCCGCCGCAGGAGTCGATCGACAACGCCACCGCCGAGACGGTGCAGCGTCTCCTGGGCGACATCCAGAAGAATGGCCGGGACGCCGTCCAACGCTACGCCCGCGACTTTGACGGCTGGCATGGAAGCATCGTGGTGAGCGAGGATGATTTCGCAGCGGCCAGCAAGGGACTGTCGCAAGGCGTCAAGGACGACATCGCCTTCGCATATGCGCGGGTCAGGGATTTCGCGGTGCGGCAGCGCGAATCGCTGCACGAATTCGAGGTCGAACTGATCGACGGGCTCGTTGCAGGGCAGAAGCTGATTCCGGTCAACACCGCTGGCTGCTACGTGCCGGGCGGTCGTTACGCACACGCCGCATCGGCCATCATGAGCGTGTGCACGGCCAAGGTCGCAGGCGTGCCGAACATCGTGGCCACCTCGCCAGCTCACAAGGAAGCTGGGGTGAATCCCGCCATCCTTCACACGATGAAGCTCTGCGGCGCCGATACCGTGCTGGCGCTGGGAGGGGTGCAGGGCGTCGCCGCCATGGCCTTTGGCCTGTACTCGTCCATGCCTGCGGACGTGATCGTCGGACCCGGCAACCGCTTTGTCGCCGAGGCCAAGCGCATGTTGTTCGGTCGCGTCGGAATCGATGTGGTGGCTGGACCGACGGAGTCGGCCATCATTGCCGACGACACCGCCGACGTGCATCTGGTGGCCGCTGACCTGGCCGGGCAGGCCGAACACGGCCCGGATTCGCCCGTCTGGCTGTTCACTTCGTCCCGCGCGCTGGGCCTCAAGGTGATGGAGTTGATGCCTTCAGTGATTGCGGCGTTGCCGGAGCTGGCTCGTACCGCCGCCACCGCCGCCTGGCGCGATTACGGCGAGGTGGTGCTGGTGGAAAGTCGCGAAGAGATGGTCGAAATCAGTGACCAATATGCTCCCGAGCACCTGCAGGTCTTCGCCCGCGATCTCGACTGGTGGCTCGAGCACCTGACCAACTATGGATCGCTGTTCCTGGGTGAGGAAACGACGGTGGCGTACGGCGACAAGTGCGCCGGCCCCAACCACATCCTGCCGACGCGGGGTGCGGCGCGCTACTCGGGCGGGTTGAGTGTCGGCAAGTTCATCAAGACCGTGACCTACCAGCGCCTGACGAGGGGGGCCAGCCGGGAAGTCGGGCAGGTTGCGGCCCGGATCTCCCGCCTTGAAGGAATGGAAGGCCACGCCCGCACCGGTGACATCCGCCTGAAGAAGTACTACCCGAACGAGGCGTTCGAGCTGGGCACGCTGGCAGGTCACCAGCACTGAGGCCTGACCATGACTGCATCCACGAGTCCCTCAAGGTCCGCGGCCCGGCCCCGGGCACCGGACGGCCTGTGGTTCGGCAAGGACCTGAGCACGCCGGAGCCCATTCCAGAGGCTGCCATCGAGCGCGCGGTCGCGCTCATGCGCTCGGGGCGGCTGCACCGATACGGCGAGCAAGGCTCGGGAAGCGCCGAGGCGTCCCTGCTGGAGCAGGAATACGCCGCATACGCAGGCAGCAGGTACTGTGTCGCAGTCAGCTCTTGCGGCGCGGCCATGTTCCTCGCCCTGCTTGCGCTGGGGGTGAAGCCCGGCGACAAGGTCCTGACCAGCACGTTCACGCTGGCCCCGGTGCCGGGGGCCATTGCCCACGCCGGCGCGACCGCCGTGCTGGTGGAGACCGATGCCGACTACCTGACCGACCTGGCGGACCTGGAGCGCAAAGCCGCCGGCAGCGGCGCCAAGGTGCTCCTGCTGTCCCATATGCGAGGCCACATCACGGATCTGCGGGCGGTGCTCGACATCTGCGGCCGCCACGGCGTCGCGGTGATCGAGGACTGCGCCCACACCATGGGTGCCAGGTGGGATGGGAAGCACACCGGCACCTGGGGCAAGGTCGGGTGCTACAGCTCGCAGACGTACAAGCACATCAACTCGGGCGAAGGCGGTTTGCTGGTCACCGACGACGACGACGTGGCTGCCCGGGCCATCCTGATGTCCGGCTGCTACATGATGTACGACCAGCACATCCTCAAGCCGGACGCGGCGGTCTTCGAGCGCTGGAAGTACCGGACGCCCAACTTCAGCATGCGCATGTCCAATCTCGCCGCGGCGCTGCTGCGGCCGCAGATCGCGACCCTTGCGGATCGAGCCCTGCGCTGGAATCACATCTACGCCACGCTGGTACGTGAACTGGGGCACGCGGCCCACCTGAGGTTTCCCCGGCGCCCGGAGAAAGAAGAATTCGTCGCCAGTTCGATCCAGTTCACCCTGGATCTGTCCCCGGCGCAGATCGAGCGCTTCCTGAGTGAATGCGATCTGCGCGGCCTGTATATCAAGTGGTTCGGGGCGCCCAACCCCGTGGCTTTCACCAGCAACTACGAACACTGGCACTACCTCGATGCCAAGCCGGACTCGCCTCGCTCCATGGGCGTGCTGCGGCAGTTGCTGGACCTGCGCACGCCGCTGTCCCTCACCGACGCCGACTGCGCGCTGATCGGAAAGATCGTGGTGGCGGCCAGCGCCGTCGCCTCGTCGGCGACCTGACCTCGTTCCCCTTTATCAAACCCAGGACAGAAGCTCATGAAACTGACCCGCTTTCCCCGCGTTCGCATCACGCATGGTCCCACTCCGCTGGAGTTCATGCCGCGCATGACCGAGGCCCTGGGTGGCCCGAACCTGTACGTCAAGCGCGACGATTGCACCGGCTTGGGCACGGGTGGAAACAAGACGCGCAAGCTCGAGTTCCTGATGGCGGATGCCCAGCGCAACCAGGCCGATACGATCATCACCCAGGGCGCCACCCAGTCCAATCACGCGCGCCAGACAGTGGCCATCGCCGCCAGGATGGGCATGAAGTGCGAGATCCTCCTGGAAGATCGCACCGGCTCCAAGGCCGAAAACTACAAGCGGTCCGGCAACGTCTTCCTGGACCATCTGTACGGCGCCAACGTCCAGGAGTTGCCGGGCGGAACCGACATGAATGCCGCCATGGCCCACCTGGCCGAGGAACTGAAAGCCAAAGGGCGCAAGCCCTACATCATTCCCGGCGGCGGCTCGAACCCGATCGGCGCACTGGGCTATGTGGTGTGCGCGCTTGAACTGGTGGATCAGTTCAACGATCAAGGGCTTGCCGTGGACTGCGTGGTGCATGCCACGGGGAGTGCGGGCACCCAGGCCGGCCTGGTCGCCGGATTCGAGGGCACGCGCAGCCAGATTCCGGTGCTCGGCATCGGTGTACGCGCAGCGCAGGAGGCCCAGGAAACGAGCGTCTACAACCTGGCGGTCAAGACCGCCGAACTGCTCGGGGTCCCCGGGGCCGTGGCGCGCGACAGCGTCAAGGCCAATTGCGACTATGTGGGGGGCGGCTATGGCGTTCCGACCCCCGGCATGGTGGAAGCCGTGACCATGATGGCGCGGCTCGAAGGGATTCTTCTCGACCCCGTTTATTCGGGCAAAGGGATGGCAGGCCTGATCGACCTGTGCCGGAAAGGTCACTTCAAGAAGGGCCAGAACGTGGTGTTCCTGCACACCGGCGGTGCCGTCGCGCTGTATGGGTACATGGATGCGTTCGCCGGCCTGAAGCCGCTCTGAGCGGCATCCGGGGACGGCGGCGCTCGAAAGGAGCTCACATGATTGGTGTTCTGGGGGGAATGGGGCCTCTGGCCACCGCCGACTTCTTCTCCAAGGTCATCGCCGCAACCCCGGCCGCGCGAGATGAAGACCATGTGCCGCTGCTGATCCAGAGCGATCCCCGGGTGCCCTCCCGTCCCGCCGCAATCTTGCGAGGCGGTGCATCGCCACTGGTGCAGTTGCTGGCCGGGCGTGACCGGCTGATCGGAGCCGGCGCCATGGCCTTGGCCATGCCCTGCAACACTGCGCACTATTGGTACCCGCAGTTGGCCGAGGGCTGCAGCGTGCCCTTCCTCAGCATCCTGCAGGCCTGTTGCGACGAAGCGGCAAAGCGCGAGGCGCCCGGCGCCCAGGTCGGCCTCATCGCCACGGGCGCGACCTTGAGCACGGGCCTGTTCTCCGTGCCGCTGCAACTGCGCGGTTACGTGCCGATCATGCCGCCCGACGATGAACTCGAGGAGGTGGTGTTGCCTGCCATCGAACGAGTCAAGGCAGGCTTCCCCTGCGAAGCTGGCGCCATGCTGGCCGGCAGCGTGCAGGCCCTGCTCGACCGGGGAGCAGGAACCGTCATCCTTGCGTGTACCGAGACGCCGCTGGCGCTGGATGCTGTCGGCTCACCATTGCGCGCGCAATGCATTGATTCGACAGCCGCCTTGGCGCGTGCCTGCGTAGCTTGGTGGTTGGCGCAGCGTGCCGGCCCCACGCGGTCGCCACGTGGGGAACCTGCTTGAAACGACGACCGGAGGGGAGATTGCGTTTTCCGATATAACCGCGCATCAATCGGAGACCCCCAATGCGCATCGGAATCATGGGCTCAGGCGGCCTCGGCGGCTACTTCGGCGCGCGACTCGCCCTCGGCGGAGCCGACGTCCACTTCATCGCCCGCGGCAAGCACCTCGAAGCCATGCGCCGTGACGGCCTGCGGATCGAAGGCCCCGAGCCGCTGCACGTACGCGACGTCAAGGTCACCGACCGCCCCGCCGACGCCGGCGTGATGGACGTCGTGATGCTGGGCGTGAAGCTCTGGGACACGGACCAGGCCATTGCCCAGATGCGTGCCATGGTGGGGCCGGAGACCGCCGTCATCTCCTTCCAGAACGGCGTGCTGAAAGACCAGTACCTGCGCGCCGCGTTCAGCGAACGCCAGATCATGGGCGGCGTCGGCTACGTGGCCACCACGATCGCGTCGCCGGGCGTGATCCGCCAGACCGGGCCCATGCAGCGGCTCTTGTTCGGCGAGTTCGATGGTTCCCGCTCCGCGCGCGGCGAGGCACTGCTGGCAGCGTGCCAGGCCGGGGGCATCAACGCGGAGCTGTCCTCGGAGATCGTGCGGGAGATCTGGCAGAAGTTCGTCTTCCTGGTGGGGCTGTCCGGGACGACGACCACGATGCGCAGGACGATCGGGCCGATCCGCTCGCATCCGCAGACGCGCGCCTTCCTGATGGACGTGATGCGGGAGGTGATCGCGGTGGGCCGTGCCCACGGCGTCGCCTTGCCGGAGGATCACATCGACGCCGCCATGCAGCGCGCCGACACCGTCTCGCCGGAGATGACGTCTTCCATGCACCACGACCTGGAGCGCGGCAATCCACTGGAGGTGCGCTGGCTCGCCGGTGGCGTGGTGGAACTCGGGCAGGCCAAGGGCGTGCCGACGCCGCTGAACCGCGCCATTGCCGACATCCTTGCGTTGCACGCGAATGGAGCCAACCGTGGCTGACGCCGCACTGCACCGGATCTCCGACTTGCGCCTGCGCGGCGTGACCTGCACCGCGGTGGAGGTGCCATTGCGCTACGTGCTGGGCACCAGTGCCGCCACCGTCAAGGCCGCGCCGTTGCTGCTGGTGGAGGTCCTGACGGAGCAGGGCATCTCCGGCCGCTCGTACGTCTTCTGCTACCGGCGCAGCGGCGCCAGGCCGATCGCCGCGGTGGTGGAGGACGCCGCGGACCTGGTGCGCGGCGAGCGCATCGCGCCCGTGGCCCTCGCCACCAAGCTGCAGCGCCGCTTCGCGCTGATCGGCGTCACTGGCATCGTGCGGATGGCGCTGTCCGCCTTCGACATGGCCTTGTGGGATGCGATGGCCGTCGCGGCCGGCATACCGCTGGCCACCTTGCTGGGTGCGGCGCCGCGGCCCGTGCGCGC
The DNA here is from genome assembly GCF_037572435.1 of Ramlibacter sp. PS3R-8. Taxonomy (NCBI): domain Bacteria; kingdom Pseudomonadati; phylum Pseudomonadota; class Betaproteobacteria; order Burkholderiales; family Comamonadaceae; genus Ramlibacter; species Ramlibacter sp. PS3R-8. The sequence continues at coordinate 167,868 of NZ_JBBHGT010000005.1, forward strand.
GTACAACTCATGCGGCCTCGGCCTCATGAGTCCGCAGGCGGCCGCCGACGAAGCAGAGGCGCTGCTGGAAGGCGGCATGCAGGCGGTGAAGCTGCGCCTGGGCTACGCCACGCTGGCCGAGGACCTGGCGGTGACCCGTGCTGTGCGAGCGCGCCTGCCCGACACGGTGCAATTGATGGTGGACTACAACCAGGCGCTTTCGCGCTTCGAGGCGCTGGCGCGGGGGCTCGCGTTGCAGTCCGAAGGCGTGGCGTGGCTCGAGGAGCCGATCCGCCATGACGACTTGCCTGGCAACGCGGAGGTTGCACGCTCGCTGACTTTGCCGCTGCAACTGGGCGAGAACTTCGACGGCCCCAAGGACCTGCTGCGCGCGATCCGGGCCGAGGCCTGCGACCTGGTCATGCCCGACGTCGCACGCATCGGCGGCGTCACGGGATGGATGCAGGCCGCGGGCGTGGCGGAGGCGCATGGCATTCCCATGAGCTCGCACCTCATGCCGGAGGTCAGCGCGCACCTGCTCGCCGCAACGACCACGTGCCATTGGCTGGAGTACGTGGACTGGACAGACGCGATCGCGGCGGAGCCGGTGAAGATCGTCGACGGCCACTGGCCCGTCAGCGAGCGCCCGGGGACGGGACTCGCGTGGGATCCCGACAAGGTGGCGCGTTACCGGTTGGAGTGAAACCCCGGGTAGAAGCAGCGCGCATTGGCGGAGCCAGGGTTCGGCCGTCTCATCGAGTTCAACATCATGAATCCGTGAGGCGCTGTCCTCACGGGCAGCTGGTCCACGCCGACGAGGCGCTTTCGGCGACCGCGCGCGCGGCCTTGTATTTCGCCCCCTCCAGGTCGGTCGGGTCGTTGGTGAGACCCCAGTAGCCGTACCGGTCCCAGGACGAGGACAGGCTGTAGTGCATGAACAAGCCATTGCCGCAACCGAACCATCGCGTCGCTTCCCGGCGCACCAGCTCTCCCATCTGCACATGCCGGTTGGCGGCCACCTTCGCGGCCTGGTTGGCCGGGTTCTGGCGCAGGTCGGGGCCTCCCTCGTACGCGAGGCTCTTGATCCCGTAGTAGTCGGCCAGCGCCTTGTGCGACGCGCCGGTGAAATCCCCGCCCGTGTAACGCTTGCGGACATAGGCCCCGTTCTCGTGCACGACCGCGGCGAAGAAGGCTTCGTTGTCCACGGCCAGGGACGTTCCGAGACTGTCGAGGATCTGCGCGGGCGTCGCTGTCGGCGAAGCCGCCAGGTTCTCGTCCAGATAGAAGTAGGGTGCAGTGGCCACCCCGTAGATCAGGTCCGAAGGGTTCCCCCGGTAAGTGGCAATGTTCTTCAGCACCTGCTCGGCGATGCCGGGATTGGCGAACTGCGTCGCGTACACCACGCGCACCTGGTTGTTCAGCGCGCCGGGGCCATAGACCTCCGAGAAGATCTGGGCGATGCGCACCGTGCGCTTGCCGACCCGGAAGTAGCCGGCCCAGTAGGGATTGCAATTGCCGGAGTTCGCGGTGAAGAGCGCCTGGGTGCAAGTCTGGCCCTTGGTGAGCGTCGTGTCCCCGGCAATCGCTTCGGCCACCGCCAGGTTCGTGTTGTCGACGGTTTGCGTGAACATGTAGTTCCACAACTCATTGCTGTACTCCACGTACACCACGCGCCCTGGCAACAGCTGCCGCTTGAGGAGCTGGGCGAGCGAGTGCACGTAGGCATCGGTCGCGTGCACGGGAATGTTGATCCAGATGTCCTTGCCCAGCTCGTTGCCCATGTCGATCGCGTGCTCATACGCGGCGCCTTTGGCGGAGGCCTGCGATCCGGCCGCCTTGACCGTGCGCTCGCGCCAGGTGCGCACCGGGTTGTTGTTCGTCCGCAGGAAGTCCATGAATCGCACGACGCGAAACGGCGCCAGTGCCCGCGTGAACTCATTCGTGTACGTCTGCGCCGCCCGGTAGCCCGGCATCCGCAGCGACACGTTGCGCACGCCGCCCGTGGTGCCGCGGAATGCCAGCACGAGCTGGTTCGCGCCGCTGCCGACCACGACTTCGCCCGTGGATCGGTTGGTCACCGGGTCGTACTGGACGTTGCGGATCACGACGTTGGTGGACACGCTTGCATCCACCGTCGCCCGTCCCACGAATCGCAGCTTGTAGACACCGGGCTTGATGCTCGCGTAGGGCTTGCCCTCGTCGCCAGGCTCCGCGGTGCGGATGTTGACCATGACGGCCGCGTCGCCGGTCGGCCAGCCCAGCGCGTCCACCGCCGCTGCTTCGTCCCAGGGCGCATTCACGGTGCCCCAGGGGCGCGCACTTTTCATCAGGTCGACGTAGGGTTGCAGCCGGGACCAATCCGACAGGCCTTCCAGGTTGACGCCGAGGGGCGCGCGATCCGCCGTGGCGAGCAGGCTGGCCGAGGCGATGGCAGCCATTTGCGGGTCCCGGGGCGAGGCTTCGTCCTCTTCGTCGGCTGCGCGCGCAACGGCATTCGCTTCGCCGTCACCCTCTCCACCCCCGCCACCGCATCCGCTGGCCAGGAGCGCCACGCCAAGCGCGAACGCGGTCGCAAGATTTCTGAAGCTGTGCAGTACGGGATCCTTGTAGGAAGATACGCCGTCGTCGTGTAGGTCGCAGTGCAAGTTTCACCCCGGGTGTTGGCTGACACGACGAGTTTGCAGCTGAGGTTGGCAGGCTGTAAATGGCTGAATTACCGCTTTAGACTTCCTTACCTCTACTGGAAAGTAACCGTCCGAAAGCATGAGCTTGCGTGCGTGCGAAATTCACGCATCTCGCGCGTCGAAGCCCGTGGGCCGGCGAAACTCGCGATAACTTCACGCACATCGGAGGCCCCTCGCCAGTACCAACATCCACTGACCTGCGGGCTTCCATCCGGGCGCTGCGCGCCCAGTTCTTCGTCACGGGCGCTTTGTTCGCCACCTGGGGCGTGCACGTCCCGAGCGTCAAGTCACACTACGGCCTGAGTGAGCAGAGCCTGGCCGTCGCCATGCTGGCCGGTGGAGCCGGCGCCGTGGTGGCGTTGCTCTATGCCGGTCGCGTGCTGGCACGGCACGCCCCGCGCAGCGTGGTGCCTGTCACGGGCCTTGTCTGCGTGGCCGCGGTCGGCAGCCTGCTCTTGCCGTCGCAGTACGGCTGGCTGCTGGCGCTGATGGCCGTCTACGGCATGGCGGCGGCGATCTTCGACGTGGCGATCAATGACGAGGCAACGGCCATCGAGCGGCATGCCGGCCGCCCGCTCATGAGCGGCTTCCACGGCATGTTCAGCCTGGGCGGCATGGCGGGCGCGGGAGCGTGGAGCATGCTCGCTCCCGCCGGTGTCTCACCGATCGTGCATCTCGTTGCCGCCTCCGCTGCGCTCGGGGCGCTGGCGTGGGCGGCGACTCCTTTCATGCTGCGCGATGTTCGCGCTGCCGGCGAAGGCTCGGCGCCGCTGAGCCTGCCGCGCGGCCCGCTGGCGCTGCTCGGTTTGCTCGCGGCGCTGGGACTGGTGGCGGAGGGCGCCATGTACGACTGGAGCGTGCTTTACCTGCGGCAGGAGCTGGGCTCTTCCGCCGGCATCGCCAGCCTGGGTTACGCCAGCTTCAGTGGCGCGATGGCCGCCGGTCGCTTCGGCGGAGATTGGGTCAGGGCCCGCGTGCGATCGGTGACGCTCTTGCGCTGGAGCGGCGCGTTGGGCGCAGTCGGCATGGCGCTGGCGCTTGCGGTGCCGCATCCGGCCGCGGCGCTGGTCGGGTTCGCGCTGGTCGGCCTGGGCTTCTCGAACATCGTGCCCGTGCTGTTCAGCGCGGCGGGACGGCTGCCCGGCATCGCGCCGGCGCACGGCATTGCGGCAGTTTCTTCGGTGGGCTACTTCGGATTGATGGCGGGGCCGCCCTTGATCGGGTTCATCGCGCAGGCGAGGTCGCTCGCCGTGGGACTGCTGGTGGTGATCGTGTTCGCGGTGGTGGTGTCGGCGTTTGCGCGCAAGGCGCTGGGGACACCGGACGCGCCTGTATAAAGGCGTCAACACGGGAGACGACATGGGACTGTTCGACGGAATGCTCGGCAACGCATCGAAGATCGACCCGGGCAAGATCCAGCAGGAATTTGCGCAGATCCTGGCTCCGGGCGAGCGCGTCGAGCACGCGTACCAGCTGATCCGGGACTATTTCGTCTTCACGGACAAGCGCTTCGTGCTGGTGGACAAGCAGGGCCTGACGGGCAGCAAGGTGGAGTACCACTCCATTCCCTACAAGAGCATCACGCACTTCAGCATCGAGACCGCCGGCACCTTCGACCTGGATGCGGAACTCAAGATCTGGATTTCCGGCACGGCGGCCCCGATCCAGAAGCAATTCAACAAGAAGTTGAGCATCTACGAAGTGCAGGCGGTGCTGGCGAGTTACGTGCTGCGTTAGAAGTTGATGCGCACCGAGGCGGCGCTGCGCCGCGCCTCGCCGTGAAAGACAGCCTCGATGTTGTTGCCGTCCGGGTCCAGGACGAAGGCTGCGTAGTAGCCCGGGTGGTAGGGCCGCTCTCCCGGTGCGCCGTTGTCCTTGCCGCCATGGGCCAGCGCGGCTTTGTGGAAGGCATCGACCATGGCCCGGTCCTGCGCCTGGAAGGCCAGGTGCTGGCGTCCTGTCAGCACGCCTTGCGCGGCCTGGCTGTCCGCGGTGGAGACGAACAGTTCGTCTGCCCAGAAGTAGCCGTCGCCCGTGCCTCCCATCGGAACCTTGAGGACCTCGAACACCGCCGCGTAGAAGCGCTGCGATGCGGGAAGGTCGCGCACGACCAGTTGCACGTGGTCGATCAGCCTGCCGCGATGTAGCTCCTGGGTTTCCATGTGGTTCCTTTCTGTGCTCGGGTTGTGGCGATGCCTGCGTTGTACTCCAGGGCACGCGCCTGCGCTAAGCTTGCGCGGATGCAAACGCGCTCGCTCGGCCCCTTCACCGTCCCCGCCCTTGGCCTGGGCTGCATGAACCTCAGCCATGCCTATGGCGCGCCGCCGTCGGCCGAGCAGGGCGGGAACGTCTTGCGTGCCGCGCTGGACGCCGGCGTCACGCTCTTCGACACCGCCGCGCTGTACGGCTTCGGCGCCAACGAGACGCTGGTGGGCCGCGTGCTGAAGGCGGACCGCGGCCGCATCACCCTGTGCAGCAAGGGCGGCATGGCGGGCGTGAAGGACAACGATGGCGTTACGCGCAGGGTGATCGACGGCCGGCCGGAATCCATTCGCCGCGACTGCGAGGACAGCCTGCGCCGCCTGCAGACCGACGTCATCGACCTGTACTACCTGCACCGCTGGGACAAGAAGGTGCCGGTGGAGGAGAGCATGGGCGCGATGAGCCGGCTGGTCGAGCAAGGCAAGGTGCGGACGCTCGGCTTGTCCGAGGTGTCGGCGGCCACCATTCGCAAGGCGCACGCGGTGCATCCCCTGACGGCGGTGCAGACGGAGTATTCGCTGTGGACACGCAATCCGGAGATCGCGGTGCTGGGCGCCTGCCGCGAGCTGGGCATCGCGTTCGTGCCCTTCAGCCCGCTGGCCCGTGGCTTCCTGTGCGACGCGGTGCACGACGTGGCTGCTTTCGACGCCAAGGACATCCGCAAGTCGATGCCGCGCTTCGAGCCGGCGCATTACGCGGCCAACCTGAAACTGCTGCCGGGTTACAAGGCGTTGGCTGAGGAGGCCGGTTGCACGCCGGCGCAACTGGCGCTGGCCTGGCTGCTGCACCAGGGCGAGGACATCATCCCCATACCCGGAACCACGAAAGTGGAACACCTGCGGGAGGACCTGGGGGCCGCCGACGTGAGGCTGTCTCGTGACCTGCTCGCACGGTTGGATGCGCACATCAATCAGCGGACCGTGCATGGCCACCGGTACAGCGCGCAGGCACGCAGCGAGGTGGATACCGAGGAATTTTGAGGGACGGCGGGGTCGCTTTCGCGAACCCGCCCTACAGGGACGCGGCATTCGCAGGGCGGGTTCGCGCAGCGACCCCGCCATGCATCAATCGGGGATCGGCTCCAGCTCCGCCCGCCCCCGGCTGCGCTCGCTTTGCAGCACGTACAACCCCGCACCGACCAGCAGCGCGATCCCCGCCCAGGCCACCGCGTTCGGGACGTCTCCCCACACGATGAAGCCCAGCAGCAACGCGAACAGCAGCCCCGCATAGCGGAACGGCGCCACCACGCTCATCTCGCCGGCGCGCATGGCGATGGTCAGCAGGAAGTAGCCGATGCTCAGGAACACGCTGGCCGTGGCCAACAGGGCCAGGCTTTGCCAGCTCGCCGGGCGCCAGTCCTGCTGCAGGCTCCACAGCCCCGACAGCAGCGTGACCGCCACGGCCGTGCTGAAGGTGATGAGCAGGGACGGGATGCTGCGGTCGATCGTGCGCGTCAGCAGGTCCCGGCTGGCGTGCAGCAGGGTCCCGCCGAGGCAGAGCAGGGCATAGGCGTTGAAGGCCGCGCCGCTGGGCTGCACCACCAGCAGCACGCCGGCAAAGCCGGTGATGATGGCCAGCCAGCGGGCCCCGCCCACCTTTTCCTTGAACGCGATGACGGCGAACAAGGTGATGAACAGCGGCGTCGCCATGTTGATCGCCGTCGCGTTGCCGATCGGCAGGTGGAACAGGGAAGTGAGATAAGTGAGGGTGGCGCAAGCGTCCAGGAAGGCGCGCAGCACCACGCGCCGCTCCCACAGGCGCGGAATGTCGCGCAGCAGTCCCATCGCCCCGAGCACGCCGAGCAGCAGCACGGTGGCGAAGACGCCGCGCAGGAAGATCAGTTGCCCTGACGGCAGCTGCTCGCTGACGTGTTTCACGATCGCGTCGTTGGCCACGAAGCTGGCCATGCCGGCGGCCATGGCCAGCACTCCGCGGCGGTTGGCGGCGCGCAACGCCTGCGGTGTGGATGGGGTCATGCGGGCGTGATCTTAAGCGGGCTGTCCACACCGGGCCGACGTGACGCCGGATGCCTTGCTGGCGCGCCTCGTGCGGCGCATACTGGGCGGGTCGTCTCCAACAGAGGAGGACCGACATGAAACACGGCGTGGAACCCGAGGTCATCGGGGGATTGAGCATCTTCGAGAAGTCGTGCGCCTATTGCGGCGCGCACTTCCGGGTGCTGGCGGTGCGCGGCCCGCACGACGCGCAGCGCGAGGAATACGGATGCCCGGAATGCGGCATGGCCTACCGCACCGAGGCCGCCGGGGAGCCTGAAGTGCAACTTCTGCGCCGGCGCACCGACGGCAAGTCGGACCAATACCAGCAGACGATGTTCTAGCGCAGGCGCGCTGGACTGAGCATCTGCGCCGTCACGCCGCACGCCGCGATGTGCTGCGGCAACGGCAGGCCGCGCGCGAGTGCGGCACAGGCTTCGCCCATGGCCGCCGAGGTCTGGATGCCGTAGCCGCCTTGCGCGGCCAGCCAGAAGAAGCCGGGCGCCTGCGCGTCGAAGCCCCCGACCAGGTCCCCATCGGCCACGAAGGAGCGCAGCCCCGCCCAGGTGCGCGACGGCCGCCTGATTTCCAGCGTGGTCATCTGCTGGATGCGGTCGATGGCCAGGGCGATGTCCAGTTCCTCCGGCTGCACGTCGTGCGGCGGCACCGGATCCGCGTTGGCCGGCGACCCGAGCAGCATGCCGGCGTCGTGCTTGAAGTACCAGGTCTCGTCGGCGCTCACCAGGCAGGGCCAGTGGCGCGACTCCGTGCCGGGGGGCGGCGCGAACGTGAAGGCCGAGCGCCGCTTCGGTTGCAGGCCGATCGGACGCACGCCGGCCAGGCCCGCGACCACGTCGGCCCAGGCGCCGGCGGCATCGATCAGCACTGGCGCGCGGAACACACCGGCAGGGGTGGTGACTTCCCACACCGCGTCGACACGCCGCATCTGCAGCACCTCCGCATCGCACACGATGCTGCCGCCGGAGCGCCGCGCGCCGCGCAGGTAGCCCTGGTGGATGGCGTGCACGTCCATGTCGAAAGCGTCGGGCTCCAGGGCAGCGCCGATCACGCGTTCCCTGCGCAGCACGGGCACCAGCGCGACGGCTTCTTCGGCGGTGAGGTCGCGGGCGTTGGGCGCCATGGTGCGCAGCACCTCGCGGTGCGCCTGCAGTTCCTCCTCCTGCCCGTGCGTGGCCACCAGCAGGCAGCCGCGCGGGCCCAGCAGCGGGTGCCCGGTGAAGCCGTCGGGGGGCGCGTCGAAGAAGGCGCGGCTGGCGCGCGTCAGCGCCCGCACTTGCGCTGTGCCGTAGCTTTCCAGGAACAGCGCGGCCGAGCGGCCGGTGGAGTGGTAGCCCGGCTGCGACTCGCGTTCGAGCACCGTCACGCGCGCGTGTGGCGCCAGGAAGAAGGCCACCGACGCGCCGGCGATGCCGGCACCGATCACGATGAAATCGGCGGACGGCGTAGAGGTTGGCATGCTAACTAAGTCCGTTAAACTGGCGGCAATGATTCGTATTGTCTCCGCCGGCCGCCTGGTAGCTGCGTGCGCGCTGGCAGCTGCGCTCGGCTCTGCGCTGGCGCAGCCACAGCCCCAGCCACCGCACGACCCGCAGACGCAGATGCTGCCCGACGCGAGGGGCGCCGTGCCCTGGTCGTTGCTGTCCAAGACCGCGATCCGCAAGATCGACGGCAAGCTCGGCCCCGATTTCCCCGCGGCGCTGAAGCCCCTGAACGGCAAGACCGTCAAGCTGCAAGGCTACGTCCTGCCGCTGGAAGCCGGGCAGACGCACAAGCGGTTCCTGCTGTCCGCCTGGTCGCCCAGCTGCCCGTTCTGCCTGACTGCCGGCCCCGAAGCCATGGTCGAGGTCAAGGCCCGCAAGGACGTGAAGCACTCGCTCGACCCGGTCGTGGTGCAAGGCCGGTTCGAACTGCTCGACAACGACCCCTCCGGCATGTTCTTCCGGCTCGTCGACGCCGAGCCCGGCACCCTCTGATCCGATTCCATCCCCCACCCCCGAGAGAACCCATGAAGAGAAGACAGCTCGTTGCCGCGTGCGCGGTCGCGCTCCTTGCCCAATTCCCCTCCGCCTGGGCGCAGTCCGCGCCGCCGCCGATCAACGCCGCCACGGAAGCTGCATTCGGCAAGCTGGGCGCGCTGCCGGCCGTGAAGCAGGCACTGGACTTCATCAAGGCCGATGACGAGCGCACGCTGAAGGAACAGATCGAGCTGACCGAGATTCCGGCGCCCCCCTTCAAGGAATCGGTGCGCGCCGCGGAATACCAGAAGCGCATGAAAGCGCTCGGCCTGGCCGACGCCCGCATCGACGCCGAAGGCAACGTGATCGCCGTGCGCAAGGGCACGGGCCGCGGCCCCGTGCTGGTGGTGTCGGCGCACTTGGACACCGTGTTCCCCGAGGGCACCGACGTCAAGGTGAAGGTGAAGGACAACCGCTACGCCGCGCCCGGCATCTATGACGACGGCCGCGGGCTGGCGTCGCTGCTCAGCGTGGTGCGCGCGCTCGACCATGGCAAGCTCAAGACCGTGGGCGACATCGTCTTCGTCGGCACCGTGGGCGAAGAGGAACTGGGCGACCTGCGTGGCGTGAAGGCCTTCTTCCGCGACAACAAGGGCATCGACGGCTTCATCTCCTTCGACGGCGTGGACGTCAGCCGCATCGTCGACCAGGCCACCGGCAGCCGGCGCTTTCGCATCATCTACACCGGCCCCGGTGGCCACAGCTTCTCGGCCTTCGGCCTGCCGTCCGCCACGCATGCGCTGGGACGGGCCATTGCCAAGATCAGCGAAGTGCGCACGGTCGACAACCCCAAGACCACGTTCACCGTTGGCACGCTCAAGGGCGGTACCTCGGTGAACGCGATCGCCGCCGAAGCGGAACTGGGGCTGGACATGCGCTCCAACAGCGCCGTCGAACTGAAGAAGGTGGAAGACCAGATCATGGCGCTGGCGCGCGAAGCCGCCGACGAGGAGAACAAGCGCTGGGGCAAGCCGGACACCATCAAGGTGGAATTCAAGCTGGTGGGCGATCGCCCGGCCGGCGGGTCGTCACCCGATTCGCCGATGCTGCATGCCGCGCGCAAGGGTGTCGCCGCGGTCGGCGCCGAGGTGAAATCCATCATGGCGTCGAGCACCGACTCCAACCTGCCGATCAGCCTGGGCATCCCCGCGGTGACGCTGGGCAGCGGTGGCGTCGGCGGCGGTTCGCATGGCCCGGGCGAGTGGTATTCGCCGGTGAATGCGTGGCTCGGCCCGCAGAGCCAGCTCCTGACGATTCTTTCGTTGGTGGGCGTGGAAGGCGTGACGCAGCCGCTGTTGCCGAAGCGCTGACAGGGTGAGCCGGGGTCCGCTTCGCGGAACCCGGCCTACGGGGAATGTTCGCGGAACCCGGCCCCCGCCGATACGCGGACGACATGTAGGCCGGGTTCTGCGACAGCGGACCCCGGCAGCAAGAAGAAGGGCCCCGAGGGGCCCTTTGTCTTTAGATCGTGTCGATGAACGACCGCAGCTTGTCCGATCGGCTGGGATGCTTCAACTTCCGCAGCGCCTTGGCTTCGATCTGGCGAATCCGCTCGCGGGTGACGTCGAACTGCTTGCCGACTTCCTCCAGCGTGTGGTCCGTGCTCATCTCGATGCCGAAACGCATGCGCAGCACCTTCGCCTCGCGCGGCGTGAGCGAGTCGAGGATGTCCTTGACCACGTCGCGCAGGCCTGCCTGCATGGCGGCTTCGATCGGCGCGGTGTTGCCGGTGTCCTCGATGAAATCGCCCAGGTGGGAATCGTCGTCGTCGCCGATCGGCGTTTCCATGGAGATCGGCTCTTTCGCGATCTTCATGATCTTGCGGATCTTGTCTTCCGGGATCTCCATCTTGGCGGCCAGGATGCTGGCGTCCGGCTCGAAGCCGAACTCCTGCAAGTGCTGCCGCGAGATGCGGTTCATCTTGTTGATGGTCTCGATCATGTGCACCGGGATGCGGATCGTGCGGGCCTGGTCCGCGATGGAGCGGGTGATCGCCTGCCGGATCCACCACGTGGCATAGGTCGAGAACTTGTAGCCGCGCCGGTATTCGAACTTGTCCACCGCCTTCATCAGGCCGATGTTGCCCTCCTGGATCAGGTCCAGGAACTGCAGGCCGCGGTTGGTGTACTTCTTGGCGATGGAGATCACGAGCCGCAGGTTGGCCTCGATCATTTCCCGCTTGGCATGGCGCGACGAGGCCTCGCCCTCGTTCATGCGCTTGTTGATTTCCTTGAGCTCGTGCAGCGGCACCACCACGCGCGACTGCAGGTCGGCCAGCTTCTGCTGCAGCTCCTGGATCGCGGGCACGTTGCGGGCGATGATCACGCTCCACGGCTTGCCGGCGGCGGCCTGCTTTTCCACCCACTTCTGGTTCAACAGGTTGGGCGGGAAGTCCTTGATGAAGGTTTCCTGCGGCATGCCGCACTTGTCCACGATGATGCGGCGCAGCTCGCGCTCCTTCTTGCGCACGTCGTCGACCTGGCCGCGCACCATGTCGCACAGCTTCTCGATCGTCTTGGCCGTGAAGCGGATGCTCATCAGCTCTTCGGACAGCAGCTTCTGCGCCTTGTGGTACGCCGGCGTGCCCCAGCCTTCCTTGTCGTAGACCTTGTGGACCTTCTCGAACAGGGAGTGGATGCGCTCGAAGCGCTCGAGCGCCTGCGCCTTCAGTTCTTCCAGCTTGCGGGTCAGCGCCTTGCTGCCGCCCGAGCCGTCGTCGTCGTCGTCCGCGTCGAACTCGTCGAAGTCTTCTTCGGCGACGTAGTCGTCGGCTTCGTTCGGGTTGGAGAAGCCGTCCACCACCGTGGAGATGACGATCCGGCCTTCGCGGATCTCGTTGGCCAGCCGCAGGATTTCGGCGATGGTGGCGGGCGAGGCGGAGATCGCCTCCATCATCGCCATCAGGCCGCCTTCGATGCGCTTGGCGATTTCGATTTCGCCCTCGCGCGTCAGCAGTTCCACGGTGCCCATCTCGCGCATGTACATGCGCACGGGGTCGGTGGTGCGGCCGAACTCGCTGTCGACGGTGGACAGTGCGGCTTCGGCTTCCTCTTCCGCTTCCTCCACCGTCGCCGTCGTCGGCGTGGTGTTGTTCAGCAGCAGCATCTCGGCGTCGGGCGTCTGCTCGTACACCGCCACGCCCAGGTCGTTCAGCATCGCGACCACGACTTCCAGCGTCTCGGCATCGACCAGCTTTTCCGGCAGGTGGTCGGTGATCTCGGAGTGCGTCAGGTAGCCGCGGGTCTTGCCCAGCGTGATCAGCGTCTTCAGGCGCTGGCGGCGCTTGGCCATTTCCTCTTCGGACAGGACGGTTTCGTCCAGGCCGAATTCCTTCATCAAGGCGCGTTCCTTCGCCTTGCTGATCTTCATGCGCAGGGGCTTGGCCTTTTCGGCGACCGCCTCCACCACCACCGGTTCGGAGTCGGCGAATTCGGCTTCGATGTCGCCCAGGTCGACTTCACCCTCGGCCAGGGGCGGCTTGCCGCCCGCGGTCTCCTTGGGTTTGCGGCCGCGCTTGGCGCCGGCTTTCGCCGGTGCCTCCACCTCGGCTGCTGCCTTGGGCGGTCGGCCCAGCTTTTTCTTCGTTGCTTCGGCGACGACCGCGGCGGCTTTCGCGGTTTTCCTGGGTTCTTCCTTGGCGGAGGCCTTTTCGGGCTTGGCGGGCGACTTCGTGGGCACGGGCTTGTTTACTTTCGTGGCTGCGGCGGATTTGGAAGCAGGCCTGTCGGCGTTCTTCACGACCTTCAACTGGGCTTTGGCGTTTTTCGCGGCGGGCGCTGGCGGTTTGACTGGCTTGCGCGCCGTCGGTTTCGCGGCGGCAGGCAGCTTTTTCTGTGCGGGCATAGGACCTCGGGCAAGAACAGCGAAAACACAATAGCGCCTCGAACCCGGGCGCGGGTGAAGGAGAGGCCGACAGTGGCCTTCAGGGGCAAGATGGATGGGCGAACATTTGGGGTGCAGCCCTTGCGGAAAGTTTGGCCTGTGCCCTGTGCTGGGCGCCGCGCGTTGCGCGGATGGGCCGGTCCGGAGGTGCTGCTGTCGCTCTTGCCGCCAGCAAACCCTACATTATATCGACATGGCCGGATTTCAAGCCTTGGTCCCGGGTTTTTGCGCTTCCAGCAGCGCCCGGTAGCGCTCGAAGGCCTCCGGATCCGAGGGCGCGGCGGCGGCCAGGCGCTTCATCTCCTCGTCCCGGCGGCGCTGCTTTTCCTTGGCCAGGATGTCGCTCAGCTCGGCGGCGTCGGCCTCGATTTCCGGCGGCACCTTCGCCATCTCCCCCACGGCAAACTCCTCGTGCGCATGGCCCTTGAGCGCCTCGCGCAAGGCTTCCCAGGGCTGGGGTCCATGGTCGTGGTGCTGGCTGTCCAGCCAGGCGAACAGGGGGCCATACGGCGCCGGCATCTCGACCAGCAGGTGGTGTTCGTCGTGGCTGAGCCGTTCCCAGGCCTGCGGCAACGAAAAGAGGATCTGCAGGGCGCGGGTGCCGCGGTTCATCGGCGGGGTGCGCACGGACCTTCGCACCGGCGCCGGGTTGCTTTCCGGGCGCCTCCACGCCCGCCGTTCGCCGTCGTCGCGGCGTTGCGAGCCGGGGCGCTTGCCCTCCCACAGCTCGCCGAGCTCGCGCGACTCCAGTTGCACCAGGTCGGCGATCTCCGCCAGCAGCTGGCGCTTCAAGGCGCCCTCGGGCAGCTGCGTCCAGAGCGGCCTGGCGTTGGCCGCCAGGTGCGCGCGGCCTTCCGCGGTGTTCAGGTCGCAGCCCTCGCGCGACGCCTCGATGAGAAAGCGCGACAGCGGCACGGCGTCGCCGATGCAGCGGGCAAAGGCGTCCTTCCCGTGCTCGCGGATGTAGCTGTCCGGGTCGTGCTCCGGCGGCAGGAACAGGAACTTCACCGTCCGCACGTCGGTGGCATAGGGCAGGGCGCCGTCCAGGGCCTTGCGCGCTGCGCGCCGGCCGGCGGCGTCGCCGTCGAAGCTGAAGACCACGCTGTCGGTGAAGCGGAACAGCTTTTGCACGTGGTCCGGGGTGCAGGCGGTGCCGAGCGTCGCCACGGCATTGGGGAAACCCATTTGCGCCAGGGCGACCACGTCCATGTAGCCCTCGGTGACCAGCACGAAGCCCTGCTCGCGCAGCGCGGTGCGCGCCTCCCACAGCCCATAGAGCTCGCGGCCCTTGCTGAAGATCGGCGTTTCCGGCGAGTTCAGGTACTTGGGTTTCTCGTCGCCCAGCACCCGGCCGCCGAAACCGATGCATTCGCCCTTGACGTTGCGGATCGGGAACATCACGCGGTCACGGAAGCGGTCGTAGCGCTTGTCGTCGTCCTCGTTGACGATCACCAGGCCGCTTTCCGCCAGGAGCGGATCGTCGTAGTCGGGAAAGACACTCGCCAGGGAGCGCCAGCCTTCCGGCGCATAGCCCAGGCCGAACTCCTTCGCGACTTCGCCGGACACGCCACGCTGCTTGAAGTAGTCGACCGCGCGGGGCGAGTTCTTCAGGTTCTTGCGGTAGGCGGCGCCGGCCTTTTCCAGCACGTCGGTCAGCGTGGCCTGCTTGTGCCGCTGTTCGGCCTGCCGCGCGCGGTCGGCCGGGGAGAGGTCCTCCTCGGGCACCTGCATGCCGTACTTGCCGGCCAGGTCCTTGACGGCCTCGACGAAGTTCATGCCGGCATAGTCGATCAGGAAGCCGATGGCGTTGCCGTTCTTGCCGCAGCCGAAGCAGTGGAAGAACTGCTTGGAGGGGCTGACCGTGAAGGACGGCGACTTCTCGGAATGGAACGGGCACAGCCCGGAGAAGTTGGCCCCGGTCTTCTTCAACTGCACGTAGCGGCCGACGATCTCGACGACGTCGGCCCGCGCGAGCAGTTCCTGGATGAAGTTCTGGGGGATGGCCACGGTGGGTCTACGTATTCCTACCGGATTCTGCACTGGTCGGAAAGGGGCTACTCTCGGGCAACAACAGCCAGGAGACAAGCCGTGGCCAGCATCTTCGACCAGGACCTGCCGCGCAACGCGGCCAATTTCACACCGATCTCGCCCCTGTCCTTCCTGGAGCGGGCGGCGCAGGTGTACCCGGACAAGACCGCCGTGGTCCACGGGTCGCTGCGGCGCACCTGGGCGCAGACCTACGAGCGTTGCCGGCGCCTCGCCAGCGCGCTGCAGCGGGCCGGCCTCGGCAAGGGCGACACCGTGGCGGCGATCCTGCCCAACACGCCGCCGATGGTGGAAGCGCACTTCGGCGTGCCCATGGCCGGCGCGGTGTTGAACGCGATGAACACCCGGCTGGACCCGGAAGCCATCGCCTTCATGCTGGACCACGGTGAGGCCCGGGCCGTCATCGTCGATCCGGAGTTCGCGGGCGTGATGCAAAAGGCGATCGCGATGCGCAAGGGGTCGCGACCGCTGCTGGTGATCGACGTCGAGGACGCGCTCTTCACCGGCGCCACGCAGCGCATCGGCAGCACGACCTACGAGGCGTTCCTGGCCGGCGGCGACCCCGGGTTCGCCTGGGACCTGCCCGCGGACGAATGGGACGCGATCGCCCTGAACTACACCAGCGGCACCACCGGCAACCCGAAGGGGGTGGTCTACCACCACCGCGGCGCCGCCATCAACGCCATCTCGAACATCCTCGAGTGGGACATGCCCAAGCATCCGGTGTATCTGTGGACGCTGCCCATGTTCCATTGCAACGGCTGGTGCTTTCCGTGGACCGTGGCGGCGCGCGCCGGCGTGAACGTCTGCCTGCGCAAGGTGGAAGCCCGCGCCATGGCGGACGCGATCCGCGAGCACGGCGTCACCCATTACTGCGGCGCGCCGATCGTGCACGCCATGCTGGTGAACGCGCCGGACGAACTGAAGCAGGGCTTGCCCGCCGGCGTGAAGGCGATGGTGGCAGGCGCGGCGCCACCGGCGTCGCTGATCGAAGGCATGGAGAAGATGGGCTTCGACCTGACGCACGTCTATGGCCTGACCGAGGTGTACGGCCCCGCCACGGCCTGCGCGAAGCACGCGGAGTGGGACGGGCTGGACATCGGCGACCGCGCCCGGCTGAATGCGCGCCAGGGTGTGCGCTACCACCTGCAGCGCAGCGCCGAGGTGCTTGACCCGGAGACCATGCAGCCGGTGCCGCGCGACGGCGAGACGATGGGCGAGATCATGTTCCGCGGCAACATCACGATGAAGGGCTACCTGAAGAACGCGAAGGCGACGCAGGAAGCTTTTGCCGGTGGCTGGTACCACACGGGCGACCTGGCGGTGCAGTACCCCGACGGCTACATCAAGATCAAGGACCGCAGCAAGGACATCATCATTTCGGGCGGCGAGAACATCTCGTCGATCGAGGTGGAGGACGTGCTGTACCGCCACCCCGACGTGCTGGCGGCGGCGGTGGTGGCCAAGCCCGACGCGAAGTGGGGCGAGACGCCGTGCGCCTTCGTGGAGCTCAAGGCCGGCTCCAAGCTCACGCCGGAGGAGGTGGTGGCGCACTGCAAGAAGCACCTGGCCGGCTTCAAGGTGCCGCGGGCGGTGGTGTTCGGCGAGCTGCCGAAGACGTCGACGGGGAAGATCCAGAAGTTCGAACTGCGCAAGAAGGCGGGGTCTTCTACCGCCATCGACGTTTGAGAGGCCAAACCCAACAGCCGGACGCAGAAGGCGCGGAAGTTACGCAGAAGGCGCAGAAAAAACCAGGAACGGGGTTTGGGTTCCTTTTGCGTCTTCTGCGTAACTTCCGCGCCTTCTGCGTCCGGAAGTCCTGCCCCCGCTTTCAGGTCTTCAGCCCCAACCCCAGCTTCTCCACCATCGCCTTCTCCTTGACGTACTGCTCGCGGATGAACTTCTCGTAGTCGGCGGTGTTCATGTAGATCACCGACTGGTCGTACTTTTCGAACATCGCCAGCACCGCCGGGTCCTCCAGCGTCTTGCGGAAAGCGTCGTGCAGGCGCCGCGTCACCGCGGGATCCATGCCCTTGGACGCGCCGATGCCGAAAGGCGACTCGGAGATCGTGTCGAAGCCCAGCTCGTTGAGCGTCGGCACGCTCGCCCACTTCCTGGTGCGCTTGGAGCCATACGTCGCCAGCAGGAGCGCGGTGCCGCCATCGACGTGCGAGGACCAGCCGGTGGAATCACTGTGCGCCATGATGTGGCCGCCCAGCAGCGCCTGCATGCCGTCGGCGAACCCCTTGAAGGGCACGTGCTGCAGCTTGATGCCCGCCTTGTCGGCAAACTCCTCCACGGCCAGGTGCGGCGTGGTGCCCTGGCCGGGCGAGCCGTAGGTGAACTTGCCGGGGTTGGCCTTGGCGTAGTCCACCAGGTCCTTGACCGACTTGATCGGCGAGTCGGCCTTGACGACGATGCCGAAGGTGTAGCCCGTCATGTTCAGGATGTAGGTGAAGTCCTTGAGCGGGTCGAACAGCATCTTCTGCATGTGCGGCAGCCGCGCCACCCCGATGGTGAGCTGCGACAGGGTGTAGCCATCGGGCTTGGCCGAGACCAGTTCGTTCGGACCCAGCATGCCGCTGGCGCCCGCCTTGTTCTCCACGATCATCTGGCCGCCCAGCGCCCTGCCGGCACTCTCGGCGATGGCACGCATCACCGCGTCCGTCGCGCCGCCCGCCGGCCATGGGCAAATCAGGCGGATGGGCCGCGCCGGAAAGGCCTGCGCCCGCGCGAGCGAGGGCAGGGCGAGGCCGGCGGCGGCAGCCACCGCGGCCTGGACGACCTGGCGGCGGGAACGATCGGGACGCTGCATGGTGGTCTCCTGGGGGTGGCCCAATCTAGCTGGGCCACGCCGCCGGCCCATCAGGGTAAGCCTGTAACCGTGCGTCCCCGGGGCGACTCCGGGACGGCATACTGCCCTTCATGCATGTGCTGAGCCCCGCAGGGGCCTACGTCCTCGCCCATCCCGGCACCTTCGCCAAGCGCGTCCTGAAGGGCTTCCAGACCAACCAGGGGTTGCTGCTGGCGGGCGCGGTTGCGTACTACGCGCTGCTGTCGGTGGTGCCGCTGCTCATCCTGGTGGTGATCGCGCTGTCGCACTGGGTCGACCAGGCCGAACTGCTGTCGACCCTGGGGACCTACCTGGAATGGATCATCCCCGGCCAGTCCAAGGCGATCGTGCAGGAGCTCGCCAACTTCGTGCAGCACCGCGACGTGATCGGGTGGGTGCTGCTCATCACGATGCTGTTCTTCAGCTCGCTGGCCTTCACCGTGCTGGAGAAGGCCATGGCCGTGATCTTCCTGCACCGGTTCGCCATCAAGCGCCGCCACTTCATGGTCTCCGCGCTGCTGCCCTACATCTACATCCTGTCGGTGGGCGTGGGGCTGCTCATGATGACCTTCGTCGCCGGCGGCCTGCAGGCGATGGGGGAGAACAGCATCCACTTCCTCGGCTGGGAATGGTCGCTGTCGGGCGTGTCCGGGGTGCTCCTGTACCTGATGGGGCTGGTCGGCGAGGTTTTCCTGCTCACGTCGATCTACATGGTGATGCCCGTCGGGCGCCTGTCATGGCGCCACGCCCTGATCGGCGGCATCACGGCCGCCTTGCTGTGGGAGCTGACGCGCCGCGTGCTGGTGTGGTACTTCGGCACGCTGTCGCAGGTGAGCGTGGTCTACGGCTCGCTCACCACCGCGATCATCGTGCTGTTCACGCTGGAGATCGCCGCCACCCTGCTGCTGCTGGGTGCGCAGGTGATCAGCGAGTACGAGCGGATCGACCGCAAGGGGCCCGAGGCCGAGCCACCCGGGACGAAAGTCCTGAAGACCTAGTCGCCCATCACCACGCCTTCGCGGCGCGGGTCGGCGCCGCCGAAGAGGCCGCCGCGGGTGCGCTGGATGGCCTGCAGGCCGCTGGTCATGTCGGTCTCGCGCACCTCGTGCCCGCGCGCCTGCAGCGACTGCACGACGGCCGGGGGGAAGCGGTTCTGCTCCAGGGTGGTCGGGCCGTTGTTCGAGCCGAAGTTCGGCAGGTCGATGGCCCGCTGCGCATCCAGGCCCCAGTTCAGCACGCCGTACAGCGTCTTGGCCGTGTAGTGGATGATCAGCGCGCCACCAGGGCTGCCGCCACTCATGACCAGCTCGCCCGTGCCCTTGTCGAACACCAGCGTGGGCGCCATGGACGAGCGCGGCCGCTTGCCGGGCTGCACGCGGTTGGCGATCGGGCGGCCCTGCGCATCGGCCGGGGCGAAGCTGAAGTCGGTGAGTTCGTTGTTCAGGAGGAAGCCGCGCACCATCTGGCGCGCGCCGAACTGGTCCTCGATGGTGGTGGTCATCGCGATCGCGTTGCCGTACCCGTCGACGATGCTGATGTGCGAAGTGCCGTACTCCACCTGCTCGGGGCTGGGCGCGTAGCGGCTTGCCACCTGTCCCGGCGTGCCCGGCTGCGCCGTCTTCATGCTCTGGGCACCGATCAGGCGGGCGCGCGAGGCGAGGTACGCGGGATCCAGCAACGACATCCAGTTGCCGGCGGGCGCCTGCACGAAGTCCGGGTCGCCGAGGTACTGGCCGCGGTCCGCGAAGGCCATGCGCGCCGCTTCGGTGTACAGGTGCAGCCACTCGGCGGACGGCAGCCCGTTTTCCAGCGGCAGGGCGGCGGCGTTCGTGTTGTTCAGGATGCCGAGGATCTGGCCTACCGCGATGGCGCCGGAGCTCGGTGGCGGGAAGCCGCAGATGCGGTAGTCGCGTGACTGCGCGCGATAGTCGTGGCAGATGGGCGTGCGCTTCTTCGGCTGGTAGCCGGCGAGGTCGGCCATGGTGAGCCGGCCGGGATTGGTCGGATGCTTCTGCACCTTGTCGACGATCGCCTGCGCGACGTCACCCTGGTAGAACGCCGCCGAGCCTTCGCGCGAGATGCGGCGCAGCACGGCGGCCAGCTCCGGATTGCGCAGCGTCGTGCCGACCGCCAGCGGCTCGCCGTTCGGCTGGAAGAAGTAGGCCGCCGCCGTCGGGTCCTTCTTCAGGTGCGCGTCGGCCCTGGCCAGCGTGTTCAGGCGCGGGCTCACGCGGAAGCCGTTCTCGGCCAGCGTGATCGCGGGCTGGAAGAGCGCCGCCCACGGCAGCCGGCCGTGCTCGCGATGCGCCATCTCGAGCACGCGCACCGTGCCGGGCACGCCGACCGAGCGGCCGCCGACGACGCCTTCATAGAAAGCAAGGGGCTTGCCGTCAGCGGCGAGGAAGAGGCGCTCGTCCGCCGCAGCCGGCGCGGTCTCGCGGCCATCGAAGGCTTCGACGTTGCGGCCGTTCGAGTGCAGCAGGAAGGCGCCGCCGCCGATGCCGCTGGACTGCGGCTCCACCAGCGTCAGCACCATCTGCACGGCGATCGCCGCGTCCACCGCGGAGCCGCCGGCGCGCAGCACTTGGTAGCCGGCATCGGTCGCGAGCGGGTTGGCAGCGGCCACCGCGAACTTCGATGTCGCCCAGCCCGGCTTGGCCGTGAAGCCGGAGGCGGCCTCGGGCTGCTGCGGTACCGAATAGGTGAAGCTGGAAGGTGTGCTGGCGCATGCGGCCAGCAGGCTGGCGGCAGCCAGCCAGGTGAGGACGGGGCGACGCATCGTTGTTCTCCTGGACCCTGGGATGGAGCCCGGAACTATAGGCCGTCGCCGCCCGCCTGCGTGCGAATCAGCGCGGCGCCAGCCGGATCGCGCCGTCGAGGCGGATCACCTCGCCATTGAGCATGTCGTTCTCGAAGATGTGCTTGGCCAGCTTGGCGTAGTCGTCGGGCGTGCCCAGGCGCGAAGGGAAGGGCACGCTGGCGGCCAGCGCGTCCTGCACTTCCTTGGGCATGCCGAACAGCATGGGCGTGCCGAAGATGCCGGGGGCGATGGTCATGTTGCGGATGCCGTTGCGCGCGAGGTCGCGTGCGATCGGCAGCGTCATGCCGACCACGCCTCCCTTGGAGGCGCTGTACGCGGCCTGGCCGATCTGGCCGTCGTAGGCGGCGACAGAAGCGGTGGAGATCATGCAGCCGCGCTCGCCGGTGGACTCCGGTTCGTTCTTGCCCATGGCTTCCGCGGCCAGGCGGATCATGTTGAACGAGCCGACGAGGTTGACCATGATGGTCTTGGTGTACAGCGCCAGGTTGTGCGCGCCGTTCTTGCCGACCGTCTTTTCCGCCGGTGCGATGCCGGCGCAATTGACCAGGCCCATCAGCTTGCCGAGCGAAACCGCCTTGGCGACGACGGCCTGGCCGTCGGCCTCCTGGCTCACGTCGCACTTCACGAAGCTGCCGCCGATGTCCTTGGCGACCTGCTCGCCTTTTTCCACCTGCATGTCGGCCACGACCACCTTGCCGCCGTTGGCCGCCAGCATGCGCGCCGTGCCTTCGCCGAGGCCCGAGGCGCCGCCGGTGACGATGAAGACTTTGCCCTTGATGTCCATCTCTGCTCCTGGTGCTTTTGACGTGAACGTCAATTATCTCGCACGGGGATGGCGGGGTCGCTGCCGCAAACCCGACCTACGGAGAAGCGAAAAAGCCCGGCATCGCCGGGCTTTTTCGTGTGAGCGGTGAGCCGCCGTCAGGTCGGCCTCGACCGCGAGCAGCGCGCGGCCGCGCCGCAGGCGTCGGCTCCGCGCCTTACTTGAACCCGACCCGATCCAGCATCTGCTGCACCTTCACGGTGTTGGCACCGACCGCCGCCAGCGGGATCGTCTCTGCCTTGAAGTCGCCGCCGCCGCTCATGGCCTGCAGCGCCGGGTTGTTGACCTTCACGCCCCTGGCCGTGGGCCACTCGTTGTTGCCGTTGGCGAAGTAGTTCTGCGCCTCGGGGCTGGCCAGGTACTCCAGGAACTTGACCGCGTTGGCCGGGTTCTTGCTGTTCTTCGCCACCGCGCCGCCGGCGATGTTGAGGTGCGTGCCCCAGGTCTGCTGGTTGGGGAACACGACGCCCACACGCTCCATCAGCGCCTTGTCTTCCGGCGCGGTGCTGCGCAGCAGGCGGGCGATGTAGTAGGTGTTGGACACGGCGATCTGGCACTCGCCGGAACCGACGGCCTTGATCTGGTCCGTGTCGCCGCCCTTCGGGTCGCGCGCCATGTTGGCGACGATGCCCTTCAGCCACGCCTCGGCCTGCTGCTCGCCCGTGTGCTCCATGACGGCGCCGAACAACGACAGGTTGTACGGGTGCGAACCCGAACGCAGGCAGACCTTGCCCTTGTTCTTGGGGTCCGCCAGTTCTTCGTAGGTGTCCACGTCCTCGCGCTTGACCTTCACCTTGTCGTACACGACGACGCGGGCCCGGGTCGAGAAACCGAACCACGTGGTGCCTTCCGCGCTGGGCGCGGAGCGGTACTGCGCGGGGATTGCGTCGTCCAGCACCCTGGACTTGACCGGACGGAACAGGCCATCGACGTCCCCCTTGTACAGTCGGGCCGCATCGACCAGCAGGATCACGTCGGCGGGCGACGCGGAGCCTTCGGCCTTCAGGCGGGCCAGGATGCCGGCGTCGTCCGCGTCCACGCGCTGGATGCGGATGCCGGTGGCCTTGGTGAAGTTGCTGTACAGCGCCTCATCCGTGGAATAGTGGCGGGCGGAGTAGAGGTTCAGCACCTGCTCCTGCGCGGCGACGGAGGTGGCGACGGCGAACAGCAGCGTCGCGATGCCAGCGGCCTTGGCGATCATCGGGGGTCCTTTCGGGGAAACTGGTTGCAAGATGGACTCAATGATAATCCAAACACGAATCATTCTCACTAAGTTCCGGCGACGGGCTGGACGGGCGGGGCTCTGGGCGCTGCCGTTGCTCCTCGCGGCCTGCGCCAGTGCGCCGAAACCCGAACCCGAACCGTCACCCGCGCTGATCGCGGTGCCCAAGGTGCTGCCCCGTGTCGGCCTGGCCCTGGGCGGCGGCGCCGCACGCGGCTTTGCCCACGTCGGCGTGATCCAGGTGCTGGAGGAGGCCGGCATCAAGCCGGCGCTGGTGGTCGGCACCTCCGCCGGCAGCCTGGTCGCCGCGCTCTATGCCAGCGGCCGCAACGGGATCCAGTTGCAGTCCGTGGCGATCGACATGGACGAGGCGGGGTTTGCCGACTGGACCCTGCCGATCTTCAATCGCGGCGTGCTGCGCGGGGAGGCGCTGGCGCGCTACGTGAACACCCAGGTCGGCAACCGGCTGATCGAGAACATGGCGGTGCCGCTGGGCATCGTCGCCACCGACCTGCAGTCGGGGCAGGGCGTGCTGTTTCGCCGTGGCGACACGGGCAC
This sequence comes from Ramlibacter sp. PS3R-8, assembly GCF_037572435.1. Taxonomy (NCBI): domain Bacteria; kingdom Pseudomonadati; phylum Pseudomonadota; class Betaproteobacteria; order Burkholderiales; family Comamonadaceae; genus Ramlibacter; species Ramlibacter sp. PS3R-8. Next base: position 191,008 of record NZ_JBBHGT010000005.1, read on the forward strand.
GGCCGTGCGCGCCTCGAGCGCCGTGCCGGCCGTGTTCCTGCCGGTGCGCATCGCGGGCCACGAATACGTGGATGGCGGGCTCGTCTCGCCGGTGCCGGTGCGGTACGCACGCGAGATGGGGGCGGAGCTGATCGTGGCGGTGGACATCTCCACCGCGCCCGAGGGCAACCCGTCGGGCGACGCGTTGCAGATCCTGCTGCAGACCTTCGCCATCATGGGCAAGAGCATCAACAGCTGGGAGCTCAAGGAGGCGGACGTCGTGGTGCGCCCTGCGCTGCGCGGCGTGGGCAGCGGCGACTTCACCGCGAAGCGCCGGGCCATCGAGGCGGGGCGGGCGGCGATGCTCGCAGCCCTGCCGCGGCTGCAGCAGCTGATCGAGGCCAGGTCGCATTGAGCCATGAAAAAAGCCGCCAGTGTTGCCACTGGCGGCTGAACTGGATCCCGGAACCCGAAGGTTCGCAAGGACCCGAGGAGACAACTTGTTCAGTCTCCCGCCGCGCGGGCAGGAGGCTCGCTGCTTAGGCGGTGCGCTTGGCCTTGCCGGTCGTCTTGGAAGCGTTCACCGCGGTGTTGGCCACTGCGTTGAAGTTGGCTTCGGCCACATCGGTGGCTTGCTTGACGGCCTTCTGCACGGACTCCAGGGCGTTGTTGCCGGCGGCAACGGCGCTCTTGAACACGGCGACGGCGGTCTCGGAACCGGCCGGGGCGTTCTTGGCGGCGTTGTCCACGACAGCCAGGAACTTCTTCTGCACGTCGGAGACTTGGCCTTCGAACTGCTTGGAGAACTCGGCACCGGTGGAGGTGCTGATGTCGTACAGGTGGCGGCTGTAGGCGGCGGTCTTCTCGGCCAGGGGCTGGAACATCGCGGCTTGCAGGGCCAGCAGTTCCTGGGCGTCCTTGACGGCCAGGGCGGACTGGGTGGTTTCGGCGGCTTCCTGCAGGGCCAGCTTGGAGGCGGTGACGTTCAGCTCGATGAGCTTCTCGACGCCTTCGAAGGCCTTGGAGGTCAGGCCAAACAGGGTTTCGATGTTGGCCTTTTGGGCAGCCAGGACTTGTTCAGCGGTCAGCATATGGAATCTCCAGATCAGGTTGGGGGTGAAAGGATCTCTTCTTCGCCTGCGCTTCAACCCGGTCTCGCCATGTTGCAGTGCAGCATGGGTGGAAGTATACGGGCGTGCCGCACGATTGCAAGCACTTTTTGTTGCGGCGCAGCAATCTGGTGATGCCTCCCTAAAACCGGCCCTCCCGGCAGTCATCGGAGAATGGCCGCATGCAGGTGTTCTACGCCACCCAGTTCGTGCTGCCACTGCCGGCGGGGCATCGCTTTCCCATGGGCAAGTACCAGCTGCTGCGCGACCGGCTGGCTGCCGAGCTCCCCGCCATCCGCCTGATGCAGGCCGAGCCGGCGACGGACGGTGAACTCGCGCTGGTCCACACCCCCGGCTACATCCAGGCCATCAGCGACGGATCGGTGGATCCCAAGGTGATGCGAGAGATCGGGTTTCCCTGGAGCACGGCGATGGCGGAGCGCGCCCGGCGCTCGGTGGGCGCGACCATCGCGGCCTGCCGCGCGGCGTTCCGCGAAGGCCTGGCGGCCAACATCGCCGGCGGCACCCACCATGCCTATGCGGACAAGGGCGGCGGCTTCTGCGTGTTCAACGATGCCGCCGTCGCGACGCGGCTGATGCAGGCGGAACATGCGCGGCGCAGCCGCACGCAGTTGCCGGTGGCGATCATCGACCTGGACGTCCACCAGGGCAACGGCACGGCCCGCATCTTCCGCAACGATGCCAGCGTCTTCACGCTGTCGCTGCACGGGCAGAAGAACTTCCCCTTCCGCAAGGAGGCCGGCGACCTGGACGTCGACCTGCCGGATGGAACCGGCGATGACGCCTACCTGCACGCGCTGGAGCGCGCGCTGGAGGAGTTGGCCCACCGCTTCGAGCCCGCGCTGGTGATCTACCTGGCCGGCGCCGACCCGCACGAGGGCGACCGCCTCGGCCGCCTGAAGCTCACGTGGGACGGCCTGGAGGCGCGCGACCGGCGCGTGTTCGACTGGGCGTGGCAACGCGGCGTGCCGCTGGCCTTCGCGATGGCGGGCGGCTACGGCCACCGCATGGAAGACACGGTGCAGGTGCAGATCAACACCTTCGGCGCGGCGCTGCAGTATGCGGGTCGCGGCGACACGCGCTGGCACAATCCCTCGCGATGAGCGCTCCCACCGACAAGCCGCAGCCCGAAGGCCGCGCCGGCTACAAGGCCTTCCGCACGATCGGCACGCGCTGGATGGACAACGACGCCTACGGCCACGTCAACAACGTCGTCTACTACAGCTGGTTCGACACCGTGGTCAATGCCCACCTCATCGACCAGGGCGTCCTGGACATCCACAGCGGCGAAACCATCGGCCTGGTGATCGAGACCCAGTGCAACTACTTCGCGCCGGTGCAATTTCCGCAGACCGTGGAAGCCGGGCTGCGCGTGGCGCGCGTCGGCCACAGCAGCGTGCGCTACGAGATCGGCCTGTTCGTGCAGGGCGAACCGCTCACCGTCGCCAAGGGCTACTTCGTGCATGTGTACGTGGACCGCGCCACGCGCCGGCCGACGGCCGTGCCCGCCCCATTGAAGAAAGTGCTGGAGTCCCTGCAGTGAACCCCACCCAAGTGGCCACGGTCGTGGCGGATCCCGGCAGCGTCGACGCTGCCATCACCAGCCGGTTCTCCTGCCGTGCGTTCCTGCGCGACCGGGAGGTGCCCCGCGCGACCATCATGGAGTTGCTCGACGTGGCGGTGCGCGCGCCCTCGGGCACCAACACCCAGCCGTGGCGGGTGTACGTGCTGCAGGGAGCGAGCCGCGACGCGCTGGCCGACAAGGTCTGCGCCGCCCACGACGCGATCTACGCCGACCCCGCGCTGGCCGCGCAGTACACCGAGGAATACGACTACTACCCGACCAAGTGGGTGTCGCCCTACATCGACCGCCGGCGCGAGAACGGCTGGGGCCTCTACGGGCTGCTGGGCATCGCCAAGGGCGAGAAGGACAAGATGCACGCGCAGCACCAGCGCAACTTCCGCTTCTTCGACGCGCCGGTCGGCCTGATGTTCACCATCGACCGCATCCTCGGCCGCGGCTCGCTCATGGACTACGGCATGTTCCTGGAAAACGTGATGGTCGCGGCCCGCGCGCGCGGCCTGCATACCTGTCCGCAGGCGGCCTGGAACGGCTTTTCGCGCATCATCCTGCCGCACATTGGCGCGGGCGCAGGCGAGATGCTCGTGTGCGGGATGTCGATGGGGTATGCCGACCTGCATGCGCCGGTCAACAGGTTCCACACGCCGCGTGACACCGCGGCGTCGTTCACGCGCTGGGTCGACTAGACGGGCGAGCTCACTGGCTCTTGTCGGTGGGGTCGAGGCGGAAGTCGGGGTTGCGCTTTTCCCAGTCGGTCACCTCGCGGACGGCGTCTTCCCTGGCCACCCCATGGCGTTGCTGGATGCGCCCGAGCAGCTGGTCGCGACGACCCGCGATGACATCGAGGTCGTCCTCGGTGAGGCGGCCCCATTGCTCCTTGACCTTGCCCTTCAACTGCTTCCAGCGGCCCTGGATGCGATCCTGGTTCATCGTGCTGCTCCGCTCGCGCGCCCCCGGGCGCTCCACGCCGGATGCTCGCCCCCGTCCCTGGCTCATCAGGTAGGAAGCGCGCGGCTGGCCGGGTAGGCGCTTGCCTACTGCGCCGTCCTCCGGTCACCGATTCGGTTGGTATGCTCGGCGCCCAAGAGGAGACCTGCCATGAAAACCATCCGGCCGCTGCTGCTGGCCTGCGCCTTGCTGTGGCCGCATTGGGCCGCTGCCGCCGAGATCGACGCCAGCCGGGTCTCGCCGCTGTGGGGCGTGCCGTTCGCGGGCCTCCTGCTGTCGATCGCCCTCCTGCCCCTGTTGGCGCCGTCCTTCTGGCATCACCACTTCGGCAAGGTTGCGGCCGCCTGGTCGCTGGCCCTCCTCGTGCCGTTTGCGCTGGTGTTCAATGCTTCCGCGGCGGGGTCGGCGATCGTCCACGCCGCCGTGGGGGAGTACCTGCCGTTCGTCATCTTGCTCACGGCGCTGTTCACGGTGGCGGGCGGAATTTTCATCCGCGGCAACCTGCACGGCAGCCCGGCGCTGAACACCGCGATTCTGGCCATCGGTGCGGTGCTGGCCAGCTTCATGGGCACCACCGGTGCCTCGATGCTGCTGATCCGCCCCCTGATCCGCGCCAACGACAACCGCAAGCACACCGCCCATACGGTCATCTTCTTCATCTTCATCGTCTCGAACGCCGGCGGCTCGCTGACCCCCCTGGGCGACCCGCCGCTGTTCCTGGGTTTCCTGAAGGGCGTGGAGTTCTTCTGGACGGTGCGCCACATCTTTCCCGAGACGCTGTTCCTGGTCGGCTCCCTGCTGCTGATCTTCTACGCGCTGGACTCCTTTTTCTATCGCCGTCGCGACGAGCTCCAGCCTGCCGACCCGACCCCAGACACCGGGCGCCTGGGCTTTGATGGCGCGCGCAACTTCTGGCTGCTGGGTGTGGTGATCGCGCTGGTCCTGATGAGCGGCCTGTGGAAGTCCCCCGTGGTCTTCCATCTCGCCGGGACCGAGGTCGGGTTGCCGGGCCTGTTGCGTGACATCGGCCTGGTCATCGTGACCCTCGTCTCGATCCGCATCACGCCGGCCAAGGTGCACAAGGACAACCAGTTTTCGTGGGCGCCGATGAAGGAAGTCGCCAAGCTGTTCGCCGGCATCTTCATCACCATCATCCCGGTGATCGCGATGCTGCGCGCCGGAATCGATGGGCCGTTCGGCGGCGTGGTCGCCGCGGTCACGCGGCCCGACGGCACGCCCGACCCCGCCATGTATTTCTGGGCCAGCGGCGTGCTGAGTTCCTTCCTCGACAACGCGCCGACCTACCTGGTGTTCTTCAACACCGCCGGCGGCGACGCCAAGGTGCTCATGACCGAGTTCGCGCCGGTGCTTGCGGCCATCTCCGCGGGTTCGGTGTTCATGGGCGCCAACAGCTACATCGGCAACGCGCCGAACCTCATGGTCAAGGCCATCGCCGAGGAGCGCGGTGTCAAAATGCCCAGCTTCTTCGGCTACATGCTGTGGTCGGTGGGCATCCTGGTCCCGCTGTTCGGGGTCATGACCTTCATCTGGTTCCGCTGATTCTTCACCGAGCGAAGGCGGTTTTTTCAAAGTCATCCATGTCCAAACCCCGCATCCTCGTCGCCCGGGCCGTGTTCCCGGAAACCATCGCCCACCTGGAGCAGCACTTCGAGGTGGAACACAACCAGGCCGACCAGGTCTGGAGCAAGCCCGACCTCATCGCCCGCTTGCGCAACAAGGCTGGCGCCTTCACCACCGGCACGGAGCGCATCGACGCCGAGGTGCTGGCCGCCTGCCCGGACCTGAAGGTCTGCGCCAACATGGCCGTGGGCTACAACAATTTCGACGTGCCGGCCATGACGGCCAGGGGCGTGCTGGCGACCAACACGCCCGACGTCCTGACCGAGACGACGGCCGACTTCGGCTTCGCGCTCCTGATGGCCACGGCCCGCCGCGTCGCAGAGAGCGAGCATTACCTGCGCGCGGGCAAGTGGACCAAGTGGAGCTACGACATGTTCGCCGGCGCCGAGGTGCACGGCAGCACCCTGGGCATCCTCGGCATGGGCCGCATCGGCCAGGGCATCGCCCGGCGCGGCGCCCATGGCTTCGGCATGAAGGTGATCTATCACAACCGCTCGCGGCTCTCGCCCGACCTCGAGGCAGCGTGCAAGGCGCGCTACGTGTCGAAGGAAGAACTGCTCAGGACGGCCGACCACGTGGTGCTGGTGCTGCCTTATTCGGCCGAGTCGCACCACACCATCGGCGCGGCCGAACTGGCCAAGATGAAGCCCTCGGCGACCCTCGTCAACATCGCGCGTGGCGGCATCGTCGATGACGCGGCGCTGGCGCAAGCCCTGCGCGACAGGCGCATCGCCGCGGCCGGCCTGGATGTCTTCGAAGGCGAACCCAAGGTCCACCCCGACCTGCTGACGGTGCCCAACGTGGTGCTCACGCCGCACATCGCCAGCGCCACGGTGCCCACGCGCCGCGCGATGGCCGATCTCGCCGCCGACAACCTGATCGGCTTCCTGGTGAACGGCAAGCCCTTGAACCCCCTGAATCCGGAAGTGCTGACCTAGTGGAAATCTGGATCGTCATGGCGCTGGGCCTGGCCAGCGTCGTCCTCCTGGTGGCCGTGCTGATGCGCAAGCCACCCACCATCGATACCGGCCGCGCGGAACTGCTGGCGGCCAACGAGCGCCTGGAGCGCGAACTGCGGCGCGAGATCAGCGAATCCTCGCGCGGCCTGCGCGGCGAGCTGACGCAGACGCTGGCCACCTTCCAGGAGACGCTGACGCGCCAGGCCCAGGAGACCACGCGCACGCAGAACGCCCAGATCGACGCCTTCTCGCAGCAGCTGACACTGATGCAGAAAACGCTGGCGGACACGCTGGCGGTGCAGTTGCAATCCCTGAGCGAAGCCAATTCACGCCGCATGGCCGAAGTGCGCGAAACGCTGGAGACGCAGCTGAACGCCATGCAGCAGACCAATGCGGCGAAGCTGGAGGAGATGCGCAAGACGGTCGACGAGAAGCTGCAGACCACGCTGGAGACCCGGCTCGGCGAAAGCTTCAAGCAGGTCGCCGAGCGGCTGGAGCAGGTGCACAAGGGCCTGGGCCAGATGCAGTCGCTGGCGCAAGGCGTGGGCGACCTGCAGCGGGTGCTGACCAACGTCAAGACGCGCGGCATGTTCGGCGAGGTGCAACTCGAGAACCTGCTCGAACAGGTGCTGACGCCGGAGCAGTACGGCAAGCAGGTGGAAACCAAGCCGCGCAGCAACCAGCGGGTGGACTTCGCCATCAAGTTCCCCGGCCGCAGCGCCGACGGCTTGCCGGTGTGGCTGCCGATCGACGCCAAGTTCCCGCGCGAGGACTACGAGCGCCTGCTCGACGCGCATGACCGGGCCGACCAGGCCGGCGTGGACAGCGCCGGCCGCGCCCTGGAAGTCCGCATCCGCGAGGAGGCCAAATCCATCTGCGAGAACTACCTGGCGCCACCGCACACGACCGACTTCGCGATCCTGTTCCTGCCCATCGAAAGCCTCTACGCGGAGGTGCTGCGCCGTCCCGGCCTGATGGACAAGCTGCAGCGCGACTACCGCGTCACGCTGGCCGGCCCCACCACCTTGCTGGCGATGCTCAACAGCCTGCACATGGGCTTTCGCACGCTGGCGCTGGAGCAGCAGGCGTCGGAAGTCTGGAAGGTGCTCGGCGCCGTCAAGACCGAATTCGACCGCTACGGCGAATGGGTGGCGCGCATCAAGGAGCAGGTGCAGAAGGCCGCCGATACAGTCGACAAGGCGGAGACGCGAACCAAGATGATGCGGCGCGCGCTCAAGGACGTCGAGGCGCTGCCCGACACGCAAGCGCAGGCGCTGCTGCCCATGGCCGACCCCGACGGTGACGACACCGACACCTGACAGCTCCGGGCTGTCGCGCGAGCTCGTCCGCCTGATCACCGGCCACGTGTTCCTGCATGCCTGCATGGCCGGCATGCGCATGGCTGCGCCGCTGCTGGCCCTGCGCGAGGGCTACAGCGCCGCCGCGGTGGGCGTGCTGCTGGCTCTCTATGCGCTCACGCAGGTGTTCCTCGCGCTGCCCGCCGGCCGTTACGCCGACCGGCACGGCCTGAAGCGCCCGGTGGCGTGGAGCGTCGGCGCGGCCACGCTCGGTGCGGGCGCTGCGGTGGCCTTTCCGGTGTTTCCGGTGTTGTGCTTCAGCGCGCTGCTCACCGGCGGGGCCACCGGCGCCGCGGTGATCGCGCTGCAGCGGCACGTCGGCCGCGCCGCGCAGACGCCTACCCAGCTCAAGCAGGTTTTTTCCTGGCTGGCCATCGGCCCGGCTTTCTCCAACTTCCTCGGCCCCTTCGTGGCCGGGCTGGTGATCGACCACGCCGGTTTCCGCTGGGCGTTCTTCGTGATGGCGGTGCTGCCCCTGCTGGCCTGGGCGTTCATCCGCGGCGCCCACGAGGCGGCGCTGCCGGAGGCGTCCGCGCGCGCGAAGCCGGGCCGGGCGTGGGACCTGGTGCGCGAGCCGATGTTTCGCCGCCTGCTGCTGGTGAACTGGTTCCTCTCCTCGGCCTGGGACGTGCATACCTTCGTGGTCCCGGTGCTCGGGCACGAACGTGGCATGTCGGCCTCCGTGATCGGCACGATCCTCGGCGCGTTCGCCATGGCGGCTGCGCTGGTGCGGGTGGTGCTGCCGGTCATCGCGGCGCGGCTGCGCGAGTGGACGCTGGTGGCCGGAGCCATGATCGCGACCGCGCTGATCTATGCCGTGTACCCGTTCATGCACACGGCCCTCTCGATGGGGATCTGCTCGGTGTTGCTCGGCATCGCGCTCGGGACGGTGCAGCCGATGATCATGAGCATGCTGCACCAGATCACGCCGCACCACCGCCACGGCGAGGCCGTGGGCATGCGGCTGATGGTGATCAACGCATCCAGCGTGGCGATGCCGATGCTGTTCGGCATGGCCGGCGCCGTGGTGGGCGTCAGCGCCGTGTTCTGGACCGTGTCCGCATGGCTCGGCGTCGGCTCGCGCCTGGCCTTCGGCCTCAGAGACGATAAAAAGTCTTGATCAGGTTCCAGGCGACTTCGGCGTCGTCCGCGAACTGGAACAGGTCCAGGTCGGCCGCCGAAATGACGCCTTCGTCCACCATCATCTCGAAGTTGATCAGGCGCTTCCAGTAGTCGGTGCCGAACAGCACGATGGGCACCTGCCGCGCCTTGCGCGTCTGCACCAGCGTGATCACCTCGAACAGCTCGTCGAGCGTGCCGAAGCCGCCCGGGAAGGCCACCAGCGCCTTGGCCCGCATCATGAAATGCATCTTGCGCAGGGCGAAGTAGTGGAACTTGAAGGACAGCGCCGGGGTGACGTACTCGTTGGCCGCTTCCTCCATCGGCAACGCGATGGCCAGGCCGACACTCTCGCCGCCCGCCTCATGGGCGCCGCGGTTGGCGGCTTGCATGATGCCCGGGCCGCCGCCGGTGCAGATGAACAGCTTGTCGTGCGACTCCCTCGTCGCGCTGTATTCGGCCACCAGTCGGCCGAACGCCCGGGCTTTCTCGTAGTAGTGCGCATTCCGGGCGAGCGCCCGGGCGCGGCGTTCGTCGACGGGCCCCGGGCCGGTCTCACCGCCGGCGTCCGTGTCGGCCGACTTCTGCCTGACGGTGCCGAGGGCCGCCGCTTTTTCCACCAGCGCGTCGGCGGCCGATTGGTCGCGAAAACGGGCGCTGCCGAAGACGACGATGGTGTTCTCGATCCCGTGGGCGGCCTGCTCGAGGTCCGGCTTGAGCAGCTCGAGCTGGAAGCGGATGCCGCGCGTTTCGCGGCGCAGCAGGAACTCGGGGTCGACGAAGGCGAGGCGGCTGGCGTCGGGGTCCAGGGGCAGGCCGGCATCGGAATGGGACTTGAGGGTGGCCCAGGCGTCGGCCAGCCGCCGGTCGTGAATGTTGCGGGTCGAAGACATAGCCGGCATTGTGGCCGGAATCGCGGGACCCAAAGGCTTCACGGCGGCCGGGCAGGGGGCTATCCTCGCCCCAAACCAGGGCCGGAGGGGCAACCAGGTGGATAACGCTGTTTATCACGTGCTGCACGAGGGACGACGGATGGGTCCGTACGACCGCCGCACCATCGTCGGCATGCGGGTCAAGAAGGCCTTGACCAGCAACCAGGTGGTGGTGGCGCAGGACGGCGCGCAGATGACCGTGGCCGACCTCGTGCATGGCGGCCTTGCACCCCTGCCCCAGAGCCAGGAGGGCGAGACCCTCACGCCGGCGCGCGTGGGCGGCAGCTACTCCGTGGTGCAAGGGATCTACCCCGCCACGCTCATGGAGGTCGAGGGCCCCGGCTACGCCATTCCCGCTTTCCGGGGCGAGGTCGAGCTGCGTGTGCAGAACAAGGTGTTGCGCGTCGCCGGCCGCTACCGCGACGGCCGCGAATGGAAGGAGGAGCGCGTCAAGTTCCCCCTGCAGGACATCCAGCATGCCCGGCTGCGAGGCACGGTGGTGGACCTCTGGGTGCGCGTGGCGGAGGAGGGCGGCATGCAGCGGGTTGCGTTCAACCTGATCACGCGCGACGCCGCGGGTGAATTGGCGGGCGCGCTGCCCCACTCGGTGCCGTACCCGGGCAGCGAGCCGCTGGCATCCCTTCCCTCGGGCGGAACCGCGGTGCACCCGTGGCTCTGGGCCGCGGTGGTGGGCGCGGCGTTCTTCGTGACGATGGTGCTGGTCTGGGTGCTGGTGCGCCGGCGGTGATTCCCACCCGGGGTTCCGTGCTCACCGCGGGCCTACCTTGGGATGCCTTTCGTAGGCCGGCGGTGAGCGCGCAGCCGAACCCCGGTTACAAGGCAAGCGCGAGTCCCACGGGCACGAAAGCGATCGCCAGCGCATTTCCCAGCAGGATCATCGCGGCAACCCGCTCCGGCTCCTGCTCGTAGCGCTCCGCCAGCAGGTACTGCATGACGGCCGGCGGCAGCGACGCGAACAGGATCAGCTGCGCTCGCGCCATCCCCTCGAGACCGAGCGCCCACGCCAGTGGCAGCGCGACCGCCAAGCCCACCAGCGGCCTGGCGAAAGCGCCGATCAGGCCGAGCGGCACGTCGCTGCGCCGCAGCTGCGTCAGCCGCACGCCGAGCGCGAACAGCATCAGCGGCACCATCGCTTCGCCCAGCATCTTCAGCCCGTTGAACAGCATGTCCGGCGGCCGCACGCCGGTGACCGCACTGGCGAAGCCGAGCGCGCTGGCGATCATCAGGGGGCTGAGCAGCAGCGCGCGGGTGCTCGCATGAGCGCTGGTGATGCGCGCGCCCAGCGAGAAGTGGATGACGTTGCTGATCGAGAACAGCGCCACCGCAGCGCCGAAGCCCTGGGGACCGAAGGCCAGCAGCGCCAGCGGCAGGCCCATGTTGCCGCAGTTGGTGAACATCACCACCGGCACCAGGGTGCGCGGCTGCATGCGCGTGGCGCGCGCGACGCCCCAGCCGACCAGGCCGGTCAGCAGGATCAGCAATGCGGCGCCCAGCAGCAGCGGCAGGTGTTCCCGCAGCTGGAACTCCTTGCCGGCCAGCGCGGTGTACACGATGACGGGCGACAGCACGTCCAGCATGATCCGGTTGAAGCCGGTCATCTCGGGCCGCGCGCGGCGCGCGTACACGTAGCCGATCGCCACGATCAGGAACACCGGCACGATCACCTGCGCGATGCGGGCGACCAGCTCCATCAGGCGCCCCGGTGCGCCAGCCAGGCGAGCAGCCGTTCGCGCGCCGGCGCCAGGCCCTTGTACTCCAACACCGCGTCGCTCATCGACGCCAGCGAATCGTGCAGCCGCCGCGCATCGTCGGCCGAACGCACGGCGTCGGGCAGCGGCTGGAGCATCACCCGGATGGTGAAGATCGCCTGCCCTGGCACGCCGGGCACCGGGAAGAAGGTCTGCCGCTCCGAGCGCAACCAGCACTGGCCGGCGAAGCCTACAGGCTCCGCCGTTGCTGGCCAGGGCTCGCGGCCGTGCCGGCGCGGGTGCTGGTCGTAGCGGCCGCTGGGCGTGAGGGTCCAGACGAAGCGTTCGAAGTGCCCGCCGCCCGTGACCAGCTGCACCAGCTGGCGGCCGGCGGCCACCAGCGCGTGGTTGTCGGCCACCGGCGCGTGCACGCTGTGGAACGCCAGGCCCAGTTTGTCTTCCGGCGCCCAGTGCGAAGGCACCGAGACGCACAGCCAGGGCAGGGTGGTGCTGGCGCCATCGAGCAGGGCGAAATCTTCCTCGAACGCCAGCTCGATCGGGTCGTGCGCGGCGAAGCCCTCGCTGCGCGCCCGCGCCAGGATCGCACTGATGGGCGCCTGCGGGTCGAAGCCCGGCACGGCGAGCCGGCTGGCGCCGCTGGCGACCACCCGGTTCTTCTCCTGCCACAGCGGGCTGCCTGGCGCCAGCGGTGTCAGGTGCCGCGCGCCGCTGTCCAGCCGCTGCAGGCCAGGCTGCATGCGAAAGGGGACGGCGGCGTGGGCAAGGTCGAAGGACATGTGAAAAAGGCCCCTTGCGGAGCCTTTTGCGTGAGGGCGCCGGTGGGGGCGGGCCTCAGACGCGGCGGCGGTATTCGCCGGTGCGCGTGTCGATCTCGACCTTGTCGCCTTGCGCGACGAAGATCGGCACGCCGATCTCGTAGCCCGTGGCCAGCTTGGCGGGCTTGAGCACCTTGCCCGAGGTGTCGCCCTTGACGGCCGGCTCCGTCCAGGTGATCTCGCGCTCGACGCTGGTGGCGAGCTCGACGGAGATGGCCTTGCCTTCGTAGAACACCACTTCGGCGGGCATGCCCTCCTCGAGGTAGTTCATGGCGTCGCCCATGTTCTCCTTCTCCACTTCGTACTGGTTGTACTCGGAGTCCATCCACACGTACATGGGGTCGGCGAAATAGGAGTACGTGCAGTCCTTCTTCTCCAGCACGATCTGGTCCATCTTGTCGTCGGCCTTGAACACCGTCTCGGTGGCCTGGTTGTTCAGCAACGACTTGAGCTTCATGCGGACGGTGGCCGAGTTGCGGCCGCCGCGCGAATATTCGGTCTTGAGCACGACCCACGGCGCGCCGTTGTTCATGATCACGTTGCCGGCGCGGATTTCTTGAGCGATTTTCATGGTCGATGTCTTCGGATGGGAGCCGCGGCGCGCTGGTCAGGCGAAAAGGCGGCGGGTCGCGCGCCGGGGCCGGACGGCGTGGGGCGCAAAGCTCCCTATTCTAGCGCGCCGCGAGCAAATCGTTCCAGCTCGGCCGACAGCTCGGGCAAGGCCCCGGCGCGTTCGCGGGCGCGGCGTGCCGTTTCGCTCCATGCGGCGACGTCGATCGCGGGCAATGGCGTCCCGGCGATCCCGTTCCACGCCAGGAAAAAGTCACGCAGCTGTTGCGGCGGTTGCAGCCAGTGCAGGAAGGCCTGCAGCTTCGCGTGGTGGGCACCGTCCTGCTGCGGATAGGCCTGCCACACGGAAGGCACGCCCGCGAGCAAGGCGCGCACGAACGAGTCTTCGCCGCGCACGAAATTGAGGTCGCAGGACCACAGGAGGTGGTCGTAGTCCCGCTGGTCGAGCAGGGGGAGGAAGCGCAGGCGCAGGTTCCCGCCGGGCGCGACACCCGCGGCCCGGACCGCCGCGGCGGCACGTCCCGCCGTCACCAGCAGCTCGGTCGGCCGGGATCCGGAGCGCAACTGCCCCAGCAGCTCAGGCAGTGCAGCGGGCTCGTAGCAGAACAGGCTCAAGACCTGGGCCTGCGGGTCCTCGATGCCCCACTGGTGCAGCCAGGCGCCGCGCTGGAAGCCGGCCCGGCGTGCGGGCAGCTCTGCCTCGCGCAACAGGCCGCCGGTGCGCGGCGTGAAGCCGGGATAGACGAACCGCTTCACCAGGCCCTTGCCGGGGCCCTGCATCACCGGGGACGGCAGGCCGTGGCTGCGTTCCACGTAGCCTTCTGCCGAGAGGTACTCCAGGTTCAGCCAGGCGGGCGCCGGGTCGGCGGCCGCCATCCTGGCGACGAAGGCCAGCGGCGGATCGCAGCCGAAGCATTCCACCACCACGTCACCGGGCCCGGGAACCGGCGCTCGCGCGTGCCAGTGGACGACTTCCACGCCCGGCGCCCCCGCCGGCGCCATCCACCGCAGCATCGCCGGATCGTCGATCCACAACCGCACCGCGTGGCCGCGCGCACCCAGCGCCGCGGCCAAGCGCCAGCAGACGCCCGCGTCGCCGTGGTTGTCGATCACCTGGCAGAAAAGATCCCAGCGCATGCGCCCGGATAATAGTGGCCATGGTGCAGCAGCATTCCGACGAACTCCTGGCCCAGGTCGCCGGCCTGCCGTCCATGCCCGGCGTGTACCGCTACTACGACGCCGACGGCGGCGTGCTGTACGTCGGCAAGGCGCGCAACCTGAAGAAGCGCGTCTCCAGCTATTTCCAGAAGAACCACGGCGGCACGCGCATCGGCCACATGGTGGGCAAGATCGTGCGGCTGGACACCACGGTCGTGCGCTCCGAAGCCGAGGCGCTGCTGCTCGAGAACAACCTGATCAAGACGCTGGCGCCGCGCTATAACATCCTGTTCCGCGACGACAAGAGCTATCCCTACCTGAAGATCACCGGCTCGCCGGACAAGACCGGCTTTGCCAGCGGGCGCGGCGGCGCACCGTCGGCGGCGGTGTTCCCGCGGGTGGCGTACTACCGGGGCAGCGTGGACCGCAAGCACCGCTACTTCGGCCCCTACCCCAGCGCGTGGGCGGTGAAGGAGTCGATCCAGCTGCTGCAGAAGGTGTTCCGGCTGCGCACCTGCGAGGACACGGTGTTCGCCAACCGCACGCGGCCCTGCCTGCTGTACCAGATCAAGCGCTGCTCGGGCCCTTGCGTGAACCTGGTCGCGCCCGAGGACTACCACCTGGACGTGCTGCACGCCGAGGCGTTCCTGCGCGGCGACACGCAGTCGGTGCTGCAGGCGCTGGAGCAGCGGATGATGGCGCACGCCGAGAAGCTCGAGTTCGAGCACGCCGCGGAGCTGCGCAACCAGATGGGCGCCCTGTCCAAGGTGCTGCACCAGCAGTCGGTGGAGACGGCTTCCGACAAGGACGTGGACATCCTCGCCGTGCAGGTGCAGGGCGGCAAGGCCTGCGTCAACCTGGCGATGGTCCGGGGCGGCCGGCACCTGGGCGACCGCGCCTACTTCCCCAGCCACGTGGAGGACGCGACGGCGGTGCAGGAGTTCGACGACGCGGCCGACGCGGTGGCGGCGCAGCCGGTGGAAGTGCAGGTGCTGGAGGCGTTCATCGCCCAGCACTACCTCGGGGTGCCGGTGCCTTCGGCCTTGATCACCAGCCACCCGGTGGCCGATGCATTGTGCGAGGCGCTTGCCGTGCAGGCCGGCGTGCGCATCGCCGCCGTGCACAACCCGCGCGGGCAGCGGCGGCTGTGGCTGGAGATGGCGGAGAAGAACGCGCAGCTGCAACTGGCGCGGCTGCTGGCAGAAGAGGGCTCGCAGCAGGCCCGCACCCGGGCGTTGGTCGATGCGCTGGACCTCGCGCCGGACCACCTGGACACCTTCCGCGTCGAATGCTTCGACATCTCGCACACCGCGGGCGAGGCGACGCAGGCCAGCTGCGTGGTGTTCCACCACCACCAGATGCAGAACCGCGAATACCGCCGCTACAACATCGACGACATCACGCCCGGCGACGACTATGCGGCCATGCGCCAGGTGCTGACGCGCCGCTACGCCAGGCTGGCGACGGCAGGCCGCGACACGCCGGATGCGACGCCGGCGGAAGAGCCGGTGGTGGAGGGCACGGGGCCGGTGGAAGTGGACATCGCTGCCGAGGCGGCCCCGGCGGTGGTGGCCGAAGCCGTCGTGGAAGCGGCAGCCGACGCCAGGCCCAAGCGGGAAAAGGCAGGCGGGGGCGGCAGCGCGCTGCGCCTGCCGGACCTGGTGCTGGTGGACGGCGGCCGCGGGCAGGTGACCATGGCGCGCGAGGTGTTCGCGGAGCTGGGGCTGGACCTGTCGGTGATCGTCGGCGTGGAAAAGGGCGAGGGCCGCAAGGTCGGCCTGGAGGAGCTGGTGTTCGCCGATGGCCGCGACAAGGTGACCCTGGGGCGCGAGTCCGCGGCCCTGATGCTGATCGCCCAGATCCGCGACGAGGCGCACCGCTTCGCCATCACCGGCATGCGTGCGCGCCGCGCCCGGGTGCGCGTGGGCGGCAGCCAGCTGGAGGACATCCCCGGCATCGGCGCCAAGAAGCGCGCCCGGCTGCTGCAGCGCTTCGGCGGCGTGCGCGGTGTCGCGGCGGCGAGCGTGGAGGACATCGCCACCGTCGAAGGCATCTCGCGCGACCTGGCGGAGCAGATCTACCGGGCGCTGCATTAGCGTTCGCCGGCACGACGGGGCTCTCATGCACAATCGCCCCATGTTCCTGACGGTCCCGACGCTGCTTACCTGGACGCGCATCATCGCCATTCCCCTGCTGGTGGGCGTGTTCGAGCTGGGACTGGAGCAGCGCCTGCAGAACCTGGTGGCCACCGTGATGTTCGTGGTGTTCGCGGCCACCGACTGGCTGGACGGCTACCTGGCGCGCAAGTTGAACCAGACCTCCTCGTTCGGCGCGTTCCTCGACCCGGTGGCCGACAAGTTCCTCGTGTGCGCCTCGCTGCTGGTGCTGGTCAACCTGCAGCGCGTCGACGTGTTCGTTGCGCTGATCATCATCGGCCGCGAGATCGCGATCTCCGCGCTGCGCGAGTGGATGGCGCAGCTCGGCGCCGCCAAGAGCGTCGCGGTCCACATGCTGGGCAAGGTCAAGACCACGGTGCAGATGATCGCCATCCCGTTCCTGCTGTTCCACGGCCACCTGTTCGGCGTGATCGATACCAATCGCTGGGGCCGATGGCTGATCTGGCTGTCCGCCATCCTCACGGTGTGGTCGATGATCTACTACCTGCGCAAGGCGCTGCCGGAAATCCGCAGCCGCGTGAAGAAGTAGATGGCCGATGCTGCCCGGCCCGGCCCGTGGATCCGGGCCATGCCCGCCGTGTTCGTGGTGATCTGGGCCACCGGGTTCATCGTCGCGCGTTACGGCATGCCGCACGCCCCGCCGTTCAAGTTCCTGGCCCTGCGCTACGTCCTGTCCGTCACCGCGTTCCTGTTCTGGGCGCTGGCCGCGCGTGCCGCCTGGCCGCGCGACCGCACGCAGCTGTGGCACCTGGCCGCGACCGGCGTGCTGATGCATGCGGGCTACCTGGGCGGCGTCTGGGCTGCCGTCAAGATGGGCATGGGGGCAGGCCTCGCGGCGCTGCTGGTCGGCCTGCAGCCGGTGCTCACTGCCGTGTGGGTGTCCAGCCGCGGGGGCGAGGTTGCGAGCCGGCAGTGGGCGGGCCTTGGTTTCGGGCTGGCCGGCCTGGTGCTGGTGGTGTGGCAGAAGCTGGGACTCGGTGAAGTCGGTCCGTTGAACCTGGGGTTCGCCGGGGTCGCGCTGCTTTCGATCACCGCGGGCACGCTGTACCAGAAGCGCTTCGTGGCGCCGTGCGACGTGCGCACCGCAAACCTCGTGCAGCTGGCCGCCGCCTCCCTGGTCACCCTGCCGCTGGCCTTGCTCGAAACGGAGGCGATGCGCTGGGTGCTGCCCGATGGCAGCGTCAACGGCCAGCTCGCCGGGGCGATGGCCTGGTCGGTGTTCGGGCTCACGCTGGGTGGCAGCTCGCTGCTGTACCTGCTGATCCAGCGCGGCGCCGCGACCAGCGTCACCAGCCTGATGTACCTGGTGCCGCCGGCGACGGCGCTGATGGCCTGGCTGCTGTTCGGCGAACCGATCACGCTGCTGATCGTGGCCGGCATGGCGCTCACCGCCGTGGGCGTGAGCCTGGTCGTGCGGCAGAAGGCCTGACCTTCCAGGGCTCGGCCCGGAAGCGTTCGGCCAGGAAGTCCACCAGCAGCCGGATGCGCTTGGGCGTGCTGGCGCTGTGCGGGGCCAGCCAGTGGATGTCGGCGTCCACCATCGCGTAGCCGGGCAGCACGCGCACCAGCTTGCCCGCGGCCAGCGGCGCCGCGATGTCCCACAGGCTGCGCAGCATGATGCCGTGGCCGGCCAGGCACCAGTCGCGCACCAGCTCGCCGGAATTGCTGGAGAGCGGGCCGCCGACGCGCACCCGCAGCTCGCTTCGGTCCCGCTCGCGCTGCAGGCGCCAGATGTCGAACTGTTCGTTCTCGCGCACCACCAGGCAGTCGTGCGCGGCCAGTTCCTCCAAGGACCCCGGTGTGCCGCGGCGCTGCAGGTATTCGGGCGACGCGGCCAGCACGCGCTGGTTGCGCGCGAGGCGCCGGCCCGTCCATTCGCTGGCGCGCTGGCCGCGCACGGCCCACAGCCACACGGCGCCGTCGAAACCTTCCACCGCCAGGTCGGGCAATTGCTCGGTCAGCTGCAACTGCACCTCGAGTTGCGGATGGCGGGCCTGGAACTCTGCCAGCACCGGGCCCAGCCAGGCGCGGCCGAAGCCGAAGGTCGCGGCCAGGCGGATGCGGCCGACCGGCTCGCGCTGGCGCTCCCGCAGCTCGGCTTCCATCGCGTGGAAGCCGGCGAGCAGGCCTTGCGCGCGCTCGCAAATGGCCTCGCCCTCGGCCGTGGGCACGACGCGGCGGGTGGTGCGCTGGAAGAGCTTCAGCCCCAGCCGCGCTTCCAGCGCAGCCAGCCGCTTGGTGATCACCGATGGCACGACGTCCGCCGCCGCAGCCGCGCCCGCCAGGCTGCCGTGGGCGCGAATCGCCAGCAGCAGCTCCAGGTCCGCGCGGTCGAGTTGTGCCTTCATCGTTGCCGTCTTGGAAAGAATCACTTGCCCGATTATTGCTGTTTCGCGGCTGCGGGCGGTGCCAGAATCGCGGCATGCTGGAAGGCTTCGAAACCCGGGAGATGGCGCGAGACGGCGTGGCGCTGCGTGTGCGCTGCGCGGGGCAGGGCGCGCCGTTGCTGCTGCTGCACGGGCATCCGCAGACCCACGCGATGTGGCATCGGGTGGCGCCGCAACTGGCGCAGCACTTCCGTGTCGTGCTGATGGACTTGCGCGGCTACGGCGACTCCGGCCGGCCCGCGGCCGGCGAAGCGTCCGTCGCCTATTCCAAGCGCGAGATGGCGCTGGATGCGCTGCACGCCATGCGCGCGCTGGGTCACGAGCGCTTCCAGGTGCTGGCCCACGACCGCGGGGCGCGCGTGGCGCACCGGCTCGCTCTGGACCATCCCGATGCGGTGCAGCGCATGCTGCTGCTGGACATCGCGCCGACGTTGCCGATGTATCGCGCCACCAATGAGGCATTCGCCCGCGCCTACTGGCACTGGTTCTTCCTGATCCAGCCGCCGCCGCTGCCCGAGGCGTTGATCGAGTCCGGCCCGGCGCGCTACGTGCGCAGCGTGATGGGCGCGCGGCATGCAGGCTTGTCCGCATTCGCACCCGAGGCGCTGGCCGAGTACGAGCGCTGCGCCGCCATCGCCGGCTCGGCGGCGTCCATGTGCGCCGACTATCGCGCTGGCGCCGGCATCGACCTGCAGCACGACCAGCAGGACGCCGACGCCGGCCGCAAGCTGGCGCTGCCGCTGCGCGTGCTGTGGGGCGAGCAAGGCG
This sequence comes from Ramlibacter sp. PS3R-8, assembly GCF_037572435.1. NCBI lineage: Bacteria > Pseudomonadati > Pseudomonadota > Betaproteobacteria > Burkholderiales > Comamonadaceae > Ramlibacter > Ramlibacter sp. PS3R-8. The sequence continues at coordinate 210,261 of NZ_JBBHGT010000005.1, forward strand.
TGGTGGCCCGCTGCTTCGACGTGCCGGCGCTGTGGCGCGCGGCCGCCGACGATTTCACCGGCCGCAGCCTGCCTTGCGGCCACTACATCGCCGAGGAAGCGCCGCAGCTTCTCCTCGACGAAACCTTCGCATTCCTAAGGAGCAACCCGTGAGCAAGAAAAGAATCGCAGTCATCGCCGGCGACGGTATCGGCAAGGAAGTCATGCCCGAGGGCGTGCGCGTGGTGGACGCCGCGGCGCGCAAGTTCGGCATCGACCTGCAGTTCGACACCTTCGATTTCTCCAGCTGGGACTATTGCGAAAAGCACGGCAAGTACATGCCCGACAACTGGAAGGACCAGGTCGGCGGCCACGACGCCATCTTCTTCGGCGCGGTCGGCTGGCCCGAGAAGATCCCCGACCACGAGTCGCTGTGGCAATCGCTGCTGCTGTTCCGCCGCGAGTTCGACCAGTACGTCAACCTGCGGCCGGCGCGGCTGATGCCCGGCATCATCGCCCCCGTGGTGCGCAAGGACGGCAGCCCGCGCCTGCCCGGCGAGATCGACATGTACATCGTGCGCGAGAACACCGAGGGCGAGTACTCCGCCGTCGGCGGCCGCATGTACCCGGGCACCGAGCGCGAGATCGTGATGCAGGAAACGATCATGTCGCGCGTCGGCGTCGACCGCGTGCTCAAGTTCGCCTTCGAGCTGGCGAAGTCGCGCCCCAAGAAGCACCTGACCAGCGCCACCAAGTCCAACGGCATTGCGATCACCATGCCGTACTGGGACGAGCGCGTGGCCGAGATGGCGAAGAAGTACCCGGACGTGAAGCAGGACAAGTTCCACATCGACATCCTGACCGCGCACTTCGTGCAGCGGCCTGACTTCTTCGACGTGGTGGTGGCCAGCAACCTGTTCGGCGACATCCTCTCGGACCTGGGGCCGGCCTGCACCGGCACCATCGGCATCGCCCCCAGCGCCAACCTGAACCCGGACCGCAAGTTCCCCTCGCTGTTCGAGCCGGTGCACGGCTCCGCCCCGGACATCTACGGCAAGAACATCGCCAATCCGATCGGGCAGATCTGGTGCGGTGCCATGATGCTGGAGTTCCTGGGCCACAAGGAGGCGCACGATGCGATCCTGCGCGCCATCGAGAAGGTGCTGGACCCGAAATCGGGCGCACCTCGCACGGGAGACATCGGCGGCAAGGCCAGCACGACGGATGTCGGCAAGGCCATCGCCGAGGCCCTGTAACGGCCTATTGCATCGCACTGCACCATGGCGGTTTCCCTCTAGAATCCCGGTCCGCGTGTTGTATTGCCGCATGGCGTATTGACACTCCTTGCGGGGCTGCTCTCTAATCGGACGCAGTGGCCGCAGGCCGCAGACACTGTCTCCCTTCCCGCCAGTAGCGCGCGTGCGCAAGCAGCCGGGAACGGGAGACAAATTTTTGGACGACAACGTCAAGAACTCAACCTGATTCGAGGGGCCCCTGTGAACAAGACCGAATTGATCGAGCACATCGCCAAGCATGCCGACATCTCCAAGGCCGCCGCCACGCGCGCGCTGGAATCGATGATCGGCGCGGTGAAGACCACGCTGAAGAAAGGCGGCTCGGTTTCGCTCGTCGGATTCGGCACTTTCGCGGTGGGCAAGAGGGCCGCCCGGAGCGGCCGGAATCCCCGGACCGGCGCACAGATTAAAATCAAGGCTGCCAAGGTGCCCAAGTTCCGTCCAGGCAAGGCGCTCAAGGATGCGCTGAACTGAAACGGAGTCCCCCGGTGGGGTGCTTAGCTCAGCTGGTAGAGCGGCGCCCTTACAAGGCGTAGGTCGGCGGTTCGAACCCGTCAGCACCCACCAAAAGAGAAAAGGCGAACCGAGGTTCGCCTTTTTGTTTGCCCTGACCCGAGACCCAAGAGACCATGTTCGAATTCGTCCGCAAGCACATGAAGATCATGCAGTTCGTGCTGTTCCTGCTGATCGTGCCGTCCTTCGTGCTGTTCGGCGTGCAGGGATACGACAGCATGCGCCAGAAAGGCGACGCGGTCGCCAAGGTGGACGGCCACGAGATCATGCAGGGCGACTGGGACGAAGCCCACCGCGCCGAGGTGGACCGCCTGCGCCAGCAGATGCCCAACCTGGACGCCAAGCTGCTCGATTCGCCCGAGGCCCGCTACGGCACGCTCGAGCGCCTGGTGCGCGATCGCGTGATGCAATCCGCCGTGCTGAAGTCGAACCTGCTGGTCGGTGACCAGCGGGTCGCGCGCGAGCTGCAGAACAACGAGACGATCGCCTCGCTGCGCGGCGCCGACGGCAAGCTGGACATCGAGCGCTACCGGCAGCTGCTGGCCGCGCGCGGCATGACGCCTGAGCAGTTCGAGAACCAGGTGCGCAACGACCTGGCCGTGCGCCAGGTGATCACCGGCGTCACGCAATCCGGGTTCACGCCCCCCGCCCAGGCGAACGTGGCGCTGGCCAGCTATTTCGAGAAGCGCGAGGTGCAGGTCGTGCGTTTCCCGACGCAGGAATACCGCGCCAGGGTGGAGGCGACCGACGCGGAGCTGCAGGCGTACTACAAGGACCACCCGGAGATGTTCCAGGCCCCCGAGCAGGCGAGCATCGAATACGTGGTGCTGGACCTGTCCGCCGCGCAGAAGGGCCTGGCGATCAACGAGGCGGATCTCAAGACCTATTACGAACAGAACGCCTCGCGCGTGGGCGACCAGGAAGAGCGCCGCGCCAGCCACATCCTGGTGGAGGTGCCCAAGGGCGCGCCGGCCGACGTCAAGCAGAAGGCCAGGGCCCGGGCCGAGGAGTTGCTGGCGCAGGTGAAGAAGGCCCCCGACAGCTTCGCGGAGGTGGCGAAGAAGAACTCGCAGGACACGGGGTCCGCTGCCCAGGGTGGCGACCTCGACTGGTTCCGCGCCGGCACGCTGGCGGCCAAGCCGCTGGAGGACGCGGCCTTCGCGCTCAAGGCCAAGGGCGAGATCGCCGGCCCCGTGGAGTCCGAATACGGCTACCACGTCGTGAAACTCACGGACTTGAAGGCTCCGCAGCGGCGCACCTTCGAGGAGATGAAGCCGGAGCTGGAAGCGCAGATGCGCAAGGAGCAGGCGCAGAAGAAGTACGCGGAGGCCGCCGAGGCTTTCAGCAACGGCGTCTACGAGCAGTCCGATTCGCTCAAGCCGGTGGCCGACAAGCTGAAGCTGGAGATCCGCACGGCACAGGCCGTGGGCCGTACGCCGCAGCCCGGTGCCACGGGCCCCTTGGCGAACCCGAAGTTCCTGCAGGCGCTGTTTTCCGCCGATGCGCTCGAGCGCAAGCGGAACACGGAGGCGATCGAGATCGGCGCCAACCAGATGGTGTCCGGCCGCGTGGTCCAGCACCAGCCGGCGCGTGCCCGCCCGTTCGAGGAAGTGAAGGCGCAGGTGCGCGAGCTGGTCGTCAATGCCAAGGCCGCGGAACTGGCGCGCAAGGACGGCGCCGAAAAACTGGCCGCGTGGAAGGCGACGCCTGCCAGCGCAACGCTGCCCGGCCCCGAGTCGGTCACCCGCATGGACCGGGGGCGCCAGCCGCCCGAGGTCGTGGAGGCTGCGCTGCGCGCCGACCCCGGCCAGCTGCCCGCGCTGCTCGGCGTGGACCTGGGTGCGAACGGCTATGCGGTGGTGAAGGTCAATCGGGTGCTGCCGCGCGAGGCGCCTGCCGCCGCCCAGGCGCAGCAGGAGCAGCAACAGTACACGCGCGCGTGGGCGGCCGCGGAGGCGCAGGCGTATTACGAACTGTTGAAGGACCGCTTCAAGGTCCAGGTCCTGGTCGCCAAGCCGAAGGAAGGCGCTGCGCAGTAGCGCGGAGGGCGTGGCGCGGCGGGGCTGCTCCCGCGCTCACTCGCCCATGTGGTGCCACTTGTTCTCGGGCAGGGCGTGCAGGGCCTTGTAGACCTGCTTGAGCACGCCTTGCGTGGCGGCCCACTCGATGTGCTGGCGCATGCGGGTGCGCTTCTCCAGCGCCGGCGTCTGCTTCCATTCCTCCGCCGTCACCGGCGCCGCTGCCAGTTCAGGCGTCTTGTTCGGCAGCGCGTCGTACAGCTTCTTCCAGATGGAGGGCAGCGGGCAGACGCGATTGTTCTTGCGGATCTCGGCCACCGCTTCGTCGAGGCTGACTTCCGCCGATGCCGCGCGTGGCGCGGCGACCGGCGTCTCCGGGCCCGCGGGAGCGGTCTTGTCGAAACCGCGCTCCTGCTGTTCGACGAGCGACTGGAACAGGGCCCAGCTCGTCTCGGTGTTCTTCTCCAGGACCTCGACGCCATTCGCAGGCTGGATCCGCGTGGTCTTCACCGTCTTGCTGGCACTGCTCATGGCGTCTCCCCAGGTCCGCTGCAGGCGAGCGGTCACGCCAAATGTAAGCAGGTGCTGGACAGTGGCTGCCGTCAGAATGCCGGTTGTATCGGCACGGCAGCCGTGCGGCAGGCCGGAGGCGATGAGCGGCTGCGCTGCGTGCAGCGGCAGCAACTAGGCCGATGGGGCCGGACGCAGGATGGCGTAGTGGTCGCGCTGTTCGGCGACGAACCCCGCCTGGACCCACGTGTCCAGCTCCTTGGGCACCACGTACACCACGTGCAGCGGGCGGGGATTCCGGTCGAACGAGTCGCGGGTGCGGCGGGCGACCGCCTCCATCGTCTTGCCGCCGAACGGGTTGTACATGAACTGCACGATCGGCTCATCCGGCAGCTCGTATTTGGTGGCATCGGCATGGACGATGTCGGTGGTCGCCGAGATTCCTGCGGCCCGGATGTTGCGCTGCGCGACTTCCACCAGCTCGCGCGCGAATTCCACGCCGATGATGCGCTGGAAGCCGTAGCCGGCTGCAAGCAGGAGGGCGCGGCCCTTGCCGGCCCCGACGTCGACGAAGGTGAATCGCTTGAAATCGATGCCGAGCGCGCTCATGGCGCTGTGGAATTCGTCCGGGTCCGACGCGATGTGCGGCACGCTGTCCTGCGCATCGCCGGTGACGTCCAGCCGCTTGAGCTCGGTGATGCCGCCGGTATCGACGCCATGCGCGGAGTCGAAGTCGGAGTCGACGGCCTGCTTCTTCCTGATCCAGTCAGGTTGCGGTCCGAAGGTGGAGGTGAGCCGGGTTCCCAGGCGCTGAGCTGCCCTGGACAAGCGCCCTATCTGTTCTTGTATGGCGTGCATGCGCGACAGTGTCGCGTCGCTCGAAGGATTCGCGCAATGGCTCCTTCGGCCCCAAATTGCATCAGGCCCTTACAAAGGGCCTGAACATTCGGTGGGGTGGCTGATGGGACTCGAACCCACGACAACAGGAATCACAATCCTGGACTCTACCAACTGAGCTACAGCCACCGCGAGCCGGCGATTATAGCGCCCCTCACCTCCAGCGCCTCTCACCTCCAGCGCCGCTCACCTCCAGCGCCCCTCACCTCCAGCGCCCCTCACCTCCAGCGCCCCTCACCCCCAGCCCTCTCCCCGGAGGGGAGAGGGGGCCTAATTCACCAGAACCAGCTTGCCCTGCACCGCCCGCGATCCCATGCGTGCGTACGCCGCTTTCAGGTCGGCCATCGGCATCGTGCGGTCGATCACCGGCTTGACCAAGCCCCGCGCGTACCACTGCGCCAGCTCGCCCACCATCGCGGCATTGGCCTTGGGCTCGCGGCGCGAGTAGTCGCCCCAGAACACGCCGACGATGGACGCACCCTTCAACAGCGCCAGGTTCAACGGCAGGCTGGGGATCGGGCCGGCGGCGAAGCCGACGACGAGGTAGCGGCCGCGCCAGGCGATCGAGCGGAACGCCGGCTCGGCAAAGTCGCCGCCGACCGGGTCGTAGATGACGTCGGGACCCTTGCCGTCGGTGGCCGCCTTGACCGCGTCGCGAAACGCGGTGGGCACGGGGTGCTGCGTGTAGTTGATGGTGGCGTCCGCGCCGATGGAGCGGCACAGCTCGCACTTCTCGTCGGTGGACGCAGCCGCGATCACGCGGGCGCCCGCCGCCTTGGCGATCTGGATCGCCGCGGTGCCGACGCCGCCTGCCGCGCCGAGCACCAGCACCGTCTCGCCCGCCTTCAACTGCGCGCGGTCGATCAATGCGTGATGGGAGGTGGCGTAGATCATGATGAACGCTGCCGCGTCGACGAACGGGAAGCCGGCGGGGAGGGGCATGCACAGCTTGGCCGGCGCGATCGCATGCGTGCCGAATCCGCCGGTGCCGGACAGGCAGGCCACGTTCTGGCCCACATTCAGCTGCGTGACGCCTTCGCCCACCGCTGCGACGACGCCGGCGTATTCGGAACCGGGCACGAAAGGCAGCGGCGGCTTGTGCTGGTACTTGTTCTGCACGATCAGCAGGTCGGGGAAGTTCAGGCTCGCCGCCTTGATCTCCACCAGCACCTCGCCGGCCTGCGGCTGCGGCGTGGGCAGCTCCTTCCATTGCAGCGCGTCGACGCCGGTGGGGTTCTCGCAAAGCCAGGCATGCATGTCGGGTCTCCTTCGGGTGGCAGATGATATGCAAAGCTGCCGGGCGCGCGATGTCCCTGCGGCGACGCCACCCTACAATGGCCGCAAGATGAAGATCCTGCTCTCCAACGACGACGGCTACCAGGCGCCCGGCATCGTGGCGCTGTACGAAGCCATCCGCGACCTGGGTGACGTCGAGGTGGTGGCGCCGGAGCACAACAACAGCGCCAAGTCGAACGCGCTGACGCTGAATGCGCCGCTGTACGTCACCGAAGCCAGCAACGGTTTTCGCTACGTGAACGGCACGCCGGCGGACTGCGTGCACATCGCGTTGACCGGGCTGCTCGGATATCGACCCGACCTGGTGGTGAGCGGCATCAACAACGGCGCCAACATGGGCGACGACACCATCTATTCCGGCACGGTCGGCGCCGCGATGGAGGGCTACCTGTTCGGCATTCCCGCCATCGCCTTCTCGCAGGTCGAGAAGGGCTGGGGCCACCTCGATGCCGCCGCGCGCAAGGCGCGCGAGCTGGTGGAATACCTGATCGCACACCATCGCACCGACGGCGCGCACTGGCTGCTGAATGTCAACATCCCGAACCGCCGGCTGGAGGAGCTCAAGGCGTTCAAGGTGTGCCGGCTCGGCCGCAGGCACGCCGCCGAGAAGGTGATCTCGCAGACCAGCCCGCATGGCGACACCATGTACTGGATCGGCGGCGCCGGCGCGGCCAAGGACGATGCGGACGGCACGGACTTCCACGCCTCGCTGCAGGGACATCCCACCATCACGCCGCTGAAGGTGGACCTGACGGACCACGATGCGCTGCGCTACTGGGCGCAGTCGGCCGCGCAGTTCCCCGGCAAGGGGAACAACGCATGACACGCCGCCCCGGCTTCCCGGCGCGGCTGGGCCCGGCGCCGGCGGCGCGCCGTTTCACGTCGGTCGACGCGCCCGCGCGCGCAGCCGCTCCCACCGGCGTCGGCCTCGATTCGCAAGCGGTGCGTGCGCGCATGGTGCAGAAGCTCGCGGCGCAAGGCGTGACCGACGCGCGCGTGTTGGCCGCCATGAACGCCGTGGAACGCCACCGGTTCGTCGACAGCGCGTTGGCCAACCAGGCCTACGAAGACACCAGCCTGCCCATCGGCCTGGGCCAGACGATCTCCAAGCCGAACGTGGTGGCGCGCATGATCGAGTTGCTGCTGGGCGCGCCGGGCGCCGCGGGTGGACGCCTGGGCCGCGTGCTGGAAGTCGGCACCGGCTGCGGCTACCAGGCCGCACTGCTGAGCCACGTGGCATCCGAGGTTTACAGCATCGAGCGCCTGCGCGGCCTGCATGAGCGTGCCCGCGAAAACCTGCGCGCGTTCCGCCTGGCCAACGTGCACCTGCTGTTCGGCGACGGCATGGCAGGTTTCGCCAAGGGCGCGCCTTACGCCGGCATCATTGCGGCAGCGGGCGGCGAGGCCGTGCCTACGCAGTGGACCGACCAGCTTGCCGAGGGTGGGCGCATCGTGGCGCCGATGGTGATGCCGAACGGGCGGCAGGCGCTGGTGATCGTGGACAGGACCGCGGGACGGCTGAGCCAGGCGACGCTTGAGGGCGTTCACTTTGTCCCCCTAAAATCCGGCACTGCATGAGGATGAAAACAATGGTGTTGCGCACGCGCGCCGGGTCGTGGTTGTGGCTGTTGCTCGCCGGCGCGTTGCTGGCAGGCTGTGCTTCGCCGCGCCGCGTGCCGGCTCCCGTGGAAGACCGGGGCATGGCGCGGCCGGGCGCCATCGCGCCGGCGCCGGCAGCGCCGGCCGTGGCCCTGCCCGGCGCGGAGAACGCGGGCCGGTCGGGCTTCTTCACCGTGCGGCCGGGCGACACGCTGATTCGCATCGCGCTGGAAACCGGACAGAACTGGCGCGACGTGGCCCGCTGGAACAACATCGAGAATCCCAACGTCATCGAAGTGGGCCAGGTGCTGCGCGTGGCGCCACCCGGCACGCTGGCGACGGACCCCGGGTTCGCCGTGCGCGCCATGCCGCCGGCATCGGCGGCGCCGGCACCCGCTGTAGCGCCGGCTTCCGCGGCGCTGCCGCCCGCCAGCGCCGCCAGCATGGCCGCGCGGCCGGCCTCGGCGGCGTCTGCCCCCGTGGCACCGTCGCCGTCACCTGCGCCCGCCTCGGCCGGCGAAGACGACATCGCCTGGGCCTGGCCGATCGGCGCGGGAGCGGTGCTCGCCGGCTTCGACGAGCAGAAGAACAAGGGCCTCGACATCGGCGGCCGCGCCGGCGAGCCGGTGCTGGCGTCGGCGGACGGCAAGGTGGTCTACGCGGGCGCGGGGCTGCGCGGCTACGGCAACCTGATCATCCTGAAGCACAACAACACCTTCCTGACGGCGTATGCTCACAACCAGACGCTGTTGGTGAAAGAGGACCAGACGGTCCGCAAGGGCCAGAAGATCGCCGAAATGGGCTCCACCGACAGCGACAGGGTGAAGCTGCATTTCGAAATCCGCCGGCAGGGCAAGCCGGTCGACCCAGCAAGGTACCTGCCACCGAGGTAGTGCATGAAGCGCCGCAACGGGACCGGATCCCCGACGCCCGAGGGCGCCGGCCCCGGCTTGGACCGGCCCGCCACGGATGAGCCGGTGCTGGCGGCACCCGAGATCGCCCCCGAGACGACACTGCGCGAGATCTCCACCGACCTGGCGGGCGAGAGCACCGACACGCTCACGCTGTACCTGCGCGATGTGCGCCGCACCACGCTGTTCTCCCCCCAGGAAGAATTCGAGACCGCCACCCGCGCGCGCGCAGGAGATTTTGCGGCCCGCCAGTCGATGATCGAGCACAACCTGCGGCTGGTGGTGAGCATCGCCAAGGCCTACCTGGGGCGCGGCGTGCCGCTGTCCGACCTGATCGAGGAAGGCAACCTCGGACTGATGCATGCCATCGACAAGTTCGAGCCGGAACGCGGCTTCCGCTTTTCCACTTACGCCACCTGGTGGATCCGCCAGTCGGTGGAGCGTGCCGTGATGAACCAGGGCCGGGTGATCCGGCTGCCGGTGCACGTGGTGCGGGAACTGCAGCAGGTGCTGCGGGCCCGCCGCACGCTGGAGAACGATCCGGCCTTCCTGGTCCGCCGCAACGGCGACCCCGAGGGCGTGCGCGTCGAGGACGTCGCGGCGCTGCTGGGGCGGGAGCCGCACGAGGTGGCGCAGCTGCTGGCGATGGCGGAGGCGCCGCGCTCGCTGGATGCGCTGGTGGAGCGGTCCGATGACGAGCACACGCTGGGCGACTTCGTGGCCGACGCGCTGGCGCCCGACCCCACTGGCGTGACGCAGGACCACGAGGTGGAGCGCCTGCTGGACGGCTGGATCGAAACGCTGACCCACCGCGAGCGCGAGGTGCTCGAAGGGCGCTTCGGCCTGCATCATCGCGACCCCGAGACCCTGGAGGTGCTGAGCGACCGCCTGGGGCTCACCCGCGAGCGCGTGCGCCAGATCCAGAACGAGGCCATCACCAAGCTGAAGCGGCAGATGGCGCGCAGCGGCGTCGATCGCGAAGCGCTGTTCTAGTACGATGCCGCGCATGCCGTGGCCCGTACTTGTCTTCGATATCGAGTCCATCCCCGACGTCGCCGGGCTGCGCGCGCTGCGCAACGCTCCCGCCGACGCGACCGACGCGCAGGTCTACGCGCAATGGGCGCAGGAGCGAAAGGACAACGGCCAGAGCGACTTCATGCCGCATTACCTGCAGCGCGTGCTGGTCATCAGCTGCGTGTTCCGCAATGCCGAAGGCCTGCGCGTGCACTCGTTCGTGGACCGCGACAACGCCAGCGAAGGCAAGGTGATCCAGAGCTTCTTCAGTGCGGTGGACAAGCACGTGCCGCAGCTGGTGAGCTGGAACGGCGGCGGCTTCGACCTGCCGGTGCTGAACTACCGCGGGCTGCGGCACGGCATCAACGCCGACCGCTTCTGGTGCATGGGCGAGGGCGGCGGCCCGGACGACCGCGAGTTCAAGTGGAACAACTACATCGGCCGCTACCACATGCGCCACCTGGACCTGATGGACCTGATGGCGATGTACCAGCCGCGCGCCAATGCGCCGCTGGATGCGCTGGCCAAGCTGTGCGGCTTTCCGGGCAAGCTGGGCATGGATGGATCCCAGGTGTATTCGGCGTTTCTCGACGGCAAGCTCGAGGACATCCGGCGCTATTGCGAGACCGACGTGCTCAATACCTACCTGCTGTACTGCCGCTTCCAGAAGATGCGCTGCGGCTTCACCGAAGCCGAGTACGCGCAGGAGATCGAGTTCGTCAAGCACACGCTGGGTGAGCTCTCGCACGCCGAGCCGCATTGGCGGGAATACCTGGAGGCCTGGAAGTAGGCTGCCCACCGCCTGAGACAATCCAGGCATGACAGAGAAAGAGTTGCCGCCCCCGCATCCCGAGGGCTGGCTGGAAATCGAATCGCTCGACATCGAGGCCCAGGGCGTGGCGCGCCGGCACGACGGCAAGGTGGTCTTCATCGACGGCGCGCTGCCGGGCGAATGGGTGACGGCCAACGTCCACCGCAAGAAGAACAATTGGGAGGCTGCCTCGCTGGTGGCGGTGCACCGCGAGTCCGCGCAGCGCGTGCGTCCGCGCTGCCCGCACTTCGGCCTGCACGAGGGCGCCTGTGGCGGCTGCAAGATGCAGCACCTGCACGTCGGCGCGCAGGTGGCCATCAAGCAGCGGGTGCTGGAAGACAACCTCTGGCACCTGGGCAAGGTCCGCGCGGAAACCATGCTGCCCGCCATCCACGGCCCGGACTGGGGCTACCGCTGGCGCGCCCGGTTCAGCGTGCGGCACGTGCGCAAGAAGGGGGCGGTGCTGGTGGGCTTCCACGAGCGCAAGAGCCGCTATGTGGCGGACATCCGCGAATGCCACGTCGTGCCGAAGCACGTCAGCGACCTGCTGCTGCCGCTGCGCGCGCTGATCGGTTCCATGGACGCCATCGAAACCTGTCCGCAGATCGAACTGGCCTGCGGCGACCGCGTGACGGCGCTGGTGCTGCGGCACCTGGAGCCGCTGAGCGAGGGCGACCTGGCCAGGCTGCGTGCATTCGCGCAGGAGCATGCGAACGCGGGCGTGCAGTGGTGGCTGCAGGCCAAGGGGCCGGACACGGTGCGGCTGCTGGATGAAGGCGGCGAGGCACTGGATTACCGGCTGCACGAATTCGGCATCACCATGCCGTTCCGGCCGACCGACTTCACCCAGGTCAACCCGCACATCAATCGCGTGCTGGTCGAGCGGGCCGTGCGCCTGCTGGATCCGCAACGGCAGGAACGCGTGATCGACTGGTTCTGCGGCCTGGGCAACTTCACGCTGCCGCTGGCCACGCGCGCGGGAGAGGTGCTCGGCATCGAAGGCAGCGACGCGCTGGTGGCTCGATCCCGCGAGAACTATGCGCTCAACCAGGCGGGGCGCGCGCAGCCGCTCGGCCCCGCGCGCTTCGTGGCGCGCAACCTGTTCGAGATGACGCCGCAGCTGCTGGTGGCCGACGGCGCCGCCGACCGCTGGCTGGTCGATCCTCCGCGCGAAGGCGCCTTCGCGCTCGCCAAGGCCGTCGCCGACCTGCACCAGGATCCGTCGTTGCGCGGCGCCTGGACGCCGCCGCGGCGCATCGTCTACGTCAGCTGCAACCCGGCGACGCTGGCGCGCGATGCGGGCCTGCTGGTGCACCAGGCAGGCTATGCCTGCACCAGCGCGGGCGTGGTGAACATGTTCCCGCACACGGCGCACGTGGAGTCGATCGCGGTGTTCGATCTGGAGGGCGCCGCCGGGGTCGCTGCGCGAACCCGGCCTGTCGACGACGAGTAGGTCGGGTTGCGCGCGCAGCCGCACCCCGACAACGAGAAAGGGCCCCGCAGGGCCCTTTTCGTGGAGCGCGAAGCCTCAATCGTCCCCGGACGTGATGCCCAGGATCATCAGCAGGCTCTGGAACACGTTGAAGACGCTCAGGTACACCCCCAGCGTCGCAGTGATGTAGTTGGTTTCGCCGCCGTCGATGATGCGCTTCAGGTCGTACAGGATGAACAGGCTGAAGACACCAATGGCCAGGGTGGAGATCACCAGCATGCCCATGGTGGAGCCGACGAACACGTTGACGATGGCGCCCACCATGATCACCAGCGCGCCGACGAACAGCCACTTGCCCAGGCCGGACAGGTCGCGCTTGATGATGCTGGACAGGGATGCCATCACGAAGAAGATCGCCGCGGTGCCGCCGAAGGCCGTCATGACGATGCCGGAGCCGCCCTTCATTCCGAGGATCGTGGCCAGCAGGCGCGACAGCATCAGGCCCATGAAGAAGGTGAAGCCGAGCAGCACGCCCACGCCGACGGCGGAATCCTTGGTCTTCTCGATCGCGTACATGAAGGCGAACGCGCCGCCCAGGAAGACCATCAGGCCCAGCCCGCCGGACAGGGCACGGGTGATGCCGGTGGCGACGCCCAGCCAGGCGCCGAGCACCGTCGGGATCATGCTCAGTGCGAGCAGCCAGTAAGTATTGCGCAGGACCTTGTTGCGCTCCGCGACGGATGTCGCGGTCGTGCCGTACCCGAATGAAGGGACGGTCTGGACGGGATCGCTCATGGAAAGCCTCCTTTGCCTTGCGGCTATTGGATGAGCGCATTCTAGGAGGGTTCCCGCCGGCAGGCGAAATAAGCCCGGCGGCAACGGCCATGCCGTTGCAATCGCCCCAACGGCGCTCACTTGGTCAGGATCAACTTGCCCAGGCGGGTGGATTGCAGGCGATAGACCTCGCCGTTGTGGACGATTTCCACCAGCCGGTTGCCGCGCAGGAGTTCCTGGCTCGCCAGCGGTGGGCGCCGGGCGCCATCGGGGGCGGGATCCGCGGGTTGCGAGGCCGCAACGGCGCGCGGTTGCGGGTCCTTCATGGCGTCGTCGGCTCCGTGACGAAGCCGATCTTGCGCACGCCGGCGCGCTGCGCGGCGGCCAGGGCCTGCGCCACGCGCTCGTAGCGGGCATCCTTGTCGCCGCGCAGGTGCAGTTCGGGCTGCGGCGTGCGGGCCGCGGCGGCTTCCAGGCGCGGCTGCAGGTCGGCCTCGCCGACCTCCTGCTCGTTCCAGAAGTAGCGTCCCTGCGCGTTCACCGACAGCCGCACGGTCTCGGGTTTCGTCTCCTGCGGCGTGCTGGTCGCGCGCGGCAGGTCGACCTGGACCGAATGCTTCATCACCGGCACGGTGATGATGAAGATGATCAGCAGCACCAGCATGACATCCACCAGCGGCGTCATGTTGATCTCGTTCATCACCTCGTCGGTCTCGTCCTGGGTGCCGAAGGCCATGTCAGCTCCCCTTCTTCATCGGCACCACCTTGGTGGGGTTGCCGCTGGCGACGCGCGCGCCGGTGACGAAGTAGGCATGCAGGTCGTGCGCGAAGCGGTTCAGCTTGTTCAGCACGCCCTTGTTGCCACGCACCAGCGCGTTGTATCCCAGCACTGCGGGGATGGCGACCGCCAGGCCGAGCGCCGTCATGATCAGCGCCTCGCCAATGGGGCCGGCCACCTTGTCGATGGTGGCCTGGCCGGCGGTGCTGATCGAGATCAGCGCGTGGTAGATCCCCCAGACCGTGCCGAACAAGCCGATGAAGGGAGCCGTCGAGCCCACCGAGGCCAGCACCGCCAGGCCGGACTGCATGCGCGCGGTGGAGTCGTCGATCGAGTTACGCAGCGTCCGCGTGAGCCATTCGCTGGCACCGAGCGAGTCGTGCAGTTGCGCCTGCGCATTGTGGTGGGCGGCGGCTTCCCGGCCCTCCAGCGCCAGCGCCCGGAAGGGATTGGACGCGTCGGCCCCGAGCTTGCTCAGTCCGTCGGCGAAGTCGGCTGCGTGCCAGAAGCTTTCGATGCGGCGCGCCTGGCCCATGAAGCGGCGCAGGTCCAGCGCCTTGACCAGGATCACCATCCAGGAGGCGAGCGACATGCCCAGCAGGAGCACGGCGACGAAGCGGGTGACGAAGTCCCCTTGCATCCAGACATGGGCCAAGCCGAAGTCGTTGTTGTTCATGTTCTTTCTCAGTTGTTCAGCACGAAGTCCACCGGCACGTCGAACCACATCGTCTCGGGCACTCCGCCGCGCTTGCCAGGCACGTAGCGCCACTTGAGCACGGCGTCGAGCGCCGCGCGGTCCAGCCGGTCGTACCCGCTGGAACGCTTGACCTGCGCGTCCAGCGCGGCGCCCTGGGCGCTGATCTGGACGTGCAGCAGCACCTTGCCCTGTTCGCGCAGGCGCCGGCTGATGGGGGGATACGCCGGCGGCGGGTTCTGCAGGTAGTCGGCGTTGGTGGAGGGCAGCTGCACGGCAGGCGGGGGCGGGGGAGCCGGCGCGGGCGAGGGCGCCGCTGCGGCCGTGACCGGGGCGGCGATCGGCGGTGGGGCCGGCTGCGGTTCGGCGACGCCGACCGGCGCTTGCGGTGCGGGCGCTGGCGACGGCGTGGCCACCGGCATCGGCGCGGGGGCCGGCGCAGGGGCGGGGCGAGATCGCTGTACCACCGGCTTCGGCTTTTGCGGCTGCGGCGGGGCAGGCTGGGCTGGCGGCGCGGGCGGGGCGGGGGGTGTCGGTTGCACGGGCGCCGGCGGCGTGACGATGCTGCTCAGGATCTCCACCGGCACCACGACCTCCACCGCCCGGCGCACGAGGCCGGATTGCAAGGCCCAGAGCGCTGCCGCGTGCAAGGCGAGCACGCTGCCTGCAATGAGCACGTTGCGCGGGACCGTCGGCACGCGGGGCGAGGAAGGAGCGAAGTTGCTCATTGTCCGGGATGCAGGGGCTAGCGGCCCTTGCAGGCCCACCAAGTGCCGGCGACGACGAAGATCAGGCCGAAGCCGACGGCGACGTGGGCCATGCCTTGCTCTCCCGGATCGCGGGGGCGAGCTGGACGGCGGTCTCCTGGTGCAGGGCGGCCACGGCATGGCCGCCGCAGCACTGGGCCACCACTTCGCGGGCCGAGCATTCGCACTGCCCGCATTGGGTGGCCACGCCGAGTTCGAACTGGATGTCGTCGAAGCTCATGCCCGCCCTGGCGTGGCGGGCGATATCGCGGTCGGAGACGCGGCGGCAGACACAGACGATCATGGCAGTCGGGTTGGCTGGCTGTGGATGGATGGTGACTGGGACAAAGTATAAATGCGAATACTTCGCATTTGCAATACCTTTTGGCCTCGGACCCCTGGATTTACATTTGCCGCTGGAACGGATGGGCCACGAGGTCGGGGGTGACGTCGGCAAGGCTGGCGGCGCCGCATTGCGCCATCGCCAGTTCCAGTTCGTCCCGCAGCAGCCGCAGGACATGGGCAGTGCCTGCCGCGCCCGCAGTGGCCAGCCCCCACAGCACCGGACGGCCGAGCAGGACGGCCCGGGCACCGAGCGCCAAGGCCTTGAAGACATCGTTGCCGCTGCGGATGCCCCCATCCACGAGAACGGGCAGGGCGCCGGCCACGGCGTCGACGATGCCGGGCAGCGCGGTCGCGGTCGCCACGGCCCCGTCGAGCGTGCGGCCCCCATGGTTGGAGACGATGAGGCCGGCGACGCCGTGGCGCACGGCCTCGCGCGCATCCTCGGGATGCAGCACGCCCTTCAACAGCACGGGCAGGCGGGTCTGCGCGCGCAGCCAGGCGACGTCGTCCCAGCCCGGGGCCATGGACAGCAAGTCCACGAGCGAGGCCGGCTCCGGTGAAGAGGGCGCGAGGTTGGCCTGGCTCACCCCGGGCGGCAGGCGAAAGGGCGAGCGGCTGGCGCGGACCGCGGCATCGACGGTGAGCACGATCGCCTCGTAGCCGGCCGCCTCCGCGCGTCGGACCAGCGACAGCGTGGCGGCGCGCTCGCGCAGCAAATAGAGCTGGAACCAGAGCGGGCCGCGCGCGGTGTCCGCGCGCACGGCCTCGGCCACCGTTTCCAGCCGCATGCTGGCCTGGCTGCTCAGCACCATGCCCGCCCCTTGCGCGGATGCCGCAAGGGCCGTGGCGATCTCGCCGTCGTCATGGGCGAGGCGCTGCAAGGCCATGGGTGCAGCCAGCACCGGCCACGGCAGCGGGCGCCCCAGCAAGGTCGCGTGCAGCGCGACGTGGCCCGGTTTGCGCAGCACCCGCGGCAGATGGCGGATCGCATCCCATGCCGCGCCGTTGTCGCGTGCCGTCGAACCTGCGCCCGCGGTGGCCGCCAGCCAGGTCCAGGCGTTGTCGTCGAGCGCGCGCCGCGCGTGCGCTTCGTAATCCGCGGCCGAGCCGACGTCGGCCGGCAGGGCCTGCAGCCGCGGCGCCTTCATGTGTCCGCCCACATGCGCAAGAGGTTGTGGTACGTGCCGGTCAGCCGCACCACGGCGTCGTCGTCGCCGCGTCCTCGCAGCTTCAGCAATGCCATGTCCATGTCGAACAGCAGCCGGCGCTGCTCCTCGCCGCGCACCATGCTTTCCACCCAGAAGAAGCTGGCGATGCGCTCTCCGCGCGTCACCGGGCTCACCTCGTGCAGCAGGGTGCCGGGGTACAGCAGCAGGTCGCCCGCGGGCAGCTTGAAGCGCTGCTGCCCCTGCGGCTCGTGCAGCACCAGCTCGCCACCGTCGTACGCATCGGGCGGTGCCAGGAAGAGCGTGCACGAGAGGTCCGTGCGGACCCACTGGTCGGGATCGCGCGAGTGCAGCACGGCGCCGTCGACGTGCTGCCCGTAGTGGTTCTGCCCGCCGGCATGGCGGTTGAACATCGGGTTGAAGATCCTGCGCGGCAAGGCCGCCGAGAAGAAGACCGGGTCGCGCCGCAACGCGGCGAGCACCAGCGCGCGCAAGCGGGCGGCCGCGGGGTCGTCCTGGGCGAGCTGCTGGTTGTTCTTGCGCTCGACCGCTTGCCCGCCCGCGCTGCTGCGCCCGTCCAGCCACGCCGCGCCGGGACCGAGCAGCGCGCGTGCGTCGCCCAGTTCCTGCGGCGTGAGGACATTGCGAAGGTGCAGCAACATGGGGCGTCCTCTAGAACATCGCCTTGACGGTCAGCTGCGCGCGGCGCTCGGTGCCGGGAACGTAGAAACCGCGGTACAGGGCATCCGCATAGAGCTCGTTCGTGACGTTGGACAGGTTGAGCCTGGCGGACCAGACCTGGTTGATCGTGTATTCGGCCATCAGGTCCAGGGTGGTGAAGCTTTCCGCGGTGATCGTCCGGTTGCCTTCGGCCTGCTGCGAGCCGCGGAAGTTGATGCCCGCGCCGACGCGCACGCGGGGCAGCACCCGGTACGTGGTCCACAGGTTGGCGCTGTGGCGCGGCGTGAGCCCCGGGCGGTCGCCCAGCTGCTGCGCAGTGTTCGGACCGCAGACTCCGTTGAAGCACACTTCAGCCGGCACGTTGCTCTGGTCGATCCTGGCGTCGGGGATCCACGTCTGGTTGTAGAAGATGTCCCAGCGTGGCGTGATCTGGCCCGCGAGGTTGAACTCCAGGCCGGCGGCGTGGCGCTTGCCGGACAGCAGCTCCTGCGTCGCCGCGACGTCCGGGTCGGTGTTCCGCTCGTTGTACTTCTCGCTGTAGAAAGCGGCGATGCCGAGCAGCGCGCGCTTGGCGAACAGGTCGAACTTGGCGCCGACCTCGAAGTTGCGGCTCTTCTCGGGCGGCGTGTTGGCGGAGCGGGGAGTGGTCGGGCCGATCGTCACCGCGTACTGGTACGCGTCGGCCGACGTGTTGTACGAAGTGCCGTACGACGCGTAGTACGAGGCGGTGTCGCTCGGCTGGTACAGCAAGCCGACGCGCGGACTCCACAGGTTGTCGGAACGTTCGTTCGTCAGCGCTCCGGCGGAGTCGCGAAAGGACGCGGTGAAGTGGTCGAAGCGCAGGCCGGCGACCAGCTTCCACGGGCCGCCGAGCGAGATCATGTCCTGCGCATACACGCCCAGGTTGCGTGAGCGGAACGTGTTCAGCGGCGGCGCGCCGCGCTCGTCCCCCACGCTCGCACCGTCGTTCGGGTTGCCGACGGTGGTCGGCGGGCGGTTGACCGAGTTCACCAGGTCGGACGGGAAGTTCTGGTTGCGCTCGGCGTTGTCCTGGTACGCGTCGACGCCGGCGATCAGCGCGTGCTTGCGGCCGCCGAGGTCGAACGTGTTGGTGTAGTCGGACTGCAGTTGCGTGATGCGGCTGGTGGCGACACGGCCCTTGTTGCTGGTGCGCGAAATGACCGTGTCGTCACCGATGTCCGACGGCGACGTCGGCGGCACGGCGAAGTTCCAGACCGTGGCCCACAGGTCGCGCTGGTACAGGCCGTGGCGAAAGCGCGTGTCCAGCTGGCCGCCGTCGGCGAAGCGGTGCTTGTGGCCCAGTGTCAGGTAGTCCGCTTGCGAGTCGTTGAAGTCGCTCGCCAGGCCGTAGAAATTGCGCGCGGGCACGAGCGGCACCAGCCGGCCGCTGTCGTTGAACCAGCGGTGCGAGTAGTTCGGAATCTCCGTCACCTTCGCGTGATAGAAGGACACCAGGAATTCATCGGCCGTGCCGATGCCCCAGCGGAAGGAAGGCGCGAAGCCGTTGCGGTCCTGCGCGGCGCCGTAGTTGTCCGCCTTGTGCACCATCGTGTTCAGGCGGAACGCGGCGTTTTCGCCGGTGTGGAAGTTGAAGTCCCCGGTCAGCCGATGCTCGCCGCCGGTGCCGAGGGTGTAGTCCACCTCGTGCTGCGTCATCAGGAACGGCTGCTTGCTCACCTGGTTCACGACGCCGCCGGTGGAGCCCTTGCCGAACAGCATCGAGGCCGAGCCCTTGAGCACCTCCACGCGATCGAGGTTGAAGGTGTCGCGTGACTGGATGGGCGCGTCCTTGAAGCCGTCGATGTAGATGTCGCCGGCCTGCCCGAGCGAGAAGCCGCGCAGCCGCACATCTTCCTCGCCGGTCTCGCCGGCCTGGAAGGTCACGCCGGCGGTGTTCTTCAGGACTTCGCGGAAGTCGTCGAGGTTGCGGTCGTCGATCAGCCGCTCGGTCGTGACGGTCACGGTCTGCGGGATGTCACGCAGTTCCTGGGTGCCCTTGCCGATGCTCGTCGTGGTGGCTCGCAGCGAGTTCTTGGATTCGGGGCCTTCGGCTTCCTCCCGCACGGTCACCGTCGCCAAGGTGCCGGTGGCTTCGGGGACGGTGCCTTGGGACCATGCGCCGGCGGAAGCGGCGAGCATGAGGGCGCCCAGCGGGAGCCGGACAGGATCGGACGGAATGCGAGAGTGCGCCAAGGTGGCCTCCAGGTGGAGCCCGCGCGGTGGCGGGCGGTTTCACGTGAGGCTGGCTGGGCGCACGGCGGTTTGCCGTGCCGGGTTGGCTGGCCGGATTTCGCCGCGATTATATCGTTAAATGAGAATGCTTCTCATCACGATCGGGAAAATTTCAGCTGGCGTCGCCCATTTGCGACTGCAGGTAGTTCTGCAGGCCCACCTTGGCGAGCAGTTCGAGCTGGGTCTCGAGGAAGTCGATGTGCTCCTCCGTGTCTTCGAGGATGCGCTCCAGGATCTCGCGCGAGATGAAGTCGCGCACGGACTCGCAATGGGCGATGCCCACCTTGACGGTGGCCTGGGCGCCGCGCTCGCTTTGCAGGTCCGCGTTCAGGATCTCGGGAACGTCCTCGCCCACCATCAGCTTGCCCAGGTCCTGCAGGTTGGGCAGCGCGTCGAGCATGAGGATGCGTTCCATCAGCTTGTCGGCGTGCTTCATCTCGCCGATCGACTCTTCGTATTCCTTCTTGGCCAGCCGCTCGAAACCCCAGTGCTTGAGGATGCGGTAGTGCAGGAAGTACTGGTTGGTGGCCGTCAGCTCGTTCTTGAGTTGCGCCTGCAGGTGCTGGATGACTTGCGGATCTCCTTGCATGTTCTTCTTTCGTGGCCTTGAAGGTGGCGACGATTGTCTCGCAAACGCGCCTCCGCCCCTCACCCCGGCCCTCTCCCCAGGGGGGAGAGGAGGCAATTCAGCTGCGGATCAGGTGATCGAACGCACCGAGCGCCGCCTTCGCGCCGTCGCCGGCCGCGATGATGATCTGCTTGAACGGCACGGTCGTGCAGTCGCCGGCGGCGAACACGCCGGGCATCGAAGTCTCGCCGCGCGGCCCGACGATGATCTCGCCGTGCTTCGACAGCTCCAGCGTGCCCTTGAGCCACTCGGTGTTGGGCACCAGGCCGATCTGCACGAACACCCCTTCCAGGTCCACGCGCTGGTCTTCGCCGGTGGCGCGGTCCTTGTACGTCAGGCCGTCGACCTTGTCGGCGCCGGTGATCGCGGTGGTCTGCGCGTTCAGGATCACCGTCACGTTCGGCAGCGACTGCAGCTTCTTCTGCAGCACCGCGTCGGCGCGCAACCTGGTGTCGAACTCGATCAGCGTCACGTGCTTGACGATGCCGGCCAGGTCGATGGCCGCCTCGACGCCGGAATTGCCGCCGCCGATGACCGCCACCCGCTTGCCCTTGTACAGCGGGCCGTCGCAGTGCGGGCAATAGGCCACGCCCTTGTTCTTGAGCTCCTTCTCGCCGGGCACGTTGACGTTGCGCCAGCGCGCGCCGGTGGTGAGGATCACGCTTTTCGCTTTCAGCGAGGCGCCGTTCTCCAGTTCCACCTCGATCAGGTCGCCTGCCTTCAGCCCCTTGGCGCGCTGCAGGTTCATGATGTCCACGTCGTACGTGCGCACGTGCTCTTCCAGCGCCATGGCGAACTTCGGGCCTTCGGTTTCCTTCACCGACACGAAGTTCTCGATGCCCAGCGTGTCCAGCACCTGGCCGCCGAAGCGCTCGGAAGCCACGCCGGTGCGGATGCCCTTGCGCGCCGCATACACCGCGGCCGCCGCGCCTGCGGGGCCGCCACCGACGATCAGCACGTCGAAGGGTTCCTTGGCGGCGATCTTCTGCGCTTCGCGTTCGGCGCCGCCCTTGTCGACCTTGGCCAGGATCTCCTCCAGGCTCAGGCGACCAGAGTCGAAGAACGTCCCGTTGAGGAACACCGTCGGCACGCCCATGATCTGGCGTTCCTTGATCTCGTCCTGGAACAGGCCGCCTTCGATCATGGTGGTCTTGATGCGCGGGTTCTGCACCGCCATCAGGTTCAGCGCCTGCACGACGTCCGGGCAGTTGTGGCAGGTGAGCGAGACGTACACCTCGAATTCGAAGTCGCCGTCGAGCGCGCGGATCTGCTCCAGCAGCGCCTGCTCCACCTTCGGCGGGTAGCCGCCCACCTGCAGCAGCGCCAGAACCAGCGAAGTGAACTCGTGCCCCATGGGCAGGCCGGCGAAGCGCGGGCCGTGGTTTTCGCCCGGCCGGTTGATCTGGAACGACGGCGTGCGATGCGGGCCGCCGGTGGTCTCGATGACCGTGACGCGCGGCGAAGCGTCCGCGATGTCCTTGAGCAGGGCCTGCATCTCGCGCGACGCCGCGGTGTCGTCCAGCGACGCGGTGATCTCCACCGGCTGCGTCATGCGCTCCAGGTAAGCGGTCAACTGTGCTTTCAGGTTGGCGTCGAGCATGGGATGTCCTTGTGTTGTTGTGGATGGAGAATGAAAAAGGCCCGGGCACGGATGCGCCCGGGCCTTCCTGCGGAGCGCTTAGATCTTGCCGACGAGGTCCAGCGAGGGCTTGAGCGTCTCTGCGCCTTGCTCCCACTTGGCGGGGCAGACTTCACCCGGGTGGGCGGCGACGTACTGGGCGGCCTTGAGGCGGCGCAGTGTTTCGGAGGCGTCGCGGCCGATGCCGTTGTCGTGCACTTCGATCGTCTTGATCTTGCCTTCGGGGTCGATCACGAACGTGCCGCGCAGGGCCAGGCCGGTGTCTTCGCCTTCGGTGATCAGCACCTGGAAGAAGCGGGCCAGCTGATGGGACGGGTCGCCCACGAGCGGGTACTGCACCTTCTTGATGGTGTCGGAGGTGTCGTGCCAGGCCTTGTGGGTGAAGTGGGTGTCGGTGGACACGCCATACACCTCGGCGCCCAGCTTCTTGAACTCGGCGTAGTTGTCGGCCAGGTCGCCCAGCTCGGTCGGGCAGACGAAGGTGAAGTCGGCCGGGTAGAAGACGACGACCGACCACTTGCCCTTGAAGTTGTCCTGCGTGACCGGAACGAACTTGCCGTTGTGGTACGCGGTGGCGGTGAAGGCGGGGATTTCGGTGTTGATGAGAGACATTGTTTTCCTCTATTGCTGAGTGCTGGTTGATTCAGGGCGCCTATGAAGGATAAGGCAGTTCGGGCCGCTTCCCAATTGAAAGCAGGCATGGCGGTGTTAGGGGACAGCTATCGCGGCCTGTCGGGGTCGCTGCGCGAACCCGACCTACCCGGACCGACTGGATCGCTGCGCGAACCCGAATTGCGCGGCCGAATGCGTAGGTCGGGTTCGCGGAGCGACCCCGACACTTCAGTAGTCCAGCCGCTCCGGCCGGATCTCCTGCAGGATCGTCGTGGCGATCTCTTCGATCGACTTGGTGGTCGTCGACAACCACCGGATGCCTTCGCGCCGCATCATCGCCTCGGCCTCCGCCACCTCGTTGCGGCAGCTCTCGAGCGCCGCGTAGCGCGAGTTCGGCCGCCGCTCGTTGCGGATTTCGCTCAGCCGCTCCGGCTGGATCGTCAGGCCGAAGATCTTCTGGCGATGCGGCACCAGCGACGGCGGCAATTGCCGGCGCTCGAAGTCTTCCGGGATCAGCGGATAGTTGGCCGCCTTCAGCCCGTACTGCATGGCCAGGTACAGCGAAGTCGGCGTCTTGCCGCTGCGGCTGACACCCACCAGGATGATGTCGGCCTGCTCGAGGTCGCGGTTGGACTGGCCGTCGTCGTGGGCCAGGCTGTAGTTGATCGCCTCGATGCGGTCGTGGTATTCCTTGCTCTTGCTCACGTCGGCGAAGCGCCCCACCCGGTGGCTGGACTTCATGCCCAACTCGATCTCCAGCGGCCGCACGAAGGTGCCGAACATGTCGAGCACCATGGCCCGGCAACCCTCCTCGATCACCTGCAGCACTTCGACGTTGACGAGCGTCGTGAACACCACCGGGCGGCGGCCCTCGACCTCCGCCGTGTGGTTCACCTGCCGCACCACCTGGTGCGCCTTGTCCACCGTGTCGATGAAGGGCAGCCGCACGTGGCGCGGCTTGAACTCGAACTGCGCGAGGATGGCGTTGCCGAAGGTTTCGGCGGTGATGCCGGTGCCGTCCGACACGAAAAAGACAGTGCGGGTGTGCATGAAGGAGCCTTGCTCAGGGTGGGCCGCGAACAGGCGGCCACGCCTACAATCCCGGCCATTATTGAAGAATTCCCGCGCATGCCTCCCCGCCGCCCCTTCGAACAACGACAAAGCCCATCGGTGGGGCCTGCCGCGTTGCGCCGCCGCGCAGACCCAGTTCCAACTTCCGGAGTCTCCCCATGTCTGCCCTTTTCAACGCGACCGCCCTGGTCGTACCGTTTGAAGACCTGAGAATGACCGACGTCGAGGCGGTCGGCGGCAAGAACGCCAGCCTCGGCGAAATGATCTCGCAGCTGCCAGGGGGCGTGCGCGTGCCGACCGGCTTCGCCACCACCGCGCATGCCTTTCGCCAATTCCTCCAGCACGACGGCCTGGCCGGACGCATCGAGCAGCGCCTGAAAACGCTGAACACCGACGACGTCCGGGCGCTCGCAGCGGCCGGCGCGGAGATCCGCGGCTGGATCGAGGCCCAGCCCTTCCCGGCGGACCTGGAGCGGGAGATCCGCTCGCACTTCGACAAGCTCGCCGCCGGCAACGCCGGCGCAAGCTTCGCCGTGCGTTCCTCCGCGACCGCTGAAGACCTGCCCGACGCATCGTTCGCGGGCCAGCAGGAGACCTTCCTCAACGTGGTCGGCATCCAGGACATCCTGCACAAGATGAAGGAGGTGTTCGCCTCCCTGTACAACGACCGCGCCATCAGCTACCGCGTGCACAAGGGCTTTGCCCACGCCGAAGTCGCGCTGTCGGCCGGCGTACAGCGCATGGTGCGCTCCGACCTGGGGGCCGCCGGCGTGATGTTCACCATCGACACCGAGTCGGGTTTCGACCAGGTCGTGTTCATCACCTCCAGCTACGGCCTGGGCGAGACGGTGGTGCAGGGCGCCGTCAACCCCGACGAGTTCTACGTCCACAAGCCGATGCTGAACGCCGGCAAGCGCGCGGTGATCCGCCGCAATCTTGGCTCCAAGCTGGTCCAGATGGTGTTCACCAGCGACGCCGAGAAAGCGCAAGGCGGCAAGCTGGTGAAGACGGTCGACGTGCCGCTGGAGCAGCGCAACCGCTTTTCGCTGACCGACCAGGACGTCGAGGCGCTCGCCCGCTATGCGCTGGTGATCGAGAAGCACTACGGCCGGCCGATGGACATCGAGTGGGGCAAGGACGGCGGGGACGGCCAGCTGTACATCCTGCAGGCGCGGCCCGAAACGGTGAAGAGCCAGCAGCAGGGCAAGGCGGAAATGCGCTACAAGCTCAAGGGCAAGAGCAGCGTGCTGGCCGAAGGGCGCGCCATCGGCCAGAAGGTGGGCACCGGGCCGGTGCGGCTGGTGCACAGCACCGCGGAGATGGACAAGGTGCAGGCCGGCGACGTGCTGGTCACGGACATGACCGACCCGAACTGGGAGCCGGTGATGAAGCGCGCCAGCGCCATCGTCACCAACCGGGGCGGCCGCACCTGCCATGCGGCCATCATCGCGCGCGAGCTCGGCATCCCCGCCGTGGTGGGCTGCGGCGACGCCACCGAGCGGCTGGTGGACGGCACGCTGGTGACGGTGAGCTGCGCCGAGGGCGACACCGGGTTCGTCTACGACGGCCTGCTGGAGACCGAAATCACCGAGGTGCAGCGCGGGGAGATGCCGGAGATCAAGACCAAGATCACGATGAACGTGGGCAACCCGCAGCTCGCCTTCGACTTCGCGCAGCTGCCCAACCACGGCGTGGGCCTGGCGCGCCTGGAATTCATCATCAACAACAACATCGGCGTCCACCCGAAGGCCATCCTCGACTATCCCAACGTCGACGGCGACCTGAAGAAGGCGGTGGAGTCGGTGGCCCGCGGCCACGCATCGCCGCGCGCCTTCTATGTCGACAAGGTGGCCGAGGGCGTGGCGACCATCGCCGCGGCCTTCTGGCCCAAGCCGGTGATCGTGCGGCTGTCGGACTTCAAGTCCAACGAATACCGCAAGTTGATCGGCGGCAGCCGCTACGAGCCGGAGGAAGAGAACCCGATGCTCGGCTTCCGCGGCGCGGCGCGCTACATCAGCGCCGAGTTCCGCGAGGCCTTCGCGATGGAGTGCGAGGCGCTGGTGCGGGTGCGCAACGAGATGGGCCTGACCAACGTGCAGGTGATGGTGCCGTTCGTGCGCACGCTCGGCCAGGCCGATCGCGTGACCAAGCTGCTGGCGGAGCAGGGGCTGCAGAGGGGCCGCGACGACCTGAAGCTGATCATGATGTGCGAGATCCCCAGCAACGCCATCCTGGCCGAGGAGTTCCTGGAATTCTTCGACGGCTTCTCGATCGGCTCCAACGACCTCACGCAGCTCACGCTGGGGCTGGACCGGGACTCCGGCCTGGCGCTGCTGGCCGCCGACTTCGACGAGCGCGACCCGGCGGTGAAAGCGATGCTGTCGCGCGCCATCGCCGCGTGCGTGAAGCACGGCAAGTACGTGGGCATCTGCGGCCAGGGCCCCAGCGACCACCCCGACTTCGCGCAGTGGCTGGTGGCCGAGGGCATCACGTCGATCTCGCTGAACCCGGACAGCGTGATCGCCACCTGGCAGAAGCTGGCCGAGTAGGCGCCCGGTCAGGGCGCGCGCAGGTTCTCCACCTGCTGCAGGAACCGCTCGGCCAGCTCGTGGCCGATCACTTCCCTCAGGCTGGTTTCGGTGCGGCGCAGTGCCGCGCGGAACTCGCGCGGGCTGCGCGTGGCGCGCAGGCGCTGGCACAGGTCGTCGCCTTCGGCGCCCAGCAGGTCGAGCAGCCGTTCGGTGGCGAACTCCTGCGCGTGCTGCAGCGGCACCAGCAGTTCCGTGGCCCCGGGGCCGCGCTGCGCCGAGGGAGCGGACGGCTGCACGCGGATCGGCGCGGGCGCCGCCCGCGCCGCAGTCGGCTCGATGAAACCCAGCGCAAGCAGCACGCCCAGCGCCTCGTGGGTGTCGCCGAGCACGCTCCACAGCGTCGCCAGCTCGTTGAAAGTGCGCTTGCCGTCCACCAGGATCAGCAGGTTGCGCTGGGCCGAGCTCAACCCGGCCGGCCGCGTGCCGATGGCGTCCACGCCGCGACCCGATTTGCGATAGATGACGTCCGTGTCGATCGCCATGGCTTGACTCCCTGCGATAGCTCAGCGTGAGTATGCCGCGTGGCTTCCCCGCGTGGGGCCGCCCGGTACCGCGCACAGGCGGCGCGTGCGAACAAGTTGGCGACCGGTGCGATGATCGCGGCCATGGATGACCTGACCGGCAGTCCCGCAGTGCGCTACGAACGGCGCATCCGCCGAGTGCTCATCGCGTTCGTCGCCGGCTTCCTGCTGTTCCTGGCCGCGCTTGCCTGGGCGGAGCAGCGAGGCCTGTCGCGCCTATGGCTCGGTCCGATCTTCATGTTCGCCACCGTGATCATGTACGCGGCCATCGGCATCCGGGGCCGCACGACGGACCCCGAGGAGTACTACGTCGCCGGCCGCCGCATCCCGCCGATGTACAACGGCATGGCGGCGGCCGCCGACTGGATGAGCGCCGCATCCTTCATCAGCCTGGCCGGCGGGCTGTACCTGCAAGGCTTCGGCGGCAGCGAGCGGGAGCCCGGCGGCCTGGCTTACGTGCTCGGGTGGACCGGCGGCTTTTGCCTGGTGGCGCTGCTGGTGGCGCCTTACCTGCGGCGCCTGGGGCTCTACACCGTGCCCGACTATTTCCATGTGCGCTATGGCGGCAACTGGCCGCGGCGGCTGGCGGCCCTCGCCGCCATGATCTGCTCGTTCACGTACGTGGTGGCGCAGATCTACGGCATCGGGCTGATCGCCTCGCGCCTGACCGGCGTGCAATTCGAGATCGGCGTCCTCCTCGGCCTCGGCGGCGTGCTGCTCTGCTCCTTTCTGGGGGGAATGCGGGCCATCACCTGGACGCAGGTGGCGCAGTACGTCGTGTTGCTGCTTGCCTTCCTGATTCCGGTTTCGTGGCTGGCCTACAAGCAGCTCGGCAACCCGATGGCGCCGCTGGTCTACGGCCTGCAGATGCAGAAGATCGAAGAGCTCGAGCGGCAGCTGATGGCGTCGCCGGGCGAGCGCGAAGTGCAGCTCGTGTTCCTGCGGCGCGCCGCCGACTACCGCGACAAGCTGGCCGATGTCGAAGGGGCGCTGGTGCGGGAACGTGCCGAGGCGCGCGAGCGCATCCGCCAGCTCAAGGCGCAGGACGCGGACCCGGCACGCATCGTCGCCGCCAACCGGGAGCTGGCAGCCTTGCCGAAGGATCCCGCGTCCGCGCGCGAGTACTGGACGCGGCTGCAGCAGGAATCGCTGCAGCGCGCGCAGCCCCTGGGCGGCCTGCCGCCGCACAGCAAGCCCTTCGCCGGCGATCCCGACGGGACCGCCGCCGAGCGCGAGGCGTTCCAGACGTCCCGCGCCAACTTCCTTGCGCTCATGTTCTGCCTGATGGCGGGCACCGCGAGCCTGCCGCACCTGCTGACGCGCTTCTATACGACGCGCTCCGTCGCCGACACGCGCACTTCGGTGGCCTGGGCGCTGTTCTTCGTCGGCCTCCTCTACCTGAGTGTCCCGGCACTGGCGGTGCTGGTGAAGTTCGAGGTGATGCAGGGGCTGGTCGGCAGCAGCTTCGACGCCTTGCCGACCTGGATCGTGCAGTGGGGGAGGGTGGACCCTGCGCTGCTGTCGGTGAGCGACGTCAACGGCGACGGCCGCGTGCAGTTCGGCGAGATCCGCATGGGGGCGGACATCATCATGCTGGCGACGCCGGAGATCGGCGGCCTGCCGTACGTCATCTCCGGGTTGGTGGCCGCCGGGGGGGTGGCGGCGGCGCTGTCCACGGCCGACGGCCTGCTGCTCACCATCAGCAACGCCCTCGTGCGCGACCTGTACAGCCACGACAGCGGCCACCGGACCACCCCGGAGCAAAGGGTGATCCTGTCCAAGTTCGCATTGCTGGGCGTGGCGCTGCTGGCGGCGATGGTGGCGACGCTCAAGCCCGCCGACATCCTGCCGCTCGTGTCGGCGTCGTTCTCGCTGGCCGCGTCCGCCTTGCTGCCCGCCATGGTGCTGGGCATCTTCTGGCCTGGCGCCACGCGGCGCGGCGCCGTCAGCGGGATGCTCGCGGGCTTCGGCGTCACCGTGTACTACATGGCTTCGAGCAGCCCCAGCGTGCGTAGCGCGCTGGGCGCCTCCGGGGAGGCCTCCTTGTGGTTCGGCATCATGCCCGTCGCCGGGGGCGTGTTCGGCGTCGCCACCGGCATCGCGGTGACGGTCGCCGCCAGCCTGCTCCCCGGGTCCGAGAAGAGACAAATTGTGCAGATGACGGCCAGCCATCGGGCGTACTGGCGCAGGAACCTGCGGCTCACCGGCGTCCTGCTGGTGATCTGGTTCCTGGTGACCTTCGTGGTGGCGTACTTTTCGCGCCACCTGAACTTCAACTTCTTCGGCTGGCCGTTCAGCTTCTGGGTGGGCGCCCAGGGCGCGCTGGCGGTGTACGTGGCCCTGATCTGGTACTACGCGTACTCCATGAACAAGCTCGACCAGGCATACGGCATCGCCGAGGAGGAATAGACCATGGCCGCCATTGCATCCTGGTTCCGGCCATGACCCAGGACATTCCTCCCTTCCTGCTGCAGCTGGCGGCGGTCTTTTTCGGCGCCGCCGTGCTGCATACCTTGTTGGCCAAGCAGTTCGAGCGGCTCGCCCACCGGTATCCCCGCCACGCGGGCTTGTTCCACCTGCTCGGTGAAGTGGAGGTGGTGTTCGGCTTCTGGGCCATCGCGCTGGTGCTGTGCCTGGCCGTCTTCGGCAGCAGCAAGCTCGCGCTCGACTACGCCGAGTCCCGACAGTACACGGAGCCGCTGTTCGTGTTCGTCGTGATGGTGGTGGCAGCGTCGCGCCCGGTCCTGGTCGCCGCCGTGCAGGTCACGGCGCTCCTCGTGCGGCTGCTTCCCGTGCCGGCGCCGATCGCCGCCGCCTGGCTCGGCCTGGCCCTGGTGCCCCTGGCCGGCTCCCTGATCACCGAGCCCGCCGCCATGACGCTTGCCGCCCTGATGCTCGCGCCGCAGATCTTCCGGTCGAACATGCCCGAGCCGCCGAAATACTTCGCGCTGGGCGTGCTGTTCGTGAACGTCTCGATCGGCGGGACCCTGACGTCGTTCGCGGCGCCCCCGGTGCTGATGGTCGCGGGCGCCTGGGGGTGGACGTCGAGCTTCATGGCGCAGACCTTCGGCTGGAAGGCAGCGATCGCCGTGCTGGTCAACGCGACTCTCGCGGTGGCCGTGTTGCGCCCGCACCTGGGGCACGGCGTCGCGCACGACGCCGTGCCGGGACTCCGCGTTCCGTATCCCATCATTGCCATCCACCTCGCTTTCCTGGCGGCGGTGGTGGCGCTCGCCCACCATCCGGTGGCGTTCCTGGGCCTGTTCCTGATGTTCCTGGGATTCACCCAGGCGTACGAGCGCCACCAGAACCCCCTGATCCTCAAGGAAGCCTTGCTCGTCGCATTCTTCCTGGCGGGGCTGGTGGTGCTGGGTGGAATGCAGCAATGGTGGCTGCAGCCCTTCGTGTCTTCGATGTCTCCCGGCGTGCTTTTCTTCGGCGCCGCCGCCCTGACCGCCATCACGGACAACGCCGCGCTCACGTACCTGGGTTCCCTGATCGAAGGCATCTCGGACGAGGCGAAGTACATGCTGGTGGCGGGTGCCGTCGCCGGCGGCGGGCTCACCGTGATCGCCAATGCGCCCAATCCAGCCGGTGTGGCCTTGCTCAAGCGCGGCTTCGCGGACGAGTCGATCGGCGCGCTGGGGCTCCTGCTCGGTGCGCTGGTTCCCACGGCGGTCGCCGCGGCGGCCTTTCTCCTGCTCTGAACGCGGGCCGGGCGGCCTAGGGAATGCCCTAGTCCTGCCGGTCGGTCCCAGTCAGGCTTGCGTCAGACCCGCTTCCAATACTGCGGCTTCCATCAAGAAGGAGACAGCCATGGCAACAGCCTCCGCCGGCGCAGGCGCGGGTCCGGTCGTACACACTGCACCGATGACCCGCGAGGAGAAGAAGGTCATCTTCGCCTCCTCCCTTGGAACGGTTTTCGAGTGGTACGACTTCTACCTGTACGGCTCGCTCGCCGGCGTCATCGCCGCGCAGTTCTTCTCGGGGCTCGATCCGACCTCGGCGTACATCTTCGCTCTGCTGGCGTTCGCTGCGGGCTTCCTGGTGCGCCCGTTCGGCGCCATCGTGTTCGGCCGCCTGGGCGACATGATCGGCCGCAAGTACACCTTCCTGGTCACCATCATGATCATGGGCGCTTCGACATTCGTGGTCGGCCTGTTGCCCAACTACGCCACGATCGGCATCGCCGCCCCGGTGATCCTGATCGCGCTGCGCATGCTGCAGGGCCTGGCGCTCGGCGGCGAGTACGGTGGTGCCGCGACCTACGTCGCCGAGCACGCGCCGCACGGCAAGCGTGGCGCCTACACCTCCTGGATCCAGACCACGGCGACGCTGGGCCTGTTCCTGTCGCTGCTGGTGATCCTGGGCGTGCGGGAGATGATGACGCCCAAGGATTTCGCCGACTGGGGCTGGCGCATCCCGTTCCTGGTCTCGATCCTGCTGCTGGCCATCTCGGTGTGGATCCGACTGAGCCTGAACGAGTCCCCCGCCTTCCAGAAGATGAAGGCCGAGGGCAAGACCTCCAAGTCGCCGCTGACCGAATCCTTCGGCCAGTGGAAGAACCTCAAGATCGTGATCCTGGCGCTGCTGGGCCTGACGGCCGGCCAGGCCGTGGTCTGGTACACGGGGCAGTTCTACGCCTTGTTCTTCCTGATCACCATCGCCAAGGTGGACGTGACCACGGCCAACCTGCTGATCGCCGCCTCGCTGCTGATCGGCACGCCGTTCTTCATCCTGTTCGGTTCGCTGTCGGACAAGATCGGCCGCAAGCCGATCATCATGGCGGGCTGCCTGATCGCCGCGCTGACGTACTTCACGGTGTTCCCGATGCTGCTGAAGGCCGCCAACCCCGGCCTGGTTGCCGCGCAGCAAGCCAGCAAGGTGACGATCACCGCCGACCCGAAGCAGTGCTCGTTCCAGGGCAGCCCGATCGCCCGTGAGATCGACTTCACCAGCTCCTGCGACATCGCCAAGCGCGCCCTGACGCAGTCGTACATCCCGTACGAGAACAAGGCGGGCCCGGCCGGCAGTGCGGCCACGATCACGCTGGGGACCCTGGTGCTGAATGCGCCGACCGCCACGCTGAACGCCCAGCGCAACGGGTTTGCGCCCGAGTCCGCCAAGGCCATCGCCGACTTCAAGAAGCAGCTGGGCGATGGCGCCAAGGCGGCGGGCCTGACGCAGGCGGCCGACAAGGGGAAGATGAATACCGGCATGGTCCTGGCCATCCTGGTGTTCCTCGTGATCCTGGTCACCATGGTGTACGGCCCGATCGCGGCCATGCTGGTCGAAATGTTCCCGACGCGCATCCGCTACACGTCCATGAGCCTGCCGTACCACATCGGCAACGGCTGGTTCGGCGGCCTGCTGCCGACCACGGCCTTCGCCATGGTGGCGGCCACCGGCGACATCTTCTACGGCCTCTGGTACCCCGTGATCGTGGCAGCCGGTACGTTCATCATCGGCATGCTGTTCATCCGGGAAACCAAGGACGTGGATATCTACGCCCGGGATTAAGCTTCCGCCATCGCTCGAGAAAGCCCGCCGAGCGCGGGCTTTCTTTTTGGGAGTAGCGGATGAATCTGGCCAAGACGGACGCGGGCATGCTGGTGCTGAAGGACCGGCACGGCGGCTTGTCGCACCGGCAGCGCGCCGCACTCATCCTGTGCGACGGCCAGCGCACCATCGAGGAGGTGCTGGCCGCCACCTCGCCGGGCGGCGTCACGCGGGCCGACATCGACCGGCTGGTCGACATGGGGCTGGTGGCGGAACTGGGCACCTTCGTCGCATCGGCTCCGGCGCCGCTGGCCCCGGGCGCCCCCGATCCGTCGGGCCGTGAGCGATACCTGCAGGCCTACCCCCTGGCGACCCGGCTCACGGCCGAGCTTGGGCCGCGGTGGGAGGCCTTGCACCTGGCGGTGGAGGCCGCAGGCAGCCTGGCGGAGTTGCAGGAGCTGGCGCCGCAGATGCGCGCCGCCCTGGGTCCGTCGGGCTACGCACGGCTGGGCCTGCTGCTGAAGGCCCCGTAGAGCGGGGCGGGAGCGCGCGGGCTATAATCGCGGGCTTACCCTTGCTGCACCTGGTCTGGACCCCGGGGCAGCTTTCAATCCAAAAGGAGTCCAAATTGATGCGTCACTATGAGATCGTCTTGCTGATCCACCCGGATCAAAGCGAGCAGGTTCCGGCCATGCTGGAACGCTACAAGGGCATGATCACCGCCGGCAACGGCAAGGTGCATCGTGTCGAGGACTGGGGCCGTCGCCAGCTGGCCTACCAGATCAACAAGCTGGGCAAGGCCCACTTCCTGTGCATCAACATCGAGGCCGACCAGCCCGTGATGAGCGAACTGGAGCACGCGTTCCGCTTCAACGACGCCGTCCTGCGCCACCTGACCGTGGTGAAGAAGAAGGCCGACACCGGCCCGTCGTCCATGATGAAGACCGTGGAGCGCGAAGAAGCGCGCAAGCAGCAACAGGCGGAGTTCCAGTCGTAAGCGACGGCACTCGCCGGGTGTGAACCAGACGATCCTGAGCGCGCGTATCGCCGAGGCCAAGCCCCTGCGCTACACCCCCGCCGGATTGCCTGCCCTGGACCTGATCCTCGAACACGAGTCCGAAGCCCTGGAGGCCGGCTCGACGAGGCAGGTGAAGGCCCAGATCAGGGCCGTGGCGTTCGGCACCGATGCCGAGACGCTTGCCAGGCAGGCCGTCGGCAGCGAGTTCAGGTTCACCGGTTTCCTGGCCGCCCCGCGGCACGGCAAGCACCCGGTTTTGCATATCCAGTCATTCCAGCAAGAACCCAGTTAATAGTTTTTTGCGGGACAGATCTTCAGCTCTGTCCCCAACTGATCAGGAGCCCAACATGCCCGCATTCAAGAAGTTCAACAAGGACAAGCGTCCGAAGCGCAACACGCAGTCGCTGCTGTTCAAGCGCAAGCGCTTCTGCCGCTTCACCGTCGCCGGCGTCGAAGAGATCGACTACAAGGACGTCGACACCCTGCGCGACTTCATCTCGGAAAACGGCAAGATCATCCCGGCGCGCCTGACCGGCACCCGCGCGATCTACCAGCGGCAGCTGAACACCGCCATCAAGCGCGCGCGCTTCCTGGCGATGATTCCGTACTCCGACCAGCACCGCATCTGAGGACGCACGCCATGCAAGTCATCCTGCTCGAGAAAGTCATCAACCTCGGTAACCTGGGCGAGATCGTGAAGGTGAAGGACGGCTACGCCCGTAACTTCCTGATCCCGCACGGCCAGGCCCGTCGCGCCACCGAGGCCAACAAGGCCGAATTCGAAGCCAAGCGCGTCGAACTGGAAAAGGCCGCCTCGGCCAAGCTTGCCGAAGCGCAGGCACAGGGCGAGAAGCTGGGCGGCCAGACCGTCAAGCTGACGCAAAAGGCCGGCGTCGATGGCCGCCTGTTCGGCTCGGTCACCAACTTCGACATCGCCGAAGCCCTGGGCAAGCTGGGTTTCCCGGTCGCCAAGGCCCAGGTTCGCATGCCGAACGGCCCGATCAAGGTCACCGGCGACAGCACCGTCTCCGTGGCCCTGCACACGGACGTGGTGGTGCAAGTCAACGTGACCGTGCTGGGCGAGACGGCGTAAGCCTCATCTCCCTCCGCTGCTGAAAGCCGCCTTCGGGCGGCTTTTTCAATGCGGGATCGGAATGCCGGACGCAGAAGGCGCAGAAGTTGCGCAGAAGACGCAGAAGGGATCCAGAGAAAATCCGAAAAAGGACTTTGGTTTCTTTTGCGTCTTCTGCGTAGTTTCTGCGTCTTCTGCGTCCGGTTGTCCGCTCCCGCTTTCCTCACAGCCTCCACCCCGTTGTCCACAGGCTGTACCCAGTGTTATCACTGGACATTTCTACAGGGCGCGGGACAATCCACGCTTGAGGAAGAGAGCAAGCCCATGTCCGCAGTCCTGAGCGCCGTCGACGGCGATTTCCCCCGTGACCGGCAGGTCGCGCAGTTGCGCGTCCCGCCGCATTCCATCGAGGCGGAGTCCAGCGTGCTCGGCGGCCTGCTGCTGGACAACCAGGCCTGGGACCGCGTCGGCGACCTGCTGGTGGACGGCGACTTCTACCGCTACGAGCACAAGCTGATCTACGGCGTGGTCGGCAGCCTGATCAACGCCAGCAAGCCGGCCGACGTGATCACGGTGTACGAGCAGCTGCAGGCGCAGGGCAAGTCCGACGAGATCGGCGGGCTGGCCTACCTGAACTCGCTCGCGCAGTACGTGCCGAGCGCCGCCAACATCCGCCGCTACGCGGAGATCGTGCGCGAGCGCTCCATCCTGCGCAAGCTGGTGTCCGCCAGCGACGAGATCGCCACCGCCGCCTTCAACACGCAGGGCCGGCCGGTCGACCGCATCCTCGACGAGGCCGAGCAGAAGATCTTCAACATCGGGGAGGAAGGCTCCCGGATGAAGCAGGGCTTCCAGGGCATGGACAGCCTGGTGGTGCAACTGCTGGACCGCGTGCAGGAGATGGCGGACAACCCGAACGACATCACGGGCGTGCCCACCGGCTTCTACGACTTCGACCGCATGACGTCGGGCCTGCAGGCCGGCGACCTGATCATCCTGGCCGCGCGCCCCTCCATGGGCAAGACCTCGCTGGCCATCAACATCGCCGAACACGTGGCGCTCAACGAAGGCCTGCCGGTCGCCGTGTTTTCCATGGAGATGGGCGCGTCGCAACTCGCGGTGCGCATCGTCGGCTCCATCGGCCGCATCGACCAGGGCCACCTGCGCAGCGGCAAGCTGACCGACGACGAGTGGCCGCGCCTGACCGAAGCCATCGAAAAGCTGCGCAACATCTCCCTGCACATCGACGAGACGCCGGGCCTCACGGTGAGCGAATTGCGCGCCAACGCGCGGCGGCTGGCGCGCCAGTGCGGCGGCAAGCTGGGCCTGATCGTGGTGGATTACTTGCAGCTGATGAGCGTGTCCGGCGGCATGGCCGACGAGAACCGCGCCACCGCCGTGGGCGAGATCTCCCGCGGTCTGAAGATGCTGGCCAAGGAGCTGGGTTGCCCCCTGATCGCGTTGTCGCAGTTGTCGCGGGGCGTGGAGGCGCGCACCGACAAGCGCCCGATGATGAGCGACCTGCGTGAATCCGGCGCCATCGAGCAGGACGCCGACCTGATCATGTTCATCTACCGGGACGACTACTACAACAAGGACTCCAAGGAGCCCGGCGTCTCCGAGATCATCATCAGCAAGCACCGCAACGGCCCCACCGGCATGGTGAAGATGGCCTTCATCAAGAACCTGACCAAGTTCGAGAACCTCGCGTCAGGCAACGCCGACTTCTGACGCGTCTGTTTGGGGCGTTCTTCCTACGCGCCGGCCGCCGCCGGGGCGCGATCCTTGCTGCAGGTATCCCCTGGAGACGATCGATCATGGAAGAAATGAACCTGATGCCCACGCTGGCCGAGGCAAACGTGCCCATGGTCGCGCAAAGCGTCCCCCCGGAACTCGACGAGCCTTCCCCCCTGGAGAAGATCAAGGCCGCCGACGAGGCGCGGCCAGGCTTTCCGGGCGAGCACTGGCTGGTGCTCGCCATCGGCATCGGCTTGTGGCAGGTGACGCGCAAGCACCGCAATCCGGTGGTGCGGTTTGCCGGCGCCATGGGCGCGGCGACGCTGGTGGCGCGCGCCGCCAGCGGCCGCAAGGGCTTGTCGAAGGTACTGCGCTATACGCCCTTCGGCAGCCGCATCAGTTATTGCCCGCCGTGTGACGTGAACGCGCAGCAGCGTTGACGCCGGGGTCCGCCTGCGGCGGAACCCGGCCTACGTAGGTCGGGTTCGGCAACGCCGACCCCGACACCTTTGCGCTGATCTACAGCACTTCGCTGGCGAAATCCGCCAAGCGGGAACGCTCGCCGCGCGCCAGCGTGATGTGCCCGCTGTGCGGCCAGCCCTTGAACTTGTCCACCGCGAAGGTGAGGCCGGACGAACCCTCGGTGAGGTAGGGCGTGTCGATCTGCGCCAGGTTGCCCATGCAGATGATCTTGGAGCCCGGGCCCGCCCGCGTGATCAAGGTCTTCATCTGCTTGGGCGTCAGGTTCTGCGCCTCGTCGATGATCACGTACTTGTTCAGGAAGGTGCGTCCGCGCATGAAGTTCATGCTCTTGATCTTGATGCGGCTGCGGATCAGCTCGTTGGTTGCCGCACGGCCCCATTCGCCGGCGCCGTTTTCCGTCTTGCCCAGCACTTCGAGGTTGTCGTCCAGCGCGCCCATCCAGGGCCCCATCTTTTCCTCCTCGGTGCCGGGGAGGAAGCCGATGTCCTCGCCCACGCTGACGGTGGCGCGGGTCATGATGATCTCGGTGTAGCGGCGCTCGTCCAGCACCTGCGTCAGGCCCGAGGCGAGCGCCAGCAGCGTCTTGCCGGTGCCGGCCGTGCCGGAAAGGGTGACGAAATCGATCTCCGGGTCCATCAGCAGGTTCATCGCGAAGTTCTGCTCACGGTTGCGCGTGGTCACGCCCCAGACCGCATTCTTCAGGTGGCCATAATCCTTCAGTGTCTTGAGCACAGCCGTCTTGCCGCGGATTTCCGTGACGCGGGCATACAGGCTCGGCTCGCCGGGTGACTCGAAGTACACGAACTGGTTGATCAACAGGCTGGGCACGATCGGGCCGCTGATGCGGTAGAAGGTGTGCAGGCCGGACTGCCAGCTTTCGACGGTCTTGCCGTGCTTGGCCCAGAAGTCCGGGGGCAGGGCCAGCGAACCCGAATACATCAGGTCCAGGTCGTCCAGCGTCTTGTCGTTCTTGTAGTCCTCGGTGATCAGGCCGATCGCGCGCGCCTTGACGCGCATGTTGATGTCCTTGGACACCAGCACCACCTGGCGCGGCGCGTGCTTTTCCTGCAGCGCCTGCACCACGCTCAGGATCTGGTTGTCCGCCTTGCCGGGCGGCAAGCCCATCGGCAGGCCGGAAGAAAGCGGCATCGTCTGGAAGAAAAGGCAGCCGCCCGCTTCCTTGTGGCCGGTGCTCTCGAGCTTCAGGCCGTGTGCGATGTCCGTCCCGGGCGCGCCGGCCAAGGCGTCGAGCGAGCGGCTGGCCTGGCGCGCGTTGCGCGCCACTTCGGTGGTGCCCTTCTTGTGGCCGTCCAGCTCTTCCAGCACGACCATGGGCAGGAAGATGTCGTGCTCGTCGAAGCGGAACAGGCTCATCGGGTCGTGCATCAGGACATTGGTGTCCAGCACGAACATCTTGGGCGGGCCGCTGGCCTTCTTCTTCTTCGGCTGCGGCACCGGGACGGTCACGTCCTTCTTCTTGCGGGCCTGCTGCGGCTCGTCCAGGTAGGTTTCGATCTCCGGATCGAACGTGCCGGCCTGCACGTCGCCGCCGCCGGCGCGGGGGTCGAAGTCGTCGTCGATCTGCGGCCGCTCGTCGAGCGCGCTATCGGCTGCAGGCCCTTCCGATTTTCGCGCCGCCTTGTGCGAGGAACGGGCCGGGGCGTCGAAGGCTTCCGGCGGGAGCATGGCAGCGCGCTTGGTCGGGGCGGGAGGCAGGGGCATAAGGACTACGGCTTCCTGTTGAGGACAACGACAAACAAAAAAGCCGCCTGGCAGGCCGGGCGGCTTCTCGGGGACTGACGGTGATGACGCGGTGCGTCAGGGTCAACGGCATGAATTCATTATGCACATCGCGCGCTGCACAACAATGTCAGCCGGCTTCCTGTTGCAACGATACGTCAGCCCCGACAGCAGGGGTTCAGGCGGCCTTCTTCAACAGCTTCACGGCCTTGAGCACTTCATCCACGTGACCGGGGACCTTGAGGCCGCGCCATTCCTGCTTGAGCAGGCCGTCCGCGCCCACCAGGAAGGTGCTGCGCTCGATGCCCTTGACCTTCTTGCCGTACATGATCTTGTTCTTGACCACGCCGAACATGTGGCACATCTTTTCCTCGGTGTCCGCGATCAGCTCGAACGGCAGTTCCAGCTTGGACTTGAATTCGTCGTGCGACTTCATGTTGTCGCGCGAGACGCCGAACACGGTGGCGCCGGCTTTCACGAAATCCTTGTACTTGTCGCGGAACTGCATCGCCTCGGTGGTACACCCGGGTGTATTGTCCTTCGGGTAGAAGTACATCACCACGATCTGGCCCACATGGGTCGTGTTGGTGACCTTGAGGCCGCCGGTGGCGTTCGCTTCGAATTCAGGAAGGGGTTTGTTGACAACGATCGCCATAAGGTCCTGTGCGGGTGTGTGGTTCTGGGTGACAGTGCTACTTGCCCATGCAGCGCCAAGACGCAGCGCAGGCCTTTGCCGCAACCCGAGATTTTACAGCGAAACAGTCCCCGCTGATGGCGTGGGGTCGGTTTCGGCCCGCCAACGGGCCAGCGCCCCGTGTCATGGCACGAGCAACAGGGCCACCGCGACCTCCCGCCCCTCCTGCGCCAGGACGTTGTAGGTGCGGCAGGCCGCGGCCGTGTCCATGGTCTCGATGCCGATGCGGCGCTGGGCCAGCGACGCCAGCCAGGCCGGCTTGGGAAAGCGGATGCGCTCGCCGCTGCCGAAGATCACCACCTCCACCTGCAGGCGGGCCAGCGCCTCGAAGTGTTCGGGGCCCAGCGCCTCGTAGCTGTCCGCCCAGGGCAGGCGGTCACCGCGCGACGACAGCACCACGTTGTGCGTGATTTTTTCCGGCCCCACGCCCACCCAGCCCGGG
Source organism: Ramlibacter sp. PS3R-8 (assembly GCF_037572435.1). Lineage (NCBI taxonomy): Bacteria > Pseudomonadati > Pseudomonadota > Betaproteobacteria > Burkholderiales > Comamonadaceae > Ramlibacter > Ramlibacter sp. PS3R-8. The sequence continues at coordinate 249,719 of NZ_JBBHGT010000005.1, forward strand.
CCATAGCCGCTGATGGTCTGGGCGCTGGACTGATCGGGCTGGAGTTTCAAGGCAATGCGGAAAGGGGAAGCCCCGCAGGGCGGGGGCCCGGGCGGAGTATGGTCAAATTATACGTTTCACCGAGCGTGAACGCCCGTCAGGAGGGGCTTTGAAGACCGTCCAGAAATCCACCAAGCTCGCCAACGTGCTGTACGACATCCGCGGACCCATCATGGATGCCGCGCGGCAGATGGAGGAAGAGGGCCACAAGGTCATCAAGCTGAACATCGGCAACCTCGCCCCGTTCGGTTTCGACGCGCCCGAGGAGATCCAGCAGGACATGATCCGCAACCTGCCGAATTCGGCGGGCTACTCGGACAGCAAGGGCATCTTCGCGGCGCGCAAGGCGGTGATGCACTACACGCAGCAGCAGGGCATCAAGGGCGTGACGCTCGACGACATCTGGCTGGGCAACGGCGCCAGCGAATTGATCGCGCTGTCCACCAACGCGCTGCTCAACGAGGGCGACGAGCTGCTGCTGCCCGCGCCCGATTACCCGCTGTGGACGGCCGCCACGGCGCTGTCCGGCGGCACCCCCGTGCACTACATGTGCGACGAGGCCAACGGCTGGATGCCCGACCTGGCGGACCTGCGCCGCAAGATCACGCCGGCCACCAAGGGCATCGTGGTGATCAACCCGAACAATCCCACCGGCGCGCTGTACTCGCGCGAGCTGCTGGTGGAGATCGTCGCCATCGCGCGCCAACACGGGCTGGTGATCTTCGCCGACGAGGTCTACGACAAGGTGCTGTACGACGACGTGAAGCACGTCGCCATCGGCAGCCTGTCCGAGGACGTGCTGACGCTCACCTTCAATTCGCTGTCCAAGAGCTATCGCTCCTGCGGCTACCGGGCCGGCTGGATGGTCGTGTCCGGCGACAAGAAGGCGGCGGCCGACTACATCGAGGGCCTGACCATGCTCTCGAACATGCGCCTGTGCGCCAACGTCCCCGGCCAGTGGGCGATCCAGACGGCGCTGGGCGGCTACCAGAGCATCAACGACCTGGTCGGCCCCGGCGGGCGCCTGCGCCGCCAGCGCGACCTGGCGTACGAGCTGATCACCGCCATCCCCGGCGTCACCTGCGTCAAGCCGCAGGCGGCGCTGTACATGTTCCCGCGCCTGGACCCCAAGGTCTACCCGATCCAGGACGACCGCCAGTTCTTCCTGGAACTGCTGCAGGAAACGCGCGTGATGCTGGTGCAGGGCACCGGCTTCAACTGGCCGCAGCCGGACCACTTCCGCATCGTCTTCCTGCCGCACGAGGACGACCTGCGCGAGGCGATCAACCGCATGGCGCGCTTCCTCGACTCCTACCGCAAGCGACACACGAAATGAGCCCCCACGCTCCGCATTGCATGCTGTCGCTGCCCCCCGAGGGGGCGTTCGCCTCCCTAGAGGCGGCTCGTCGGGAGGCGAGATGAAACCGATCCAGGTTGGCCTGCTGGGCATCGGCACCGTGGGCAGCGGAGTCTTCAATGTCCTGAAGCGCAACCAGGCCGAGATCCAGCGCCGCGCCGGCCGGGCCATCGAGATCACCATGGTGGCCGACCTTGACACCGCCCGCGCGGAAGCCGTCACCGGCGGCACGGCCAGGGTCGTCAAGGACGCGCGCGAGATCATCGCCAACCCGGACATCGACATCGTCATCGAGCTGATCGGCGGCTACGGCATCGCCCGGCAACTGATGATGGAGGCCATCGCGCAGGGCAAGCACGTGGTCACGGCCAACAAGGCGCTGCTGGCCGTGCACGGCACCGAGATCTTCGCGGCTGCGCACGCCAAGGGCGTGATCGTGGCCTTCGAGGCCGCGGTGGCCGGCGGCATCCCGATCATCAAGGCGCTGCGCGAGGGCCTCACGGCCAACCGCATCGAGTGGATCGCCGGCATCATCAACGGCACCACCAACTTCATCCTCTCGGAGATGCGGGACAAGGGCCTGGACTTCGACGTGGCGCTGAAGGAGGCGCAGCGCCTGGGCTACGCCGAGGCCGACCCCACCTTCGACATCGAAGGCGTCGACGCCGCGCACAAGGCGACGATCATGAGCGCCATCGCGTTCGGCGTGCCGGTGCAGTTCGACAAGGCTTATGTCGAGGGCATCACCAAGCTGTCGTCGCAGGACATCGAGTACGCCGAGCAACTGGGCTACCGCATCAAGCTGCTGGGCATCACGCGGCGCACGGACAAGGGCATCGAACTGCGCGTGCATCCGACGCTGGTCCCCGCCAAGCGCCTGCTGGCCAACGTGGAAGGCGCGATGAACGCGGTGGTGGTGCAGGGCGACGCCGTCGGCACCACCCTCTATTACGGCAAGGGCGCCGGCAGCGAGCCCACCGCCAGCGCAGTGATCGCCGACCTGGTGGACGTGACCCGTTTGCACACCGTGGACACCGCGCACCGCGTGCCGCACCTGGCTTTCCAGCCGGACCAGATGAGCGATCAGGCCATCCTGCCGATGAGCGACGTGGTCACCAGCTACTACCTGCGCCTGCGGGTGGCCGACCAGGCCGGCGTGCTGGCCAAGGTGGCCGGCCTGCTGGCCACCGCGGGCATCAGCATCGACGCCATGATCCAGCGTGAAGCGGCGGTGGTCGGCGGCAAGGGCTCGACCCACACCGACCTGATCCTGCTGACGCACAGCGTGCGGGAAGGCACGATGAACGAAGTGATCGCGCAGATGCAGGGCCTGGCGACGGTGCTCGCGCCGATCACCCGGATTCGCAAGGAAGAACTCGCCTGATGTTGTATGTGTCCACGCGCGGCCATCCCGATCGCCGCCGCTTTTGCGAGATCCTGCTGGAAGGCCTGGCGCCCGACGGCGGCCTGTACCTGCCCGAGTCCTATCCGCGAGTGGATGCCGCGACGCTGGCGAAATGGCGCGCGTTGCCCTATGCGGACCTGGCGTTCGAGATTCTCTCGCTGTACATCGATGACATTCCGGCGGACGACCTCCGGGCCCTCTGCCGCAAGACTTACACCGAACAGGTCTTCGGCACCCGCGAGATCGTGCCGCTGAGGAAGCTCGAGCAAGGCGTGTTCCTGCAAGGCCTGTCCAACGGCCCGACGCTCGCCTTCAAGGACATGGCGATGCAGTTGCTCGGCAACCTGTTCGAATACGAACTGGCCCGCCGCGGCGAAGAGCTGAACATCCTGGGCGCGACCTCGGGCGACACCGGCAGCGCCGCGGAGTACGCGATGCGCGGCAAGAAAGGCGTGCGCGTGTTCATGACTTCGCCCCAGGGCCGCATGAGCGCCTTCCAGCAGGCCCAGATGTTCAGCCTGCAGGACGCCAACATCCACAACCTCGCCATCGAAGGCGTGTTCGACGACTGCCAGGACATCGTCAAGGCGGTCTCCGGCGACCTGGCGTTCAAGCGCAAGTACCGCATCGGCACCGTCAACTCGATCAACTGGGCGCGGCTGGTCGCGCAGGTGGTTTACTACTTCGCGGGATATTTCCAGGCCACTTCTTCCAACGCCGAGCGCGTCTCCTTCGCCGTCCCTTCCGGCAACTTCGGCAACATCTGCGCCGGCCACGTGGCGCGCATGATGGGGCTGCCGATTGCGCGGCTGGTGCTGGCGACCAACGAGAACGACGTGCTCGACGAGTTCTTCCGCACCGGCACCTACCGCGTGCGCGGCAGCCAGGACACGTACGAGACCTCCAGCCCGTCGATGGACATTTCCAAGGCCAGCAACTTCGAGCGCTTCGTGTTCGACCTGCTCGGACGCGACGGCGCGAAACTGCGCTACCTGTTCAGCGAGGAGCTGGCGGCCAAGGGACAGTTCAACCTGGCCGGCCACATTGCGCGCGCGCGTGACCAGTACGGCTTCGTCTCCGGCCGCAGCACGCATGCCGACCGGCTTGCCACCATCCGTGATACCTGGGAGCGCTTCCACACCGTGATCGATACACACACCGCCGACGGCCTGAAGGTGGCGCGCGAGCAGCGCGAGCCCGGCGAAACGATGGTCGTGCTGGAGACGGCATTGCCGATCAAGTTCGCCGAAACCATCCGCGAGGCGTTGGGCCGCGAGCCCGACCGGCCGGCCAGGTTCGCCGGCATCGAACAGCTGCCCAGGCGCGTGACCGTGCTGCCCGCCGATGCGTCGCAGGTGAAGCAATTCATCGCGGCCCACTGCGCATGAAAGTCGTCAGCTTTGCCGGCTACTCCGGCTCGGGCAAGACCCACCTTGTCGAGCAGCTGATTCCCGCCCTGAAGATGCGCGGGCTGCGCGTCTCGGTGGTCAAGCATGCCCACCACGACTTCGACATCGACCATCCCGGCAAGGACACGTACCGGCACCGCGAGGCGGGCGCCTTCGAGGTGGTGGTCGCTTCCGACCGGCGCCTCGCGCTGATGCGCGAGTTCGAGCAGGCTTCCACCCTGACGGTGCACCACCTGCTGGCCGAGCTCTACGACGGCGTGGACTGGGTGCTGGTGGAAGGCTTCAAGAACAGCAACCTGCTGAAGATCGAGGTCTGGCGCGCCGATGCGGGCAAGCCGGCCCGTTATCCAGACGACGACTTCGTCGTCGCCATCGCCACCGACTCGCCGGACCAGCTGCCGCAGGAGACGCTGCGCCCGGTGCTCGACCTGAACCAGCCGGATGCGATAGCGCAATGGCTGGTCGACAGCGGCGATCGCTTCGAATACAACGCGGAGAGCTACGCGTGACCGCAACCCGGCCGTCGCTGCGCAGCCTGGACGAGGCGCTGGAAAGCCTGCTCGCCCACGCTGCCTTGCTGCCGGCCGAAACCGTGTCCACGTTCGAGGCGGATGGCCGCGTGCTGGCGGAAGACCTGGTGTCGTCCCTGCAAGTGCCGCCCCAGGACAACAGCGCGATGGACGGCTACGCCGTGCGCCGCGGCGAAATCGCCGACGAAGGCGTGCCGTTGCCGGTGAGCCAGCGCATCCCCGCCGGCGCGGCGCCGCTGCCGCTGCAGCCCGGCACCATCGCGCGCATCTTCACCGGTGCGCCGGTGCCCGCCGGCGCCGATGCGATCGTGATGCAGGAAGACACCGAAGTGCTGGAGGACGGCCGTGTGCGCATCCAGCGTGTCCCGTCCTCGGGCCAGTGGATCCGCCGCAGCGGCGAAGACATCACGCGCGGCAGCACCGTGCTGGCGCGCGGCGAGCGGCTGGGTCCCGCGGCGCAGGGCCTGGCCGCCAGCATCGGCCGGGACCAGGTGCAGGTGGCGCGGCGGCCGCGGGTGGCGCTGTTCTCCACCGGCGACGAACTCGTCATGCCCGGTCAGGTGGCGCCGCAGGCGATGAAGCCGGGTGCCATCTACAACTCCAACCGCTTCTTCCTGCGCAGCCTGCTCGCGCGACTGGGCTGCGAGGTGCAGGACCTGGGCATCGTGCCGGACGTGCGCGAGGCGACCGTGCAGGCGCTGCGCGATGCGGCGCGGGGCAACGACCTCATCCTCACCAGCGGCGGCGTCTCGGTGGGCGAAGAAGACCACATCAAGCCGGCAGTGCAGCAACTCGGCTCGCTCGACTTGTGGCAGATCGCCATGAAGCCCGGCAAGCCGTTCGCGTACGGCCGCGTGGCCGATGCGCACTTCATCGGCCTGCCGGGCAATCCGGTCTCCAGCTTCGTCACCTTCGTGCTGCTCGTGCGTCCCTTCCTGCTCAAGCTGCAGGGCGCGGCGCAGCTGCAGCCCACCGCACTGCAGTTGCCGGCGCACTTCGCGCTGGAGCGACCCGACAAGCGCCGCGAATTCCTGCGGGTGCGGCGCAACGGGCAGGGCGGCCTGGACCTGTTTGCCAACCAGAGCTCCGGCGTGCTGACTTCCACGGTGTGGGCGGACGGCCTGGTGGACAATCCGGGCGGGCAGGCGATCCTGCATGGCGACGTCGTGCGCTTCCTGCCTCTGGCGGAGCTGCTGGCATGAACGTCCGCGTCCGTTATTTCGCATCGATCCGCGAAGCCGTGGGGCAGGGCAGCGAGACGGTGCAGGCGCGCGGCGAAACGCTGGCTGCCTTGCGGGACGAGCTGATCGCGCGCGGCGAGCCCTATGCCTCGGCGCTGGCGCGCGGCAAGGCCGTGCGCATCGCGTTGGACCAGGACATGAGCGACGAGACCGCGGCCCTGCGCGAGGGCTGTGAAGTCGCGTTCTTCCCGCCGGTCACCGGCGGCTGAGGCCATGGCCACGCCGCGCGTCTCGATCCAGACGGCCGACTTCGATGTTGCCGCGGAGATCGCCGCCCTACGCGCGCAGGACCCGGGCGTCGGCGCCGTCTGCAGCTTCATCGGCACGGTGCGGGACCGCAACGACGGCAGCGCGGTGAGCGCGATGGAGCTGGAGCACTATCCCGGCATGACGGAGAAGGCGATCGAAGGCATGATCGACGAGGCCTTCGCCCGCTTCGACATCCGCGGCGTCCGCGTCATCCATCGGGTCGGCGCGCTGCAGGTGCAGGACCAGATCGTGCTGGTCGTCGTCACGTCTTCGCATCGCGGCACGAGCTTCCAGGCCTGCGAGTTCCTGATGGACTACCTGAAAACGCAGGCGCCGTTCTGGAAGAAGGAACGCACGCCCGATGGCGAGCGCTGGGTGGATGCGCGAGTGGCCGACGATGCGGCGCTGGAGCGGTGGGGCATAGCGAGTCGAAACTCGTAGAGCCAAACCCAACAACCGGACGCAGAAGACGCAAAGGTTACGCAGAAGACGCAAAAGGACATCCAAAACCTTCTTTGGTTTTTTCTGCGTCTTCTGCGTAACTTCTGCGCCTTCTGCGTCCGGCTGTCCGCTCCCGATTTCTACTTGGGCGTAAACCCGCTCGACTTGATGATCCGGTCCCAGCTCTGCGTATAGCCTTTCACGCGCGCCGTGAAAGCGGCTTGGGGTTGGTACGAAACGGTCAAACCCATCGCGGTCAGTTGCTCGCGCACGTCCGGCATTGCTATGACGCGGGCCAGCGCCTGGCTGAAGCGGTCCAACACCGGCTGCGGGGTGCCGGCCGGGGCGAAGAGGCCGTAGTACGGCAGCTCCTCCAGGCCCGCGATCCCCAGTTCCGCAAAGGTCGGCACATCCGGCAGGATGGTCTGGCGCTTGTCGCCGATGACCGCCACGATGCGCACCTTGCCGGCCTTGTGGTTCTCGATGAAATCCGGGATCGACGCAACGCCCGCCTTGATCTGGTTGCCCAGCATGTCCGCCATCATCGGCGCGCTGCCGCGGTACGGCGCCGCCTGCACGTCCAGCTTGTACTTGGCGCCGATCATGCCGACCATGAACTCGGGGATCGACGCCGGCGCCGGCACGCCGATCGTGTCCTTGCCGCCATTGCCCTGCACGAAGCGCACGTACTCGGCCACCGACTTCGCCGGCGTGCCGCCCGACACGGCCAGCGCGTTGGCGAAGGTCGCGAAGCCGGCGACCGGCACGAAGTCCACCGCCGGATCGAACCCCGGGTTCTTCGTCACCAGCGGCAGGATCGAGATCGAATGGTCATGGCTCAGGAAGAACGTCTGGCCGTCGGGCGCCGCCGTCTTCAGCGCCTGCGCGGCGATCTGGCCGCCGGCGCCCGCCTTGTTCTCCACGAGCACGGGCGCGCCGAGCTGGTCCTTCAGCTTGTCGGCCAGGATGCGGGCGATGGCGTCGGTGCCGCCACCGGGCGGGAAGCCGACGAGGATGCGCACGGGCGCGGCGCCTTGCGCTTGTGCGACGCCGCAGGCGAGGGTGGCGAGGCCCGCCAGGACAAGGCGGCGCAGGGGCTGGAAGGAGGAGTTCGAATGCATCCCGGCAGCATAGCCGGGCGTGCGTCACGCCGCCTGACGCGGGGCTGGCACGCCGGGCGGCACGAAGGCCGCGCGGGCGTCGTCCTCCAGTTCGCCGGTCAACAGTTGCAGCAGCTGCAGCAGCTGCTCCTGCTGCTCCCGGTCCAGCGGGGCCATCAGCCGCTTGTACGCCTTCTCGGCCGGCTTCTGGGCCTGCGCCAGCACGTCTTCGCCGGCGGGGGTGAGGGCCACCACCATGTTGCGGCGGTTCGTCTCGGCCGGGCAGCGGGTGACCAGGCCGCGTGCCTGCAGGCCGCGCAGCACGCGCAACACCGTCACCTTGTCGAAGCCCAGCGCGCGGGCCAGGCTAGACTGGCCCAACCCCGGGTGTGCCTGCAGCACCGTGAGCACGCCGAACTGCGCCGGCGTCAAGCTGAGGTCCTTGCATTCGTCCTCGAAGACGCCCGCGGAGATCTGGTGCGCGCGCCGCAACAGGAAGCCCGGCCGAGCGTAAAGGCGGGACAGGGTGGACATCGGGTTGTGCGGGCTGGCCACGGCTGCTTTCATTCTTCGGTATGCGCGGATTGTGCCGTGGGCGACTTCGCCATGTTGGTTAGCATGCCAACCCAACAGGGGCGGAGCTGCTGGAGAAAGCGAAATAGCTGGGCCGCGTTAAGCCCAACAACCGGACGCAGAAGGCGCAGAAGTCACGCAGAAGACGCAGAAAAACCCAAATCCGATTTCTACTTCTTCTCCCGCGGCACCCGCCCCATCAAGTAAAACTCCGGGTTCGGCATCATGTTCGAGAAGCTCGCCATCCGGTTCGACAGCCCGAAGAACGCGGTGATCGCGGCGATGTCCCAGGCGTCTTCGTCGTCGAAGCCATGCTGCTTCAGCGCAGCGAAGTCGGCGTCGCCGATCTCGTCGGAGTGCAGGCACACCTTCATCGCGAAATCCAGCATCGCCCGCTGCCGCGGCGTGATGTCCGCCTTGCGGTAGTTCACCGCCACCTGGTCCGCCACCAAAGGCTTCTTTTCGTAGATGCGCAGGATGGCGCCGTGGGCCACCACGCAATACAGGCAGTTGTTGGCCGCGCTGGTGGTGGTGACGATCATCTCGCGGTCGCCCTTGGTCAGCGAACCGGTCTCCTTGAGCATCAAGGCGTCGTGGTACGCGAAGAAGGCGCGCCACTCCGCAGGGCGGCGGGCGAAGGCCAGGAACACGTTCGGCACGAAGCCGCTTTTCTCCTGCACCTCGAGGATGCGCGCGCGCATGTCTTCGGGCAGGTCCTTGAGCTCGGGGGAGGGGTAGCGGGTCATGGGGGTTCTCGTCATCCCCGCGAAGGCGGGGACCCAGGGCTTTCAAGCATAACGGCTCTCCTGTTACCTGACCGGTGCCGATCTCCTCCTGTTTGTGAAGGAGGCCCACCCGGCGCGGCGCTCAACTTCTAGCGCGCCGCACGGATGTATTCATGAGCCCGTAACTCGCGAGTACACCGATGGTAGCCATTGTCAGCGGCAACAGCCTGGGTCTGGACCTCACTTCCCTGCGTACCCTGGGTCCGCAGGAGTTCACGGGGAAAGCGCTGCATGGACGCGCCCAGGGCACTTATGTCAACGCCGCCAACGGCAACCTGGTGGTGCAGGCGGAAGACGGTTTCGCCGTCGGCGGGGGCCCGGACGTCCAGGCGCTGCGCACGTACAACAGCCAGGGATTGCTGAACGACGACAACGGGGACAACTGGAACAGCGGTGTCTATCTTCAGCCGCTGCAAGTTGTCGGCGTGCTCAACGCTGCCGGCAGCACGATTGCCAGGACCGGCCGCGACGGCGCCGTGGCGATCTACACCTTCGACAGCGATACCCAAAAGTATGTGACCACGCAAGGCGACGGCGCCCACGACACGATCACCTATGTCGCGGGCGCGAGTCGCATGGAGTGGAGTGACGGCAGCACTGGGCTGACCCAGACCTATGAGGCCTCGGGCGCCTTTCGCTTGCTGTTCGAAACGAACGCAGACGGGGAGAAGCTGACCTACGGCTACACGGGCGTCCGGCTGGACAGCGTGCTCACCGAGGCGGGCGAAGGCACCCGCTATGTCTACGAGACCGACCTGCCGCGAGCCGACCTGAAAGAGGTGCGCACGCTTGCCGCCGGAGGCATTTGCACCGGTAGCGTGCGGTATGGCTACGACCTCGAGCATCGTCTGATCAGCGTAACAGTTGACCATTCGCCCGGCGACGAGAACGTTGACGACGGTGACAGGTACAAGATGACGTACACCTACGAGGCGCCGGGTAGCCACCGCGTCGCGACCGTCACGGAGCCTGGAGGTATCACCCTAACATTCACCTACCTCAACGGCCGGGTGAGCACCGTCACGGACGCGCTCGACCACACCACCACCTTCACCTACGGGTCCGGATACACGAACGTCAGGGATGCGCGCGGGGGTTTGACGCGCTTCGAGTACGACGGCGCCGGCCAGCTGACCCGGATCACCGCACCGGCCACAGGATCCTCCACACAGAGCCGGCAGTTCTCGTACGTCGATGGCAATGTTGTTTCCATCACCGACGGCCTGGGAAATCGCACGGTGTGCGAGTACGACGTTCACGGTAACCAGACCCTGCAAAGGGATGCGGCGGGCAACACCGTGCGCCGCTTCTATGACAGCAACAACCAGTTGCTCACGGAAACGGTGTACCTGCAGCCTGACCCGGATGGCGACGCAGCTCTTGCCGCAGCGGGACCCCGCACGACGCGCTACGTGTACGACACCACCGGCAAGAACCACTTGCGCTTCATCATCAGCGCGGAAGGCCGGGTGACGGAGCACCGGTATGACCCAAACACCTGGGACCTGCTCCGCACCCTGCAGTACGAAGCCGGTGTCTATTCGACTGACGGGCTTTTGCCCAGGGACACTCCCACGCTCGACGCGATGCAGGATTGGGCGGCGGGCCAGGCCGGCGCGCACACGAAGCTCGTCGACTTTGCATACGACTTTCGTGGCCAACTTAAAACCCGGACGAGCTATGCGAAGGTAACGGCGAGCGGTGCCGGCGTGATCGACGGCTCGCAGTCGGTCCAGACGTTCGTGTACAGCCAGCAGGGGCGCTTGCTGAAGACGGTCACGCCGAAACTAGGGGTCTCCATCTTCACCTATGACGGCCTCGGCCGCGTGGAGACAGCCTCGGATGCAAGTGGCCGGGTGACGGTCACGGATTACCAGGATGCATCACGCAAGATCAAGGTGACGCTCGCGAACGGCCTGGTGAGCACCAGTAGCTACGACGTGGCGAACCGGCTCGAGTGGCTGCGGGAATCGGCTCCGTCCGCATCCAACCTCGGAGAAACGCAGTATTTCTACGACGAGAACGATCGCCTGCGCATGACGCAGGATCCCGTTGGCGTCAGGCATTGGTGGCTCTATGACGATGCAGGCCGCCGCACCGCCGAGATCGACGGCAACGGCACCATGACCGAATGGGGCTACGACGCGGCCGGCCGGCTGACCACCTCCGTCACCTACGGCTCCGCGGTGGACGTGTCGCTACTGTCCGATGCCTCCGGCAAACCCCTCATCGCTCTCAAGGCGGCGGACGTGCGGCCCCCGCAGCCTGACGCCTATGACAACAGGAGCTGGTTCGCCTATGACGCGGCCGGTCGCCTGGTGAGGACAGCCACCCGAACCGGCTCGAGCGTGGCCGTGACCGAAACGCAATACGACGGCGCGTCGCGGGTGGTGCGCATCGTGCAGTTCGCCACCCTGTTGGCGTACGACGCCGCTTCGTTCGCGCCTGGGCTGGTCACGGCGCCCGGCCTGAACCCGGACGATCGCGTCACCCGCTACTTCTACGACGGCGACGGCCTGCGTCGGGGCCAGCTCGACGCGGAAGGCTACTTGAGCGCATTCAACTACGACCAGGCGGGCCAGCTGGTGGAACGCATCTCGTATGCGCGCGCAACGTACGTACCCCTCCGTGAGCAGGGCACCCTGGCTCAACTCACGCCAGCGGCCACGGATGTCGAGAACGACATTCGCACCGTCTACTTTTACGACAAGCAGGGGCGCCTGGTGGGCGAGCTCGATGGCGAGAACTACCTGACGGAGACTGTGTACGACATCGATGGCAACGCAGAGCGCACCGTTCGCTACGCGCGCAAGGTGGTCGGGATCGTCACAGCCGGAAGCGATTTGGTGCGTCCGGTGCTGGACGACGCGAACGATCGTACGACGGTGCGTGAGTTCGACATCCTCGGCCGCATCAGCACGGAAACGAACCCCGAAGGAATCAAGACGGGATACACCTACGACCTCGCCGGCAACGTGGTGACCACCGTGCGTGCGTTGGGGATTCCCGCGGCGCTCTCCAGCTACGCTCGGTACGACGTGCAGGGCCGTGTCATCGCCGAGCTGGGAGGTGAAGGAGCGGCCCGGCTCACCGACGACATGACGCAGGCGCAGATCGATGCCGTCTGGTCAGCTTACGGCACGACGCATGCATACGATGCCGCCGGCCGGCGGCTTTCCAGCACTGGCCCGCTTGGCTGGCGCGAGCTGTATTTCTACGACAGCGACGATGCACTCGTCTACACAGTCAATGCCTTGGGTGAAGTCCGGCAGATGGAATACGACGTGCACGGCCGCCTGAGCCGGGAAGTGATGCACTCACAGCGCATAAGCGTCACTGGGCTGGTCGGTGGCGCCGTGCCCGCCGTTCTCCTGACCCGCCTGGCGAGTGCCACGGAAGCCGACGGCGAGACCCGGTACGGCTACACGCGCGACGGCAAGCTGGCGTCGGTGACCAATGCCCGGGGGTCCCAGACCACCTACGGCTACAACGCCTTCGGTGACCGGATTGCAAGCTTCGAGCCTGCCGCCGGATCCGCCACGCTGGAGACGCGCTTCACCGTCGACCACCGTGGCCTCGTGACCAAGACGCAGCTGGACCCTGACGGTCTCAACATCAGAAGCTACGTCATCTACGACGCGTTCGCGCGTGCCGAGAAGACAACTGACGCGTTGGGCGCCATCACCTTGCGCGGTTTCGACCGGCTTGGCCGCACCGACGAGACCACGGACGCACTGAAGGGCGTCTGGCGGACCACCTACGATGCTTTCAACGGGATACTCACTTCGGCGAATCCCCTGGGCCAGAAGACGACGTTCACGTATGACCGGACGGGAAACGTCCTGACCGCCACCGACCCCCGAGGTACGGTGACGCAGCGTACGTACGATCCACTGGGTCGCCAGAAGCTGGAGCGCATCGATCCCGACGGGCTCGACCTGCAGCGATCGCGGACATACGACGCGGACGGAAATGTCACTTCCAGCACCGACGGCGCCGGCAACACCACTCGGCAGGTGTACGACGCGCTCGGTAGGTTGGTATTCGATATCGACCCCGCCGGGGGTGTCGCGCGGATCTCCTACGATGCAGCAGGTCGCGTGGTCCGCACAATGCGCTACGGCATTGCCATCTCCCTGGCCGGGTTGGCCAAGGCGGTGACCGCGGACCAGATCGAGGGAAGGTTGACCGCCGACGCGGCCGTCGACCCAGTCGAGCACCGGGTGTACGACACTGACGGCCGGCTGCTGGCCACTGTCGACAGCACCGGAGCCCTGGTCCGCTACAAGCTCGATCTGGCCGGGAACATCATCCAGCGCACGGCTTTCGCCCGCGCCGTGGACCTGGGCACATGGGTGCCTGGCACCCTGCCATCGGTTGTGCCGGACCCGCTGCGTGACCAGGTCGTCTCCATGGTTTACGACGAGGCAGGGAGGCTGGCTTTCCAGGTCGACGGCGTCGGGGCCGTGACGGAGCAGGTGTACGACCGCCTGGGGCAGGTGGTGCGCACGATTTCCTATGCAAATCCGCTGGCCACTCTGCCGGCGCTTGGCGCAGCGACCAGCTTGGCCGCCATGCGCACCGCTGTCACCACGCTGGCAGCGGCGGCGACGGACCGCAGCATGCGCTTCGGGTACGACGCGATGGGCCGGCAGGTGCTGGCCATCGACGGCACCGGAGCGGCCACGGAGACAGAGTACGACGCGGTCGGCAATGTGAAGGCCGTCATTCGGCGCTCCAAAGTCGTGTCCCTCTCGGCTCTCTCGCCTGCTGCCGGTTTCGCAGAGCTGAGCGGCAAAGTCGCGATGTCCGCGGATGACCAGCGCACCCAATACGCCTACGACGCAGCACGCCGGCTGGTGAGCTGCGCTGACGCATTGGGCGGCACTGAAAATTACGGCTACGACGCAGCAGGGAACAAGACATCGTTCTCGAACAAGAAGGGCGACACCTGGCTGTATGAATATGACGCTGCCGGACGCATGACGAAGGAGACGTCACCGGTGCTGGCACTGAGCGCCATGCCGGCCTCAAGTGGAATGGACATCACCACGGGTCCGGAAAGCGTGATCACCCGGCTGGGCTACGACGGTGCGAGCAACTTGATTTTCCGCACGGAGGCTCATGGTCGCCCGGAGCAACGGACGACGAAATACGAGTACGACGCCGCGGGCCGGCAAGTGCTGGTCACATTCGAGCAGGCAAATGTCTACGAGGCGGAAACCGACCCGCTGGATACGACCGCGCTCGCCGCGCGGAACGATACGCCCCGGACGCTGCAGACACGCACCATCTACGACGCCTTGGGCAACGCGGTAGCCAACATCGACGTCGGGGGAGCGCTCAGCCAGAAGACATATGACGCGGCCGGTCGTGTGCTGTACGAGGTTGACGCTGTCGGCTACGTCACCGGATACCAGCGCAATACCTTCGGCCAAGTGACAGTGCTCACCCGGTACGCAAAAGGCACGGCGCTGGAAGCGCGTGCCGTGACGCGTGCCAGTCAGGCAGTGACGACGAAGGACGTTGAAACTGCGGTGATGGCCACAGGAGTCGATCACTCCGATGACCGCACCCTGACCAGCACCTACGACCGTGCCGGGCGCCTGACGCGCGTGCAGGAAAAAAGCGCGGACACGTTCGACCCCACGGCCGCGGCCGGTTTGCAGTGGCGGTCGGCGCGCAAGACCACGGACACGAGCTACAACGCTTTCGGCGAAGCCGTGGAAGTGAAATCCTTTCGCAACGTCGCCGCCGACGATGGGTCGGTCGTCACGCGTTTCTACGACGGAAACGGCCGCGAGAAGGCCAGCATCGATGCGACGGGTTATGTCACCGAAAGGACATACGACGCCTTCGGCAACCTGGTTTCCCTCAAGGAATACGCCAACGCGGTGGTGGCGGGCTGGAACAGGGATGTGTACACGCGCGGTGTCGCCAACGCCAATGACCGCAAGACCGAGTACGAGTACGACCAGGGCAACAGGAAGGTGCTGGAGCGGCGGCGTGCGGTGGAATACAGCGTCGCGTCGGATGGAACGTCGGTGGTCGGCGACCTGGTGACCAAATTCGAATTCGATGCGGTCGGCAACCCGATCGCCGTCATCGATGCGGACGACCGCCGCACGCGAACCTACTACGACGCGCTGGGCCGCATCAGCGCCGTCCTGCAGCCGCAGACCGGCATATTGACACCGGCGGGCGGTGACGAGCCCGTCGCGGTGAACCCGCTCACTACCTTCCTGCGCGACGCGCACGGAAACGTGCTGAGGGAGAAGCGCCATGCGAATGGCGGTGCGGCTGGCGCGGCCGGCTATACGGAAGGGGCCGCCCACATAACCGACCGCATCGTCCGCACCCGCTATGACCGCCTGGGTCGCGCGGTGCAGGTGACCGACGCGCGCGGCAATCAACAGTTCTTCTCGTACGACGCCTACGGCAAGGTTGCCAAGAAGTGGCAACCATTGGAGGACGGGACCGGCCGGGTGACGTACGAGGTCAACACGTACGACAGCCTGGGACAGCTTGTGTCCGTGCGGCGTCCGGGTACGACCATGGAGGTTCAAGGCGGGATCACGGCCCGCTGGATCACGCCGCCCCCGGGGTCGCCACTTGCACCCCCTCCGCCTGGGGGACAACTGGATCTCGGCTGGACTGGGTTGGAGGGGGCGCGCGTGCGCGTGGAGGTGACTTACACCACGCCGCTCTATACCGTCGCGAGTTCACCCAACGCCATAACCTTTCCCACCAGGACGGTGACCGTCACGCAGGAGAAGTTGGCCGCACAGGCACCCGCCGGCCTCACCGTGGTCTTCCAGGACCCGGTGGCGAAGATCAACACGATCCGCGTTTGGGAGCTGAATGGCACTACCTGGGACATTCGCTGGGAAGGCTCGTACGCCAAGGCACAGGGAACGGGCGTCACGGAGGTTGACCAGAGCACCGTCGACGAGAAGGTCGAGACCCTGCGCTACAACGCGTTCGGCGAAGTGGTGTCGCGTAGCGCGGAGGGCGGGGCCGAGTACTTCCACTACGACGCTGCAGGTCGGTTGTGGCGTACCAACTCTGGGGACGGCGTAGACAAGATCTTCCTGTACGACGCACAGGGCAACCGGACATCCGAGATCCGCAGCCCTGGCGATGCCCGCGGCAACGTCGACCTCCGCCTCGTGGGCAGCGCCGAAGAAGCGCACCTGGACATCCGCAACCGCCGTACCGACTTCACGTACGACGCGGCCGGGCGGCTGGTGCAGAAGACGGACGCGGCACGGCTGGACACTCAGGGCGGTTTGTCCGTGCGGCAGATGGTGGCGACGAGCACGGTGCAGGCTGCCGCGCAGCCGGTCTATGTAGACGGCTACTCCGGCGGCCAATGGGCGGAAGGAACCGCCACGGTCAAGCTCACCTGGACCAACCTGGCCGTTCTGGGCAGCGGCGACGTCAAGTTCCGGGTCAGCTACCAGACGGCCAGCACCTCCGAGCTGGGCGCAGGCGGTGCAGCGGTGATCGATTCGGAAGTCTTCGCATCGCACGAGGCAGCGCAGGGCGCGACGCTGTCATGGACGACCAAGCCGATTGCCAGCATCACCGAAATCACAGTCTGGAAGAAGGACAGCAACGGCACCTGGACGCAGGTGATCAAGCAGGCGCCGGGCACCAGCACCTACCAGATCGACCTGGATGCGGCCAACAACCGGTGGGCTGCCGAGTTCCTGCGTTACCGCCCGTCAGGCAGCACCGGCGCGTTCACGCCGGCGACGCTGACGGACTTCGGCGACCGCGCCGTGTGGAACGCCTTGGCCGGGCTGGCTGCGGGCTCTTACGAGTACGAGCTGGGCATCGCGCCGCAGGGACAAGCAGAACGCCAGGTCGGAACGGGCACCTTCACGGTCGCGGCAAACCGCGTCGTGACGGTGCAGCCCGCGGATAACGCCGGTTCCGCATGGCAGCGACCGGTCGTCAACCAGAAGATGGATCGCTGGGGCAACGTGGTGGAACTCAGCGACGCGCGCAGCGCGGACTGGAAGACGGTCTACGCATACAACGCCAACAACCAGATGGTGATGCAGCGCCTGCCCACAGCCGGCGGCCTGCAAGCGAGTTCCAACCCCACCACGCGCATCTACTACGACGCGCTCGGCCGCCAGGTGGCGGTGCGGGACGCGCTCGGCAACGTGAACGGCACGGGCTACGGACCGACTGGCAATCTGGTGAGGGAAAACCACGCCGACACTGGCGTGGTCACGCACCGCTACAACGCCTTCGGCGAGAAGGTGGCGACGACGGATGCACGCGGCAACGTGCAGTCCTTCACCTATGACCAAGGCGGCAACCTGGTCGCAGTGAAAAAGGGAACGGCGCCTGTCTTCGACGTGGACGTCAATCAGCAGTTGCTGGAGCCTGAGACACGCGCGATCGAAGAACGCTGGACCTACGACGCGCTCGGGCGCCGGCTATCGCACTTCAACGGAGAGAACGAGAAGACCACGTTCCGCTACGACTTGCTGGGCAATGTCATCGAAGTGGTGCAGCCCATGGGGCAGAGGACCTATGCCGCGTATGACGCGCAGGGGCACAAGATCGCCGAGGTCGACGCCAACGGGTACGAAGCCACCTGGAGTTACGACTACTTCGGCAAGCTGCTCGCCCACACCGACATCGGGGGGGCCAAGTACCAGTACACGTACGACAATGCCAGGCAGTTGCTCAAGCAGACCAACTCGCGCGGACAGCAGTTGGCGTACAAGTACGACGCAGCCGGCCAGGTCACGGAAATCCGGGACACCCAGAGCGGGTACGCGGTGAAAGTCACCACCTACGCGTATGACCTGAGTGGCCGCCGCCTCCTCGAGAAGACGGTATCAGGAGCAGAGGTCCACCAGGACAACCGCCTGGCCTACGACGCGCAGGGCAAGCTGCGCGACGTGGCCGACACGCGGGTGCGCATGCAACTGGCCTACGACGCAAACGGCAATCGAACCAGCGTCAGTACCACTGTGCGTTACGCCGGCCTGAACGGCGAGGTGTTGCACAAGACCAGCCGCTTCTTCCAATACGACGTCATGAACCGTCAGACCCTGGTCGATGCGGTCGATGCGGCCGGGGCCAAGGACAAGAGCACGCACGAACTCACCTACGACAAGAACGGCAACCGCACCTCGGACAGCTATCTGGCGTACGCCGTGGTCAGGAATGCGGCGGGCGCGTGGACGGTGCGCGAAGTGCTTGGCGCGGTCACCGAGACCTATGCCTACGACAATCTCAACCGGCTAGTGCAGGTCAAGCGCGATGACATGGTCATCGACAAACGCAGCTACGACGCCGCGGATCGAGTGTTGGGGTCCGGCGGGAACCTGACCACTGCCTACCTGACACAGATGAACCGGTTGGTGGAACTCGGCGAAGTAGGCCGACCGGACATCCGCATCAACCGCTACGACGCCAACGGCCGGATGCTGCACCAGTCGGTGAAGCGCGCCGACGGGATCGCGCTGCAGGAGATCAGCTGGGATCCGACCCGGGTGCTGGGCGAGGCGACCGGGCCGGCAGCCGACGCCTTTCGGGCCGAAGGCTACGACCACGCCGGCAACGTGAAGGGCTACGCCGTCTTCACCCACGAGGGCAGCAAGACGGTCAAGTATTCCACCACGCTCGCGCGCTTCGAAGGGTACGTCGGCACGCGCAGCACCGTCACGGCCTCCGGAAGTGGCGACATGGGAATGAACGTGCAGGTGTATGACGCCAACGGCCACTTGGCGCGCGTGGACGACGCCGAGCAGAGCGGCAATGGGCGCAGCTTCGTCAACGACGCGCAGGGGCGCGCACTTTCCACGGTACGCGGCGGCCATGTTCAGCGCCAGCTGATCGTGAACGGCGAAGTCATGGGGCGCTATGGCGTGGGCGTGCACGACTTGGTGCCGACCGACTCCGACGGCAACACGAACTTCACCGACGTCGCTGACTTCAACTTCAGTTTCGCTGCGGTCAGTCCGACCAACCCGGCGCCCGCGCCGGGCGTGTACATCGTGCAACTGGGTGACACGCTGCAGACGATCGCGAGTGGCGCTTACGGGGATGGGGCGCTGTGGTACCGGATTGCGCAGGCGAACGGCTTGTCCTCGAATGACGATGTGCGGGTCGGCCAAGTTTTGAACATCCCCAATCGGGTGGGGACGATTCATAACAACGACGTAACGTTCAAGCCGTACGACCCGAGCAAGATCACGGGGGATCTGGCGCCGAGTTTGCCGTTGCCGGGTCAGGAGGGGTGCGGGGCGGCGGGGCAGGTGCTGATGTTGATCGTCGCCATTGTGGTGACGATCTATACCGCCGGCGCTGCTACCGCCGGTGTCAGCGCAGGTTTCACCAGCACCATGGCGACGGGGGCCGGCGTCATGACAGGATCGGTTGCGGCAGGCTCCTTGGGAACAGCCGGTACATTGGCACTCGCTGGAGGGATGGGTGCGGCAGCCGGTCAGATGGTCGGATTGGCTACGGGGACGATCGAGAAATTCGACTTCAAGGCCATCGCGCTTGCCGCAATCGGCGGGGCGATCGGCGGCAGCCTTCAGGGGATGAACTTTGTCGGTAATCAGGCAATCGACGGCATCGCACGCGCGGTTGCTGGAAACGTTCTTACGCAAGGTGTCGCTACGGCGACTGGTCTGCAAAGCAGCTTCAGCTGGAAGAGCGTGGCGGGTGCAACTGTCGGAAGCGCTGTTGGGCAAGCGGTAACGCCGATCGCAGGGTACGTTTTTGACAGTAGTCCGTTCATGGCTAGCCTGACCGCAGGACTGGCCGCTGGCGCGGCAACTGCACTTGCGAGGGGAGGGAAGGTCGCCGTTCTGCAGGTGGCGGTGGATGCGTTTGGCAATGCGTTGGGGCAGTCACTCGCGGAAAACGTGAATGGGGCAAGTGGTTCGGTGGCTCCTGGTAATGGCAGCCAGATGGATCACGAAACCGTCGGTTGGTTGAGGCAGGAGCTGGGAATGCCTGACAGCGGTAATCGGTATGCGGGGGTGAACTTGGCAGCCGCCGACATGGTTGGCGGAGTGATGTACGACAACGGCCGCAGTGCAGCCGGTCCGCATATCGACCTGCCCCAAGTCGATCTCTTTGTACCAACCTTGCCCGTGGTTACGGTGACAGCGTCGTCGGAGCTCATGACGCAAGAGGACTTTAGGCGGTTTGAAATTGAGCGGATGAACGCCGCTGGGGCAGGGTTCATTGCAGATGATCTGCCGGGTGCATCCGGCGGTTCGATTACAGCTGTTCAGCCTTCATTCTGGGAACGCATGTGGGGAGCCCCCGCGGTGCAGCAGGTGATGGGCAACACGATAACCGGCAAGGTGGTCGGTGGGATGGCCAACTTCATTGGTACCGGTGTGTCTGCATTCCGCGCCGATGGCTATAACCCCGCAACTTTGAAGCATGTGTACGGGGTAAACAAGCAGCGTGCATTGCAAGACACGGTGATCGGGCTGGCAACGCTTCCAATTGGTGGTGGAGGCTCGGCACTCGCCCGCGCAGAAATTGCAGGGATGAAGTCCACTGTGCAAGCAGAGATCAGCGGCACAAGGGCTGCTCTCCAAGCGCAGACGCAGCAGCCTTTTTTGCTCACATATACGCCAACTACAAATACTCTGAATCAGATTCGGCGGATGCCGTTTCCCGAACGGTGGCAAGCCGGTGAGAAGTATGCTCAGGAACTCTATGGTTCGGCCGGGCAAAAGCATTTCCCGGTTCCCGCAGCGGACGTGGCAGGTGGAGAAATTTTGGGTACGGGAGGTCGTTTCGTCGATGTACCCGTTCCGACCGCAAACGGGGGAACGTTTGCAGGGGAAGTGAAGCTGTATCAGCCGTGGCGCACGGTCAACGGGCAGCCGGTTCAGCAGTTTGTGCCATTGACCGAGCAGATGCAACAACAAGTCCTCAAGGACGCGTGGTTGCGGAATAATGTCCCTGGCTATGATCCTAGGTGGATATTCCTCGATGCTCCTCCATCTGTGGACTTGAGCCGCTATTTGATGCAACACCGCATTGACCACGTGATCCACCATTGAAGGGTAGCGCGCATGCAAGTCCAGAAAAACTTACTTGAAAAGAGAAGGAGTGAGTTTGAGGATTTCTACAAAGGCCTCATTCCTGCCCTGGTGGAGTTCGTTGGCCGCTTAGGAGTGAAGCCAGCTCACGAGGTGCTCAATCAGGCAGTGCAATTTGCGCCTCACATGAGCACTGGGTTGCGCGACCTTCAGGTGAACGATGAGCAAGATCGCATTTGGCTACTTACGCGTGTGGCGTACTTCGTAGGGGAGTACTTTGCTCAGAAGCACGGTGGTTGCTGGTACGTGAATGACATCGCGGGCTCAAGGTACTTCGGCAGGTATGTGGTTGGCCGCTTCCCCAGCTTCCAAAAGCAGACTCTTATGCTTGATCCATTCGAGGTCGCGCAGACATACGTCGATACCCCTCCTCCCAGACAGTTGGCGGACGTGCTTGCCGAGGTTGATGCGGAGCTACAAAAGGCTGATCTGCAATAGGAGGAAGACTCCTCCTCAACCCTTAGCCGCTAAGGGCTGGGGTTCCAAAGACAAGGGCCGCTGATCGCGGCCCTTCGTTCGTTGAGTGCTGTGCCAGCACCGTATCGAGCATCTCGCTCACAAAGCGCTGGCGAGCGCGCGGCAGCTTAGCGCATAATTGGGGTCAGATTCCAATTTCACCACTCCTCTATCGTCCTCGTTATGCCGGGTAGCTGGGGTTCGCCTGCGGGCTCACCGCCAGCCTACCGTCGCTCCGCAGGGGCCGTGGCCGCCAAGTGCCATTCCGCCCGGCGATATGCTCGCGGCTTTCTCCCTCGGAGCCCCCGCATGCTGCAACTCTCCAACGACCCCGAAACCCAAGCCGGCCTCGCCACCCGCCGCCAGGTCCTCGGCGACGCCTACGTCGACGCCGCCCTCAACCGCGTCACCCCCTTCACCGAACCGCTCCAAGAATCCGTCACCAAGCACGCCTGGGGCAACACCTGGCAGCGCAAAGGCATCGACCTCCGCACGCGCAGCATCGCCACCGTTTCCATGCTGGTGGCCCTCGGCCGCACGCATGAACTCAAAATCCACATCCGCGGCGCGCTGAACAACGGCGTGACGCCGGAGGAACTGCAGGAAATCTTCCTGCATGCCAGCGTCTACTGCGGCTACCCGGCCGCGCTGGACGCCTTCCGCGTCGGCTCGGAGGTCATCGACGCCAAGTGACGTGCGGCGCTGCTGCTGAGGCAGGAGCAAATTGTCACAGTGAGACCCCGCTTGGCGACTCGGCCGCTATGGTGGGTCATGGTCACACGACTGCGCAGCTACTGGATGTTCGCGGCAACTGCCGTGGGCATCGCTGTGCTCGTTGTGGTCGCGTGGGCGTACATGTTCAGCACGCCACGCACGCTGTGGCAGGAAGAACGGGCTGCGCAGCGACAGGCACGTTCCACTGAGGGACCCGTCACGGGGTCCGCGATGACGGCCGCACCGCCCGCTCCGCCCGTCGTCGCCCAGGCCGTCCCCATCTCTGTCTCCACCTGCCCGCCCCAAGCGTCGGTGCCCACCAACGCGGAACGGCGGGATGGCGCCTTCGCCCTCGACGCGGCCATGGCTGCCGATCCGTTGCCGTCTGCCTCCGCCTTCATGGCCGTGGGCCGCGAGGCCGCGAAGCAGGGCCGCGTGCGTGATGCGGAGGTGGCGTTCATCGCCGCCTGCCGCGTGGCCGAGCGCCTGGGCGGCAGCCATTCCGCACCCGTCGCGGATGCCAAGGCCCAGCTCGGCGAGCATTACCTCGCGCTCGCCGCGCGGCAGGCGGGCGGCGACGGCAACACCCTGTTCCAGCGCGCAGCCACGCTGTTCTCCGAAAGCGCGGATGCGTACTCGGTGTCTCTGGGCAAGAACGCATCCCGCACCCGGCTGGCCGAGCAGCGGCTGGCGGCCGTGCGCACCGGCAGTGCGGCCGAGGCCGCCGGCCGCATGCCGGCGCCGATGCAACGGTCGAACGACTCCACGGTGCTGGGCGCGGCCCCCTCGAGCATGATCGACGAGGAAGCGCGCTTGGCGGCTCGGCAACTGATCTTCTCCGACCCGGAACTCGCGCAACTCGAAAGCGACATCGGCCGGCTGCAGGCGCAGGCCAGCCGGGTGACGCGGGACGCCGCCGGGCTGCGCCGGCGGGATGCGGAGGCGCAGGCGCGTCGCGACTCGCAATGCGCGGACAAGCCATGCATGCTGCGGTGGTATGCGCAGCGGCGGAGTCAGTTGCTCAACGAGTTTTAGGACCGGAGCGCGCGGAGACCGTGCCCTCACCCCGGCCCTCTCCCGGGGGGAGAGGGAGGAAAGCCAGGTACAGCGCTCAGCTGCCCGCCATCAACTTGTGCACCAGGTCCGCCGTGGTGTTGGCGCGGTACTTGCGCATCAAGCGCGCCCGGTAGATTTCCACCGTGCGGTGGCTGATCGCCAGCGTCTTGCCGATCTCTTTGGAGGTCAGGCCGTCCAGCAGGCGCGCGGCCACCTCGCGCTCGCGCGCCGTCAGTTCGGCTTTCACCGGCCGCTGCGCGCTCAAGTCCTCGAAGGACCAGATACCGGACTCGTGCGGGGCCTCTCGGTTCAGGGCGCGCCCGCTCACGTGGCACCAGAACACCTCGCCGCTGGCGCGCTTCATGATGCGGTCGTCGGCGTAATGGCCCTTGGCATTGAGGATCGGGACCATGCGGGCGCCCAATCGCTCGTATTCCTCCGGGCTGGGATAGAGCACCATGAAGGACTCGCCGGTCAGGTTCTCCCGCGACCAGCCGAACATGTCGCAAAGCTGCGCGTTGCAGTCCACAATGACGCGGTTGCGCGAGACGCACAGCCCCACGGGTGCGTGCTCGAAGGCCAGCCGGTAGTCCACGTCCATCGGGCTAGTCTCTACGGAGTACTACGTAACATCATAGGTAGTATCGTAACCCCAGCGTGCCCGCCCTTGGCGGGCGTTTGAGCAGGAGAGTCGAGTGAAGAAGATCTATCCCAGCGCCGCCGCGGCCATCGACGGCGTGGTGCGCAGCGGCCAGCTGATGGCCGTCGGCGGCTTCGGCCTGTGCGGCATTCCCGAGGCGCTGATCGAGGCCGTCAAGGCCTCCGGCGTGAAGGACCTGACGGTCATCTCCAACAACGCGGGCGTCGACGGCTTCGGCCTCGGCAAGCTGCTGGAGACGCGGCAGATCAAGAAGATGATCTCGTCGTACGTGGGCGAGAACAAGGAGTTCGAGCGCCAGTACCTGGCCGGCGAGCTGCAGCTGGAATTCACGCCGCAGGGCACGCTGGCCGAGAAGCTGCGCGCCGGCGGCGCCGGCATTCCGGCCTTCTTCACCAAGACCGGCGTCGGCACCATCGTGTCCGAGGGCAAGGAGCTGCGGGACTTCGACGGCGAGACGTACGTGATGGAGCGTTCGCTGGTGCCGGAGGTGGCGCTGGTGAAGGCCGACGTGGCGGACACCAGCGGCAACCTGCGCTTCAACCTCACCGCGCGCAACTTCAACCCGGCCGCCGCCATGGCCGGCAAGGTCTGCATCGTGGAAGTGGAGAAGATCGTGGAGCTGGGCGAGCTGGCGCCCGACGACATCCACCTGCCCGGCATCTACGTGCATCGCATCGTTCTCAATGCGTCCCCCGAGAAGCGCATCGAGAAGCGCACCGTCCGAAGCTGATTAGGAGAGAAACATGCCCTGGACCCAAGACCAGATGGCCGCGCGCGCGGCCCAGGAACTGCAGGACGGCTTCTACGTCAACCTCGGCATCGGCATCCCGACGCTGGTGGCCAACTTCACCGGCGACAAGGAGGTGTGGCTGCAGTCCGAAAACGGCATGCTCGGCATCGGCCCGTTCCCGACCGAAGACGAGGTGGACCCGGACCTCATCAACGCCGGCAAGCAGACCGTCACCACCATCAAGGGCTCGGCCATCTTCGGCAGCCACGACAGCTTCGCCATGATCCGCGGCGGCAAGATCAACCTGTCGATCCTGGGCGCCATGCAGGTCAGCGAGAAGGGCGACCTGGCCAACTGGATGATCCCCGGCAAGATGGTCAAGGGCATGGGCGGCGCGATGGACCTCGTGGCCGGCGTGCCGCGCGTCATCGTGCTGATGGAGCACGTCGCGAAGAAGAAGGACGGCACCGAGGACCAGAAGATCCTGCCGCAGTGCACGCTGCCGCTCACCGGCAAGGCCGTGGTGGACCGCATCATCACCGACCTCGGCGTCATGGACGTCACGCCCAAGGGCCTGAAGCTGGTGGAGCTGGCGCCCGGCGTCACCTTCGACACCATCCAGTCCAAGACCGGCGTCAAGCTGATCGACTGAAGCCGGATGCCGTGACCCCCCGCGCAGCCCTGGCCGATGTCTGGCGGCTCGGCGGGCTGCCGGAGGAGGCGCTGGCCCTGGCGGACCTCACGGGCGGCGATCCGGTCTTCCCTTCTTCCTTTGCGGTCGCTACGGCGGCGCAGGCCACCATCGCGGCCGCCGCACTGGCTGCGTGCGAACTCGGCCACCTGCGCGGCACGCCGCGCCAGCGCGTTGCGGTCGATGCCGTGCACGCCGCTTGCGAGTGCCTCGGCTGGTTCAGCATCGACGGCCGCGTTCCGGACCCGTGGGACAAGTTCTCCGGCCTTTACCGCGCCCGCGATGGCTGGGTGCGCGTCCATGCCAATTTCCCGCATCACCGCGACGGCGCATTGCGGCTGCTCGGGCTGGATCCGGCCACGGCGGACCGTGCCGCCGCGGAGCAGGCGATGCTGTCCTGGAGCGCCGTGGAATTCGAACAGGCGGCCGCGCAGGCCGGGCTCGTCGCCACCGCGGCCCGCACTTTCGCGCAATGGGATGCGACAGAGCAGGGCCAGGCCGTCGCCGCGCAGCCGCTGCTGACGATCACCCGCGTGGGGGATGCTGCACCGCGCGAACTGCCTGTATTGCGCGCCGAGCAGCGTCCGCTGGAAGGCGTGCGCGTGCTGGACCTCACGCGCATCCTGGCCGGTCCGGTGGGCGGCCGCGCGCTGGCTGCCTACGGGGCCGACGTGATGCTGGTGAATGCGCCGCACCTGCCCAACATCGAAGCGATTGCGGATACCAGCCGTGGCAAGCGATCTGCCCACGTCGACCTGCGCACGGAGGAGGGCCGCACCGCCTTGCGCGACTTGCTGGCCACCGCGCATGTGTTCGTGCAAGGCTACCGCCCGGGCGGATTGCAGTCGCTCGGCTTCGGTGTGGATGACATCGCCCGATGGCGGCCGGGCATCGTGCAGGTATCGCTGTCCGCCTACGGGTCGCTCGGCCCGTGGAACGGCCGCCGCGGCTTCGACTCGCTGGTGCAGACGGCCATGGGCTTCAACCTGGCGGAAGCGCAGGCCGCCGGCACGCCCGACCGGCCGAAACCGCTGCCCATGCAGATCCTCGACGAGGCGACGGGCTACCTCATCGCTTTCGGCGCTGCTGCCGCGCTGGTCCGCCAGCAGCGCGAGGGCGGCAGCTGGCACGTGCAGGTGTCGCTGGCGCGCACCGGCCATTGGCTGCGGCAACTGGGCCGGGTGGAAAACGGACTCGCTGCCCATCGGCCGTCGCTCGATCCCTACCTGGAAAGCGAGCCCTCCGGCTTCGGCGTCCTGCGGGGCGTGCGTCACAGCGCCAAGCTCAGCCGCACGCCGGCGGCCTGGGTCCTTCCTTCCACGCCTCCCGGTTCGTCCCCGCCGCGGTGGTGATGTCCGCTACCGTAGCGGGAACGTTGCTGACAGCGGATGACTGGCTTGGCCTGCGCACTTCGAACGGTCGCGCCACGAAGATTGCGCCATCGAGAAACGCGCACGTCGCCGCGCCGAAAGGTCCAACATGAAATTGAAGATCGCCCTGCTTGCCGGGCTCACCCTGGCCGGCGCCAACGCGATGGCGTGCTACACCGTCTATGACGCCAGCAACCGTGTCGTCTTCCAGTCCACCTCCGCCCCGGTCGACATGAGCCAGCCCCTGCATGTCGCGCTGGAGCGCCGCTTCTCGGCCGGCTCCAGCATGGTCTTCGAGCAGGGCGCCTCCTGCACGCCGGTGAGCCTGGCCCAGGTGTCGCGTCCCGCCAGCGGCATCATTCCCGCCAATACCATCCGCATGGAGCGCTCGGGCAGGCAGGTGTCGCCGTCGAGCAGCGCACCGCTGCTGACCGACCGGACGACGGCCTTGCGCGAGAAACTGCCGCACACCGTGGTGGCCGGCGACATCGTCCTGGTGCAGGGCACCGCTGCTGCGCGCGCGACCGCCAACATGGGCACCGTGACCGTGATTCCCGCCGATACGGCCGTGGCGCGTGCGCCTGACACCCGCATGATGGGCAACGCCCCGGCGCGTCCCCAGACCGTGATCACGGAGACGCGCGACGGGAACGTGGTGGTGGAGCGGAAGTGAAAATCATGGCGGGGTGCGCTTCGCGCAACCCGCCCTACGGGGATCCGAACTGGTAGGGCGAGTTCGCGCCAGCGACCCCGCCATGCCCGCGTTCAAAGCCGCCGGCTCAAGAACGGCGACCCCGCCAACCCGAACCGCCACGGCACGTCCGCAGCCTTGCTGATCCCGATGCGCGGGCCGATCACCACGTCGTGCCTGCCTTCCGACGCGCGTACTTCGAAGGGCTTCTGGTCCAGCCGCTGGCCATTGAAGGCGTGCACGATGCCCAGCGCCTGGCCCACGCGCCCCGGCCCTGCGCACAGCAACTTCACCTCCTGCAGCCCGCGCCGCTCGCGCATCACCTCGATGCCGTGCAAGGGCTCGATCGCACGGATCAGCACACCGGCGCCGTGCCCATCTTCTCGACAGACGAAGTTCAGGCACCAGTGGATGCCATACGAGCGGTAGACATACGCCCGCCCCGGTGGGCCGAACATTGCCTGGTTGCGCGGCGTCGGCCCCGAGTGGCTGTGCGAGGCCGGATCTTCCCGGTCGTAGGCCTCGGTTTCCACGATGCGGCCGCCGACGCCGTCCACCAGCAGCACCGCCCCGATCAACGCCTGTGCGACGACCGGCGCATCCTCTTCGAAGTCCGCCGGCCGCAACCGCCTAGGCATCGACCGTCTCTTCCTCGACGCTCTCGCCCAGGAAGCCGCCGCTCTGGTGCGACCACAGCCGCGCGTACAGGCCGCCTTGCGCCAGCAGCGACTTGTGCGTGCCTTCCTCGACGATGCGGCCCTGGTCCATCACCACCAGCCGGTCGAGCGCCATGATGGTGGAGAGCCGGTGCGCTATGGCGATCACGGTCTTGCCCTGCATCAGTTCCGACAGGCTGGCCTGGATCGCCGCTTCCACCTCCGAGTCGAGCGCGCTGGTGGCTTCGTCCAGCAGCAGGATCGGCGCGTCCTTCAGCATCACGCGGGCGATCGCAACGCGCTGGCGCTGGCCGCCGGACAGCTTGACCCCACGCTCGCCGACGTGGGCGTCGTAGCCGATGCGCCCCTGCAGGTCCGTCAGTGTCTGGATGAAGCCATGCGCCTGCGCGCGTTGGGCTGCGCGCACCATGTCTTCCTCGGTGGCGGTGGGCCGGCCGTACATGAGGTTGTCGCGCACGGAGCGGTGCAGTAGCGACGTGTCCTGCGTGACCATGCCGATGCTGGCGCGCAGGCTGTCCTGCGTGACGCCGGCAATGTCCTGGCCGTCGATCAGGATGCGGCCGCTTTCCACGTCGTAGAAGCGCAGCAGGATGTTGACCAGCGTGGACTTGCCGGCGCCCGAGCGGCCGATCAGTCCCACCTTCTCTCCCGGTTGCACCAACAGGGTGAAGTCGTCGATCACCGGCTGCGGCTTGCCGTAGCCGAATCGCACGTGTTCGAACCGCACTTCGCCGCGCGACACTTCCAGGGGCTTGGCATCCGGCCGGTCCACCACCTGGCGCGGCCGGGTCAGGGTGCCGATGCCGTCCTGGATGGTGCCGATGTTCTCGAACAGCGACGCCATCTCCCACATGATCCAGTGCGACATGCCGCTGACGCGCAGCGTCATGGCCACCACCGCGGCCACCGCGCCCGGGCCGACCTGGCCATGCGCCCACAGCCACACCGCATAGCCGGCGGCCGAGACGATCAGGCAAACGACGAGCGTGTGGTTGACGATCTCGAAGGTGCTGACCAGCCGCATCTGCTTGTAGCCGGTGGTCATGAACTCGGACATCGCCTGGCGCGCGAAGCCCGCTTCGCGGTGCGTGTGCGAGAACAGCTTGACCGTGGAGATGTTGGTGTAGGCGTCGGTGATGCGGCCGGTCATCATGGCCCGTGCATCCGCCTGCGCCTTGCCCATGCGGCCCAGCCGCGGGACGAAGTACCAGCAGGACAGGCCGTAGAAAAACCCCCAGCCGAAGAAGGGAAACATCAGCCGGGTGTCGAAGGCGCCGGCCAGTGCGACCAATGTGATGAAGTACACCCCGATGCCGATGATCACCTCGCTGGTGGTGAACAGCATCTCGCGCACGGCCAGCGCTGTCTGCATCACCTTGGTGGTGATGCGCCCGGCGAAATCGTCCGAGTAGAAAGCCAGGCTTTGCCCCAGCATCATGCGGTGGAAGTTCCAGCGCAGCCGCAGCGGGAAGTTGATGGCCAGGGTCTGGTGCTTGACGAAGGTGTGCAGGCCCACCAGCGGAATGCTGGCGAACAGGATCACCGCGAAGGTGAGCATCCGCTCGCGCTCGCGCTCCCACAGTTCGGAGGCGGGCGTGTTGGCCAGCCAGTCCACGACATGGCCGAGCACGGAGAACAACCAGGCTTCCCACCCCGACACCAGGGCGCTCAGCACCGCCAGCATCACCAGGTAGACGCGCAGCCCGGCCGTGCAGGCCCAGACGAAGGAGAGGAAGGTTTTCGGCAGCTCCGGAGGCTCGGACTCCGGGTAGGGGTGAAGCAGTTTCTCGAACAGCCGGTACAAACGAAAGCACTCCAGTGATGCGCAGCCAGGCGCGGGGAAACCGGCAGTTTTAATCGGAAAGACGATCCCGGTGGGTGGACGGGGAAGGGACGCTTTCGGTCGGCTGGAAACTACTGTATAAAGAAACAGTATTCCAAGCTGCCATGACTGCCTCCGCGTCCTCCGCCCAAGCCCTGCAATTTCCGCACGTGTGGCGCGGGCGGGAGCTTGCGCAGGCGCAGGAAAAGACATTGTCCACCGGCCACGACCTGCTGGATGCGCAGCTTCCCGGTAAAGGCTGGCCCGTCGGCAACCTGGTCGAAGTCCTGCAGCAGGAAGCGCAGCACCACGTGTGGCAACTCGTGGGGCCTGGATTGTCATCTTGCATGGCGCAAGGCGCCGGGCCAGCGGTGCTGGTGAATGCTCCGTATCAACCCTTCGGCCCTTCTCTGCGGGCACAAGGGATCATCCCCGAGCAGTTACTTTGCGTGCAGGCCGACAAGGTGTCTTCCACGCTGTGGTCCGCGGAGCAGGCCTTGCGCTGCGCCGACGTTTCTGCCGTGCTCGCCTGGCTCCCACAGGCCCGCAGCGAAGACCTGCGGCGGCTGCAGTTGTGCGCCCAGGCCGGCGAGAAGTTGCTGTTCGTCTTTCGGCCTCTCATTTGCCGCGAGCAATCCACGCCGGCGCGCCTGCGCTTGCAGGTCGACGGCATCGAGCGCATGGAGGTTCAGATCCTCAAGCGCCGCGGCCCCCCCTTGTTGCAGCCGCTGGAACTGCACGCCCGGCCGCGACGGCTGGCGGCGCTGCTGAACGCGCGCAAGTCTCATCGCGAGCTGCCGCTGTCGATCGAATTCCCATCGAGCGAATCGCATGTACTGGATCGCACTCCAAGTTTCGCCGGATGACGACCGCGTGGCCTGGGGGTGGCGAGCCTTGCAGTTCACGCCCCGGGTCGCGTTCGTCGACGAAGCGATCCTGCTGGAGGCGGGCGCTTCCGAAAAGCTGTTCGGCGGCAGGCGCGATCTGCTCAAGCGCCTGGTGTCGCCTGGGCAGGTGCAGTTGCTGTCGCGCGCTTCCGGGCCGACTGCGCTGGTGGCCTTGTCGCTGCTGCGCCTGCGCAGGCAAGGGCAGGCGTGTCCGGAAGCACTTCCCGACGATCTTCCGCTTGCCACATTGACGGCAGCACGCACGCACTTGCAGACACTGGAGCGCATCGGCTGCACGACCTTCGGCAACCTGCGTGCATTGCCGCGCGCGGGCATCGGACGCCGCTTCGGCACCGAGCTGTTGCAGGCGCTGGACTGCGCCTATGGGCAACGGCCCGAACGCTTTGCCTGGATCACGCTGCCTTCCACCTTCGACCAGAACGTGGAGCTGGTGTCGCTGGCGACCTCGGCACCCGACCTGATGTTCGCCGCGCAGCACCTGCTGACCCGCTTGCAGGCATGGCTGCAGGCCCGCAACCTCGGCGTGCTGGCGCTCGAACTGGAATGGACGCTCGACCTGCGGCGGCTGGACGGCAAGGTGCTGCCGCGCACCGAGAAGCTGGAACTGCGCACCGCGCAGCCCTCTCAGGACATGCAGCACTTGCGCAGGCTGGCTTCGGAGCAACTGGCACGAAGTTCGTTGTCCGCACCGGCCAATCACTTGCGGCTGCGCACGCTGGACACGGTGCCGTGGGGTGGCGCCAGCACGAGCCTGCTGCCCGAGGACAACAAGCCGGGAGAGAAGCTGCACCAGCTGATCGAACGCCTGAGCGTGCGACTGGGGGAGCACAACGTGACGCTCCCCCAACCCTTGCAGGACCACCGGCCCGAGTGCATGCAGCAGTGGGTGCCTGCACGCAGTGCCGGTGCGGCTGCCGCTGTGAAGGACCTGGTGGGGGATGCGATCTATCCGCCCTGGTTGCTGCGCGAGCCGCTGCGGTTGCAGGTGAAGGGCGACAAGCCGTTCTACCAGGGGGCGCTGCAGTTGCTGACGCGCGCCCGCCGGATCGAGGCCGCGTGGTGGGACCCGCAATGCGCCGAGCCGGTGTTGCGGGACTACTTCATTGCCCGCAGTGAGTCCTCAGGGTTGTTGTGGGTGTACCGGGAAAGGCTGGCCGAGGAACAGGACCGTGCCCGCTGGTTCCTGCATGGCGTGTACGCCTGAAGGGTCCCCATGTCGTGGTTGCCCGATTACGCGGAGCTGCATTGCCTCTCCAACTTCAGTTTCCAGCGGGGAGCATCCCATCCGCAGGAGCTGGTGCAGCGCGCGCATGAACTGGGGTACACCGCTCTGGCGATCACGGACGAATGCTCGGTCGCGGGCGTGGTGCGCGCGCATGGCGAAGCGAAGAAGGTGGGGCTCAAGCTCATCCTGGGCGCTGAATTTGCCCTGGATGGATTCCGGCTGGTGGCGCTGGCCAGGAACGTGCAGGGATGGGGCAACCTGTGCGAGTTCATCACCCTGGCGTGTCGCGAAGCTGAAAAGGGGAAGTACGTTTGCAGCCGCGAAGCCAGCGACTTCACCCTGCTGGCGGAGTGCGAGATCCTGGTGTGCCCGGCGCGTACCATGGGCCAGGAGGAACTGTGCGAACGCATCACGTGGGCGCAGGACAGGTTCGGCAGCCGCGCCTGGTTGGCAGCGGAACTGCTGCTGCAAGGGGACGACGAACTGTGGCAGCAGGCATTGCAACAGGCCAGCGACGCCACCGGCATGCCGGTGGTCGCGGCGGGCGACGTCCACATGCATGCGCGCTCCCGCAAGCCGCTGCAGGACGTGATGACGGCGGTGCGCCTGGGCCGGCCGGTGCACGAATGCGGCTTCGAGCTGCAGGGCAATGCAGAGAGGCATCTGCGGCATCGCATGCGGCTGGCCTCTTCCTATCCCGTCGAATGGCTGGAACGCACGCTGGAGGTGTCTGACCGCTGCAGCTTCACGCTGGAGGAGGTCAAGTACCAGTACCCGCTGGAGACCGTGCCCGCTGGACTGACGCCGCGCCAGGCGCTGCGCCGCTTCACCATCGAGGGCGCCCGCACGCGCTATCCGCAGGGCGTGCCATGGCGGGTGCGCAAGCAGCTGGTGCGCGAGCTGGACCTGATCTCCGACTGCGCCTACGAGATGTACTTCCTGACGGTGCACGACATCGTGGCCTTTGCGCGGTCCCAGAAGATCCTGTGCCAGGGGCGGGGTTCGGCTGCCAATTCCGCGGTGTGCTTCTGCCTGGGGATCACGGCGGTGGATCCTGCGCGGTCGCATCTGCTGTTCGAGCGCTTCATCAGCCGCGAACGCAAGGAGCCCCCGGACATCGACGTCGACTTCGAGCACGAGCGGCGCGAGGAAGTGATCCAGTACATCTATCGCAAGTACGGCCGCGAGCGGTCGGCGATCGCAGCGGTGGTGGCCTCGTACCGGGCCCGCAGTTCGATCCGTGATGTCGGCAAGGCCCTCGACATCCCGGAGCAGCTGGTGGATGCCTTCGCCAAGGACCACTTCTGGTTCGACGAACGCGGGTTGCGCGTGCAGAAACTCGGTGAGCTGGCCACGCACCTGGATGTCAGCGTTCCGGCGAAGTCGCTCGCGCTGTGGATGGAATTGTCGGAGGAGCTGATGGGATTTCCCCGGCACCTGAGCCAGCACGTCGGCGGCTTCGTTCTGACGCAGGGCAAGCTCACGCGGCTGGTGCCGGTGGAGAACGCAGCGATGAAGGACCGCTCGGTGATCCAGTGGGACAAGGACGATCTCGACGAGATGGGGCTGCTGAAGGTGGACGTGCTGGCGCTGGGCATGCTCACCGCCATCCGGCGCTGCCTGGACTTCGTCAGCATGAAGCGCGGCGTTCCCTTCGGCCTGACCGACATCCCCGACAAGGACCAGCCCACCTTCGACATGATCTGCCGCGCCGATACGGTGGGCGTGTTCCAGATCGAGAGCAGGGCGCAGATGTCGATGCTGCCGCGGCTGAAGCCGCAGCAGTTCTACGACCTCGTGATCGAGGTGGCGATCGTGCGGCCGGGGCCGATCCAGGGCGGGATGGTCCACCCTTACCTGAAGGCGCGGGAGAGGGTGCGGCGCGGTCAAGGCATCGCGTACGAGAGCGAGGCATTGAAGCCGGCGCTGGAGCGCACGCTGGGCATCCCGATCTTCCAGGAGCAGGTGATGCAGATCTCGATGATCGCCGCCGGCTTCTCGGCCGACGAGGCCGACCAGTTGCGCCGCTCGATGGCCGCGTGGAAGCGCAGCGGCGGCGTGCACAAGTTCCAGGATCGCCTGATCGGCGGCATGATCGCCAACGGCTACCGTGCCGAATTCGCCGAGGCGATCTTCAAGCAGATCCTGGGCTTCGGCGAATACGGATTCCCGGAGAGCCATGCCTTCAGCTTCGCGCTGCTCGCGTACGACTCGAGCTGGCTCAAGTGCCATGAGCCCGCGTGCTTCCTCGCCGCCATGCTGAACTCCCAACCCATGGGGTTCTATCAGCCGTCGCAATTGATCCAGGATGCGCAGCGGCATGGCGTGAAGGTGTTGCCGGCGGATGTGTGCTTTTCCGACTGGGACGCCACCTTGGATCAATTGGGGTCAGATAAATTGGGGTCAGATTCCAATTTCGATTCGAAATTGGAATCTGACCCCAATTTATCGGTGCGTCTTGGACTCAGGTTGGTCAACGGGCTCTCCGAAGCGGGTGGCCGCCGCATCGTGGAAGCACGAAATGAAAGCGGTTTCACGAACGTCGAAGACCTGGCGTTGCGAGCCCAACTCGATCTCAAGGACCTCAAGGCCCTCGCATCTGCAGATGCTCTTCGATCCCTCGCCGGGCATCGTCGCCAGCAAGTGTGGGAAGCATCCGCGCAGCAGAAGGCACCGGGCATGTTGCGGCAGGCGCCGATCAACGAGCAGCCTTTGCTGCTTCCCGCAGCGCACGAAGGCGAGGAAATCTTCTTCGATTACGCATCCACCGGTTTCACCTTGCGCCGCCATCCGGTGGCCTTGTTGCGACCCAGGCTCGCGAAGATGAAGCTGCTCAGCGCCAGCGAGTTGCACGACCTGCCGCACAACCGCCGCGTGGGCGCCTGCGGCATCGTGACCGTGAGGCAGCAACCGCAGACCGCCAAGGGCACCATCTTCGTCACGCTGGAGGACGAGACCGGACCGGTGAACGTGATCGTGTGGAAGCATGTGCGCGAGGACCAGCGCGACGCTCTGCTTCATTCGAAACTGATGGCGGTGCGCGGTGTCTGGCAACGCGACGTCGAAAGCGGTGGCCAGGTGCGCCACCTCATCGCGGAGAAGTTGGAGGACCTGACCCCGTTACTGGGCAGGCTGGGTCAGTTGGGTAGCAGCCGCGACTTCCACTGAGTTCACGCCAGGATGAAGCGCGTCACCGAATCCCTGACCGGCGCCAACCCGCGCAGGGGCGACGCCATCGCGCCGATGATCGTCACGTGGTTCACGCCGTCCAGCACCTCCAGCGTCACGTCGACGCCGGCGCCTCGCAGGCGCTGCGCGAGCTCCACGCTGTTGCGCTGCGCGTTCACCACGGTGTCCTCGCGTGCCGCCAGCAGCAACGTGCGTGGCGCCTGCGCCGTCACATGCGCGATGGGCTGGCTGTTGTCCGGCGTGGCGGGCCAGTCGAAGGCGCGCTGCGAATCCGGGTCCACGATCGGCAGGAAGTTGTAGGGGCCGGCAATGCCGATCCAGCCGGCCAGCTGCCTCGGTTGCAAGCCGTGCCTCGCCAGCCAGCGAGGGTCCAGGGCCAGCATCGCCGCGTTGTACCCTCCCGCGCTGTGCCCGATCAGGTGGATGCGCTCGGGTGAGGCGCCCAGCCGCTGCGCATTGCGGAAGACCCAGTTCACCGCGTCCGAGCAGTCCTCCAGGATCGCGGACCAGCGCACCTCCGGGCTCAGGCGGTAGTCGGCGACCACGGCGACGATGCCGGCGCTGGCCAGCGCCTCACCGACAAAGCGATAGGACGCGCGGTCGCCGCGCGTCCAGGCGCCGCCGTAGAAAAACACGGCGACCGGCGCATCCGGTCGCGGCTCCAGCGGTGTGTACACGTCCAGCCTCTGCCTCGGATCGTTGCCGTACGCGATGCCTCCCTCGGCCCGGTACGTGCCGCGCGGCACCAGCACGTTCAGCGCGCCGGTTGCGCTGCAGCCGGCCAGGGCCAGCGTGCCCAGCGCGATCAGGTGCCGTCTCTTGGGGAGGGTCTGCTTGAAAGTCACACTTCCAGCCTAACAGCGCAGCCGCCCAGCCACGCGGGTCCGCACCCCAGCTGCAAGTAGGAGGGCACGCCTGCGATGTCGTGGTACAAGGACGTAGCGGCTTCGTAGCTCAGCGCGGCGGAGTCTTTTGTCGAAGGGGGCGCTCCCGTGTGCGAAAGCGCGCATACTGCCCCGCATTCGCCCAGCGATTGTTCGTCACCGGCGGCTCCTGGGCCTTGGAACCAATGTTGACGGTAAATACGGCGAGGATCTGCATCCTGACCGCGGCGATCACGCGCCATAACCTGGTGATCATCCGCGACCGCGCACGCGCCGTCGGCACCCTGTGCGGCCTGGACAAGATGGACGGGACCCGGTTCGTGACCGCCGTGTCCGAGGTGGCCCGCAACGCGGTGCAGTACGCGGGCGAAGGGACGGTCAGCTTCCACATCGACCTCGGAGACTTCCCCGGAGCGGCGCAGTATGTCGTTGCCGAAGTCGCGGACCGCGGCCCCGGCATCTCCGACTTGTCTTCGGCCCTCGATGGCCGTGTCAACGCAGCCGGGATCGTCGGCCGCGGCCTGGCCAGCTGCAAGCGGCTGGCCGACCGGTTCGAGGTGCGGCAGCCGCCCGCAGGCGGTACCGTCGTGGTCATCGAGATGGCGCGCGCAGGGGGACAGGCCCGCCTGCAACCCGCGGGGGTGGCAGCGCTGGCGGCGCAGCTGGCCGGGCGCAAGCCGCAGTCCGTGCAGGAGGAGTACGAACAGCAGCAGCGCGACATGGTGCAGGCGCTGCAGGCCTTGAGGGACCGGCAATCGGAGCTGGAGATGGCCGACGAGCGCAAGAACCAGTTCGTCGCCACATTGGCCCACGAGCTGCGCAATCCGCTCGGCACGTTGCAGATGTCACTGCACATCCTGAACCTGAAGCCCGAGCTGCAGCAGCCCGAGCTGGTGAAGCACCTGGCCGTGATCGCGCGCCAGGCGAAGCAGCTCAACCAGCTGGTCAACGACCTGATGGACGCGTCCCGCGTGAGCCAGGGCAAGGTGGTGCTGGACAAGCGGCCCACCGACATGAACGAGCTGGTGAGCCAGGCGCTCGAGATGACGGGCGCAGCCATGGCCGCCAGAAACACCAGGTGGACCTCACGCTGTTCGGGGAGCCGCTGTGGGTGGACGCGGACGCCACGCGCCTGAAGCAGGTGTTCTCCAATGTGATGCACAACGCGGCGCGCTACAGCGCGGCGCAGGGACGCATCCTCGTGCGCGTGCGCCGCGCGCAGGCGCAGGCCGTGGTGGAGGTGGACGACCAGGGCTTCGGCATCGCCCCCGACCTGCTGCCCCACGTCTTCGGCCTGTTCGTGCAGGGAGCGAACGGCAAGGACGGCCAGCCTCCGGGGCTGGGCGTGGGCCTGAGCCTCGCGCAGCGCCTGGTGCAGGAGCACGGCGGCACCATCTCCGCGGCGAGCGAAGGCCTGGGGCGCGGCAGCCGCTTCACGGTGACGCTGCCGCTCTGCGCGCCGGCCACGTAAAAGGCCTCCCGCGGGAGGCCTCTTCGCCGGAGCGGAACCCGTTTACTTCTTGCGCGCCGCGATGTCCTTCTCGGCCTGGGTCACCAGGTCGGCGCCGATGGTCGCCTTCCACTTGTCATACACGGGACGCGTCGCCTTCACGAACGCCTCCCGTTCGGCGGGCGACAGCGTCGTGACGGTCACGCCCATGCCGGCCACGTCCTTCAGCAGCGGCTTGTCGGCTTCCACCAGGCCTTTGCGCGCCAGGGCGATCTCCTGCTTGCCGGCGTCGATGGCGGCCTGACGCACGGCGGCCTGGTCGGCTGGCGTCCACGACGCCCACACGTCCTTGTTGACGACGAAGACCAGCGGGTCGGCCACGTAGCCCCAGGTCGTCACGAACTTCTGGCCCACGGTGTGCATCTTCAGCACCGTGAACAGGAACATCGGGTTCTCCTGGCCGTCCACCGCGCCGCTGGACAATGCGGGCTGCGCATCGGCCCAGCTCATTTGCGTGGGGTTGGCGCCCAGTGCGTTGAAGGTGTCGGAGAACAGCGGCGAGCCCACCACGCGGATCTTCATGCCCTTCAGGTCGTCCGGCGACTTGATCGCCTTCTTGCTGTTGGTCAGCTCGCGAAAGCCGTTCTCGCCCCAGGCCAGCGGCACCGCGCCGGCGCGGTCGATGGTGGCGAAGATGCGCTTGCCGACTTCGCCTTGCGTCAGCGAGTCGACGGCCGCGTAATCGGGCATCAGGAAGGGCAGGGAGAACAGGTTGAGTTCCTTGACCTGCGGCGACCAGTTGATGGTGGAGCCCACCGCCATGTCGATCACGCCCTGGCGCAGCGCGCTGAACTCGCGCGTCTGGTCGCCCTGCACCAGCGAGACGCCGGGATACAGCTTGATGTTGATGCGGCCTTGGGTGCGTTCCTTCACGAGGTCGGCCCAGACCTGGCCGGCCATGCCCCACGGCGTCGGCGGCCCCAGCACCAGCGACATCTTGTATTCGGCCTTGTAGTTCGACTGCGCGATGGCCGTGTGGGTGAAGGCGAGGGCGGTGGCCGCCATGGCCAGGCCGAGAAGGGTGCGACGGAATTTCATGGATGTCTCCTTGTGAACGAACGGAACGGACGGAACGAAACCGCAGGCCGGGTTGCGCGCAGCGCACCCCGGCATCAATACCCCAGTGTCTTCGGCAGCCACAACGCCAGCTGCGGGAACGCGATGACCGCCACCATCACCAGCGCCATCGACAGCAGCATCCATCCGACCCAGCGGATGGTGGACTCCATCGGCACCTTGGCGATGCGGCACGAGACCATCAGGTTCACGGCCAGCGGCGGGGTGAACTGGCCCAGCGCCACTTTCAGCGTGAGGATCACGCCGAACCACACCGGGTCCCATTTGTAGTGATTGACGATGGGCAGCAGCAGCGGCACGAAGATGAGGAAGATCGACACGCCGTCGAGGAACATGCCGACGGTGACCAGTAGCAGGATCAGCAGCGCCAGGACGCCGTACTCGCCGAGTCCCGAGTTGACGATGGCGCGCGTGACCGGATCGATCACGCCCAGCG
The DNA here is from genome assembly GCF_037572435.1 of Ramlibacter sp. PS3R-8. NCBI lineage: Bacteria > Pseudomonadati > Pseudomonadota > Betaproteobacteria > Burkholderiales > Comamonadaceae > Ramlibacter > Ramlibacter sp. PS3R-8. Next base: position 289,046 of record NZ_JBBHGT010000005.1, read on the forward strand.
TGGACAGCGAATAGGCAAAGATGCCGGCCAGCGACACCACCAGCAGGATCACCGCCGACAGCTCGCCGGACTCGCGCAGGATGACGAACAGGTCGCGCACCTTGATCGTCCGGTGCACCACCATGCCGACGAACAGGCCGTAGAACACCGCCACCACCGCAGCCTCGGTGGGCGTGAACCAGCCGGCCCGCATGCCGCCCAGGATCAGCACCGGCGCCGCCAGCCCCCACAGTGCGTCGCGCAGGCTGCGCCAGAACGGCGGGCGCGGCAAGCTGGCCTCGAGCTGCCCCATCTTGTGGTGCCGCGCCATCCACACGGCCGGCACCATCAGCGCGAAGCCGGCCAGCACGCCCGGGATCATGCCGGCGGCGAACAGCGCCGGCACCGAGGCGCCGGGCACCATCACCGAATAGACGATGAAGGCGATGGAGGGCGGGATCAGGATGTCGGTGGCCGCCGCTGCACCGACCACGCTGGCCGAGTAGGACGGCGGGTAACCCGCCCGGCTCATCGCGGCGATCATCACCGCGCCGACCGCCGCTGCGTTCGCGGGACCCGAGCCCGAGATGCCGCCGAGGAACATCGCAACGGCGATGGCCACCAGCGGCAGCATGCCGGGCCCGCGCCCGACGATGGCCACGGCGAAGTTCACCAGCCGCAACGCGACCCCCGAGCGGTCGAAGATCGAGCCGACCAGCACGAACATCGGCACCGCGAGCAGCGGGTACTTGGCCAGGCCGGCGTAGAAGTTCTGCGGCACGGCGAGCAGTCCGAACCATTGCGTGCCGGCATTGGCAAGGGCAATGCACACCGCGCCCGCCAGCCCCAGCGCCGCGCCGATGGGCACGCCCAGCATCAGCATGGCGATGAAGGCGACGAACAGCAGCGTGGCGATCATGAGCGCCGTCCGCGACGGATGAACAGCCCCAGCGCACGCCCGGCGATGGCCACCGACATCACCGGCATCCAGATCGTGTACCACCAGATCGGCACGCCGATGCCGGGCGAGGTCTCGCCGAACTTGATGTCGTCGTAGACCACGCGCGTGCTCAGCACCGCGATGATCACGAACAGCAGGAACACCATCAGCGAGCCGAAGCGGGCCAGCGCGCGCTGCCGCCACTCCGGCCCGTTGTCGGCGAAGTATTCGATGCGGATCTGCCGGTTGCGCGCCACGGCGGCGGAGCCGGCCACCAGCGCCAGCACGATCATCAGGAAGATCGAGAGCTCCTCCGTCCAGGCGAAGGACTGGCTGGTGAAATAGCGCACCAGCACGTTGGCGAAGGTGATCAGCGCCAGCAGCGCCATCACGATCACGGTCAGCCAGTCCTCGATGGCCAGCGGCACGCGCGTGACCTCGTCGGGGTGGACCTCGGCCTCCCCGGGTAGTTCTTCAGGCAGTTCAGGCAGCGCCATGGTCAGGCCAGGAGACCGCGCGCGGCGGCGGCGATGTCGGATGCCGTCACGCGCGACTGCGCTTCCAGCACCGGCGCGTAGCCCACCGGGATGCGCGGCGCGCCGAGACGGCGGACCTTGCAACCCACCGTCTCGGCCACGGTGGCGGCGATCTCGGCGCCGAAGCCCGCGACCTGCACGGCCTCGTGCACCACCAGCAGGTGGCGGGTGCGCGCGCACGAGCCGAGCACGGTGGCGCGGTCCCAGGGCCAGATGCTGCGCAGGTCGACCAGTTCGGCGGCAATGCCTTGCTGCGCGAGTTCGTCGCAGGCCTGCTCGCAGGCCTGCACCTGCTTGCTCCAGCTGACGATGGTGAGGTCGCGGCCCGGGCGCACCACGCGCGCCTCGCCGAGCTTGGCGGGCGCGGTGGGGTCGACCTCGCCGCTCACGCCCCACAGCGTCTTGTGTTCCATGTAGACCACCGGGTCGCCGCTGGCCAGCGCTGCGCGCAGCAAGGAGTAGTTGTCCTGCGGCGTGGCCGGGCACACCACCACCACGCCGGGCAGGTGCGCGAACCAGCTTTCGAACGACTGCGAATGCTGTGCCGCGGACGCGTCCCAGATGCCGATCGGCATGCGCATCACCATCGGCACCCGTCCCTGGCCGCCGAACATGAAGCGGTTCTTGGCGGCCTGGTTGGCGATCTCGTCCATCGCGCACAGCGCGAAGTCGACCACGCGCATCTCGACCACCGGCCGCAGCCCCGCCAGCGCCATGCCGACGCCCGCGCCCAGGATGGCGGCTTCGCTGATCGGCGTGTCGATCACGCGGTCGGCGCCGAAGCGGCCCTGCAGTCCCTTGTACTGGCCGAAGATGCCGCCGCGGCCGACGTCCTCTCCCAGCACGACGACGTTGGCGTCGCCCTCCATCTCGTGGGCGACGGCCAGCGCCGCCGCCTCCGCATACGTCATCACCGCCATTGGCCGGCTCCCGTGGTCTGCACGTCCTCGAAGGCGGCTTGCGCCTGCGGCCAGGGTGCGGCGTTGGCGGCAGCGACGGCCGCCGCGACTTCCTGCTCCGCTTCGCGTTCGATCGTCTCCAGCTCCTGCGCATTCGCACCTGGCAGCAGGAGGTACTGCTGCCGCGCGCGCGCGATCGGGTCGGTCTTCAGCGCGGCTTGCAGTTCGGCGGGGTCGCGGTACGCGGCGGGATCGACCGAGACGTGGCCTTTCACCCGATAGGTCAGGGCATGCAGCAGGCGCGGGCCTGCGCCGGAGCGCACCTCGCCCACCAGCAAGGCGGCGGCGTCGTGCACCGCCGCGATGTCGTTGCCGTCGACCTGCAGGGAGCGGATGCCGAAGCTGGCGGCACGGGCCGATGCGCCTTCGCCGGCGATCATCGGTGCGCTGGCGGTGGTGGCGCTCCAGCGGTTGTCCTCGCACACGAACAGCACGGGCAGGCCGTACACCTGCGCCCAGTTCAGCGCTTCGAGGAAGGGGCCACGATTGATGGCCCCGTCGCCGAAGAAGCACGCCGTGATCGCATCGCGTTTCTGCAGCTTTTGCGCGTGCGCCGCGCCGATGGCGATGGGCAGGCCGGCGGCGACGACACCATTGGCGCCGAGCATGCCGACCGAGAAGTCGGCGATGTGCATGGAGCCGCCCTTGCCGCCGTTGAAACCGGTGGCCTTGCCGAACAACTCGCACATCATGCGTTCGAGGTCGGCACCCTTGGCCAGCGTGTGGCCGTGGCCGCGGTGCGTGGACGTGAGGTAGTCGGCGGCCCGCAGGTGCGCGCAGACGCCGGCCGGCACCGCTTCCTGCCCGGTGGACAGGTGCAGCGGCCCGCGCACCTTGGCGTTTCCTTCGGCCGACTTGCCGTACGCGCTGACGCCGCCCTGGCTGGCGATCTCCGCGGCGTTCTCGAAGGCGCGGATGCGCACCATCGTGCGGTACAGGCCCAGCATGGCGTGGGCTGTGATGCTCACGTGGTCCCCAGTGTGTTTCTTGGATCTACCGGGATTGTAGAGAGCGGCCTCCTAGGGTTTCTGCGGGGAAAGCTGATCGCGGTCTGACTTCACCGGCGGCAGGCCAGGCGTCGAGCGCGCCCGCGCGAGGGGGCTGCCGGGGCACGTTATGCTCGCCCGTCACCCCATCGTCCGCCAGTACCAGGAGCCGGCCCCAACGCGTGAACCCGAAGGACATCCTGCGCTGGATTGCGTTTGCCGCGATTTACTTCGCGCTGCAGGCGATCCCCACCACCTTGTACGGCGACAACCCCGCATTGCGCGGAGCCAATGCGCTGGCGGTCTTCCTGCTGCTGGTCGAGCCGCGCCGCCACTGGCGGGTGCTCGTGCCGATGCTGTGGCTGGCTGCCGGTGCCGCGCGCGAGCTGGCGCACGCGCCGCAACCGTGGCTGGTGGGCGCCTGCAATGCGCTGGAGGTGCTGGCGGTGGCAGCCATCCTCCATGGACGGCAGGGACTGAGCAGCCCCTGGTACGGCCGCCAGCAGTTGCCGCGGCTGTTGCTGGCCGCCGGCGCAGTGCCCATCGCCAGCGGCGCGGCCGCGGCGGCAGCCCTCCAGACCGGCTCCAGCATGGCCTTCGGTGCGCAGTGGGCGACCTGGTACCTCGCGTCGACGTTGGCCTATGTGACGCTCACTCCGCTGCTCCTGGGCTGGACGGACCCGGCGCAGCGCAACGGGACGCTGGCAAGGTTGCGGGAGCGCCGCACCGCGGGCATCCTGCTGATCGCGGTGGCCTGCGTGGCGGCGCTGCGCCAGGAGCTGTATCCGGCTCTGCTGCTGCTGTCGTTCCCGCTGCTGGTGCTGTGCACCTGGCTGTACCGGCTGGCGGGCGCGACCACGCTGATGGCCATCCTGGCCATCAGCGGTGGCTGGTTCGCGGCGCGTGACGTCGGCGCGCTGTTCCACATCCTGGACGCCGGCTCCGGCATGCCGGCCCGGGTGCAGGTGCTGCAGCTGTACCTGGGCGCCACCGTGTTGTGCAGCTTGCCGTTCGCGGTGCTGCTGGCGGAGCAGGACAAGCTGTGGGGGCAGCTGCGCCGCAAGAGCGACGCACGCGCCGAGTTCCTGGCGGCCATGAGCCACGAGATCCGCACGCCGATGACGGGCGTGCTCGGCATGGCGGACCTGCTGGCCGCGGAGGAACTGACCGACGAACAGCGGCGCTACGTGGACGCCATGCGCTCGTCGGGCCGGCACCTGGTGAACGTGATCAACGACATCCTCGATTTCTCCCGCATCGAGACGGGGAAGCTGACGCTCGAGTCGATCGACTTCCGCATGCCCGAGATGATCGAGCAGGTGCGGTCCCTGATCAATCCGATGGCGCTGGAGAAAGGCCTGGCCTTCGATGCGCGCTGGTCCCCCGGCTCGCCGCAGGTGGTGCGGGGAGACCCCACGCGCCTGCGGCAGATCCTGCTCAACCTCGCCGGCAATGCGGTGAAGTTCACCGTACAGGGCAGCGTGAGCCTGGACGTCGCGGGCGAGGCCGACGCCTCGGGCCGCGTGCGGTATCGGTTCGCAGTGAGCGACACCGGCATCGGCATCCCCCATGACAAGCTGGACATGCTGTTCGCCCCGTTCTCGCAGGCGGACCGCAGCACGGCGCGCGAGTACGGCGGCAGCGGCCTGGGCCTGGCGATCAGCCGCCGGCTCGCAGAGGCAATGGGCGGGCGGATCATCGTGGAGAGCCGCCCCGGGCACGGCAGCGTGTTCACGCTCGACGTGCCCCTGGAGCCCGGCGATCCGGACATTCGCAGCGCGGCGAGCACCGGCGCCCTGGCCTCGGTGCCGCCGCAGCGCATCCTGGTTGCCGAGGACGTGCAGGTCAACCGCGACATCCTGCTGCGTGCCCTGGGCGCGCGCGGCCACCACGTCGTGTTCGCCCATGACGGCGCTGCGGCGCTCGCCGCCGTGCAGCGCGATGCCTTCGACATGGTGCTGATGGACGTGCAGATGCCGGTCATGGATGGCGTCGAGGCGACCCGGCGGATCCGCGCGCTGGCCAGCGAGGTGGGCCGCATTCCGATCATCGGCCTCACGGCCAACGTGATGAGCCAGGAGCAGGCGCGCTACCTCGAGGCCGGCATGGACGAATGCCTCATGAAGCCGATCGAGTGGGACCGGCTGGCAGCCGCCATCGCGCGCCACGCATCGGCGGGTCGCCGCGCCCGGACGCAGGACGAGGACGAAGAGGAGGCGCAGGCTGCGGTGGCCCCCGGCGACCTGCCGCTGCTGGAGCACCGGCAGCTTGCCTCGCTGCGGGACCTGGGCAGCGAGCTGAATTTCGTACAGTTGATGCAGGACGTCATGCAGACGGTGCAACGGATGACGGACGAGATCGCCTCGACCCGGGACACCGCGACGATAGCGGCCGCCGCGCACCGCCTGAAGGGATCGGCGGGGATGGGCGGCCTGGCGCGCGTCAGCGCACTTGCCGGACTGCTGGAAGAGGCTTGCGACAGCGGGGCAGACGTCGACGGCTTCCGGGAGTCGCTGGCGGTCTCGGCGCGGGAGACCCGCCACGCCCTGACGGAGTGGCTGGCCAGCCTGCCGGCTTGAGGAACTGCGCCCAGGGCCTCACACCACCAGCGCCACGCAGAAGATGCCCACCATCATGAACGCCAGCACGAACTTGGCCAGCATCCCGGCCATCAGGCCGAGCCAGGTGGCGATGCCGACGCGAACCGCCTGGCCATGCTGGCGGCGCGCCATGTATTCACCGACCGCCGCGCCCACGAGCGGCATGAACAGCACGCCCACCAGGCCCATGAAGATGCCGGCGACGGTGCCGACGGCCGCCCCGACGATCGCCAGGCGGCTGGCGCCCGCCCGCTTGGCGCCCAGCATCGCGGCGATGTAGTCCATCAACCAGGCGAGCACGGCTAGCACTGCGATCGCACCAAGCGCGAACCAGCCGACGCGCGTGAAGTCGTCGATCCAGGCCCCGAGCACGATCCCGCCGAACACCAGCAGCGTGCCCGGCAAGGCCGGCAGCACGATGCCGGCGAAACCGGCGACGATGAGCGCGATGCTCAGGATCCAGAGCAGGGTGTCGTTCAAGGTGGGCTCGTGCTAGTTCAGGACGGCGCCTGGTTGCCCGTCCTCCAGCACGGTGACGCGCCACAAGGTGCGGGCATCGTCCGAGTCCGTGAGGGTGGCCGAATGCAGCAGCGCCGCGTTGTCCCAGACCACGATGTCTCCCACCCCGTAGCGAAAGCGCAGCTGGTAGCGGGACTGCGTGGCGTGCGCGGCGAGTTCGTCCAGCAGGTCGCGTGCCTCGTCTTCCGGCATGCCCACGATGCCGAACGAGCTGCCCGACACGGCATACAGCGCCTTGCGGCCGGTCACCGGGTGCGGGCGCGCGATGCGGTGCGTGATGACCGGCATCTTCGCCTTCTGCTCGCTGTTCAGCGGCGAGGCGGCGGTGCGGCTGGCCTCGTCCAGGTCGTGGCGATTGCCGTAGTGGTGGATGGCCAGCAGCGGTTCGATGCGCCGCTTCATCGCGGCCGGCAGGTCGTCGTAAGCCGCGACCTGGTCGGCAAAGAGGGTGTCGCCGCCCACGCGCGGCACCACGCGCGAATACAGCGTGGTGGCCCGCGCCGGCACGGCGAGATAGGAATAGTCGGTGTGGAAATACGAGCCGGCGTCGCGCAAGCCGGTCGGCTGCCCATTATTGCGGACATTGGACAGCACCAGGATGTTGGGATCCTCGGGATGATGGAACTGGTCGATCACGTGGGGCTGCGGCGGCCCGATCCGGCGCGCGAACGCGAGGAACTGCGCTGCGCTGATGTCCTGCGCCCGGATGGCCAGCACGTGGTGCGCGTAGAACGCGCGCAGCAGCTCGGCGCAGGCGTCATCGGCCAGCGGCTGCGACAGGTCCACGCCGGACGCCTCGATGCCGAAGGGAGCGAGCGGACGGAAGGAAAGCCTGCCGGTCATTCCAGCATTATGGGACGCGCGCCGGCAAGGCGAGCCGGTAGAACCCCGCCGCGTTGGTGACGAAGAAGCGGTGGCGGTCGGCTTCCGAAAAGCCTTCCAGCATCCGCGCCACCGACCGCACGAGCGTGTCGTAGGAAACGCGCAGCCCGGCGACGGGGAAGTTGCTGGCGAACATGCACCGCCCGATGCCGAAGATCCCGATCGCACGCAGGACGATCTCCCGGTTGGATGCGTAATCCCAGGGCTGGTCCTTGAGGCCGAACTCCGAAACCTTCAGGTGCACGTTCGGCTCGCGGGCGATGGCCTCCATGGCCTGCTGCCACGCGGCCAGCCCTTGCGGGCTGCGATCCCATGGAAAGCCGGTGTGGTTCAGCACGATGGGCGTGCGCGGGAATGCGCGGGCGACTTCGGCGGCCTCGTACAGGTGCCAGTAAGGCACGCGCAGGTCCCACGAGAGCTTGTGGCGCTCCAGCCGCGCGAACCCCTCGAGCCAGCGCGGGTCCTGCATGGTGCCGGGCGCCCCGGGCGTCATGCGGTCCGGCGCCAGCGAGGTGACCGGCTTCGAGCGGATGCCGCGCACCAACGGGAAGGCGGCCTGGCGGGCCAGCACTTCCTCCGCCTCCGGCGTATGGAACCACGCATGCGCGACGATTGCCGTGGGCAGGCCTTCCCGCTCGTGCATGCTGGCCAGCCAGCGCGTTTCACCCACCTGGTCCTGGCGGTCCCACTCCGCTTCGCAATGCACGGTGGCCAGCACCGTGTGGCCGGCGGCGTCGCGCCGGTAGTCCGCGGGGAGGTAGTTGCGCTTCAGCGGCGTGTAGTCGCCCATGAAGAAATGCGTCTCCGGCCGGTCGGACAGCCATGGGTAGTAGTTGGCCGACAGGTCCCACAGGTGGTGGTGCGCATCGACCAGCGTCACGCCGGTGGTCACACGTGCTGCCCTCCGTCGACCATGAGGGTCGACGCGGTGATGAACGAAGCCTCGTCCGACGCCAGCCACAGGATCGGGTACGCCACTTCACGCGAATCGGCCCAGCGCTCCTGCAGGTTGTACGCGGACTTCTCGGCCAGCAGGTCTTCCTTGGTGCGGCCCAGGCGCTTGACGTGGAACGGGGTCAGCGTGAGGCCGGGGCACACGGCGTTGACGCGCACCTTGTGCGGCGCCTCCTCGAAGGCGAGGGTGCGCGTCATCGACAGGATGCCGGCCTTGGTCACGTCGTACTGCCCCATGCCCTTGCGCGGGTTCACTGCGTGCGTGGACGAGACGTTGACGATGGAGCCGCGGCCGCTGCTGCGCAGCGCGGGGAGCGCCTCGCGCACCAGGTACGCGTAGCTCAGGAGGTTGGCCTTCAGGATGCGGTCCCAGGTCTCGGCCTTCGCTTCGGCCAGCGGCTCGTAGGACCGGATGCCGGCCAGGTTGACCAGCACGTCGAGGGCGCCGAACCGCTCCAGCACCTGCCGCACGATGGTGGCCGCCGACTGTTCCACACCGACGTCCGCGTGAATCTCGAGGACCTGTGCGCCGGGAACCTGGTGGCGGATCTCCGCGGCCACTTCGGCCAGGGGCGAGCCCGGCAGGTCCACCAGCGCGACGCGCGCGCCGTGCTCGCAGAACAGCTGGCCGGTGGCCGCGCCGATGCCGCCGGCGCCGCCGGTGATGATGGCCGTGCGGCCTTCGAGTCGTTGGGCAGTCATGATCGTTCCGGTTGCTTCAACTGAGGGTGGCGATCTCGCGCGGCGCCTCGATCTCGCCGCGCACCGCGTGCCACAGGGCGACCAGGCTATAGACGCACATGAGCGTGCCGCACACCGGGATCGCCGCATACCACCACGCCTTGTCCACCTGCAGGAACGGCGTGGTCTCGCCGGACTGGCGCAGGAAGTCCCAGCCGTACCAGGCCAGGATGGCCGCGATGAAAAGCATGCTCAGGTGGATCAGCGACTCCAGCACCCTGCGGCCGGTGGGGCCCAGGGTGCGCTCGAACATGTCGACCTTGTACAGCGTGCCTTCGCGCCACAGCGCCAGCGCGCCCAGGAAAGTCATCCAGATGAACAGCAGTTCCACCAGTTCATCGTAGCCCGGCACCTTGAAGACGGGCAGCACGCGCTGGATGATGCCCAGCGCCAGCAGCGCGAAGAGGCCCAGCATGCAGGCGTTGACACCCCAGCGGCAGGCAGTGGCGATGGCCGCATCCAGGCGCAGGAACAGGGCCTTCACTTGATCACTCCATAGCCCAGGGTGTGCGGCAGCCAGGTGGACACGGCCGGCACGTACGTGACGATCATCAGCACGACGATCAGGGCGGCCAGGTACGGCGCGAGCTCGCGCACCACGTCGGCGATCGGCACCTTCGCGATGCCCGACACCACATACAGGCACAGGCCCACCGGCGGCGTCACCAGGCCGATCATCAGGTTCAGCACCATGATGACGCCGAAGTGGACCGGGTCCACGCCGATGGCGGCCATCACCGGCGCCAGGATCGGATACGCGATGATCAGGATCGCGATCGCCTCCAGGAACATGCCCAGGATCAGCAGCACAACGTTGACCAGCAGCAGGATGACCCATGCATCGTTGGACAGCGTCATCAGGGACTTCAGGATGGCGTTGGGAACCTGCTGCTGGATCAGCACCCAGCTGAAGGGCGCGGCCATGGCGATGATCAGCATCACCTGCGCGGTCTGGCGGCCGGTGTCCCAGAGGGTCGCCCAGAAGTCGGCCATCTTCAGCTCGCGGTAGAAGAAGCGTCCGAGCACGAAGGCGAAGGCCGCGGCCACCACGGCAGCTTCCGTGGGCGTGGCCACGCCGGTGAAGATGACGATCAGGATGGCGGGCGGCAGCGCCAGCGCCGGCGCGGCATTCAGGATGGTGCGCATCGCCGGCGACAGGCCGGGCCAGCCGGCGGACCGCGGCAGGTTGAGGCGCACGGCTTCGACGGCGATCGCCGCCATCAGGCCCAGGCCCATCAAGAGCCCCGGCACCACGCCGGCCAGGAACAACGCGCCCACCGACACGTTGGCCATGCTGCCGAAGATCACGAAGGGAATGCTCGGCGGGATGATCGGGCCGATGGTGGCCGACACCGCGCTGATGGTGGCGGAATAGCGCGGCGTGTAGCCTTCCTTGATCATCGCGCGGATCTCGATCACGCCCAGGCCGGCCGCGTCGGCGACCGCCGAACCGGACATGCCGGCGAAGATCATGCTGCCGATCACGTTGACGTGCGCGAGGCCGCCGCGGATGCGGCCGACCAGCAGGTTGGCCACGGCGAAGATGCGTTCGGTGGTGCCGCCCACGTTCATCAGGTTGCCGGCCAGGATGAAGAAGGGGATGGCCAGCAGCGGGAACGACGTGGTGGCGGCGTAGGCGCGCTGCACGAAGATCACCATCAGGTCGGGACCCGTGGTGAGCAGCATGGTGCCGGCCGCGACCAGCGCGAGGCCTCCCGCTATCGGGATGCCCGCGAGAATGGTGAGACAGACGGCGAGAAGGATTCCTGCGGTGAGCATCGGCGCGGGACGGCGTCAGGTGCGTGCGGCGGCCACCATCTTCGTCCAGGCGTTCCAGGTGTCGTCGCCCAGGCTCTTGCGCAGCACGTCGTAGGCGGGGCCCATCTTCGCGCGGAACGGCGCCACGTCGGGGCGCGTGATGGCCACGCCGGCCTTCTGCATCTGCGCCAGGAATTCCTCCTCGCGTTCGCGCACGCCCTTGCGTGCGGCCGCGCCGGCAATGACCGCCTCTTCGGTGATGATGCGGCGCTGGGCGCCATCGAGCTTGCCGGTCCAGGCCCGCGGATTGGCCGCCAGCATGATGCAGGCATAGATGTGCCGCGTCAGCGCGATGTGCGACTGCACCTCGAAGAACTTGGCCGCGAAGGTGGTGCCGATCGGGTTGTCCTGGCCGTCGACCGTCTTGTTGGCAAGCGCCAGGTAGACCTCCTGGAAGGCCACGGTCTGCGTGTTGGCGCCGAGCGCCTCGAAAGCGGACTTGATCGCCAGCTCGGGCGGCACGCGGATCTTCATGCCGCGCACGTCGTCCGGCACGTTCACCGGCTTGCGGCTGTTCGACAGGGCGCGGAAGCCCCATTCGAAGTTGGCCACCCACGTGAAGCCGGCGGTGGCGAGCTGCTGCGTCAACCAGTCGCGCCCGGTCGTGTCCAGCGTGCGATAGGCATGCTCGTAGTTGTCGAACTGGTACGGGATGTTGATGACGCCGACCGACTTCGAGATCGACTCGATGTTGGCGGGATTCATCAGGATCATGTCGATGGCGCCCAGGCGGGTTTGCTGCGCCGTTTCCACCGGCGAGCCGAGCGCGTTGTTCGGGAAGATCGTGATCTTCACCGCGCCGGCGGTGCGGTCGAAGACCTTCTTGACCATCTTCTCGGCCTCGAGGTGCACCGGGTGCACCAGGTCCGCGGGATGGGTGAGCTTCAGTTCGACCGCGGCGCGCGCGGTCAGGCCGGCCGAGGCCACTGCGGTGGCGGCACCCGCCTTGAGGACGGTGCGGCGGCTGAGCGGGGTCTGCATGGCTTGTCTCCTGTCTTTGTGTGGGGCACGCGACCCGGCGGGGGGTGCGAATTCATCATGCATACAAGAATTTCCGGCGTCAAGCGAGCAACACCCGAGCCCGAATGCCTTACTTTGCAGGGCTGTCGGGCGGCTGGGGCAGGGATGCCACCACCACGGAAAGGCCCTTGCGCACATGCGCGCGCATGGCCTGTGCGACGCCCGATGCGTCGCGTGCAGAAAAAAGTTCCAGCAGCTTCGAATGCTCGCCCGTCGCTTCCTGCCAGCGCTCGGGCCACTGGTTGGACGCGTACCGCGCGCGGTCCACCCGCAGCGACAGCAAGTCCCAGATCCACAGCAGCACCGGGTTGTCCGCGTACTCGACGATGCGCCGGTGGAACGCCTTGTTGGCGTTGAAGTACGCGCCGAGTTCCTTGCGCGCCTGGTGCGCGAGCATGGTGTAGTGCAGGATCCCGAGTTCCGCCACCTGCGCGTCCGAAACCTTTTGCGCGGCGAGCTCACCTGCTAGCGATTCGATAGCGGCCACCACTTCCACCAGCGCCGCGGTCTCGCGGGCGTCGAGCGGGGCGACGGTGGGCGACCGGTTCGGCAGCGCCTGCAGCAAACCCTCCTGCGTGAGCACCTTCAGCGCCTCGCGCACCGGCGTGCGCGAGACGGCGAGCTGTTCGCACAACTCGCGCTCGTTCAGCCGCTGGCCGGGAGCGAGCCCACCGCTGACGATCAGGTCGCGCAGCGCCGTGACCGCATTGCCGTTGAGGTCTCCCTTGCGCGGGCCACGCGCGGCTGGCGCGGCGGGTGGCGATGTCCGCCGTGGCTTGGCCGCCGCGGCCGGCTTGCGCGCGGCGCGCTTTTTCGCCGGCGCGGGGGCAGGCGCAGGCAGGGGCCGGGTTCGCGAGCTCTTCACGGTTCAGAAACTTGTATGCAAGAATTCATTATGAACCTCCAGCAAGTCTTTCGTCACTTCGAACGTGCGCCGGGGGCCGAACTGCCCGTCGGCCTGGTTGGCGCCGGTGAGTTCGGCGCCACCTTCATCGCACAGGCGGCCCGCATGCGCGGGCTGAAGGTGGTCGCAGTCTGCGACCGCGACCTCGCGCGTGCCCGCGCCGCTGCCTCAGCGGCCGGCCATGCCCCCGAATCCATACGCACCTGCACCTCGCTGGAGCAGGCGCATGCGGCCATCGCTGCCGGCGCCATCGCACTGGTGGACTCCACCCAGCTGCTGCTCCAGTTACGGGTGGATGCCGTGCTCGAAGCGACGGGCGATCCGGAGGCCGCAGCCAGCACCGCCTTGGCGGCCATCGAAGCCGGCAAGCACGTGGTGATCGCGACGAAGGAGGCGGAGATCGTGGTGGGCGCGGAACTCGCACACCGGGCCGCGGAGAAGGGCGTCGTGCATTCGCCGGTGGACGGCGACCAGCCCAGCTTGCTGATCGGGCTGGTGGGTTGGGCCCGCATGCTGGGCCTGCCCGTGGTGTGCGCCGGCAAGTCCAGCGAGTCCGACTTCGTGTGGGATGCCGCGGCGGGCACCGTTTCGGCATGGGGACGATCGGAGGCCGCACCAGGCTACGCCGATGCCTTCGTCCGCGCCGACGCCGCCGGGCTCGCCGCACGCCATCGTGTGGGATTCGCACGGACGACGGTGCCCGACCTGTGCGAGATGGGCATCGTGGCCAATCACACCGGGCTGATCCCGGACTCCCCCACGCTGCACGCCCCCATCGCGCGGACCATCGAACTGCCCGCATTGTTCCGACCGCGCAGCGAAGGCGGCTTGCTCGCCGGGACGGGCCGCGTGGACATGTTCAACTGCCTGCGCCGTCCGGATGAACTGAGCTTCGCCGGCGGGGTGTTCGTCGTGGCGCAGACGCCCGATGAAGCCACCGGGCGCCTGTTCGCGGCAAAAGGAATGCCCTCGTCGCCGGATGGGCGCTACGTCCTGCTGCACAACCCGGTCCACCTGCTGGGCGCAGAGGCGGCCGTGTCGATGCTGTCGGCGGTGCAACTCGGCTGCTCCACCGGCGGCGTGGAGGTGAAGCCGCGGGTCGACCTGGTGGCGACGGCGGCGCGCGACCTGGAGCCAGGCGAGGTGCTGAGCATCGGCGTTCGGCACGAGATCGACGGGCTCGACCACGCGCTGCAGCCTGGCTCGCCGCTGGGCGAAAACGCGGCCATTCCGTACTACCTGGCCGCGGGCGGGCGCATTCGCCGGCACGTGAAAAAAGGAGAGCCCCTGCGGTGCGGTGACGTGGATGTGGGAGCGGAGTCGGTGCTGTTGAAGCTGCGCCAGGCGCAGGACGCGCGGTTCTTCCCACGCAATTGAGGTCCATGGCTGTGTTTGATGCGTCCGACACGGTCCCGCGAGCCCTTCCTAGTCGAGGTTGAATCGCAGGTGACTACGGTGGAGGTCTCAGCAACCGAAAGGATCAGACATGAACGAAGAAAAAGACAAGAAGACCGGCGTGGGCGCCGTGGCCGGTGCGGCCGCCGGTGGTGTTGCGGGTGGTGCTGCGGCCGGCGCGATGGTCGGCGGGATGACGGGACCGGTGGGCGCCGCTGTCGGTGCAGCCGTGGGCGCGGTCGCCGGAGCGGTGATGGCACGCAAGTCCGCGGACCCGGAACTCGAGGACAAGTACTGGCGCGACAACTACAAGACCCGTCCCTATGCGCGCAAGGACCTGGACTATGACCACTACAGCCCGGCGTACCGCGCCGGCGCCGATTCGTGGTCGCGCAACCCGGACCGGTCCTTCGAAGAAGTCGAGCCGGAACTGCAGAAGAACTGGGGCAGCACCCGCGGCCAGTCTTCGCTGGAATGGGACAACGCCCGTCCCGCCGCGCGTGATGCGTGGGAGCGCGTGAAGAACGCCACCGAGCGTGCCATTCCGGGCGACTCGGACAAGGACGGTCGCTAAGCCGCAGCGGACCGGGACCCGTTCAACGGGCCTCGGTCCCCAGGCCAAGCCTGGCTGCAAAACGACATAGAATCCCGCCCTGAACCGCGGGCGTCGTTCAATGGCAGGACCTGAGCTTCCCAAGTTTCGGGTCCTCGCCTGTAACCCGCACCGTTTCCGCGCTTCCTTCAGACATTCCGCCGGCAGTTGGCACCCTCTGCTTAGAAAGCTCAGGTCCTGCCACTGTCCGAGCCGAATGTCTTTCCTCTTCTGATCACACGGTTCACTGTTGTTCGGGTCCCACACCCGAACATTTGTCCTGAGACCGTTGGCTCGCCATGACGTTTAACCCGGAGGTACGCCGGGGTAAATGTCAGATATGGGAGCAGAGTGCAAACAACTACCCCCTGGCTCCGAGCGACTCACTGATGTCAGCTTCACAACGTGCTCACAGGAGGATTTCACCCGAAATCCTCCTTCACAACGACGGCGACGGCGTTGGGGTATCACTCTCCGGAGGTACGTGGAACTCGATTCCGCGGCCAGGTACGTCGATGAACCCGCAAAGGGTTGATCAACAATCAAATCATCGTGAAGATCGTTCGCACACGTTGCTGGTGTTCAACGTGTTGACCACGATTCTCGTCACGATCGACACCACGTTGGCCAAGTAGCACTTCCCACGTACTTCCCGATCATCGCGACCGATCAACCTCGCCCAAGAGTCGTCCCACTGCATTTCATGGTCACGGCTACACCGCAGCGTCCTGCGCGTCACCGACGCCACACCCTAATCTAAGAGAGATCAGGGTCGTGGTTGGGTGAGTGGTTGGCGCGCAGGCAATCTTAAGAGGCGCGCGTCTCAACCCCGAACGTTCAGCAAGACGGCAGAGGCGAGCTTTTGCTACTAGCGTCCACACGCCACTGTGGAACGACCGGTTCAAATCTCCAGATTGAGGCGATTCTAGTTCGGATGGTGGCGCGAAATCACTAGCCTGTGAACGCCACCGACTGATCCAACGTGCGCGCGCATAGCCCGAAATAGCAGCAAACAAACGCACCCAAGCTCATCTATAGCCGTAAACTGTGTGCTCGCATTTGCTTGTTCGCACGCTGGAGACCGAGATGATCAGATGGCTCGCACGCGCTTTGCTCTGCGCACTCATTGCCGGTTGCGGAGGTGGCGGTAGCACTGGCGGCGAAGACACTTCGCCCGCAACCTCATTGCGCGGTCAAGTGCAGAAGGGTCCTCTGATCTTTGGGTCAAGGGTATGGATCTCGGAGTTGAATACCGAGCTGGATCCTACGGGCAAAGTATTTCTGACTCAAACCTCTGACGACCTCGGGCGCTTCGAAGTGACCGGTGGAATTTCTTCTGACCTCTTAGAGCTAGTTGCTACCGGGTACTACCTGGATGAGCTCACAGGCAAACTATCCACCGCACCGATAACCCTCACCGCGATCGCAGACACTTCTGTGGCCCCCAGACCGACGGTCAATGTCCTCACAACTCTCCAAGCTCCAAGGCTGAAGAAGCTGATCCTACTGGGACGAACTTACGAGGCAGCGTTCGACCAGTCCGCTCGCGAGGTGCTTCTGGCATTTGGCATGGACCCTTCGAAGATGAAAAACTTCGAATCGCTTGCCTCTATGCAGATCGATGGTTCGGCTGACCAAGACTCCGCGTTGCTTGCTGCATCTTCAATACTTGCTCAGATGGCAACGACTGCGGCCGCAGGAGCTTCTTCGCAGGCATCAGAGTTGTCGTACCTGCTCTCATCCATCGGGCAGCAACTCGCCGAAGACGGCAGGATCACTAACTCCTCGCTGATAGCGGCGCGAAAGATTGCGGCCCGCCAGCTTGACATTGTTGCGGTGCGCAGCAACGTTGAAGCCTATTACGCTAGCAAAGGGCTAATCGTCCGAGCGCCGAAGTTTGAGGAATGGGTAGACAAGGACAGTTCCGGTCTTCTGCCGCGGAGATTGTTGCCGGTCGATGAGTTTCACCTAATCGATCATTTCGACGCGGTACCGGGACAGCTTTATAGATCAAACGTAGTCATTGTGCACGGGATACCTGACGGTGAAGTTGTGCCCGTTGCCACCAGTGGCTGGGTGAGGCTGGTCAAGAATGGCGTCCCTGTGGAAGTCGCACCGGAATGGGTCGGGTATCCTTTCATGTACAGCACCGCCGTAAACGGCGACACCTTTGCCCTAGAAGCTCCTGCCGGCGCCTTTGGTGGATCCTTTTCGGGCACCTTGCAGATTGGGACTTCTACTTCCACGTGGACGCTCAGCGCAGACATCCCGCAGGTCTTAGCCGGGCGTTATAGACCAGGAACGTCGGGACTCATCACGCAGCAGTACTTTGCGGTTCCCGTTGAACTCGATCGCCGAACATCGGTTCGCTTTGCAATGATGGCAGTACCAGGTTCAGCACGCACGTTGTCCATTCACACTGACGATGGTGGGAAACCAGGTGTGCAGATTGCATCGTCTCTTGAGTGGTGTGGGTTTGAATCGGGCTCCATCGAGGTTCCGGGAGGCACCACATGGAACGATCCCGTCGCCTTCTTGAGTGAGGAGGGAATTGTGTTGGAACCGGGTGTGAAGTACTGGGTAGTTCTGGCTTTTCAACATCCAATGGCAGGCGCGAGGCAATACTATTGGTCCAGCGTTTCGAGTGCAGGAGCGCCCGTATCAGCCGATGGTCAAACGTGGACTCTTAGTCCCGGACCAGTGCTTCAACCAGGTGTCCTGCTTCTTAAGTGACAGCGTCGCTAGCATCAGGTGCATGCGGCACATTTCAGGCGCGTGTTTTCTAGTGCCGCGGCGGGCGCAAGGATCGTTGTGGAGTGCAAGCAGAAGGCGGGCGTGACCCTCGACGACTCGCTCAACGAAGCAGACATCGCAAGACGGAACCGGCAGGCAGCGATCTGTGTATATGTCCATTCGGAGCGCACCGCTCACGACAGCATCCCGAGGCTTCAGAGATTCGGCTGCGACATCATCACCCGATGGAATCCAGAGGATCAGGCGAGTGACCTGTGGGTGAAAGCCGCGGTGATGGTCGCGAAAGCAATGTCAGTGCGGGCCGCACAGAAGTCGTCCGGAGAGGCCGCAAGTCTCGACAAGATGGACCGTGCGATTCAGGCCCTCGGTAAGCAGATTGGGCACTTCGAGGAGATCGCCACGTGGGCTAACTCAAGTTCTAGTGCGACGGGAAAGATTGTCAAGAAGGTCGATGCTATGAAGGTGGAGCTCGAAGAGCGCTTAGTCACCTTGAACGACGAGCTCGATAAGCTGAAGTCGGCTGTATAACGCACGTCGCCGGCCCGATCCACTCGCCGCCGCAGGGTAGATATTTTCTGCGAGCCTGAGGATGTATCCCAGCTCGTTCGTACGGCTGTTAGGGGGATGACAGGTAGGCGCAGCGCGAGTAAAACTGCCAGCTCAACAAAAACGAGGGAGTCAGGGCGGCATGAGTAAGTTCATAGTATTCAATATCCAGCTCCTGCCCGTTGACCGGGCGGCTGAGTCGGAGGAAGTCGGGCCGGACGGATATCTGCAATTGTTCTGGCACCTGAATGAGCAGGTGAAAAAGGTCCTTGCAGCGAAAGCGCTGATGCTGACCGCATTCAGGCTTGTACAGGACAGCTACTTTGCTCCACTCCCTGCGACTCCCGTGACAGCCGTCGAAAACGGAGCAGACGGGGAGCTTTTCGTACTTGGTGCTTTCATAAAGTTCGACAAGACGAGTTCGGTTGAGGATCTGTATACCCGCGTCACGCTGTTCGAACAGCAGGAGGGCCAAGAGGGCATCTCGGGGAGACGTGAATATCCCTTCATCTTCAACCCTCGTGCACACTGGCTTGCGGTGGATACCCAATCAGGAAGACTGCCTTCTATCAAGAACCTCGAAAAGGCGCTAAATCACTTCCTGAAAGGAATAGCGGATGAGCACTTCCCCCACCACGTGCTCACAATAAACCTGGTTTCGAAGAAAGACGAACTAGTAAGCGTTCTTGAACGCGCCGTCGGGTTCAAGAAAATCGAAGTTGATCTCACATTCAAGAACGGGCCGACTAGCGACGAAGTGCTTGACGACTTTGCTGAGAACAGGCTTCACCGCTTGCATCTGCGCGCAACGACTGAGCGCGGAGGCGTTATGCCTCATGTGCCACAGACGATCGACGGCATCGTGCGGAACGCCGCCGGGTACGGGCGAGCATCAATCACTTTTGTTGAGTCGGTCGACGGGAAAAACGTGACTACGTCGTTCCAGACTGAGAATGCTCCCGAAACGGTCGGCGGTCGCCAGCAGCGTAATGAAGACACCACCGGCTTCTTCAGGCGGATGAACAGCCGGCTGTTGGAGCTAGCAAGAAAAGTGGGGCATCTGGGTGACTGAGCCTGCAACTACAGAGACGCCGCGTCGCAAGAAGCCGCTGTGGAAGCGGCTATGGGGCGTGTCGGGGCTGATTGAGATCGCCAACGAGTATGTTTCGGATGGCGACGTGCGCTACTTCAATCGCATAGCGCCTTTCTGGTACTGGGCAAGAGGCTTAGCCGGTTCTTGCACTGCAGGCGGGGTGTTCACGATATTCGTCTGCCTAGCTGAGTACGACTTCGGGGTCACTTCCGCCAAGGAGTTGATGCCGGCTGATCTCGTGAACTCCATCTTGCCCAGCCTTCTGGGCTTCGGCATCGGCGTATACGCGCTGGTCTTCGGGGTTGCGCCCACGCTAGTACGCGATCTTCAGGCGCAGCATGCGGCCGCAAAAGACCCGCTTGGGCTCGAAACCACCATATTGAGTCTCAATGCGTCCTTTGCCTTCCCGTTAGTTTTCATGACCGCTTCAATTTTTGCAGGCATCTTCCAGAAGGTCATAACCTCGAGCGTTCCTCTTCGTTACGCCACCTGGTTTCTGCTATTTACTTCTCTGGCACTCACCTTCCAACTTGTGCGGACATTGTTCCGACTCGGGCGCAACGTACTGATCCAGAAACTCGATGATTAAGCGGTTCGCGATTCAGCGACTGCAGTTCGCTAGCCGACTGCTCAGTCCGTCACCTACACGCCACCAGTGATTAAGCCCTTAATAAACTCAATTTCTTGGATCTTCGCGTTTTCCATACTGGCGTCAGTCGCCATTGCAGTAATGTCCACTAAGCTTAAGTTTGCTGGGTTCGTCGCTTCGATAGTTGCTGCCTGGGCGGCATGGGGGCTTTACGGAGCTTCGTTCGTCGCACGCCGTTTCGCTGGTGAAAAACCAGTGACGCTCACTGAATTAGGACAAGCTGGCGATCTGTTCGGCGGGATTAACGCCCTCTTTGCGGCTCTTGCCTTTGCGGGGGTTGCAATCGCCGCTTACACGCAGTGGAGCTCTTCACATAAACAAGCGTTCGAGAGTGCCTTTT
Source organism: Ramlibacter sp. PS3R-8 (assembly GCF_037572435.1). Taxonomy (NCBI): domain Bacteria; kingdom Pseudomonadati; phylum Pseudomonadota; class Betaproteobacteria; order Burkholderiales; family Comamonadaceae; genus Ramlibacter; species Ramlibacter sp. PS3R-8. Next base: position 309,253 of record NZ_JBBHGT010000005.1, read on the forward strand.
TCAACGCTCTCTCCTTGCACCACACAATCGTCGGAGGTCTACACATTAACACGGGGATTATTGAAGCGCCGAAGTGGAGGAAGGAACTCAGCGCTCGATCAAGTGCTCCTCTCCCAGCCTCCAACAGTGTCGAGGGGAGAGATGTTTTTGCTGCGATAGTGGATCGTTTGGCAAGCTTCTCCGGATCGCCGGGAGACACCACGTTCTTGTACCGGCAGTTACAGCAGAACCACAACTATGTCCTGGGTCATTACTTCCGCAACTTGTACCAAATTCTCAGACTTATAGATGTGCAGCGAGGTCACGTGGTTAATGAAGCTGAAAAGCGCCGCTTCGGTAGCCTGCTTCGCGCTCAGTTGTCCGCGAGCGAGTTGACGCTTCTTCTCCTGAACTGCCAAGAGAACATGGTAGACGAGGGCCAGTTCCGGAATCTTCTCGTCCGGTATCGGATGCTGGAGCACCTGCCGCTTAAAAGGGACCAGACAACTTACGTCGCTGTAGAAGAAGATCTACCGCTTGCTGACGAAGCAACCATTCGCACCTTTTTAGACTACACATCCCCGCAGCCGACTGCGAAAATCGTTCGCGGCGCTTTCGGCACGAATCCAGCACTTCAGTAGGCGGAGCACCCGAGTTCCCTTACACTCTGCAACGGGGACACCTATGGCGCGGTACAACGTCGTGATTCCACTAGCAGGCGGAGGAGTCGAAGTGCAGCCGATGAAGGAGTGGCTGCGAGCCAATCCGAAGTGGATTCCTGCTGGCATTCATCCGACTGACCGCACGTCGCAGCAGATACGTGCGGCTCTGAAGAAGCAGGGCTGGACTGTGCAGTCGAGTCCAGATGAATTCAGGTTAATTCCGCCGGGTGCAGACCCAGCAATGATTCCGCCTGTGTTCGCTCAGGATGAGGCGGCCGAAGAAGACTCGGCAGAGAGTTCGGAGGAATCTGCTTTCCAGTTCGAGGCGCAGCTGCGTGACTTCATCGCTCAGAACTTGGCAACCATTTCTTTGGGCGGACAGAAGCTGAAGCTGTATGTCGATGAGGAAGGTCGAGACGGTGTCGAGTACCCCACCGCAGTAGGACCAATCGACATTCTCGCTGTGGATATCACAGGGGCGTTTCACGTGTTCGAACTCAAGCGCGCAAGATCCCCAGACAAGGCGATCGGTCAACTCGCTAGATACATGGGCTGGCTATGGATGCAGCACCCGACTACGGTGGTGAACGGCGTGATCGTCGCCCGGGAGATCACGCAAAACCTGCGGTACTCGATCGCGGTCTTCCCGAACGTGTCGCTGTTCGAGTACGAGGTGCAGTTCAAGCTGCATCGCGCAGAGGACATTTCCCCCTGAGCTAGTTGCCATCTGGCTCGGCCGCGGCTCGAGCCAGCTTTCGCGACGCGCAGACGCTGATTTCCTTGTCACTGGGAGAATGCCACGGCACAGCACGAACGAGGGGCATAGTCGTCAAGAGCGATCAGTGGGCACTCGAGGCCCACTGATCAGTCTGATGATGAAGTCATGCGCGCTCGGGAGAACGACTGCCCGCGTCATCACCGTCTGCAGGGATGCACCTTGGAGGAACGAAAGACGTCCGCGTGAGTAAAACACTAAGGTGTCCGCTACTAGGCCGCGTGCCGGGCGTTTGATGCAAAGGTAGACAAGCCGTTCGCTCTCGTCTAACGGCTGCAGAATGAGAAACACTCCGTGCGGCGAACTCATGCGTTTTGCGACTACATACGCAGGCCACGGACTGGCCCCGTACTTCGTCTGAAATGCCTTCGATCGCTGGGCAGCGTCGAAGCTCGGATCCGCCCTTATCGCGACTCGCTCGACATCACTCTTGATAGCTGGCGGCCCAGTAACGTCCAGGGCTTTGTCAGTGCACGGGTGCTTCGGCCATGGCGGGCCCAGGTCATCGAAGTAAACGCGACTGCCGAACTGGTTTTGGTAGTAGTACACCAAGGCGCCGCACTCTGGACATACAGCGTTCGGATTCACAAACGCAGCTGCGTGCGAACGAGTCCAATCGGGCACATCCGGCTCGCGGTACGCGCTGCTTCTATACCACTGCGCACGGTCAACCGAGTGGCCTGCGACCCAGTGCAACGTGCCATACTTTGATCGCCTGTAGAAGCCGGAGCGGAAGTACGTGGTCATATGAGCAGCCCTCGTGTCCGAGCTCAGCCATTCTTACATGCGTCGGGCGGCTAGCCGGTTCGCACCAATTGAAGCAGGCGGGCGAACTCTCCGTTGTCCTGATTGCCCTTCCAGAAGTTTACGAATCGGCACACGATCTGCAGATTCCCAGGTGCGTAGTGGCCGTTGCTGTCCATCCGATCTAGAGAAGCCAACAGAGCGGCGTCATCGTGCGCTCCGTCAAATTGAAGCGGCAACCCGGTGAGGGCGCACGAGTAGTCCTGCGCCTCCAGCAGCGCGTTGAGGTACGCCGTGAACTCGTCGCGTGTGTCGAAGCCGCATTCCTTGACTTTCAGCGCGCGTTCCACCGTACGGCCATCAGCGTTGGCCACAGTGTCATATGCCGTGTTCACCATTCTCAAAACCGCACGTTCATGTGCGCTGAAGTGCTTCACAGGCGCGGTCTTGCTGTTCGCCTGCTTTGCCGCCCACTCTGGCTGAGAGTGCCAAGAGGTGAGTGGCTCATCGTGAATCAGCGCCAGCGCGTATTCAGCGTTTCCTGGATTCAGGGAAACCAGTGTGCTTTGGGTCGTGAGGAACGCCCGCGCTCTTGGGTGAAGGCCTGACCATCTCAGTGGTCTCCCACCGCGTGTCACACGTGACCATTTCTCTGCGGGCTTGTGGATCTCGTATGCACGCGTACCGGGCTTTGATCCCGGCCATCTCGAGGGAACGAGTTCCGCCGTAGCAGGTTCTGAACGAGAGATGGTCCACCACAGATCGTCGCCGTCTGTATGGATCCAGTAGTCACCCGACGTGCCCGCGACGATGTTTCCGATCTCAAACCATCGTGAAGCGACTGCGACAGTAGGCGGGATACCCGCCACGGTTTTCACGTGCTGGATGGAGTAGTCAATGTATTTCTGACGATCCCCGGCGAGCCAGAAGTCGCGAACTTCTTCGCTCTCAAACGTCCCCACGGTAGACCTTGCGACACAGTCTGGCCACATGTAGTTGCCGCGACCAAAATTGGCGATGTAGACCTTCACGTGCAATCTCCTTAGGCGGAGATTGTGCGTCATCACACGAGGCGGCCCCGCACCAAGCATCCCCACCCACCCCACACGACCCTAATCTCTATTAGCTCACCACGGGGGTGGCACTCAAGAGTGACGTGCGCGCACCCGCTTTAGGCAGTGCGCAGCCTCTTCAAGAGGTGCTTCACTGCAAGGCGCTGTTTGGCGGTCAGGATGTCACTTGGTGAGCGCAGTTGCTCCAGCACTTCGACTAACTGCTTCCGAACAATCTGCTCCAAGCGATCAATGGACTCTTCCGCTTTCGTCGTCAGTAGGGCAAAGCTGATCTTCTTCTCGCTGGACTGAACAGGTGCATCAACGTCTTCTCCGGTTCGCGTGTTGTATCGCTTAACCCCGGCACCATACGCCCACGACCACAGATGAACGGTCGGATGATGGGACGGCTCGTGAGAGGAGGACCGTTTAATTTCTATCCAGAACCCATAGCCGACTCGAAGCCAAACATCCTTGCCGCTTCCGAGTGAGTGTCTCGCGTACACGTCGATGACTCCGCCGGCACGAACCGCATCACGCAACTTTGGGAACCCCAAGCTCTCGTCGTACAGCTCCGCACGCGTTGGTACGGAAAGGCGATTAATTACGTCAAAATCGATTGACGCATCTTTGGTCCCGGACGGATCGCTGGTGCCTCGCTTCCCTGCGGAACGCCATGCATCTTTGAAGAGCGGATTGAATCTCGCTGACAGCAACTTTGTGTTCTTCAGAAGCCTGCTGAACTCTTCCGGACCAGTGACATTGCCCGCCTGCATGCCCGCAGCGTGCGGCGCGAGGATACGCTTTAGGAAACCCATCAGGGGTTTGGGTTTGATCTCCTGCATGACGACTCCCTCTTCCTCCAGGTGTTCGACTAGTGCCTTCACGAACTCGGAGCCGGCCGCGTGTGCGCGCAGCAGGCGTGCCGCCCGCGTCCACGTCATGAAGGCGAACCCTTCCGGCTCCAGCACCTCGCGACTCAGAACGAGGACGTTACGGCCATCCGCCCCGTTCTTCCATTTGAGGTAGGAAGGAAGCTGGTCGCGCCCAGGTTTGTCCCGATACTTGATCTCTATCAGCACGACCGGTTGACTGTCCTCCGGGCACGAGAAGACCGCAAGGTCGGCTCGCCGGGAGCCGCTGGATTCGTAGCGATACTCCGGGATCAGAACTGGAGCGCGAAGACTTCGGCTCGGCAACCCGCAGGCCGAACAGATCAGCTCCGAGATCGCCTTTGGATGCCGTCGCGCGATTTCCGCGAGAACGAACTCCAGGTATCGCCCGTCGTACCGACCGTCAAAGTACGACTGTATGCGTGAGAGGAAGCTTTGTTTCAAGAGACGCTCAAGGGGGTGGCACAGGTCTACGAGTGCGTTTGCAGGGGAACGATCTCCAGCATCGCCCCCGCGTTGTCGTCGCTCTCCACTCGCGTCTTCGCTACCTCCATCGGTACCACGAAGGAATCATCAGAGGGATCTCGGAACACTGTGTTTTTCAGCGCGTCCAGGAACAGCTTCATCAGATTGTCGAGATCAGGTCCCAAGAACTTGGAGTTCGAGAACTTCGACGGTGGAAGCAAGAATGTCACCCTGAGGAGGCACGCGTCTACCACGATCGGCCAAGACTTGGTTGAACTGCAGATAGATTCGATCCACGCCCTTGGGGCGTCTGGCCTCTTCCCCATATAGGGTTTCCCGAACGCCTCTCCTTTAATGAATACGGAGTGAGGGAAAAGCATGCCCGATTGTTCATCCAAGAAGAGCCTCCTTTAGAGCTAGCGTTCGTTCGGGTGACGGAGCGTGGCTCGAGCCTACAGAACGCACGGGGTGAGCGGTGTCGCTAGAAGCGATGTCTAAGCTCACTCGCTGTCGCCTTCTGCTTACGATGGTCAGCCGTGTGGTCAAACAACTAGCGCCCATGCAAGCATCAGAACGAGCACAGCGAGCGCGATTTGAACAGCTAGTCTTTTTTTTTTGGGGTCCATGAGTACGGATTTGCGTTCCGCGGGGTATCAGCGGATGCGAACGTACTTGCCCATCGATGTAAACGCACGGCATTGAGCAGCTCCTGCACCACCTCGGCACTGGCACTTGCGGGTGCAGCAAGTCGCGCTCGGAGTGCATTAACCGCCTTCGAGTCCTCTTCGGAGAGGGAGATTCGTGGTACAGGTGGAGGGATAGCTGGAGCTTCCCCATCATCAAGTAATTGCAAGTTCGTTATGCAGACGGTACGCCCCTTCACGTCTTGCCCTGCACGTCGCGAAAGGCAGAAAACCGCCGTTCCCCCAGCCATGCGCGCGAACTGTGCAAAAAGAAAGTCGGAGCTGATGTTCTCTCTCAGGACTGGTTCCGGGACGCCCAGCACGATCGCTGCTGGCAACGTCGTCACATCGAATGCCGCGCCGAGATTCACTATTCCTTCAGGAGTTGCGACACGGATGATCCCCGCTTGTTCCCTGTCGGGAAGCAGCCAAATGCTACGCATGCTTCCTAGTCTGCTTGTGGTAGATGCTTTCGAGTGCTCCGGCGAACGACGTGTTGAAGACATAGTCATCGACCATCGACGTAGGCGTGACGCCGGTCACCCGCTTGAAGTAAGGACCAAACACCGCCTTCGTGCTCCGCTCCAGTTCGGACACGTACTTCTGCAACTGCTCTTGTTTCGTTGCCACAGCATCGACCTTGTTCACCAGAAGGTGGACCAGTGCGTGTTCCTTAATGCGTCCTAGACGCGTTGCAAGCCATTGCAAGTCCTGCACCACTCGATTTCTATGAGCTGCAGCCGCATTCTCGTCGAGCACCTTCTCCGCGTCGATCAGATAGAAAACCACGTCAGCGCCTTCGCATGCTTGCCACCAGTGACGATCTCGTTCGTCGATCTCGCCACCCACGTTGACAGATCTCTTACAGCGAAGCTTGAATAGCGTTCCGTCTGGAAGGGTCTGAACAAAATCAAAAGACTCAAGTTTTTCCACACCCCGCGTTTGAATGTGCTCTGTCGGGACTGCCTCTTGGCGCAGTCTGCTGTAGAAGCTATTTTTGCCAGCACCCGTCGGCCCGATGACGCATATTTTCTTTCCGTACCACCATTCACGAGCCTTTGCTGGCAGGGAGCGAATGGCGTTGATCGCTTCCTTCCCAACGATTGACATCGCAATCTTCTTCGCTACGGCCGCGAAGGCTTTCCAAAATGACACGTCGTAACCCTCCTCATTGTGCGGAAAGGCTAGCACGCATCGTCGAGACTGCCAATTGAGGACGCAGTCTTGCATTCGCTGAGGAGTTCGGGTAATTGTCTGGCCACCACCCGTCTCACCCACCGTCACCAGATCACCTGGCCCTGATCTCTCTTAGCTCACGACGTACCGGGTGTGAGCCGCGGGACGATGCGGTGGATGCGGTGGGTGTTTGCGTGCTGGGCCCATTCTTGGGACTGTTCGTCGGCCGCGCCACCTGGACGTGGGTGAGAGGAACGTGTGTGTTCTTCGGTGGCCGTGGCATCGACTCACCCAACCCCGTGTCGCGATGGATCACCCAAAGGGATGATGGCGCTGGCTCTTTGAGACCCGAGATGACAGCTTCCGATGTCCGATGTTGGACGCACAACCTGTTCTCACAAGGGACGATCAAGACGGTCATGACGGCCTGACACTGGACCCACGCATCTGGTCGCGAGAACACGCTCCTGGTACCCATGACACCTGGTGCCCCGATCATCCGTATCCGGCCTGGAGGGTGTCCACCCCCCGGCGGGGGTGCGGTGCAGCTTCGCTGGACTCCGTCCTCAACAAATTCGGGCCCTTGCGAGGGCCCGAATTTGATTCATCCGGAGGGGGTGAGTGATCCGGACCGAAGGTGGGTGAGTGAAGCCGCCGTCAAAGGACGCGTTGCAGCCGCGATCCGAGCTGGAAGGGGGGTGAGTGAATTAGTTGATTTATATAAAACACAATAATTCACTCACCCCCCTCTGGCTGTGGTCATTGGCATCGGCCAGCGGTGGCCTCACGCACCCGACAGCAGTTCGAAGTACTGACCCGACCCAAGTGGGTGTGAGATTGAAGAGCGGGGTCAGAAACCTCTGGACCGCGAAGGCAGCGGACGCCTCCTCGGCGGACGAGGCCGCGGTCCAGACCCGGTACGGGAACCGTGCCGGGAAGCAAAAAGGCCGTCGTGGCGCGAACACCATCGACGACCTCGATTGACCCACGATCGGCGGACCCGTAGCTGACGCGCAACACCCGGAAGAACGATCCGGACCCAGCGTCAAA
>NZ_JBBHGT010000006.1:0-301625 GCF_037572435.1 Ramlibacter sp. PS3R-8
CGTGGTGATCGCCGCCGTCAGGGTCGTCTTGCCGTGGTCCACGTGACCGATGGTGCCCACGTTGACGTGCGGCTTGGTCCGCTCGAATTTGCCTTTTGCCATTTTTTCGACTCCGAAAAAAGTAACGATCTAACGATTGACTGGTGCCCTTGGCGGGAATCGGACCCGCGACCTCTCCCTTACCAAGGGAGTGCTCTGCCACTGAGCCACAAGGGCGAATTCATTTCGCCGGCAAGACGGTTGACTGGAGCGGGTGGCGGGAATCGAACCCGCGTCATTAGCTTGGAAGGCTAAGGTTCTACCATTGAACTACACCCGCCTAGTGCTTGCTCACGAGACCCTGCGCGGACTTCCCGGCGCCAACCACTCAACCGTTTCACCAACGCCCAGGATTTTTCGAACGAACAAACCTGGTGGAGGAGGCTGGATTCGAACCAGCGTAGGCGTAAGCCAACAGATTTACAGTCTGCCCCCTTTAGCCACTCGGGCACCCCTCCGGCGAGCCTCAGACTATAGCACGATCGATCCGCCAAAGACGCCACCCCGCGGCGTGCAAACCGACGCGCCTGAGAGGAGCCTGACGCTCGCAGGGGTATCGCGGAAGTGGCGCACGGATGTTGCTATGGTGACCCATGCGCATGCTTAACCTGGCCCTTCAGGGCGGTGGTTCCCACGGCGCCTTCACCTGGGGCGTGCTCGACGCCTTGCTGGAGGACGGCCGCATCGGTATCGAAGGCCTCAGCGGCACCAGCGCGGGGGCGGTCAACGCCGTCGCGCTGGCCAGCGGCTGGGCCAAGGCGGAGGCGGCGGGCCGCGACCCGCGCGAAGGGGCGCGCGAGAAACTCGCAGGCATCTGGGACCGCGTCAGCGCACTGGGCAGCCTCGGAGCCTTGCAGCAGCAGTTCATGCGCATGCTGTGGGGCGGCCTGCCCCCCGAGCTGTCGCCGGGCAACATGATCGGCAATGCCTGGAGCCGGCTGCTGTCCCCCTACCAGAGCAATCCACTGGACATCAATCCGCTGCGGAACATGCTCGACGAGGAGATCGACTTCAAGGCGATCGCGGCGCACCGCGAGCTGAAGGTCTTCGTGTCGGCCACGCATGTCACGACGGGCAAGGCGGTCGTCTTCACCGGCAAGCAGCTCGATGCCCAGGCGGTGCTGGCGTCGGCGTGCCTGCCGATGCTGTTCCAGGCAGTCGAGATCGACGGCGAGGCTTACTGGGACGGCGGCTACTCGGTCAACCCCGCGCTTTCGCCGCTGGTGAGCGAATGCCGCACGGCCGACCTCATGCTGGTGCAGATCAATCCCCTGGCGCGGCAGCAAACGCCCAAGAAGCCGGCCGAAATCGTGGACCGCGTCAACGAGCTCACCTTCAACGCCAGCCTGCTGACCCAGATGCGCATGATCGACTTCGTCAACCGGCTGGTCGAGGAAGGCAGCGTGTCCCACGCCCGCTGCAAGAGCGTTCGCGTGCACCGCGTCGACGGAGGCGCCGCGCTCGAGTCGTTCCCGACGTCCAGCCGCGCATCCGCCGACGGCGCGATGATCACCCGCCTGTTCGAAGCCGGGCGCGTCTCCGGTCGGGGCTGGATGCAGCAGCATTTCGAAGCTGTGGGTCGCCATTCGACCGTGGACATCCGCCGGGACTACCTGGACGACACCCGCATGGAGTTGCCGCATCCGCCGCACGGCGGCATGCGCTCCATCGGCCGTGGCTTCCGCCCTTGGCTGGCCAGGCTGCTGCGGCAGCGTGGCGCCTAGCCCTACCAGCGGATCGGAGGATCCAGCAGGACCTGCAGCTGCGCAAGCTGCGTGGCGGCTTGCCCGGCGAACTCCTGCTTGAAGTCGTTGGACGGATGGCGCGCCCGCAGGACGCGGTCGGCCGGAAGCGCCAGGCCTTCGGCCATCGTGTCGAAGAACACCTGGGCGGGCCGGCCCCAGAGCCACGCGACCGGAACCGGCCGACCGGATGCGAGCCGATCGCGGTACAGAGCGCGCAGCACGCCCGTCGTCCACGCTTGCCAGCCAACGCCCAAGTGGCTGCCGATCTCGCCCAGCCGCACGGTCAGCGCGGTGTTCAGCAGCAGTACGCCCTGCGCCGCCCAGTGTTCCAGGTTGGCAACTTTCGGACGGGTGAAGCCGGGCAGGTGCGCCTCGAAGGCCTTGTAGACGTTGCGCATCGACGGCGGAATGCGCTGCAGCGACGAAAAGGCCAGCCCGCAAGCGTCCCCCGGGGTCGGATACGGATCCTGGCCGAGGATCAGCAGCCGCACGTCCTGCGGCTTGACCAGTTCGAAGGCAAGGAAGGGCCGCGCAGGACCCACCGCGGCGGTCCTGGCATCTTCATCGACGCGTTGCGCCACCGCCTGGGCCTGTGCTTCCAGACCCTCGCACAGGGCCAGCCATTCGGCCGGCAGGTCAGTCCAGGCCTCGGCCAGCGAGCGCGTGAGGGCTCCGACTTTCCCCCCTCCTGCATCGCTGCCGAACCCGAGCTCCTGCTGGCCCGCCACTTCACGCCTCGAACAATGCGGCCAGCGCCTCGCCGGGTTCCTTGGCCCGCATGAACGCCTCTCCGACCAGGAAGACGTGGACTCCGGCGGCGCGCATGCGCTGCACGTCCTCGCGGGCCTGGATGCCCGACTCGGTCACCAGCAGGCGGTCGCCCGGCACGTCCTTCAGCATCGCCAGCGTGGTCTCCAGGCTCACCTCGAAGGTGCGCAGGTTGCGGTTGTTCACACCGATGAGACGCGTCTTCAGCTTCAAGGCGCGCTGCAGCTCCGCCGCGTCGTGCACTTCCACCAGCACGGCCATGTCCAGGCTGCGCGCAACGCCCTCGAGCTCGGCCATCTGGGCGTCCGACAGGCAGGCGGCGATCAGCAGGATGCAGTCCGCGCCCATCGACCGCGACTCGTACACCTGGTAGGCGTCCACGATGAAGTCCTTGCGCAGCACCGGCAGGTCGCAGGAGGCGCGCGCCTGCTTGAGGAAGTCGCTGCTGCCCTGGAAGAACTGGCGGTCCGTCAGCACGGACAGGCAGGCAGCGCCATGTTCCGCATAACTCTGCGCGATGTCGGCCGGGATGAAGTCCTCGCGCAGCACACCCTTGCTGGGGCTGGCCTTCTTCACTTCCGCGATCACGGCGGGCCGGCCCGCGGCCACCTTGGCGCGCAGGGCCGCCTCGAAGTCGCGCGTGAGCACGCGGCTGAAGGCGTCCTCGCGCACGATCGCCAGCGGCCTCTTCTTCTTCGCCGCCGCGATCTCCTCGTGCTTGACCGCGACGATCTGGTCCAGGATGTCCGCCATGGTCACGTCGCCAGGCGCTTGGACACGCTCACCAGTTGCTCCAGCCTGGCATGCGCGGCGCCCGAAACGATGGCGGCCGTGGCCTTGGCGATGCCTTGCGGAATGTCGGGCGCCACGTTGGCGGCATAGAGCGCCGCTCCGGCGTTGAGGATGACGATGTCGCGGGCGGCGCCCGGCTGGTTGTCCAGCACCTGCCGCATCATGGCCAGCGACTCCTGCGGCGTCTCGACCTTGAAGGCACGGTTGCTCGCCATGGGCAGGCCGAAGTCCTCCGGGTGGATCTCGTACTCGCGGATCTCGCCGTTGCGCAGCTCGCCCACCATGGTCGCGGCGCCCAGGCTCACTTCGTCCATGCCATCGCGGCCGTACACCACCAGCGCGTGCTCGGCGCCGAGGCGTTGCAGCGCGCGGACCTGGATGCCGACCAGGTCGGGGTGGAAGACGCCCATCAGGATGTTCGGGGCGCTGGCGGGATTGGTGAGGGGACCGAGGATGTTGAAGATGGTGCGCACGCCCAGCTCCTTGCGCACCGGCGCCACGTTCTTCATCGCCGGATGGTGGTTGGGCGCGAACATGAAGCCGATGCCCGTTTCCTGGATGCACCTGGCGATCGCCTCCGGCGACAGGTGGATGTTCACGCCCATCGCTTCCAGCACGTCGGCGCTGCCGCTCTTGCTGGAGACGCTGCGCCCGCCATGCTTGCTGACCTTGGCGCCGGCCGCCGCCGCGACGAACATCGAGCAGGTCGAAATGTTGAAGGTGTGCGAACCGTCGCCTCCGGTGCCCACGATGTCCAGCAGGTGCGTCTTGTCCGCCACGTTCACCTTGGTGGAGAACTCGCGCATCACCTGCGCGGCGGCGGTGATCTCGCCGATCGTTTCCTTCTTCACGCGCAGTCCGGTGATGAGCGACGCGGTCATGACCGGCGACAGCTCGCCGCTCATGATCAGCCGCATCACGTGCAGCATCTCGTCGTGGAAGATCTCGCGGTGCTCGATGGTGCGCTGCAACGCTTCCTGGGGGGTGATCGACATGTCTGCTCCTCGGAACTTATCGGTTGGGATTGTCGGCCACCGCCAGCCGCAAGCCAAATGCGATGAACATGGCGCCTGCCGTGCGGTCAAGCCAGTGCATGCCGCGCTGCACGGCGCCATGGCGGGCCATCCAGCCCGCGCCGGCCGCCCATGCGGAGTTGACCGCCACGCTGTTGATGTTGAACAGGGTGCCGAGCAGCACGAAGGCCAGCGCCTTGTGCTCGGTCTCCGGCGCGATGAACTGCGGCACGAACGCCAGGAAAAAGATCGCGACCTTGGGGTTCAGCACATTGGTCAGGAAGCCGCCACGGAAGACCGCCCACAGGTCCGCCGGCTCGTAGGCCGGGTTTCGCAACGCGAACCCCGGCACCTGCGCCGGCGCCTTCGCAAACAACAACTTCACCCCCACCCACACCAGGTACCCCGCCCCGGCCCACTTCAATACCGTGAACGCCGTCGCCGACGCCGCCAGCAAGGCACTCACCCCGACCGCCGCGGCGAACACGTGCACGAAGCATCCGGCCGTGACGCCCAGGCCGGCGACGACGCCGGCGCGCGTGCCGCTGCGCAACGCGTTGCTGACGATGTAGAGCACGTCCGGCCCCGGCGTCAGGTTCAGCAGCAACCCGGCGGCGATGAACAAGGCAAGGTGCTGCGCGTCCGGCATGGCCCTGCCCTCAGCCCTGGAAGCAGGAGCGGACGGCCGCGACGGCGCGGTCGACACCCGCTGCGTCGACGTCCAGGTGCGTGACGAAGCGCAGGCGGTACAGGCCGGTGGCCAGCACACCTTCGCGCGCGAGGGCGTCGACCAGCCCGGCGGATTTTTCCCGCGCCGGCCCCGTCAGGTCGACGAACAGGATGTTGGTGTGGGGCGGCTCGACCCGCAGGCCTTCGATACCGGCCAGGCCTTCCGCCAGTCGCCGCGCCAGGGCGTGGTCCTGCGCCAGCCGCTCGATATGGTGGTCCAGCGCAAACGTCGCCGCGGCCGCCAGCATGCCGGACTGGCGCATGCCCCCGCCCGCCATCTTGCGGATGCGGCGCGCGCGGCCGATCAACTCCCGGCTGCCGCACAGGGCGGAGCCGATCGGTGCACCCAGGCCCTTGCTGAAGCACACCGAGACACTGTCGAACAGCCCCGCGATGCGGCGCGCCTCGGCCCGCGCATCGCTGCCGTTGGCGGCGGCCTGCGCCACGGCGGCGTTGAACAAGCGGGCGCCGTCGAGGTGGGTGGACAGGCCCTTCGACCGCGCGAAGGTCGTCGCTTCCTGCAGGTAGGCCAGCGGCAGCACCTTGCCGCCGAGCGTGTTCTCCAGGGAAAGCAGGCGGCTGCGGGCGAAGTGCGGATCGTCCGGCTTGATCGCCGCGGCGATGTCCGCCACGGCGAGCGTGCCGTCCGGCTGGTGGTCCAGCGGCTGGGGCTGCACGCTGCCGAACACCGCGGCCCCACCACCCTCCCACCGGTAGGCGTGCTGCATCTGGCCGACGATGTATTCATCGCCGCGCTGGCAGTGCGACAGCACCGCGCACAGGTTGCTCTGCGTCCCGGTGGGAACGAACAGCGCGGCCTCGAAGCCGAGCATGGCCGCGATCTTTTCCTGCAATGCGTTGACGCTGGGGTCGTCGCCGAACACGTCGTCGCCCAGCGGGGACGCCATCATGGCGGCGCGCATGTCCGCGGTGGGCTGGGTGACGGTGTCGCTGCGCAGGTCGATGGCTTTCATGTCACTTCTGCTCCAGGAAGTTCTTCAGCATCGCGTGGCCATGCTCGGTGAGGATGGACTCGGGGTGGAACTGGACGCCTTCGATGGCCAGCGTCTGGTGGCGCACGCCCATGATCTCGCCGTCGGGCGTCCAGGCCGTCACCTTCAGCTCGGGCGGACAGCTTTTGCGTTCGATCGCGAGCGAGTGGTAGCGGTTGACGGTGAAGCGCTCCGGCAGGCCGGCGAACACGCCTTCCCGGGTGGTGGTGATCTCGCTGGTCTTGCCGTGCATCAGTTGCTGCGCGCGCACGATCTTTCCGCCGAGCGCAGCGCCAATGGCCTGGTGACCGAGGCAGACGCCGAGGATGGGGAGCTTGCCGGCGAAGTAGCGGATGGCTTCGACCGAGATCCCCGCTTCCGCAGGGGAGCAGGGTCCGGGCGAGATGACGAGGCGGTCGGGCTTGCGGGCGGCGATCTCATCGATCGTGATTTCGTCGTTGCGGAACACTTCTACGTCGGCGCCCAGTTCACCGAAATACTGGACGATGTTGTAGGTGAAGCTGTCGTAGTTGTCGACCATGAGAAGCTTCATTGCGCCGCTCCCTTGAAAGCCAGACAGCCGGACGCAGAAGGCGCAGAAGTTACGCAGAAGGCGCAGAAGAAATCCATGAAGATTTTCATAGTTTGTTCACTACGCGGTGGATGGCTTTCACGACCGGGAAAACGTTGAAATTCAGGAGCAGGCCAAGCTTCAGACCCGAGAGTCGAAGGTAAGAAAGCACCTGGGCGCGGTGAATGTCGGCCAGTGCATCGACCGCCTTCACTTCCACAATGACCGACTGCTCCACGATGAAGTCGGCCCGGTACGTGAGCCCTATGTCCCGCCCCTTGTACCGGCCCGTCAGCTGGACCTCGCGCTGAAATCCGATCTCACGTTCCCCAAGCTCGATCGCAAGCGCGGCGGAATACGCGCTTTCCAGCAAGCCGACGCCGAGCACGCGCTGCACCTCCACCGCAGCCCCGATGATGGCGTGAGAGCAATCATTTTCAATCGGGTGTTCCTTCTGCGACTTCTGCGTAACTTCTGCGCCTTCTGCGTCCGGATGTTGGCTTTTCATTCCAGCCCCTCCTCCACCAGCTCAGACGCGCGAAGAAGGGCCCGGGCCTTCGCCTCCGTCTCCTTCCACTCCAGCTCCGGCACCGAATCAGCCACCACTCCCGCCGCCGCCTGCACGTAAAGCGTCTGGTCCTTGATGATCCCAGTGCGGATGGCGATCGCCACGTCCATGTCGCCTGCGTACGAGAGATACCCGCAGGCGCCGCCATAGATGCCGCGCTTGACCGGTTCCAGCTGGTCGATCAGCTCCATCGCGTGCACCTTCGGCGCGCCGGTCAACGTGCCGGCCGGGAAGGTGGCGCGCAGGACGTCCATGTTCGTCATGCCGTCATTGAGGATGCCCTCGACGTTGCTGACGATGTGCATCACGTGGCTGTAGCGCTCGATCACGAACGCGTCCGACACTTTCACCGACCCGGTCTTCGCGATGCGGCCGATGTCGTTGCGCGCCAGGTCGATCAGCATCACATGCTCGGCGCGCTCCTTCGCATCGGCCAGCAGTTCCAGCTCCACCGCCTTGTCCACTTCCGGCGTGGCGCCACGCGGCCGCGTGCCGGCCAGCGGCCGGATGGTGATCTTCTGGCCCTCCGGCGTGTTCTCCTGCCGCACCAGGATCTCCGGCGAGGCCCCGACGACATGGAAGTCGCCGCCACCCGCCGACGCGCCGGTGAAGTTGTAGAAATACATGTACGGGCTGGGATTGAGCGACCGCAGCGCGCGGTACAGCGTCAACGGCGCCTCGGTATAGCGCTTCTTGATCCGCTGCCCCACCTGCACCTGCATGAAGTCGCCGGCCGCGATCAGCTCCTTGGCGCGCTCCACGGCCTTCACATAGTCGGCTTTCGCGAACTCGCGCTCCGCCGGGAAGGTCTCGGTCTGCCGCACCGTCGGCGCGCTCACCGAATACTTCAACTGATCCTTCAGTTCGCGCAGGCGCTTCTTGCCGTTCGTGTACGCCTCGGTCTTGCCCGGATCGACATAAACGATCAGGTACAGCTTGCCCGACAGGTTGTCGATGACCGCCAGTTCCTCGCATTGCAGCAACAGGATGTCCGGCGTGCCGATCGTGTCGGGCGGGCAGCTCTTTTCCAGCTTCTTCTCGATGTAGCGCACGGTGTCGTAGCCGAAGTAGCCGGCCAGCCCGCCGCAAAAGCGCGGCAGCCCGGGGCGCAGCGCCACCTTGAAGCGCTGCTGGTACGCCTCGATGAAGTCCAGCGGATTGCCGCCGGCGGTTTCGACCACCTGGCCATCCGTGACCACCTCGGTGGCGGCCTCTTCGCCGAAGCCGCTCGCGCGCAGGAACGTGCGCGCCGGCAGGCCGATGAAGCTGTAGCGGCCGAAGCGTTCGCCGCCGACCACGGACTCCAGCAGGAAGCTGAGCTTGCCGCCTCCCTTGGCATGGGCCAGCTTCAGGTACAGCGACAACGGCGTTTCGAGATCCGCGAAAGCCTCCGCGATGAGCGGAATGCGGTTGTAGCCCTGCAACGCAAGGCTCTTGAATTCGAGTTCGGTGATCAAGGGGTGAGCCTCCACAAGCTCGGCGGCGCGGGATGCCGCAAAAAAACCGGGTTTGCCTCGAGTGAGGCCGCGGGGCACGGGCTGCCCCGTGCGGTCAGGAACGCACTGGAACAGGCTTGCGCCAGGGCCAGGCTCCCCGGTCGCTGCAACCTGTGATCACCGTGCGGTGGATGAACATGCGAACAGTGTAGCAAAGGGATTTCGGCGCTCGCGTCAATTGCAAAAGCGCCACCCTTTACCGAGCAAACCCCTGTTGTGCCAACGCCGGGCGGCCTGCGACAATTTGTAAAAAGCACGAACGTTCAGTTTTTCCAGGGACTTCCCATGAACCTCCGCCACTCCTCGCACGCCACCATGCTCGCCGCATTGCTGGCTCTCCCATTGGCCGTCGCTGCGGACATCACCGTCTCCGGCGTCCGGTATGAAGACTCGGCGCACATCGCCGGCAGCCGCTTGCAGCTCAACGGCGCGGGCACCCGCTACAAGGGACCTTTCAAGGTCTACACGGCCGGCCTGTATCTGGGCAAGAAGTCCGCCACGACCGAGGAAGCACTGGCGCTGCCCGGCGCCAAGCGGATGCAGGTCGTCATGCTGCGCGACATCGATGCCAGCGAGCTCGGCAAGCTGTTCGTGCGCGGCGTGGAGGACAACATGGATCGCGCTTCGATGTCGCGCCTGATTCCCGGCCTCATGCGCATGAGCCAGATCTTCACCGACCACAAGAAGCTGCAGCAGGGCGAGAACTTCAGCATCGACTGGGTGCCGGGCACCGGCACCATCGTGTACGTGCGCGGGGTGCAGCAAGGCGAACCGTTCCGGGAGCCGGAGTTCTTCAACGCACTGCTGCGCATCTGGCTGGGCCCGGCGCCGGCGGACTGGCGCCTCAAGGAGAGCCTGCTGGGCAAGTCGGCCTGACGCTCGCCAGCCAGCCGCCAAGTTCCGCCAGCGAGTCAAGGTAGCCGTCGGCGTCCACCACGCCGCGCACCGGCTCGCCGTGGTTGTAGCCGTACGTCACCAGGACCACCGGGCAGCCCGCGGCGCGCGCCGCGGCGGCGTCGTTGCGCGAATCGCCGATCATCAACGTGCAAGCAGGCGCTGTGCCCAGGGCCTCGCAGGTCTTCAGCAAAGGCAGCGGATCGGGCTTCTTCCGTGCGAAGGCATCGCCGCCGAACACCCTGTCGAAGGATCCCGCCAGCCCCTTGGCCGCCAGCAGATCACGGGCGAACTCCCCGGGCTTGTTGGTCAGGCAGGCCAGCCGCAGGCCGGCAGCCTGCAGCGCCGCGATGCCTTGTTCCACGCCGGGATACACCGTGGCCCAACGACCATTGCATGCGCGGTAGGCGGCCTGGTAGGCATCCCAGGCCCGCGGATCACTGGCATCCGGGGCGCCCACATGCTGCAGCACACGTTGGATCAGGTGTTCGGAACCCTTGCCGATGTGGCGTTCGACCACGCCCGCGTCGACCTCCGGCAGGTGCAGCGATCGCAGCATCGCGTTCGCTGCATAGGTGAAATCGCCGAGGGTGTCGACCAGGGTGCCGTCCAGGTCGATGATCGCCGCGCGCAGCGGCGAGGAGGAAGAGCGCATGGCGCCAGCATAGCGGCGCCCAACAAAAAGCCAGGCCGGAGCCTGGCTCGTTGGGGGCCGGTGCGCTTAACGTGCGCGGCGAACGCTGCCACCCTCGTCGCCGGGGTCGCGCGGGGCGGAAAAACAGCCCGGAGGCACGTGCCGGCGGCTGCGTCCGGACGGAGACTCGTCGCGCATGGAGGAAAGCGTCCGGTACCCCGGCACGATTTCAGGCTGCCGCTCCGGATCCACCACGGCGAAACCGCGCCCACAGCCGAGGATGCGCGACTGGATGACCTGTTTCTCGTAGTTGCTGCTGGCTTTCACGCTCGATCTCCTGCACTCGCGGCCGGAAAACCGGCCAAGGCAGCCATTGAGCCGTCAGTCGCCGTCCGACACCGTCAGATCATCTGACATTGATGCGTAGGACGTTCCCTACACCATGACGCGCAACTCAGGCAGGGACCTGTTCGACGAGCGCCCGGCCCCAATGCCTGTGCCTGGCCATCGCCGCGATGAAATCCTGCGCCATCTGCAGGCGCGTGGTGGGTTCGTTGGTGCCGATCAAGACCCCGGCAGGGGCCGGAGCGTCCGGCGCTCCCAGCCCGGCGTTGCGCAGGATCTCCGCGGACTCGCCGATCAGGCACAGCGGCTTGCAATGCTTGTAGGCCTCCAGCACGAAGTGGACGGCATCGCCATCCTTCATCAGCGCCTGCGCGCTGGCGGCGCCACCGGGGACCAGCACCGCGTCGAACATCACCGAAGGCATGGTCTGGAAGGTGTGGTCGATGGGCACGTGCTGCCCGGATGACGAATTGATCACGCCAAGGTGGGCGGCCACCACCCGCGTGGTGGCGCCGACGTCGTGCAGCGCCTGCTGGATCACCTTGTACGCGCCCAGTTCCACCCCGGCCGCCATCACCACCGCCACCCGGCGGGTGTGGATGGGGCCGCCCTGTGACTCCATGCTGAGGGAGGGCGCGCTTTCCATCAGCGGCTTGGCGCGCTGCTCGCGAAAGCCAGCGCGTCCGGCAGCCGACTTGGCGTCCGGCGGACCGATCCCCAGGGGCTCGGCGACCTTGCGTGCGAGCCGGGCATCGACATGCGCGAGGTTGTCCACGATGCGCTGGCGGATGGCCGGCACCTCCACCCGCGACAGCTCGAACTGGAAGGCGGCGGTGATGTGTTCTTTCTCCCACGCGCTCTGGCTGTTCCAGAACAGCGTGGCCTGGCTGTAGTGGTCGTCGAAGCTGGGGCTGCGCCGCCGGATCTTCGGTGACTCGATCTCCTCGGCATGGCTCTGGAAGCCCTGCTCCCCGCCATCCGCCCGGAATTCCGACCCGTTGGCGAGCGTGTTCGGTTCATACGACACGCGGCCCTTCGGGATGGTCACCCGGTTCATGCCCCCGCGCTGGAAGTTGTGCATCGGGCAGACCGCGCGGTTGATGGGCAGCTCATGGGAATTGGGTCCGCCCAACCGCGTCAGCTGCGCATCGGTATACGAGAACAGGCGTCCCTGCAGCAGCGGGTCGTTGGTGAGGTCGATGCCGGGCACCACGTGGCCGGGGTTGAACGCCACCTGTTCCACCTCGTTGAAGTGGTTGTCGGGATTGCGGTTCAGCACCAGCTTGCCCACCGTGAGGATCGGCACCAGCTCTTCGGGGACCAGCTTGGTGGCGTCGAGCAGGTCGACGCCGAGTTTCGCCGCGCGTTCCTCGTCGATCAGCTGCAGGCCGAGCTCCCATTCGGGGAAATCGCCGCGGTCGATCGCATCCCACAGGTCGCGACGGTGGAAGTCCGGGTCCTTGCCCGCGATCTTCTGCGCCTCGTCCCATGCCAGGGCATGCTTGCCCAGCTTCGGCCGCCAGTGGAACTTGACGTAATGACAGACGCTGCGCGCGTTGACGAGGCGAAAGGTATGGACGCCGAAGCCCTCCATCATCCGGTAGCTGCGCGGGATCGCCCGGTCCGACATCAGCCACATCAGCATGTGCGAGCTCTCGGGCATCAGCGACACGAAGTCCCAGAAGGTGTCATGGGCGCTGGAGGCCTGGGGCATGTCGTGGTGCGGTTCCGGCTTGATCGCGTGCACCAGGTCCGGGAACTTCATCGCATCCTGGACGAAGAACACCGGGATGTTGTTGCCCACCAGGTCGTAGTTGCCTTCGCGCGTGTAGAACTTCACTGCGAAGCCGCGGACGTCGCGCACCGTGTCGGCCGAACCGCGCGAACCGATGACGCTGGAAAAGCGCACGAACACCGGCGTGCGGCTGCCCACCTCCTGCAGGAAGTCGGCCTTGGTGTACTCCACCAGGGGCCGCGTCAGCTCGAAGTAGCCGTGCGCCGCCGCGCCGCGCGCGTACACCACGCGTTCCGGAATGCGCTCGTGGGCGAAGTGGCTGAGCTTTTCCCGCAGGACGAAGTCTTCCAGCAGGCTCGGCCCGCGCACCCCGGCCTTGAGCGAATTGTGGTTGTCGGGAAGCACCACGCCCTGGTTCGTGGTGAGCAGGTTTTCAGGCCCCTGGGTAAAGGACTCCAGTTGCTTCTGGCGGCTGGCGACAGCGTCGCCGGGTTTGGATTTGCGTGAGCCCTCCGTGCGGGAAGAGGCCATGTATGACTCCTGGGGTGACCGGCTTGCAACGCCGCGCGGTGCGTCCCGCATTGGAACAAGCCTCAGCGGGACCGACCGTAGCCCTTCAGCGGGCGCGTTTGTACGGCAACGCCGCCATGCGCCGTAGGAGCGGTCCCACGGCCGCATGGGAAGCCGGCTGGCGTGCAAACACCCGGTTCGCGCGGTTGCGTCCTACCGGCGGGACGGCGCCGCCCGGCCACCATGTTCCCCAAGGAGATTCGCATGACCCGCATGAAGGAAGAACGTCATTCGCCGCCGCCGCCCTCGCGCGGCAACACCGAGTCGGCGCAGGGCGAGGACCAGGCGCCCAAGGCACGCACGCCGAACGAGCGCGACGAATCCGCGGACAGCCAGGCGGCCGACAACCAGAGTGCGCGCCGCATGGGCCAGATCGCGCACGACGACGTCGAAGCGGGAAAGACGGACACCACCAAGGGTGCCGAACTGGACGCCACTTACCAGCGCGTCCGCAAGGGCCGCTAGCCGCGCAGCTGCGCGCGCATGGCGTCGATGACGCCGCGATAGTCCGGCTTGCCGAAAATCGCGCTGCCGGCCACGAAGGTGTCCGCACCGGCGGCGGCAACCCGGGCGATGTTGTCCACCTTGATGCCGCCGTCCACCTCGAGCCGGATGTCGCGGCCGCTGGACTCGATGCGCTTGCGCGCATGTTCCACCTTGCGCAGCGCCGAGTCGATGAAGCCCTGGCCGCCGAATCCGGGGTTCACGCTCATCACCAGCACCAGGTCGATGTCGTCGATCACCCAGTCCAGCACGTCCAGGGACGCCGCCGGATTGAACACCAGCCCCGCCTTGCAGCCCGCCGCCTTGATCGCCTGCACGCTGCGGTGCACATGCGCCGATGCGTCCGGGTGGAAGCTGATGTAGTCGGCGCCGGCCTGCGCGAACGCCTGCGCCAGCGCATCGACCGGCTGCACCATCAGGTGGACGTCGATCGGGACCGGCGCGCCGGCGGCCGTCTTCGCATGCGGCTTGAGCGCGGAGCAGATCATCGGCCCGAAGGTGAGGTTGGGCACGTAATGGTTGTCCATCACGTCGAAATGGATCCAGTCGGCGCCGCCGGCGATGACGTTGCGGACCTCGTCTCCCAGGCGCGTGAAGTCCGCGGAGAGGATGGACGGTGCGATGCGGAAAGTGCGCGGGTTCATGCCCCCTATTGTCGCCCACGCTGCAGGGGCCCCGCCGGGGTTAGCATTCGCCTCCATGGCCCGTTATGCATTCGAGATCGAAGTCGATCCCCGTTACCTGCCGGAGCAGTCCGCCCCTGACCAGGGGGTGTGGAGCTTCGCGTACACCATCACCATCCGCAACTCCGGCGAGGTGCCGGCGCAGCTGATCTCGCGCCACTGGGTCATCACGGACGAAATGGCCCGGGTGGAGGAGGTGAAGGGCCTGGGCGTCATCGGGCAGCAGCCGCTGCTCAAGCCCGGCGAAGCGTTCGAGTACACCAGCGGCTGCCGCCTGCGCACCGCCAGCGGCACCATGCAGGGCACCTACTTCTGCGTGGCCGAGGACGGCGAGCGCTTCGAGGTGGAGATCCCCGCTTTCGCGCTCAACGACGGCAGCCGCCGTGTGCTGCATTGAGCGCGCCGGGGTCCGCACGTGGATGAGGTGATGGCGATCTGGGCCGAGTGGGTCAAGCCGTCGGCCGGATTGCCCACCGTGCAGTGGTCCTTGCTGCTGGCGCTGGCGGCGGCCGCCGGCCACCTGCTGCAACGGTACACGGGCCTGCCCAAGGTGGTCGGCTATTCCATCGTCGGCACGCTGGCCGGCCTGCTGGGTTTTGCCGGCGCGGCCTGGCCCCTGCAAGGCGTGACGCTGTTCCTGCTGGAACTCGGCGTGGCCGTCGTGCTGTTCGAAGCGGGAGGCCGCATCGCGCTGCGCTGGTTCCGGCACAACCCGATGGTGCTGTTGCAAAGCCTGCTGGAGTCCCTGCTGACCGCCATCGTCGTCTACTACGTGATGCGCTGGCTGAACGTGCGCGCGCCGGTGGCCGAGGGCGTGGCGCTGATCGCGATGGCCGCGTCGCCCGCGGTGCTCAGCCGCGTGATCGCCGACACGCGCGCAGCCGGCCCGGTGACCGAACGGGCCATGGTGCTGTCGACGCTCAGCACCTTCTATGCCCTGACGCTGGTCAGCGCCCGCGCCGGCACGCTGCACCGCGAGGAAACCAGCTTCTTCTCCGCGCTCTACCCGGTCCTGGTGGTGCTCGGCGTCTCGTTCATCGTCGGCGCGCTGCTGGCGCTGGCGCTGCGCACGGCCTTGCGCGTGATGAGCCCCACCAGCGAGAACACGTCCATCCTGCTGATTTCGCTGGTGGCGGCGGGCACGGCGCTGGCCGCGCACTTCGGCGGTTCGGCGCCGCTGGCGGCGCTGATCGGCGGACTGATGCTCAAGCAGCTGCATCCGCGCCCCTGGGCCTGGCCGCGCCAGTTGGGGACCGCCTCGTCGCTGCTGACGATGCTGATGTTCGTGCTGGTGTCGGTGGTGGCGGCAAAGGCGGAATGGAATCCGGCGGTGGCCGGCCTGGTGGCCGCATTCGTGGTCGCCCGCGGACTGGCCAAGATCGCCGGCGTGTCGCTGGCCAACCGTGGCAGCGGCACGAGCTGGCGGCAGGCGATCTGGACCGCCGCGGCCATGTCCCCGATGTCGTCCATCGCGCTGCTGCTGGTGTCGCAGTTCGTCGCCTCGTCGATGACGATCGGGCCGCGCATCGCCACCATCGCGCTGCCCGCGATCCTGATGATGGAAGTCCTCGGCGCCATCATCGCCACCTTCGCGATCTACCGCGCCGGGGAAAGCCTCAAGCCCTGGGAGGCGCCTGGCGGCCTGGCGTCTGGAGAAGTGCGTGGATAGCCAGGTCGCACCCGCACTGGAAAGCTTTGCCCATTCAGCCGCGCTGACGATCGGCGTCGAGCTGGAACTGCAGCTCGTGAACACCCACGACTACGACCTGGCGCCGTACTCGGACGAGATGCTGCGGCTGATGGCGAAGATCCCGTTGCCCGGATCCGTCGTCCCGGAGATGACCTCCAGCATGATCGAGATCTCCACCGGCATCTGCCGCTCCTGCTCGGAGGTGCTGGGCGAGCTTTCGCAGCTGCGCGACGCGCTGGTGCGCTGCGCCGACAAGCTGAACATCGCCTGCACCGGGGGCGGCACGCACCCGTTCCAGCAATGGCACGAGCAGCGCATCTACGACCGTCCGCGCTTCCGGCAGCTGTCGGAACTGTACGGCTACCTCACCAAGCAGTTCACCATCTTCGGCCAGCACGTGCACGTCGGCTGCCCGGATGCGGACAGCGCGCTGCTCATGCTGCACCGCATGTCGCGCTACATCCCGCACTTCATCGCGCTGTCGGCGAGCTCGCCCTTCGTGCAGGGACAGGACACGCAGTTCGATTCGGCCCGCCTGAACTCCGTGTTTGCGTTCCCCATGTCCGGCCGCGCTCCCTTCACCTTGAGCTGGGACGAGTTCGGCCACTGGTTCGCCAAGACCACGCGCACCGGCGTGGTCAAGAGCATGAAGGACTTCTACTGGGACATCCGGCCCAAGCCGGAATACGGCACGATCGAGATCCGGGTGTTCGACACGCCGCTCACCATCGAGCGGGCCGCTGCCCTCGCGGGTTTCGTGCAGTCGCTGGCGGCCTGGTTCATCGCCGAGCAGCCCTTCGCACCCCAGGAAGACGACTACATGGTCTACACCTACAACCGCTTCCAGGCCTGCCGCTTCGGGCTGGAGGCGGTGTACGTCGAGCCCGAAAGCGGCCAGCACCTGCCCTTGCGCGAGCACATCCTGCAAACGCTGGACAAGGTGGCGCCGCACGCCCGCACGCTCGGCGCCGATGCCGCGGTGGAGTCGCTGCGCGAGTCCGCGCGGAACAGCGTGAACGACGCGCGCTGGCTGCGCGAGACCCAGGGCCGCGAGCGCTTGCTGGCCGAGATGGTGCGGCAGGGTGCGGAGCGTTTTCGCGGCCGGGCCCGGGGGTGATGATGGGCGAGTTCGACCTGATCGCGCGTTACTTCACCCGCCCAGCGCGGCGCAGTCCGCTGGGCGTAGGCGACGACTGCGCGTTGCTGCAGCCGCGCGCCGGCATGCAACTCGCCGTCTCCACCGACCTGCTGATCGAAGGCCGGCATTTCCTGTCGACGGTGGATCCGGCGCGCCTGGGCCACAAGGCGCTGGCCGTCAACCTCAGCGACCTGGCCGCCTGCGGCGCCGAGCCGCTTGCCTTCACCCTGTCACTCGCCCTGCCGCGGGTGGACGAGCCCTGGCTCGCGGCGTTTTCCGCCGGCCTGCTGGCGCTGGCGGACGCGCACGCCTGCGAACTGGTGGGCGGCGACACCACGCGCGGGCCGCTGGCGATCAACATCACCGTGTTCGGCGAAGTGCCGGCGGGTCAGGCGCTGCTGCGCTCCGGTGCGCGCGCCGGCGACGACCTGTGGATCAGTGGCACGCTCGGTGATGCCCGGCTGGCGCTGGACGCTTTCCGCGGACTCGTGTCGTTGCCGCAAGACGTCTTCGACCCCGCGCGCCTGCGCCTGGAGACCCCGCAGCCGCGCGTCGCCCTCGGGCTGGCCTTGCGGGGCATTGCGACATCCGCCATCGACATCAGCGACGGATTGCTCGGCGACCTGCGGCACGTGCTGCAACAGTCCGGCGTCGGCGCAACGGTGGACAGCGCGCCCGCGTGCACCCTGCTCGCCGCCGCGCGCGGGGCCTGGGCCATCGAGCGCGAGCGCATCGAGGAGCTGGTGTTCGCCGGCGGCGACGACTATGAGCTCGCCTTCACCGCGCCCCCGGATCGGCAAGAAGCGGTGCAGGCCGCCTCGGCACGATCGGGCACACCGGTCACCCGCATCGGCGTGATCGAGTCGCAGCCCGGGCTGCGCGTGATCGGCGCCGACGGGCGCACGCTGGCCCGCCGCTTTGCCGGCTTCGACCACTTCGGCCCATGAGCCGCCGGGCCGCCCCAAGGCGAATCCCGCAGCGCGTGGCGCGGAAGGTGGTCCCATGAACCTGCGCACCTGGCTGCTCCTGCTTGCCTGCTGTGGCGCCGCGGCGGCCCACGCCGCCGTTTTTCGCGGCACCGTCACCCACGTCACCGACGGCGACACGCTGTGGGTGCGCCCCGCCGCGGGGGGCGCGCCGGTGGAGATCCGGCTGCTCGACCTCGACGCGCCGGAGGGTTGCCAGCGTTTCGGCGCGGAATCCAAGCAGGCCCTGGCCCGCCGCGTGCTCAACGAACCGGTGCGCGTGCGCACCCGCGGCACCGACGATTACGACCGCGTCCTCGCCCGCGTCGAACTGCGCCAGCAGGATGTCGGGGGCTGGATGGTCCGGCACGGCTATGCGTGGTCCGTGGGTTTTCGCGACAAGCCCGGCCCGTACGCCAAGCAAGAGCAGCAGGCCCGGGCGGAACGCGCCGGCCTGTGGTCGACCCCGGGCGCGCTGGAGCCGCGCAATTTCCGCAAGCGCTTCGGCCGCTGCCAGTGAGGGACGCCCCGCTACCATCGCGGGTGATGCCAGACGCCGCCCTCGCCGAGCCTGCCTTGTCGCCCCCACGGCGGCCCTCGGTGCGCTTCATGTTCTCGCATCCGGCGCACCTGGTCGCCCTGGGGTTCGGCTCGGGCCTGGCGCCGTTCGCACCGGGCACCAGCGGCACGCTCTGGGCCTGGGTGGCCTATGTCGCGATGCAGCACTGGTTGAGCCCCTGGCTGTTGGGCACCATCGTGGCGCTGTCGGTGCCGGTGGGCTGGTGGGCCTGCACCATCACGGCCCGCAACATGCGTATCGCCGATCCCGGGGCCATCGTCTGGGACGAAGTCGCCTGCTTCTGGATCGTGCTGTGGGTGCTGATGCCGGCCGCGTGGCCGGCGCAGGCGGCGGCCTTCGTGCTGTTCCGGGTGCTCGACATGGCCAAGCCGGGCCCGGTGGGCTGGGCCGACCGGCACTTCAAGGGCCACGGTTGGGCGGGCGGTTTCGGCATCATGATGGACGACCTGGTGGCTGCGTTCTGCACGCTGCTGGCGCTGGCGTTCTGGAGGCATTGGGGATGAGCGACGCGACGACTTCGCAGCTGTGCGCACAACTGGCGCAGGCCCTGCTGGCACGCGGCTGGAAGCTGGCCACCGCGGAAAGCTGCACCGGCGGCATGATCTCTGCCGCCTGCACCGACCTGGCCGGCTCCAGCAACTGGTTCGAGCGCGGCTTCGTGACCTATTCGAACGAGGCCAAGGTGGATTCGCTGGGGGTGGACGCCGCCTTGATCGCGCAGCACGGCGCGGTGAGCGAAGTGGTGGCGCGCGCCATGGCGTTCGGCGCCATCCGCCACTCGCTGGCGCAGGCCAGCGTCGCAGTCACCGGCGTCGCGGGCCCGTCGGGCGGCAGCCCGGACAAGCCGGTGGGCACGGTGTGGTTCGGGTTCCAGGTGGACGGCCGGCTGACCAGCGAAACGCGCCGGTTCGCCGGGGATCGGGCCGCGGTGCGGACGGCGACAGTGCAGCACGCCTTGCGGCGGCTGCTGGAGCTGCTCAACCCTGCGAGCTGACGCGGGGCCGGTGGCCGCTGCGGTTGCGGCGGTTCACCAACCGCGGCAACAGGAAGGTGCGCCGCAGGCCTTCGGCCGCGCAGGCCGCCGTGGACTTCATGTCGTGACCCAGGGTGCCCAGTTCCTGGTCGATCTCCTCGATGCGATCGCTCCAGCGCCCGGTCTGCATCTGGTCCATCGCCAACACCATGCGCAGGGCGAGCAGGTTGCGAACCAGTCGGGCCTTGCGATCTTCGAGGGTGTCGTCGTGGGTCACGTGGATGTTCCTTGGATGAATGGAGCATCTCCCGTGCCAGGGCGCGGCCCTGTCGGAGGCGGGCGGGACACGCGCTGCCTTCTTCCTACCTGCGCTGTAGTACGCCGGCTCGCCGCCGGGCATTTCCGGTGCCTACGAAGGCAGCAGGGCCGCCGCGGTCACATGCAACCCGGCCAGGCGCTTGCGCATCCGCAGCACTTCGTCGTCCTTGCTCAGCAGGAGACAGCGGTGCGCCACCGCGAGGTCGATGAATTTCTGGTCGTCGGGGTCGCCGCAGGTCACCCCGGCCTTGGGCGGCGCCTCGACCAGTTGCGCGTGGCGGTCGAAGTCCCGCAGCACGCTGTCGGCACTGCCGCGGTGAAAGGCGACCCGGGGAGCGAGCTTGGGATAGGCGAGGACGCGCGCCAGCTCCTCGCGCATGGCGGCGGTGGCCAGCCAGCGCAGGGCACCGGACTGCAGGCCTTGTTGCAGCTGACTCGCACCGGGATCGCCGAACACCAGCAGGTCCAGCACCACGTTGGTGTCAATCACCAACTGCATCTGGACCACCCCGGGCGGCGCGGGCGGAACCCGCCACCATGTCGAACCGGAACAGCCGGCACTCGATCGGCCCGTTCCACATCGGGATGCGACGCGATTCTTTCAGCCGCATGCGGCCGGGCAGCTTGGCGTCGGGCGACAGCACCCACGCGGTCCACCCGGCATAGTTCTTCTTCCAGTGCGAGGCCAGTTGCGTGAAGAAGTCGCCTGCATTTTCCATCTGCGCCTGCTCGCGGCCGCCGCGGCCGCGCCCGGCGACCCCCGCGGCCTCGATCCGCTCGCCGTAGGGCGGATTCAGCAGCATGACGCCCGGAGTTTCGCTCGGCGGCATCCGTTGCAGTGCATCGCCGCCGCGCAATTGCACGGCGTCGCCGACACCGGCGCGCTCGGCGTTGCGCTGCGCGAAGTCGACCATCCGGAACGCCACGTCGCTGCCGAACACCGGCGCCGTCGGCGCGCGGCGGGCCGCCTGGGCTTCGGCCTTCAACGCACCCCAACCTGTTGCCGAATAGGCCCGCAGGCGCTCGAACCCGAAGCGCCGCATCAGGCCGGGCGCGATGTTGCAGGCGATCTGCGCGGCCTCGATGGCGATGGTGCCGCTGCCGCAGCACGGGTCGTACAGCGGCGTGGCCGCGTCCCATCCGCTGGCGGCGATCACGGCCGCGGCCAGCGTTTCCTTCAGCGGCGCCTCGCCCTTGTCCTCGCGCCAGCCGCGCTTGAACAGGGGTTCGCCCGACGTGTCCATGTAGAGCGTCACCTCGTCGGCCGACAGGTGGGCGAACACGCGCGCGGCGGGCCACTGGGTGTCGACGTCGGGGCGCACCCCGCCGCGTTCGCGAAAGCGGTCCGCCACCGCATCCTTGATCTTCAGCGCCGCGAAGTTCAGGCTCTTGAGCGGGCTCTGGTGGGCGGTGAGCTCGATCTTGAAGGTCTCGCGAGGCGTGAACCACTCCTCCCAGGGCACGCCCGCAGCGGCCGCGTAGAGGTCGTCTTCCGCGCGGTAGGGCTGGTGGCCGACCTGCACGAGCACGCGCTGGGCCAGGCGGGAGTGCAGGTTCAGCCGCTGCATCGCCTCCCAGTCGGCGCGCACGCGCACGCCACCGCGCAGCGTCTCGGCGGCCGTGCCGGTGATGCGCTGCACCTCGTCGGCGAGCCACGCCTCGACGCCGGCGGCGCAGGGCAGGAAAAGGGGGAGAGTGTTCACAGTTCCTTGCGCAGGTTGGCGGGGGCGATGCGCAGGGCGTCGCGGTACTTGGCCACGGTGCGCCGCGCGCATTCGATGCCCTGCTCCTTGAGCATCTCGGAAATCTGGCTGTCCGACAACGGCTTCTTGTTGCTTTCGGCGGCGACGAACTGCTTGATCAGCGCGCGCACGGCCGTGCTCGACGCATTGCCGCCGGTCTCGGTGCCCAGGGCCGAGCCGAAGAAGTATTTCAGCTCGAAGGTGCCGAACGGCGTCGACATGTACTTGGCCGTCGTCACCCGGGAGATCGTCGACTCGTGCAGGCCCAGTTCGTCCGCGATCTCGCGCAGGACCAGGGGCCGCATCGCCAGCTCGCCGTGCACGAAGAAGTTGCGCTGGCGCTCGACGATGGCGGAGGACACGCGAAGGATGGTGTCGAACCGCTGCTGGATGTTCTTGATGAACCAGCGCGCCTCCTGCAGGCGCTGCTGCAGCGCCTGGTGGCCTTCGCCCTTGTGCGCCTTCAGCGCGCCGGCGTAGACGTCGTGCACGCGCAGGCGCGGCATGACGTCCGGATTGAGCATCACCCGGAAGTGGACCCGGGCGCCGCGGCCGACCTGCGTCAC
Source organism: Ramlibacter sp. PS3R-8 (assembly GCF_037572435.1). Taxonomy (NCBI): domain Bacteria; kingdom Pseudomonadati; phylum Pseudomonadota; class Betaproteobacteria; order Burkholderiales; family Comamonadaceae; genus Ramlibacter; species Ramlibacter sp. PS3R-8. The sequence goes on from NZ_JBBHGT010000006.1 coordinate 22,051, forward strand.
CAGCACGTCGGGCACGACGATGTTGCGCTCGACGTCGATGAAGCGGCGGCCCGGCTTGGGCTCCAGCCGCGTGATCAGGCCGATCGCCGCCTTCACGTTGGGCTCCACTTCGCCGGTCAGCGCTGCCAGCCGCTTGACGTCGCGCTTGGCCAGCAGGTCCATCGGGTGCTGGCACACCTTGATCGCCGCGCAGCACGCCGTGTCGTCCGGAGTTTCCTCCGCCATGGCCCGCAGCTGCAGCAGCAGGCACTCGGCCAGGCTGCGCGCGCCGACGCCGGGCGGGTCCATCCGCTGCAGCAGGCGCAGCGCCATCGTGAAGCGGTGCTGCAGCTCCTCCTGCTGCGCCAGGTCGCCGGGCGCCAGGCTCGCAGCGAGCGCATCCAGCGAGTCCTCCAGATAGCCGTCGTCGTTCAGCGACTCGATCAGGAAGCGCAGCGCGGCGCGGTCCACTTCGTCCAGGCGCAGTGACAGCGCCTGCCGGTGCAGCCAGGAAGGCAGGGACTCGTTGCCGCGCGCCAGCTCCGTCGCATCGACCTCGCCGTCGCCGTTGTCGTTGCGGCGCGCCGCCGGCGCTTCGCCGCCCCACTCGCCGTCGTCCGGCACGGTCTCGGTGTTGCCGTCGCTCTCCCAATTGGGCGCGGCGTCGTCGCCATAGTCAGCCGGGTCCGCGGACGGCTCGGCCTCGCTGGCGGATGCAGGCGCGGCGTCGTGCCCGTTGGCCAGCGGCTCGAAGCCGGGTTCCGCTTCCGACGCCGGCCCCGGCGCGTCCGATGCCGCCGGCCCGAACTCCTCCGCGTGGTCGTCGCCCAGCACGTCGAGGAACGGGTTTTCGTCCAGCATCTGCTGGATCTCCTGGCCCAGCTCGAGGGTGGACAACTGCAACAGCCGGATCGACTGCTGCAGTTGGGGAGTCAGCGCGAGGTGCTGGGAAACGCGAAGGGAGAGCCCCTGTTTCATACTGCCGGCGGACGTCCTACATGCGGAAGTGCTCGCCGAGATAGACCCGGCGCACGTCGGCGTTGTTCACGATGTCGGCAGGGGTGCCCTGCGCCAGCACCGAACCTTCGCTGATGATGTATGCGTGGTCACAGATGCCGAGCGTCTCGCGCACGTTGTGGTCGGTGATGAGCACGCCGATGCCGCGCGACTTGAGGAAGCTGATGATGCGCTGGATCTCGATGACGGCGATCGGGTCGATGCCGGCGAAGGGCTCGTCCAGCAGGATGAAGCGCGGCTGGGTCGCGAGGGCGCGCGCGATCTCGACCCGGCGGCGTTCACCTCCGGAAAGCGCCACCGCCGGCGAATCGCGCAGGTGCTCCACCCGCAGGTCCTGCAGCAGCGCGGTCAGGCGCCGCTCGATCTCGGGCCGCGCCAGCGACGAGCCATCCGCGTTGCGCTGCAGTTCCAGCACCGCGCGCACGTTGTCCTGCACGTTCAGCTTGCGGAAGATCGAAGCTTCCTGCGGCAGGTACGACAGGCCCAGGCGCGAGCGGCGATGGATCGGCATGTGCTCCACCGGCCGGCCGTCGATGGAGATCTCGCCGCCGTCCGCGCGCACCAGGCCCACGATCATGTAGAAGGACGTCGTCTTGCCTGCCCCGTTGGGCCCGAGCAGTCCGACCACCTCGCCATTGGCGACGGCCAGCGAGACGTCCTGCACCACCTTGCGGCCGCCGTACGACTTGCGCAGGTGGCGCACTTCCAGCCGGCTGGCCGACGCGGCCACCGGCGGTTGCGCGTGCAAGGTCTCGGCGTCACCCATCAACGGCTCTCCGGCGGCAGCGTGGTGGAGGACCGCAGGCGCGGTGTCGGGCCGGACGGCGCCGGTGCCGCCGGTGCGGAGGCCGAGCTGCGCGGCGCGATGGTGGCGCGCACGCGGCCACCCGCGTTGGCCGGCGAGCCGCCCGCGGCGGCGCTGCCGTCCACGCTGAACTGGTCGTTGCTGTTGTCATAGGTGATGACGGAGCCACTGGTCTCGTCATTCACCGTCTCGCCGCGCAGCCGGCGCATCTCGGCGCGCCCGACGAACTTCACGCGGTCGGCGCGGCCGTCGTATTCGATGGTTTCGGCCTCGCCCTCGATGAATTCATCCGCGCCGTCGCGCTTTTGCCGGAAGAAGGCGCGCTTGCCGGGCTCGGCCGTCACGGTGCCGAACTGGAACCCCTCGGGGTCCTGCCGCACCGCGACGCGGGCGCCGCGGATGATGATGGACCCCTTGGTGACCACCACCTTGCCGCTGAACACGCTGGTCTGGCGCAGGTCGTCATACTTCAGCGAGTCGGCTTCCACGTTCATCGGCTTGGTGCGGTCGGCCTTTTCGGCGCCGGCCGGCGTGCCGGCCAGGGCAAGGGCCAGCAGCAGCGAAATGGAAGGGAGGATGTGGTTCATAAAGGCACGAATCTTGCTGTGATTGTAGCGACCCCCAATCGAAAAGCCCGCTCGCGCGGGCTTTTTCCCTTCGATCCCCCGCGTCGGATGTCGGGGTTTCGCTCCAGCTACTTCGACTTGCGCGCTTCGGCGACGAGGTGGTCGACGACCTGCAGGGCACGGTCCATGTTGCCGGCCAGGTCGCCGTCGACGTAGTAACGGCCCGCCACGCCCATCGCGGGAACCCCGTCCACCATGTAGGCGTCCTGCAGCTGCTTGGCGCGGCGCGCCTTGGTGGACACGGCGAAGGAGTTGTACTGCTCCTGGAACTTCGCCTTGTCCACCCCGTTCTTTTCGACGAAGGCGAGGATCTGGTCCTCCTTGGCGGTCGGCTGGCGGTTCACGTGGATCTCGGCGAACACCTTGCCATGCAGTTCTTCGACCTTGCCCATGGCCTCCAGCGCGTAGTACAGGCGCTGCTGCGGCACGAATTCGTCGCGGAAGGCCACCGGCACGCGGCGGAACGCCACGTCCGCCGGCGCCTTCTTCACCCAGGCGTTGAGCTTGGGCTCGAAGGCATTGCAGTGCGGGCAGCTGTACCAGAAGAATTCGACCACCTCGATCTTGCCGGCCGGCGCCTCGACGAGCGCCCGCTTCTCGAGCGCCCGGAAGTCCTTGCCTTCCTGGGGCGTGCGGACCTGCGCCAGCATCAGTCCCGGAAAGCCCAGGGCCGTGGTGCCCAGGACGGCCGCCGTGGCCGCCGGAAAGTCGCGTCGCTTCATTGCTCTGGTTCTCCTAGATTCGTTTCTGAGCGCGGCGCCGGCGCAATGGTTCCGCCAGCGGGTCAGCCTGCCGTCAGCGTTGCACCCGCACCAGCGCGGTTTCGAAGCCGCCGGCGTCGAGCTTTTCCTTCTGCCGATCGGCGTCGTCCTTGCTGGTGAACGGGCCCACCCGCACCCGGTAGACCTGGCGGCCGGCCTGGTCGCGTTCGGTCACCCTGGCTTCGATGCCCATGAGCGACAGCTTGGCCCGCTGCGCCTCCGCATCCTCGGACGTGCGGAAGGCGCCCGCCTGCACGAAATACATGAAGGGGTCGCTGCCTCCGGCGGCGCGCGCCGCGGCCAGGTCGCCCAGCGGATCTGCCGGCGCCGGCCGGCCCGCGACGGCGGGCGGCTCCGCGCCCTTCGGCTTGGCGGCGTCCTGCCGGCCGGGAAGGACGCTCTCCGAGGCCCGGGCCGCCGGCGGCGCGGCGGGCGGTGTGGCCACGCCCGGCGCGGGGGGCAGCGGCTTGGCCGGATTCTTGCCGTACAGCGGCGCGTTCGGGTCCCAGTTCTGGTTCTTGCGGGTTTCCGCCGCGTCCTGTTCCGCGGAGCGGCTCGGCCCCTTGTTCAGGAAGGGGATCGGCACCTTGGTGACGTAGACCGCCACCGCAAGGGCGGCAGCCAGCCCCAGCACGATGCCGATGATGATGCCGATGATGACGTTGCCGCGTTGCTTGTATTCCATGCTCACATCTTGTGGGGGGCACTCACCCCCAGCACAGCCAGTCCATTGTGCAATACCTGCGCACAGGCGGCCACCAGCGCAAGGCGCGCGGCCTTCAATTTCTCGTCTTCCACCAGGATTCGCTCGCTGTCGTAGTAGCTGTGATACGCCGCCGCGAGGTCACGCAGGTAGAAAGTGATGTCGTGCGGCGCGAAATCGGCCGCAGCCGCCGACAGCACCTCGGGATAGCGCGCCACCTGCACCATCAGGTTCAACGCGGCCGGGTGCTCCAGCGAGGACAGGTCCGCATCCGCAAGCCTTGCCGCATCACCGCCCCACGCGGCCAGCACCGAGCAGATGCGCGCATGGGCGTACTGCACGTAGTACACCGGGTTGTCATTGTTCTTCGCGATCGCCAGGTCGATGTCGAACGTGTACTCGGTGTCCGCCTTGCGCGAGACCAGGAAAAAGCGCACCGCGTCCTTGCTGGTCCACTCCACCAGGTCGCGCAGCGTCACGTAGCTGCCCGCGCGCTTGGAGATCTTGACCTCTTCGCCACCGCGCATGACGCGCACCATGGTGTGCAGCAGGTAGTCGGGATAGCCTTGCGGGATGCCCACGCCCGCCGCCTGCAGGCCGGCGCGCACGCGGGCGATGGTGCCGTGGTGGTCGGTTCCCTGGATGTTGACCACCTTGGTGAAGCCGCGCTCCCACTTGGTGACGTGGTACGCGACGTCCGGCACGAAGTAGGTATAGCCGCCGTCGGACTTGCGCATCACGCGGTCCTTGTCGTCGCCGTAGTCGGTGGACTTCAGCCAGAGCGCGCCGTCCTGCTCGTAGGTCTTGCCGGCAGCTTTCAGGCGCTGCACCGTCTCGTCGACCTTGCCGCTGGTGTACAGGCTGGACTCGAGGAAGTAGTTGTCGAACCGCACGGCGAAGGAGCGCAGGTCCAGGTCCTGTTCGCGGCGCAGGTAGGCGACGGCGAACTGGCGGATGCCATCGAGGTCCTCGACGTTGCCGCTGGCGGTGAACTCGCGGTCGTCGGCCTTCACCGTCTTCTTCGCCAGGAAGTCGTCGGCGATGTCCTGGATGTAGTCGCCGTTGTACGCGGCCTCCGGCCAGCCCGCGTCGCCGGGTTTGACGCCTTTGGCGCGCAACTGGGTCGAGCGCGCCAGCGTCTCGATCTGCACGCCGGCGTCGTTGTAATAGAACTCGCGCCAGACCGTCCAGCCCTGCGTTTCGTACAGGTTGCACAGCGCGTCGCCCAGCGCCGCCTGGCGGCCGTGGCCGACGTGCAGCGGCCCGGTCGGATTGGCCGAAACGAATTCGACCAGGATGCGCTGGCCATTGGACGGTTGCGTGCCGAAAGCACCGGCGCTGGCGAGCACTTCGCGAACGACTTGCTGCTTGGCGGCGGGCTTCAGGCGGATGTTGAGGAAGCCGGGGCCGGCGATCTCGACGGCATCGACCCACCTGGCGAACGCGGGCGTGGCCAGCAGGCTGTCACGCAGGGCTTCGGCCACCTGCCGGGGATTGCGCTTGAGGGGTTTGGCCAGTTGCATGGCCGCGGTGGAAGCCAGGTCGCCGTGCGCGGCCGCCTTGGGCAGCTCGAAAACCGCTTTCTCGCCGGCGCCGGGGGAAAGCGCATCCAGCCCGGCCGCCAGCGCGGCGAGCAACTCTTGTTTTGCTTGAAGCATTCGGGGGATTGTAGAGGGGGGTATTCGCGACGGCGGGGTGCGCTGCGCGCAACCCGGCCTACACGGGACGCTCGCCCGTACCCCGTAGGTCGGGTTCGCGCAGCGACCCCGACAACCCTCTACGCCCCGTACCCCCGCGCCAGGAACACCGCCGCCAGCGGAATCAACGGGATGATGTGGGCCTGCAGCATCACCAGCTTGCGCACCTTGCGGACCTCCTCGTCCGGCGGCAACGCGCCCGAGGCGCGCAGTTCACGCCGCCACCGGGAAAATCGCAAGGTGGGCTGGATCGAAATCAGCCCCACCGCCACGAACGCGGCGAGCTTGACGTACAGCAGCCAGTTGCCCCCGTACCACTCCGCGCCCTTGGCGCCCAGAAAAACGCGCGCCAGCCCCGTGGCGAACAGCACGCCCGCTGTGATGCCGTAGATGCGGTCCACCGTCACCAGCCGTTCCACGACTTTGGCGTTCATCCATTCGGGCCGGCACAGCGCAGCCTCGCTCGAGATGAAGACCACCAGCGCGAGGATGGCCAGCAAGTGGGCATAGGCCAGCAGGGATTCGAGGATCATGGTTGGTGCGCGGCCATCCAGAACTGCGGCTGCGCGTAGTGATGTTTGAGGAAGTCGATCCACAGCCGCACCCGCAACGGCAGGTGCTTGCGCTGCGGGAAGACGGCGTAGATCCCATTCGGCGGCGCGGCGAACGAGGCCAGCACTTCGACCAGGCGGCCGTCGGCGATCTCCTGCTCCACCTCCCAGGTGCTGCGCCAGGCGATGCCCCAGCCCTGCACGCACCAGTCGTGCAGCACCTGGCCGTCGGAACAATCCAGCGGGCCGGCGGGCTTGAAGTGCGCGATCTCGCCGGCGCCGTCCTTGCCGGGCAGCAGGAACGCCCAGCCGCGCGTCTGCGATGCATCGCTGGACAAGGTCAGGCAGTCGAACTTGACCAGGTCATTCGGGTGCTGCGGCATGCCATGCCGCTGCAGGTACTTCGGCGTCGCCACGCACAAGCGGCGGTTGTCGCCCAGGCGCACGCTGACCAGGGACGAGTCGGGAAAGTCGCCGACCCGCACGGCGCAGTCGAAGCCTTCCCCCGCGACGTCGACGACGCGATCGCTCAGGTTCAGCGAGATGGTGACGTCGGAGTGCAGTTCGCGGAACCGGGGCACCAGCGGTGCGACGTGGCGACGGCCGAAGCCGGCGGGCGCGGTGATGCGCAAGTGGCCGCTGGCCTTGACGCCGCCGGCGCTGACGCTCGCCTCCGCATTGCCGATGTCCGCCAGCAGCCGCTGGCAGTCCTCGAGGAAGGCGCTGCCCTCGTGCGTGAGCGTGATGCGGCGCGTGGTGCGCACCAGCAGCTTGACGCCCAGCCGCTCCTCCAGCGCGTCGAGGCGCCGGCCCATGATGGCGGGGGCCACGCCCTCGGCGCGCGCGGCGGCCGTCAGGCTGCCCTTGGTGGCAACCGAAACAAAGGATTCCAGCTGCTTGAGCTTGTCCATGCGGCGCCGATTATGCGCGCCACGGTCACGAATGCATGCGGCAACGACCGCTATTGCGGCGCCGAAGGCGGCATCAAGCGCTCGATCGCCTGTTCGTCGTATCCAAGCTCGCGCAACAACGCCGGCCCATGTTCGTTGAACTTCGGCGGGTCGAGGCGCACGCCGGGGCGGTGTCCATCCAGCTTCAGCGGCAGCAACGGCACCTTGGTGAGGCGGCCGTCCGGCAACGTCATCGGCGCCAGTCCGCCCGTCGCATTGAGGTGCGGATCGTCGAACAGGTCCTGCGGCCTGGTGATCGGCGCGAACGGCAGGCCGTGCTTTTCGAAGAGGCCGCTCAGTTCCTCCACGTCGTGGCTCGCAAGCCGCTCGCGCAGCATCGGGATCAGCCAGTCGCGCGCATGGACGCGGTCGTTGTTGGTCTTCAGCCGCGGGTCCGCGAACAGGTCCGCGTAGCCGAGCGCCTCGCAGAACACCTTCCACTGCGAGTCGCTCACCGCCGCCAGGAACACCTGCTTCCCATCCCGGACGGTGAACACGTCGTAGACAGCCCAGGCCGAGATGCGGCCCGGCATCGGCGCGGCCGGCTGCCCGGTGACGGCGAACTGCATCATGTGCTGCGCCACCAGGAACACGTTGTTCTCGAACAGCGCGCTCTGCACCTCCTGCCCGCGGCCGGTGTGCTCGCGCTGCGCCAGCGCCGCCATCGCGCCGATCGCGCCGAACATGCCGCCCATGATGTCGTTGACGCTGGCGCCGGCGCGCAACGGGTCGCCGGGCCGGCCCGTCATGTACGCCAGGCCGCCCATCATCTGCACCACTTCGTCCAGCGCGGTGCGGTGGTCGTACGGCCCCGGGAGGAAGCCCTTGTGGCTGACGAAGATGACGCGCGGGTTCACCTTGGAGAGGGACGCGTAGTCCAGCCCCAGCTTCGCCATCGTGCCGGGCTTGAAGTTCTCGCTGACGATGTCGGCGGTGGCCGCAAGCTTCAATGCGGCCGCGCGGCCTTGCGGCGTCTGCAGATCCAGCGCGATGCTCTTCTTGTTGCGGTTGAACAGCGGGAAGAAGCCGGCGCCGGAGCCGAGCAGCCGCCGCGTGTTGTCGCCTTGCGGCGGCTCCACCTTGATCACCTCCGCGCCCAGGTCGGCCAGCACCATGCCGCAGGTGGGTCCCATCACCATATGGGTGAATTCGACGACGCGGATGCCGGCATAAGGCAGGTCGGGCTCAGCCACGTTGAAGCTCCTGCGCGAAGCCCTTGGGCAAGCCCGCTTCCGGCGTCATGCCGTACAGCGGCTCGCCCGGCAAACCCTGCTGCAGTGGCGCGCGTGCCGCCAGCAGACGCGCGAGGTCCACCCCCGTCGACACACCCATCGCCTCGAACATGAACACCAGGTCTTCGGTCACCACGTTGCCCGACGCGCCCGGCGCGTACGGACAACCCCCCAGGCCGCCGAGCGAGCTGTCGAAAGTGCGCACGCCGACATCGTAGGCGGCCAGGCAATTGGCCAGGCCGAGACCGCGCGTGTTGTGCATGTGGGCGGCGCCGGTGCGATCGCCGATCTGCGCGAACAGCCGCTGGAACAGACGCCGCACCTGGGCGGGGTTCGCCATCCCGGTGGTGTCGGACAGGCCGACATCATCGACGCCGGCTTCGGCCAGGGCAGCGGCCAGGCGCACCACGTCGTCCTCCGGCACCGCGCCTTGCAGCGTGCAGCCGAAGGCGGTGGACACGCCGGCTTCCACCTTCGCTTGCGGCGCGATCGCGTCGCGCAGCGACAGCACCGCGCGCACTTCGTCCAGCATTTCCAGCGGCGTCTTGCGCACGTTGGCCAGCGAATGGGCCTGGCTGGCGGAGACCGGCAGCGTGAGCTTCTGGACGCCGGCGCGCAAGGCGGCTTCAGCCCCTTTGCGGTTCGGCACCAGCGCCATCACCGTCCAACCGGGCAGCGAGAGCGCGTGGCGCACGACTTCCGCCGCATCGGCCATCTGCGGCAGCAGTTTCGCCGGAACGAAGGACGCCACCTCGATCTCGCGCAGGCCGGCCGCATGCAGTGCGTCGATCCAGCGCAACTTGGCCGCGGTCGGCATGGTCGCCTGCACGGATTGCAGGCCGTCGCGCGGGCCCACTTCGCTGATCAGGACTTCAGGTGGCATGGCCGGATTGTCCCGCATCGATGGCAGCACTTTCGACCTGCTATCTTGCGGCCATGGCCCAGCAATTCACCCTTTACTCGGGTCCCCTCAGCATGTTCGGCGCCAAGGCCGAGATCGCCGCGCGCGAGAAGGGGCTCGACTTCGAACTGGTGATGGTGCCGTTCGACTTCGACAAGCTCTACACGCCGAAGCACCCCGAGGTACTGCGCGTCAACCCCAAACGGCAGGTGCCCGTGCTCGTCGACGGCGACCTCGCGCTGTTCGACTCCACCCAGATCTTCGAGTACCTGGAGGACCTGCAGCCGCGGCCCGCGCTGTGGCCGCGCGACCTGCGCGAGCGGGCCCGCGCCAGGCAGCTGGAACTGAAGTCCGACGAGGTGTACTTCCCGCACGTGGTGCGGCTGATGGGACTGCAGTCCAGCCTGCAGGACGCGCCGGCGCTGGCAGCCATCGCAGCCGCGCGGGCGTACTGCCTGGAGATGGACGCCTTGCTGGCGCAGCGCGAATGGCTCGCGGGCAGCTACAGCTACGCGGACATCGCGTTCTACATGGCCGCGCTGTTCGGCGAACGGCAAGGCGCGCCGCTCACGGCCGACATGCCGCGGCTGCTGGCCTGGCGCGAGCGCATGGGCGGGCGCCCCGCCGTGCGCCAGGTGGCCGGCACCATGGGGCGCTGGCTGGCCTCGGTCGGCCGGCCTGTGCCCGCCTTCCTGCGCGCGCTCGGCTGATCACTCCGGCTTGAACCCCGACGCCTTGATCGGCGTTTCCCAGCGCTTGAGGTGCGACACCTGCGTGGCCGCCAGGTCGGCTGCGGGCGCATGGCTGGGCACCAGGCCGAAGCCGAAGATCTTCTCCTGCACCACCGGGTCACGCAGCGCGTCGGCGACAGCGCGGTCGATGCGGCCCACCACGTCCGCCGGCATGCCGGGCGGGCCGTACAGGCCGAAGAAAGCATCCGCGGCCATGTTGATGCCCTGCTCCTTGAGCGTCGGCACCTCGGGCAGCGCCTTGGAGCGCTGCTCGCCGGTGACCGCGAGGATGCGCACCTTGCCCGCCTTGTGGTGCTCGATGGTTTCCGAAGCGGTGTCCACCATCAGCGGGATCTGGCCGCCGATCAGGTCCTGCGCCGCGGGAGCGCCGCCGCGATAGGCCACATGGGTGATCGGGACGCCCGAGGCCTGGCCGAGCATCAGGCCGGCGAAGTGCGGCACGGTGCCCGCACCGGAGGTTGCGTAGTTGGCCTTGGCCGGGTTGGCCTTCATCCAGGCCAGCACGGCCTTCAGGTCGCCTTGCGGCGCGCCGGGCCCGGCGGTGACCGCGAAGTCGAAGGTGACGATGCGCGAGACGGGCGTGAAGTCCTTGACGGGGTCGTAGCCGATGTTGCTGTAAAGCCAGGGCGCGATCACCATCGCGCCGCTGGGCGACAGCACCAGCGTCTGGCCGTCCGGCGCCGCGCGCTTGAGCTCGCCCAGCACCAGCCGGCCGGCCGCGCCGGGCTTGTTCTCGACGATCACGTTCTGGTTGAGCGACACGGCCAGTTTCTGCGCCAGCAGGCGGGCGATGACGTCGGCCGAGCCGCCCGGCGGGAAGCCGACCCAGATCCTCAGGGTGCGGTCCTGCGCGAGGACGGCGGGGGCGGCAAGCGCGGCGCCGGCAAGTGCGGCGAAGTGGCGGCGTTTCATCATGGAGTCTCCTGCGGTCCGGTCGGTCGAAGGCCGGAAGGTTAGCAAGCTACCATTCCAGCCGCCATCCGGTCGCACCCTCAGACGACCCCACCAGCGAGAAAAGGAAGTACGCCATGACCGTCATCGACGTCCACACCCACATGTTCACCACCAGGTGGCTCGAACTGCTGAAGAACGAAAGCCGCATCTACAACATCAAGACCCGGCCGGACGGCCAGCAGGAGATCTTTCGCGGCGACACGCCGGTGGTGATCCCGCAGAAGGGCCACTTCGACTGGGAGCTGCGCATCCAGCACATGGACCAGGCGAAGATCGACATCAGCGTGGTGTCGCTGACCTGCCCCAACGTGTACTGGGGCGGCGAGGAGGTGAGCGTGCGCGCCGCGCGCGAGGCCAACGACAACGTTGCCGATGCGCAATCGCGCTATCCGGACCGCATCCGCTGGTTCGCTTCGCTGCCGTGGGAGTACCCGCAGCGCGCGGTGGAGGAGCTGGAGCGCAGCTGCGCCAAGGGCGCGGTCGGCGTGATGGTGCTGGCCAACGTCTCCGGCAAGAGCCTGACCGACCCGATGTTCGCCCCCGTCTGGGCCGAGATCAACCGGCGCAAGCTGCCGGTGCTGGTGCACCCCACCGACCCGCCGGGCGTGGACTTCATGGACATGACCAAGTTCGACCTGAGCTGGTCGGTCGGCTTCATGTTCGACACCACCCTGGCCATCACGCGGATGATCTTCGAGGGCTTCTTCGACCAGTACCCGGACCTGAAGATCATCGCCTCGCATGGCGGCGGCACCCTGCCTTACCTGGTGGGCCGCTTCGAGAAGGGCGACGAGGTCGAGCTGCCGTCGCGCCGCCAGATGAAGCGCAAGCCCACCGACTACCTGCGCCATATCTACTACGACAGCATCACCTACAACCTCGGCGCGTTGCAGTACCTGGTCTCGGTCGTGGGGCACGAGCACGTGATGTTCGGCACCGACTGGCCGCACTGGGTGCACGACACCAAGGGCGCCTTCGCCAACACGGCGGCGTTGCCGGAGCAGCAGATGAACGCGATCCGATCTCGCAATGCGGAACGCATTTTCAGCTTCTGAGGCCGATTAGGCTCATTGAAATCACGGATTCCAAGCCTTTGGTTGGATTAATGGCGGCCGAAGTGCGTAATACAGTACTGCCATGGATCAACCCAAGGCGGTGCTGTTCGATGCGTACGGCACCCTTTTCGACGTCTACAGCGTAGGGCTCCTCGCGGAGCAGCTGTTTCCGGGCCGCGGCGAAGCCCTGGCCGTGCTGTGGCGCGACAAGCAGATCGAGTACACCCGGCTGGTCACCACCAGCAACGACGGCGCGCACTACCAGCCGTTCTGGGACCTCACGCGGGCGGGCCTGCGCTATGCATGCAAGCGGCTCGGCCTGGACCTCACGGCCGAACGCGAGCTGCAGCTGATGAACCAGTACCGCCACCTCTCGGCCTTTCCGGAAAACCGGGAAGTGCTGGAGCGCCTGAAGGAGCGCGGCGTGGTCACCGGCATCCTGAGCAACGGCGACCCGCAGATGCTGGGCATCGCGCTGCGCAGCGCGGGGCTCGAAGGCCTGCTCGATCACGTGCTCAGCGTCGACAAGGTCCGCAAGTACAAGACGCACCCCGACGCCTACCGGCTGGGCACGCAGGCGACGAAGTTCGCCGCGCGCGACATCCTCTTCGTCAGCTGCAACGCCTGGGATGCGCTGGGCGCCACCTGGTTCGGCTACCGCACCCTGTGGGTCAATCGCTACCAGCTCCCGTTCGAGGAGCTGGGCACGCAGCCCACCCGCACCGGCGCCACGCTGCGCGACGTGCTGCCCTTTTTCGATTGAACCTCCGGAGAACACCATGACCAGCCGCACGACCGTCCTCGGTCTCGAAGTGGACACCGCGCTGAAGCGCTTCATCGACGAACAGGTGCTGCCCGCCGTCGGCGTCCCTGCCGACCGGTTCTGGCAAGGCTTCGACGCGATCGTCAAGGACCTCGGGCCGAAGAACGCGGCGCTGCTGGCGGAGCGGGATCGGCTGAAAGCGGAGATGGACGCGTGGCACCGCAAGAACCCGGGCCCGATCCGCGACATGGCGGCCTACCGCGCCTTCCTGGAGAAGATCGGCTATCTCGTGCCGGTGCCCAAAGGTGCCAAGGCGACGACGTCCAACGTGGACGCGGAGCTCGCGCTGCAGGCGGGCCCCCAGCTGGTCGTGCCGATCCTCAACGCGCGCTACGCACTGAATGCGGCGAACGCACGGTGGGGCTCCCTGTACGACGCGCTGTACGGCACCGACGTGATCCCCGAGGACGGCGGCGCGGACAAGGGTCCGGGCTACAACGAGGTGCGCGGCGCGCGCGTGATCGCCCGGGCGCGCCAGGTGCTGGACCAGGCAGTGCCGCTGGCCAGCGGCTCGCACGCCGACGCCACTGGCTACACGGTCGAAGGCGGGCAGCTGGTCGTGCAGCTCAAAGGCGGCAAGCGCTCCGGACTGAAGGACGCCGCCAGGTTCGTCGGCTACCAGGGCGACCCGAAGTCGCCGTCCTCGGTGCTGTTGAAGAACAACGGACTGCACCTGGACGTCATCATGGACCGCAAGACCCCGATCGGCGCCAGCGATGCGGCCGGCGTGAGCGACGTGGTGGTGGAAGCGGCGCTGTCCACCATCCTCGACCTGGAAGATTCCGTCGCGGCGGTGGATGCGCAGGACAAGCTGCTGGCCTACCGCAACTGGCTCGGCATCCTGCAAGGCACGCTGACCGAGCAGGTCAGCAAGGGCGGCAGGAGCTTCACGCGCGGGCTGAACAAGGACCGCATCTACACCAGCGCCAAGGGCGACGGCGAAGTGCGCCTGCACGGGCGCTCGCTGCTGTTCCTGCGCAATGTCGGCCACCTCATGACCAACCCGGCCATCCTGTGGGACGGCGGCAAGGAGATCCACGAAGGGATCATGGATGCGGTCATCACCACCGCGATCGCGATGGTGGACCTGCAGGGAAAGGGCAAGGACGGTATCCGCAACTCGCGCACCGGCTCCATCTACATCGTCAAGCCGAAGATGCACGGCCCGGCGGAAGCGGCCTTCGCCTCCGAGCTGTTCGGCCGGGTCGAACAATTGCTCGGGCTGCCGGAGAACACGGTGAAGCTGGGCATCATGGACGAGGAGCGCCGCACCAGCGTCAACCTGCAGGCCTGCATCGCCGCTGCGGCGGCGCGCGTGGCCTTCATCAACACCGGTTTCCTGGACCGCACCGGCGACGAGATGCACACCGCCATGTACGCGGGTCCGATGATCCGCAAGGGCGACATGAAGTCGAGCGCCTGGATCCAGGCCTACGAGAAGAGCAACGTGCTGGTCGGCCTGGCCTGCGGGCTGCGCGGGCGCGCGCAGATCGGCAAGGGCATGTGGGCCATGCCGGACCTGATGGCCGCGATGCTGGAGCAGAAGATCGTGCACCCGAAGGCGGGCGCCAACACGGCGTGGGTGCCCTCCCCCACCGCGGCCACGCTGCACGCGCTGCACTATCACCAGGTGGACGTGTCCGCCGTGCAGCAGGAACTGGAAAAGACCGACCTGGATGCCGAGCGCGACAAGTTGCTGGCAGGCCTGCTCACCGTGCCCGTCGCCGCGCAGGCGAACTGGAGCGCCGCCGAACGCCAGCAGGAGCTGGACAACAACGTGCAGGGCATCCTGGGCTACGTGGTGCGCTGGGTGGACCAGGGCGTGGGTTGCTCCAAGGTGCCCGACATCCACAACGTCGGCCTGATGGAAGACCGCGCCACCCTGCGCATCTCCAGCCAGCACATCGCGAACTGGCTCGAGCACGGCGTGGTCACGAAGGAGCAGGTGCTGGAGACCTTCCAGCGCATGGCCGCCGTCGTCGACAAGCAGAACGCCGGCGACCCGCAGTACCAGCCCATGGCCGGCAACTGGGACAGCTCGTACGCTTATCGCGCCGCGCTGGACCTGGTGCTCAAAGGCAAGGAGCAGCCGAGCGGCTACACCGAGCCGCTGTTGCATGCGTGGCGGCTGAAGGTCAAGGCGGCTGCGTGATCGTGGACGCCGGGGTTCGCTGACGCGAAACCCGGCCTGCGAGAGACGGCTTCGCAGGCCGAGTTCGGCAAGGCGACCCCCACCCCGCGAGAGACGGGCTTCGTAGGTCGGGTTCGGCGACGCCGACCCCGACATTGCGCAAGCGGTGTTACGTCTCGCAACGCGGAAGCACATCGCGTTGCCAACACTTGCCAGACCCCTTTCCGCTCGGCCCGGAGAACTCCACGCCGGTCTGGCGCCCTGTTCGCAACCCGGGGCATCGCCGCTCTAATCTCGCGACAACAAGGAGTCGTCCGGGATGTCCGCAGTCAGCCCCACGGTCGCGCGCAGCATCGGCGCGGCTTGCGCCGTCGCCGGCGCGCTCGTCGACCAGTGCGTGGACCATGCGGTGGCCGAACTGCAGGCGGCGGAGGCGCGCGCCATGTCCCCGCAGCGGCAGCAGCTGTCCGACGCCTGGCGCGAACTGCTGGCGCGCCGCAAGGGCTGGAAGGAACAGTTTCCCCGCTTGCTGGCAAGCGCCTGCGAACGGGACGCCAGGGACGACGGTTCCGGCGCGCACGCCGGATTCACTTCCAGCTTCGCCGACCTCAGCCTGGTCGATGACAACGTGATCGCCAGCAAGATCGAGTCCTCGCGGCTGGCGCAGCAGCTCACGTCCGCACTCGAGCGTCCGTTGTCCGAACTCGACGCTCTCATGAGCAGCGCGCTCGGCCTCGAAGTCATCCACCCGGAACGCAACCCCCTGCGGCCCGCCGTGTACGCGAGGGTGCTGCGCAGGATGATGGGCGAGGGCGTGACGGACACCGCTTGGACCGGGCTGTGGCTGCGGTCCATGGCCAAGCCGCTGGCCGAACAACTGGACCTGCTGTACGTCGACCAGGTGAAGATGCTGTCGCAAGCGCAAGTGCATGCAGCGCACTACCGGCTGGTCACCACGGCTTCGCCATCGGCGCCTTCCCGGACGGCCGGCATGCCAAGCGTCGACGACACCGGGCATGCCGGCGCCACGGGCGAAGCCCCGTCTGCCCCGCAGGCGCTCGCGTCCTCCTCCGGCTTCGCCGACCTCGCGCCACAACAGGCCATCGACGGCGCGCGTCTGCAGCGGTTCCTGCTGCGCGGGGAGACTCAGACGCATCGGCCGCTGGCCCCCAGCTTCCATGCGCAGGCGCGAGCCGAACTGCTGGAGCTCGAATCCGACCGGGGCGAACAACAAGCCTACGACGCGGGCGCCGCACGGCAGCACATGCACCTGCCGGCGGTGGACCGGCCGCCGCGCCGGGTGGCCACGGACAGTCCGCTGCCCCAGGACGTGTGGGGCGGCATGGCGGCGCCGCGCGAGCGCGCGCTGGTCCGCGGCCGCCTCAAGACCGAGGCCCGCGAGGCGGGGCAGGTGTTCGGGCTCGAAGTGGTGCGGCGGCTGGTGGACCGCGTCGCCGAGGACCCGCGGCTGCTGGCGCCCGTGCGGGAGGCCATCGTCGGCCTGGAGCCTTCGCTCGCGCGCCTGGCCATGGTGGCGCCGCGCTTCTTCAGCGACGAAGCGCATCCGGGCCGCCTGCTGGTGGAAAAGGTGGCGGAGCGCAGCTTCAAGTTCAACGACGAATTCAGCGTCGAATTCCAGGGCTTCTTCAACGCCGTGGCGCAGAGCTTCAGCCGCCTCAACCAGGTCGACCCGGTGGAGAGCCCGGAGCCCTTCCGCTTGGCCCTCGACACGCTGCAGGCCGGCTGGTCGGCGCAGGATGCGATGGACGACGAGGCGCAGCACAAGGTGCTGGAGGCGGTGCAGCTGGTGGAAAAGCGGCAGCACGAAGCCGAGCGCATCGCCTCCGAACTGTGGCAGCGCGCGGACCTGGCCGACGCGCCGCAGCCCGTGCAGGAGTTCCTCCTGGGACCCTGGGCGCTGGTGGTGGCGCATGCCCGCCTGGCGCAGCCGCAGGGCGGCATCGATCCCGGCGGCCATCTCGGCGTGGTGACCGAGCTGCTGTGGAGCGTCAACAGCGAGCTGATCCTGCGTGAGCCGGCGCGCGCCTTCGAGGTCATCCCGCGCGTGCTGCAAAAAGTTCGCGCCGGCCTGGAAAGCCTGGGCCAGCGGCCGGGCGAAGCCAACAGCTTCTTCCAGCACCTGGAGCAGCTGCACCGGCCGGTGATGAAGCTGCGCGCGCGGCACCGGCACCGCGACGTCGCCCCGGTCGAGCCGGTGCGGCTTCCGGGCGATGCCTCGGACATCGTCGAGCAGGGCGACCAGCTCTGGATGGCGCCGAGCGAATTGCGCGCGGCCGGCTTCGAAGACACCGTGCCGTCAGAGGTTGCCCAGTTGCGTCCCGCGCGTGCCTTGCACGCCCCGCTGCCGGTGCTGGACCAGGGCGAGGCCGACCACGTGGTCGCGGCGCTGGCGCTCGGCGCGTGGGTGGATCTCTTCTCGCGGCAGCAGTGGCGCCGTGCCAAGCTGGTGTGGGCTTCCGCCAAGGGCAGCCTGTTCATGTTCGTCAGCCACGGCGGCCAGCCGCACTCCATGACACGCCGCAGCCTGCAGCGCCTGGTGAAGAAAAGATTGTTGCGGCCCGTGGAGCGCGACGGCGTGGTGCCGCGCGCGCTGGAGAAACTCGGCGAGCCGAGCGCGCCCATGCCACTGGCAGCGTGACCCCGCCCGCGGCGTGGGCGCGCTACGATGGCATTCGTGCCGCCTGCCCTGCCTGATCCCGTGCTCTGTCCCCTGTGCGGCCAGCCCAACCGCTGCGCCATGGAGGTGCAGCGGGCCACCGGCGAGGCGCAGCCGCCGTGCTGGTGCACGCAACTCGATTTCACCGCCGATCTGCTGGCCCGCGTGCCCGCACAGGCCCAGCGCCTGGCGTGCATCTGCGCCGCCTGCGCCCGCGAAGGCGCGGCGTGAGCGCCGACGGCTCGATCGAGGCGCTGCGCGCGCGCCATGGGCCGCGCTATCGCTGGCTGTTGCTGATGTCGGTGATGGTGGGCACGATGGCCTCGATCATGTCGTCCACCGTCGTGAACGTCGCCATCCCGGACATGAGCCACTACTTCGCGCTCAGCCAGGAGCGGGCGCAGTGGGTCAGCTCCGGCTTCATGGTGGCCATGACCATCTCGATGCTGACCACGCCCTGGCTGCTGTCACGCTATGGCTACCGGCGCACCTACGTGGGGACCATGGTGCTGCTGATGACCGGTGGCATCGTCGGCGGCCTGTCGACGCTGTTCCCCCTGGTGCTGGCCGCCCGCGTGACCGAAGGGCTCGCCGCGGGCGTGGTGCAGCCGATTCCCGCCATCGTCATGCTGCGGGCCTTCGAGCCGCACGAACAAGGCCGCGCCAGCGGCCTGTTCGGCATGGGCGTGGTGCTGGCGCCGGCGCTCGGTCCCAGCATCGGCGGCGTGCTGGTGGACTGGTTCGGCTGGCGTTCGATCTTCTTCATGGTCGTGCCGTTCTGCCTGCTGTCGCTCTGGCTGGCCTACCGCTACGTTCCCGTGACATCGCCGGGCGGGGCCCACGCCGGCGCGGGCGGACCGCGACTGGACTGGCGAGGGTTGGCGATGGGAAGCATCGGCACGCTGTGCCTGCTCAATGGCCTGGTGGAACTGCGCGGCGGAAACCCGCCGTTGGCGGGCGCGCTGTTGACGGCGGCGCTGGTGGCGCTGGCCGCGATGATCACCTGGCTGCGGCGCGCACGGCGCACGGGCCGCGAGCCGCTGATGAACCTGGACCTGTTCGGCTACCGGACCTACGCCTTCGGCAGCCTGGTGGCCTTCATTTATGGCATCGCGCTGTTCGGCTCCACCTACCTTCTGCCGGTCTACATGCAACTCGGGTTGCAGATGCCGGCATCGCGCGTGGGCACGATCCTGCTGCCTTCGGGGATCGTGCTGGCCATCACCATCGGCATTGCCGGGCGCCTGACCAACCGGCTGCCGACCTACGTCATGGTGAGCAGCGGCTTGTTGCTGCTGGCGCTTTCGTTCGCGCTGATGCCGCTCATCCACCTCACCACGTTCCTCTGGATGCTGATGGGCTTTGTCATCCTGGGCCGGATCGGCCTGGGCTTCATCCTGCCCTCGCTCAACCTTGGCGCGATGCGGCCCCTCGACAAGGCGTTGATCCCGCAGGGAGCCAGCGCGATCAATTTCCTGCGCATGCTGGGAGGCGCCGTGGGGGTGAGCCTGTGCGCCATCGTGCTGGAGTGGCGGCTGGCGGTGCACGGCGACGCGCTGGGCAACCCGGGCACCAGTGTCGCGCGGCTTGCCGCATTCAACGAGTCGTTTCTCCTGCTGGCGGCGATCATCGGCCTGGCCATCCTGGCCGCGTGGCAGTTGCGCGATGCGCCGGCGGCGCCCGGCGCCGCCGCGCCTGGCCAATAATCACCCCATGTGCCAGCTGCTCGGGATGAACTGCAACACGCCGACCGACGTGACGTTCAGCTTCGCCGGTTTCGCGCAGCGCGGCGGCCGCACGGACCATCATTCCGACGGCTGGGGCATCGCCTTCTTCGAGGGCCTCGGGCTGCGGCATTTCGTGGACCACCAGCCGGCCTGCGACTCGCCAGTGGCCGAACTGATCCGGCGCTACCCGATCAAGAGCCGCAATGTCGTCGCGCACATCCGCAAGGCGACGCAGGGCGAGATCGCGCTGCAGAACTGTCACCCGTTCGTGCGCGAGCTCTGGGGGCGCTACTGGGTGTTCGCGCACAACGGCGATCTGCAGGATTTCCACCCGCGCCTGCATGCCAGTTTCCGGCCGGTCGGCACCACCGACAGCGAGCGCGCGTTCTGCTGGCTGCTGCAGGAGCTGTGGAAGTCGCACGCCGACGTGCCCAGCGTGGAGGAGCTGACGCTCACGTTGCGCGAGCTGGCGCCGCGCATCGCCAGGCATGGCCGCTTCAATTTCCTGCTGTCCAACGGCGAGGCGACGTGGGCGCATTGCTCCACGCATCTCTGGTACGTGGAGCGCAAGCATCCTTTCACGCATGCGCACCTGGCGGACGAGGACCTGAGCGTCGACTTCGCGCAGCACACCTCCCCCGACGACCGCGTGGCCGTGATCGTCACCGCGCCGCTGACGGTGAACGAAACCTGGACGCAGTTTCAGCCGGGGGAGTTGAAGGTCTTCGTGGATGGTCAGGTGCGGTAGGGAGCGGGTGCGGGTGCGGAAGCGGGAGCGGACAGCCGGACGCAGAAGGCGCAAAAGTTACGCAGAAGACGCAAAAGGACATCCAAAACCCTTTGAATTGTTTTGCGACTTCTGCGTGCCGAAGGCTTCTGCGTCTTCTGCGTCCGGTACCCGATCCCTCTTCATCAGAGGACCGTCTTGTCCTCTTCGACCGCTCGCTCCAGTGCATCGACGAACATCGCCGGCACGTCGAAGCCGGTCTGCTGCGTGATTTCCTGGAAGCAGGTCGGGCTGGTCAGGTGGTCAGGTGCGGTAGGGAGCGGGTGCGGGTGCGGGAGCGGACAGCCGGACGCAGAAGGCGCAAAAGTTACGCGGAAGACGCAAAAGGACATCCAAAACCCTTTGAATTGTTTTGCGACTTCTGCGTGCCGAAGGCTTCTGCGTCTTCTGCGTCCGGTACCCGATCCCTCTTCATCAGAGGACCGTCGTGTCCTCTTCTTCTGCGTCCGGTACCCGATCCCTCTTCATCAGAGGACCGTCGTGTCCTCTTCCACCGCATGCTCCAACGCATCGACGAACATCGCCGGCACGTCGAAGCCGGTCTGCTGCGTGATTTCCTGGAAGCAGGTCGGGCTGGTCACGTTGATCTCGGTGAGGCAGTCACCGATCACGTCCAGGCCGATCAACAACAGGCCGCGCGCCGACAGCAACGGCCCGATGGTCTCGGCGATCTCGCGGTCGCGCTCCGTGATGGGCTGCGCCACGCCCAGCCCGCCGGCGGCCAGGTTGCCCCGCACCTCGCTGCCCTGCGGAATGCGCGCCAGCGAAAACGGCACCACCTTGCCGCCGATGACCAGCACGCGCTTGTCGCCCTGCGAGATCTCGGGCACGAAACGCTGCACCATCAACGTGGTGGCCCCGTGGTGGTTCAGCGTCTCGGTGATGGAACCCAGGTTCATGCCATCCGGCCCGACGCGGAAGATGCCCATGCCCCCCATGCCGTCCAGCGGCTTGAGGATGATGTCGGCGTGCTCGGCATGGAAGCGCCGCACCTCGTCGGCCGAGCGGGTGACCAGCGTGGGGCTGACGAACTGCGGGAACTCCATGATCGCCAGCTTCTCCGGGTGGTCGCGCAGCGCGGCCGGCCGGTTGAACACCCTGGCGCCCTCGCGTTGCGCCTGCTCCAGCAGGTGCGTGGCATAGAAGTACTCGTCGTCGAACGGCGGGTCCTTGCGCATGATGACCGCGTCGTAGTCCTTCAGCGGACGGGTGACGGTCGCGTCCACCCGGAACCAGTCCTCGGTGCCCGTCAGCGTGACCTGGCGGATGACGGCGTGCACCACCTCGCCTGAACGCCAGGTCAGGTGGCGCGGCTCGCAGGCCGCGATGCGGTGGCCGCGGCGCTGCGCCTCGCGCATCATCGAAAAGGTGGTGTCCTTGTAGATCTGGAAGACCTCGAGCGGGTCGGCGACGAAGAGGATGTTCATGGTTTCACGTCAAGCTAGGGCCGCACTTTTGCACAGATCGCCGTGCGCCGCCCGCGCGCATTCCTCCAGCCATGCCGCCGTCCCGGTTGCCTCGGTCACCAGGATCATGTGCCCGCCAGGGATGACCTTCAGCCGCGCCTGCGGCACCTTGTCACGCAAGGCCTCGCCATGCGCGCGCCAGTCCAGCACCCGGTCGCCTTCGCCGTAGAGGATGTCGACCGGCATGCGCAACTCGCCGTAGCGCTCCTGCTGCGCCGGCAGGTCCGCCTCCACCAGGACCATGTCGGTCGCGGCGCCGTAGAACGCAGCCGGCCGCAGGCCGTACAGGCCGCCACCGCGCAGGGCAAAGTCCGCGGGCGCGGCATGCGGGGCGAACAGCGCCTCCAGCACGGCGCGCGTGTTCAGGATGGCCAGCGGCGTGGCAACGGTGTGCGCGATGAAGCTGCGCAGCCGGGGCGTGCGGATCGCCATGCCCCGGAACGGCGCCGGCACGTGCGGGTTGAAGTGCGTCAGCGGCGCGATGAGGGCCAGGCCCGCGATGCAAGCGGGGTCCTGCAACCCGACGC
The DNA here is from genome assembly GCF_037572435.1 of Ramlibacter sp. PS3R-8. Classification (NCBI taxonomy): domain Bacteria; kingdom Pseudomonadati; phylum Pseudomonadota; class Betaproteobacteria; order Burkholderiales; family Comamonadaceae; genus Ramlibacter; species Ramlibacter sp. PS3R-8. The sequence continues at coordinate 44,172 of NZ_JBBHGT010000006.1, forward strand.
TCAGCGCGATGGCACCGCCCAGGGAATGGCCGACCAGCAGCGGCGGCGACTCCAGGCGCAGCGCGCGGATGAAGGCCGCCACCAGCCGCGCCTGCGCTGCGATGTTGGCCTTGGTGTCATCGCGCCGCGGCGAATAGCCCGAGCCGGGGCGGTCGGGCAGCACCAGCGTCCAGCGCTGCGCCAGCTCCTGCAGCGGCAGGAAGTTGAAATTGCCGGACTGGCCGCCCAGGCCGTGCACCAGCACGATGGCCGGGCCCCGCCCCATGCGCCGGTAATGGATCCGCTCCCCCTCCACCTCGATCCACTCGCCTGTGGGTGGGAAGGACTTCTCCACCTTGCGGGCCACGAAGCGGGTGAACAGCGCGGCGGCGGCCAGCAGCACCAGCAGCACGAAGACAAGGGTCAGCAGGAGATACATGGTCAGCGGGGCGTCTCGCCGCGGCGCGCGAAGCGCAGCGCCCCGTCGCGCAGCGGCGCCAGGTTCAGCGAAAACAGGTCGAGGAGATAGTTCTGGTAGATGCGCCACGGCTTGCGCGATCCCTGCCGGGGCAGCTCGCCGGAGGCACGCTGGATGTAGCCGGAGCTCAGGTCGAGCGCCGGCCGCGTCTGCCCGGCGTCCGTATCCAGAACCGGCACGCAGACGTCGAGCCCCTGGCGGCGAATGTGGTTCAGCATGCGGCAGACCTGGCGTGCGATGAGCTCGCACTTGAGCGTCCACGACGCGTTGGTGTAGCCCATGGCCATGGCCAGGTTCGGCAGGCCGCTGAGCATCATGCCCTTGTACGACAGGGCATCGGTCACCTGCAGCGGCTGTCCGTCGATGGTGATGCGCGCGCCGCCCAGCAACTTGAGCTTCAGGCCCGTGGCCGTGACCACCAGGTCGGCGGGCAGCACCCGGCCGGACGCCAGCTCCACGCCCTGCGGAACGAAGCGGGCGACCTGCTCCGTGACGATCGATGCGCGTCCGGAATGCACGGCGCGAAAGACGTCCGCGTCCGGCGCGATGCACAGGCGCTGGTCCCACGGGTCATAGCGGGGCTGCAGGTCGCGCTGCTGCACCGTCGGCCCGAAACGCGCCTGCGCCTGTCGCACCAGCCAGTTGCGCATGGCTGCCGGACGCCGGCGCGAGAACTGGAACAGCGCGGAGGACAGCAGGATGTTCTTCCAGCGGATCAGCCGATAGGCCGCCTTGCGCGGCAGCACCGCCTGCAGCGCGCGGCCGATCGCGTCGCGTGCCGGCAGCGCGATGATGTAGCTGGGCGATCGCTGCAGCATCGTGACGTGCGCCGCCTTGGCAGCCAGCGATGGCAGCAGCGTGATCGCGGTGGCGCCGCTGCCGATCACCACCACCTGCTGGTTCGCGTAGTCCAGGTCCGCGGGCCAATGCTGCGGGTGGACGATCCGGCCGGCAAAGCTCTCGCGCCCCGGCCACGCGGGGTCGTAGCCCTGCTCGTAGTCGTAGTAGCCGCTGCAGAAAAACAGGAAGCGGCAGGTAAGGCGCAGCGCCTGCCCTTCGCGTTCGGCCTCGACATTCCAACGCGCCGTGGCGGGGTCCCAATTGGCGCTGGTCACGCGGTGCCCGAAGCGGATCTGCGGCAGCACGCCCTCTTCCCGCGCGGTAGCGCGGATGTAGTCGCGGATGGCGGCGCCGTCGGCGATGGCCGCATCGCTGGTCCACGGGCGGAAGGTGTAGCCGAGCGTGAACATGTCGGAGTCCGAGCGGATGCCGGGATAGCGGAACAGGTCCCAGGTGCCGCCGATCGCGTCGCGGCCTTCGAGGATGACGAAGCGCTCCTGCGGGCATTCGCTGCGGAGGTAGTGCGCGGCCGCGATGCCCGAGAGCCCCGCGCCGACCACCACCACGTCGAAGTCTTCCGGGCTCAGATCTCCACCTTGCTGCCCAGCTCCACGACGGAGTTGTTCGGCAGGCTCAGGAAATCAGCCGCGCCGCTGGCGTTGTGGTGCATCTGCGCGAAAAGCTTCTCCCGCCAGGCCGCCATGCCGCCGCCGATCGTGGGAACGACCATGTCGCGGGACAGGAAATAGCTGGTGGTCATCGGCTCGATCTCGCAGCCCCGCGAGCGGATCTGCTCCAGCGCGCGCGGCACGTCGGGATCGTTCTTGAATCCGTAGTGGATGGCGACCTGCCAGCAATCATGGCCCAGGGGCACGATCTCGACCCGGCGGTCCAGGCCGATCCACGGCACCTCGTGGCTGCGAACGCTGACGAACAGGTTGTGCTCGTGCAGCACCTTGTTGTGCTTCAGGTTGTGCAGCAGTGCGTTCGGCACGGTGCCGGGTTCGGCCGTGAGGAACACCGCGGTCCCCGGCACGCGCAGCGGGGGGGCCTGGAACACCGACTCCAGGAAACTCCCGAGGTCGATGGCGTCCGAGCGCAGCTTCTCGTTGAGGATTTCGCGGCCGCGTTTCCAGGTCATCATCAAGGTGAAGATGAGGCCGCCGATCATCAGCGGGAACCAGCCGCCGTCCAGCAGCTTCAGCAGGTTGGACGCAAAGAACGCGAGGTCCACGACGAAGAACCAGCCGGTTGCGGCCACGCACAGCGCGAGCGGGTAGCCCCACCCGTAGCGGATCACGAAGAAGGTGAGGATGGTGGTGATCAGCATGTCCAGCGTCACGGCAATGCCGTAAGCGGCCGCCAGGTTGCTGGAGGAGCGGAACATCACCACGGCGATCACGATCGCCACGAACAGCCCCCAGTTCACCGCCGGCACGTAGATCTGCCCCGTGTCGTGCACGCTGGTGTGCTGCACGTTCAGCCGCGGCAGGTAGCCGAGCTGCACCACCTGCTTGGTCACGCTGAAGGCGCCCGTGATCAGCGCCTGCGACGCGATCACGGTGGCCATCGTCGCCAGCACCACGAGCGGGACCAGCGCCCAGTCCGGCGCCATCATGTAGAACGGGTTCTTCACCGCTTCCGGCCGCGCCAGCAGCAGTGCACCCTGGCCGAAGTAGTTCAACGTCAGCGCCGGCATGACCACGCTGAACCACGCCAGCCGGATCGGCTTCTTTCCGAAGTGCCCCAGGTCCGCATACAGGGCTTCCGCCCCGGTGACGCACAGCACCACGGCGCCCAGGATGATGAAGCTGGTCCCGGGGTTGTTCCACATGAACTGCAGCGCGTAATACGGACTCAGCGCTTTCAGGATCTCCGGATGGTGGACGATGTGCGAGACCCCCAGCACGGCGATGGAGACGAACCACACCAGCGTGATCGGGCCGAAGAACTTGCCGATGCCGCTGGTCCCGCTCTTCTGCACGGCGAACAGGCAGAACAGCACCACCAGCGTGAGCGGAATCACCCAGTCCTTCATCGCGGGCGACACGATCTCGAGGCCCTCGACCGCGGAAAGCACCGAGATCGCCGGGGTGATGACTCCGTCGCCGTAGAACAGCGCAGTGCCGAAGATGCCGACGCCCAGCAGCACCTGCCGCAGCCTCGGCTTGTCCTTCACCGCTTGCGACGCCAGCGCCAGCATGGCGATCAGGCCCCCCTCGCCGTTGTTGTCGGCGCGCAGGACCAGCACCACGTACTTGATCGAGACAATGACCGTCAGGGTCCAGAAGAAGATGGACAGAACGCCATAGACGTTCTGGGGCGTGAAAGGGACGTGGCCCGACCCGAACACTTCCTTGACGGCGTACAGGACGCTGGTTCCGATGTCGCCGTAGACGACCCCGACGGCGCCGATGGTGAGCGCCGCTAGCGATGATTTCGAATTCTTCACGGACAGCCCCGTCCCCGGCTGACGATGCCGGCGGGGTCTTGGACCTTGGGAGCGCTATTGTGCGCTTCGGTGCCGGGCGCGGGCGGGCGTTTGTTGCAGTGCAGCAACCGCCCGTCCCGATTAGTCGTAGCTCTCGGCGTCGGGGTCCGTGCCTTCCAGCTCGTAGCTGGCCGCCAGCATGGCCAGGCGGCCGATCACCCCGTACATGTAGAAGCGGTTCGGCGCGCTGGCGCCCGGCTTCTGGCCTGGCTGAGGTAAGCGCGTACTCTCGGCAAACGCCAATGGCACGAAGCTGGCCCCGGGGATGTTCAGGTTCTCGTCGATGCCGCGCTCCGCGTGCACGCGGTAGAAGCCGCCCACCACGTACCGGTCCATCGTGTAGACGACGGGCTCGGCCACGGCGTCGTGGATCCGCTCGGCCGTCAACACGCCTTCCTGGATGATCACCTCGGTGACCTGCTGGCCGCCCTTGGTGGTGGCCATGCGTTCCCGGGTGCGCTCCTGGATCTGGTCGAGCTCCTTGACGTCGCGCACGGTCATGATGCCCATGCCGTAGCTGCCGTTGTCGGCCTTGACGATGGTGAAGGGCTTCTCGTTGATGCCGTATTCCTTGTACTTCTTGCGCACCTTGGTGAGCACGGCGTCGACGTTGGTGCGCAGGCAGTCCATGCCCTCTTCCTTGGCGAAGTCGACCTCGCCGCACTTGGCGAAGAGCGGATTGACCAGCCACGGGTCGATGCCCAGCATCTTGCCGAAGCGCTTGGCGACCTCCTCGTAGCTCTGGAAGTGGCGGCTCTTGCGCCGCACCGACCAGCCGGCATGCAGCGGCGGCAGCAGGTACTGTTCGTGCAGGTCTTCCAGGATGCCGGGCGGGCCGGCCGTCAGGTCGTTGTTCAGCAGGATCGTGCAGGGGTCGAAGTTCTTCAGCCCCAGCCGGCGCTTGGTGCGCACCACCGGCTCCAGCGTCACGGTGTCACCGTGCGGCAGCTCGATGGTGGTCGGCTTCTTGATGTCGGCATCGATCGAGCCGATGCGCACGTTCAGCCCCGCCATGCGGAAGATCCGCTGCAGTTGCACGATATTGGCCAGGTAGAACGAGTTGCGCGTGTTCTCGGGAACGACCAGGAGGTTCTTGGCCTCGGGGCAGATCTTCTCGATGGCGGCCATCGCGGCCTGCACCGCCAGCGGCAGCATCTCCGGCGTGAGGTTGTGCCAGCCGCCCGGATACAGGTTGGTGTCCACCGGCGCGAGCTTGAAGCCGGCGTTGCGGATGTCCACCGAGCAGTAGAACGGCGGCGTGTGCTCCATCCATTCCAGGCGGAACCAGCGTTCCACTGCGGGCATGGATTCGAGGATGCGTTGTTCGAGCTCGTTGATCGGGCCCGTCAGCGCCGTGGTGAGGTGCGGAACCATTCGGTCTTCTTCTAGTGGGGGTCGGGGATCAGGTCCGCACTTCGCCGTTGCCCAGGACGATCCATTTCAGCGACGTGAGGCCTTCGATCCCGACCGGCCCGCGCGCATGGAACTTGTCGGTGCTGATGCCGATCTCGGCGCCCAGCCCGTACTCGAAGCCGTCGGCAAAGCGGGTGCTGGCGTTCACCATCACGCTGGCCGAGTCCACCTCGCGCAGGAAGCGCTGGGCGTGCATATGGTCGCGCGTGACGATGGCGTCGGTGTGATGGGACGAATAGCGGTTGATGTGCGCGATGGCCTCGTCGATGCCGGCGACGACCTTCACGCTGATGATGGCCGCCAGGTATTCCTCGGACCAGTCCTGCTCGGTGGCTTGCTTGACGTCGCCGCCCTTCACCTTGGCCAGGATCGCGCGGGCTTCGGGATCGCAGCGCATTTCCACGCCCTTGGCGGCGAAGATCGCGCCTATGCGCGGCAGGAAATCCGGCGCCACCGCGCGGGCGACGAGCAGGCCTTCGATCGCGTTGCATGGGCTGTATTTCTGCGTCTTCGCGTTGTCCGCCACCGCGACCGCCATGTCCATCTCGCAGGGGTCGTCCACGTAGACGTGGCAGTTGCCGTCCAGGTGCTTGATGACGGGGACCTTGGCCTCGCGGCTGATGCGCTCGATCAGGCCCTTGCCGCCGCGCGGAATGATCACGTCCACGTACTCGGGCATGGCGATCAGGCGACCCACGGCTTCGCGGTCCGTCGTCTGCACCAGCTGCACCGCCTCGGGCGGCAGGCCGGCCTGCACCAGCGCCTGCTGCACCAGCCGCGCCAGCGCCTTGTTGGATTCGATCGCTTCGGAGCCGCCGCGCAGGATGCAGGCGTTGCCGCTCTTGATCGACAGGCTGGCGGCCTCGATGGTCACGTTGGGGCGGCTTTCGAACACCATGCCGAACACGCCGAGCGGCACGCGCATCTGGCCCACGCGGATGCCGCTGGGCTGCTGCTTCATGCCGATCACCTCGCCGATGATGTCCGGCATCACCGCCAGCTGTTCGCAGCCGATCGCCAGCGTCTCGATGATCTTGGGCGTGAGCTTGAGCCGGTCGACCATGGGTGCGGCCAGGCCGGCGGCCGTGGCACGCTCGATGTCCCTGGCGTTGTCGGCCTGCAAGGCCTGCACGCTGGCGCGCAGCAGCGCCGCCATGGCGCTCAATGCCCGGCTCTTCTGCGCCGCCGTCGCCGAAGCCATGCGCGCGGACGCCTCCCGGGCCTGCAGGCCCAGGGAAGCCATGTGTTCGGCGATGTTCAGCGCGTTCATCGCCCGTATTATCCCCTGCCCCTCTGAGCGGCGGATTAGGCCGGGGGCGCGCCGGGAGAGCGCCCAGCGCCCCCACCCCGTCCTCCCCCGGAGGGAGAGGGAGTGACGGCCAGGCACAGGTCCATCGCCAGGCGGTGCAGCGCCTGCCAGCCGTCGGTGGGCCAGCCCGGAGCCTTGAGACCTTTCACGATGCCGTCCACCATGTGCGCGGCGTGCAGCAGGTTGTCCAGCGTCGTGGCGCCCAGCCTCGGCAGCACGCGCTCGTACAGCTTTTCCTTCACGCCCCAGACCCGCTGCTCGCGCAGCGCCATGGGCAGCGGCCGGCCGGCGGCCATCGCGTCCTTCACGCGCTTGAGCGCCCGGATGTCCTCCGACAACGTGTAGTGCACCAGCACCTCGGCCTCGCCTTCGGCCTGCAGCCCGTCCAGCATGCGCTGCACCCGCGTCGGCTGGCCGGCCAGCACCGCCTCGGAGAGCTTGAACACGTCGTAGCGCGCGACATTCAGCACGGCGCTTTCCACCTGCTCGAAGCGCAGCTCGCCGGCGGGATACAGCAAGGCGAGTTTCTGGATCTCCTGGTGGGCGGCCAGCAGGTTGCCCTCGACGCGATCGGCAAAGAACTGCAGCGTCCGCTGGCCTTCGTCGCCGCCGGCCACGCGCTGGCCGTTCTGCGCCAGCCGCTGGCTGATCCACTGCGGCAGCGCGCCACGCTCCACCGGCTGCACCTCGAGGGCGACACCGCCGCCTTCCAGCGCCGCGAACCAGGCCGTCTTCTTCGTCTGGAAGTCGAGCTTGGGCAACAGCACCAGCGTCAGCGTGCTGTCGTTGCCCGCCGCGCTTTCAGCCAGCTGCTGCAAGGCGGTACTGCCGTCCTTGCCCGGCTTGCCCGAGGGGATGCGGACCTCGACGATCTGCTTGTCGGAAAAGAGGCTGAGCGAGCCGCCCGCCGCCAGCACCGCGCTCCAGTCGAAGTGCGCGCCGGCCACCGTATGCACCGTGCGCTCGGTATAGCCCTGCGTCCGCGCCGCGGCGCGGATCGCATCGGCGGCCTCCTGCACCAGCAGCGGCTCGTCGCCGTACAGCATGTAGAGCGGCCGCAAGCCGCGCTGCAGGTGCTGGGAGAGCTGGGCGGGGGCGAGCTGCATGTCTCGAGTGTACCGACGCACGTTCGCGTTGGTCCCCCTCCCCGTAGGTCGGGTTTCGCGCAGCGAACCCCGACGTTGCCGCGGCGCGTCGATTACGCCGGGGTGCCCTGGCGGGCAACCCGGCCTGCGAGTTCCGCGTGCTTCTCGCGCGCCACCCGCCGGAAGATTTCAACCGCCCGGTCCATCAACTCGAACGTGATGGTCAGCGGCGGCGCGAAGCGGATCACGGTTTCGTGCGTCTCCTTCGACAACAAGCCATGCGCCGCAAGCCGTTCGACCAGGTCCCGCGCGGTGGTGCAGGACGGCTCGATGTCCACGCCGATCCACAAGCCGCGTCCGCGCACGTCGCGGATCAGCGGGCGCACTTCGTCCTGCACCTCGCGCAGCCGGCGCATCAGGTAGTCGCCCTTCTCGGCGCAGTGGTCCACCAGGCCTTCCTCCTCCAGCACCTTCAAGCCCTCCAGCGCCACGGCGGCCGCCAGCGCGTTGCCGCCGAACGTGGAGCCGTGGCTGTTGGGGCTGAACACCTGCATCACCTTGTCGTCGGCGCAGAAGGCGCTGACCGGCAACAGGCCGGCGCCCAGCGCCTTGCCCAGGATCAGCGCGTCGGGCCGGATGCCCTCATGCTGGAACGCGAACCACTTGCCGGTGCGTCCCAGCCCCGCCTGCACCTCGTCGTCGATCAACAGGACCTGGTGGGCCGTGCACCAGGCCCGCAGCTCCTGGAAAAAGCCCGGCGGGGGCACGATCACGCCGGCCTCGCCCTGGATCGGCTCGATCAGCACGGCGCAGGTGTCCGGGGTAGCGGCCGCCTTCACGCTTTGCATGTCGCCGTAGTCGAAGTGCTGGAAGCCGCCGTCGAAGGGGCCGAAGCCGTTGCGATACTCCGGCTCGCTGGAAAAACCGATGATGGTGCTGGTGCGGCCGTGGAAGTTGCCGCGCGCCACCAGGATGCGCTGGCGGCCGTCGGGGACGCCCTTGATGCGGTGGCCCCAGCGGCGCGCGCACTTGATGGCGGTTTCCACCGCCTCGGCGCCGGTGTTCATCGGCAGCGCGCGCTCGAAGCCGGTCACCTCGCTGAGCTTTTCCAGCAGCGGGCCGAGCGTGGTGCCGTAATAGGCGCGGGACGTCACGGCCACCTTCTCGAGCTGGCGCTGCGCCGCGGCCACGATGCGCGGATGCAGGTGCCCGTGGCTCACCGACGAGTACGCGCTCATCATGTCGATGTACTCGCGGCCATCGACGTCCCACACCAGGCAGTCCTTCGCGTGGTCGACCACCACCTGCACCGGCGCATAGTTGCGCGCGCCGTAGCGCGCTTCCTTGGCGATGAAGCTGTCGGTCGTGTCGCGCTTGGCATCCATGGCTGGGCCTTCGGAGTGAAACCCGAGCGTGCCACCCGGCGCGTGGCGCGGCTGTAGGACGCGCGCCGAAAGGTCGCCGCGGCTGGCGGGACGGCCGCGGCGGGTTGCTTTGTTACAGCGCTTTCAGCGCGCCCAGGCGGCGCATGAGCTGCTGCACCAGGTCGTTCTGCATGTCGCGGTACAGCAGGACCTCTTCCGATTCCTTGGCGAGCACGGCCGTTTCGTTGAAGCTGATGTCGCGCTGCTGCAGCAGCTCGGTGTCGGGAATCAGCTCGCGCGACAGCGGCGTGCGCACGCGAAAGTGGATGCGCGAACGCAACTGGTATTCCCGCACCTGGCCGCTGGCATTGAGGCCGACGACCACTTTTTCGCGCTGCTCCTGCAGCAGGTCGAAAATCACCTGCCCGGGCACCGCCACCGGCGCCGAGGCTGCACCCGCCGGAGCCGGAGCCGCTGCCGGCGCCAGCGTGCCGGTGATCACGCGCACCTTGCCGTCCTGCCGGAAAGCCTTGCGCAGCTCCGCCGCCAGCGGCGACGTCTGCGGCGCATTGATCACGATGGTGTCGAACGCGAACTCCGGCGCCTGCCGCAGCTGGAAGCCGCAGCCGGCGAGCAGGGTGGCAAAGGCGGCGGCGAAGACGGAGCGTCGCTGCATCTTCAGATCACCACGTTGACCAGCCGGCCGGGCACCACGATCACCTTCTTCGGCGCCGCCCCGGCCGCGAACCTGGTGAAGGCTTCGCTGGCCACCGCGATCTTCTCGATCTCGTCCTTGTCGGCGCCGGCCGGCACCAGGATCGCACCGCGATGCTTGCCGTTGACCTGCAGCACCAGCTCGACCTCGTCCCGTTGCAGCGCAGCCTCGTCCACCCTGGGCCAGGGCGCGTCGAGCAGGTCGCCGTGCGCGGCCACATAGCCCAGTTGCTGCCAGAGCGTGTGCGCGATATGGGGCGTGGCCGGGTACAGCGAGCGCAGCAGGATGCCGAAGCCTTCGCGCAGCGCCGCCTGGGCGCCGGGTTCGCCGGTCGCCTTGAAGTCCTCCAGCGCGTTGAGCATCTTCATCGCCCCGGACACCACGGTGTTGTACTGCATGCGCTGGTAGTCGTAGTCCACCTGGCGCAGCACGGTGTGGATCTCGCGGCGCAGCGCCTGCGCGCCCTTGCCGTAGCTGCCCGGCTTCGCGTCGCTGCCGGCGCCCAGCTTCACGCCGAAGTTCCACACGCGGCGCAGGAAGCGATGGCTGCCTTCCAGCGCGGCGTCGTTCCACTCCAGCGTGGCCTCGGGCGGCGCGGTGAACATGGTGTACAGGCGCGCGGTGTCGGCGCCGTACTTCTCGATCAGGTCCTGCGGGTCGACGCCGTTGTTCTTGGACTTGGACATGGTGGTCCAGCCCTCGTACACCACCGGCTGGCCGTCCGACCTGGCCTTGGCGGAAATCACCTTGGCATGTTCATCACGCTCGATGTCGAGCTCGTGCACCCAGAAGAACTGCTTGCCCGTGGTGGTGCGCGAGAACGCCTCGTTCAGCACCATGCCCTGCGTCAGCAGCCTGGTGAACGGCTCGTCGATCTTCACCAGGCCCAGGTCGCGCATCACGCGGGTCCAGAAGCGCGCGTACAGCAGGTGCAGGATGGCGTGCTCGATGCCGCCGATGTACTGGTCCATCGGCATCCAGTACTGCGTGCCCGCGCCGACCATCGCCAGGTCGTTCTTCGGGTCGCAATAGCGCATGAAGTACCACGACGAGTCCACGAAGGTGTCCATGGTGTCCGTCTCGCGGCGCGCCGGCTTGCCGCACACCGGGCAGTTGCAGGCCAGGAAGTCCTCGCGCTTGTTCAGCGGATTGCCGCTGCCGTCCGGCACGCAGTCCTGCGGCAGCACCACCGGCAGGTCCTTCTCCGGCACCGGCACCGCGCCGTGCACGTCGCAGTGGATGATCGGGATCGGCGTGCCCCAGTAGCGCTGGCGGCTCACGCCCCAGTCGCGCAGCCGCCAGGTGGTCTTCTTCTCGCCCAGGCCCTTGAGCTGCAGCTGGTGGGCCACCGCCTTCACCGCTTCCTGGTACTTGAAGCCGCTGAAGATGTCGGAGTTGATCACGACCCCGTTCTCCTTGTCGGCGTACCAGTCCTGCCACTGGTGGTAGTCGTAGGTCTTGCCGTCCACGTGCACCACCTGCACGATGGGCAGGCCGTACTTCAGCGCGAAGGCGAAGTCGCGTTCGTCATGGCCCGGCACGCCCATCACGGCGCCGTCGCCATAGCCCATGAGCACGTAGTTGCCGACCCAGACTTCCACCGGTTCATCGCTGAAGGGATGCAGCACCCGGATGCCGGTGCGCATGCCTTCCTTCTCCTTGACGGCGAGCTCCGCTTCGGTGGTGCCACCGCGCTTGCACTCCTCGATGAAAGCCGCCAGCTTGGGATTGCCCTGCGCCGCGTGCTGCGCCAGCGGATGTTCGGGCGCCACGGCGCAGAACGTCACGCCCATGATGGTGTCGGCGCGCGTCGTGAAGACGTACAGCCGCCCATCGCCGATCAGCTTGCCGTCCCTGCCGCGAATGCTGTGCGGGAAGGCGAAGCGCACGCCCTCGCTGCGGCCGATCCAGTTTTCCTGCATCACCTTCACGCGCTCCGGCCAGCCGGGCAGCTTCTCCTGCACGTGCTCGAGCAGTTCCTGCGCGTACTCGGTGATCTTGAGGTAGTAGCCGGGGATCTCGCGCTTTTCCACCGCCGCGCCGGTGCGCCAGCCCTTGCCGTCGATCACCTGCTCGTTGGCCAGCACCGTCTGGTCCACCGGGTCCCAGTTGACGACCTGCGTCTTGCGGTAGGCGATGCCCTTTTCCAGCATCTTCAGGAACAGCCACTGGTTCCACTTGTAGTAGCTGGGGTCGCAGGTGGCGATCTCGCGCGACCAGTCGATGGCCAGGCCCATCGCCTGCATCTGGCCCTTCATGTACGCGATGTTCTCGTACGTCCACCTGGCCGGCGGCACGTTGTTCTTCATTGCGGCGTTTTCGGCCGGCAGGCCGAAGGCGTCCCAGCCCATGGGCATGAGCACGTTGTAGCCGTTCATGCGCAGGTAGCGCGTCAACATGTCGTTGATCGTGTAGTTGCGCACGTGGCCCATGTGGAGCTTGCCCGAGGGGTAGGGCAGCATGGAGCACGCGTAGAACTTCTTCTTGCGCGGATCCTCCGTCACGCGGTAGGCATCGCGCGCGGTCCATTCAGCCTGGGCGGCCTTTTCCACCGCCAGGTGGTTGTACTTGTCATCCATATGGGGAAATTGTAGGGCCGAGGGGAAATACGGACAGCCGGACGCAGAAGACGCAGAAACTACGCAGAAGACGCAAAAGGAATCCAAAACCCTTTTAAGGTTTTTTCTGCGACTTCTGCGCAACTTCCGCGCCTTCTGCGTCCGGTAGTTCGGACCCCGCTTCTACTTCGGTTGCTCGGCAACAAAGCCGATTCGCGAGAGCCCCGCCTTGTGCGCCACGCCCATCACTTCCACGATGCGGCCATAGGGCACGGCCTGGTCGGCGCGCAGCTGGATCTCGGTGTCCGGATTCGCCTTGGCTGCGGCCGCCAGTTGTTCGGCGAGCTGCGGCGGGGTGACGGGCTTGTCGTTGACGAAGACCTGCCCGGCCTTGTCCAGCACCACCGTCACGAAGCGTGGGGCGTCACCCGGCTGGGCGCCGTCGGCCTTGGGCAGGTCCAGCCGGATCGAACTGGCCAGCAGCGGCGCGGTGATGATGAAGATCACCACCAGCACCAGCATCACGTCCACCAGCGGCGTGACGTTGATCTCGCTCATCGGCGCGTCGCCCCTGGTGCGCTCCAGGCGGCCGAATCCCACGGTCAGGCTCCGGAGGCGGGATGCGCCAGCAGTTCGCGCAGGTCGCGGGCGAAACCTTCCAGGTCCGCTTCGATGCGCCCGATCAGCCGGCCGAAGATGTTGTAGCCCAGCACGGCCGGGATCGCGACGGCCAGCCCGGCCGCGGTCATGATCAACGCCTCGCCGACCGGGCCGGACACGCGGTCGATGGTGATCTGGCCGGCATTGGCGATGTTGGTGAGCGCGTGGTAGATGCCCCAGACCGTGCCCAGCAGCCCCACGAAGGGCGCGGTGGAGCCCACGGTGGCCAGCAGCACCTGGCCGAACTGCAGCTTGTCCAGCACGCGGTGCAAGGCGTCGCGCAGCACGCGGGTGAGTTGCTGCGACTTGTCGCCGGCGGCCGCCAGCGAGCCGGGCGCATGCGTCTGCGTGGCGGCGATCAGCGGCAGCACCAGCGCCTCGCGGTCGAACGCGCCGATCTTCTGCCGCGCCTCGTCGATCGTGGCGGCCTGCCAGAACGCCGCGGTACTGCGGGCGACGTCGCCGGTCGCCCGGCGCAGCATCCAGGCCTTCCAGAGGATGACGACCCAGCTGGACACCGACATCGCCAGCAACAGGATCGCCACCACCTGGGTGATCGCATCGCCCTGGCGGAACAGATCCATGAAGCTCATGTGGTGGTCAATCCCTCAAACCGAGCACGTCGAACATGTCGAACATGCCCTTCGACTGTCCGCCGAGGAAGCGCACGGCCCGCAGGCTGCCTTGCGCGTAGGTGGCGCGGCTGGCGGACTTGTGCGTGATCTCGATGCGCTCGCCGGTGCCGGCGAACAGCACCGTGTGGTCGCCCACGATGTCGCCGCCACGAATCGACGAGAAACCGATGGTGGAGGGATCGCGTTCGCCGGTGACGCCCTCGCGGGCGAAGACGCCCACTTTCTTCAGGTCGCGGCCGATGGCGGCGGCGATCACCTCGCCCATCTTCAGCGCGGTGCCGGACGGCGCATCCACCTTGTGCCGGTGGTGCGCTTCGATGATCTCGATGTCGTAGCCGGTGGCCAGGGCCTTCGCCGCCATCTCCAGCAGCTTCATCGTCACGTTCACGCCGACGCTCATGTTGGGCGCCATCACGATGGCGATGTCGCGCGCGGCGTCGGCGATCTCGCGCTTCTGGCCCTCGCTGAAGCCGGTGGTGCCGATCACCGCCTTCACGCCGAGTTCGCGGCACATCTTCAGGTGGGCCAGCGTGCCTTCCGGCCGGGTGAAATCGATCAGCACCTGCGCATGCTCGAGGCCGGTGCGCAGGTCGGCGCTGACGGGTACGCCGCTGGCATGGCCCAGGAAGGCCGCCGCGTCATTGCCGATGGCGGGGCTGGACGCGATGTCGAGCGCGCCGGCAAGCCGGCAGTCGTCGGAAGCGCGAATCGCTTCGATCAGCATGTGGCCCATGCGGCCCGATGCGCCGGCCACCGCCACCTCGTGATGGGCCGTAGGCGCGGCAGGGCGCTGCACCGCGCCCGCGACCGCAACCTTCTTGAGTGCCTGCGTGCCCTTGCTCATGCAGGCTCAGCGGGGCGTTTCGAGCGGGGGGTAGTTCGCCGGCGCGGCAGTCACCGGCTGGTCGACGACGGCAGCGGCCGGCGTGCGCTTGCCGTCGAAGGACTGCAGCTCCGCCTCGGTGGCCTCGAGGCGCGGCACCTTGCCGCCCTTGCGCCGGTTGTCCAGGGCCGTCACGAACTCGGCCTCGCTGGGCATGGTGTCGCCCTCGGCGCGGTCCATGGTGTCTCCCTGGAAGTACACGGTCAGGCGGCGCTGCTGGGGCTCGACGCCCTGGCGCTTGAGCGTGAACACGTAGTCCCAGCGCTCGCCGTGGAACACGCTCGTCACCAGCGGCGTGCCGAGCACCTGCCGCACCTGGTCGCGGCTCATGCCCTTCTGCAGCGCATCGACCTGTTCCTTCGACACGAAGTTGCCTTGCACGATCTCGATGCGGTAGGGCGTGAGGGCGGTGGTGATGCGGGCGCTGGAAGTCAGCGTCCCGCAACCGGCGAGCGCCGCGAGGACCGCGGCGGCAAGCAGGATGAGTCGCGACTGGCGCGGGAGCATGACGGGCATGGCGGGGGCAGGCGATATGATCGGGGCATTGTAGCGGGCACCATGGCGAACATCGACGAACTCAAGAGCACGGGACTCAAGGCCACGCTGCCGCGCCTGAAGATCCTCGACGTGTTCCACAAGGGGTCGCAGCGGCACATGACCGCGGAAGACGTGTTCCGCGTGCTGCTGGACGACAGGTCGGACATCGGCCTGGCCACCGTGTACCGCGTGCTCACGCAGTTCGAGCAGGCGGGGATCCTGAGCCGCAGCCATTTCGAAAGCGGCAAGGCCGTCTACGAACTCAACGAAGGCCAGCATCACGACCACCTGGTCTGCCTGGACTGCGGCCGCGTCGAGGAGTTCTACGACGCCGAGATCGAGAAGCGCCAGAACGACGTGGCCAAGCTCAAGGGCTTCGAGATCGCCGACCATGCGCTGTCGCTCTATGCGCATTGCACCAAGCCGAACTGTCCCAATAAGCCGTCTCGCTGAAGGCTAAACCCAACAGCAGGACGCAGAAGGCGCAGAAGTTACGCAGAAATCGCAAAAGGACATCCAAAACCTTTTTGGATTTTTCTGCGTCTTCTGCGTAACTTCTGCGCCTTCTGCGTCCGGTTGTTGGGAGTTCGGTGGCGCGTCGACTCTCACCCGCCCTTTTCCATCGCCCGCCGATGCCGCTCGACAAACTCCTGGTAGGTGTCCACGCCCCGTAGTTGCAGGATGGTGTTGCGCACCGCGGCTTCCACCAGCACGGCCATGTTGCGGCCGGCGACGACGGGGATGACCGCCTTGCGCACCGGCACGCCCAGCACGTCCTGCGTCAGCGGCTCATAAGGCAGGCGCTCGTACTCGCGCTCCATCGTCTCGCGCCGCACCAGGTGGACGATCAGCCGCAGCCGCATCTTCCGCCGCACCGCCGTCTCGCCGAAGATCGCGCGGATGTCCAGCAGGCCGATGCCGCGCACCTCCAGCAGGTTCTGCAGCAGCTCGGGACAACGCCCTTCGATCGTGGTCTGGTTGACGCGGTAAAGGTCCACCGCGTCGTCGGCCACCAGGCCGCTGCTGCGCGTGATGAGCTCCAGCCCCAGCTCGCTCTTGCCGAGGCCCGACTCGCCGGTGATCAACACGCCCAACCCCAGGATGTCCATGAACACCCCGTGCATCGAGGTGCGCTCGGCGAAGTGCTTGGACAGGTAGGCGCGCAGCACGTCGATGACGAAGGCCGACGGCTCGCCCGTGGAGAACATCGGGATCTGCGCGCGCTCGCACATGGACAGCAGCGCGTCCGGCGCGACCTTGTTGTCGGTCAGCACCAGCACCGGCGGCTCCAGCGTGACGATGCGCGAGATGCGCCGGGCACAGTCCTCCGGCGTGGCGTTGGTCAGGTAGGCGACCTCGCGCTCGCCCAGGATCTGGACCCGGTACGGATGGATGTAGTTGAGGTAGCCGACCAGGTCGGCGCCGGAGCGCGCTGCGCGCACGGCCACTTCGTCGAAGCGGCGCTCCGAGGCGCCGAGCCCGGCCACCCATTCCCACTTGAGCGTGGCGCGGTGGTCCTCGAACAGGACGTCGGCGCTGACGACGGTGGGTTTCAAGCTATTGCGGCTGCGCCGACTGCCAGCCGGCGATCAACTGGTGGAGCTGGGCAGCGTCCGCGCTGAACTTGACCTTCTCGCGCAGCGGCGCGTCGCTGAGCAGCTCGGCGATCTCGGACAGGATTTCCAGGTGCTTTTGCGTCGCCGCTTCCGGGACCAGCAGGAAGATCAGCAGGTTGACGGGTTGTTCGTCCGGCGCGTCGAAGCCGATCGGGTTGGCCAGCTGGAACAGCGCGGCCATCGGCGCCTTCAGGCCCTTGATGCGCCCGTGCGGGATGGCGACGCCGTGGCCGAGGCCGGTGGACCCCAGGCGTTCGCGCGCGAACAGGCTGTCGGTGATCAGGGCGCGAGACAGGCCGTGGAGGTTCTCGAACAGCAGGCCGGCTTCCTCGAAAGCGCGCTTCTTGCTGGTGGCGTCGACGCCGACCAGGACCTGGGCGGGCGGCAGGATGGACGCAAGGCGGTTCATGGCAGTGGGCGGATTATGCACAGGCGGGCATTCACATCACCAGAACGGCCGGATGCCTTTCGACGAAGACACCACACATCGCAAGGCCCCTTTCGGGGCCTTGTTTTACCGGGCATTCACATCAGGCGCTTGGGGGCCTCGAGGTGATGGTGGTCCTGGATGCGGGTCTTGTGGCGGCCCACCTGGCGGTCGAGCTTGTCGACCAGCTCGTCGAGGGCGGCATAGAGATCCGAGTGCGAGCTTTCGGCGAACATCTCGCCGCCCTTCACGTGGATCTTGCATTCGGCGCGTTGCCTTCGTTCCTTCTCCTTTTGCTTCTCCACGGTGAGCAGAACCTTGATGTCGACGACCTGGTCGAAATGGCGGGTGATGCGATCGAGCTTGTTGGTCACGTAATTTCGCAAGGCGGGGGTTACTTCGAGGTGGTGACCGCTGATCGTCAGGTTCATGGAGCCTCCTGTTTGCACTCGGGTGGATTGCGCCGACATGGCGCGGAAGGGAACGCGGAGATGTCGAAAAAGCTTCGATCCACTATGCGCCCGGGTCCCGCAAAACGCAATGATTTCCCTCAATGCCGAGGCGCGAATCCGGTGTAACGACGCTGCGCGAAATGCAATGAAAAAGAGAGCACAAAAGCGAAGCGGCCCCTGAGGGCCGCGACGTTGGGTCGGGTCGGCTTGCACCGCCCGCGACGATTCAATGAAGGGGATGCACGTTCAGCGCAGGCGCCAGGCGGCAGCCGCATCGATGCGGTTCCAGCCCGTGGCCTTCGGGTGCGCCTGCGCGCCCGGGCGCTCCAGGTTCGCATGCTCCACGCGCTCTGCATGGGGCTTGTCGCGCGGCGTGTCGTTGAATCGGTTGCTGGTCTTGGGCTCTTTGTACATGCTGTGCTCCGGTGCGTGCGGTCAGCTGCCGCTGTCGCTGGTATGGGTGGGCTTGCTTTCCTGGGGAGCCAGAGGCCGCTCGCCGTGCCGGCTGATGAAAGGCCAGGCGTGGGCGCTGCGGGGCTGCCGTTGCACCAGGTTGGCCTGGGCCTCCGCGGCTGCTGGACGCCAGGTCGAGCGGCTGGCGTTCGGGTCGGTCGCTAGCTGGATCATCTCGGCTCCTTGGGGAAAGCTGCTCCAGACCCAACTGGGCCGGAGCGATGAGCAAATTTAAGGGGGCCTCCTGGGCAATGCTGTCGGACGTTCTGGCCCAGCCGTGTAGGATTTGTCCTGCGCGCCGACCCAGCAGTAAGTGCCTGCACCCGAATGAGCCTTGAAACCATCATCCATGGCGGCCTGACCAGCCCGGATCGGCCCGTGAACGGGTTGGTCCTGATGGGCGGCGGCGCCCGCACGGCCTACCAGGTCGGGGTGCTGGCCGGAATCGCCTCGATGATCCGGCTGCAGCCGTTCAGCACCACCGGTTTCCCCTTCCAGGTGATGGTGGGCACCTCGGCCGGCGCGCTGAACGCCGCGTTCCTGGCCTCGCACGCCAGCCGCGGGCTGGCGGCCTTCGACGCGTTGCGCCAGTTCTGGGACGTCCTGCATTGCGACCGCGTGTACCGGCTGGAGGCGCCGATGTGGGTCGGCTTCAGCCGGCTCCTGGCCGCCGTCAAGCTGTGGGGACACGCCCGCAGCCGCGGCGCGGTGCTGGACACGATGCCGCTAGTGGACACGCTGCACCAGCGCATTTCCCTGGCCGGCATCGACGACGCCCTGGAGGCGGGCGCCATCGACGCATTGGCGATCACCGCATCGAGCTACACCACCGGCATCCACTGGACCTTCTGCCACACCGCGCGCGACAGCCGCCACAAGCCGTGGCAGCGCCCGGGCCGGCGCGCCGAGTTCCAGCCGCTGACCATCGAGCACCTGATGGCGTCCAGCGCCATCCCGTTCCTGTTCCCGGCGACGCCGCTGTGGGTGGACGGCCGCCGCGAATTCTTCGGCGACGGCTCGATGCGGCAGGTCTCGCCGCTGTCGCCCGCCGTGCACCTGGGTGCGCGCAGGGTGCTGGTGATCGGGGTCGGGCAGCCGGAGCGCGCCGGGCTGGGCAAGGCCGCGGCCGGGGCGCCGGGGCTGGGCGGCATCGCGGGCCATGCGATGGCGAGCGTCTTCCACGACACGCTGCAGGCGGACGTGGAGCAGACGCAGCGCCTTGCGCGCACGCTGCGTGAACTGCCGCGCGAGATCGCGGCCGTGCTGCCGTACCACGCCATCGAGGTGTTGGCGATCCAGCCGACGGAGTCGCTCGACGGGCTGGCGCGCAGCCACGCGCGGCTGCTGCCGCCCTCGGTGCGGCGGGCGCTCGGCGGCTTCGGCGGCATGGGGGACGGCGGCGCGGCGCTGGCGAGCTACCTGCTGTTCGAGCCGGAGTTCGTGCAGGCGTTGGTTGCGCTGGGCGAGCGCGATGCGTTCGCAAAGAAGGCCGAGCTGCTCGCGTTCCTCGGGCTCGGCGCGGCATAATCCCGCCGCCCATGCTCAACATCTTTTCACTCGCCAACGGCCGGCTCTTCCAGGAAGAGATCGAGTCGCTGGAGGAGCTGTCGAAATTCCAGCCGATCTGGGTGGACCTCGAAGCGCCGACGCTGGAGGAAAAGCGCTGGGTCAAGCAGTACTACGGCCTGTCCATCCCGGAAGACGCGATGGACGAGGACATCGAGGAGTCCGCGCGCTTCTACGAAGAGGACAACGGCGACCTCCACATCCGCAGCGATTTCCTGATCGCCGACGCCGAGCCGCGCACGGTGCGCGTGGCGTTCATCCTGAACCTGATGAACGAGGCGCTCAAGAGCCATGGCGTGCTGTTCTCCATCCACGACGAGGACGTGCCGGTGTTCCGCCTGCTGCGGCTGCGCGCGCGCCGCGCCCCCGGCCTGATCGAGGATGCCAAGGAGGTGCTGCTCAAGCTGTACGACGCCGACGCGGAGTACTCGGCCGACACGCTGGAAGGCATCTACGACGAGCTCGAGAAGTCCAGCAGGCAGGTGCTGTCCGGCGAGGTGACGGACACCCTGGCCGGCGAAGTGCTGGCTGCCATCGCCCGGCAGGAGGACTTGAACGGCCGCATCCGCCGCAACATGATGGACACGCGCCGCGCCGTGAGCTTCATGATGCGCAGCCGCATGCTGAATGCCGAGCAGTTCGACGACGCGCGGCAGATCCTGCGCGACATCGAATCGCTGGACAGCCACACGGCGTTCCTGTTCGACAAGATCAACTTCCTGATGGACGCCACCGTCGGCTTCATCAACATCAACCAGAACAAGATCATCAAGATCTTCTCGGTGGCCAGCGTGGCGCTGCTGCCGCCGACGCTGATCGCCAGCCTCTACGGCATGAACTTCCGTTTCATGCCCGAACTCGAATGGCGCGGCGGCTATCCGTTCGCGCTCGGACTGATGGTGGCGTCGGCGCTGGTGCCGATGTGGTACTTCCGCAGGCGCGGTTGGCTGCGGTGATCGGCCGGCGGCTCGGCTGCGGCGTCATGGTGGCGGCGCTCGTGCTGCTGTCGGCAGGCAGCGCGAGCGCGGCCGGCGGCCACCACGCGGTGGACGATGCCGGCATCCTGGGCCCCGGCGAATGCGAGCAGGAAAGCTGGTATTCGCGTGCCCAGGGCGGCGGCCAGTTGGTGCATGCCGGCGCGGGTTGCCGCGTCGGGCCGATCGAACTCGCCGCGGCGGGAGACCTCGCGCGCAGCGGCGGCAGGTCCGAAACTGCCTGGACCGTGCAGGCGAAGTGGGCCACCGAGGTGGCGGACGGCGTGAGCATCGGCCTGGCCGTGCAGCCGGCGCTCCTGCCGCAACAGAGTCCGCGCTTTGCGGGGACGACATTGGCGGCGCTGGCCACCTGGAAACCGCGCGACGACCTCGCCTTCCACCTGAACATCGGCCGCGACTTCGTGAACCAGGGGCCCGACGGCCCACGCAACGGGATCGCGGCGGAGTGGGCTCCCGTGGCACGCTGGTGGCTGCTGGCCGAACGCTATATCGAGGGTCGTACGCATTTCGTCCGCGCCGGCGCTCGCTGGGTGGCAGGCTCCAATTGGAGCCTGGACTTCAGCCATGCCCACCGCCTGAGCGGGCCCATCCCATCGCGCTGGACCCTGGGCCTGACCTTCGCGTTCGGCGGCGAGGACTGAAGGTCAGCCGGCTCGCAGGAAAGCCTCGACGATCGCCGCCGAATGGCGGCTGGCCACCTGATCGATGAAGCTGAGGAAGTCCCCGTGCGCGGCGTCGTCGGCGCGATCGGAAATTGTCCGCACTGCGGCGAAAGGCACCCCGTAATCGCGGCACACCTGCGCGCAGGCGGCGCCTTCCATCTCCACCGCCAGCGCATCGGGCAGCGCCTGCCGCAAGGCCTGGCTCTCCGCAAGGCTGGAGACGAAGCGGTCGCCACTGGCGACCAGGCCCCGGTGCAGCCTGGTGCCGGGCAACGCATGTTCGACGGCGGCGAGCAACTTGTGCGTGAGCACCGGGTCCGTGGCGAAGCGGTCGGTGCCATACAACGGAACCTCGTAGCGCGGAAAGAGCGGCGACGCGTCCAGGTCGTGCTGGAGAAAGGCGTCGGCCACCACGACGTCACCGCGCTGCACGCCGGGCGCGATGCCGCCGGCGACGCCGGTGAAGACGATGCGGTCGACCGCGAAGCGTTCGACCAGGACCGTGGCCGTGGTTGCCGCCGCCGCCTTGCCGATGCGCGACAGCACGGCCACCACTTCCTGCCCGTGCAGGTGGCCGACCCAGAACTCACGCCCCGCCACGACCTGCTTGTGCTCGTCCGGCAGCAGGGCCAGCACGGCGGACAGCTCCTCGTGCATGGCGGAGACGATAGCCGTTCGCATGGGAAGATTCTGTCACCCCGCGCAGGCGGGGGCCCAGGGCGCCCAAAGAAAAAGCGGCCTCGCAGCCGCTTCTTCGAAAGCCCTGACCCGTCCTGTATTGGGTTGACACCTTTCTGTTCATCAGAAAGGAAAGTCAATTGGATCAATGGGTTAAGAGGACGCAGCGGGATTACCCGTTGGCTTTTAAGTTGGCAGTGGTTGACCAGGTCGAAAGAGGCGAACTCACGTACGCCCAGGCGCAGCAGCGATACGGCATCCAGGGGGCATCGACGGTGCTGGTTTGGCTGCGCAAGCACGGGCGACAGGACTGGAAGGCGGCATCATCGGCATCCAAAGGGTTGCAAAAGATGTCCGAGCCGCCGAAGCCGCTGACGCCGGAGCAGCGCATCAAGGAACTTGAGGTGCAGTTGAAGGAGGCGCAGGAGAAGGCGCAGTTCTTCGAAGCAGTGGTGACTGTGCTCAAGCGCGACTACGGAGTCAAAGTCGCAAAAAAGCCTGTGGGCAAGTCCTCGCGCAAAAGCTCGTCCAAGGGCTGAGCGTCTCGAGGGCTTGCCGCTACATGGGGATCAGCCGGCAGGCGCATTACAAGCGCCTGGCCTGCGAGCGTCAGCGCATTGAGCAGCACACCGTCGTGGCGGAGCTGGTGAGCGCGGAGCGCAGGCATCAGCCACGCATTGGCACGCGCAAGCTGCACCACATGCTAAAGCAGCCGCTGCAGCAGGCGGGAATCAAGATGGGGCGCGACGCGCTGTTCAACATGCTGCGTGAGGAGCGCATGCTGGTGCTGCCGCGACGGGCGTTCCACAAGACGACCAACAGCCATCATCACTACCGTCGGCATCCCAATCTGCTCAAGGGTGGCGCCGGCAAGCTGGTGCCCACTGGGTGCGAGCAGCTGTGGGTTGCCGATCTGACCTATCTGCCGACCAAGGAGAAGACGGCCTATTTGAGCTTGGTGACCGACGCCTACTCGCGCAAGATTGTGGGCTGGCACGTTCACGACGGCCTGGAGACGAGGCAAGTCAGCCAAGCGCTGAAGATGGCGTTGCGCCACAGGCAAACCAGCCAGAAGCTTGTGCACCACTCGGACCGCGGGATCCAGTACTGCTCAGCCGAATACCAGAGCATCCACGCCCGCCACGGAATCACCTGCTCAATGACCGACGGCCACGACTGCTACCAGAACGCCTTGGCCGAGCGGGTCAACGGCATCTTGAAGATGGAATTCCTGCTGCAAAGACCAGGCGATCTCCAGCAGGCCCGCACCATGGTGGGCGAGTCGATTCGGCTGTACAACGAGCGCCGCCCGCACCTGTCCCTAGAATGCAAAACGCCCGATGCGGTGCATCGGGCGTCTCTTGCCAGCCAAATGCGGCTGGAATTTAGTCCCGGATAGGCGTCAACCTATATCAGGACGGGTCACCCTGGATTCCCGCCTGCGCGGGAATGACGGAGCAGTTATTCCTTGATGTCCACGCCGTAGAAGTTGTGGCGGCCGAAGGGCGACAGCTTGAAGTCGATCACTTCCTTGCGGACCGGCTTGAGCTGCACCGCGTGGGCGATGGTCAGCCACGGCTCCTGCTGCTTGAAGATCACCTGCGCCTGCTTGTACAGCGCATCGCGCTCGGCGGGACGGGTCACCGTCTTGGCCTTCACGACCAGGTCATCGAAAGGCTGGTGGCAGAACTTCGCCACGTTCGAGCCGTTGCCCTTGGTGGAATCGCAGCCCAGCAAGGTGTGCAGGAAGTTGTCCGGGTCGCCGTTGTCGCCCGTCCAGCCCAGCATGCCCATCTGGTGCTCGCCCGCCTGCATGCGCTTGCGGTACTCGCCCCACTCGAAGGTCTTGATCTCGGCCTTCACGCCCACTTTCGCCAGGTCCGCCTGCATCAGTTCGGCGATCCGCTTGGCGTTGGGGTTGTACGGGCGCTGCACGGGCATCGCCCACAGGTCCACGGTCAGGCCGTTGGCATGGCCGGCCTGCGCCAGCAGCTTCTTCGCGCCTTCCGGATCGAACGGGGTGTCCTTGACGTCGTTGTTGTACGCGGACATGGTCGGCGGGATCGGGTTCTTGGCCACCACGCCGGTGCCCAGGTACACGCCGTCGATGATCGCCTTGCGGTCGATGGCCATGCTGACGGCCTTGCGCACGCGCACGTCGTCGAAGGGCTTCTTGGTGGTGTTGTACGCCAGGTAACCCACGTTCAGGCCGGGTTGCTCCAGCACCGTGACGTTGGCGTCCTTCCGGATCGCTTCCAGGTCGGCCGGGTTCGGGTACGGCATGACATGGCACTCGCCCTTCTGCAGCTTGGCCCAGCGCACGGAGGCGTCCGGCGTGATCGAGTAGACGAGGTCGTCGATCTTGGCCTTGCCGCCCCAGTACTGCGGGAAGGCCTTGTAGCGGATGACGGCGTCCTTCTGGTACTGCACCAGGTAGAACGGGCCGGTGCCGATCGGCTCCTGGTCCACCTTGTCCGGCGTGCCGGCCTTGAGCATCGCGTCCGCGTATTCCTTGGACTGGATGGCGGCGTACGGCATGGCCAGGTTGGCCAGGAACGGCGCCTCGGGCTTCTCGAGCACGATCTTCACCGTGTAGTCGTCCACCTTGGACACCGACTTGAGCAGCTTGGGCATGCCCATGTCGTTGAAGTACGAATGGTTGGTGCTGGTGACCTTGAAGTATGGGTTCTCTTCCTTCCACTGGCGCTCGAAACCGAAGATCACGTCGTCGGCGTTGAAGTCGCGCGACGGCTTGAAGCCGCGGTGGTTGTGCCACTTCACCCCCTTGCGCAGGTGGAAGGTGTACTCCTTGCCGTCGGCGGAGATGTCCCAGCGCTCGGCCAGGCCCGGCACCACGCGGGTGCCGCCACGCTCGAATTCGACGATGCGGTTGTAGATCGGTTCGTTGCCGTCGAAGGACGTGCCGGTGGTGTTGACGCCGGGATAGAAGTTTTCCGGGCTGCCTTCGGAGCAGAACACCAGCGTCTTGGCGCCGGCGCCTGCGGCGGCCGCCAGGGCGAGTGCGGCGACTGCGAAGTGCCTGCGGTAGGGGATGCGCTTCATGGGGAACTCCTTGCGTGTGGTGCCGGACTCAGCCGGGAAGAGAAGCATTATCTGCAAGCGCCTCTTCGGGGAAACCCTTGGCCAGGAAGTCGTCCGCAAAGTGACAGGCGACGATGCGATCGTCCAGCGGACGCGGCAACGGCCGCTGCTCATGGCAGACGGCTTGCGCGTACGGACACCGGCTGGAGAACACGCAGCCGGCGGGAGGATGCAGCGGCGAGGGCAGTTCCCCCTGCAGCACGATGCGCTTGCGGGTGCGCGCACCGATGCCGGGCGTGGACGCCAGCAGTGCGTGCGTGTACGGGTGCAGCGGCCGCTCGAAGATCTTCTGCCGCGGCCCCTGTTCCATGACGTGGCCCAGGTACATCACCAGCACGTCGTGCGCGATGTGGCGCACCACGGCCAGGTCGTGCGAGATGAACAGGTAGGCCAGCTTGAATTCCTGCTGCAGGTCGGACAGCAGGTTCAGCACCTGCGCCTGGATCGACACATCGAGCGCCGAGACCGGCTCGTCGGCGACCACCAGCTTGGGCCCCGGCATCAACGCGCGCGCGATGGCGATGCGCTGGCGTTGGCCGCCGGAGAACATGTGCGGATAGCGGTTGGCGTACTCGGGGCGCAGGCCCACCTGCGCCAGCATGGCGCGCGCACGTTCGGCCCGCTCGGTCGGCTGGAGGTCGGTGTTGATCGCCAGCGGCGCCTCCAGCACGGCGCTGATCTTCTTGCGCGGGTTGAGCGACCCGTACGGGTTCTGGAACACCAGCTGCACGGCCTGCCGCAGGCGGCGGCGATCGGCCGACGGCGTATCGACCGCATCGGTGCCGTCCAGCATGAGCGATCCTTCGGTCGGCTTCTCGATCAGCGCCACCATGCGGGCCAGCGTCGACTTGCCGCAACCGGACTCACCGACGACCGCGAGCGTCTTGCCCTCTTCCAGCGTGAACGACACGCCACCCACCGCCTGCAGGCGCGCCGGTTCGCGGAACATGCCGCGGCGGATCGGATAGACCTTGCGCAGGTCCCTGGCTTCGACCACCACGCGGGATTCGGAAACCTCCGAGCTTCGCACTGCGGTACCAGCGCCTTCGGGCGGCCGTGCGGTGCTCATGCGGCCGCCTCGGCCTGCACCTGCACGGGCCCGTCCTGCTGGATCGCCAGTTGCCGCGCCGGGTCGCCCAGCGGGTAATGGCAGCGCACCTGCCCGCCCTGCCAGGCGCGAAGTTCGGGCCGCACCTGCATCGAATGCGCGGTGGCGTAGGCGCAGCGCGGCGCGAACAGGCAGCCGGTGGGCCGATCGAACACCCCCGGCACCACGCCAGGGATCGTCGCGAGGCGCTGGCCCGCCTCGCCCTGCTCCGGCAGCGCGGACAACAGCGCCTCGGTGTACGGATGCTGCGGCTGCGCGAACAGGGCGTCCACGGGCTGTTGCTCCATCACCTGGCCCGCGTACATCACCGCGATGCGCTGCGCCATTTCGCTCACCACGCCCATGTTGTGCGTGATCAGCACCAGCGCCATGCCGCGCTCCTGCTGCAGGTTGCGCAGCAGGTCGAGGATCTGCGCCTGGATCGTCACGTCGAGCGCGGTGGTCGGCTCGTCTGCGATCAGCAGCCGCGGATTGCAGGAGATCGCCATCGCGATCATCACGCGCTGGTTCATGCCGCCAGAAAGCTGGTGCGGATAGTCATTCATGCGCGAAGCCGCGGCCGGGATGCCCACCTGCTCCAGCAGCTCGATCGCGTGGCGCTGCGCCGCGCGGCGGTCCAGCGGCGAATGCAGCCGCAGCGCCTCCACCAGCTGGTAGCCGATGGTGAAGCAGGGATTCAGGCTGGTGGTGGCCTCCTGGAAGATCATCGCCATGTCCTTGCCCACCAGCCGCCGGCGCTCGCGGTCGGAGATCCCGAGCAGGTCGTTGCCGGCAAAGCGCATGGTCTTCGCCCGCACGCGGCCTGGCCAGGGGATGAGCCCCATGAGCGCCATCATGGTGACGCTCTTGCCGGAGCCGGATTCCCCGACGATGCCGAGCACTTCGCCCTCTTCGAGCGTCAGGCTCACGCCCTCGACCGCGTGCATCACGCTGCCCTGCGTGGGGAATTCGACGTGGAGGTCTTCGATTTCTAGCAGTGGCATAAGCTAAATCCAACTGCCGGACGCAGAAGTCGCAAAAGCCTTCGGCACGCAGAAGACGCAGAAGGACATCCATGAAAAGGGAATTTTTTCCCCTGACTCTTTTGCGTCTTCTGCGTCACTTCTGCGCCTTCTGCGTCCGGATGTCCGGTTTGATTCATCGCTTGAGCTTCGGATCGAGTGCATCGCGCAGTCCATCCCCCAGCAAATTGAAGGCCAGCACCGCGACCAGGATCGCCAGGCCGGGGAAGGTCACGAC
The DNA here is from genome assembly GCF_037572435.1 of Ramlibacter sp. PS3R-8. Taxonomy (NCBI): domain Bacteria; kingdom Pseudomonadati; phylum Pseudomonadota; class Betaproteobacteria; order Burkholderiales; family Comamonadaceae; genus Ramlibacter; species Ramlibacter sp. PS3R-8. The sequence goes on from NZ_JBBHGT010000006.1 coordinate 71,417, forward strand.
CCACCAGGCCCGCATGACGAACTCGCGCGCGTCCGCCAGCATCGTCCCCCATTCGGACGCCGGCGGCTGGGCGCCGAGGCCGAGGAAGCCGAGCGCGGCGGCGTCGAGGATCGCGGTGGACACGCCCAGCGAGGCCTGCACGATCAGCGGCGCGGCGCAATTGGGCAGCACCTCGCTGAACATCAGCCGCAGCGTGCCCGCCCCGCTCACCCGTGCCGCGGTCACATAGTCACGCGAGACTTCGGCGATGACGGCCGCGCGCGTGATGCGCACGTAATGCGGCAGCACCACCACCGCAACGGCGAGCATCGCGTTCATCAGCCCCGGACCGAGGATCGCCACGATCACGATCGCCAGCAACAGGCTGGGAAGCGTGAGGATGATGTCCATCAGCCGCATGATCGCGATCTCGACGATGCCGCGCGCGAAGCCGGCGATCAGGCCCAGTGCGATCCCCGCGGCCACCGAGATCAGCACCACGGCAATGCCGATCGACAGCGACAGGCGGGCGCCGTAGATCAGGCGCGACAGGATGTCGCGGCCGATCGCATCGGTGCCCAGCAGGTACTTCGCCGAGCCGCCGGCCTGCCAGACCGGGGGCTTGAGGAACGCCGCGCTGTTGGTGGCGTCCGGCGCATGCGGCGCCACCCACGGCGCGAACAGCGCGAGCAGCAGCAACCCCACCACCACGAACAGTCCGGCGACGGCGCCGCGGTTGGCGGAAAACGAAATCCAGAACTCGCGCCACGGACCGGGCGGCGTGCCCGCAGTGGCGATCGGCGAAGGAGTTGCGATGCTGCCCATGTCAGTGCCCCTGCTGCCGGATGCGCGGATTGATGAACCCGTAGGTCAGGTCCACCAGCAGGTTCACCGCCATCACCACGGCGCCGAGCAGCAGCATGCCGCCCTGCAGCACCGGGTAGTCGCGCCGGTTGATCGCCTCGATCAGCCACTTGCCGACACCGGGCCAGGAGAAGATGGTCTCGGTGAGGATGGCGCCGGTGAAGAGCACCCCCACCTGCAACCCGATCACGGTGACCACCGGAATGAGTGCATTGCGCAGCGCATGCACCCCGATGACGCGCAGCGGCGGCAGGCCCTTGGCGCGGGCGGTGCGGATGTAGTCCTCGCCCAGCACCTCAAGCATCGCGGAGCGCGTCATGCGCGCCACCACCGCCAGCGGGTTGGTGCCGAGCACGATCGTCGGCAGGATCAGGTGCTTCGCAGCGGACCAGAACGCGCCCTTCTCGTTCGACAGCAGGGAGTCCACCAGCAGCAAGCCGGTGGTGGGCTCGATGAAGTACTTGACGTCCATGCGGCCGGACACCGGGGTGAGCCCCAGTTGCACGGAGAACAGCAGGATCAGCAGCAGCCCCCACCAGAAGATCGGCATGGAGTAGCCGGTCAGCGAGGTGGCCATCACGCCGTGGTCGAACACCGAATTGCGCTTGACCGCCGCGATGATGCCCGCCGGGATGCCGAGCAGCAGCGCGAACAGGATCGCGCAGACGGCGAGCTCGACGGTGGCCGGGAACAGTGCCACGAACTCGCGGATCACCGGCTCCTGCGTGATGATGGACTTGCCCAGGTCGCCGTGCAGCACGCGTCCGATGTAGATGCCGTACTGCACGATCACCGGCTTGTCGAACCCGTATTCCTTCAGCAGCTTGGCATGCCGCGCCGCATCGATGCCGCGCTCGCCGGCCATGGTCTCGATGGGGTCGCCGGGGACGAGGCGGATCAGGAAGAACGCCAGCAGCGTCATCCCGAAGAAGGTCGGGATGACCAGCGACAGGCGGGTCAGGATGAAGCGGAGCATGGCTTATGGGAACGGGAGCGGGTACCGGACGCAGAAATCGCAAAAGCCTTCGGCACGCAGAACACGCAAGAAAAATCCATGAAGGTTTTCGGAATTCCTTTTGCGTCTTCTGCGCAACTTCCGCGGCTTCTGCGTCCGGCTGTCCGCTCCCGCATTCCTATTTCTTGTCGCGCAGTTCCCGCCGCAGGATCTTGCCCACCGGCGTCTTGGGCAGGTCGGTGCGGAACTCGATGACCCGCGGGCGCTTGTAGCCGGTCAGGTTGGCCTGGCAGAAATCGCGCACCTGCTGTTCGGTCAGCGCCGGGTCCTTCTTGACGATCACCAGCTTGACTGCTTCGCCGGTCTTGTCGTCGGCCACGCCGACCACGGCGCACTCCATCACCCCGGGCATCTGCGCCACGACTTCCTCGACCTCGTTGGGGTACACGTTGAAGCCGGACACCAGCACCATGTCCTTCTTGCGGTCGACGATCTTGAAGTAGCCGCGCGCGTCCATGATGCCGATGTCGCCGCTCTTGAAGTAGCCATCGGCCGTCATGACCTTGGCCGTCTCGTCGGGACGCTGCCAGTAGCCCGCCATCACCTGCGGGCCCTTGATCGCGATCTCGCCGGCCTGGCCGACCGCGACCTCGCGGCCTTCGTCGTCGATGCACTTCATGAAAGTGGAAGGAAGCGGCACGCCGATGGTGCCGGTGAATTCCGTGCTCGTGACCGGGTTGCAGCTCGCGGACGGCGAGGTCTCCGACAGGCCGTAGCCCTCGCAGATCGGGCAGCCCGTCTTCTGCAGCCACAGGTTGGCAACCGCGCCCGTCACGGCCATGCCGCCGCCCACCGAGATCTTCAGGTTGGACCAGTCCACCTTGTTGAAGTCAGGATGGTTGGCCAGCGCGTTGAACAGCGTGTTGACGGCCGGGAAGGTGTGGAACTTCTGCTTGGACAGCTCCTTCAGCACCGCCGGCAGGTCGCGCGGATTCGGGATCAGGATCAGCTTGGCGCCGGTGCGCATCGACAGCATCATGCCGACCGTGAAGGCGAAGATGTGATACAGCGGCAATGCGCACACGCCGGCGGGCTGCTCGTTGGGCGCGAGCTTGTCGGTGGCGGGCTTGTTCCACTGTTCGGACTGCAGCACGTTGGCGATCACGTTGCGGTGCAGCAGCACCGCGCCCTTGGAAACACCGGTGGTGCCGCCGGTGTACTGCAGCACCGCGACGTCGTCGTGGCGGATCTCCGGCTTGCGCAGCGTGCCGCGGGTACCGCGGTCGACCGCCTCCTTGAACCGCACGGCGCCGGGCAGGCTGTACGCCGGCACCATCTTCTTGACCTTGCGCACGACGTAGTTGACCAGCGCGCCCTTCAAGCCGCCGAGCATGTCGCCCATCGAAGCCAGCACCACGTGCTTGACCGGCGTGTTGGCGATGCACTGCTGCAGCGTGTTGGCGAAGTTCTCGATGATGACGATGGCCTTGGAGCCGGAGTCCTTGAGCTGGTGCTCCAGTTCGCGCGGCGTGTACAGCGGATTGACGTTCACCACCACGAAGCCGGCGCGCAGGATCGCCGCCACGGCCACCGGATACTGCGGACAGTTGGGCATCATGATCGCCACGCGCTCGCCCTTGGCCAGGCCCAGGCCCTGCAGGTAGGCGGCAAAGGCGCGGCTGAGCGAATCGGTCTCGCCGTAGGTGACCTCCTTGCCCATGAACACGTACGCCGTGCGGGCCGCATACTTCTGGAAGCTCTCCTCCATCAGCTGCACCAGCGAGGCGTATTGCGACGGGTCGATGTCGGCCGGCACGCCTTGCGGATAGGCGCCGAGCCAGGGGCGGTTGACCATTGACGTTGTCTCCTGTTTCATGACTTCAGCGCGCCGAGAACCTCGTCCAGCATCTTCTTCGCGTCCCCGAACAGCATGCGGTTGTTGTCCTTGTAGAACAGCGGATTGTCCACCCCCGCATAACCGGAGGCCATGCTGCGTTTCATCACGATGGAGGTCTTGGCCTTCCACACTTCCAGCACCGGCATACCGGCGATCGGGCTGCCGGGGTCTTCCTGCGCGGCGGGGTTCACGATGTCGTTGGCGCCGATCACCATGACCACGTCCGTCTTCGGGAAGTCCTCGTTGATCTCGTCCATCTCCATGACGATGTCGTAGGGCACCTTGGCCTCGGCCAGCAGCACGTTCATGTGCCCCGGCATGCGCCCGGCGACGGGATGGATGCCGAAGCGCACGTTGACGCCCTTGTCGCGCAGCAGCCGGGTGATCTCGAACACCGTGTGCTGGGCCTGCGCCACGGCCATGCCGTAGCCCGGGACGATGATCACGCTCCTGGCTTCGCGCAGCAGTTCCGCCGTCTCGGCCGCGGAGATCGGGGACACCTCGCCCTCGGGTTGGGAGGCATCGCCCTTGGTCACGGTGCCGCCGCCGGTGCCGAAGCCCCCGGCGATCACGCTCAGGAAGTTGCGGTTCATCGCGCGGCACATGATGTACGACAGGATGGCGCCCGAGGAGCCGACCAGCGCGCCCACCACGATCAGCAGGTCGTTGCTCAGCATGAAGCCCGTGGCGGCCGCGGCCCAGCCCGAATAGCTATTGAGCATCGAGACCACCACCGGCATGTCCGCGCCGCCGATGGCCATCACCATGTGCACGCCGAACAGCAAGGCGATGACGGTCATGATGATCAGCGGCAGCATGCCCGCTTCGTGCGTCCCGGCCTGCAGGAACACCCGCCCGAACCAGATCACGATGAGCAGGCCGGCCAGGTTGAGCCAGTGGCGGCCGGGCAGCAGCAGGGGCTTGCCGCCGACCTTTCCGGAGAGCTTGAGGAAGGCCACGATCGATCCCGAGAAGGTGACCGCCCCGATCAGGATGCCGATGTAGATTTCCATCTCGTGGATGGACTTCTCCGCAGGCGTCGGGAACACGGTGGAGGTGTCGATGTAGCTGGCGAAGCCGACCAGGCAGGCCGCGAGGCCGACCAGGCTGTGCATCAGGGCGACCAGCTCCGGCATCTGCGTCATCTGCACCTTCTTCGCGGCGATCAGGCCGACGGCCCCGCCGACGACCAGTGCGCCGATGATCCAGGCGTATCCGGCCGGGGTCACCCGCGGGCCGAACACCGTGGCGACGACGGCCAGTGCCATCCCGATCATGCCGAACAGGTTGCCGCGGCGGGCGGTCTCCGGATTGGACAGGCCACCCAGGCTCAGGATGAAGAGGATGGTGGCAGCGATGTAGGAGACGGTGGAGAGGCTTGCGTTCATGACCGTCTCTCTTTATTTGCGGAACATCGCCAGCATGCGACGCGTCACCGCGAAGCCGCCGAACATGTTGACGGCGGTGAGCGCCAGCGCGAACACGGCCAGGCCCAGGATCACCTGGTTGGGCCGGTCGGCGCTGCTCCCGGCCAGCGGCGGCGCCACCTGCACCAGCGCCCCGATCGCGATGATCGAGGAGATGGCGTTGGTCACGCTCATCAGCGGGGTGTGCAGCGAAGGCGTCACGTTCCAGACCACCATGTAGCCGACGAAGCAGGCCAGCACGAAGACGGTGAAGTGCGACAGGAAGCTCGCCGGCGCGTACAGGCCGACCAGCAGGAACAGCAGCGCGCCGACGCCGAACACGATGGCCAGCGATTGGGCCGACATCGGCGCGCCGGGCCCGTGGCCGTGGGACTTGCTCGCGACCACCGGCGCGGCCGCGGCCTTGGGCTTGGCCGCCGGGATCTTCGGTGGCGGCGGCGGCCAGGTGATGTTGCCCTCTTTCAGCACGGTGAGGCCGCGGATCGCGTCGTCCTCCATGTTGACGTCGAGGCGGCCGTCCTTGGCCTTGCACAACTCCTCGACCACGCGCAGCAGGTTGTTCGAATAGAGGGTGGACGCCTGCTTGGCCAGGCGGCTCACCAGGTCCAGGTAGCCGACGATGGTGACGCCGTGCTTGACCACGGCCTGGCCGGGCTCGGTCAGCTCGCAGTTGCCGCCCTGCTCGGCGGCCATGTCGACGATCACGCTGCCCGGCTTCATGCTGCGCACCATCTCGGCGGTGATCAGCCTGGGCGCCGGCTTGCCGGGAATCAGCGCCGTCGTGATGATGATGTCCGCGTCCTTCGCCTCGCGCGCATACATCTCGCGCTGCGCCTGCAGGAAGCCTTCGCTCATGACCTTGGCGTAGCCGCCGCCGCCCGAGCCTTCTTCCTCGTAGTCGACCTTGACGAATTCGCCGCCGAGGGAGACGACCTGGTCGGCCACCTCCGCGCGCGTATCGTTGGCGCGCACGATGGCGCCGAGGTTGGCCGCGGTGCCGATGGCGGACAGGCCCGCCACGCCCGCGCCCGCGATGAAGACGCGCGCCGGCGGGATCTTGCCCGCGGCGGTCACCTGGCCGTTGAAGAAGCGGCCGAATACATTGGCGGCCTCGATCACGGCGCGGTAGCCGGTGATGCCCGCCATGGAAGTCAGCGCGTCCATCTTCTGCGCGCGCGACAGCTGGCGCGGCAGGGAGTCGATGGCGAGCACCGTCGCGCGGCGCGCCGCCAGTTGCTGCATCAGCTCGGGGTTCTGCGCGGGCCAGACGAAGCCGATGAGCGTCGCACCTTCCCGCAGCATCCGGACTTCGTTCGGCGTGGGCGGCCGGACCTTCAGGACGATGTCGGCGCGCGACCAGAGCTGCGTCGCGTCCGGCACCACTTCGGCCCCCGCGGCCCGGTAGGTGTCGTCGGCGAAATTGGAAGCATCCCCCGCCCCGCTTTCCACCGCGACGGCGAAGCCGAGCTTGACGAGCTTGGCGACGACCTCGGGCACCGTGGCGACGCGCTTTTCGCCCGGGGCCGTTTCCTGCGGGATACCGATCAGCAGAGGCGGGCGGGCGATGGTCTGGTGGCCGGCAGCGGCGGACTCGCTCGCCGGCGGCACGGCAGGTGCAGCGGTTTGCATTTTTGTCTCTTCTCCTCGGTGGGGACCTGTTGATCTTCTGGAGCTGAACCCAAGCTTACATGAAGGCTTTGCATGTCCCTCCCCTCCGTCCTCGCCCTTTCGGCGCTCCTTCATCTTTATATCGGTGCGCGCATCGTCCCCAGCCTGGCCCGGCCGGGGGCGGTCGCCGTTGCTCTGCTGCTGGTCGCGTCGGCGGCGCTGGTGCCGGCGGGAATGATGGCGCGCCGGCTGTTGCGGCCGCCGGCGGCCGATCGGCTCACCTGGGTCGGCATGCTGTGCATGGGACTGTTCTCGTCCCTGCTGGTCCTCACCTTCCTGCGCGACCTGCTGCTCCTGGGTTTCGCATTGGCAGGCGGCGCGACGCCGGACCTGCGGGGCGACTCGGCTGCCGTCGTGGTGCTGGCGGCCCTGGCGCTGACGGCCATCGGCTTCTTCAACGCCCGGCGCACCGCGCGCGTGCGGCAGGTGCGCGTGGAGCTGCGGGACCTGGACCCGGCGCTGGCCGGCTTTCGCATCGTCCAGATCAGCGACATCCATGTCGGGCCGACCATCAAGCAGGACTACCTGCAGGCCATCGTCGAGCGGGTCAATGCGCTGGCCCCGGACGTCGTGGCGATCACCGGCGACCTGGTCGACGGCTCGGTGCCGGAGCTGGCGCGCCACGTGGCTCCGCTGGCCGACCTGCGCGCGCGGCATGGGGTGTACTTCGTGACCGGCAACCACGAGTACTACGCCGGCGTGCATCCATGGGTGGCCGAGGTGCGGCGGCTGGGCATCCGCGTGCTGCACAACGAGCACGTGGTGCTGGCGCACGAGGGTGCGTCGCTGGTGCTGGCCGGGGTGACCGATTTCAATGCGCATCTGTTCGATCCGGCGCATCGCAGCGATCCCGCCGCCGCGGTCGCCGACGCTCCGCCGGGCGCACTGCGCGTCTTGCTCGCCCACCAGCCGCGCAGCGCGCCGGCGGCAGCGCTCGCCGGCTTCGACCTGCAGATCTCCGGCCACACGCACGGCGGCCAGTTCCTGCCGTGGAGCCTGTTCGTGCCGCTTCAACAGCCTTACGTGGCCGGCCTGCACCAGCTCGGCCGTATGCGCATCTATGTCAGCCGTGGGACCGGTTATTGGGGTCCGCCGAAGCGCGTCGCTGCACCATCTGAAATTTCGGAGCTGCTTCTGGCGCCGTACGGCTGAGTCCTACAGACCGGCGGCGTCCCGTCCGACATGGATGAGCTTGGGCTGGGACGAACACTGACCGCATGGCACGTACGGCTTTCCTTCCTTTCCCTCCCGCCGGCGCTGGTGCAACCAACGTCATCTACCTCGGCGCGGCGCATGCGCGCCGCAAATTCGAACTGTTCTATCCCGATGGCTTCGAGGACGAGACCTACCTCGTGGCCGAGCGCTCGCACAAGGACCGGGCCCACCTGGAATGGGAAACCGAGCTGGGCGCCGCCGACTTTCGCAAGCTGCTCGCCCGCGGCGAGTTTCGCGACGTCGCCGATGCGGCGGTGCGCATCGAGGCCCGCGCCAGCCTGCTCTCCACTTTTGAACGCATGGCCTTGCGTGACGCCGTCAAGTCGCCCGCGGGCGCCCGGCTGTTCGCCACCGAGCTCTATGGTTTCCTGCACGGCCCCGGCTCGGCGCAACGCCGCTTCAACGACTGGCTGGAGGCGCTGGGCGACCTGCCGCAGCGCCAGAGCCGCGTCCTCACCTGGCCGGTGGCCACGGTGTTCGGCTTCATCGCGAGGCCGGACCGGCACCTGCTGTTCAAGCCGCGCGCCACGCGCCGCGCCGCGCATCTCTACGGTTACGCGCTCGGTTATGACGCCAGGCCTTCATGGGCCCTGTACCAGGACCTGATGACTTTTGCGGGCGTGGTGCGGCGCGACCTGGATCGCAAGCCGGGCTTCAAGTCGCGCGACATGATCGACCTGCAGTCGTTCATGTGGGTGCAGGGCGCGCCGGAATACGAGGCCTAACGCCGGGTGCGCAAGCACCGGATCGTCTCCTCCACCATCGGCAGGACGTTCAGCACCAGCACGGCCAGGCCGATGGCCGCCAGGTAGGCCGGCGGCCACGGCTCGGACTTGGGCTGCAGCCCGAAGTCGGGCGTGCCCGCGTCGAACAGCGCCAGCACCTGGTCCCACTGCATCACGGCGAGCAGCGCCAGGATGGCCAGCGGCAACAACTCCATGAAGCTGTGCACCATCTGCTCCACCGGGCGCACCTGGCGCTTTTCCACCGTGTAGCGCAGCTCCACGTAGGTGGTCAGTTCATGGGCCAGGAAGCCGGCGAACGCGATCAGCAGGACCGCCGCATCCACCTCGCACACGGCGACGGCCAACAGGACCAGCCCGCCCTCGGCCATCAGCAGCCAGTGCAGCAGGTTCTCGCGCAGGCCGCTGGTGCGTTCGATCGCGGTGCTGCGGTGGCAGGCCCAGTCCGCCAGTCCCGCCGCTATCCATAGCGGAAGCACCCCGTACATCAGGACGGCCTGGGCGGCTTGCACGCTGTTCACTGCGCGAACTGCTCCGATCCCACCAGGCCGATCCTGGCCAGGCCCAGGCGCTGGGCGCTCGTCAGCGCGGCGGCCACCGGCGCATATTTCGCACGGGGATGCGCGCGGACGTGGACCTCCGGCTGGTCCGGCTGTTGCGCCGCCTCGCGCAGCTTCGACTCCAACGCCTCGCGACCGGCCAGCAATTCGCCGTTCCACAGGAAGCGGCCGGCCGCATCCACTTCCAGTTGCACGATCACCGGCGGCGACGCAGGCACGGGCGCGTTGCGACCCGGCATCTCGAGCGCCACGGCGTGCAGCTGGATGGGGATGGTGATGATCAGCATGACGATGAGCACCAGCAGCACGTCGACCAGCGGCGTGGTGTTGATGTCCACCATCGGTTCGGGATCGGGCTCGGTGCCGGTGCGGATGATCATCGCGCGGGGGGCTCCGTCAGGAAGCCGATGCGGGCGATGCCGGCCTGCTGCGCGGCGAACACCACGCGGCCCACCGGCGCATACTCCGCGCGGACGTCGGCGCGGATGTGCAGCTCGGGCTGCGGCTGCATCGCGGACACCTTGGTGAGCAGCTCCACCAGGCCGCTCGCGTCCGGCAGCAAGGTTTCGAACCACCAGGTGCGGCCCTGTGCGTCGACCGTGACGATCACGTTCTCCTGCTGCGCGTCACGCCGCTGGTTCTGCTCCAGCGGCAGGGTGACCGCGATGGAACTGTTCACCACCGGGATGGTGATGAGGAAGATGATCAGCAGCACCAGCATCACGTCCACCAGAGGCGTGGTGTTGATCTCGGCGATGAGCGCGTCGTCGCCGCCCTGCTGGTCGCGATACCGGATCGCCATGTCAGACGCCCCGGCCGCCCGTGGCCAGCAGCACCGTGTGCAGGTCGGAACCGAAGGCCCGCACCGTGTCCATCGCCACCTTGTTGCGCCGCACCAGCCAGTTGTAGCCGAGCACCGCAGGCACGGCGACGGCCAGGCCGATGGCCGTCATGATCAGCGCCTCTCCCACCGGGCCCGCCACCTTGTCGATGGAGGCCTGGCCGGAAGCGCCGATGCGCACCAGCGCGTTGTAGATGCCCCAGACCGTGCCGAACAGTCCCACGAACGGCGCGGTCGATCCGACCGTGGCCAGCACCGCCAGCCCTTCCTGCGTGCGGCTGTGCACGGTGCCGACGGCGCGTTCGATGCTCTGCGCCATCCAGGTGTTGAGGTCGACCTTGCCGATCAGTCCATCGTGCTTTTGCGTCGCTTCCAGAGCGGATTCGGCGATGAAGCGGTAGGGGCTGCCCGGCTGCAGCGCATCCGCGCCTTGCCGCACCGAATCGGCCTTCCAGAAACTGGCGTTCGCCTTGCGGGCCTGGCCGCCCATGCGCGACTGCGCCAGCAGCTTGGTCACCAGCACGTACCAGCTGGCCAGCGACATGACGACCAGCACCGACAGGGTGGCCCGCGAGACGATGTCGCCCTGTGCCCAGAGCGCGCCCAGCCCGTAGGGGTTGGCGGAGGCCGGCGGCGCCTGGATGGCGGGGAGGTTGCCTTGTGCGCCGGCGGCGGATGCGGCGAGGAGAAGGAGGAACGCTGCGGCTCGATGCATGGACGATGGGTGGGCTGGGGCCCTTATTCTGCTGAAGACCAACATAATGCGCCATGGACAATCGCTGGAGACCGAGCGTCACCGTGGCCGCCGTGATCGAACGCGACGGCCGCTTCCTGATGATCGAGGAGGAAACCTCCGAAGGGCTGCGCATCAACAACCCGGCGGGCCACCTGGACCCGGGTGAGACGCCGGCGGAAGGCTGCGCGCGCGAGACGCTGGAGGAAACCACCTGGTCCTTCACGCCCACGGCGCTGCTGGGCGTGTACATCTCGCGCTTCCAGCGTTCCACCACCGGCGAGGACATCACCTACCTGCGCTTCGCCTTCACCGGCGAGCTCGGCGCGCCGGTGCCCGGCCGCACGCTCGACCATGGCATCGTGCGGACGATGTGGATGTCGGTCGATGAGCTGCGCGCCTCGGCGGACCGCCACCGCAGCCCGCTGGTGCTGCGCTGCCTGGAGGATTACCTCGCCGGCGTGCGCCATCCCATGTCGGCCGTGTACTGCGATCCGAGCATCCGCGGGCCGGGTGAACGCGACGAGCCGAGCGGGGACGGCGAAGGGCAGTAGCCGTCACGGCGGGGTGCGCGTTGCGCAACCGCCCTGCGATTCCGGCAATGGCGGGGTGCGCGTTGCGCAACCCGCCCTGCGACTCCGGCAATGCGCAATCCGCTACGACTCGGACCTGTAGGGCGGGTTCGCGCAGCGACCCCGCCGGGCATGCTTACCTCGCACACCGCCCCGACAGCGCCCGCCCGATCACCGACGGCGCCGCCAGCAGGCCGCCCGCCTGTTGCTGCTGGTCCGGCGCATGCAGGCAATCGTCGCGCCCCGCCCCTTCCATTCCTTCGGCCAGCGGATCCCTGGGCTTGCCGCGCCGCAATTGCTCGTTGGCCATGTCGGCCAGGCTGCGGCGCGGCGTGTTCCACGGCCCTGGAGCGACCTGCCGCGGCGCGGGCGGCAGGATCAGCGGCGCCGGCGGCAGGGCTTGTGGACGTGCCACGGCCGGTGGCGCCACGCCGGGCGCGCCCCAGCCCGGGGCCGGACCGGCAGGGGCTGGCGCCGCGCTGCCGGGCCGCGCCGGTCCCGGTGAAGCCGGCCCATCGGTGACCGGGCCTGAGGGAAGCGGCGCAGGCGGTGCGACGGGCGCAGGAGCTGCGACCGCAGGTGCGGGCGGCGCGGGCGGTGCGGGCGCGGGAGTGGGGGCCGCAACGGGTGGCGCCGGCGTTGGTGCTGGGGCGGGAGCGGCCGCAGGCGCAGGCGCAGGTGCAGGTGCAGGTGCTGGTGCTGGTGCTGGCGGCGCCGGTGCCGGTGCCGGGACGGGCGCTGGAGCAGGCGCCGGTTCCGGGACCGGCACGGGCGCAGGCGCCGGAATGGGAGCCGGCACAGGAGCGGGGACCGGCGCGGGCGTCGGGATCGGCGCCGGCACTGGCGCCGGCACTGGCGCCGGCACTGGCTCCGGCACGGGCACGGGCACGGGCACAGGTGCCGGCACCGGCACGACCACGGGGGGCGGAAGCGGCGCTGGCGCGGGCTCCTCCACTGCCGGCGCCGTTGCCGGCTCGGCCACGGGCGCCGGCTCCGCCTTCGGCTGCGGCAATGGCGTTTCGGTCCGCGTGCGCGCCGCCGGCGCAGCATCGGGCAACGGCGCTTCGCGTCGCTGCCGCCGCGGCCTGGGCTTCGGCGCCGGGGTGAATTCCGGCAACGTAGCGGTCACCTGCATTGGAAGGCTGGAGTCCGGACGTGCGCTGAACACCGACGGCGTGTCGCCCGGCTGCCCCGCTGCAGGCGGCGTGATGGCGCGGCTGCTGCTGCGGCTGGCGGTCGCCGGCGCAGGTGGCGCGGTGGGCCGCGTGGCCTGCACGACGACATAGCGAACAGCCTGCTGCACGGGCGCGTACTGCAGCAGCAGCCAGACCAAGGCGACGTGCAGCGCACCGCTGGCCAGCAGGGCCGGGGGCGACATGCGCTGGCGCGGCAGCGCCACGGGGGTGGGCCGTTGCAGCATAGGGACAAGAGGTCACGGGGATAATCGCACACATGGGTCGCAAGCCACGGGTCGTCGTCGGGTTGAGCGGGGGCGTCGACTCCGCGGTCACTGCGCACCTGCTCAAGCAGCAGGGTTACGACGTCGTCGGCATCTTCATGAAGAACTGGGAAGACGACGACGACAGCGAGTACTGCTCCTCGAACGAGGACTTCGTGGACGCCGCCAGCGTGGCCGACGTCATCGGCATCGAGATCGAGCACGTCAACTTCGCGGCCGAGTACAAGGACCGCGTCTTCGCCGAGTTCCTGCGCGAATACCAGGCCGGCCGCACGCCCAACCCCGACGTGCTGTGCAACGCGGAGATCAAGTTCAAGTCCTTCCTCGACCACGCCATGCGCGTGGGCGCCGAGAAGATCGCCACCGGCCACTACGCGCGTGTGCGCGAACGCGCGGGCCGCTTCGAGCTGCTCAAGGGGCTCGACGACAGCAAGGACCAGAGCTACTTCCTGCACCGCCTGAACCAGGCGCAGTTGTCGAAGACGCTGTTCCCGGTCGGCGAGCTGCGCAAGACCGAGGTGCGGCGCATCGCGGAGGAGATCGGCCTGCCCAACGCGAAAAAGAAGGATTCGACGGGCATCTGCTTCATCGGCGAGCGGCCATTCCGCGATTTCCTCAACCGCTACATCAGCAAGGAGCCCGGGCCGATCAAGGACGCGCGCGGCCGCGTCATCGGCCAGCACCAGGGCCTGTCGTTCTACACGCTCGGGCAGCGCCAGGGCCTGGGCATCGGCGGCGTCAAGGAAAAGGGGGCGCAGCGCGGCGGCGGCGAACACCAGCCGTGGTTCGTGGCGCGCAAGGACATCGCGAAGAACACGTTGTGGGTCGTGCAGGGCCACGACCACCCGTGGCTGCTGTCGTCGGAACTGGCTGGCGACGATGTGAGCTGGGTGGCAGGCGAAGCGCCCGCGCCGGGCAGCTACGGCGCGAAGACGCGTTACCGGCAGGCCGATGCGGCATGCACGCTATCCAACGCAAGCGACGGCTTTCGCCTGGCATTCGACGAGCCGCAGTGGGCCGTGACGCCCGGGCAGTCGGCCGTCTTGTACGACGGCGAGGTCTGCCTGGGCGGCGGCGTGATCGCTTCCGCGCTGGAAGCGGTGCCTGCCTGATCAGCCCTGCCGGTTTTCCTTGGGGTCGGACTCCAGGTCCTTGAGCCCTTCGCGTGCCAGGCGTGCCGTCTCGTCGAGCACGCGGTCGTCCGACGCCGTCGGCAGCGGGCCGTCCTCACGCATGGGTTTGTCTTGTTCCGATGTCTCGCGTGGCGTGGGTTCGGGCATGGCGGCTCCTGAGGTGGAGACCCATTGTTGAGGGCTGCAGTTGCCAGTGGGTCGGCCGTGTGCACCGCCCGCCGTCGGTGCCGGACTACGAGCCGGACGCACAAAGCCGGATCGCGGCCCTACGAACGGGCCAGTCGAGCGCGCGACAACGGCTTGTGCTTCTTCACCCGCCCCAGATTGGCGGTGACGAGCGCGGCGGCGAGCGTCACCAGCCAGGAGAGATACACCCACAGCAGGAACACGGGCACCAGCGCGAACGCCCCGTACACCGTCTTGTACGTCGGCACGTGCAGCAGGTAGGCGGCGAAGCCGCGCTTGCCGAGCTCGAAGGCGACGCTCGCCAGCAGGCCGCCGATGATCGCATCGCGCTTGCGCACCGGCGTGTTCGGCACGAAATAGAACAGGCTGCCCATCGCGACGGCGCCGATGAGGACCGGCCCGAGATTGAGCACGAACGACGCCTGCGGCGACAGCGTGCCGATCAGCCCGATGGACGCGCGCAGCAGCTGCGAAGTGGCCCACAGGCTGGCGCCCAGCGCCAGCGGACCGAACGAGAGCACCAGCAGGTACAGGTTGATGCGCCTGAGCAGCGGCCTGTCCTTCTTCACCAGCCAGATGCGGTTGAGCGCGTTCTCCACCGTCAGCAGCATCAGCACCGCCGTCGCCAGCAGGAAGACCGAGCCGATCATCGTCAGGCCGCCGGCGTTGGCGGCGAAATGTTCCAGGTGCCGCAGCACGGCACGCGAGATGTCCGCCGGCAGCAGCACCTTCAGCAGGTGCTCGTTCAACGCTTCCTTCACCGGGCGAAAGACGGGAAAGCGCGTCAACAACGCCAGGCACACGGCCAGCAGCGGCACGACCGACAGCACGGTGGTGAAGGTCAGGCTGCCGGCCACCTGGGGCAGGCGTTCCTGCCTGGCGCGCTGGACGGTGAGTTGGGTCAGGCGGATCATGCCGCGCCGGGGCTCCTGCGAACGATGCAGGCATTCTGCCGCACTACGGCCGAGCTGCGCTGTTCGCCTTCTCTTCCTCGGCGCGCTCGAGGGCGGCGAGCAACAGGTCGGCCACCTCGGCGACCCTGGGCTTCTCCAGCAGGCCCAGGTGATCCGCGTCCACCGTGTGGCGGTCCAGCCGGGCCACGTGCTGGGTCCAGCCGCAGTCCGCGCGCTGCCGGGGGTCGCGCGCCAGCCGCTGTCCCGAAACCACCAGCGTCGCCGCGCCTTGCCACGGCTGCACCTGCGACAGGTACCCCC
Organism: Ramlibacter sp. PS3R-8; assembly: GCF_037572435.1. Classification (NCBI taxonomy): domain Bacteria; kingdom Pseudomonadati; phylum Pseudomonadota; class Betaproteobacteria; order Burkholderiales; family Comamonadaceae; genus Ramlibacter; species Ramlibacter sp. PS3R-8. Next base: position 86,863 of record NZ_JBBHGT010000006.1, read on the forward strand.
ACATCGCACGGCGGTACGCCTCCTGGCGTCGGCTGTCGAGCGGCGATTGCTGCTCCCTGTCGTCATAGCGGGTGAACTCGGCCCGCCTGGGCGACGTGGCCGGTGGCGGCCGGAACCGCTTGAGGATCCGGGCGCCGACCGCCCGAACGAAAGGTCCTGGCCGCAACAGGAACAGGCGCAGCATGCGGCCCGCCCACTTCTCCGGCAACACGGCATCGAGCAGGCCGAGGAAGACCACCTCTTCGCCCTGCCCCCGCAGCTGCTGCGCCACCTCGTACGCGACCACGCCGCCGAAGGACATGCCGATCAGCCGGTAGGGGCCCCTGGGCTGCTGCTGGCGGATGATCTCGATGTAGTCGCGCGCCAGTTCCTGCACGGTGGGGCCGGCGGCGCCGGCCTCGAACATCAGCAGCTCCCGGCCCGCGTAGACGCCGTAGGCGGCGTAGCGGCCTTCGAGGCGGCGCGCCAGCTCGCGGTACAGGTGCACGCCGAGCAGCATGAAGACGGCCGGAGCGTCGGGGCTGCCGTTCAGGAGCAAGGGCCGCGGCGAGCGCGAGAACTCGCCCTTCGCCTGGGCCGCCAGCGCGCGGACGGTGGAGTGCTCGAACAGGATGTCCGGCGACAGCTTGATTCCCAGCACGTTCTCCAGCTCGAGCAGCAGCAGCACCGCCGTCAACGAATCGCCGCCCTGGTCGAAGAAATCCGCGTCGGGGCTGACCTCGGGGCACTTGAGCACACGCGCCATCGTCTCGCCGATCTGCTGCTCGAGCGCCGTGCGCTGTGCGACCTTGCCCGCGCCCGGTGACGATTGCTCCGTGTTGGGATCCCAGGGCAGCAGGGCGAGCTTGTCGCGGTCCAGCTTGCCGTTGGCCGTCAGGGGCAGCGCTTCCAGGACCACCAGATGCTGCGGCAGCATGTATTCCGGCAGCCGCGCCGCCAGCGCCCTGCGGAACGCGCCCACGCTGGGGTTCTCCACCTGCGCGACGAAAGCCACCAGCCGCACGTCCTGCTCGTCGAGCTTCTTGAGCACCACCGCGCACTGCGCCGCCAGCCCGAGTTCGCGCACGGTGTTCTCGATGCCGGCCAGCTCGATGCGCACCCCGCGCACCTGCACCTGGAAGTCGCGCCGCCCGAGGATCTCCAGGTTGCCGTCCGGGTGGACGCGGCCCATGTCGCCGGTCAGGTAGAAGCGGCGCCCCTCCCGCTGCACGAACTTCTGCGCCGTCAGCTCTTCGCGCTGGTAGTAGCCGCGCGTGACGCCCCGCCCCGAAAAGCAGATCTCCCCGACCACGCCGATGGGCACCAGCGCGCCGCGCGCATCCATCACGCGCACCGCGGTGTCCGGGAACGGCTTGCCCACGAAGCTTCGGGTCGCCTTCACCTCGCGGCGGATGGGGTAGGTGCAGCCCATCACGCTGACTTCCGTGCAGCCGTAGATGACGAACAGCTCCGCGTTGGGGAAGACGGTCTTGAGCTCTTCCTGGATATGCGGGGGCACCAGGTCGCCGCCGCTGGACGCGTGCCGCATCCGCGGGAAGGTCTTGCCAGTGGACGACGCCGCTCGCAGGTAGCGAAACAGGCTGCCCAGCAGGCTCGGGCCGCAATGCAGGACGGTGACGTCTTCCAGCACCTGCGCCAGCCGGTCGGGGGCCAGCACGTGTTCCCGGTTCATCAGCCGGACGCTGCCGCCCGAGCAGAGCGGGAACAGCAACTCGAAGAAGCTGATGCTGAAGGTGTAGCGTGCCACCGAGAGGAACACGTCGTCCGGCCGGAAACCGTACCTCTGCAGCCCGACGTGCACGTAGTGCGCCAGGTTTGCGTGCGTTGCGACCACCCCCTTGGGGCGGCCAGTGGTGCCCGAGGTGTAGAACATGTGGCTCGCGTGATCGAGCGTCACCGCCACGGCCGGCGCGCCCGTGGGCAGCGACGAGAGTTCGGACAGGTCGGCGTCGAAGCAGAACCGCGGGAAGCGCTCCGGCTGGGTCAGCGCGGACAGGTGCGACAGCGTCAACACCTGCGCCGGCTGCGCTTCGTCCACGATCATCCCGATCAGCAATTCAGGATGGGTCGGATCCAGCGGGACGTAGACCGCGCCGACCTTCCAGATGGCCAGCATGGAGACCAGCACGTCGAAGGACGGGCCCAGGCAGACAGCGACGCGTGCGCCCTCGGTGACGCCGCGGGACTGAAGCAGGTGCGCCAGCTGGTTGCTGCGGATGTCCAGTTCGCCATAGGTGAGGGATGCGTCGTGCAGGCGCGCCGCCCTGGCCTCCGGCCGCAGGCGCGCCTGCTCTTCGACCAGGCGAAAGACCGGCACCGGGTCGTAGGCGACGGTGCCGCTGTCGAAACGGAGCACCTCTTCGTCGGCCGGTGACAGCAACCGCAGCTCACCGACGTGAACCTCCGGATCGATGCGGACCTGCTCGACCACCAGCCGGAAGCTGCTCATCAGCCGCTGCACGGTGGCGGGCTTGAAAAGCCGTTCGTTGTAGCGGACGGTCAACGCCGTTGCGGCATCGCCCGGGTGCAGGAACAGGTGCAGGTCATACGGTGTGATCGGACTTTCGGCGCTGCCGGCACCGTCGTCGGCGGGCGGACCCTCGGTGAAGCTGACCGCCACGTTCGCCATGCCGCGTCCGAGCCCGATGCCGGATGCCGCCATCAGCATCGCAGCACTCACCCGGGCGGCCAGTGTCCCCATGGTCACGTCCGCGTCCACCTCGCAGTCGACCGCGAGGCGCTGGTCGCGGAGGATGTCGCAGGCGATCATCGCCTGGTGCGTGAAGCGGTGGAGCACCGCGGCAACGGCGGCGACGAACGAAGCCACCGCGCGTTCGTCACCGGGCGGAAACGTACCCATGTCCAGGTCAGGGATGCGGTGCAGTCCCGGCGCGTAGCCCAGGGTCGAGGACCGCTCCGCATCGAAAGGCAGCTGGACGAAGCGGCGTTCGGAGGGCGCGCGCGCCGCGGATACGGCAGCGTTGCCCGACGAGGGGCTGCCCTCTGCCACGTCAACTGAAACAACCTGTTGCGGCATATACACCTTCACGCGCAGGATAGCGTGAAATCAGCGCACCAGAACGGGTCGTGGGTCAGCAGCAAGGACCCGAAAGAACCAACGGCGTCACGTAAGAGCGAAATCCGGGAGGCCAAGGCGCCCCGCGTCAGCCGCGCCGGGCCGCCTCGATCGCCGCGATGTCGATCTTGCGCATCTCCATCATCGCCGCGAAGGCGCGCCTGGCCACGGCCGGATCGGGGTCGGTGATCGCCTCGATCAGCACGCGGGGGGTGATCTGCCAGGACAAGCCCCACTTGTCCTTGCACCAGCCGCAGGCGCTCTCCTCGCCGCCGTTGCCGACGATCGCGTTCCACAGCCGGTCGGTCTCCGCCTGGTCCTCGGTGGAAACCTGGAACGAAAAAGCTTCGCTGTGCTTGAACGCCGGGCCCCCGTTCAAGCCGACGCACGGGATGCCGGCGACGGTGAATTCCACCGTGAGGACGTTGCCCTGCTTGCCGGACGGAAAGTCGCCTGGCGCGTGCATCACGCGTCCCACCTTGCTGTTGGGGAATGTCCTGGCGTAGAACTGCGCCGCCTCCATGGCGGTGCCGTCGTACCAGAGGCAGATGGTGTTCTTGGGCGTCACTGTCTTTCTCCGTTCCTGGGCGGGGCGAGCAGTCTGCCACGGATCAATCCCCAGCGGAATGCTTACCATGGAGAGAGAGCTGTCAGCTGGGAGCAGACCCATGTGCCGGAACATCAGGACCCTCTTCAACTTCGAGCCGCCTGCGACGGAACTCGAGGTCCGTGACGCTTCGCTGCAGTTCGTCCGGAAGCTCAGCGGCTTCAACGTTCCCTCGAAGGCCAATGAAGCGGCCTTCGAACGCGCTGTCGAAGAAGTGGCGGCATCGGCGCGAACGCTGATCCTTTCGCTGGTCACGCATGCCGAGCCTCGCACCCGCGAGGCCGAGGCGGCCAAGGCACGGGAGCGTTCCATCGCGCGTTTCGGCCAACGAGGTTGACCCGTCGGGCGCGCGCTCAGCGCAGGACCTTCTCCATCTTGCGCACCTTGGCGCGCACGCCGCAGACCACGCCCGTGGGCTACGCGGCCTCGCCGGCGGCACCCGGCATGGGCCCGGGCCGCTTCGGCGCCGGCGTGACGGGCAGCTGGCTCAGGATCAACAACGACAGCACGGCGGTCGCTGCCATCACTCCGAGCAGCATCGCAAAGCCCGCTTGCTTCACCAGCGGGCCGATCAGCCACACGGCCAGCGAGCTCGCGCCGAGCGAGACCGCCAGGCGCATGCCCGACACCCGCGAGCGCATGCTGTCGTCGACGAAGCGCACGATCATCGCGTCGGTGAAGGGGATGGCGCCGAAGATGGCCGTCATGAAGAGGAACTGCAGCCCGTAGAAAACCCATCCATCGGCCATCGTCGCCAGCGCGAGCAGCACGGCCTGCGCGGCGACCACGCCAAGGTAAAGCCGCTTGAGGGGCATGCGATCGATGAGATGGCCCACGACCAGCTGGGCGAGGGAAGCGGCCGCATAGACCGCGGCGAGCAGCGCGCCCAGGCGGGCGGGATCCTGCAGGATGCTGCGCAGCCTCTCGGACAACAACTCGTAGTTGCTGTTGGTCGAAAAGTTGAACAGCAGGCTGCCGCTGGTGGCCGCCACGGTCATCACCAGCAGCAGCCTGGCCATCGACACACCGGGGAGCGCCACCGCGGCACTGGCCTTCTTCTTTGCCGGCGCCGCCTGTTCCGGGCTGGCCAGCACGGCGAAGGCGCATCCCACCAGGAGGCACAACACGCCGGGGATGGCGAAGGCCATGCGCCAGTCCAGGTACTTCACGAGGAACCCGGTCGTCACCGCAGCCACGGCCACCCCGAGGTTGCCGACCAGGCCGTTGATGCCGATGCTCAAGCCCGGACGGGTCGCTGTCTGCACGAGCATCGGGATGCCCACCGGGTGATAGATCGAGGCAAAGCATCCCAGCAGCGCCAGGGCGACGGCCATCTGCATCGGCGACTGCGTCACGCTCACCAGCAGGGCAGCGGCGCCCATGCCGAAGAAGAACACCGTCATCATCTTGCGGCGGCCCCAATGGTCCCCCAGCCTGCCGGCGGGCAATGAGCCGATGCCGAAGAAGAAGAAGGCCGCCACGCTGTAAGGCATGAGGTCCTCCCAGCGGGCAACGCCGAAATCGGCCGCGATGCTGGTCACCGCGGTCGCGAAGATCAGCAGGAACATGTGGTCGATGGCATGGCCGATGTTCAGGAGCCATTGGGTCGCCATCGAATTGGCGGGGCGGGCGGGGTGCGAAGCGTCCATGGTGCGAATTGTCGGCGGAACGCGAATCGGACGCCATGCACCCAAAAGGTCAAGCGGTCATTTATTCCAGCGGTTTCGCTAGGGATGACCCTGAGCCCGCGCAGTGTGCACGTGATGCGTAATCGCGCGTCATGACACAAGGATCCCCCATGCGCTACCGCCTCCTCGCCGCCGCCCTTGCCGCCACCGCCCTACTCGCGTCCTGCGCGACTCCGACGAGCAGCACCGGACCGATGAGCTTTTTCGTCACCAGCGCCGGCTCGGGGCGCGGTGGCGACCTCGGCGGCCTCGCCGGTGCGGACGCCTTGTGCCAGCGCCTGGCGGCAGGCACCGGCGCGGGCGGACGGACCTGGCGCGCTTACCTGAGCACGCCGCCCACCATGGCAGCCAACAACAACCCCGCCATAGCCGCCGTGAACGCACGGGACCGCATCGGCAACGGGCCCTGGTACAACGCCAAGGGGGTGCTGGTGGCGCGCAACCTCGAGCACCTGCACAACGGCAACAACCTGGGCAAGGAAACCGCCTTGGACGAGCGCGGCAACGTGGTGCGGGGGCGTGGCGACACGCCGAACGAGCACGACATCCTGACCGGTTCGCGCTCCGACGGCACCGCCTTTGCGCCGCAGACCGACACGACCTGCAAGTCGTGGACCAGCAGCACGGACGGATCGGCCATCGTCGGCCACCATGACCGCTCGGGTCCGATGCCGGAGAACTGGGCGCGCTCCTGGAACTTCTCGCACCAGTCGGCCGGCTGCAGCCAGGAGGCGCTGGTGCGCACCGGCGGCGCCGGGCGCCTGTACTGCTTCGCGGCCAACTAGCGTCGCCGGCTGCGGTGCCGAAGCCGGCCTCGGGGCCTCGACACCACCCCTGACGGGGCGGACGGGCCCGAACGCAATCCCCCGAAACCCTTGGCTTCGGGGGAGTGTCCCGTTCCTATACTCGCCCCCATGTCATCCATCCGCCTGATCGGCGTGACCAAGCACTGGGGCGCGGCCACCGCCCTCGAGGGCATCGACCTGGAGATCGCCTCCGGCAGCTTCTGCGTCCTGCTCGGGCCGTCCGGCTGCGGCAAGTCCACGACCTTGCGGATCATCGCCGGCCTGGAGACGGCGTCCAGCGGGCAGGTGCTCATCGACGGGCGTGACGTCACTGCCCTGCCCCCGGCCCAGCGCGGCGTGGCGATGGTGTTCCAGAACTACGCGCTGTTCCCGCACCTCACCGTCGCCGACAACATCACCTTCGGCCTGTCGGTGCGCAAGATGCCGGCCGCCGACAGGGCCCGGCGCCTGGCGGAGACCGCCGACCTGCTGGGCCTGGGCTCCTACCTCGCCCGCAAGCCGTCGCAGCTTTCCGGCGGCCAGCAGCAGCGCGTGGCGCTGGCCCGCGCGCTGGTGGCGCAGGCCAAGGTGTGCCTGATGGACGAGCCGCTGTCCAATCTGGACGCGCAATTGCGCCAGGAGATGCGCACCGAGTTGCGGCAATTGCAGCAGCGCCTGGGCCTGACCGTCGTCTACGTGACGCACGACCAGGCCGAGGCCATGAGCATGGCGGACCAGGTGGTGCTGTTGAACCGCGGGCGCATCGAGCAGGCGGCGACGCCGCGCAGGCTGTATGCGCAGCCCGCCACCACCTTCGCCGCCCGCTTCATCGGCACGCCGGCCATGAACCTGCTGCGCCTGGACGGCGACCGCATCGCCGGCAGCGACGTGCCGGCCGGGCGCACCGCGCATTGGCTCGGCATGCGGCCCGAAGCGGTGACCCTCGGCGGGCGCGTGCCGGCCCGGGTGCGCAGCATCGAATACCTGGGCGCCGACCTGATCGCGCATTGCGCCGTCGGCAGCGAGACGCTCACAGTGCGCACCACGGGGCAGGCGGACCTTGCCGCCGGCAGCGAGGTGCGGCTGGACTGGCCGGCCGCAGGCGCCCACCATTTCGACGCCGAAGGCCGGCGCCTGGCCTGACACGGAACATTCACGACAACGAAGGAGACTCGGGACATGCAGCGCAAACACTTCACCTCCCTGCTGGCGGCCACGGCCGTCGCCGCCTCGCTGGGCTGGGCCCCGGCACGAGCCCAGACCACGGAGATCTCGTTCTACTACCCGGTGGCGGTGGGCGGCGCGATCGCCAAGTCCATCGACGGCTTCGCGGCGGACTTCATGAAGGCCAACCCCGGCATCAAGGTCACGCCGATCTACGCCGGCACCTACCAGGAGACGCTGGTGAAGGCGCTGACGGCGCACAAGTCGGGGACGCCGCCGGTGACCTCGGTGCTGCTGTCCACCGACATGTTCACGCTGATCGACGAGGACGCGATCGTGCCGATCGACAACTTCGTGAAGACCGCCGACGACCGGGCGTGGCTGAACAGCTTCTACCCCGCGTTCATGATGAACAGCCGCACCGGCGGCAAGACCTGGGGCGTGCCGTTCCAGCGCTCCACCGTGGTCATGTATTACAACAAGGAGCTGTTCAAGGAAGCCGGGCTGAATCCGAACCAGCCGCCGCAGACCTGGGCCGACCTGAAGACGACGGCGACCAAGCTGACGAAGAAGGACGCGAGCGGCAAGGTCACCCAGTGGGGCGTGCAGATCCCTTCCAGCGGCTTCCCCTACTGGCTGTTCCAGACGCTCACCACCACCAACGGCGCGATCCTCGCCAACGAGGCGGGCACGCAAGTGAAGTTCGACGACCCGAAGGTCATCGAGGCGCTGCAGTACTGGGTGGACCTGGGCAAGGCCGGCATCCACCCGCCCGGCGTGGTGGAGTGGGGCACCACGCCGAAGGACTTCTTCGAGAAGAAGGTGGCCATGATGTACACCACCACCGGCAACCTGACCAACGTGAAGAACAACGCCAAGTTCGATTTCGGCGTGGCGATGATCCCCGGCAATACGCGCAAGGGTTCGCCCACCGGCGGCGGCAACTTCCACATCTTCAAGAAGGCCACGCCGGCGCAGCAGGAGGCCGCGTTCAAGTTCATCAAGTGGGTGACGCAGCCCGAGACGGCGGCGCAGTGGAGCATGGACACCGGCTATGTCGCCGTCTCGGAGGCCGCCTACGGCACCGACACGCTGCGCAAGTACGGCCGCGACTTCCCCGCCGCGCTGGTGGCGCGCGACCAGCTGGCGCATTCGGTGGCGGAGTTCTCCACCCATGAGAACCAGCGCGTGACCAAGGCGCTCAACGACGGCCTGCAGGCGGCGCTGACCGGCACCAAGACGCCGGCCCAGGCCATGCAGGACGCCCAGCGCGAAGCCGACCGCATCCTGCGCACCTACAAGTGACGACGGCTCGCGGCGCGGGCGGCAGCCACACGGCGGTCCACGCCTGGCTGCTGCTGCTGCCGGCCCTGGTGCTGCTGGTGGCCTTCACGCACTGGCCGACGGCAGCCACTTTCTGGGACAGCTTCCAGTCCGCGCCCAAGGGCGGGCGGGCGGGGGCGTGGGTGGGACTGGCGAACTACCAGGCCATGGCGGACGACCCGGTGTTCTGGAAGGCGCTGCGCAACAACCTGTGGTTCGCCGGCGCCACGATCCCGCTGTCGATCGGACTCGCGCTGGTCATGGCGCTGTGGGTCAACGAGCGCATCGGCGGCCGCGCCTTCCTGCGCATGGCGTACTTCACGCCGACGGTGCTGCCGATGATCGCGGTGGCCAACATCTGGCTGTTCTTCTACACGCCGCAGTACGGGCTGCTGGAACAGGTCACCGGCGCGCTCGGCCTGCCATCGCACAACTGGCTGGGGGACCAGTCGACGGCACTGGCGTGCGTGACGCTGGTGGCGGTGTGGAAGGAGGCCGGCTTCTTCATGATCTTCTACCTGGCGGCGTTGCAGTCGCTCAATCCGAGCCTGCGCGAAGCCGCCGCGATCGAGGGCGCCTCGCGCTGGACATTCTTTCGCCGCGTGCAGTGGCCGCTGCTGATGCCCACCACGTTGTTCGTGCTGGTCAACGCGGTGATCAACGCGTTCCGCATGGTCGACCACGTCTTCGTGCTCACGCGGGGCGGCCCCGACAACGCGTCCACGCTGCTGCTGTATCACCTGTACGAAGTGGGATTCAAGTTCTGGGACACGGGTTACGCCGCCTCGCTGACGGTCGTGCTGGTGGCGGTGCTCGCGAGCGTGGCGCTGTTCCAGTTCTTCGTGCTGGACAAGCGCGTGCACTACCAATGAGCGCCACGCACCGACTCGTCTACAACGAGCCGACCTGGCTGGACACGCTGGCGGCCTGGCTGCTGGCATTGCTGTGGATCCTGCCGCTGTTGTATGCCGTCTGGACGGCCTTCCATCCACCGGAGTTCTCCACGCGCTTCGAGCTGGCCGCGCCGTTGACGCTGGAGAACTTCCGCCGCGCCTGGGAAGCCGCGCCGTTCGCGCGCTACTTCCTGAACACCGCGGTGCTGGTGCTGATGATCCTGGCCGTGCAGCTGGTGCTGGCGACCATGGCGGCCTACGCCTTTGCGCGCTTCACCTTCCGCGGCAGCAACGTCGCCTTCTCGCTGGTCCTGGTGCAGCTGATGATCATGCCGGACATCCTGCTGGTGGAGAACTACAAGACGATGGCGCAGCTGGGCCTGGTCGACACCTTGCTGGCGATCGGCCTGCCTTACTTCGCCTCCGCCTTCGCGATCTTCCTGTTGCGGCAGACCTTCCTGGGCATCCCGAAGGAACTGGACGAAGCCGCGCGCGTGGAAGGCGCGTCCGCGTTGCAGACACTGTGGCGCGTCTACGTGCCGCTGGCGCGGCCGGTCTACACGGCCTTTGCGCTGGTGTCCATCAGCTTCCACTGGAACAACTTCCTGTGGCCCCTCATCGTGACCAACAGCGTCAACTCGCGCACGCTCACGGTGGGGCTGCAGGTGTTCTCGTCCACCGACCAGGGGGTGGACTGGTCGATCATCACGGCGGCGACGCTGCTCACCTCCGCGCCGCTGCTGGTCGCCTTCCTGCTGTTCCAGCGCCAGTTCGTCCAGAGCTTCATGCGCGCGGGGATCAAGTAGCCATGAAGCTGGTCACCTGGAACACGCAGTGGTGTTGCGGCCTCGATGGCGTCGTCAGCCCCGAGCGCATCGTGCAGGACGCGCGCGCGCTCGCCGACTTCGACGTGCTGTGCCTGCAGGAGATCGCGGTCAACTACCCCGCGCTGGCGGGCGACGCGGGGCACGACCAGCCGGCGCTGCTGGCGGAGTTGCTCCCCGGCTTCCAGCTGTTCTTCGGCGCGGCGGTGGACGAGTTCGATGGGTCCGGCCAGCGCCGCCGCTTCGGCAACCTGATCGCCACCCGGCTGCCCGTCACGCAAGTGCAGCACCATCCGCTGCCCTACCCTGCCGACGCCGGCGTGCGCAGCATGCCGCGCATGTGCACCGTGGTCACCGTGCGCGATGCCGAACTGGGGCCGGTGCGCGTGATGACCACCCACCTGGAGTACTACTCGAAGCTGCAGCGGATGGCGCAGGCGAGCGCGCTGCGTGACCTGCACCTGGCGTACTGCGCCCAGGCGGAGGCGCCGCCGCAGGAGAGCGACGATGGCTCGCCGTTCCAGTCGAAGGTGCACACCACCCAGGCCATCCTTTGCGGGGACTTCAACCTGGAGGCGAGCGAGCCGGAGTACGCCGTGCTGACGCAAGTCTCACCCCAGGGCCGGCTGTGGGACAGCTGGCGGCTGCTGCATGGCGCGACGCCGCATGCGCCGACCTTCCGCCTGTTCGATCGCCGCTATGGCCCGGAGCCCGTCGCCTGCGACTTCGTCTTCGTCAGCGACGCGCTGCAGGCGAACGTGCGCGCGCTGGCCATCGACGCGGCGACGCAGGTTTCGGACCACCAGCCAGTGCTGGTGCAAATCGCGCCGCCGGGCGAGCCGTAGTCCTGCGACCGCCCCGCGCGGCTGATGTCGGCCAGGCGCTATGCCGAGGTGTCGAGCGCGGCGGGCCGAAGATGCGCCCAGGGCCTCGCCCGCTCGAAGGCGCGTGCGGCCTGCATCACCAGCAGGTCGGAATGCATCGGACCGACGATCTGCAATCCCACCGGGAGCCCCGCCCGCGTGAACCCGCAGGGCACGCTGGCAGCGGGTTGGCGGGTGAAGTTGAAGGGGACCGTGAACGGCCACCATTCGTTCTGCCCATCGTAGCCCGGCGGGGCGCCGAGATCGGCGGAGAACGGCGCCACTGCCACCGCGGGGGTCAGCAGCAGCGGGTAGTCGCGGTGGAACAGGTTCATGCGCGCGCCGAACTTCGCCCGCTCCGTTTCGACGGCGAGGAAGTCGGTGACCGAGTTCACCCTGCGCGTCTCGCGGATCATCTGTACCACCTTCGGGTCCATCACGGCGAGCTTGTCCTCGCCGAAGGACTGGAAGGCGAAGTGGCTCACGGCGTCGCGCAGCTTGGCGATCAACGGCAGCGGGTTGTCCATGACGTGGGGCAGCGTCTCGACCCTGGCCCCCAACTGCGCGAACGCGCGGACCGCCTGCTCGCAGATCGCCACCACTTCATCGTCGACCCGCGCATAGCCCAGGGTCGGGCTCCACGCAACACGCATCCCGGCCAGCGAGCGCTCCAGCGCTTCGTGGTAGGGCACCGGGTCGTGCGGCAAGGCCGTCCAGTCGCGCGGGTCGGGCTCGCTCATGACGGTGAGCATGCGGGCCGCGTCCGCCACTGTCCGGGTCATGGGCCCGATGCTGGCGAATGTGGCGTAAGGCGTGGGCGGCCACGCGGGCACGCGCCCGCCGCTCGGCTTGTGCCCGAACACGCCGCAGAAGCTGGCAGGGATCCGGATGGATCCACCGGCGTCGGTGCCGACGGCCAGCGGGCCGATGCCGGCGGCAACCTGCGCCCCCGCCCCGCCGCTGCTTCCCCCTGGAGTCATTTCCGGATTCCAGGGGTTTCGTGTGACGCCCGTCAGCGGGCTGCGGGTGATCGGGCCAACAGCAAACTCCGGCGTCGTGGTCTTTCCGAACACGACAGCTCCGTGCTCGCGCAAGCGGGCCACGCACGGACCGTCCTCCAACCAGGGCTGGTCCGCCGGAATGGTGAGAGATCCGCGGCGGGTGGGCCAGCCCCTGGTGAGCACGATGTCCTTCACGGAGACCGGAACGCCATCGAGGAGGCCCTGCGGCTCACCGCGCTGCCAGCGGTCTTCCGACCCTTTCGCGCTAGCCAGTGCCGCCTCGGGGTCGAGCACGCAGAAAGCATTGAGCAGGGACTGGCTGCGCTCCGCGCGTTGAAGGACGGCGCGCGTCACTTCAACCGGCGACAGCTTGCGGCTGCGGTAGTTCTCCAGCAGTTCGTGTGCCGAGAGCCAGGCAATGGCGGGATCTTCGCGGGTCATGCATCTTCCTTCACGAATGCGGGCCAGCGCGACGGCGGTGCCGACTCCAGCGTGGTCCAGTCCAGGTCGGCCCCATGGGAATGGCCCGGGACGTCGAGAGACCCGATGCGGATGGAACCCTCGGAAATCTTCAGGCGGGCCACGACGTGGCCATCTGCCACCGCGTCAAGTCGGTAGAGGTCGGGGTGGGCGGCGGCGAAACGGCGCTGCTCTTCCTGGGGCCGGTGCCGCATGCCATCGATGAAGTGATGCGCGTTCTTCTCGACATGCGACAGCCCCAGCAGACTGACCAGGCCGAGGTCCTGCTGCAGCGAGATCCCCGGCAGGGTGGTGAGGTCCTCTGCCGCCATGAAGTGCCGTCCAGGCGCGACCGAGTTGCGCACGTCGCAGCGCGCGCGGTTGAGAATCGATTTGTAGAGGCCCTTGCAGTTCTTGGTGGAGACGCCGCGGTAGCCCAGCTCCAGCGCCTTCGGAAACGCATCGAGAGTCGCGTCCGACTCATCGATGACGACCGGCCGCAAGGCGTCGATCGCGCGGACGTCGGCGGTCAGCGCGACGTCGCGAGCCAAGGGTTGTTCGAGCCACAGGATGGAGGCATGGAACCGGCGCAGGCGGGTCGAGCCCTCGAGCGTGCGCAACAACTGCACGACCGGCTCGACGTCGCGGAACTGCTCGTTGCCATCCAGGGTGACGTGGTAGGGCGTGCCGGCCTGGTCCAGCACCGATGCGATGGCGGACAGCCGCTCGAGGTCGGCCGCCGGATCGCCCGCGACCTTGATCTTGTAGTAGCGATGGCGGTAAGTGGCGACCACGTCCTGCAGCGTTTCCGGCAGTCCATCGGCCGGGCCGCTGCCTTGCGGTTGGTCGGCCGCCACGATCGGATCGACCAGCCCCACCGTATGCCGCACTTGCAGCTCCTGCAAGGGCTCCCTGGCACGCAGGAAGCGGTCAAAGTCGAAGCCCACCAGGTCGGGGGTCAACGGCGTCGGCCGCAGGCCGGGGGCGTTGCCGCGCATCAAGGTCCAGAACGACTGGCTCGTCAGGCGCCCCAGCGCATCGACGATGCAGCGGTCCAGCAACGCGGCGCCGTAGCCGGCGATCAGCGCCGGCATCCGGAAGCGCGCGCACTCCGCGTTGAGCCACTCATATGCGCCCACGAAGTGATCGAAAGCCGTTTCGTCGCCCTGCTCCCGATAGCGCTTCGCCGCGAGCTCGATGGACAGCCGTAGCTGATCGTAGTTGTCTTCGTCGGACAAGGCGGGGTTCTTGTCAAACCACTTGGCGCTGAGCGCCTCCGCGGCCGCACCCCAGCACGACCGACCATCGGGCAGCGCGATCCGGGCGCGCACCACCACCTGCCGGCCATGCGTCTTCGTCGAGTTGCCGAAACGGAACGGCAGCCGGTTCTTCACCGCGCACTCCCGCACGTCGACCTCGCATACCTTCAGCCGCATCGCTTCCGTCATTCGTGCCTCTCGGTTCGCGGCCACTGTAACGACCGGCTCACGTGCATGTCAACCAAAAAGTTGATCGATCAGCGCTGGCAGAATCGCCCTGCCCGCGACTCCAACAGACAGAGAAGGCCAATGTCGACCCGCCGCACAGATCGATCAAAGACCGCAAGGAAAGAGGCCTCCCCCGCCGGTCAGGCACGCGAGGCCATCCTCGCGGCCGCGCGCCAGGAGTTCTCGGCCAAGGGCCCGGCCGGCGCGCGCGTCAACGAGATCGCGGCCCGCTCCGGCGTCAACAAGCAGCTGATCTACTACTACTTCGGCAACAAGGAAGGCTTGTACGCCGCGGCACTGGAAGCCGTCTACGGTGAGATCCGCGAACTCGAACAGGGTCTGCTGCTGGATGAGGAACCGCCAGACGTCGCCATGCGCGCCCTGGTGGCCTTCTCCTTCGACTACCTCGCCGCCCATCCCGAGTTCATCGGCATGCTCAAGCACGAGAACGCCAGCGGTGCGCACCAGATCCAGCAGTCTGAAACGCTTCAAGGACTGAATTCGCCGCTCATCGCGTCGATCCGCAAGACGCTGAAGCGGGGCGTAGCGGCGGGAGCGTTCCGCGAAGGAGTCGATCCTCTGAACCTGTACATCTCGATCGCGGGCATGTCGTACTTCTTCTTTTCCAATCGGCTGACGCTGTCGTCGATCTTCGGGCGCAACCTCGCCCACGCCCGCAGCGTGTCCGCCTACCGCCGCCATGTGCTCGACTATGCGATGGCCGGACTGAAGCCGGACTGAACCCGCAGGTTCAGCTGACCGTCTGCGGCACTTCTTCCAGGTTCTTCTGCGCGAGGTCGTTGTACAGCTCCAGAGTCATGCGGCCCAGTTCGGGCGAGACCCGGGTGGCCATCGTCCGGGGCCTCGGCACCGCCACGGACTTGATGGATGCGACACGCCCCGGCCGCGGCGACATGACCACCACGCGGTCCGACAGGAAGCAGGCCTCCGGAATCGAGTGGGTCACGAACACGACCGTCTTGCGCGGGCCGCCGTCCCCGGCTTGCTGTTCACCCCAGATGCGCAGCAGTTCCAGGTTCATGTCGTCGCGCGTCATGGCGTCGAGCGCCCCGAACGGTTCGTCCATCAGCAGGATCGGCGGGTCGAGGATCAGGGCTCGGCACAGGGAAGCGCGCTGCTGCATCCCTCCTGACAGTTCGCCGGGACGCTTCTTCGCGAAGTCGGCCAGGCCCACCAGCTTGAGCAGGTCGTGCGCGCGGTCGCGGTAATCGCGCGGGTTGAGCCCATAGAGCTCGACGGGAAGCAGCACGTTGTCCAGCACGGAGCGCCACTTCAGCATGACGGCGGCCTGGAACACCATGCCCACCTTGGGAATGGGCTTGTCCACCGGCGAGCCGTCGACGAGGATGCGGCCACCGGTGACGGACCGCAGGCCCGCGATGCAGCGCAGCAGCGTCGACTTGCCGCATCCGCTCGGGCCGACCAGGGACACGAACTCGCCCTGGTCCACCGTGAGCGAGATTCCCCGCAGCGCCTCCACCGGGCCGCTGGCGGCCTGGTAGACCATGTCGACGTCCTCAATCCGGATCAGCGGCTGCGGGTTCGGCATGCTCAGTTCTTCACGGGCAGCGGCAGGTCCACCTTGGTGAGGTACTGGTTGGTGAAGACGGTCTTGCAGTCCACCGGCTTGGGCAGCCCCATGTACTTGTTCGCGATCTCGACGGAATCGCACATCTTTTTCTCCTCGATCCAGCCGATGCCGTTTTGCGCGTACCGGGTCGTGCGCATCAGGTCGATGCCCATGGCCTGGTTGCTCCGGATGAATGGCAGGTTGATTTCCGGCGAGCGCTTCTTGTAGATCGCGAGCGACGGCTCGCGGTCGGCCATGACGTCGCGCCAGCCGGTATAGGCGGCCTTGAGGAAGGCGCGCACCTGCTCGGGCTTCTTCGCCAGCGTCTCCTCGCTGGCGATGAAGGCCATGCTGTACATGTTGAAGCCAAACTTCGCCCACGGCATCTGCACGACCTTGTCAGCGCCCATGGCCTGCTCGTAGTTGTACTGGCCGGTCAGCAGGTCAGCCACCCCATCGACCCGCTTGGCCGCCACGGCGGGCACCTTCGCCGTGGGCTCCACGTTCACCCAGGTCACGGAGTTGGGGTCGATGCCGTTCTGCCGCGCGAATGCGGGCCAGACCATCCTCTGGCTGTCCCCCGGCGGCGCGCCGATGCTCTTGCCCACCAGGTCTTTCGGCGTGCGCAGCGGCAAGTCGGTGCGGCTGAAGATGTTCTGCGGGGTCTCGTCGAAGATCATGCCGATGATCTTGACCTTGGCGCCGCGGGCGATCCCGGCCAGCACCACGCCCGTGTCGGCGATCGCTATGTCGGCGCGGCCGGTATCGGCCTTGGCGAGCGATTCACCGGAACCCTTGGAGTTCTCGATCTCGACGTTCAGTCCCGCCTGGTCGAAGTAGCCTTTTTCCTGCGCAACGAAGTACGCGCCATGGTCACCGGTGGGGAACCAGTTGATGGCCAGCTTGAAGGGCGCCTTGGCCTGCGCCTGCGCGGCAGCGGGCGCGACGGCGAGCACGGCGGCGGATGCGATGACCAGCCAGCGCGACAAGGTCAGCGGCGTTGTGGGGCTTTTCACGGGTTTCTCCTTCGATGTGGGCAAGGGACGGACGGGACATTCATCGGCCGCCGTCGACTGCCCAGGGAGCCAGCACGCGCCCGAGGCCGGCGACGATGCCGAACACAGTGAGACCGATGACGGACACCAGCGCCACTGCGGCGAAGGCGACGGGGGTATTCATGCTGCTTTGCGAGGTGATGATCACGTACCCCAGTCCCGCCTGTGAAGCGATGAACTCTCCGAGAATGGCTCCGACGACAGAAGACGTGGCGGTGATCTTCAACGCGCTCAGGATGTAGGGATAGGCGTTGGGAATGCGGATCTTGACGAACACGCGCCACTTCGGCGCGTTGAAGACGCGGCCCAGGTCGATCATGTCCTGGTCGATCTGCGACAGGCCAGCGGCGGTGTTGATGACCACGGAGAAGAACCCGATGATCGCGCCGATCAGCATGTTGGGCCCGATTCCGTAGCCGAACCACAGCAGGATCAGCGGGGCGATGGCCACCTTCGGCAGGGTGTTGACGAACACGAGGAAGGGCATCAGCGCCCGCGCGGCAGTGTCCGACCAGGCGATCGCGGTCCCGAGCAGCACGCCCACGACTGCCGCGAGCACGAAGCCGCCGACGATCTCGACCGTGGTGATCCACATGTGCTTGCCCCACGGCACGTCACTGCCGACCAGGGCATTCCACACGGACGCGGGACTGGGCAGGATGTATTCGCGCACGCCGAAGACGCTGACCACCAGTTGCCAGGCGGCGAACACGGCCACGAAGACCAGCACGCTCGGCATGTGGCGCAGCGCCGTCGACATCACGGTGGAACGAGGTTGCATGGTTGGGGTTTGCGAGGATCAACCAAACAGTTGAGTGGCGCTCATACTGCCACTACTTTTCAAACGGACGGTTGAGGGTTTCCCTGATGGCCGGCACCAACTTGGGCAAGGACGAACACACGGCGCTCGCCGGCACGTGGGATGCGCCGCGCAAGGTCGGCGGTGGTGCGCGCGACGCGTTGCTCGCCGCCGCGGTGGCCGAGTTCGCGGAGAACGGGTTCGCCGGCGCGCGGGTAGACGCCATCGCGCAGCGCGCCGGGGTGAACAAGCAGCTCGTGTATCACTACTTCCAAAACAAGCAAGGGCTGTACCAAGCGGCGCTCGAGGCGGTCTATGCGGAAATCCGGGACCGGGAGCGAGAACTTTCGCTTGATGCGCTCGCGCCTGCCGAAGCGATGGCGCGCCTGGTGGGTTTCTCCTTCGACTACCTCGCCGACCACCCCGAGTTCATCGCGCTGCTCGCCGACGAAAACCGCAATCGCGGCAGCCACTTGAAAGCCTCGCCACGACTGAAGCGGATGCACTCCCCTCTGATGGACTTGCTTCGCCGCACGTTGCGGCGCGGCGTGGAAGCCGGCGTGTTCCACAGGGGCTATGACGCAGTCAACCTCTACATCACCGTTGCGGGAGTCTCCTACTTCTACTTTTCCAACAACCACACGCTGTCCGCCATCTTCGGGCGCCCCCTTGCCACGCCCGCCGCGCTCGCCGGACGGCGGCGCCACGTCGTCCGGATCGTGCTGAACGCCTTGCGGGCCTGACCGTTCCGAGTTTTTCAACCGTTTGGTTGACACCGGCGGCGGCCCCCTCCTATCATCCCCGGCACTGCCCTGCCCTGCGCCCAACATGACTCAACCCTTCCTCGACGACCTGCCCTGCCCCGACCGTTTCGCGACCGAGGAGGCGCTGGAGGACTACCTCGCGGCGCCGTCGCGCGATCTGGTGCGCGACCTCGCCCGGGTGGAGGGCGACCTGCTGATCCTGGGCGTCGGCGGCAAGATGGGGCCGTCGCTCGCTCGGCTGGCGCGCAACGCGACGCCTGGCCGTCGCGTGATCGCCGTCGCGCGCTTCAGCGAAGCCGGCGTGCGCGAATCGCTGGAAGCCCATGGAGTGGAGACCATCGCCTGCGACCTGCTGGACGCGGCAGCGCTGGCAGCACTGCCCCAGTGCGCCAACGTGGTCTTCATGGCGGGACGCAAGTTCGGCGCCGACGCCAACCATCCCCTGACCTGGGCCATGAACGCGTACGTTCCTGCGCTGGTGGCGCAGGCGTTCCGCCGCTCGAGGATCGTCGCCTTCTCGACCGCTTGCGTGTATCCGTTCGTCCCGGTCACCAGCCAGGGCGCCGACGAATCGCTGCCGCCCGACCCGCCCGGCGAATACGCGCAATCCTGCGTGGCGCGCGAGCGGATGTTCGAGTACTTTTCGCAGCAGCACGGAACCCCCGGCCGCCTGTTCCGCCTGAGTTACGCGATCGACATGCGGTACGGCGTCCTGGTCGACGTCGCCACGAAGGTCTGGCGCGGCGATCCGGTCGACGTCACCATGGGGCACGTCAACGTCATCTGGCAGGGCGATGCCAACGCGCAGGCGCTGCGCTGTCTGGCCGTGGCTACCACGCCCACGTCGCCGCTGAACGTCAGCGGCCCCGAGACGCTATCGATCCGGTGGCTTGCGGAAGAGTTCGGCCGACGCTTCGCCAGGCCCGTGTCGATCACGGGCCAGGAGGCTCCGACGGCGTGGCTGATGAACACCACGGCGGCCGAGAGCCTTTTCGGCTATCCGCGCACGCCTCTCCTGCGGCAGGTAAGCTGGGTGGCGGACTGGGTCGCGCGCGAGCAGCGCCTCTACAACAAGCCGACCAAGTTCGAGAAACGCGATGGCAGGTACTGATCCCAACGGGCCCGTCCAGTTGCTGGAACTGCTCGACGCCGGCGTTCTCGCCATGCTCGAGGACCTGGTCGTGCAGAGCGGCTGGAACCAGACGGGCGACGACTGGCGCGTGTTCGGCCGGTACGGCGGCATCAGCGTGGTCCGCGATTCCGGGGACCGCATCGTCGCCAGCGGAGCCATGCTGCCCATGGGGGCGGCGCTGCAAGGCGGCACGGTTGCGTGGATCAGCATGATCCTGGTCACGCCGGCTCGGCGCGGCCAGGGCCTCGGACGCGCGGTGTTCGAGGACAGCCTGCGCCGGGCCCAGGCGCTGGGCCACCTGCCGATGCTGGACGCCACCCCGCAGGGCGAGCCGCTGTACCGCAAGTTCGGCTTCGAGCCGGTCTGGCGGCTGACCCGTTGGCGGCGGGGCGCCGTTGCGGCTCGGGCACCGGCACCGGGCCCCGAGGTTGCCGATCTCGCGGCCCTGGCCGCGCTCGATGCGCAGGCGCTCGGCTTCCGGCGCGCAGGCTTGCTCGGTGAACTGGCCGGACGCCCGGATTCGCGCTGCGTGCGACACGCCGCAGCGATTGGCGTGGTGCGCGCCGGCCGCATCGCGCACCAGATCGGCCCCGTGCTCGCCGCCGATGAAGCGCATGCCGCCGAACTCGTGGAACGCATGGCGAGTGGCGTGGAGGGGCCGATGATGATCGACGCCGCCGACGACAGTGCCGGATTCGGCCTCGCACTGGCGGCCATGGGCTTCGAGCGTCAACGCACCTTCACCCGCATGGCGCTGGTTGGTCCCGGTCAACGCCTGCCACAGGGAGACCAGCGCCTGATCCACGCGGTCGCAGGCCCCGAGTTCGCCTGACTATCCACGTGCCAAAGATACACATGCCACTGAACCGCTCCGACCTTCCTTCCGACGTCCTTGACCTGCTCGCCCAAGGCGCGGTCATTCCCGCTCACCCCCTGGCACTGGATGCCCGGCGCCAGTTCGACCGCCGCCGCCAGCGTGCGCTCACCCGTTACTACGTCGACGCCGGCGCCGGCGGCCTGGCCGTCGGCGTGCACACGACGCAGTTCAACATCCGCGATCACGGACTGTACGAGACTGTGTTGCGGGCGGCCATGGAGGATCGCGACGCCTGGACGTCTCGTCCCATGGCGATGATCGCCGGCTTGTGCGGTGCAACGGCGCAGGCCCGTGCAGAGGCCGGCACGGCGGTCCGGCTCGGCTACCACGCAGGGCTCCTGAGCCTGGCGGCACTGGCCGGCCAGCCCGAAGACGCGCTCATCGCGCATTGCGAGTCGGTGGCGCAGGAGATGCCGATCATCGGCTTCTACCTGCAGACTGCCGTCGGCGGCCCGGTGCTCTCCAGCGAGTTCTGGCGCCGGTTCGCATCGATTCCGAACGCCTTGGCGATCAAGGTGGCGCCGTTCAACCGCTACCGCACGCTCGACGTCGTGCGCGGGGTCGTAGCGGCCCGCGCCGAAGACCGCGTCTTCCTTTACACGGGCAACGACGACCACATCGTGCTGGACCTGGCCCTGCCCTTCACTGCCATGCGCGACGGGGTTCCGGTGACGGTGCGGTTTCGCGGTGGCTTGCTGGGGCATTGGTCGGTATGGACTTCCGCTGCCGTGCGCCAGCTGGCGCAGGTGAAGGCCGTGCTGGCGCAGGTCGGTGGCAGGCTGCCACCGGAGCTGCTGGCCCTGGACTCGCGCGTGACGGACTGCAACTCGGCATTCTTCGACGTGGCCAACAACTTCATGGGCTGCATCGCCGGCTGCCATGAGGTCCTGCGCCGCCAGGGGCTGCTGGAGGGCATCTGGTGCCTGGACCCTGCGGAGGGCCTGGGTCCTGGGCAGGCGCGCGAGATCGACCGCGTCTACCTGGAGCACGGCGACCTCGGCGACGACGCGTTCGTGCGCGAGAACCTCGCACGCTGGCTCGACTGACGCCGGCTCGTCAGCGACGCGTTGAAGGGGAACGTGCGCGCGCTGGCCGTCGACGCGGCGACGCAGGCTTCGGATCACCAGCCGGTGCTGCTGGAGCTTGCGCGTCCAGCCGCCGCAGGAGCGCTTCCACCGCATCGAGCGCTCTGAGGTGCAGCTTCGGGTCGCCCGCGCCCGTCAGCATCGCGAGCTCCATGCCGATCCAGTAGTTGCTGATCCAGCAGGCCACCACGTCGGGGGGAAAGTCCAGTTCCAATCCGTAGTGCTGCACGGCCTCGTTGGCCACGCCATTGATCACGTCGAACCAGGCGTTGATGCGCGGGCGGAACGCCTCGCGCAGCTTCTCGTTGGACATGCTTGCCGCATACAGCTCCATCAGTACGCGCACGAAGCCGGACGCCAGGTCGTTTTCGTAGAAGCGGCGCGCCTGGGCCCACTTGTCCGCGTACCTCCCGGGTGCTTCGTAGAGGCGCCGCTGGCGGGTGAGCAGCCTGCGGTTCGCTTCGTCGAGCACCGCGATGACCAGCTCGTCCTTGCTCTTGAAGTGGTAGTTGATGAGCGCGTGGTTGACGCCGGCGTCCTTGCCGATCTCGCGAACGCTCATGGCCGAATAGCCCTCCCGCGCCAGCCGCTGGAATGCGGCCTCCAGGATGCGTGACTTGGTGTCCACCCGGTCCGGGGCCGCCTCGGCGACCGGGCTGGCTGGGAGAGGTCGAAGGTTTGAACGCATGGGCAATGGAGGATGGCGTAACGAACACCTCTGCACGGGGCGAGGCCATTGTAGCCACCCAGGATTTGACGAAACCGGCCGCCATGGGTAAATTGAACACCTGTTCAACTTCCAGGAGCCGGCCATGGCCCGTGTCGTCATCTTCCTGTACAGCGTGGTCGCCTATGTGCTGTTCCTCGCGGTCTTCCTCTACCTGATCGCCTTCGTCGGCAACCTGTGGGTTCCCAAGTCCATCGACAGCGGCAGCGCGACGGATGTCGGCGTCGCGTTGATCGTGAACCTGGTGCTGATCTCGCTGTTCGGGCTGCAGCACTCGGTGATGGCGCGTCCCGCGTTCAAGCGCTGGATCACCGGCTTCGTGCCCGCCGCGACGGAGCGCAGCACCTTCGTGCTGGCCGCCTCCCTGGTCCTGGCGCTGGTGATGTGGCAGTGGCGTCCCATCCCCGGCGTGCTCTGGACCACCGAAGGAGCGGCCGCGACTGCGCTATGGGCGATGTTCGCGCTGGGCTGGGGCATCGTGCTGCTGTCCACGTTCCTCATCAACCACTTCGACCTGTTCGGCCTGCGGCAGGGCTACCTGCACCTGGTGCAGCGCGTGCCCACGCCGCTGGTCTTCCGCACCACGCTGCTCTACCGGCTGGTGCGGCACCCGATCATGCTGGGATTCCTGGTCGCGTTCTGGTTCACGCCGCACATGACCGTGGGCCACCTCCTGTTCGCGGTCGGCATGAGCATCTACATCCTGGTCGGCGTGAAGCACGAAGAGCGCGACCTGGTCGATGCGCTCGGCGCGGACTACATCGCCTACCGTCGCAGCACGCCGGCGCTCATCCCCGGCCTGCCCGGTGCAAGCGAGGATCTGCCGGTGCAGGCGCAGCGCGAACACGCGTGACCTGAAGGCGGTCGCGAGGCGGCAGAATCGAGGCATGACCGCCCCGCTCGCCACCGCCGCCGACGTCGTCGCTTTCTGGCGCGAGGCGGGGCCGGCGCGCTGGTACCGCAAGGACGATGACTTCGACCGGGAATTCCGCGATCGCTTCCTGGCGACCCACGAAGCGGCGGCGCGGGGTGATCTGGACGGCTGGCTGGCGACGGCACAGGGCGCCCTGGCCCTGTGCATCCTGCTCGATCAGTTCCCCCGCAACGCCTTTCGCGGCAGCGCCCGCATGTTCGCCACGGACGCCAAGGCGCGGGAGGTCGCGCGCAGCGCGCTGGGCAGCCAGTTCGACCAGCAGGTCGATGGCGAACTCCGGCAGTTCTTCATCATGCCGGCCATGCATTCGGAGGACCGCGCCGACCAGGAGCTCTGCGTCAGCCTGGCGAGCGCGCTCCCCACCGATACGCTGCGCTGGGCGGTGCTGCACCAGGACATCATCGAGCGCTTCGGACGGTTTCCGCACCGCAATGGGCTGCTCGGGCGGGCGAGCACGGAGGAAGAGCGGCGCTTCCTGGACGAGGGCGGGTTCAGCGGGTAGGGGGCAGCGGGCAGCGCCCCGGCTCAACTGCCTCGACCGAGCCTGCGATAGATGCGCACGACCAGTTCCTCGGCCGCCAGCATCACGATGATCACCACGATCAGCGTGATCACGCCGTGCCAGATGCCGTGGAACTGCACGTTGTCCCCGAAAGCGAAGCTGAGCGCCTCGAGGATCAGGAACTTCGACCCGAACAGCACGAGCCAGGCGCAGAAGTACTTGAGGAACTTCATCATCGCGCCCGGCTTCGTACTGAAATAAGCCATGACGCGGTGCTCGAACGCTATCGTCAGCTGCAGCAGCAGTTGCAGCAGCACCGCCGCCAGCAACGAGGTGGTGAACGTGTCGACGACGACCTTCTCCGAGTATTCGGCGAAGAGGTTCAGCACCACCAGGTCGATCAGGAAGCCGACGAAGTAGCGGACGAACAGGCGTTGCCGGTCGAGTGGTGCTTCGACAATGGCCGGTGCAAACGCTTCTTCCTTCGACATCGAGGCCTCCTGAGGCCGCCTACTTTGCGGCAAGAAGGCTCCGCCGCGGATGGGACCAAGGTCCAATGGTCGCGCTCCAGGCAGCACCGGCTTTTGCGCGACCTGTGCGCGCAGCAGCGGCCACCACCGCTGAAGCCGGGGGGGCCTGCCGCGGTTCTATCTAGAACGGAATATCGTCGTCCATGTCGTCGAAGCCGCTCGCCGGCTTGTTCGCGGCCGGGCGCTGCCCCGCCGGGGCGCCAGCAGGCGGGCGGCTCGGCGGCGCGGAGCGACGCGGTGCACCACCGCCCCCGCCCATGTCTTCGTCACCGCCGCCGCCGGCCGGAGCACCCATGCCCTGGCGGCTGCCAAGCAGCTGCATCTCGGAGGCGACGATGTCGGTGGCGTTCTGTTCCACGCCCTCCTTGTTGGTGAACTTGCGGTAGACGATGCGGCCCTCGACGTAGATCGGGCTGCCCTTCTTGACGTACTCGCCGACGATCTCGGCCAGCCGGTCGAAGAAGGAGACGCGGTGCCACTGCGTTTCCTCGACCATCTCGCCGCTGGTCTTGTCCTTGCGTTTGCTCGTGGTGGCAACGCTCACGTTGGCGACGGCCTGGCCGGACGGCAGGTAGCGCACTTCCGGGTCGCGCCCGCAGTTGCCGACCAGAATGACTTTGTTGACGGATGCCATGTTTCCTCCGGATTGGGTGGCAATTATGTCGCCTGGGCTTCGTCGGCCAGCACTTCTTCGGCGGACTGGCGCGCGGGCGGCGCACGCATGGGCCACGCGACGGCCAGCCACACCAGCATCAACGTGGCGCAGGCACCGAACAGCCCTTGCCAACCAACGTTCTTGGCCAGCCAGCCGCCGACCGCTCCCCCCACGAAGAAGCCCAGCGATTGGAGGGTGTTGTACACGCCCAGGGCGGCGCCGCGCGACTGCGGCGGGGCCAGCCGCGAGGCCAGGCTGGGCTGCGTGGCCTCCAGGATGTTGAAGCCGCAGAAGAACAGGAACAGCAATCCCGCGAGCAGCGCCAGGCCGGGGCTCGCCGCGGCCACGGCCAATCCGACCTGCACCAGCAGCACCACCGCGATGGCAGCCAGGAACACGGCGCGCAGGTAGCCGCGCCGCTCCAGCGGGAACAGGGCGCCCATCACGAGGAACGACGCCACCACGGCGGGCAGGTAGACCTGCCAGTGCGCCTCCTTGGCGAGGCCGGCTTCGACCAGCAGGGCCGGGATGGCCACCCACATGGCCAGTTGCACCGCATGCAGGATGAACACGCCGACGTCCAGGCGCAGCAGCGCCGGGAGCGTGATCACATCGGCCAGCCGCCCCCGCGGAACGCTGGCGTGCTCGCGCGGAGCCGGCGGCGTCCACCAGAGGACCACCGCGATGCAGCCCAGCGCCAGCAAGCCGGTGATCACGAACAGGCCATGCAGGCCGATCCGCGCGGCGAGCAGCGGGGCGGCCACCAGCGACAACGCGAACATCAGGCCGATGCTCGCGCCGACCATCGCCATGGCCTTGGTCCGCACGATGTCGCGCGTCTGGTCGGCCAGCAGCGCCGTCACCGCGGCGGACACGGCGCCCGCCCCCTGCAGCGACCGCCCGGCAATCAGCCAGCCCAGGGTGGGTGCGGCGGCGGCGACGAAGCTGCCGATGCCGAAGACCAGCAGCCCGAGCACGATCACCCGCTTGCGGCCGAACCGGTCGGACGCCAGGCCGAAGGGGATCTGCAGCAGTCCCTGCGTCAGGCCATAGATGCCCATCGCCAGCCCTACGAGCGCGGGATCGTCGCCGCCGGGATAGCGGGCCGCCTCCAGCGCGAACACGGGCAGCACGAGGAACAGCCCCAGCATGCGGGCGGCAAAGATGGTGGCCAGCGAGCCGCTGGCGCGGCGCTCGGCCGGCGTCATGCGGGCGGAAAGGTCGGAAGGGGAGGCGGTCACGAAGGCAAAAAGCGGCGCAAAAAGCGCGCCAAACCCCGCATTCTGGGACATATCGCCAACCGCCCGGCTTGGGCGGGATGCGCCGGCACCCTATCATGTCGGGTTCCCCTCAGCGCGCCAGCACCTTGAACCACAGCACCGACGGCAAGTACCTGCACGCCGCCCTCGGCCAGCGGATCAGCATCCGCGGCGCGCGCACGCACAACCTCAAGAACATCGACCTCGACCTGCCGCGCTACCAGCTGGTCGTGATCACCGGGCTGTCTGGTTCCGGCAAGTCGTCGCTCGCCTTCGACACCCTCTATGCCGAGGGGCAGCGCCGCTACGTCGAAAGCCTGTCGGCATACGCCCGGCAATTCCTGCAGCTGATGGACAAGCCGGACGTCGACGTGATCGAGGGCCTGTCGCCCGCGATCGCGATCGAGCAGAAGGCCACCAGCCACAATCCGCGCTCCACGGTGGGCACGGTCACCGAGATCCACGACTACCTGCGGCTGCTGTTCGCCCGCGCGGGCACGCCCTACTGCCCGATCCACGAGGTCCCGCTGCAGTCGCAGACCGTCTCGCAGATGGTCGATGCCGTGCTGGCGCTGCCCGAGGACACGCGGCTGATGATCCTGGCGCCGGTGGCGCGCGAGCGCAAGGGCGAGTTCGCCGACCTGTTCGCCGAGATGCAGGGCCAGGGCTACGTCCGTTTTCGGGTCGGCGGCGAGGTGTACGAGTACGACGCCCTTCCCAAGCTGAAGAAGGTGGAGAAGCACGACATCGACGTGGTGGTGGACCGCCTGAAGGTGCGCGCGGACATGCAGCAGCGCCTGGCGGAAAGCTTCGAGGCGTCGCTGCGGCTGGCCGACGGCCGCGCGATCGCCATGGAGATGGAGGGCGGCAAGGAGCACCTGTTCAACGCCAAGTTCGCGTGCCCGGTGTGCCACTACTCGATCGCCGAACTCGAGCCGCGCCTGTTCTCCTTCAATTCGCCGGTGGGCGCCTGTCCCAGCTGCGACGGCATCGGCACGCGGGAGTTCTTCGACCCGTCGCGCGTGGTCGCCTTCCCGGAGCTCTCGCTGGCCGGCGGCGCCATCAAGGGCTGGGATCGCCGCAACGCGTACTACTTCGCGATGATCGACAGCCTCGCGCGGCACTACAAGTTCGACGTCGACGTGCCGTTCCAGGACCTGCCGGCGCACATCCGCAAGGTGCTGCTGCAAGGCTCGGGCGAGGACGAGATCCGCTTTTCCTACTCCATGGAGTCGGGCGCCTCGGCCGGCCGCAAGGTGACCAGGAAGCACGCCTTCGAAGGCATCCTGCCCAACATGGAGCGGCGCTACCGCGAGACCGATTCGCCCGCGGTGCGCGAAGAGCTGGCGCGCTACCGCAGCCTGCAGCCCTGCCCGGAATGCGACGGCACCCGGCTGCGCAGCGAGGCGCGCCACGTGCGGCTGGGGGAAGGCGCGCAGGGCCAGGCGATCTTCGAGATCGGCCACATGACGCTGCGCGAAAGCCATGCCTACTTCGAGCACCTGAAGCTGCAGGGGGCCAAGGCCGAGATCGCCGACAAGGTGGTGCGCGAGATCGGCAACCGGCTGAAATTCCTGAACGATGTCGGCCTCGGTTACCTCAGCCTCGACCGCAGCGCCGAAACGCTGTCGGGGGGCGAAGCGCAGCGCATCCGGCTGGCGTCGCAGATCGGCAGCGGCCTCACCGGCGTGATGTACGTGCTCGACGAGCCGAGCATCGGCCTGCACCAGCGCGACAACGACCGCCTCATCGGCACGCTGCAGCACCTGCGCGATCTCGGCAACTCGGTTCTCGTGGTCGAGCACGACGAGGACATGATCCGCGCCGCCGACTACGTGGTGGACATGGGCCCGGGCGCCGGCATCCACGGCGGACGCGTGGTGGCGCAGGGCACGCCCGACGAAGTGCTGGCCAACCCGGCGTCGCTGACCGGCCGCTACATGGTCGGCACCATGAAGATCCCCGTGCCCGCCAGGCGGCATCGCCTGGGCGAGCAGCCCGACCCGCAGGTGATCCGCATCGAGGGCGCCAGCGGCAACAACCTCAAGGGCGTGACCGTGGACATCCCGGTCGGCCTGTTCACCTGCGTGACCGGCGTGTCGGGCTCGGGCAAGTCCACGCTGGTCAACGACACGCTCTACACCGCGGTCGCGCGCGAGCTCTATCGCGCCCACGACGAGCCCGCGCCGCATGACGCCATCGAGGGCATCGAGCACTTCGACAAGGTGATCAACGTCGACCAGTCGCCGATCGGCCGCACGCCGCGCAGCAATCCGGCCACGTACACAGGCCTGTTCACGCCGATCCGCGACCTGATGGCGGAAACCGCCACGGCCAAGGAGCGCGGCTACGGCCCCGGACGCTTTTCCTTCAACGTGGCCGGCGGCCGCTGCGAGGCCTGCCAGGGCGACGGCGTGGTGAAGGTGGAGATGCACTTCCTGCCCGACGTGTACGTGCCGTGCGACGTCTGCCGCGGCCAGCGCTACAACCGCGAGACGCTGGAAGTGCAATGGAAGGGCCGCAACATCGCGCAGATCCTCGACATGACGGTCGAGGACGCGCACGATTTCCTGAAGCCGGTGCCGGCCATCGCGCGCAAGCTGCAGACGCTGCTGGACGTCGGCCTCTCGTACATCAAGCTGGGGCAGGCCGCCACCACGTTGTCGGGCGGCGAGGCGCAACGCGTGAAGCTGGCGCTGGAGCTGTCCAAGCGCGACACCGGCCGCACGCTCTACATCCTGGACGAGCCCACGACCGGGCTGCACTTCGCCGACATCGACCTGTTGCTCAAGGTGCTGCACCAGCTGCGCGACGCCGGCAACACCATCGTCGTGATCGAGCACAACCTGGACGTCATCAAGACCGCCGACTGGGTGATCGACATGGGCCCGGAAGGCGGCGATGGCGGCGGCACCGTGGTGATGTCGGGCACGCCGGAGGAAGTGGCAGCCCATCCGCAGAGCCATACCGGTCATTACCTCAGCCGTTTGCTGGGTTGACTTGCATCGGGCATGCGCGGCTTTAGACTGCGTTGGCGATGCACCTCGATCCCCGTTTAAGTTTTCTCTCCGGCCCTTCAGTGATGGCGCAGCTGATGCGCGACAAGGACTGGTCCGATTCAGCGGTGGGCCCGCCGCAGGAATGGCCGCAGGCACTGCGCTCGGTGGTGAACCTGCTGCTGGGATCGGCGTTCCCGATGTTCGTGGCCTGGGGCCCGCAGCTCGCCCAGCTCTACAACGACGCCTACCTGGAAATCATGGGCGCCAAGCACCCGGGCGGGCTGGGCCGGCCGCTGCTGGAGAACTGGGCCGAGATCCGGCAGGACGTCGGCCCGCTGGCGGAGCAGGCCATGCAGGGGCACTCGCGCTATCTCGAGAACCTGCCGCTGCGCATGCGCCGCGGCCGCGGCGAAGGCGAAGAGGACACCTGGTTCACCTTCTCCTACTCGCCGGTGCAGGACGAGAGCGGCGCGGTGGCCGGAATGTTCTGTGCCTGCATAGAGACCACCCGTACCGTGTTGGCCGAGCGTGACCTGCGCGCGCGCAGCGAGTGGCTGCAGACACTGTTCGACCAGGCGCCGGGGTTTGCGGCGGTGCTGCGCGGACCGGAGCACGTGTTCGCCCAGGTCAACGAGGCCTATCGCAACCTGGTGGGTGGACGCGACTTGATCGGACGCTCGGTCGCCGACGCACTGCCGGAGGTCGTCAACCAGGGATTCGTGGGATGGCTGGACGCCGTGTACCGGACTGGCGAGCCCTTCATCGGGCGCGCGGTGCCGGCGGTGATCAGCCGCAGCACGGGCGAGCCGCCCTACGAAGCCTTCATCGACTTCATGTACCAGCCCCTGCGCGACGCCGCCGGGCGCGTCGACGGTATCTTCGTGCAGGGCCATGACGTCACCGAGCAGCACCGTTCCCGCGAGGCGCTGCGCCAGGCCGACCGGCAGAAGGACGAGTTCCTGGCGACGCTGGCGCACGAACTGCGCAACCCCCTGGCGCCGATCCGCAGCGCGACCTACCTGCTGCGGTCGCCGGCCGCTCCGGCGGAAGCGCGCAACCGCGCCACCGAGATCCTGGCGCGCCAGGTCGACCACATGGCACGCCTGCTCGATGACCTGATGGACATCTCGCGCATCACGCAACGGCGGCTGGTGCTCAAGCGCGAGCGCCTCACCGTGGCTGCCGCCGTCGAGTCCGCACTGGAAGCGGGCCGGCCGCTGCTCGAAGCCAAGCGGCATCGCCTGCAGACCAACGTGGTCGACCCGGACGCCTGCCTCGATGCCGACCCGCTGCGCCTGACCCAGGTGCTGTCCAACCTCCTGAACAACGCGTCCAAGTACACGGACCCCGGTGGCCGGATCGCCGTGGACGCCCGGCAGTCCGGCGACTCCATCGTGTTCACGGTGAGCGACACGGGCATCGGGCTGAGCGAATCGGCCATCCGCACCATGTTCACGATGTTTGCCCAGGAGCAGACGGCGCTGGAGCGCTCGGAAGGCGGCCTTGGCATCGGGCTGGCGCTGGCCAAGGGCCTGGTCGAGTTGCACGGCGGTCGCATTTCAGCCTCCAGCGAAGGCCCGGGCCTTGGCAGCCGCTTCGTGGTCGAACTGCCCGCCGCCCCGGCACCGGTGGCGGCGACGGCAGCCTCGCCGGCCGCCGCGAGCGCCGCTGCGCGCCCCCGAACTGTCTTGCTCGCCGACGACAACAGCGACGCGGCGGAAGCGTTGGCCGAGTTGTTGCGGCTGGAGGGTCACGTGGTCCACACCGCCGCCCACGGCCTGCAGGCGGCCGAGATGGCGGTGGCGCTGCGCCCCGACGTCATCGTGCTCGACATCGGCATGCCGGGCCTGAACGGCTACGAGGTCGCGCAGCGCATCCGCGCGCAGGCCTGGGGCGCCAAGCCACTGCTCGTGGCGGCCACCGGCTGGGGCCAGGAAGGCGACCGGCAGAAGGCGACCGCCGCAGGCTTCGATCGGCACCTCACCAAGCCCTTCGATCCGCAGCGCCTGGTCGACCTGGTGGGGGAAAGCTGACCCCGCCGCGTTCGCATTGTCGGACCCTTCCATGACGATTCCGCCTACAGGGCCCATGCGGGCGGCCTCCTAACATCCCTGCATCAACAACGGGAAATCGGGAGCCAGGAATGGAAATCATCGGAACGATCGTCGTCGGCTTCATCGTGGGCCTGATCGCGCGCGCCATCAAGCCGGGCAACGACCGGATGGGCATCATCATGACCACGCTGGTCGGTATCGCCGGCGCCTTCCTGGCCCGCTATGCCGGCCAGGCGATGAACCTCTACACGGCCAACGAGCCGGCTGGCTGGATCGCCTCCGTGATCGGCGCCGTGGTGCTGCTGTTCATCGTGGCGATGGTGCGCGGCCGCTCGCGCGTGCGCTAGACCGGTTCGGCCAGCGGCTTCGCCGCTTCGAGCAGGTCCCGCGTCCTCGCCGCCTCGCGCCGCGCCGCCTCCGCGAAATCGGCGCCCTGCGAGGCGTAGAGGATCGCCCGCGAGGAATTCACCACGATCGGCGCGTCGCTGCGCCAGCCGGCGCGCACGGTGGCGACGGGGTCGCCGCCCTGCGCGCCGACGCCCGGGATCAGCAGCGGCAGGGTCGGCGCGATGCTGCGCACCTGTTCGATCTCGGCCGGATAAGTCGCCCCCACCACCAGCCCCAGCTGGCCATTCAGGTTCCAGGGCCCCTGTGCGAGCCGGGCCACGTGCTCGTACAGCAAGGGCTGGCCTGCCACCGAGGCCAGTCGCTGGTTCTGCAGGTCGTCGCCTCCCGGGTTCGAGGTGCGGCAGAGCAGGAAGGCGCCCCGTTCCGGGCCCTTCAGGTAAGGCTGCACCGAGTCGAAGCCCATGAACGGCGATAGCGTCACCGCATCGGCGCCGTAGCGCTCGAAAGCTTCGCGCGCGTACTGCTCGGCGGTCGAGCCGATGTCACCGCGCTTGGCATCCAGGATCACCGGCACGTACGGGAAGCTGGCGCGCAAGTGCCGCATCAGCCGCTCCAGCTGGTCCTCCGCACGGTGCGCGGCGAAGTAGGCGATCTGCGGCTTGAACGCGATGGCCAGGTCTCCGGTGGCGTCGACGATCCGGGCGCAGAAGTCGAAGATGCGCCCGGCGTCGTTGGCCAGGCCGGCGGGAAAGCGCGTCGGCTCCGGGTCCAGTCCCACGCACAGCATGGAGCCGTTGCGCTGCTGGGCGCCCTGCAGCTTCTCGATGAAGGTCATGGGCGAATTTTAGGTGCAGCGACAATGCGGGCCGATGCCAGCCCTCTCCCGCACGCAACTCGCCCTGGTGGTGATCCTCACCCTGGCCTGGGGCTTGAACTGGCCGGTCATGAAACTGGGCGTCACCGAGTTCCCGCCCCTGACCTTTCGCGCGCTGTCGATGTGGCTCGGGCTGCCCGTGCTGGGCGCGGCGCTCCTGCTGATGAAAGTGCCATTCCGCATTCCGCGCAAGGACTGGCGCGAGCTGCTCTGGCTGGCCGCCACCAACATGTTCGTCTGGCACGTGTGCATCATCCTGGCCATCCGCACGCTCTCCAGCGGGCGCGCCGCCATCCTGGGCTACACCATGCCGATCTTCTCGGCGCTGATCGGCGCGCTGTTCTTCGCGACGCCGCTCGCCCGGCGCGGCTGGCTGGGCGTCGGCGCCGCCTCTGTCGGCGTGGTGCTGCTGCTCTGGCACGAGCTCACCCACCTGGCGGGCCGTCCCTGGGGCGTCGGGCTGGCGCTCGTGGCCGCGGCCTTCTGGGCGCTGGGCACGCAGAACCTGCGGCGCACCCGGCTCGCCGCCCCGGCGCTGGCGCTGTCGTTCTGGATGACGGTGATGACGGCCGTCCTGATGGCCGTGCTGGCCTTCATCTTTGAGGCGGAGCAGTGGCGGCTGCCGGAAAGCACCGTCACCTGGGCGATCCTCTACAACGCGGTCCTGATCTTCGGTTTCGCCCACGCGGCCTGGACGGTGCTGGCCAAGGGCCTGCCGCCGGTGGCTTCGAGCCTCAGCGTGATGATGATCCCGGTGCTGGGTGTGTTCAGCGGCGCGGTCTGGCTGCGGGAGCCGGTGCACTGGCAGGACTGGACGGCCGTGGTGCTGATGATGGTGGCCATCGGGTCCGTGTTGTGGCCGGCGCGCCCGCTACGCGACACATCCATGTAGCATGGACAAAGCAATCCGGGTTAGAACGAAATGCAGACAAGGGTTAGCCGGGCTGTAGGACACCGCCGCGTTCCTCCGCAGCCTGCGGCAGCGTCAAGCACGCATCTGCTGATAATCGGCTGCCAATGCCCAAGCTGAACGACCCCGCGACCGACCAGCGCCTGCACTTGCTGGTGGAGGCCGTCGTCGATTACGGCATCTTCCTGCTGGATCCGGACGGGCGCATCGTTTCGTGGAACACCGGTGCCGAAAAGCTCAAGGGCTGGCGGCCCGACGAAATCATCGGCCAGCATTTCTCCGTCTTCTACCCCCGCGCGGCGGTCGAGACCGGCTGGCCGGAGGAGGAACTGCGGCTGGCCAAGGCCCGCGGGCGGTTCGAAGACGAAGGCTGGCGCATCCGCAAGGACGGCAGCCGCTTCTGGGCCAACGTGATCATCACGGCGCTGTACGCCCCCGACGGCGAGCTGACCGGCTTTGCGAAGATCACGCGTGACCTCACGGAGCGCCGCCAGCATGAAGAGGACTTGCGCGCCAGCGAGGAGCGCTTCCGCCTGCTGGTGGACAGCGTGCGCGACTATGCGATCTTCATGCTCGACACGGTGGGCATCGTGCGCAGCTGGAACGCCGGCGCCCGTGCCATCAAGGGCTACACCGCCAGCGAAATCATCGGCCAGCATTTCAGCCGGTTCTACACGCCCGAGGGCAAGGCCGCCGGCAAGCCGGAGCAGGAGCTGGCGGCGGCGCGCGAGCACGGCCGGATCGAGGACGAAGGCTGGCGCGTGCGCAAGGATGGCACGCTGTTCTGGGCCAACGTGGTCGTCACGGCCATCAAGGGGCCCGGCGGCGAGCTGCGCGGCTTTGCCAAGATCACGCGCGACATGAGCGACCGCCGCCGGCTGGAAGAGCTGGAGAGCTCCAGCCGTCGCATGAACGAATTCCTGGCGATGCTGGCGCACGAGCTGCGCAACCCGCTGGCGCCGATCCGCAATGCGGTCACCATCATGCAGCTCGAAACGCTGGCCAGCCCTGTGCTGCGCAACTGCCGCGACGTGATCGACCGGCAGTTGACGCACGTGACGCGGCTGGTGGACGACCTGCTGGACGTGGGGCGGCTGACCACCGGCAAGATCAAGCTGCGCAAGGAACTGCTGCGGCTGTCCGACGTGGTCGCGCGCAGCGTCGAGACGGCCCGTCCGCTGATCGCCGGGCATAAACACACGCTGCAGGTGGACCAGCCCGCCGAGCCCCTGTACGTGAATGGCGACTCCACGCGCCTGTCGCAAGTGCTGCAGAACCTGCTGGTGAACGCAGCCAAGTACACGCCGGAAGGCGGACGCATCCACCTGGACGTCAATGCGTCGGCCGACTTCGTGAACATCCATGTGCAGGACAACGGCCGCGGCATCGCCCCCGAGAACCTGGACACCATCTTCCAGCTGTTCATGCAGGCCGATACCGGCACCTCCGTGGCCGCCGAGAGCGGACTGGGCATCGGCCTGACACTCGCGCGTTCGCTGGTCGAAATGCACGGCGGCACGGTCGAAGCGCGCAGCCCCGGGCTCGGGCAAGGCAGCACTTTCACCGTACGCCTGCCGCGGTCCGCGCAGGCCGCCGTGGCGGTGGACGCGCAGGAACGCGAGGAGACCGGCGGCGGCCTGCGGGTGATGGTGATCGACGACAACCGCGATTCCGCCGACAGCGCGTCCGACGTGCTGCGCTTGCTGGGCCACCGGGTGGAATGCGCCTACGACGGCGCCTCGGGCGTGGCGGCCGCCGCGCGATTCAAGCCGCACATGATCCTGCTGGACCTGGCGATGCCGGGCATGGACGGCTACGAGACGCGGCGCCAGTTGCGGGCCCAGCCTTCGGCGACTCCCGCGTTCCTCGTCGCGATGACCGGCTTCGGCAACGAGGACGACAAGAAGCGCACCCGCGAGGCCGGCTTCGACGCGCACCTGACCAAGCCGGTCGAACTCGACGCCCTGATGTCGCTGCTGAGCGCGGTGCGTGGCCGCGAAGGCATGAACCCGGCCCTGTGACGGCCGGCGCGTCTCAGCGCCGCGCCACGGCCTGCTGGTAGAGCCCCTCGACGCGCGGGATGTTGGCCTGCAACCGCTTGATGCGGTCGGGGCCGCTCGGGTGGGTGGACAGGAAAGCCGGCCCCCCCTTGCCGCCCGCCGCCTTGGCCATCTTCTGCCAGAGCGTGACCGACGACTTCGGGTCGAACCCGGTACGGGCGCCGAGGTCCAGGCCGATCAGGTCGGCTTCGATCTCGTCGTCGCGCCCGAACTTCAAGGTCAGCAGCTGGGTGCCTACGCTTGCCGCGGCATGCCCGAGTTCGCCCAGGCCGAACAGCGACGCGCCGAGGGACAACAAGGCGCCCGTGCCCTGGCTCTTGGCAATGCGCTCGCGGGCGTGTTCGCGCAGTGCGTGGGCCATCTCGTGCCCGAGCACCATCGCCACCTCGTCGTCGCTGAGCTTGAGCTTTTCCAGGATGCCGGCGAACACCGCGATCTTGCCGCCCGGCATGCAGAAGGCGTTGATGGAAGGGGTGTTGATGAGGTTGAACTCCCACTTCCACTGGCGGGCGCGGTCGTTCCAGCGCCCCGCATCGGCAATGAGGCGCGCCGAGATGGCCCGCAGCCGCTGGACCTGGGCGTGGCTCTCCGGCACCAGTGCGTCCTTGGCCTTGGCCTGCTCGATCAATTGCGCATACTGCGCCGTCGCCATCTGCTCCAGCTTTTCCGCCGGAACCAGGGTGCGCAGGCGCGACGCTTCCCCCACCTGGACCTGGCCGAGGACCGAACCGGCCGCGAGGGCTCCGCCGGCAAGAAGGAAGGCGCGGCGCCCGGACCAGGGCGACTTGGCGGCACAGAGTTCACACATGCGCAAATAATGCAGCAAGCTCCAGCACTGCCATGTCAGACCCCACCGCTACCACTGCCCAGACCCCACCGCCCAAACCCACCTGGGGCGAAACGCTCAAGGTGTACACCGAGCCCGCCACGCTGCGCATGCTGTTCCTCGGGTTCTCGGCGGGGCTGCCCTTGCTGCTGGTGCTGGGGACCTTGAGCTTTCGCTTGCGCGAAGCGGGCATCGACCGCACCACCATCGGCTTCCTGTCCTGGGTCGGCCTGGCCTACGGCGTCAAGTGGATCTGGGCGCCGCTGGTGGACCGCGTGCGGCTGCCGTTGCTGACACGCTGGCTCGGGCAGCGGCGCAGCTGGCTGCTGATGGCGCAGCTGGCGATCATGGCCGGCCTGTGCGGCATGGCCATGGTGGACCCGAAGGCGTCGCTGGAACCGATCGTCTGGTGCGCGGTGGTGGTTGCCTTCGCGTCGGCGACCCAGGACATCGCGCTGGACGCCTTTCGCATCGAGTCCTCCGGCACCGAACGCCAGGGCGCCCTCGCGGCGGCCTACCAGACGGGCTACCGGCTGGCGATGATCTGGGCCGGCGCCGGCGTACTGTGGATCGCGGCGCGCGCCGAGATCTCCTCCGCCGACCTGTACGAACACGCCGCCTGGCGCACCGCTTATTTCGTCATGGCGGCGTCGATGCTGGTCGGCGTGGCCACCGTCCTGCTCTCGCGGGAGCCGAGACCGCGCGACGCGCAGGCGGACCGCAACGACCGCGCCGCGGTGGCAGCCGCGTTCGCGCGCGACGGGCTGCGCTTCGCCTGGCCGCAGGCGCTGCTGTTCTTCGTGCTGATCGCGCTGCTGGCCGCGATGGTGCGCGCGTCGTTCGGCGCCATGGGCTTGCCGGAGCTGGGCCTGTACCTGGCGCTGGGCGCCCTGGCCATCACGGGGCTGCGCAACGGCTGGGGCGAGGCGCGGCCGCTGCACATGCCGGTGGCTCCCGCCGCCGCGCCCGCCGTCGCCTGGCTGGACGTGGTGATCGTCGAACCTTTCGCCGACTTCTTTCGCCGCTACCACTGGCACGCCGCACTGATCCTCTGCCTGATCGCCGTGTACCGGATCAGCGACGTGGTGATGGGCATCATGGCCAACCCCTTCTACGTGGACATGGGTTTCACCAAGGACGAAGTGGCCGCCGTGAGCAAGGTGTTCGGCGTGATCATGACGCTGGTGGGCGCCTTCCTCGGCGGCGTGCTGACGCTGCGCATCGGCGTGATGCGCACGCTGATGCTCGGTGCGGTGCTGAGCGCGGCGAGCAACCTGCTGTTCGCGTGGCTGGCCGGCATCGGCCACAACGTGCAGTTCCTGGTGTTCGTCGTGTCGGCCGACAACCTGTCCAGCGGCATCGCGTCCGCGGCCTTCGTCGCCTACCTGTCGAGCCTGACCAACCTGCAGTACTCCGCCACGCAGTACGCCTTGTTCAGCTCACTGATGCTGCTGCTGCCGAAGTGGCTGGCCGGCTTCTCCGGCAAGTTCGTGGACGCCTACGGCTACGGCAACTTCTTCGTGGGCACCGCCATCCTGGGCCTGCCGGTGCTGGTGCTGGTGTGGCTGGCCACGCGCAATGTCCGTACGCAGCCGGGCGAGCGACCGGCTGTTCCGGTCGACTGAGCCTTCCTCCCTCGCTCCCTGACTGGGCGCCGTGCCCTCCTCCCTCTCCCCCTGGGAGAGGGCCGGGGTGAGGGCCCGCGCGGCACTTCACACGTCCTGCGCCAGCAGCCCCCGCTGCACCTTCCCCAGCGCCGTCTTCGGCAAGCCCTGGCGAAACACCCAGCGCCGCGGCACCTTGAAGCGCGCCACGCGCTGCTGCAGGTGTTCCGCCAGTTCCTGCGCCGTCGCGCTCGCGCCGGCCTGCAACACCACTGCCATGGCCACCACCTCTCCCCACCGCGCGTCCGGCAATGCGAAGGCCGCGCACTCGGCCACGGCCGGGTGGTCTGCCAGGGCCAGCTCGATTTCCGCCGGATGGATGTTTTCGCCCCCGGAGATGATCAGGTCGCGCGCCCGGCCGACGATGCGCCAGCTGCCGTCCTTCGCTTGCTCGCCCAGGTCACCGGTGGCAAACCAGCCTTGCGCATCGCAGGCCGGCAGGTCGGGCCAATAGCGGCTCACCACGTTCGGGCCCCGCACCAACAGCTCCGCGGCGTCACCGTGCGCCGTGCCAGCGCGCACCTCGACGCGCGGCGCCGGCCAGCCGCAGGAGCCGACATGGTCCATCGCCTGCGCCGGCGGCAGCGCGATCGAGAACGGGCCGGTTTCGGTCGCGCCATACACGTTGCACACCGGCACGCCACGCGCGTGGAAGCGATCGATCAGCGCGGCCGGCAGCAGGCTGGAGCCCGCCCACACCGCGCGCAGCGACGACAGGTCGGTCGCCGCCCATTGCGGGTGGTCGACCAGCGCCTTCATCGTGGCCGGCACCTGTAGCGTCAGCGTGGGCCGCTCCGCTGCGATGCAGGCGAGCGTGTCGCCAGGATGGAAGCGCCCGTGCAGGATCACTTTCGCTCCCGCCCACAAGGCCGGCAGCGTCTGGATGCACAGGCCGCCGACGTGGAACAGCGGCAGCACCGTGAGCACCGTGTCGCCCGGGCCCATTTCCTGCACGCCGGCGGCGATGGCCATGTTGGCCAGCAGGTTGCGCTGCGTGTGCACGGCCGCTTTCGGCCCGCCGGTGGTTCCGGAGGTGCAAACGAGCAGCACAGCAGCATCCGGCGCCGCGTGGTCCGGCGCGCCGGGCAGTCCAGGCTGTGACAGCGCCTCCAGCGGGTGTACGGCGATGCCGCCCCCTCCCGCAATCTTCACCGCAGTGTCCGCCCACTCCGCGTCATGCACCAACAGCCGCGGCGCGCAGTCCGCCAGGACCCGCTGCAACTCCGCCGGCGCCAGCCGGAAGTTGAGCGGCAGCAGCATGGCGCCGATGCCTGCCAGCCCGAACAGCAAGGCCAGTTGCGCCGGATGGTTGGCGCCGAGCCAGGCCACGCGATCGCCGGGGCGCACGCCCCAGGCGAGCCAGGCGACGGCAGCCGCGGTGCCGGCTGCCGCCTGCAGGTCGGCGAAGCTGACCCCTCGGCCGTTAAAGACCAATGCAGTGCTCGCGCCGGGTGGACGATGAAGCACTTGCGGCAATAAGGCAGCTTCTTGCGGTTTGGAGACGGCCATTTACCTAACTTTACGGGTCCTTCAAGACCCCGCGTTGGCCGCACCGGACCATCTCGACAACCTGGCCCCGCTTTGGTGGCCCCAACAGTACTATCCCTCAATGCAGCAACTCCTGATGATCGAAGACGACGCCCGCCTGGCACAGATGGTGGGCGAGTACCTGGAGCGCTCCGGCTTCGGCGTGACCCATGCCCTCGACGCCAAGGCCGGCCTGCACTTGCTGGAAGAGCCGCCAACCGGCACCGGGCCCGACCTGGTGGTGCTCGACCTCATGCTGCCCGACATCGACGGGCTCGAGGTCTGCCGCCGCGTGCGCGCCCTGCCCGGCGAGACCGGCAAGGTCCCGGTGTTGATGCTCACCGCCAAGGGCGACCCCATGGACCGCATCGTCGGCCTGGAACTCGGCGCCGACGACTACCTGCCCAAGCCCTTCGAGCCGCGTGAACTGCTGGCGCGCATCCGCGCCATCCTGCGCCGCCGCACCGACGGCGCCCCGGCGCCCGTCAAGACCATGCGGTTCGGATCGATGGAGATCGACCGCGACGCCCGCACCGTG
Organism: Ramlibacter sp. PS3R-8; assembly: GCF_037572435.1. NCBI lineage: Bacteria > Pseudomonadati > Pseudomonadota > Betaproteobacteria > Burkholderiales > Comamonadaceae > Ramlibacter > Ramlibacter sp. PS3R-8. The sequence continues at coordinate 126,743 of NZ_JBBHGT010000006.1, forward strand.
ACCGTGGGCGGCAAGGCGTGCGAATTGACGTCCTACCAGTTCGACCTGCTGGTGGTGCTGGCAGAACGCGCGGGCCGGGTGCTGACCCGGGACCAGATCATGGAAGCCGTGCGGGGCCGCGAGCTGGAAGCCTTCGACCGCTCCATCGACGTCCACATGGGCCGCATCCGCGCCGCCATCGAGGCCGACCCCAAGGTGCCCAAGCGCATCCTCACGGTGCGCGGCGTGGGCTACGTGTTCGCGAAGCAGCAGGACTGAGCTTGGCGGTTTCGGCATGACGGCCTGGAACGCGCGCTTGCGCTTTCCCCTCTACCTGCGCATCTGGATCGCCGTGATCCTGGCGGTCGGGCTCCTGACGGTGGCATTCGGGTGGTTGTGGCGCGTCAATACCGAACAGGCGCCCACGCGCGAAATCATCTTGCGCGACGACAGCGGCAAGGTGATCGGCCAAAGCCGGGTGCGGGTCGTTCGCAGCCCCGGGCAAGGGCTCGAGTTCCCGGTGACGATGGCCGATGGCCGGGAGATCACCGTGCAATTGCCGCCGCGGCAGCGGACCGTCGGCGAAGGTCCCGCCGGGGCCCGCCCGTGGCTGCCGCGGGGTCCCACCGGCTTCCTCTGGCTGCTCGGCATCGTCGCGCTCGCAGTGGCGATCGGCAGCTATCCCATCGTCCGGCGGCTCACGCAGCGCCTGGAAGACCTGCGCGGCGGGGTCGAGCGCTGGGGCGAGGGCGACCTGAGCGTGCGCATGCCCGAGGAAGGCAACGATGAGGTCGCCTTCCTGGCGCGCCGCTTCAACCATGCGGCCGAACGGGTGGAAGTGCTGGTGAAGTCGCACAAGTCGCTGCTGGCGAATGCGTCGCACGAGCTGCGCTCGCCGCTGGCACGCATCCGCATGGGGCTGGAGCTGATGGTGCCGGAACCGTCGCCGCGCGCCCGTGACGAAATCACCCGCAACATCGCCGAGCTGGACCAGCTGATCGACGAGATCCTGCTGGCCAGCCGGCTGGACTCGCGCGACTCGGACATGGGCACCGTCGAATCCGTCGACCTGACCGGCCTGGCCGCCGAAGAGAGCTCCCGGGCCGGCGCCGAACTGGACCCGGGGGATGCGAGCCAGACGGTGATGGTGCTCGGCGTCGCCAAGCTGCTGCGCCGGGCCTTGCGCAACCTGCTGGAGAACGCCCGCCGCTACAGCGACGGGCCGGTGCTGGTGACCATCGGGTGCGACGGCAAGCAGGCGACGGTGCGTGTCAGCGACCGCGGCCCGGGCGTGCCGCCGGCCGAACGGGAGCGCATCTTCGAGCCGTTCTACCGGCTGCGCGGCGCCAGCGAACGCGAGGGCGGGGTCGGGTTGGGCCTGGCACTGGTCCGGTCGATCGCCGAGCGGCACCAGGGCAGTGCGTACTGCGAGGACAATCCCGGCGGCGGCGCCCGCTTCGTCCTGACACTGCCCCGTGAGCAAATGTAAAGCGGCGTAAAAAACGGCGACGGTGCTCGCCAACGCCGGAAGAAATCACGAAGATATTTTTGTCCCGCCCGACTCGCTGTCCCAGGTATCCCCCGAAAGGTGGATGGACGATGCGGCAGGGCTGGCTAGAGTGGAACCCACTGTCACGCATCGCGGACGAACCAGCTTCAAGTCTCCCAACGACGTCCTTCCAAGGACTTGATACAGCCACCGCAAGGTGGCTGTTTTTTTTGGGGGGCGCTCAGAAATCGCTGAAGCGATTTCTGAGTGGTTGATCAGTGTGGAAAGGCCGGCGGAGCCGGACCTTTCCACAAGGGGGAGCGGACTGCGCGTTGCTCCGCTCGCTCCTCTAGGCCGGGAACGGATCCAATCCCTCGACTGATGTTGCCTGCGTCGGCGTGCGAGCGACGTTCATGAGCCAGGAGACCATGGCGAAGTAGCCGACCAGGGTTGCCAGTTCGACCACGCCCTGCTCGCCGAACGCCGCCAGTGCAGCGGCATAGGTGGGGTCGCTGGTGCCATGGGTACGCAGCAGCTCGTGGGTGAAGTCCAGCGCGGCTTCCTCGTCCGGCTTCATCGACTTGGGACGCGCGCCCAGGCGCAAAGCCTCGATGGCTTCGGCGGCGACGCCGGCTTTCACGGCCAGCGGCGCGTGCATCGTCCATTCGAACTGGTTGCCGACATGGCGGGCGACGGCGCAGGTCGCGAGCTCACGAACGCGGGCATCCAGCACGCTTTCGAACCGCAGATACTCGCCGGTCTTCGCTATGCGATCGAGCAGCACGGGGCTGCGCAGCAAGGGCAGGAACGGGCCGTACACGCCCTTGCGGGGACCGTCGATCAAGGCCTGCGCGGCCTCGCGCTGGGCGGGCGTCATCGCGCCTTGTGCGGGCAGTGGCAGCCGCTCCGCGCCTTCGCGCGCGTGGCCTTGCGGCAGGGGTTTGGCATCAGGCATGGACAGTTTCCTCGCTGGGATGTGGATGGAAGGCACGGCGCCAGAGCCAGGCGCCGCTGGCCAGCAGCCCCAACGCACCGAGCTGCAAGGCGATGGGCAAGCCGCGCTCCCGCAGCGCCGGCCATTGAAGCAGGAGCGCCGACACGACCGGCCCGGCGATCTGGCCCAGCGCGAAGGCCGCGGTGATGCGCGCCACCAGGCCGGCGGCCGCCGCCGGTGCGCGCGCCCGCATCTCCTGCACGCCTGCCAGCGTGATCACCATGAAGGTGCCACCCACCAGCAGCGCCGAGAGGGCGATCGTTGCGCCGTGCAGCCAGAGGCTCGGCAGCAGCACGCCGACGCCCATCAGCAACTGGCTCACCGCCCAGACCTGCAGGCGGCTGGCCCGCCGCAGCAACCAGCCGGCGAGCACGGTGGACAGCGCCGCCGTGGCGCCGAACACCGGCCACGCCAGGCCGAACAGGCGCGGGTCATCGACGACCGAGCGTGCGAGGGCCGGCAGGAAAGTGGCAGGCAGGATGTAGCCGAACCCCATCAGGCCGTAACTCACGATCAGGCCCCGGCTGCCGGTTCCGCGTGCGCGCCCAACCGCAGCAGCCGCAACCGGGGCTGTTGCCGGCGCCCGCGGAACGCGTGTCGCAACCCACGCCACCGGGACCATCAGCAGCGCGGCCAGCGCGCCCAGGTGCACCCAGAGCCGGTCCGCGGGCAACCCCGCGACGCCGGCACCGAGGCAATAAAGACCGGTGAGCGCGATTCCGATGCCGACCCCCGCATAGACCCAGCCGCCGGCGTCCGCGCGGCCGGCCTGCGCCAGTGCGCCGAGGCACCACACGCTGGTGGCGACGAACACCCACGCGGACGCCACGCCGGCGGCGAAGCGAAGCAGGAGCCACAGCGCGGGCGCGTGCACCGCCATCGCCGCCGTCAGCATCGCCGTCGCGGCCAACGCGAGCAGCGCCGTTGCCTGCGCGCGCAGCGGCAGCCGCGCCGCCGTCAGCGCGCCGGCCAGGTAACCCGCGTAGTTGGCAGCGGCGACCCAGCCGGCGAATGCCAGGTCGAGTCCGTTCTCGCGCACCATCAGCGGCAGCAGCGGCGTGAAGGCGAAGCGACCGATCCCCATGGCCGCCGCCAGCGAGAGCAGCCCCGCCAGGACGATGGCGACGGTGCCGGGAGCTTGCGTGTTTGTCATCGCCGCCGATTACATCCAGAATGCCCGCTCGGCGCAAATGAATAATTCTGGAGCATCGTTCTCGCCATGAGAAGCATCGACCTGGACAGCCTGGACATCTTCCGCACCGTCGTGCAGGAGGGCGGGGTGCTGCGCGCGGCCACCAAGCTGAACCGCGTGCAGTCCAATGTCACCACGCGCATCAAGCAACTGGAGCAGCGGCTGGGCCGGCCGCTGTTCCGCAAGCAGGGCCGCGGGCTCGTGCTGCTGCCCGAGGGCGAGTTGCTGCTGTCGTATGCGCAGCGGCTGTTCCGCCTGGCCGACGAAGCCGAGAGCGAGGTGAAGAGCGGACGGGCGATTGGCGTGTTCCGCATCGGGTCGCTGGAAAGCACGGCGGGCAGCCGGCTGGCGCCGATCCTGTCCCGCTTCCATCGCCTGCATCCCGGCGTAGTGGTCGAACTGGTGACGGGCACGACCGGCGCGCTGATCCAGCGCGTGGCGAACTTCGAGATCGAGGCGGCCTTCGTGTCGGAACCCTTCACGCCCGGGGCGCTGGCGTCGCGCAAGGTCTTCGACGAAGAACTGGTGCTGATCACGGGCAAGGACGTCGAGTCGATTCGGCGCGCCGGCGACCTGGGCGGGATGACGCTGATCGCTTTTGCCAGCGGCTGCTCGTACCGCAAACGGGTGGAGGACTGGCTGGGCGGGTCGGCCGTGCTGCCGGCGCGCACCCTCGAATTCGCGTCCTACCAGGCGATGATCGCCTGCGTCGCCGCGGGCACCGGTTTCGCCGTGGTGCCGCGGTCCCTGCTCTCCACGCTGAAGGCCGCGCAGGACGTGCGGCAGCACGAGTTGCCGGCGCGGGTGCGCAAGAACCGCACGCACCTGGTGTGGAACGGGGCGGCGTCGGGAAGTTTGCAGCGGTTGATGGAGTTGCTTGCGTAATGCGTGTCGGGGTGGCTTCGCCAACCCGACCTACAGGGAGACAGGCTCCGCAGGTCGGGTTCGCGCAGCGACCCCGATGATCACAGCAACGGACGGTGGACACAACGCACCGGGTTCGTAGGTCGGGTTCGCGCAGCGACACCGACGTTCACAGCAACGGACGGCGGGCACAACGCACCAGGCTCGTAGGTGGGGTTCGCGCAGCGACCCCGACGTTCACAGCAACGCGTTCACCCGCTCCGGAGTCACATCGTTCAAGCACCGGAAATGCCCCAGCGGACACTCCCGCGCGAAGCACGGCGAGCAATCCAGCGGCGGCACATAAGCCGGATCCTGCTTCAGCCACACGACCTGCGCCCGCGCATTCAGCGGCGGCGTGTGCAGCGGACTCGACGAACCGAACAGCGCCACCTGCGGCACGCCGAATGCGGCGGCGACGTGCATCAACCCCGAATCGTTGCTCACCACGTGACCCGCACCGGCGATCAGGGCGAACGCGTCCAGCAAAGAAGTCTTGCCGGCCAGGTTGCGGCACTGCGCGGGCGCCTGCGCGGCGATCTGCCCGCATAGCTCCGCCTCCTTGCCGGAACCGAGCAGCAGCACCGGTCGATCCAGCAAGCGCGCCAGTTCACCGAAGTGCGGCCAGCGTTTGGCCGGTCCGTATTCCGCGCCCGGCGCCATGACCACGTAGCCGCCGCGTTCCAGGCCATGCTCGCGCAGCACGGCGTCGACCTGCTCCGCAGGCAAGGACAAACGCGGCTGGTCCTGCGCGATGCCGGGCTCGCCGCTCAGGGCGGAATAGAACGCCACCATCGGCGGCCGGTCACCCTTTGGATTCTTCAGGCGATGCGTCAGCAGGCCGACCCGCGCTTCGCCGAGGTAGCCGACGCGGCGCGGGATGCTGGCGAGAAACGGCAGCAAGGCGCTCTTGAGCGAGTTCGGCAGCACGTACGCCGCGTCGAACTGCCCGTGCAGCTGCTTGCCCAGTGCGCGGCGCGCGCGCAATTGCAGGCCGCCGTGGCGGAACGGGAACTCGATGACCGCGTCCACCTGCGGCATGGCGCGGTAGACCGGCGCCACCCAGGGCAGCGCCCCCACCGTCAGCCGCTCGCCGCGCGCCCGCAGGCGGCGCAGCAGCGGCTCGGTCATCACCGCGTCACCGATCCATTGCGGCGCGATGACGAGGGAACGGCTGTCAGTGGTGGCCGCCGAAATGCTCACCCTCGCGCAGCTTGTAGACGGTGCCGCAGTACGGGCACTTGGCGGCGCCGCTCTGCGCGATGTCCAGGTACACCCGCGGGTGGTTGTTCCACAGCTTCATGTCGGCCTTGGCGCTGGGGCAGAAGATGCCGCCGTTGGCGTTGAGGTCCTTCGCCACCAGTTCGATGACGGTTTCCTTGCGGGGCTGGGTCGCCATGGTCAGACGCGGGTGAGCCAGTGGGCGTACTTGGGGTTGCGGCCGTTGACGATGTCGAAGAAGGCCGACTGGATCTTCTCGGTCAGCGGGCCGCGCTTGCCGGCACCGATCTCCACGCGGTCGAGTTCGCGGATGGGCGTCACTTCCGCGGCGGTGCCGGTGAAGAAGGCCTCGTCGGCGATGTAGATCTCGTCGCGGGTGATGCGCTTTTGCACGACCTCGATGCCGAGGTCCTTGCAGATGTGCATGGTGGTGTTGCGGGTGATGCCGTTCAATGCGCCGGCCGACAGGTCGGGGGTGTAGACCACGCCGTCCTTGATGACGAAGATGTTCTCGCCCGCGCCTTCCGAGACGAAGCCGGAGGCGTCCAGCAGCAGCGCCTCGTCGTAGCCGTCGTCCACGGCTTCCATGTTGGCCAGGATCGAGTTGCTGTAGTTGCTGACGGCCTTGGCCTGCGTCATCGTGATGTTGACGTGGTGGCGGGTGTAGCTGGAGGTCTTGACGCGGATGCCGCGCTGCATGCCCTCCTCGCCCAGGTAAGCGCCCCAGGCCCAGGCGGCGACCATCGCATGGATGGTGTTGCCCCGCGGGCTGACGCCCAGCTTCTGCGAGCCGATCCAGACCAGCGGCCGGATATAGCAGGAGTCCAGCTTGTTGGCCTTCACCACCTGCTTTTGCGCCTCGTTGAACTGCTCTTTGGAGAAAGGCAGCTGCATGCGCAGGATCTTGGCGCTGTTGAACAGGCGATCGGTGTGGTCCTGCAGGCGGAAGATGGCGGTGCCGTTGACCGTGTTGTACGCACGGACGCCCTCGAACGCGCCGCAGCCGTAGTGCAGCGTGTGGGTGAGCACGTGGATCTTGGCGTCACGCCATTCGACCAGCTCCCCGTCCATCCATATCTTGCCGTCACGGTCGGCCATCGAGGGTGCTACCGGGCTCATCAGGGTGTCCTTATCGGGTGGGATTCGCGGAACCGGCCATTTTACGGCGTGGGCTGTGGGGACTCTGCGGCAGCGGGCTGCGGGCGGACCAGCTCCCACTTCACCAGCTTGCCTTGCATGAAAGTGCAGGTGACGTGCGAGGCGCTGCCGTCGGTCCAGCGATAGATCTCGGGCTGTTCGTCCTTCGGGCTCAGCAGTTCACCCAGCGCCCGCGTCATGGCCACCACGTGCAGCAGGTTCACCTTGGGCCGCAGCTTGGCATTGAGCATCACCGCACTGTCGCAGTAACCCACGGGCCGGTTCGAGGCGCGCTGCAGCACCTTCATCATGCGGGTGAAGTGCAGCAGCATCCACATCACGATGCCGCCGCCGGCCATCGCCACGCCGGGCCAGCCGGCCGATTGCCAGGCCGCGACGACCACGACGGCGCCCAGGACGGGCAGGAAGATTCTCTGCAGGTTCATGCGCCCGATTGTCCCAGACACTCAGGCGAGGCCGCGCACCACTTCCAGCGCTTCCTCGATGCGCTCCACGGCGTGGATGGTGAGGCCCTCCAGGTCGCGCGCCACGCCGCGGCCACCGCTCTTGGGCGCATTGGCCTTGGGCACGATGGCGATCGAAAAGCCCAGCTTGGCGGCCTCGCGCAATCGCTCCTGTCCACGCGGCGCTGGCCGCACCTCGCCGGCCAGTCCGACCTCGCCGAAGGCGATGAAGCCCTTGGGCAACGCGCGGCCCCGCAGCGACGAGGTGATGGCCAGCATCACCGCCAGGTCCGCCGCCGGTTCGCTGATGCGCACGCCGCCCACGGCGTTGACGAAGACGTCCTGGTCCATGCATGCGACGCCGGCGTGTCGGTGCAGCACGGCCAGCAGCATCGCCAGGCGGTCGCGGTCCAGGCCGACCGACAACCGCCGGGGACTCGGCCCGCCGCTGTCCACCAGCGCCTGGATTTCCACCAGCATCGGCCGCGTGCCTTCCAGCGTCACCAGCACGCAGCTGCCAGGCACCGGCTCGCTGTGCTGCGACAGGAAGATGGCGCTGGGGTTGGCAACCCCCTTGAGGCCTTTCTCCGTCATCGCGAAGACGCCGATCTCGTTGACGGCGCCGAAGCGGTTCTTGATCGCCCGCACCAGCCGGAAGGCGGAATGCGTGTCGCCTTCGAAGTAAAGGACCGTGTCGACCATGTGTTCCAGCACGCGCGGCCCGGCCAGCGCGCCCTCCTTCGTGACGTGGCCGACCAGCACGATGGTGGTGCCGCTCGCCTTGGCCAGCCGCGTGAGGTGGGCCGCGCATTCCCGCACCTGCGCCACCGAGCCGGGCGCGGAGGTGAGCTGGTCCGAATACACCGTCTGGATCGAATCGATCACGGCCACGGCCGGCTGCTGCGCCTGGATGGTCGCCTGGATCTTTTCCAGCTGGATCTCGGCCAGCACCTTCACCTGCGATGCGTCGAGCCCGAGGCGGCGCGAGCGCAGCGCCACCTGGGCACCGCTTTCCTCGCCGGTCACGTACAGCGTGGGCACGCCGCCGCGCTGCAGGCCGTCGAGCGCCTGCAGCAGCAGGGTGGACTTGCCGATGCCGGGGTCGCCGCCGATCAGGATCACGCCGCCCGCGACGATGCCGCCGCCCAGCACGCGGTCGAGCTCATCGATACCGGTCGGGGTGCGCGGGACTTCGGCCGCCTCGATGTCGGCCAGCACGGCAACCTCCGAGGCGGGCGCCAGCGACGCGAAGCGGTGGCGCTGGCTGCCGGCCGCATCGGCCACGCCTTCGATCAGGGTATTCCATGCATCGCAGTTCGGGCACTTGCCCTGCCATTTGGGCGTGCTCCCCCCGCACTCCGTGCAGGTGTAGATCGTCTTGTCTTTCGCCATGCAGCAAGTGTAGAGGGCCGCTATCATGTGCCGATGGACACACTCTTGCGATTCGAGGAGTTCGAGGCGGCGGAGCGCTCCGTCGGTTGCAGCGAGGTGCTGGCACGTTCCTGGGAACCGAATGTCGAGATCGCGGAGCACTCGCACCCGTTCCGCGCCCGCGCGCTGGTCGTGCAGGGGGAGATGTGGCTGATCGTCGACGGCGAGTCGCGCCACCTTGGCCCTGGAGACCGCTTCGACTTGCCGCCCGGCAAGCTCCATGCGGAACGCTACGGCCCGCAAGGCGCCGTCTATTGGGTGGCGCGCACCAACCCCTGAGCCGCGCGCCGCTTTCCGAGGTGCCGGACTCACTGATCAGACTGGAACAGCCATGAGCCTGGTGAAGCGCGGCACGGTCTACGGCACGCGGATGAACTTCCGCGGCGAACTCGAGGCCCTTGGTGCGCAAATGAACGAGTCCCCGTACAAGGCGCCGCCACTTGCGCCGGTGCTCTACGTGAAACCGGCGAACACGTGGACGGAAAACGGCGGCACCATCGCCATCCCTTCGAACGTGGCGGAAGTGGAGATCGGTGCGACGGTGGCGATGGTGATGCGCTCGCCGCGCGAGATCGAGGGTTTCGTGTTGATGAGCGACGTCTCGATCCCGCACGACAGCTTTTATCGGCCGCCCGTGAAGTACAACGCCCTCGATGGCTTCCTCGGCATCGGCGACCGCATCCGCGCGCGCAATGAAGCGGGCGATCCGGCGGTGTTCAAGCTGGAAGTGCGCGTCAACGGCGAGCTCAAGCAGACGGTGCGCTTCTCGCAACTGGTGCGGCCTGCCGACAAGCTGCTGGCCGACGTCAGCGAATTCATGACCCTGGGCCCCGGCGACATGCTGATGCTGGGCACCGACGCCGGCCGGCCGCGCGTGCGCGTGGGCGATCGGGTGGAGATCAAGATGCCTGCGCTGGGCACGCTGACCAACCTGTTCGTGGCGGAGGCGGCATGAAGCGCGCACGCGTCGTCCACAACGGCATCGTCCACAGCGCGACCGACCGGGACGGACAGCTCCTGCTGGAGGACGGCACCCGCGTCTGGCCCGACCAGGTGACCTGGCTGCCGCCGCTGATGCCGGTGGACCGGCCGCGAACCATCCTGGCGCTGGGCCTGAACTATGCCGACCATGCCAAGGAACTGGCGTTCAAGCCGCCGGAGGAGCCGCTGGTGTTCCTGAAGGGCGAGCACACGCTGGCGGGCCACCGCCAGGTGACGCGGCGCCCGGCGGGCGTGAAATTCATGCATTACGAATGCGAGCTGGCGGTGGTGATCGGGCGCAAGGCCAGGAAGGTCCAGCGCGGCGACGCGCTGGACTTCGTGGGCGGCTACACGGTGGCCAACGACTACGTGGTGCGGGACTACCTGGAGAACTGGTACCGGCCGAACCTGCGCGCCAAGAACCGCGACGGCGCCACGCCGCTCGGTCCGTGGTTCGTGGAGGCCGCCGATGTGCCCGACCCGCAGGCCCTGGCGCTCAAGACGACCGTCAACGACAAGGTCACGCAGCAGGGCAACACGAAAGACATGGTGTTCGACATCCCGTTCCTCATCGAGTACTTCTCCGCCTTCATGACGCTGAGCCCCGGCGACCTGATCCTCACCGGCACGCCGGACGGGGTGGTGGATTGCCAGCCCGGCGACGTGGTGGTGACGGAGATCCAGGGCATCGGCGCGCTCATGAACACCATCGGCTCCTGAGATGCGCATTGACCATCTCATCGACGGCAAGGCGGTGGCGGGTCGCGAGTATTTCGAGACGGTGAATCCCGCCACGCAGGAGGTGCTGGCGGAGGTGGCCTCCGGCGGCGAAGTTGAAGTGAACGCCGCGGTCGCGGCAGCCAAGGCAGCATTTCCGAAGTGGTCGGCGCTGGCGGCAACCGAGCGGGCGAAGCTGGTGCGCAAGCTCGGCGACCTGATCGCAAAGAACGTGCCGGAGATCGCCCGGACGGAGACCGACGACACCGGCCAGGTGATCGCGCAGACCGGCAAGCAGCTGGTGCCGCGCGCCGCCGACAACTTCTACTACTTCGCGGAAATGTGCACCCGCGTCGACGGCCACACGTACCCGACGCCGACGCACCTGAACTACACGTTGTTCCACCCGGTCGGCGTGTGCGCGCTGGTGTCGCCGTGGAACGTGCCCTTCATGACGGCGACGTGGAAGGTGGCGCCCTGCATCGCCTTCGGCAACACCGCGGTGCTGAAGATGAGCGAGCTGTCGCCCCTCACTGCCTCTCGGCTTGGGCAGCTCGCGCTGGAAGCGGGCATCCCGCCCGGCGTGCTGAACATCGTGCACGGCTTCGGCAAGGAGGCCGGCGAGCCGCTGGTGCGGCATCCGGACGTGCGGGCGATCTCTTTCACCGGCTCCACCGCCACCGGCAACCGCATCGTCAAGGAAGCGGGACTGAAGAAGTTCAGCATGGAGCTGGGCGGCAAGTCCCCCTTCGTCGTCTTCGACGACGCGGACCTGGACCGCGCGCTGGACGCCGCCGTGTTCATGATCTTCTCCAACAACGGCGAGCGCTGCACGGCGGGCAGCCGCATCCTGGTGCAGAAGTCGATCTACGCCACCTTCGTCGACCGCTTCGTGGAGCGCGCCCGGCGCATCACGGTCGGCGATCCCCTGGACGAAAAGACGATCGTCGGGCCGATGATCTCGCCGGGCCACCTGGCCAAGGTGCGCGGCTACATCGAGCTCGGGTCCCGGGAAGGCGCCACGCTGCTGTGCGGCGGTCTCGACGCGCCGGCGCTGCCGAACCGGGTGAAGCAGGGCAACTACGTCATGCCGACGGTGTTCGCCTACGTCGACAACAACATGAAGATCGCGCAGGACGAGATCTTCGGGCCGGTGGCGTGCCTGATCCCGTTCAAGGACGAGGCCGACGCGATCCGCATCGCCAACGACATTCCCTACGGCCTTTCGAGCTACGTGTTCACGGAGAATATCGGCCGCGCGCACCGGGTCGCGGCTTCGATCGAAGCCGGCATGTGCTTCGTCAACAGCCAGAACGTGCGCGACCTGCGGCAGCCGTTCGGCGGCACCAAGGCGTCCGGCACCGGCCGCGAAGGCGGGACGTGGAGCTACGAGGTGTTCCTGGAGCCGAAGAACGTGGCGGTGTCGCTCGGTTCGCACCACATCCCGCATTGGGGAGCGTGACCATGGGCAAGCTCGCGCTGGCGGCAAAGATCACGCACGTACCGTCGATGTACCTGAGCGAGCTGCCGGGGGACCGGCACGGCTCCCGGCAGGACGCGATCGACGGACACATCGAAATCGGCCGGCGCTGCCGCGCGCTGGGCGTGGACACGATCGTGGTGTTCGACACGCACTGGCTGGTCAACGCCAATTACCACGTCAACGCCGGATCGCACTTCAAGGGGCTGTACACCAGCAACGAACTGCCGCACTTCATCAGCAACATGGCGTACGAATTTCCGGGCAATCCGGGGCTCGGCAAGCTGCTTGCGGAGGTCTGCAACGACTACGGCGTGGAGACGCTGGCGCACGAGCGCACGACGCTGGCCCCGGAGTACGGCACGCTGGTGCCCATGCGCTACATGAACGCCGACCAGCACTTCAAGGTGGTGTCGGTGTCGGCGCTGTGCCAGGCGCACTACCTGAACGACAGCGCCCGCCTCGGCTGGGCGATGCGCTGCGCGGTGGAAGACCACTACGACGGCACGGCGGCGTTCTTCGCCAGCGGCTCGCTGTCGCATCGCTTCGCGCAGAACGGGCTGGCGCCGGAATACGCGTTCAAGATCTGGAGCCCCTTCCTCGAGGCACTGGACCACGAGGTGGTGCGCATGTGGGAGCGTGGCGAGTGGAAGCAGTTCTGCGGCATGCTGCCGGAGTACGCGGCCAAGGGACATGGCGAAGGCTTCATGCACGACACGGCGATGCTGCTGGGTGCGTTGGGCTGGTCGGAATACGACGGCTGCGCGGAAGTCATCACGCCGTATTTCGGCGCGTCGGGCACCGGGCAGATCAATGCCGTGTTCCCGGTGACCGCGGTGGATGGCGATGCGATCCCGAAGGCACAGGCGTCGTCGGCCGGGGGGTACACCCACATCGGCCAGCGGCTTTGACGATTTAATTGGAATCTGACCCCAATTTGTAATGCCCCACTGCGTCATCCTCTACACCGGCAACGTCGAAACCAAGACGAACATGGGTGCGCTGTGCCGCAAGCTGGCGGACCGCATGATCGGCATCCTGGATGAAGAGGGCAAGCAGGTGTTCCCCACCGGCGGCACGCGCGTGCTGGCGTATCCTGCGGCCTACTACGCCGTGGCTGACAACGACGACGAGGACTACGCCTTCGTCTACATCAACGTGCGGATGGGCGCGGGGCGCAGCGCCGAGGTGAAGCAGCGCGCAGGCGACAGCCTGCTGGAAGTGGTCAAGGACCACTTCGCGCACGTGTTCGCCACCGAGCTCATCGGCATCACGCTGCAGATCGACGAAAGCCCCGGCCAGGTGTACGACGCCAAGCACAGCACGCTGCACCCGCTGTTCAACAAATGAACCTGCCAGAGGAGACAAGGACATGAAGACACCGATCAACGCCTTCAAGAAGGCCATCGCCGAGAAGCGCACGCAGTACGGCCTGTGGGTCAGCCTGATGGGGCCGCTGAACACGGAGATCTGCGCGGCGGCCGGCTTCGACTGGCTGCTGCTCGACGCCGAGCACACGCCCAACGATCCGTCCAACGTGCTGCAGCAGGCGCAGGTGATCGCCGCCTACCCCGGCGTGAGCACGGTCGCGCGCATCCCCATGGGACACGGCTATATCGGCCAGGCGCTGATCAAGCAGTACCTCGACACCGGCGTGCAGTCCCTGCTGGTGCCGATGGTGGATACGCCGGAGCAGGCGCGCGAGCTGGTGCGCTGCATGCGCTACCCGCCGGACGGCATCCGCGGCATGGCGGCCACGCGTGCTTCCGGCTGGGGCCGCAATGCGAGTTACGCCAGGGAGGCCAACGACCAGGTGTGCCTGCTGGTGCAGGCCGAAACGCGCGAGGCCATCAGGAACCTCGACAAGATCGCGGCCACCGAGGGCGTCGACGGCGTGTTCATCGGGCCTTCCGACTTGTCGGCCGCCTTCGGCCACGTCGGCGACCCGTGGCATCCGGAAATGCAGGACATCATCGCCGACGCCTTCCGCCGCATCCAGGCCGCGGGCAAGGCGATCGGCATCCTGACGCTGGACGAAACGCTGGCGCGCAAGCACGTGGAGATGGGCGCCACCTTCATCGCGGTGGGCACCGACAGCAACCTGATGCTGAAGTCCAGCACCGCGCTGGCCGCCAAGTTCAAGGGCGCGGCACAACCGCAAGCCGCCGCCAAGGGCAACTACTGAGGAGCGCGCGATGAACGCCGTCCTGCAACCGCGCGCGCCCGACATGCACCCCGAGGAGTGGCAGGCGCGCGTGCAACTGGCCGCCGCCTACCGCATCTTCGACATGCTCGGCTGGGTGGAGATGATCTACAACCACATCACCGTGCGGCTGCCGGACAGCGTGGCGCGCGGCGAAAAGCAGTTCCTGATCAACCCCTTCGGCCTGCACTATTCCGAGGTGACGGCCAGCAACCTGCTGAAGATCGACGTGCACGGCAACAAGCTGGATGCGCACAACCCATGGCCGGTCAACCCGGCGGGCTTCACGATCCATGCGGCGATCCACGAGGCGGTGCCCGAAGCGCACTGCGTGATGCACACGCACACCACCAACGGCCTGGCGGTGGCCTGCACCGAAGGCGGCCTGGCGCAGAACAATTTCTATTCGGCGCAGCTGCACGGCATGGTGGCGTACCACGACTTCGAGGGCATCACCGTGCATGCCGAGGAGGCGCCGCGGCTGCTGGCCAGCATGGGCCGCCGGCCGCTGCTGATCCTGCGCAACCACGGCCTGCTCGCCGCGGCCGCCACGCTGCCGCTGGCCTTCGTGCACCTGTGGACGCTGCAGCGCGCTTGCGACGTGCAGGTCACGCAGGCGGCCCTCGGCCGGGCCATCCCGATCTCCGAAGCGGTGGCGCGCAAGACCACGCACGACTCCTTCCAGTTCGACCAGCGCTTCGGCGCCGGCCAGGACGTGTTCGATGCGATGACGCGCCTGATGGAAAAACGCTACGGCACCGACTACAGGAACTGAAGGCAGCATGAACGTTTGCATCTACGGCGCCGGCGCCATCGGCGGCTGGATCGGCGCGAAGCTCGCGTGGGCGGGCTGCCGGGTCAGCGTCGTTGCGCGCGGCGCCACGCTGCAGGCATTGCAGGAGCACGGCATCCGGCTGCAGGAAGGCAGCGAGACCCTCGTGGCGCCGGTCCAGGCCGGCGCGTCGCCGGCGCAGCTGGGCGTGCAGGACCTCGTCGTCGTTGCCGTCAAGGCGCCGGCCATGGCCGAGGTCGCGAAGGCCATCGGCCCGCTGCTGGGACCGCAGACCATCGTGCTCACCGCCATGAACGGCGTGCCATGGTGGTTCTTCCAGGGCTTCGGCCACCGATATGCCGGCGCGCGGCTGAAGGCGGTGGATCCGGACGGGACGATCGCCGAGGCCATCCCGGCGCCGCACATCGTCGGTTGCGTGGTGCACGCCAGCTGCGCGCTGCGCGAGCCCGGCTTCGTGCAGCACCACTTCGGCAACAAGCTGATCATCGGCGAGCCTTCCGGCGAGCAGACCCCGCGCGTGAAGCAACTCGCCGCGCTGCTGGAGAAGGCGGGCTTCGAGGCGGTGCTGTCCGAGCAGATCCAGAAGGACGCCTGGTACAAGCTGTGGGGCAACATGACGGTCAACCCGATCAGCGCCATGACTGGCGCCACCACCGACCTGATCCTCAACGACGACCTCGTGCGCGGCTTCGTCTCCGCCGTGATGCTGGAGGCGCGCGAGATCGGCGCGCGCGTCGGCATCCCGATCGCGCAGCAGCCGGAAGACCGGCACCAGGTGACGCGCAAGCTCGGCGCGTTCAAGACGTCGATGCTGCAGGACGTCGAGGCCGGCAAGCCGGTGGAGATCGATGCGCTGGTCACGGTGGTCAAGGAGATGGGGGCGATGACGGGCGTGCCGACGCCGTTCACCGACGCGCTGCTGGGCCTGTCCCGCCTGCACGCCCGCGTGCACGGGCTGTATTGATGGCGGCCATTCCCGCGCCGGCGCGCGCGATCACCGGCGCCGCCTTCGCCACCCTGCTGCTGATCGCGCTGATGATGGGCGCCAACCACGTGGCCGCGCGGGTCGCGTTCAACCATGGGCTGGACGTCGCCACGGCCGTGGTGTTCCGCAGCACGGTGACGGCGATCGTCATCGCGGTGATCCTCATCGTGCAGGGCGTGAAGCTGAAGTTCACCGCGCGCCACAAGCAGATGCTGCCCGCCATCGGGCTGCTGATCGGCGTCCAGAGCCTGTGCCTCTATTCGTCCGTGGCACGCCTGCCGGTCGCACTGGCCCTGCTGGCCTTCAACACCTATCCGATCTGGACGGCGCTGTGGTCCGCCCTCCTCTATCGCAAGCGGCCGGAGAAGGCCATGCTGGTGGCGATGCCGGTCATCCTGGTCGGCCTGGCGCTGGCGCTCGACGTGTTCGGCGCTGCGTCCGGCCTCGGCGCTTCGGGCCAATGGGCACGCATCGGCGCCGGCGTGGCGTTCGCGCTGGCCGCGGCGGGCACGTTCGGACTGGCGCTGGTGCTGACGCAGCACGAGGCCGGGGATGTGGACGGCCGCGTCCGCACCCTGACCACCATGACGATCGCCGGCATCGTCGCACTGGCCACCGTGGGGCTGCAGGGCGGCTTCCACCTGCCAACGGCGCCGGCGGGCTGGGGCGGCCTGGCCGCCCTCACCTTCCTTTATGGCACCGCCTTCACCATCATGTTCACCGTGCTGCCGCGCCTGGGCGTGGTGGGCAACTCCGCGATCATGAACGTGGAGCCGGTGTTCGCGCTGGTACTGGCGTGGATGATCCTCGGGCAGTCGATCGCGCCGGTGCAGGTGGCCGGCGCGTTGTTGGTCGTGGGCGCGGTAATGGCGTTGGGGTTGCGGAAGAAGTAAGGTCGATGGCGGGGTCGCTTCGCGAACCCGCCCTACGCCGTCGCCGCCATCGTAGGTCGGGTTGCCGAAGGCACCCCGACATCACCTCGCAATCACCCCTCGACCACCACCGGCACCCGCGGCGCCAACGCGCACATCAACTCATAACTGAGGGTGCCGCCGGCCGCCGCAACCTCGTCGATCGGCAGCACGGTGCCGTCGCCCGCCCGGCCCCATAGGGTGACGGCGCTGCCGAAACCGGCCTGCGGCACCGGCGTCAGGTCCACTGCGACCATGTCCATGCTGACGCGGCCCACCAGGCGGGTGCGCACGCCGTCCACCAGCACCGGCGTGCCGGTCGTGCAATGCCGGGGATATCCGTCGGCGTAGCCGCACGCCACCACGCCGATGCGCAGGGGCGCGTCGGCCGTGAAGCTGGAGCCATAGCCGACGGTGTCGCCCGGCTGCAATTGCTGCACTGCGAGAACCCGGCTCGACAAGGTCATGGTGGGCTGCAGGTCCCAGTGGCGGATGTCGTGCTCCGGGAAGTCCGGTGCGCTGCCGTAGACCGCGATGCCCGGCCGGATCCAGTCGCCGCGCACCTGTGCGTCGGCCGCATGGCGCAACGCTGCCGCGCTGTTGGACAGCGAGCGTTCGCCCGGCAGGTCGCGGGTCGTCTCGGCGAACGCCCGCACCTGGTGGGCGATGCCGCGCGGGGCGTCGGCGTCGCTGAAATGCGTCATGAGGGAAATCTCTTCCACCTGCGGCAGGGCATCCAGGCGCGCCCAGGCGGAGCGAAAGCGCTGCGGCGAAAACCCCAGGCGATTCATGCCGGAGTTCATCTTCAGGAACACGCGGTGCGGCACCTGCGTCTTGTGCGCGGCCAGCCAGTCGATCTGCTCGTCGCAGTGGACCGCGTGCCACAGGCCCAGGCGCGAACACAGCTCCAGGTCCCGTGGCTCGAACACGCCTTCCAGCAGCAGGATCGGCCCGCGCCAGCCGAGGGCCCGCACCCGCTCGGCCTCCAGCAGGTCGAGCAGGGCGAAGCCATCGGCCCCGCGCAGGGCGTCGAACACCCGCTCGATGCCGTGGCCATACGCGTTGGCCTTGACGATGGCCCAGATCCTGGCGTCGGGCGTGGCCGCCCGCAGGCGGGCCAGGTTGTGGCGCAGCGCCTCAGGATGGATCGTGGCGAGGATGGGACGTGGCATGGCAGGCGCTCTCCGACGGCGATTCTGTCATTACCCACCGTGATATAACCCGCTGTCGCTTGGAGACATCAGAAATTTGAAGGGCCAGTGCTGCCTGGCTCCGCCCCTAACACGCACGGATGAAGCGCGGTTTCTACACCATCATGGCGGCGCAGTTCTTCTCGTCGCTCGCCGACAACGCGCTGTTCATTGCCGCGGTCGAACTGTTGAAGTCCGAACGGGCCCCGACATGGCAGGCTGCCGCCTTGGTGCCCATGTTCGCGCTGTTCTACGTCGTGCTCGCCCCGTTCGTGGGCGCATTTGCCGACGCCTTGCCCAAGGGCAAGGTCATGTTCGTCAGCAACGCCATCAAGGTCGTCGGGTGCGTGATGATGCTGTTCGGCGTGCATCCGCTCATTGCCTACGCGATCGTCGGCCTTGGCGCCGCAGCTTACTCGCCGGCCAAGTACGGCATCCTCACCGAGCTGCTGCCGGCGTCGCAGCTGGTCAAGGCCAACGGCTGGATCGAAGGCCTCACCATCGCCTCGATCATCCTGGGCATCCTGCTCGGTGGCCAGCTGGTGGGCAACGCGATCGCCTCCCGGATGCTGGCGATGGACTTCCCGATCCTGGACAGCGGCATCGACACTCCGCCCGAAGCCGCGATCTTCGTGCTGATCTTCATCTACGCGATCGCGGCCTGGTTCAACACGCGAATTCCCCACACGGGGGTGGAGATGCGGGCGATCCCCCGCAATGCGCTGGAACTGGTGCCCGATTTCTGGAGCTGCAACTCGCGGCTGTGGCGCGACAAGCTGGGGCAGATCTCGCTGGCCTCCACCACGCTGATCTGGGGCGTGAGTGGCAACCTGCGCTACATCATCCTGGCGTGGAGCGCGGCGGCGCTGGGCTACTCCACGACGCAGGCTTCCTCGCTTTCGGGGGTGGTGGCGCTGGGCACGGCCATCGGCGCGGTCGTCGCGTCGATGTACACCCGGCTGGACAAGGCCACCGGCGTCATCCCCATGGGCATCGTGCTCGGGGTGCTGGTGATCGCGATGAACTTCATCGACAACGTGTGGGTGGCCGCACCCTTCCTGGTGGTGCTGGGCGCCCTGGCCGGCTACATGGTGGTGCCGATGAACGCGCTGCTGCAGCACCGCGGCCACAACCTGATGGGCGCCGGGCGCTCCATCGCGGTGCAGAACTTCAATGAACAGGCCTGCATCCTGGGCCTGGGCGCGTTCTACAGCCTGTCGGCGGGCATGGGCATGTCGGCCTTCGGCGCCATCACCGCGTTCGGCATCGTGGTGGCCGGGGTGATGTGGATCATCATGCGCTGGCACGCCCGCAACACCGTCGTCCACAAGGACGAAGTCGACCACCTGCTGGAAATCGCGCGGCACGACAACGTGCATGGTTGACGCGCGGATGCAGGCCGGGGCCGTCGCGGCCCTGGTGGTCAACGCCTTCGTGTGGGGCATCTCCTGGTGGCCGTTCCGTGCCCTGCACGACCAGGGCATGCACCCGCTGTGGTCCACCGCGCTGGTCTACCTGGCCGCCTTCACCGGCTTCCTGCTGCTGCGGCCGCGCGCCCTGCCCGAGCTGCTGCGAACGCCGGCGCTGTGGCTGCTGGCCGTGGCCGCCGGCATGACCAACGTCGGCTTCAATTGGGCGGTGACCATCGGCGACGTCGTGCGCGTGGTGCTGCTGTTCTACCTGATGCCGGCCTGGTCGCTGCTGATCGCCTGGCCGGTGCTGGGCGAGCGGCCCACTTCCGGCGGGCTGCTGCGGCTGCTGCTGGCGCTGGCCGGCGTGGCGATCGTGCTGGACCCTGCCGGCAGCGGGTTGCCGTGGCCGCGCACGCTGGCGGAGTGGCTGGCGCTGGCCGGCGGCTTCAGCTTCGCCTTGACCAACGTACTGCTGCGGCGGCTGGACACCGTGACGTCGGGTTCACGCGTGCTGGCCATGTTCGGCGGCGGCATGCTGATGGCCGGCGCCGTGGCGGCGGTGGGGGGCCTCTACGGCACGGTGCCTCGCGCACCGATGCTCGGGGCGGGCGGCGCCATGCTCGCGCTGGTGCTGGCGGCAGGCTTCCTGGCGGCCAACCTGGCGCTGCAATACGGCGCGTCGCGCCTGCCGGCCCACGTCACCGCGCTGGTCATGCTGTCGGAAGTGCTGTTCGCCAGCCTCTCGTCGGTGGCGCTGGGCGCGGCGGAGCTGGGCGGACGCACGCTGGCCGGCGGCGCGCTCATCGTTGCCGCTGCCGCCTGGTCGGCGTGGCCCCGCAAGGCCGACCGAAGCGCGGCACAATCCGGCGCATGAGCAGTGTCTACGACTTCGAAGCCCAACAGATCGACGGCAGCACCGTCCCGCTCGACAAGTACCGCGGCAAGCTCCTGCTGATCGTCAACACGGCCAGCGCCTGCGGCTTCACGCCGCAGTTCGGCGGGCTGGAGCAACTGCACAAGGCCTATGGGGCGCGCGGCCTCGTGGTGCTGGGCTTTCCGTGCAACCAGTTCGGCGCGCAGGACCCGGGCAGCAACGACGAGATCAATAGCTTTTGCCAGCTGAATTACGGCGTGAGCTTCCCGATGATGGCCAAGATCGACGTCAACGGGTCGCAGGCGCATCCGCTGTACCAGTGGCTGGTGAAGGAGGCGCCGGGGCTGCTCGGCACCAAGGCGATCAAGTGGAACTTCACCAAGTTCCTGGTCGGCCGCGACGGCCAGGTGCTCAAGCGCTATCCCCCGCAGGAGTCACCGGGGAAGCTGGCGCGGGACATCGAGGACGCGCTGGATTCGTAGGCGTTTGCGGGCGCACCCTACCCCGCCACCAGCGCCTCGTCCAGCACCTCCACCCAATGCCGCACCGGCGTGCGCGTCCCGCCTTGCAGGTGCTGGATGCAGCCGATGTTGGCCGAAAGAATGGCCTTCGGCTCCAGCGCCTTCAGGTGGCCGAGCTTGCGGTCGCGCAGCGTGTGCGCCATCTCGGGATGCAACACGGAATAGGTGCCGGCCGAGCCGCAGCACAGGTGCGACTCGTTCATGGACACGCGCACCTCGAATCCCAGCGCTGCCATCGTCTGCTCGACGCCGCCGCGCAGCTTCTGGCCGTGCTGCAAGGTGCAGGGCGGATGGAACGCGAACAGGCCGGCGCGCGGGCGCACCTTGCCTTGCAGCCGCGGCACGAGCCCGGCGACGATCTCGCTCAGGTCGCGCGTGAGCTCGCCGATCCGCCGGGCCTTCTCGGCGTACTGCGCATCGTGCTGCAGGAAGTGCCCGTACTCGCGCACCGTCACGCCGCAGCCGGAAGCGTTCATGACGATCGCCTCGACTTCGCCGCGCTCGACATACGGCCACCACGCGTCGATGTTGGCGCGCATGTGGTCGCGGCCGCCTTCCTGGTCGTTCAGGTGGAATTTCACGGCGCCGCAGCACCCCGCTTCGCTGGCGACGACGGTCTGGATGCCGGCGGCATCGAGCACGCGCGCCGTGGCGCTGTTGATGTTGGGCATCATCGAGGGCTGCACGCAGCCGGCCAGCATCAACACCTTGCGCGGGTGCGTGGCGGTCGGCCACGCACCCGCGTCCTGGCGCGCCGGCACCTTCTCGCGCAACCGCTGCGGCAAGACTGCGCGCACGGCCTGCCCCACCTTCATCGCCGGCCCGAACAGCGGCGACGTCAGCCCTTCCTTCAGCGCCCACCGCAGCGCCTTGGAGCCGGTGCCGCGGGGCACCTTGCGCTCGACGATGGCGCGGCCGATGTCGACCAGCCGCCCATAGTCGACGCCGCTCGGGCACGTCGTTTCGCAGTTGCGGCAGGTGAGGCACCGGTCCAGGTGCAACTGCGTCTTGCGCGTGGGCTCCTCGCCCTCCAGCACCAGCTTCATCAGGTAGATGCGCCCGCGCGGGCCATCGAGCTCGTCGCCCAGGATCTGGTAGGTGGGGCACGTGGCAGTGCAAAAGCCGCAATGCACGCACTTGCGCAGGATGGCTTCGGCCTCCGCGCCTTCGGACGTGCCCTGGAATTCCGGGGAAAGGTGGGTCTGCATCAGGGGTGCGCGTAAAGGCGGCCGCGGTTGAAGATGGCGGCCGGGTCGAACTGCTGCTTCAGCCGCTCGTGGATGGAGGCGATGGCCGGGGCCAGCGGTGTCATGCGGCCGGTGGCATCCGTGCGCGCGGTTCGAAACAAGGTGGCATGTCCGCCCGCGGCCAGCGCGGTGTCGCGCACCCGCGCCGCGTCGGCCGGTGCGACGCGCACCCAGCGCTGCCCGCCGTGCCACTCGACGAAAGGGACGTCGGGAAGGTCCAGCACCGGCGCGGTCTGCGGCACGGACAAGCGCCACAGGTCGCGATCGGCCCGGGCCACGAACCAGGGCAGCTGCTGCTCGCGGCAGGCGATCCATTCCTGCGCCGCCTGCGCGTCGTCGATGCGCTGGCCGCCGAGCGACCGGCAAGCCGCCTGCACGGCCGCGGCGGCGCCGCGCAGCCGCAGGAACAGCGTGCCGGTGCCCGCATCGTTGTGCCAACGGCTGGCGTTCAGCGGCAGCGGCTGGCCGCCCCATGCATGGAGCTGTTGCAGCGCACGCGCCTGCGGCAACTCGAAGCGCAATGTCGCCTCCGCCGGCGCGACGGGCAGCACCTTCAGGCTGACCTCGGTGATCAGGCCCAGCGTGCCCATGGCGCCGACCATCAGGCGCGAGACGTCGTAACCCGCGACGTTCTTCATCACCTGGCCGCCGAACACCAGCTCCTCGCCGCGACCGTTGACGAGATTCAAGCCCAGCACGTAGTCGCGCGCGGAGCCGACGCTGGCGCGCGCCGGACCGGACAGTCCCGCCGCGACCATGCCGCCGACGGTGGCGCCCGCGCCGAAATGCGGTGGCTCGAACGGCAGGCCCTGCCCGCTTTGCATCAGGGCGCTTTCCAGCTCGGCCAGCGGCGTGCCGGCGCGCACCGTCACCACCAGCTCGCTCGGCTCGTAGTTGACGATGCCGCGCAGGCTGCCGGTTTCCAGCAACTCGCCCTCGGTGCGCTCGCCGTAGAAATCCTTGGTGCCGCCGCCGCGGATGCGCAGCGCCGTGCCCTGCGCAGCGGCGTTGCGGACACGGTCGACCAGGGCTTCGATCACCGCACGGCCTCCACCTCGATCGACATCTGCGCCATCATCGTCTCGCCCGGTTGCAGGGTCGCCAGGCCCAGGTCGGCGGCGGCCGAACCCGATGCGACCAGCTGCACGGCGTTGTTGACATGGCTGACCGGCTCGACGGCGACGAACTCGCGCGACGGGTTGGTGAACACCACCAGCCGCGTGAGCCCCGACCGCACGTTCACATGCAACACGTCGTCGCGCAGCCGCACGATGCCGTCCCAGCCGTCGTAGCAATGGTCCACGTCCACACCAGCGCAGTCGGCATCGATGCCCTGCGAGGCCGAGCGGCCGACCGGCAGCTTGTCGGCCCCCATCTCCCAGCGGCCGGTCGCATGGAAGGCGATGTGGCTGCCGGGCCGCTTGACGAAGAAGGGATGCCAGCCCAGGCCGGCCGGCGCGGGCTGGTGGGACTGGTTGGTGAGGGCCAGCGTCAACTCCAGGGCGCCGGGCTGGAGCCGCAAGGTGTGCGAGCAATCGAACGCGAAAGGCCACGACGCATCGGCGCGATGCTCATAGGCCAGCATCACGGACGCGGCGTCTTCGTCGAGCACCGACCAGGGCCGCTGCCAGCCGACGCCGTGGATGGCATGCGGCTCGTCGCCGTTGTTGCGCACCAGCGGATGCTGGGTGCCCTGCCACACCAGGCTGGCGTGTCCGATGCGATTGGAAAACGGCACCAGCGCGTAGCACGCGGACAGGCGCGCGGTGGTCAGCTGCGCTGTCGGCGTGGCCCGCAGCACCGGCTCGTCGCCCAGCCACAGCCCCGTGATGCAGCCGCCGAGCTCCGGCTCCACTGCGCAGCGCAAACCGCCCGCCTGCAATTCGATCATCGCGCGTGTCTCCTTGGCCTTTCGGACATTCTGCCCGACGGCCCGGAGAGCCTGCCTGGAACGCCTCTCAGGCTTGCGCGGCGACCAGGCGGGGAAGTCCGCCGGCGGTCACCAGGCCTTGCAGCACCCGCTCGCACGCAGCGACCAGGGCTGGGTACTTGTCCTGGTCGGGATACGTGCACTCATGGACCACCAGGTTGCGATACCGGTGAGCGAGTTCGAACAACTGCCAGGTTTCCTGGCCGAACAGATCGACTGCGGGGTCCGCCCCGTACAGCCGCAGCGCACCTTCGACCAGGTCCAGCGGCGCCTGCATGCAAACCTGCTCGTACCGGAAATGCGAACTCGAAGCCGGCCGACCGGGAGCGTGGACGACGAGGGACCGCGCCAGTGCCTCCACCGCCGACACCACCGTCACCAGGCGGGTGGGTCCGAACTCGGCCTGCGCCCGTGCCAGCCGCTGCCGGATGACACCGAGCCGCGCCGCCGGCCGGGAGGTCGCGTAGGTCAGCCGCAGCTGTTCCAGTTCCTCTTGAAGCTCATCAACCATGCACGCAGTGTAGGAGCCGGACCGTCGGTTGTGATGTCCCTTGGCGTGCAGGTGCGCATCCGTGTCGTTCATCGGAGACATGGGTCGCGTTCGTCGGCTCTACGATGCCGCATGCGCCCATATCTTGCGACGGCGCGGCCAGCGGTGCGCGCTGGTTTTGCACGTGCTGGGAGAGCCTTGAGCGTGGCGCCGTCGGTGCCGCGCGCGTTGCCCTGACAATCGGGGGGTGAAGACACCTCCCCGCCTGCAGACTCTCCTGGCCGAAGGCCTCATCGACAGCGTCGTCCGCCAGCTCAAGAGCGGCAAGGAAGCGGACGTGTACGTCGTGCGCTGCGGCGACGAAACCTGCGCGGCCAAGATCTACAAGGAAGCGCACAAGCGCAGCTTTCGCCAGGCCGTCGACTACACGGAGAACCGCACCGTCCGCAACAGCCGCCAGGCGCGTGCCATGTCCAAGCGCACCACCTATGGCCGCAAGCAGCTGGAAGCCGCGTGGCAGAGCGCGGAGGTCGATGCGTTGTACCGGCTGGCCGCAGCCGGGGTGCGCGTGCCGAGGCCCATCAACTTCCATGACGGCGTGCTGCTGATGGAACTGGTGGCCGACGCGCACGGGGACGCCGCGCCCCGGCTGAACGACCTCGGCTTCACCGAGGCCGAAGCGCTGCAGCACCATGCGACGCTGATCGGCGAAGTGGTGCGCATGCTGTGCGCCGGCGTGATCCATGGCGACCTGTCGGAGTTCAACGTGCTGCTGGCGGGCGATGGACCGGTGATCATCGACCTGCCGCAGGCGGTGGATGCGGCGGGCAACAACCACGCCCCGCGCATGCTGCTGCGCGACGTCGACAACCTGCGCGCCTTCTTCGGCCAGTATGCGCCCGCCCTGCTGGCCACGCGGTACGGTCCCGAGATCTGGTCGCTCTACGCCGCCGGCCTGCTGGTGCCGGACATGTCCCTGACGGGCCGCTACGAGCGCGCGCCCGGCGCCGTGGACCTGACCGCGGTGCTGCGCGAGATCGAGGATGCGCGCATGGAAGAAGCGGCACGCCTGGTTCGCATGGGCTGAGATCGGGCCAGGGCGCCACCAGCCCTTGTGCGCCACACGGTCAGTGACCATACTGTCGGAAAGCGTCGCGCCCTTGCTCGACAGCATTCGCACAATGAACGACACGGCCGCCAACCCTGCAGACGCCGCCGAGGTGACGCCGTCGATCCGGCGCCGTCTCGCCGCGGTGGCCTTCGCGGACGTCGCCGGCTATTCGCGCCTCATTGCCGTGAACGACGCCGAGACGGTGCGGCGCTGGAAGAACCTGCGCACGCAGGTGATGGAACCCTTGATCCTGCAACACGGGGGCCGCGTTGCCGAGATCGCGGGTGACGCGGTGCTGATCGAATTCGGCAGCGCCGTGAACGCGGTGCAGTGGGCCACGCAGATCCAGCGGGTGCAGCACGCGCTGCAGGACAAGGCGGACCCGTTCGCGCTGCACCTGCGGGTGGGCATCAACGTCGACGACCTGATCGACGACGACGGCATCCTCCAGGGCGACGGCGTCAACATCGCGGCGCGCATCCACCAGGCCGGCGCGCCCGGGCAGATCGTCATCACCGCGAGCGTGCGCGAGTTCGTCACCAACCGCCTGCCGCTGAAGTTCCGCGACCTGGGCACGCCGCCCATGAAGAACATCGCCAAGCCGGTGCGGGTGTTCGAGATCCAGTGGCTCGACAGCGGCGTGGTGCAACTGATGCCGCAGCCGCACCTGCAGTGGACGTCGCGGCCGACGCTGGCCGTGCTGCCGTTTCGCAACGGCAGCGGCGACCTCGGCGACGCGTACTTCGGCGAGGGCATCACCGACCAGATCATCACGGGGCTGTCCTGCAGCCGGTCGATGTACGTCATCGCCCGCAACTCCACGCTGCGCTATGCCACCCGGGCGAACGACACCGACCTGCGCCAGATCGCCGCGGAACTGGACGTGCGCTTCGTGCTGGACGGCAGCGTCTGGCGCCACCAGGACCACCTTCGCATCAAGGTCGATCTGCTGGACATGACCGAGAACCGCTCGCTGTGGTCGCAACGGTTCGACGGCAGCGGCGGGGACGTCTTCGACTTCCAGGACCGCATCGCGGCCAGCGTCATCGGCGCGCTGGAGCCGCGGCTGCGCGCGGTGGAAGCGGCGCGCGCCGGCGAGCGGCCCACGGAGAGCCTGGACGCCTTCGACTCCGTGCTCAAGGCGATGTCGCGGCTGTATCGCTTCACCGACGACAGCTTCCGTGAGACCGAGGAACTGCTCGAACGCGCGATCGCGCTGGACCCGGGCTACGCCCAGGCCCACGCGTACATGGCCTGGCGCCTGATCTTCGTCTTCGGGGAAAACCGCTCCACGGATCCGGCGCGCGACCGCGCACGCGCATTCGCCGCGGCCGAGCGAGCGCTCGAACTCGACCCGGAAGATCCGTTCGTCCTCTGCGTCGCGGCCCATGTGCAGGCCTTCGTCGGCGGCAACCTGGAGCTGGCCAACGACCTGTACGACCGCGCCTTGTCGCTGAACGAGAATTCGGCGTTCGCCTGGGGCATGAGCGCACTGACGCGCGCCTACCTGGGCGAAACCGACGATGCGGTCTCCCGCCTGCAGAACGTCTGGCGCCTCAATCCTTACGATCCGATGAACTTCTACTTCTGGATCGTCGCCGGCATCGCCGAATTCGGCGCGGGCCGCTATGGTGAATGCATCGCGTGGTGCCGCAAGTCGCACCGGGCCAACCCTCGCTTCCTGCCTGCCATGCGCACTCTGGCCGCCGCGTTGGCGCTGTCCGGCGACGAGGAAGGCGCGAGGGCGGTGGGCCGGCAGTTGCTGGCGACCGAGCCCCACTTTCGCGTGAGCACATTCGTTCAGTGGTACCCGCTGCGTCGCCCGGACGACCTCGCCCGATTAGGGGAGGGGTTGCGCGCCGCCGGATTGCCCGACTGATCGCTGAGCTGTACACAGGATTTCTGCAGAAAGACTGGAGGGTTGCCATGGCTCAAGGTGCAGGAGCGGGTGCGGGGGCCGGCGCGGGCGCCGGCGCGGGAGCAGGGGCCGGTGCGGGCGCAGGAGCGGGTGCAGGCGCCGGTGCTGGCGCAGGTGCTGGCGCGGGTGCCGGTGCCGGTGCGGGAGCCGGTGCTGGCGCTGGTGCAGGCGCAGGAGCTGGCGCAGGCGCAGGCGCCGGTGCCGGTGCCGCCGTGGGGTATCCGCGCAGTTACTACGCCACGCCGGGCGAACTCCGTTACCGACCCTGGGCACTGGACATCACGCCCGACGACGCCGGGAATCCGCCCTTCCTGTTCGATGTCTTCATCGACCCCTATGCGGGCCCCGCAGCCATGGAGTGGCAAACGGGCGACTGGGACCCGGCGCTGCGCTTCTGGAGCCTGAACAATTTCGATCCGCAGCTGGGCGAGTGGCTGAAGGGGATGGACACGTCACGGCCTTCCATCATGGCCGCACGCGAGATGGCAGTGCAGTCCCAGCGCTGGGGAGCGGACAGCACGACCTTCCTGGAGACGAAGGCGGCGGCGCCGTCCATGTACTGGATCGAACCCGGAGACCTGGCCTGGCGTCCGGCCACGGCCGCGGGCACTGCCGCGATCAAGGCGGAGATCGTGCAGCTGCAGCAGTTGATGACGGACGACCGGGAGCGCTACCTCGCGGAGATCGAGGCGCAGGCCGACGGCCTTGCCGACTACATGACCGCCTTCATCGGCGCGGACGGCGTGCGTCATCCCTGGACCATCGAGTTGATCAACTGCGGCCTCGCGATGACCAACGTTGCCTACATGCGGTGGAAGAGCCTCTACAAGCGCGTGCGCCCCTCCGTGCTTTGCCCGGCGCTGGCGCTGCCGTTCGGCCCGCCGGCGCATCCCGCTTTCCCCAGCGGCCATTCCACTGCGGGGCATTTCATCGCGCTCTTGCTGCTGGAGATTCCGGGCTTGCTCAAACGGTTCGGAAAGTCCGTGACCGATCCGGTAACGCTGCAGACCCAGACGGGGATGGCGGTGGTCAGGAAAGACCTGGACGGCACCCAGCCGATCAACGCGCCTCTGCTGTGGCTTGCAGCGCGCCTGGCCAAGAACCGCGAGCGCCTGGGCGCTCACTACGCGTCCGACTCCTTTGCAGGGCGGCACCTGGCCGCGACACTGTGGCATACGCTCCTTCACGAAACACGCGCCAACAAGAAGATCGACTGCCCGAGCCTGGATGCCGTGATTGTCCGTGCCCAGGCCGAGTGGCCGGTCTGAGCGGGAGCGCCACCATGGCCTGGCGACCCTTACGCGATGCCACGCACATCGAAGTGGTGGAGTCCGAAGCGAGTGCGCGATCGGTGCTGGTCGAGCACTTCAACGATCCCTTCGAAGTCATGGTCGCCGATGACACCGACACCGAGCTGCGCCAGGCGGCCCACGCCTACGTGGAAGCGCTGTGTGCGCAGTCGTTCATCGCGGACGAGCTGCAGCTGCCACCGCATTGGCGGGAAGCGATGGACCCGGCAAGCGGCGCGCATCCCCTCTTCGGCTGGTTGCCGTTCGACGATCCGGCGACGCACCAGTCCGCGAGTGGTCCCCGGGGATCGCTCCGCTCCACGCCTGCCTGGGACCAGGTCGCCGTGCTCTTCGCCTGCGACCGGTTCGGCAAGGACAACTATCTTGGATCCGGTTTCGGCCTCGCGCTGGCAACGCGTCTGCGCCAGGACGGCAACAAGCGCAAAGCCAGCTTCCTCGGTGTGTCCGCGGCGCTGCCTTACGGCGTCTGGAAGTCGGTCCCTTCCGGGCCCCGCCTGGCTGTCCTGAACAGCATGTTCGACGTCGACAGCCTGTTCCGGAATCCCGCTTCGCTCGCCACCATCGCACGCGCAGCCACGCTGGACGACGTAGCGATCCGGGGCGTGCGCTTCGCTGCGTCACCGGACCAGTGGTGGATCGAAAGGCGTGGCATCGGCCTGCGCCGCATCGACGGCCTGGAGGTGCCGCACGCGGTGACGATGCTGACTTCGGGCGGCACCGCCTTGCCGACGACGGAAAGCATCACCCATGTCGCAGCCCTGGTCGCCGACGCCGTGGGCGACACGCAGGTCTTCGACGCCGACCCGAGCTCCGCCACCGGGCAGCTGGTGAGGCCGACCCGCAACGACCTCGCCACGCGCCGCACCCCCGAACCGATCCTGCCGGGCGTCCCCCAGGGACCGCTGGAATACCGCCATCCACCCGGGGCCGCCAAGCCGCTGGTGCAGGTCCTGTGCTGCCCTCGCTTCGTGAAGGCCGACGGGAAGGTGCAGAACCCGCCCCTGGTGAGGAAGGTCTCCCTGAACGCGGGAGCGCCGGCCGTCATCAGCGACGATGCATCGGCGATCCAGGCGTTCCGTCATACCCGCGAACTGGTGCGACGCCTGCAGGCCTATGGCTGGTCGCCGGCCAACTACTTTCGCCTCACCGCGCCGGAGATCAGGATCTTCTACCGATCGGGCATCTCGCCCGGGCCGGGCAAGGACGGTCGAACGGTGAACGCGCGGGTGATCCCGGACGGCTGGCCGGCCGACGCCATCCGCTGGAACAACCCTGGTCCGGCCATCAACATCCACCTCGCCGGGGGCGACCTGCGGGTTCGGAACCGGGCACGCTGGGCTGCCGGAGGTCCGGCGAGCCCGGCCATACCCATGGGCATCGGCATCGACAAGCGCTGGATGTGGCACGAGTTCGGCCACGTGCTGCTGGTGGCGAGCACCGGCGAGCTCGAGTTCCGCTTCGCCCACAGTCCCGGCGATGCGATGGCGGCGATTGCCAGCGATCCCGACTCGCTGTTGCAGGACGCGCGGCGTGGCCTGACTTTCCCCTTCGTGTTCATTCCTCGCCTGCACAACCGCTGCGCGGCGCACGGCTGGAGTTGGTCCGGCACGATGCACCAGGCGCTGGCGGCTGTCCCGGATGCCTCGCACCCGCGGCGCAAGGGCTACGCGAGCGAGCAGATCCTGTCGTCCTCCCTCTTTCGCCTGTATCGCTGCATCGGCGGCGACGCCGTCCATCGCGCACCGCCGGGCAGCCTCGACGACCGCCGCCGCGCATCGCACTACACGCTGTACCTGATCATGCAGGCCATGCAGCTGATGGGGGACGCGCGGATCCAGGCCACCTCCACGCCTGCGAAGTTCGTGCACTGGCTGCGGCAGGCGCAGCGGCACTCCGGCCTCTGGAACATCACCTGGAAGAAAGAGAACTACACGCGCGTGGGCGGCACCCTGGGCAAGGTCATTCGCTGGGCCTTCGAGGCGCAAGGGCTCTATGGCGCGGGCAACGGCCCCGGCTCCCCCGAGAACGTCGACATCTACATCCAGAGCAGCCGGCCCACGATCGATGCGGGCATGGGTGACGCCACGGATTTCGGACCTGGCAGTTATGTCCCGGTGCCGCTGCACTGGCAGGCCGCGGGCGCCGCGCCGCCCCGATGGCAGGCCGACCCTCGTGCCGGAATCAAGTACCCCACCGCAAACGGGCGTGTCGAAGTGCGGGTGGGCAACCGGGGCCCGGCCATGGCGAACAATGTGCAGGTCCGCCTGTGGGTCGCAGCGTGGCCGGCGAATGCGAATCCGCCGGACTGGTCCCCAGGCACATGGGCGCCATGCACGGCGGTTGGCGCGGCGGGACCGAACACGATCCCCGGGAAAACCCAACCGCTCGGGCAGGCCTTCACTTTCGACCTTCCTCCGAATCCGCCCACGGCACCCGGGCGCTACATCCTGCTGGCGGAGGCAAGCTGCGACGAGGACCGGCCGCATACCGACACGTCCCTGCTGCTCTCCTGTTCCACCCAGCCCACCCCGCTGGTGGACCTGGTCGCGAACGACAACAACCTCGGGCTGCTCGTCGTGACCATCCCTTCGGCTTGAATGTTCGTCAGTCCCCCGCCGGGCGCGGCGCCTTGGCGTGCCGGGCATGGTTGCAGGCCGCATGGCTGATCGCCAGGTTTTCGATGTGGCTGCTGCCGCCCTCGGACAGGGGCTTGATGTGTTCCAGCGTGGCGTCCTGCGCCTCCACCTGCTGGCCGCAGAGCCAGCACGGAACGGAGCCATGCAGTTGGCGGGCGACGGTGCGGTAGATCCTGGTTCGGATCAGGGACAGGCGGCTCATGCTGCGCGGATTCTGCCAGCCGTTGCCGGCCGCCAGATGCGGCGCCGGTCTCGGCGTCTCTACTCTGCCTTGATGTTGAGGGTCTTCACCAGCTTGCCCCACTTGGTGACTTCCGATTCGACATAGCCTCGCAGCTGCGCACGGTCCATGGGCCCGGCTTCGAGCGCCAAAGTGGCAAAGCGCTCCTGCACGGACCGGGTCGCGACCGCCTTGTTGATCTCGGCGTTGAGGAGATCGAGCACGGCCGGCGGCGTCCTGGCCGGCGCGAAAACGGCGACCCACGTGTTGGCCTCGAAATCCTTGTATCCCAACTCGGCGACCGTCGGCACGTCCGGCAATGCGGGACTGCGCTTGAGGGAGGTGACGGCCAGCGCACGGACCTTGCCGGATTTGACGAAGGGCACTGCCGGCGGCATCGAGGTCGATGCAATAGGCACCTGGCCGCTCACCACCGCATTGGTGGCCGTCGCGGGCTGGAACGGCACGTGCGTGATGTCCACCTTGGCCAGTTCCCTGAACAGCAGTTCGGCCCCGAGCTGGGTAGTGGTGCCGTGGCCGGAGGACGCGTACGCCATCTTGCTGCCGCGCGCGAGCGTCAGCAATTCGGCCAGGGTGTTCGCCTTCACGTCCGGATGCACGTACAGGAGGTTGGGCGTGAATGCGGCCATCGCGACGGGCTGCAGGTCGTTCAGCGGGTGGTAGCCCGCGTTGGCGAACATGCTCGGATTGACGCTGTAGGCAACACTGTGGATCAGGACCGTGTAGCCATCGGCAGCGGCGTTCATGACCGCGGTGGTGGCGATGTTTCCGCCTGCGCCCGGCCGGTTCTCGACGACGACGGGTTGCCCCAGGGCGGCGGACACCTGTTCTCCGACCAGGCGGGCAACGATGTCGGTCGAACTGCCGGGAGGGAACGCCACCACGAACCGTATCGGCTTTTCGGGAAATGCGGCATGCGCCGGCACTGCCACAGCCAATGTTGCGAGCAACGCGATGGTTGCGCCGGCGAAGCGGAACATGGCAAGTCCCCCGATTGCAAGTGAAGCCCGGAGCCTACACCGCGGTCCGGCTGCACGCCATAGGGTCTGGCAACACCTTCGAGCAGCGACCATCATGCAACCAACCGCCACCCACAACCCTTCCACCGCCATCCCGGTGCCTCACATCGACAGCGACGAGCCGGTCGCCGTGATTCCCGCCGCCAGCGTGGCGCCGCTGGACGGCGCACCCGATGGCGAGCGCATCAACACGTTCATCGTGGCGCGCAAGAACAGCACGTCGAGGCTGGGGAATTCCGGCGCCGAGGCGCTTGGCGTCCTGCGCGCCGGCGCGCTGCGCAAGCCGCTGACTTCCATGGCCGCCGCATTTTCAATCGGGTACCTCATCGCCCGGATGCTGCGCTGACAGGGCGTCGGACGAGCGCGCGGGCGAACGCCTCAGGGCTGCAATTTCCAGATGACGGCGGCCTCGAGCCGGGTGCTCCCCGGTCCCGGCACGGCGAAGTCGACCTCCACCTCGTCACCCGGCTTCAGGGAGTCGAGGTCCATCATGCGCTCGCTGACGTACACGTCGGCGGTGCGGCCCGCTTCGTCGCGCAGTCGCAGCGTGTTGGCGTTCGAGTCCACGGCGACCACGACATACACACCGGGGAGCGCGCCGGACGCCACGCCGGAGTCCGGGCCGAAACGGCCGCGCACGATCGCTCCTGCCGCCCGCACGCCCGGTGGCCGCGCGATCGGATGCGCCGGGCGCTGCGCCCGCGCGGGGCCGGCGGTCCAGAGGAACGCCGCCGCACTGCCGAGTCCGGATACGAATGTGCGTCGCTGCAGCATGTCGAGCCTTCCGTGTTCACCCGCTGGGCATTGTGCTCCGCGCCGTGGAAAACCGCCACTGCGCGGACGCTGCGTCAAGCGAGCTTGCGTGCCGCTGCATCCATCCGCCGGCACGCCTCTTCCAGCTTGTCCAGTGAAGTGGCGAACGACACCCTGAAGTAGGGAGACAGGCCGTACCCGGTGCCCTCGGGCACGGCGACGCCCGACTCGAGCAGGTACGCGCCGACATCCACATCGGTCGCGAGTTCCTGCCCTGCGGGCGTGCGCCTTCCGATCCAGTCCGCGCAGGAGATGTAGATGTAGAACGCGCCATCCGGCCGCGTGCACGACAAACCGGGGATGGCCTCGAGCAGCGGCATCACCTTGTCGCGGCGCACCTGGAATTCCGCGCAGCGCTGCACGACGATGTCCTGGGGACCATTGAGCGCGGCGACCACCGCGGCCTGGCTGATCGACGAAGGGTTCAGCGAGGACTGCGCCTGCATCCGCGCCATCGCACGAATCAGCGTCGCGGGGCCGGCCCCGTAGCCCAGGCGCCATCCCGTCATCGCATAGGTCTTCGACGCGCCGTTCACGACCAGCGTGCGGTCCGACAGCTGCGGCGAAGCCTCGGAGAACGAGACGAAGCGGCGGCCGTCGAACACGATGTGCTCGTACATGTCGTCCGCCATGATCCACACGTGCGGATGGCGCTCCAGCACGGCGGCGAGCCCGCGCAATTCCTCCGGCGAATACACCGCGCCGGAGGGGTTGGAAGGCGAGTTCAACATCAGCCACTTGGTGCGCGGCGTGATGGCAGCTTCGAGTTGGGCGGGCGTGATCTTGAAACCGTTGCCGGGCCCGGTGCGCACCCACACAGGCACGCCCTCCGCGAACTCCGTGATGATGGCGTAGGCCACCCACGAGGGCGCCGGGATGACGACTTCGTCCCCCGGATCCAGCGTCGCCATCAGCGCGTTGTAGAGGATCTGCTTGCCGCCGGCGGCGGCGGAGATGTTCTCCGGCTTGAACGCCAGGCGGTTCTCGCGCCGGAACTTGGCGACGATCGCCTCCTTCAGCTCCGGCGTGCCATCCACCGGCGTGTAGCGGGTCTGGCCTTCGCGCATCGCGCGGTAGGCCGCCTCGATCACGTGGTCGGGGGTCGCGAAATCAGGTTCGCCTTGCGACAGGCCGATGATGTCGACGCCGGCGGCACGCAATTCTCGCGTGCGCTGGGCCGACGCTGCGGAAGCGGAGATCCGGGCGCGGTCGACGCGCTTCGAAAGAAACATTTGGATGGGTGGGGTCAGGGCTGAAGACCCGACCCGCAAAGTTATTCAGTTCACGACGATGGCGGCATCCCGCACGACCTTGGACCACTTCTGCCGCTCGCGGGCGATGTGCGCGCTGAACGCTTCCGGCGTGCCGCCCACCGCCTCGGCGCCCTGCTCCGCCAGCTTCTGCTTCATGTCGGGGCCGGCCAGGATGGCGTTGATTTCACGATTCAACCGGGCGACCACTTCGGGCGGCGTCGCGGCCGGCACGGCGATGCCGCTCCAGGACAGCGACTCGTAGCCGGGCACTCCCGATTCCGCAACCGTCCGCACGTCGGGCAGTGCCGGCGTGCGCTGCGCGCCGGTGACCGCGAGCACCCTCACGGTGCCGGCCTTGATCTGGCCGACGGCGCCCGGCATGTTCTCGAACATCATGGAAACGCGGCCGGAGATCACGTCGGGCATCGCCTGGCCGCTGCCCTTGTACGGGATGTGGAGCAACTCGGTGCCCGTCATCAGGCGGAACAATTCGGCGGACATGTGCGTCGACGAGCCGGAGCCCGACGAAGCGAACGACACCTTGCCGGGCCCCGCCTTCGCCGCGGCGGTGACGTCGGCGACGCTCCTGAAGGGCGAGTCCGCCGGCACGATCAGCACGTTGGTGATCGACGCGATGTAGATCACCGGCTTGAGGTCCTTCTCGGCTTCGTAGCTGAGGTTCTTGTACATGGCGTTGTTGATCGCCATGACCCCGGTCGTGGCCATCAGCAGCGTGTAGCCATCGGGGGGCGCCTTGGCGACCGCGTCGGCGCCGATGTTGCCGCCTGCGCCGGGGCGGTTGTCGATGACGACGGGCTGGCCGAGCGCCGTTGCCAGGCGGTCGCCGACCAGGCGCGCGAAGATGTCCGTCGATCCGCCCGGGGCGAACGGAACCACGATCCGCAGGCCGCGCGACGGCCAGGCTTGCGCATGCGCGGCGGGGACCGCCAGGGCGAAAAGCGCGATGCCGGTGAGCGCCGCGAGAAGTCTTGCACGCATGCGGGATGTCTCCTGTTGTGATTGTCGGGGCCGCGAGGGTCGGCCGAAGGGGGGGAGTATCACACCGGTCACGAAGCCTCGGACAGAGGGTTGGCCCGGGCTCCAGGCCGCGGGATGGTCCCAACGGTGACGACGGATAGCGCCACGCAAAAAAAAGGGGCCCGCCGAAGCGGGCCCAACATCCAAAGGAGACCTTGCGTCCACATGGGCCGCGGCGTGCCACCGCGGCCGGGGACGAACCTCAGCGGTTGTAGGCGGTTTCGCCGTGGCTGGAAATGTCCAGGCCCTCGCGCTCTTCCTCTTCGGTGACGCGCAGGCCGATCAGCAGGTCGACGATCTTGTAGGCGATGAAGGCGACGACACCGGACCAGACGATCGTGGTCAGCACGCCCTGGAACTGGATCCAGACCTGGCCGCCGATCGAGTACTCCGGGTTGGTCTTGTTCGCAACGTAGTCGTAGATGCCCGTGCCGCCGAGCGAGGGCGCGGCGAACACGCCGGTCAGCAGCGCACCCAGGATGCCGCCCACGCCGTGGACGCCGAACACGTCCAGCGAGTCGTCGGCGCCCAGCAGGCGCTTGAGGCCGTTGACACCCCACAGGCAGATCAGGCCGGCCAGCAGGCCGATGACGATGGCGCCCATCGGGCCGACGAAGCCGCACGCCGGGGTGATGGCCACGAGGCCGGCAACGGCGCCGGACGCAGCGCCCAGCATCGAGGCCTTGCCCTTGGAGAGCGCCTCACCGGCCATCCACGACAGCGTCGCGGCGGCGGTGGCCACCAGCGTGTTGACGAAGGCCAGGGCCGTGACGCCGTTGGCTTCCAGGTTGGAGCCGGCGTTGAAGCCGAACCAGCCCACCCACAGCAGCGAGGCGCCGACCATCGTCAGGGTCAGGCTGTGCGGCGTGAGGGATTCCTTGCCGTAGCCGATGCGCTTGCCCACCAGGTAGGCGCCCACCAGGCCGGCGACACCGGCGTTGATGTGCACCACCGTGCCGCCCGCGAAGTCCAGCGCGCCCTTGGCCCACAACCAGCCGGCCGCACCGGTCACGGTCTCGAGGGTCTTGGCGTCGGTGATCGCATCCGGGCCGTCCCAGTACCACACCATGTGGGCGATCGGCAGGTAGGCGAACGTGAACCAGATCGCGCAGAACAGCAGCACCGCGGAGAACTTGATGCGTTCGGCGAAGGCGCCGACGATCAGCGCGCAGGTGATGGCGGCGAAGGTTGCCTGGAAGGCGACGAACGTCAGTTCCGGGATCACCACGCCCTTGCTGAAGGTGGCGGCGACGGAGTCCGGCGTGATCCCCGACAGGAAGATCTTGCTGAAGTTGCCCATGAACGGGTTGCTGGACGTGAACGCCACGCTGTACCCGTAGATGACCCACAGCACGAAGATCATGCAGCTGACGGCGAACACCTGCATCAGCACCGACAGCATGTTCTTGCTGCGGACCAGGCCGCCGTAGAACAGCGCCAGCCCGGGCAGGATCATCAGCAGCACCAGCACGGTGGAGATCGTCATCCAGGCGGTGTCCCCCTTGTTCGGCGTCGGAGCGGGAGCGGCGGCAGTTGCAGCAGCCGGCGCCGCCGTTGCTGCGGCGGGCGCCGCGGCCGCGGCAGCAGGTGCTGATTCGGCAGGCGCGGCAGCGGCAGGAGCGGCCGCTGGCGCGGCCGTCTGCGCGACAGCGGCGACGCTGCCGATCATCAGGCCCAGGCCAATGGCCAGGGATGCGAGAAATTTCCTCATGACGTGTCTCTCTTGCGTGTGTGAATGGGTTTTCAGAGGGCTTCCTTGCCGGTCTCACCGGTCCGGATGCGCACGACTTGCTCCAGGTCGTACACGAAGATCTTTCCGTCACCGATCTTGCCGGTGCGGGCCGCGCCTTCGACGGCCTCGATGACGCGCTCCACCAGGTCGTCGGCCACCGCCGCCTCGATCTTCACCTTGGGCAGGAAGTCGACGACGTATTCCGCGCCGCGATACAGCTCGGTGTGGCCCTTCTGGCGGCCGAAGCCCTTGACCTCGGTGACGGTGATGCCCTGCACGCCGATGGCGGAGAGCGACTCGCGCACTTCGTCGAGCTTGAAGGGTTTGATGATGGCGGTGACGAGTTTCATGCTGGCTCCTTCTGAACTTCAGAACGCGTACTTGATCCCGAGCACAAAGGTGGCCTTGCCCAGGTTCTTGTTTTCCGCGCCGCGATAGCTGTTGGTGTCGGTGTCGACATAGGCGGCGGTGGCGGTCAGGCCATTGCCGAAGTCCTTGCCCAGGGTGATGGCCCAGTCGGTATAGGAAGCAGCGGAATTGTTGTGCACGTGCTGGTAGCCGATGTGCGGCGTGACCGTCAGGCCCCAGAACCCCGTGTCGATGGTGGCGGACAGGTCGACGTAGTTGCTGTTCTGGCTGTCGGCGAAACCGAACAGGTTGGTGACGGCATGCGAATACTTCAGCGTGGCGGGACCCCAGGTGCCGGCCAGGTAGATCTCGGTGGTGTCGGGGTTCGGGGTGAGGCCCGAACTCGGGTAGAGATAGCGCAGCGCGCCGAGGTCGAAGGCGAAGGCGCCCAACGCGTACTTGTAGCCGCCATACACGTCGACTTCGACGTTCGCGTCGCCGCCCGCATCCTTGATCCACCGGATGCTGGAAGCCCACGTGCCGATATAGAAGCCGCTCGAATGCGCGAAGTCCACGCCGCCCTGGATCGCCGGGCTCAGGCGGGTCTGCGAGATGCCGCGATAGCGGTAGTCGGTGACGGCGCCCACGTTGAAGGACAGCGTGTAATCGGGCGCCGGCGCTGCTGCGGGCTGGGCCTGCGCCACGACCGCGCCGGACGCGGCGAGGGTGGACAACAGCACGGCAAGTTTGGCTTTCATGTAGGAATCTCTCCGTTCGTTTGTGGGATGCAGCCCCTGATAGCAGGAGGCGTGCCATCCACCAGAAAGAGGGGCGCGGCGTCCGCGCGTCGCGCGGGCGGGCGTTGTAAAGAACGAGATGGCTCGGCCTTGGCATGGCCTGCACCACCCCGGTGCCGGCGCGACGCCCGAACGCGCAGCCGCTTCCATCGCGCACCTGAATAGGGAGGAGCCCCGCCGTGAGCCTTTGTTTGGTGCAAAGCCGGGCCCTGCTCGGCCTGGAGGCCGCCGCCGTGACCGTCGAAGTCCACCTGTCCAACGGGCTGCCCAATTTCAGGCTGGTCGGATTGGCGGACACGGAAGTCAAGGAGGCCCGCGAGCGCGTGCGCTCGGCCCTGCTCACCTGCGGCCTTGCGTTCCCGCACAACAAGCACATCACCGTCAACCTGGCGCCGGCCGACCTGCCCAAGGACTCCGGCCGCTTCGACCTGCCCATCGCGCTGGGCATCCTGGCGGCCAGCGGCCAGATCGACGCGGCCCGGCTGGCCGGCCATGAATTCGCCGGCGAGCTTTCCTTGTCGGGCGAGTTGCGGCCGGTGCGCGGCGCGCTGGCCACCAGCCTGGCGCTGCATGCGGGCGGCGTGGATGCGCGCCTCGTGCTGCCGCCCGCCAGCGCCGAAGAGGCTGCGTTGGTGCCGGGCGCGCACGTGGTGCGGGCGCGGCACCTGCTGGACGTGGTGCGGTACTTCCTGCCGCAGGTGGAAGGGGCCGAAGCGCCGGAGCCCACGGACGGCTGGACGCGGCTGGTGACCGGGACACCCTCCACAGCGGCGGTCTATCCGGACCTGGCGGACGTGAAGGCCCAGGCGGGCGCCCGCAGGGCCATGGAGATCGCGGCGGCAGGCGGGCATTCGGTGCTGCTGGTCGGGCCGCCCGGCGCCGGCAAGTCGATGCTGGCGCAACGCTTCGCCGGCCTGCTGCCGCCGATGACGGTGGCCGAGGCGCTGGAAAGCGCGGCGGTCTCCAGCCTGGCGGGCCGCTTCTCCCTGCAGCACTGGGCGCAGCGGCCGACCTGCGCGCCGCACCATTCGGCCAGCGCGGTGGCGCTGGTCGGCGGCGGCTCGCCGCCGCGGCCGGGCGAGATCTCGCTGGCGCACCACGGCGTGCTGTTCCTCGACGAGCTGCCGGAGTTTCCGCGCCAGGCGCTGGAGGCCTTGCGCGAGCCGCTCGAGACCGGCCGCATCACCATCGCCCGCGCGGCGCGCCGCAGCGAGTTCCCGGCCCGCTTCCAATTGGTGGCGGCGATGAACCCGTGTCCCTGTGGCTGGCTCGGGTCGGGGCGCAGTTGCCGCTGCTCGCCGGAGCAGGTGGCGCGCTACCAAGGCCGCTTGAGCGGACCGCTGCTCGATCGCATCGACCTGCACGTCGAAGTCCCGGCGCTGGCGCCGGCGGAACTGCTCGACGCGCCGGCGGGCGAGCCGACCGCGCCGGTGCAGGCGCGCTGCACGGCGGCACGTGCGCGCGCCGTGCAGCGGCAAGGCGCCGCCAACCACGCACTGCAAGGCGAAGCACTCGACCTGCACGTGGCGCTGGGTGCCGCCGCGGGGGACTTCCTGCGCATGGCGGCGGCGCGCCTCGGCTGGAGCGCGCGCTCGACCCATCGCGTGCTGAAGGTGGCCCGCACGATCGCCGACCTCGCGGCGTCAGCGACCGTCGAGGTTGCGCATGTGGCGGAGGCCGTGCAATACCGCAGGTCCCTTTCGGCCTCGTAGGCCGGGTTGCGCGAAGGCGCACCCCGGCATGGCACGCGAGCCCCGCGATAATGGGCCGGCCGCTGATGACGACCCGCCCGCTCTCCCGCTCCGCCCTCGTGCTGTGGCTTTCGCTCGCCCAGCTGATCACCTGGGGCAGCGTCTTCTACACCTTCGCCCTGCTGCTGGAGCCCGTCGAACGCGAGCTCGGGCTGA
This sequence comes from Ramlibacter sp. PS3R-8, assembly GCF_037572435.1. Lineage (NCBI taxonomy): Bacteria > Pseudomonadati > Pseudomonadota > Betaproteobacteria > Burkholderiales > Comamonadaceae > Ramlibacter > Ramlibacter sp. PS3R-8. The sequence goes on from NZ_JBBHGT010000006.1 coordinate 167,410, forward strand.
CGCGGGCGCAATCGTCGCTGGCCTTCAGCTTGGCCCTGCTGGCCGAGGGACTGTGCGCCTATCCGGTCGGCCGCTGGATCGACCGCGGCCACGAGCGCGCCGTGATGACGGGCGGCTCGCTGCTGGTCGCCCTCGGGCTGGTACTGCATGCCTTCGTCCATTCGACGGCGGCTTTCTATGCGACCTGGATCCTGCTGGGCGCGGCGCTCGCCGGCACCTTGTACGCGCCGGTGTTCGCGGTGGTCACGCGGCGCTACCCGGCGGATTTCCGCCGCGCCATCATCACCATCACCTTTCTGGGCGGCCTGGCCAGCAGCGTGTTCATCCCGCTGTCGGCGGCGTTGATCCAGGGCGGTGGCTGGCGCAACGCGGTGCTGGTGCTGGCGGCGGTGCACCTGCTGCTTTGCGTGCCGATCCACGCCCGGTGTTTGCGCGGCGCCCCGGGTCCATCCGCACCAGCGGCGCCCGGGGAGCACTCCCCTGCTTCGCTGCTGCGCAGCGCGCCGTTCCTGCTGATCGGCGTGTTCGTCATCGGGATGATGGGCATCACCGCGGCGATCCCGCCGCACCTGATCAGCCTGCTGCGCGAGGCCGGCCTGCACGAGGCCTGGGTGATCGCCATCCCGGCCACCATCGGCGTGGTGCAGGTGCTTGGACGGCTGCTGCTGTACTTCTTCGAACATCGTTTCGACCTGCACCTGGCGAACCGGCTCATTCCGGTGCTGATCCCGCTGTCGCTGGCGGCGCTGATCGCCGGCGCGGCTTCGCCCTTGGCGGGGGTGCTGTTCGTGGTGCTGTACGGCCTGGGCAACGGGATGCTGACCATCGTCAAGGGCACGGCCATTGCCCAATACGTGAACCGGGACCACGTGGCGTCGCTCAATGGCGCGTTGGGAATTCCAACCGCGATCGCGCGGGCGCTGGCGCCGGTGCTGCTGGGGGTGCTGTGGACGCGGGAGGCCGGCTACCGGTGGGGGCTGGTGATGCTGCTGGGGGTGGCGGTGGTGGCGTGCGTGGCGCTAGTGATGGCGCAGCGGCGCTCGTTGTTGCCGCGCTGAACGGCGCGCGCCGATCACCGGGGTTCGGCTGACGCGCTCACCGCCGGCCTGCGCGACGCAGGAACCCCAGCTTTGCGCTTGTCGTCCACGTACTCCTCCAGCGCCCGCGCGCAACTGGCGCCGAGCAGCAGCACTGCGGACGAGAAATAGATCCACATCAACAGCACGATCAGTGAACCGGCCGCTCCATACGCCGAGACCACCGCCGCACTGGAGAGATACAACGCCATCAACTGCCGGCCGATGGTGAACAGGATCGCTCCCACGCAGGCACCGAACACCAGGAAACGCAGCTTCGGCTTGCGTCCGCTGGACAGGCGCATGAGACCGACGAAGAGCGCTGCGCCGATCACGAAGCCGACCACTTCGTTCAACACCCGCAGCGCAATCTCGAGCGAGGGTTGCGCACCGACCCAGCCCGAAAACAGCGATAGCAGCGTGGAGAACACCAGCGACACGAGCAGCAGGAAGCCGAACACCAGGATGTAGCCGACGCCGCGCAGCCGCACGCTCGCCGTATGCCGCCAGTTCTGCTTCTTCGCGCCGGCGCCGCCCTGCCGCCACACCAACTCGAACGCGTCTTGCAGTTCGCCGAACACGCCGGTGGCGCCGAACAGCAGCACCACGAAGCCGATGATGCTGGCCGTGATGCCCTGCGACGGTTGCTGGGCGCTCTGCATCGCCTGCGCGAGCAGCGCCGTGCCCTGCGGCCCGATCACGCCGCCGATCTGGTCGAGCAGGCCTTTCTCCAGCACCTCGCGGTCCATCCACCAGCCGAGGATGGCCACGATGGCCAGCAGCAGCGGCGCGAGGCTGAGGATGCCGTAAAACGACATCGCCGCGCTCATGCGCATGCCGCCGGCTTCGCTCCAGAGGGTGAACGCTCGCGCGAGCGGCGCCAGCGGCCGGGCCGCGCGTTTCAGCCTGTCGGGGATGTGGTCGGTGAGCGCCATGCCGGGAGCATGACATGCACGCGCATTTCCGTGTGACGCGTCAGAGGTTCGGCGCCAGCAGCCGCTGCAGGTCCTGCACCGTGGCGCCGCGGCGCTGCGCCAGGTCCGCGACCTGGTCGTCGCCGATGCGCCCGACGTTGAAGTACTGGCTGTCCGGATGGCTGAGATAGAAGCCGCTGACGCTGGCCGCCGGCGTCATGGCCATGCTCTCCGTGATGCCCATGCCGATCTCCTCCGGGCGCAGCAGCGCGAACAGGTCGCGCTTGACGCTGTGGTCCGGGCAGGCCGGGTAGCCGGGGGCCGGCCGGATGCCGCGGTACTTCTCGGCGACGAGGTCTTCCGTGGAGAGGCTCTCGTCGGGCGCATAGCCCCACAGGTCCTTGCGCACGCGCTGGTGCAAGGCCTCGGCCAGGGCTTCGGCCAGCCGGTCGGCCAGCGCCTTGAGCATGATCGCGGAGTAGTCGTCGTGGTCCGCCAGGAAATACTGCTCCTTCTGGTCCACGCCGATGCCCGCCGTGACCGCGAAGGCGCCGAGGTAGTCCGGCGCGACGCCCTTCGGCGCGACGAAATCGGCCAGCGCGCGGCTCGGTCGGATCACGCCGTCGATCACCTGCTTTTCGGTTTGCTGGCGCAGGCCGTACCAAGTCATCACGGTTTGCGTGCGCGATTCATCCGCATACAACTCGATGTCGTCGTGGTTCACGGTGTTCGCGGGCCACAGGCCCATCACCGCGTTGGCCGTGAGCCAGCGGCCCTCGACCAGGCGCTTGAGCATCCGCTGGCCATCGGACATCACGCGCACCGCCTCCGCGCCCACCACTTCGTCCTTCAGGATCTCCGGGAAGCGGCCGGCCAGGTCCCAGGTCTGGAAGAACGGTCCCCAGTCGATGGTGCGCGCGAGTTCCGCCAGGTCGTAGTTCTTGAACACGCGCCGGCCGATGAACTTGGGCTGCGGCGGCGTGTAGTGCGACCAGTCCACCGGCGTCTTGTTGGCGCGCGCCTTGGCCAGCGGCCACAGCGGCACCTGCTTCTTGCTGGCGTGCTGCTGCCGCACCCGGTCGTAGTCGGCGTTGACGTCGGCGATGTACTTCGCCGCCTGGTCGGACAGCAGGCTCTGCGCCACGCTCACGCTGCGCGACGCATCCGGCACATAGACCACCGGGCCTTCGTAGTGCGGCGCGATCTTGACGGCGGTGTGCACGCGGCTGGTGGTGGCGCCGCCGATCAGCAGCGGGATCTTCTTCACGCGGAAGTGGTCGTCCTTCTGCATCTCGCTGGCGACGTACTGCATCTCCTCCAGCGACGGCGTGATCAGCCCCGACAGGCCGACGATGTCGGCGCCCTCGACCTTGGCCCTCGCCAGGATCTCGTGGCACGGGACCATCACGCCCATGTTCACCACCTCGAAGTTGTTGCACTGGAGCACGACGGTGACGATGTTCTTGCCGATGTCGTGCACGTCGCCCTTGACGGTGGCGATGACGATCTTGCCCTTGGCGCGCACGTCCTCGCCGGCGGCTTCCTGCTGCTTTTTCTCTTCCTCGATGTAGGGAATGAGGTGGGCCACGGCCTGCTTCATCACGCGCGCCGACTTCACCACCTGCGGCAGGAACATCTTGCCGGCGCCGAACAGGTCGCCGACGATGTTCATGCCGTCCATGAGCGGGCCTTCGATGACGTGCAGCGGCCGGCCCTTGATGGCCAGCACCTTCTGGTACATCTCCTCGGTGTCGACGACGATGTGGTCCGTGATGCCGTGCACCAGGGCGTGCGCCAGGCGCTGCTCCACCGGCAGCGCGCGCCATTCGTTCTTCTTGCCCTCGTCCTTCGACGCGCCCTTGGCCTGCTCGGCGATCTCGACCAGGCGTTCGCCGGCATCGGGACGGCGATTGAGCACGACGTCCTCGACGCGCTCGCGCAACTGCGGCTCCAGCTCGTCGTAGACGCCGACCATGCCGGCGTTGACGATGCCCATGTCCATGCCCGCCTGGATGGCGTGGTACAGGAAGACGGTGTGGATCGCCTCGCGCACCGGGTCGTTGCCGCGGAAGGAGAAGCTGACGTTCGACACTCCGCCGCTGACCTTGGCGCCCGGCAGGTTCTCCTTGATCCACTTCACCGCGTTAATGAAATCGACCGCGTAGTTGTCGTGCTCCTCGATGCCGGTGGCGATGGCGAAGATGTTCGGGTCGAAGATGATGTCCTCGGCCGGGAAGTTCACTTCGTCCACCAGGATGCGGTAGGCGCGCTGGCAGATCTCGATCTTGCGCTGGTAGGTGTCGGCCTGGCCTTTCTCGTCGAAGGCCATCACCACGGCGGCGGCGCCGTAGCGGCGCACCAGCGTGGCCTGGCGGCGGAACTCCGCTTCGCCTTCCTTCATGCTGATCGAGTTGACGATGCCCTTGCCCTGGATGCAGCGCAGCCCGGCCTCGATCACCTCCCACTTGGACGAGTCGACCATGATCGGCACGCGTGCGATGTCCGGCTCGCTGGCGATCAGCTGCAGGAAGCGCACCATGGCCGCCTTGCTGTCCAGCATGGCTTCGTCCATGTTGATGTCGATGACCTGGGCGCCGTTCTCGACCTGCTGGCGCGCGACTGCGAGCGCCTGCTCGAACTGGCCGGCCAGGATCAGCTTGGCGAAGGCTTTGGAACCGGTGACGTTGGTGCGCTCGCCGATGTTGACGAACAACGAGCCGGTGCCGATGGCAACGGGCTCCAGGCCGGAAAGCTTCAGGGGGGGTAGGTCTTGCTGCTGCATCTCACTCACCTCGTGGGGGGTCCGGGTGAGCGCGGTTGGAATCCATCTCAAGCCTGGCGGGCGGGCCGCTGCAGCGCTCCTTGAGCTGGGGGGATTTTACAGTGGTGGCGGGGTCGCTTCGCGAACCCGACCTACCAATGCGGTCGTTTTCCCTGTAGGTCGGGTTCGCGAAGCGACCCCGACATTCAAAGCGGCAGATCCGCCTTCTTCAACGTCCGCAGCACGAACGACGACTTGCTGTGCCGGATGCCCTTGATCTTGTAGAGCTTCTCGCGCAGCAGCCGTTCGTAGTCCCGGGTGTCCTTCACCGCCACCCGCAGCAGGTAGTCGTACTCCCCCGACACCAGGTAAGCCTCGATCACCTCGGGGATGGTGGCCAGCACCTCGCCGAACTTTTCCAGCGTGTTGTCGGTATGGCTGTCCAGCGTCAGCTGCACCAGCACCGTGTCGTTCAGGTCCAGCGCCTGGGCGTTCAGCCGGACCGTGTAGCCCTCGATCACCCCGGCCAGTTCCATCTTCTTGATGCGCTCCCAGCACGGCGACGGGCTCAGCCCCACCGCCTGGCCGATCTGCTGCAGGCTGGCGCGGGCGTCCTGCTGCAGGACCTTGAGGATCTTCCGGTCAATGGGGTCCATGCAGGCATCTTATCTGCTGGACCGCGACTTGGCCGAATAGTTTTCTGGAAAACGCGCAGACTGCCATGACTTCGGCAAAAACATCTGGCCCCGCCGGGCGATACTTCCTGCGTTGAGTCGCGACTTACCGGAAGCGGCAGGCAACGAGGGGCCAGCGGGTTACCGCCCGCTGGCCGGCCCGTCCCACCCGGACCGTCAGGCCGCTTCCTTGTAGAAGAAATCGCGCTTGAGCGTGCGCGTGGCCAGCGGCCGCACGGCGTCGCCGATCGCTGCGATGTGCTCCGGCGTCGTGCCGCAGCAGCCGCCGACGATGTTCACCAGCCCTTCGGCGGCGAACTCGCGCAGCAGGCGGGACGTCACGTCCGGCGTTTCGTCGAAGCCGGTCTCCGCCATCGGATTGGGCAGCCCCGCGTTCGGATAGCAGCTGATGAAGGTGTCGCCCGCCACCTTGGCCAGCTCCTGGATGTACGGGCGCATCAGCGCCGCGCCCAGGGCGCAATTGAGGCCCACCGCCAGCGGCTGGGCATGCCGCACGCTGTGCCAGAAAGCCGTGACCGTCTGGCCGCTGAGGATGCGCCCGGACGCGTCCGTCACCGTGCCGCTGATGATCACCGGCAGCCGCTCGCCGCTGGCGGCGAAGTATTCCTCGATGGCGAACAGCGCCGCCTTGGCGTTGAGCGTGTCGAAGATCGTTTCCACCAGCAGCAGGTCCACTCCGCCTTCGACCAGGCCTTCCACCTGCTCGTAGTAGGCGGCACGCAGCTGCTCGAAATCGACATTGCGCGCGCCCGGATCGTTGACGTCGGGGCTGATGCTGGCGGTGCGGGGCGTCGGGCCCAGGGCGCCGGCCACGAAGCGCGGGTGCTCCGGCGTGGAAAACTTGTCGGCGGCCTCGCGCGCCAGCCGCGCCGCGGCCACGTTCATCTCGCGCGCCAGGTGGCCCAGGGCATAGTCGTCCTGGGCGATCGAATTGGCGCCGAAGGTGTTGGTCTCGATGATGTCCACGCCGGCGGCCAGATAGCCCTCGTGGACGTCGCGGATCACGTCCGGCCGCGTCAGCACCAGCAGGTCGCCGTTGTTCTTGACGTCCTTGGGGTGGTCCGCAAGGAGCTTTCCGCGATAGTCGGCCTCGACCAACTTGAAACGCTGGATCATGGTGCCCATGGCGCCGTCCAGGATGACGATGCGCTGCTTCAGCAGGGCGGGGAGGGCTTGGCCGCGGGTATAGATCACAGGCTTCATGGTCCACCCATTCTAAGAAGGACGCGTTGAACCCTCACTGTCCCGGACAATTGCCACCTTGACCACTGCCCTCACCCTCCTCAAGGACGTCTTCGGCTACGGCGCCTTCCGCGGCCCGCAGGCCGAGATCATCGACCACGTCATCGCCGGCGGCGACGCGCTGGTGCTCATGCCCACCGGCGGCGGCAAATCGCTGTGCTACCAGATCCCCGCGCTGGCCCGCCAGCAGGCCGGCCACGGCGTCGCCATCGTGGTGTCGCCCCTCATCGCCCTGATGCACGACCAGGTCGGTGCGCTGCACGAAGCCGGAGTCGAGGCCGCATTCCTGAATTCCACGCTCAGCGGCGAGGCTGCCAATGCCGTGGAAAAGCGGCTGCTGCGCGGCGAGCTGACTCTGCTCTACGCCGCGCCGGAGCGCGTCACCACGCCACGGTTCCTGGAGCTGCTGGACCGCCTGCGCGAGGCCGGCAAGCTGAGCCTGTTCGCCATCGACGAGGCCCACTGCGTGAGCCAGTGGGGCCACGACTTCCGGCCGGAGTACCGCGCGCTGGCCGTCCTGCACGAGCGCTATGCCGGCGTGCCGCGCATCGCCCTCACCGCCACGGCGGACGGCCTCACGCGCGCCGACATCGTGCAGCACCTGCAACTGGAGGAGGCGCGCCAGTTCGTCAGCAGCTTCGACCGGCCCAACATCCGCTACAGCATCGTCGAGAAGACGGACCCGACGCAGCAGCTGCTGCGCTTCATCGAAGGCGAGCACGCCGGCGAGGCGGGCATCGTGTACTGCCAGTCGCGCAAGCGGGTGGAGGAGGTCGCGGAGATCCTGTGCAGGCAGGGAATGGACGCCCTGCCTTATCACGCGGGGCTCGACGCCGAAGTGCGACAGAAGCACCAGGACCGCTTCCTGCGCGAGGACGGCGTGGTGATGACGGCCACCATCGCCTTCGGCATGGGCATCGACAAGCCGGACGTGCGCTTCGTCGCCCACCTGGACCTGCCGAAGAACATCGAAGGCTATTACCAGGAGACCGGCCGTGCCGGCCGCGATGGCCTGCCATCGGACGCGTGGATGGCGTACGGCCTGCAGGACGTGGTGAACCAGCGGCGGATGATCGACGAGAGTCCGGCCGGCGAGGAGTTCAAGCAGGGCCTGCGCGGCAAGCTCGATGCGCTGCTGGCGCTGGCCGAGGCCACCGACTGCCGGCGCGTGCGTTTGCTCGCGTACTTCGGCGAGCAGTCCACGCCTTGCGGCAACTGCGACAACTGCGTGGCGCCACCCGCGGTGTGGGACGGCACCGAGGCGGCGCGCATGCTGCTGTCCACCATCTACCGCGTGCAGCAGGCCAATGGCCTGCACTTCGGCGCCGGCCACATCATGGACGTGCTGCGCGGCAAGGTCACCGACAAGGTCAACCAGTTCGGCCACCAGAAGCTGTCGACGTTCGGCATCGGCGCCGCGCTGTCCGAGCAGCAGTTGCGCGGCGTGCTGCGGCAGTTGATCGCCACCGGGGCGCTGCAGGTGGACGCTTCTTCGTACAACACGCTGCATCTCACGGAAGGTTCGCGCGCCGTGCTCAAGGGCGAGCAGCCGGTGGCGCTGCGGGAGTCGATCAACCAGCCGGCCGGGCGCGTGCGGCGCGAGCGCGGGTCGAGGAAAGGCGCGCCCCCGGCTGCGGCAGCGGGGCTGACCGAGGCCGCGCAGCAGCGGTTTGCCGCGCTGAAGGCGTGGCGGGCGGATGTCGCGCGATCGCACAACCTGCCGGCCTATGTCATCTTTCATGATGCGACGCTGGCCGCGGTCGCGGCGGCGGATCCGCGGTCGGTCCGGGACCTGGAGGGGATCAGCGGGATCGGGGCGGCGAAGCTGGAGAAGTATGGGCCGGGGGTGTTGGACGTGTTGCAGGCGATGGCTTAGAGGGAACTGACAGCCGGACGCAGAAGGCGCAAAAGTCACGCAGAAGACGCAAAAGGACTCCAAGACCCTTCTTGGTTTTTTCTGCGTCTTCTGCGTAGTTTCTGCGTCTTCTGCGTCCGGTTGTCCGGCTGTTCGGCTGTTCGCCTTTGGCTCACTGCACGAACCCGATGCTCCGCGCTTCGCGCACTTCCGGCTTGATGCGATGCTCCGCCTCCAGCTGCTCGAGGAACTCCTCGGGCGAAAGCTGCGCGGCGAGGATCTCCACCTGGCGCTTCACGGCGGCGAAGTCTCCCGGACAGATCTGGTCCAGCTTCGCCAGCCGTGACGCTGCCTCCGGCGACAGCAGCAACGCATCCCCACCCAGCGCCTCCGTCACGAACATCTTCTCGCGCTGCACCGTGGTGAGCGGCTTGAAGCGGATCTTGAACGCGAAGCGGCGCAGCGCCGCCTGGTCGATGCGGTCCATCAAGTTCGTGGTGCAGACGAAGATGCCGGCGAAGCGCTCCATGCCCTGCAGCATCTCGTTGACCTCGGTCACCTCGTAGGTGCGCTGCGCGCCGCGCCGGTCCTGCAGGAAGCTGTCGGCCTCGTCCAGCAGCAGCACCGCCTTTTCGGCTTCGGCTTCGCGGAACATCGCGGCCATGTTCTGCTCGGTCTCGCCGACGAACTTGCTCATGAGGTCGCTCGCCTGCTTGATCAGCAGGGGCTTGTCCAGGCTGCGCGCGATGTGCTCGGCCAGCGCGGTCTTGCCGGTGCCCGGTGCGCCGTAGAAACACAGCGTGCCGTGGCCGCGCGCCTTGAGCGCCTCCACGATGCGCGGCACCTCGAAGCGCGACTCCACATTGAGCATGTCGAGGTCGTACGTGGTGACGCACGGGCGCGCCGCGCCGTCGGAGCTGCGCGTGCCCAGTGCCTTGTCCGCGTTGCGCAACTGGCGGTCGATCAGGTCTTCCATCTGCACGCCTTCTTCCCCGGCGAGGCCGGCGAAGCGCACCGCGGTGCGGATCTGCGCCGGCGTCAGCCCCTTGCGTTCCGTCAAGCGGGTAACGAAGGCGGCGGAAACTTCCGCGCCTTCCAGCGTCTTGCGCACGATGGCTTCGCGCGCCCCGGGCGGCGGCGACTTCAGCTCCAGGTGATAGGCGAAGCGGCGGCGGAAAGCGGGGTCGATCTGCTCGATGCGGTTGGTCACCCAGATGGTCGGCACCGGGTTGGATTCGAGGATCTGGTTCACCCAGGCCTTGCCACTGACGCTGCCGGATGGCGGCGCCACCACCTGCTCGGCCCGCGCCAGCATCTGCGCTGCCTCGCTGGAGATCGGCGGAAAGACGTCTTCGACCTCGTCGAACAGCAGCGCGGCCTGCGAGCTGCCCTTGAGGAACACCTGCGCGATCTGCAGCGAGCGGTAGCGGTCGCGGCCGCTCAGCGAGTTGCCGTCGCGGTCCGCATATTCCACCTCGAACAGCTCCAGCCCCGCAGCCTGCGCCACCACTTTGGCGAGTTCGGTCTTGCCGGTGCCGGGCGGGCCGTACAGCAGCACGTTGACGCCGGCCTCCTTGCGGTCGATGCCGTTGCGCAGCATGGCGCGCAGCACCCGCGCGTCCTCGGCGACGAATTGGAAATCTTCCAGCGTCAGCGAACTCTTGGCCGAGGGACGGGTGAACACCGCCATCAGCTCGTTCTGGTCGCGGTACTCGCGCATCAGCACCGGCGGCAGCTTTTCGCTGACCTTCATCAGGTCCGCCAGGTCGGTGATGTTGTGTTCGGAGATCAGGTTTTCGACCAGGCCGATGCGCTCCAGCCGCGAGCCGGCCCGCAAGGCCTCGCCCACCTCGGCGGCGTTGACGCCGGCCACTTCGGCGATGGCCGCGTAGGCCTCCGGCGCGTTGTTGACCTTGAACTCCACCAGCAGGCTGCGCAGGTCCCGCTGGTACCGCGCCAGCGTGCCGTACAGCAGCAGCGCGCGCTCGGCCTTGTTCAATTGCAGCAGGCTGGCCAGGGCGTCGATGTTCTTTTCCACCAGCGTGGAGTGTTTCTTCAGGGCGTGCGTCAGCCACTCGCCGGTGACCGTCAGCACGGACAGCAGGTCCTTCGGCTGGTCCTTGGCGTATTCATCGAGGTAGAAGAACAGCGTGCCTTCCTCGTACGGGCCGCGCCAGACGCCGTGCCGGTCCAGGAATTCACGCGGCGACAACTGCTCGTGGCCGCGCCAGAACTCGTTGTCCTTGCAGCGGCGGCCCAGGAACTCGCGCAGGCGGTCCAGCGACGGCGCCGGCCACGCCAGGTGCCGGCCGGCGAGGGACAGCAGGCCGTTCAGGTCGCGCCGCACGTTGAACTTGGCGCCCTGCTTGGCGGCCAGCGTCAGCACGAAATGCGAGCACATCAGGTCCAGCACCGGTGCGTCCTTGAGACCCGGCGAGGGGAGTACTTGCAGATCCAGCGAACGCTTGGCCAACGGACCTCCGTCAATGGGGCGTCTTGGGTTAACGCGGGTCGATGCTACATGGAAGACGCCGGTCCGTGCACATGGACAAAGAGGAAGGGTGGCGCCGGCGCACCACCGCCGCACGGCGGCGGTCACAATGCCCCCATGATCGGCCTGCCAGACATCCGCGCCGCCGCCGCCCGCCTGCACGGGCACGTGATGGCGACACCGTGCGTGGAATCCCGCACCCTGTCGGAGATCGCCGGCTGCCAGCTGTTCCTGAAGTTCGAGAACCTGCAGTTCACCGCGTCCTTCAAGGAGCGCGGCGCCTGCAACAAGCTGGCACAGCTCAGCAGCGAGGAGCGGGAGCGCGGGGTGGTGGCCATGAGCGCGGGCAACCATGCGCAGGGTGTGGCCTACCACGCCCAGCGGCTCGGGTTGCGGGCGGTGATCGTCATGCCGCGCTTCACGCCGATGGTGAAGGTGGAGCGCACCCGTGGTTTCGGCGCCGAAATCGTGCTGCACGGCGACACCCTGGAAGAGGCGCGCAGCCACGCGCTGGGGCTGGCGGACCAGCGCAAACTGGTGTTCGTGCACCCCTACGACGACGAGGCCATCATCGCCGGCCAGGGCACCGTCGCGCTCGAGATGCTGGAGGCCGTGCCGCAGCTCGATACGCTGGTGGTCGCGGTCGGCGGCGGCGGCCTGATCGGCGGCATCGCCGCGGCGGCCAGGTCGCTCAAGCCCGGCCTGCAGGTCGTGGGCGTGCAGACGCTGCGCTTTCCCAACATGTTCAACGCGTTCAAGCAACAGTCGCTGCCGCAGGGCGAGTCCACCATCGCCGAGGGCATCGCGGTCGGCCGTCCGGGCCAGTTCACGCAGGCCCTGGTGGAACGCTACGTCGACGACATCGTGCTGGTGGACGAAGGCGACATCGAGCAGGCCATCGTGCTGCTGCTGGACCTGGAGAAGACCCTGGTGGAAGGCGCGGGTGCGGCCCCGCTGGCCGCGGTGATGAAGGAGCCGGCGCGCTTTGCCGGGCGGAAGGTCGGGCTGGTGCTCGGCGGGGGCAACATCGACCCGATGCTGCTGGCGGCCGTGATCCAGCGCGGCATGGTGCGGGCCGGGCGACTGGCGCGGCTGCGGGTGTGCGCGCGCGACGTGCCCGGGTCGCTGGCGCGCATCACGGGGGTGGTCAGCCAGGCCGGGGCCAACATCGACGAAGTCCACCACCAGCGCGCCTTCACCCTGCTGGCCGCCCAGAACGTCGAGATCGAACTGGTCGTGCAGACGCGCGGCCGGGCCCACGTCCAGGCGCTGCTGGAGGCGCTGACCGCAGCCGGTTACGAGGCGAAGGAGATCTGATGGACCGGGAAACGCTGCAGCAGGCGCTGCCCGACTACTTCGCGCCCTGGGTGCAGGCGCTCGGGTTGCGGGTGGAGGCGTTCGACTCCGACAGCGTGACGCTGCGGCTGCCGCAGGACGCGCAGCTGTCGCGCGTGGGCGGCATGCTCTGCGGGCAGGCCATGATGGCGGCGGCGGACACGGCCATGGTGCTGGCGCTGATCAACCACTTCGGCAGCTTCAAGCCCTGCACCACCGTCCAGATGAACACGAGCTTCCTGAAGCCGCTGTCGGCCCAGGACGCGCTGGTGCAGGCGCGGGTGGTGCGCGCCGGCAAGAGCCTGGCGTTCGGCGAGATCGATATTCGCGGGGCGGAGGATGGCAAGAGCGCCTGCCGGGCGACGACGACATACGCTCTGTTGTGAACGCCGGGGTCGGCGGCGCCGAACCCGGCCTACGTAGGTCGGGTTGCGCGCAAGCGCACCCCGACACCTGCGATAAAATCGCGCCAATCCAGGAACCGAGGAACGCATGACCAGCCCCAACGAGCCCCCGAAGCACGGCGAACACTTCGAACCGCGCGATGCGATCGAAGACGTGGTGCCGATGATTCCCATCGTGCTGCCTGCCGTCGGCGCCGCGCTGATCTTCCTGCTGGCGTTCATCGCCATCTACATGGCCTGACCGGCTCCCTTCCCCCTTTTCCGGATGCCCCCTCGCAGCAATGCCTGGGGGCATCGTCCGTTTGGGGGCCGGCCGAGCTAGAGGCATAAAGGTATGCAAGTTTTGCATGACTTCGCGCGGTCACGGCCCCTGCCTACCCGCCCTGCTCCCTAAAATGGCCTCCCAGCCGACCCAGCGGTGGACTGCCGACACCCGCAGCCGACTGAGGCCGAAGCCTGTTTTGAAAGGGCGTGCATCGGGGCGGCCGCCTCCCTGCTCCTTTTGAAACACGCTTTCAAAACTTAGGAGCTTCGAGGATGAACTCTCCCGTGATGCAGGGCCTGAACCTGCGGACCCCTGGCTTCGTCAAGAACGCCAGGCTGATCGCCTGGGTGGCGGACATGGTGGCGCTGTGCAAGCCCGACCAGGTCTACTGGTGCGATGGCAGCCAGGAGGAGTACGACCGCCTGTGCCAGCTGCTCGTCGACAAGGGCACCTTCAAGAAGCTGGACCCGGTCAAGCGTCCCGGCTCCTTCCTGGCCTGCTCCGACCCCGCGGACGTCGCCCGCGTCGAAGAGCGCACCTTCATCTGCTGGGACAAGAAAGAAGACGCCGGCCCCACCAACAACTGGGTGGCCCCGGCCGAAATGCGCGCCACGCTGCAGCCGCTGTTCGACGGCTGCATGAAGGGCCGCACGATGTATGTCGTGCCCTTCTCCATGGGCCCGCTCGGCTCGCCCATCGCCCACATCGGCATCGAGCTGTCCGACAGCGCGTACGTGGCGGTCAACATGCGCATCATGACGCGCATGGGCAAGGCCGTTTACGACGTGCTCGGCGTCAACGGCGAGTTCGTCCCCTGCCTGCACACCGTCGGCGCGCCGCTGCAGCCCGGCCAGGAGGACGTGCCGTGGCCGTGCAACAAGACCAAGTACATCGTGCACTACCCCGAGACGCGCGAGATCTGGTCGTACGGTTCCGGCTACGGCGGCAATGCGCTGCTGGGCAAGAAATGCTTCGCCTTGCGCATCGCTTCCATCATGGGCCATGACCAGGGCTGGCTGGCCGAGCACATGCTGATCCTGGGCGTGACTTCGCCCGAGGGCAAGAAGTACCACGTGGCCGCCGCTTTCCCGTCGGCCTGCGGCAAGACCAACTTCGCCATGCTCATCCCGCCGCAAGGCTTCGAGGGCTGGCGCGTCACCACCATCGGTGACGACATCGCCTGGATCAAGCCGGGCGCGGACGGCCGCCTGTACGCGATCAATCCCGAGGCCGGCTACTTCGGCGTCGCTCCCGGCACCAACACGCAGACCAACCCGAACTGCATGGCCAGCCTGGACAAGAACGTCATCTTCACCAACGTGGCGCTGACGGATGACGGGGACGTGTGGTGGGAAGGCATGAGCGAGCCGCCGGCACACGCGATCGACTGGCAGGGCAAGGACTGGACCCCGCAGATCGCCAAGGAGACCGGCGCCAAGGCCGCGCACCCGAACGCTCGCTTCACCGTGGCCGCCATCAACAACCCGGTGCTCGACCCGGCCTGGGACGACCCGGCGGGCGTGCCGATCGACGCCTTCATCTTCGGCGGGCGCCGCTCCACCACCGTGCCGCTGGTGACCGAGGCCAACAACTGGGTCGAAGGCGTCTACATGGCGGCGACCATGGGTTCGGAGACGACGGCCGCCATCGTCGGGCAAGTCGGCGTGGTGCGCCGCGATCCGTTCGCGATGCTGCCCTTTACCGGCTACAACATGAGCGACTACTTCCAGCACTGGCTGACGCTCGGCCGCAAGCTGGAAGCGTCGGGCGCCAAGCTGCCGAAGATCTTCACCACCAACTGGTTCCGCAAGGGCGAGGATGGCAAGTTCGTCTGGCCGGGGTACGGCGAGAACATGCGCGTGCTCAAGTGGATGATCGACCGCATCGAAGGCAAGGCCCGGGGCGAGCAGCACGTCTTCGGCATCAGCCCTGCCTACAAGGAACTGAACTGGGAAGGCCTGCCTTTCACGCAAGCGCAGTTCGACCAGGTGATGGGCATCGACCTGCCGGCCTGGCAGAAGGAGATGCAGCTGCACGAGGAGCTGTTCCAGCAACTGGAGCACCGGCTGCCTGCCGAGCTGAAGGCGACCAAGGCGACGATCGAGAAGCGGCTGGCGGCCTGACGCCTCACCCCCGCGGACGCGGGGGGCCCACGGCTGCCAAAAAGGAAAGCCACCCCTGCGGGTGGCTTTTTTCATGAGCCTGACCCGTCCTGTATTGGGTTGACACCTTTCTGTTCATCAGAAAGGAAAGTCAATTGGATCAATGGGTTAAGAGGACGCAGCGGGATTACCCGTTGGCTTTTAAGTTGGCAGTGGTTGACCAGGTCGAAAGAGGCGAACTCACGTACGCCCAGGCGCAGCAGCGATACGGCATCCAGGGGGCATCGACGGTGCTGGTTTGGCTGCGCAAGCACGGGCGACAGGACTGGAAGGCGGCATCATCGGCATCCAAAGGGTTGCAAAAGATGTCCGAGCCGCCGAAGCCGCTGACGCCGGAGCAGCGCATCAAGGAACTTGAGGTGCAGTTGAAGGAGGCGCAGGAGAAGGCGCAGTTCTTCGAAGCAGTGGTGACTGTGCTCAAGCGCGACTACGGAGTCAAAGTCGCAAAAAAGCCTGTGGGCAAGTCCTCGCGCAAAAGCTCGTCCAAGGGCTGAGCGTCTCGAGGGCTTGCCGCTACATGGGGATCAGCCGGCAGGCGCATTACAAGCGCCTGGCCTGCGAGCGTCAGCGCATTGAGCAGCACACCGTCGTGGCGGAGCTGGTGAGCGCGGAGCGCAGGCATCAGCCACGCATTGGCACGCGCAAGCTGCACCACATGCTAAAGCAGCCGCTGCAGCAGGCGGGAATCAAGATGGGGCGCGACGCGCTGTTCAACATGCTGCGTGAGGAGCGCATGCTGGTGCTGCCGCGACGGGCGTTCCACAAGACGACCAACAGCCATCATCACTACCGTCGGCATCCCAATCTGCTCAAGGGTGGCGCCGGCAAGCTGGTGCCCACTGGGTGCGAGCAGCTGTGGGTTGCCGATCTGACCTATCTGCCGACCAAGGAGAAGACGGCCTATTTGAGCTTGGTGACCGACGCCTACTCGCGCAAGATTGTGGGCTGGCACGTTCACGACGGCCTGGAGACGAGGCAAGTCAGCCAAGCGCTGAAGATGGCGTTGCGCCACAGGCAAACCAGCCAGAAGCTTGTGCACCACTCGGACCGCGGGATCCAGTACTGCTCAGCCGAATACCAGAGCATCCACGCCCGCCACGGAATCACCTGCTCAATGACCGACGGCCACGACTGCTACCAGAACGCCTTGGCCGAGCGGGTCAACGGCATCTTGAAGATGGAATTCCTGCTGCAAAGACCAGGCGATCTCCAGCAGGCCCGCACCATGGTGGGCGAGTCGATTCGGCTGTACAACGAGCGCCGCCCGCACCTGTCCCTAGAATGCAAAACGCCCGATGCGGTGCATCGGGCGTCTCTTGCCAGCCAAATGCGGCTGGAATTTAGTCCCGGATAGGCGTCAACCTATATCAGGACGGGTCAGCCGCTCAATCGCGCCAAGGCTTCAGGTGATACACCGCAGGCGCCGGCCCGGCTGCGACCGGCTTCGCCCCGCGAGCCAGCCACCGGCGCTGCCGCTCGAGTCCGCGCCGCTGGGCCACGCGGTGCGACCAGCGGTCCAGCGCGCGCAGCAGCCACCGCGGCAACCAATGGAGGACGGCGATCATCGCCGGCCCGTCAGTCGTTGCGGCCGATGTCCGCTGCGTCGCGGCCCATCGCGCGGCTCAAGTCGGCCATGATGCGGGCGTCGGTCAGCGCCAGGTCCCACAGCCTGCGGTCGGCAGCACGCTGCTTGCGAGCGGCGGACCATCCGGCCAGGACGCTGCGCGCGGCGCCGGCGGCGCGGGTGACCGGCGAGCCGATCGCCGAAAGCGTGTGCAGCGCGGCAATGGTGATGTTGAAGCTGCCGAGGGCGGCGAAACCACGCGCCATGCGGTTCACGCCGCCGTGCTCGGTTGATAAGACGAATCGTGCCATTTGAATTACTCCCTCTTGTGACGCTTGCCGGCGGGTGCCGGGTGCGTGAGAGACATATTAGGGTTACCACTGATATTTCTCTACTTTTTAGTAGTGATGTATATCATTCACCAAACGTATGAAAGCCCCGAACTTCCGGACCCTGGACCTGAACCTGCTGCGAGTGTTCGACGCCGTGATGAGCGAGCGCAACCTCACCCGGGCGGCCCGCAACCTGTCGATGACCCAGCCGGCGGTGAGCAATGCGCTGAGCCGGTTGCGCGATGCCCTGGGCGACCGGCTCGTCAGCCGCAGCGGGTATGGCGTGGAGCCCACACCGCGGGCCCTGGCCCTGTGGCCTGCCATCGCGGAGGCGCTGCGCCAGTTGGAGAACACCATCGCGCCAGGCGAGTTCATCGCCGCCGAGGCCACCAACACCTTCACCCTGGCGATGGCGGACGCCACCGCCGCCGAACTGATGCCTGGCCTGGTGGCCATCATGGAACGCGACGCGCCCGGCATCACCATCCGCGTGGTGCCGCTGACCACGCGGGATCCGCGCAAGCTCCTGGACGATGGCTCGGTGGACCTGGCCGTCGGCTTCTTTCCCGCCGTGCTGGCCGACCTGACGGCGCAGGCCCAGGCCGGGCCCCTGACGGCCTTCGACCACCAGCGCCTGTACGACGGCCGCTACGTCTGCGTGATGCGCCGGGACCATCCGCTGGCCAAGGGGCCGCTGACGCTCAAGCGCTACTGTGACGCCCGCCATCTGCTGGTCAGCTTCTCGGGCCGCCCGTTCGGCTTCATCGACGAGGCCGTGGCCTCGCTGGGCAAGAAGCGGCGCGTCGTGATGACGGTCAACCAGTTCTTCACCGCCGGCCGCGTGGTGGCGGCGTCCGACCTGCTGACCGTGCTGCCGGAGCACTTCATCAGCACCACCGGCCGCGCGCACGAGCTGCTGCAGCGCGAACTGCCGTTCGACGTGGTCCCGGTGCACGTCGACGCGCTTTGGCATCGCCGCCAGGGACAGCGCGGCGACCACACCTGGCTGCGCGCGGCGCTGGCCAACGCGGCGCGGACGGCTTTCGCGCGGACCTGAAGCCGTAGGAGTCTGCGCGGCAGAGAGACGGGCCTGCGCCGGAACTTGGAGCGTGCCAGGCTAGGCGCAGGCGACGCCGTGTGGTCGATCCACACAGGGAGCCTGTAATGACGCATGGCGCGCTCCAAGCCCCGGCCCGAAGGGTTGGGCCGATAAGGGGGCGCAGACTCCTGGCCCTTTACCATCGGCCGGGTGAAGATCCAGCTCATGTCCGACCTCCACCTGGAGGGCAACCCGCATTTCGTCCCGCGGCCGGCACCCGGCGCCGAGCTGCTCGTGCTCGCCGGCGACATCGGCTCGTACCAGGCCGGCTCCCAGCTTCAGGACAGCGACTTCGGACTCGGCCGCTTCTCGCCCGCGCACGGCTGGCCGACACCCGTGCTCTACGTGCCCGGCAACCACGAATACGACGGGCTGGACTTCGACGAGACGCATGCACGGCTGCGGGACACCTGCGAGCGCCTGGGCATCACCTGGCTGGAGCGCGAGGTGCTGGTGATCGACGGCATCCGCTTTGTCGGAACGACGCTGTGGACGGACTTCGATGCATTGGCGCGCCAACCGGGCATGCCAACGCCCACGCCGGGCGAGGCGCTCAAGCTGCGGCAGAAAGCCTTTCGGGCCGCCAACTTCTATTTGCACAAGGCTGCGGGCATGCGACGCGGCGAACCGCTGCTGGCTGAACAGTGGCGCGAGTTGGGGCTGGACTGCGAGCAGTGGCTGCGCGACGCGCTCGCCCAGCCCTTCGACGGCACCACGGTGGTGGTGACGCACTTCGCGCCCAGCCTGCGCAGCGCCGACCCGCGCTACGGCGCGACCCCGGCGACGGCCGGTTTCTGCAATTCACTGCAGGACCTGATGGCGCAGGCGCAGTTCTGGCTGCATGGCCACCTGCATTGCCAGCACGATTACGTGGAGAGCGGCTGCCGCGTGGTGGCCAACACGCTCGGCTACGCGCGCAAGGGCGAGCAGGAAGGATTTCGGGAAGCTTTCGTTCTCACGGTGCGCGCATAGAGACGATAGTTCTCACTCGAAATTTCAAGTCGCACGTAATTGGGAACAACTGGGACAGGGGCTTTACAACAGCGGTACGTCAGCGCCGACGAAGGCGCGCACACTTCATGGCAACGGAAACCGAGGGAGGCCATGATGAAACCGCTGTGGGCGCCGACCTTGTTGTGGATCGCCGCCGTGGTCGCGGCCGTCCTGCTGGCGCTCGCCACACCGGACACGGTGGAACTCGACGCCGGCCACATGACGTTCCCGGCGAACGCGGTGGTGCCGCGCTGACGACGCCGGGGTGCGCTGCGCGCAACCCGGCCTGCCGCCGCTCGAACGCAGGCCGGATCGCGGCGCCAGCCGCACTCCGGCGTCCCGTTCAACCGTTCAGGATCCCCCACACCTTCGGCGCCGTCAGCGGCATCTGCAGGCCGCGCGTCGCATCTTTCCTGCCCGCCCGCGCGAGCGCATCGGCCACCGCGTTCACCACGCTCGGCGTCGCGCCGATGGTGCCCAGCTCGCCCACGCCCTTGACGCCCAGCGGATTGTTCTTGCTCGGCACCGTCTGGTTCATCTCGGTGCGGAACTCGCACTGCAAGAGGTCGAAGCGCGGCGCTGCATAGTCCATCAGGCTGCCCGTCAGCGGTTGGCCGCTTTCGCGGTCGTACACCATGTGCTCGCACAGCGCCTGGCCGATGCCCTGCAACGCACCGCCATCGAGCTGGCCGCGCACGATCATCGGGTTCACCACCCGGCCGATGTCGTTGACGCTGGCGTACGCCACCACCTGCACCTCGCCGGTGGCCGGATCGATCTCCACCTCGGCAACGTGGCAGGCGTTCGGCCAGCTCGGCCCCGCCACCGCGCTGGTGTGGTCGATGAAGATGCGGCGCTCCGGCTGGCGGCCGGCCAGCTCGAAGAGATCGATGCCGACGTCGGTGCCCTTGACGCTGAAGCGTCCGCGTGCGTACTGCAGGTCGTGCGGCGACGCTTCCAATGCCTGGCCGGCGAGCTGGCGCGCCTGGTCCAGCGTCTTTTCCGCCCCCAGGTGCAGGGACGAGCCGCCGGTGAACAGCGAGCGCGAACCGGCGCTGCCGAAGCCGTCGCCGCGGTCGGTGTCGCCCAGCACCACGCGCACTTTGTCCAGCGGCACGCCGAACACGTCCACCACCAGCTGCGCCAGCGTGGTGGCGATGCCCTGCCCCATCTGGTTGACCGCAGAGAAGACTTCGATGACGCCGTCGGCCTTCACCTCCACCGTCACGCGTTCTTCCAGCACGTTGCCGCCGGTCCATTCCAGGAAGGTGGCGATGCCCAGCCCGCGCAGCTTGCCGCGCGCCTTGCTGGCGGCGGCGCGCGCCTCGAAGCCGCTCCAGTCGGCGTGCGCCAGGCCCTCGTCCATGATCTTCTCGAACTCGCCGACGTCGTAGGTCTGCCCCATCGGGTTCTTGTACGGCATCTGCTCCGGGCGGATGAAGTTGCGGCGGCGCAGTTCGATGCGGTCGATGCCGGTCTGCCGCGCCGCCTCGTCCATCAGGCGCTCGATGATGTAGATCGCCTCCGGCCGCCCGGCGCCGCGGTATGCGCTGGTGGGAGACGTGTTGGTGAGCACTGCCTGGAAGTGGTAGTCGATCACCGGCACGTGGTACACGCTGGTCGATACCCACGGGCCGATCAGCAGCGGGATCAGCATGCCGGTGGCCAGCGCATGGCCGCCCACGCTGGCCAGCGTGCGCAGCCGCACCGCCAGGATCCTGCCTTGCGCATCCAGCGCCATCTCGGCCTGCGCCTGCTGGTCGCGGCCATGCGCGGCAGCCAGGAATTCCTCGCTGCGGTCGGCGATCCACTTCACCGGGCGCTTGAGCGTCCACGCCATCCAGGCGGTGGCCGCGTCCTCCGGATAGATGCCGGTCTTCATGCCGAAGCCGCCGCCGACGTCGCCCACCGTCACGCGCACCTGCTCGCGCGGGATGCCGAGCACGTCGTTGCAGATCGAGTTCTTCACGCCCGAAGGCATCTGGCTGCTGATGCGCAGCGTGAGGCGGCCGTCGTCGGCCACCCAGGCCAGCACCGAGCGCGGCTCGATCGACAGCGCCACCACGCGCTGGTTCACCACCTTCAGCTGGACGACGTGCGCGGCCTGGTCGAACGCCGCCGCGGCTTTCTGCGCGTCACCGTGGCGCAACTGCGCCGCGATATTGCCGGGCGCCTGCGCGTAGACCAGCGGCGCGCCCGGCGCGGTGGCGTCCTCGAGGTCGACGACGTGCGGCAGTTCCTCGTACTCTACCCACACGGCTTCGGCGGCGTCACGCGCCTGCTGCATCGTCTCGGCCACCACCAGCGCCACCGCTTCGCCGGCGAAGCGCACCTCGTCGACCGCCAGCACGTGGCGCTCCGCGGTTGCCGGTTTCGTACCGTCCGGCAGCATCGGCAAGGTGGGCAGCGGCTTCACTCCGGCAGCGACGAGCTGCGCCCCTGTCATCACCTCCACCACGCCAGGCATGGCGGCGGCGTTGGCGGTGTCGATCGAGGTGATGCGCGCATGCGGATAGGGCGAGCGCACGAAGACCATGCGCAACTGCCCGGCAGGCGCGAGGTCGTCGGTGTACTGGCCCAGGCCCTTGAGCAGGCCCTCGTCTTCGATGCGCTGCACGGAGCGGCCGCTGCCGAAGCGCTGCGTGATATCCAGGGTGTCGGTCGTCATGCGGCGAGTCTCGCCGATTTCCGCTTTCCCGTCAGCGCGCTGCCGCCGCGTCGCCCTGGATCTTGGCCGAGGTCCAGCGCAACAGGTCCAGCCACATCTGTCGCGTCTCCGCGTCCAGGGGCGTGCGCTGGGCGTTCGGCAATTCGATGGTGACCACGGGTACGCCCTTGTGCACGCCGCCGTAGTTGCCCAGCGAGCCGGGGAAGATGCCCACCTGGTCCAGGTACAGCCGGCCCAGCCGCGACGGCGGGACCGACGGACCGTCGAAGTCCAGCACGCCGTACGGCGCGTGGATGGAGACGATCAGGTGCGGCTTGAACTTCTGCATCTCGTCGTGCAGGAAGCGGGTCTCGGGCTCGGACAGCGGCTTCGGCCCCGGCCAGCGCCGTGGGTCCTTCCTGGTCCGCTGCTGCCAGTAGGTCTGCGCGTCGCGCTCCCAGTTGGGCGTCGGGAAATTGCGGTTCAGGTCGACGCCCTTCGAATTCACCCGCTTGGGCGGATGCGCCAGCAAGCCGTCCGGGTTGACCACCGGCGCGAAGCGCCAATGCACGGGCTGCGGCAGGTCGACCTTTTCATCGGAAGCGAGCCGGAGCCAGTGCAGGGCCACGGCGGCGGACGACAGCTCGTCCCCATGGATCGCTCCCACGACCAGCACGCGCAGCCTGGCGTCCGGCGGCTTCACGTCCCGCACGTACAGCGGCGTGCCCTGCACCGAGCGGGCGCCGCTATCGACCAGGCGGGCCTGCTCGCACAAGGATTTGCTCACGTTCGGCAGCTTGCCGACGAAGCGATCGCAGGGCCCGGGCATGGCGGCACCGAAAGCCCCCGGCGCAGCCATCGCCAGGGCGAGAGCGCCCAGGCGGATCGTCTTCAGCACCGTCCCCTCAACCATGCGACAAGCCGCGCACCGTCCGCACGATCCGCTCGATGACTTCGCCCTGGTGCTCCGCCAGGCCCACCCACAGGGGCAGCCGCACCAGCCGCTCCGACAGTTCGTTCGTGTTGCGCAGCGTGCCGACGGCGCGGCTGTGCTCGCGGCCGAACGGCGACGTGTGCAGGGGCACGTAGTGGAAGACGCTGTGGACGTCCAGCGCGGCCAGCCGTTCGATCAACGCCGTGCGCTGCGCCAGGCTGGGCAGCAATACGTAATACATGTGCGCGTTGTGCCGGCAATCCGCCGGGATGATCGGCCGGCGCAGCAGCCCCTCTGCCTCCAGCACAGCGAAGGCCTCGTGATAGGCATTCCACAAACTCATGCGGCGTGCGGTGATCGAATCGGCTTCTTCCATCTGCGCCCACAGGAAGGCTGCGATCAGCTCTCCCGGAAGATAGGACGAGCCCACGTCCTGCCAGGTGTACTTGTCGACCTGCCCGCGGAAGAATCGGCTGCGGTCGGTCCCCTTCTCGCGCAGGACCTCCGCCCGTTCGAGCAGGCGCTCGTCGTTGACCAGCAGCGCCCCGCCCTCGCCCGAGATGATGTTCTTGGTTTCATGGAACGAGAATGTTCCCAACTCGCCCAGCGCCCCGAGCGGCCGGCCCTTGTACGAGGCCATCAGGCCCTGGGCGGCGTCTTCCACCACGGCCAGCCTGCGGCGGCGCGCGATGTCCAGGATGGTGTCCATTTCGCAGGCGACGCCGGCGTAGTGCACCGGCACGATGGCGCGCGTCCGGGCGGTGATCGCCTGCTCGATCTGCGTCTCGTCGATGTTCAGGGTGTCCGGCCGGATGTCCACGAACACGGGCACCGCGCCGCGCAGCACGAACGCGTTGGCGGTGGAGACGAAGGTGTACGAGGGCATGATCACCTCGTCGCCGGGGCGGATGTCCAGCAACATCGCTGCCATCTCCAGGGCCGCCGTGCAGGAGTGGGTGAGCAGCGCGCGCCCCGGCGGCGACTTGGACTCCAGCCAGGCATGGCAGCGCTTGGTGTAGGGGCCGTCGCCGGCCAGCTTGCCGTGGAAGTGCGCCTCGGCGATGTAGAACAACTCCTTGCCCGTCATGTAGGGCCGGTTGAATGGAATCTTCGGCATGCTGCTATCCCCTCTGGCCCGCGGCTGGCGGGGTGGCGAGCCACAGGTGGTAGACGAACTGCACCTGGTGGACCCGGAAGCCGCAAGTTTCGTACAAACCGCAGGCGGCGACATTGTCCTGCTGCGTGACGACATCGGCGAACGCGACACCCCGCGCGGCAAACCATCCCTTCGCGGCCTCGACGAGTTGCCGGCCCAGGCCCCTTCCGCGGTACGCCTCATCCACCGCAACAAGTCCTATCTTGCCGCAGCCCCCTGACTGAGCCATGGTCACCAGGCCGCAGGGAGCGCCGCCCTCGGTGGCCACCAGCACTTCGTCGGCGATCTCGCGCGTGAGCGACTTGCGCAGCCACAGCAGGTAGAGCTCGACGAACTTGGGGTCCGGAAAACGGGGATCGACGTGGAACCGCGAGTACTTCCCGCTCTGGACGGCCAGGCGCTCCAGGTCGGCCTGCGGCATGCCCGCCTCGTACGGTCGCACTGCCGGCAGCGGATGCCGGGTCGGCAGCGCCCCGGCCTCGATGCGGTAAGTGACCTTGCGGTCGACGAGCAGCGCATGCAGTGCCCCGGCATCCTCGGCGGGCAGCGGGCTGTCCGTGAACAGGTAGGCCAGGTGGGTCCCCTCCTCCTGCAGCCGGGCGACGGCCGCGGCCAGCTCGCCCCGGGACGCGCCGTCGGCAACGATCCGGCTGACCGGGACGCCGAGGAACCCGCTGTCCCATGCCAGCGATTCGACGTTCATGCCGCCTCCTCGTCGGCGAACAGCACACCGAGCTGCGCCAGCAGGCGCTCGCGCGAGAAGTGGCGCTGCACCAGGGCGATGTTGCGCTCGCGTTCGGCTGGCGTCAGTTGCTGCAGCGAGAACTGCTCGGCGTCGAAGACCCGGATGCCGATCTCCTCGAGCAGCGGCCAGGTGGTCGTGCTGCGGCGCAGGTAGAGCGTCTTGCCCATGCCCAGCAGCGAGATGATGTTGCCCATGGCCTGCTGGCGCGTGTTGTTGAAGACGGCAATGTCGATCTTCGCCAGGAAGTCACGATAGCCGGCGGCGTCGAGGAAGTCGAGCAGCGGAAAGAAGCGGTCCCCCAGCAAGGCGCGGCCGTGGGCGGCCACGGCCTGGGCATGCGGCTTCGGCCCATAGGACAGCGGCGCATACACCTCGATGTCCTGGTCGCGAAACGGTGCGATGCGTTCCAGCGCCTCGACGTGCAGGTTGCGCGGGTAGGCCGAATTGCCCACCTGGATCGCGGTTGCCGACCCATCGGACGCGGGCAGGTCCGGCAGGGGCTGGTACACATTGCTCATGTACATCAGGCAGTCGACCATCGCCGCCCGCGAGCCGTACCACTGCTTGACCAGCTCGTAGTCGCCGGGAATGTAGGTGACGATGTGGCCGATCCGGCGGATCACGAAGCGGCGCACCCTCTCCTTGAACGCGCCCTTGCGGCTGCGGTGGGTGTCCAGGTACCGGTACAGGTCGTCGCCCCACACCATCCAGTGGCACTTGGGCAGCAGCCACGGCTGCAGCGCCAGGAGGTACAGGAACTTGGCGTCGTAGAGCCCGTGCAGGATGATCTTCTTCGCCTGGTACAGCGTTCCGAGCGCGCGCAGGCGGCCGCCGATGCCGGTGATCGACACCACGCCGTCCTGCGGCGCCGGCCGGAAGTTTTCGCCCTTGCCGGCGACCAGGAACAGGTGGCGGTCCAGCCCGAACTGCTCGCGCACCAGCTGGACGAAGGGCTGGATGAACTTCTCCTGCACGCACAGGTGCACGATGTCCCGGCTCATCGAACCCTTCTCATTCGTCTTTTTCCCCGGCCTCGTACAACGTTTCGCGCCCCATGCGGTCCAGCACCAGTTCCGCCGTCCACGGCAGCATCAGCGATCCGCAGCGGCTGTCGCGGTAGATGCGCTCGAGCGGCAGGTGCTTCATCATGCTCTGGCCGCCGCAGGTGCGGATGGCCAGTCGGGCGATGTCGTTCGCCCCTTCCATCACGGTGTACTGCGCAGCATACAGGCGCATCCGCTCGTCCTTCGACGGGTTCGGCCGGGCCTCGAGCACGGCACGCAGGAAAATCGCGCGCATCTGCTCGAGCTGGATGCGCATCTGCGCCACCGCGATCTGCTTGGTGGGATACATGCGGCGCTTCACCGGCGGCTCGCCGGGCACTTCGCCGCGCAGGTAGCGCACCGTGAAGTCGTACGCCGCGTTGGCCAGGCCCAGGTAGGTGGGCGCGAGCGTGAAGAACATCGCCGGCCAGGTCTGGGCGCCCTTGAAGTACACGCCGCGCGGCATGAGCTGCTCGTCGTCGCTGACGAACACGTCCTTGAACAGGAGGTTGCGGCTGACGGTGCCGCGCATGCCCAGCGGGTTCCAGTCGCCGCTGATGGAGAAGCCTTGGCTGGCCGCCGGCACCGCCAGGTACAGCGTGTCGCGCGCATCCGGCTTCTCGTCACCCTTGTCCTCGGTGCACAGCACGCCGTAGTAATCGGCTGCGCCCGACAGCGAAGCGAAGATCTTGCGGCCGTTCACCAGCCAGCCGCCTTCGACCTTGCGCGCGGTCGTTCCGAAAGGCGCCTTGCCGGCGGCGGCCGCGCTGCCTTCGGAAAAAGGCTGGGCGTAGATGGCGCCGTCCTGGGTGACGCGACGGAAGTGCAGCTTGCGCCGGGTCTCGTGCTCGGCGCGCTGCGTCTCGGTCATCGGGATGCCTTCGGCCAGCACCCCGGTCCACATCGTGGAGGAGACGTGCATGTTCCACGTGAGCGCCGTGGCGCCGCAAAAGCGGCCGATCTCGGCGCCGACCATCATGTAGCTGGCGTAGTCGGCGCCGAGGCCGCCCTCCGCTTCCGGCACGCAGATCCCCAGCAGACCGGCGGCGCGCAGGTCTTCGTAGTTGGCAAACGGGAAACTGGCCTCCTCGTCCCACTGCGCGGCACGCGCGGCGAACTTCTCGCGGCCCAGCCGATGGGCCACGGCCAGCAGCGCGCGCTGTTTCGGCGTGAAGGCGTGGTCGCCCACCGCGGGGGTGAAGTCCAGTCCAGTAGGCGCGTCCATGGCTTGTCCTCGTGCGGGCGTCAGTGCAGCAGTTCCTGCGGCAGGGACAGGAAGTTCAGCAGCATCCCGTCGAATTCGTCGGGCGCTTCCAGGTTCTGCAGGTGGCCGATGCCCTTCATCTGCAGGAAGGTGCTGCGCGGGATGGCATCCGCCATCTTCTTCATGACGGCGGCCGGGGCATTGCGGTCATGCTCGCCGGCGACCAGCAAGGTCGGCACGCTGATGTTGGGCAGGTTGGCGCGACGGTCGAAGGTGACGATGCACTCGAGCGCGCGACGGTAGGTGGCGGCCGGCACCATGCCCATGCAGTGCGTGGCCAGCCGCACGCCCTCCGGCAGCGAGCCGGGCCCCACCATCTGCGGCACCAGCGTCTGCGCCAGGTCGGCCATGCTCTTGCCGGCGTCCAGCGGCGCGGTGCGCTGCGAAATGAATTCGCGCTGCCAGTCGCCGTCCGGCTTGCCGAAGGCCGGCGACGTGCCGCACAGGACGAGGCGATTGACCAGGTCGGGCCGGCGCGCCACGACCTCCTGCGCCACCATGCCGCCCATGCTGTGGCCGACCAGCACCACGTCGGCGACTTTCAGGCTCTCGATCAGCAGCACGCAGCTTTGCGCGAGCCCCTTGAAGGTGTAGGGCTCGATCGGCGCGCTGTGGCCGTAGCCCGGCATGTCCCAGGCGACGGCGCGGTAGCCCGCCACTGCCAGCGACTCGACCTGCGGCGCGAACGACAGGTGGCCGCCGCCGATGCCGTGCAGCATCAGCACGGTGGGGCCGCCGCCCAGGGTGGTGAAGGTGGGAACCACCATTACGGGAGCAAGGCGCCGTTGTCGACCACCGTGTGGCCATCGAGCTGCACGGTGCAGTGCCGCAGCGGCAGGTCGAAGTGGCCGGCCGTGTGCCGGCCCGCGACCTCGTTCGCGCCGGTGGAATAGAGGAAGTTGCCGGCGAACGCGCGCAGCTCGGTTCCGTTGAAGTCGCGCTTGTCGTACAGCGCCATGCTGTCCCAGCGCGCGGCTGCGTTGAGGCCATAGCCGACGTGGCTGACCGCATACGCCTCGCGATCGCCCCAGGCGGCGATGTAGCTGCGCATCAGGTCGGCGTCGACGCCGCGGCCCTCGATGCGCGTGACGTAGTCGTCTTCGACGCGCAGCGTGACCGGCTGGTCGAGATAGCGCTTGAAGGTGAGGTTGACGTCGCCCTGCGCCAGCACCAGCGTGCCGTTGACGCTGTTGGCTGCGGGGAATGCGAGCGCCAGGCCGCCGGGCCAATGCGTCATCGTGCCGGGCCGGGTGGTGTAGCCCCAGTTGCCGCCGCACACGGCGCCCTGCAGCGAGATCACCAGGTCGGTGCCGGCCGGCGACGTGACGCGCATTTCGCGCGCCCCGCGCAGGCGCTTCACGTGCGCCTTGACCAGCGCTTCGATGCCGTCGTCCGGCAGCAGGCGCGCCAGCGCTTCCGGATGCTCGTTGCTGACGTACAGGACGCGCGCGCCGCCCTTGAGGATGGCGGGCAGTTCCGGCGCGTGCATCAGGCCTTCGACCGTGCAGTCCATCACCAGCGTGCTCGCCGCGAGCGCGCAGACGACCGGCTGGATCTGGCGCAGCACCGGCGAAGCCCCGGTGGAGCGCGCCACCGGCAGGCTGGAAGAGAAAGTGCTGGGCAGGACGATATCGAACACCTGCGTTCCCAGCCGCGCGGCGGCCAGGCGGGCAAGCTGGGGAATGACGGGGCGGCTCTGGCTTTCGCTCAGCACCGCGACGGTGTCGCCCTTTTGCAGGGCGCAGCGGGCCAGCACCGCTTCGAACGCGTCCAGCCACGCGGGCTCAATGGGTTCCTGCAGCATGCCGTTCACGCGCCTTTGTTGTGGACCATAATACATGAAAATTCATGCAATCCGGCACCCCATGACCCCGCCGCGCCAGGCCCGGCCGCCCAGCTTCTCGGCCCCCGAATTCCGGGCCGCCCTCGGCATGTTCGCCACCGGCGTGACCATCGTCACCGCGCGCGGGGCGGACGGCACGATCATCGGCCTGACCGCCAATTCCTTCAACTCGGTTTCGCTGGAGCCGCCGCTGGTGCTGTGGAGCCTGTCGCGCGCGGCGGCATCGATGGCGGTGTTCAGCGCCGGCTCGCACTACGCCATCAACGTACTGGCTGCGGACCAGAAGGAACTGGCGGAGCGCTTCGCCAGGCGCGGCGCCGACCGGTGGGCGGGCGTGACCTTCGACGCTGGCGCCGGCGGCGCGCCGCTGCTGCACGGGGCGGCCGCCACCTTCGAGTGCTTCAACCGCAGCCGTTACGAGGAAGGCGACCACGTCATCTTCGTCGGCGAGGTGGAGCGCTGCACCCGCCGCGAGGGGGCGTCGCCGCTGCTGTTCCACGGCGGCCGCTATTACACGGAGCATCCGCTATGAGCTGCCGGGCCGCCCCAAGGCGAATCCCGCAGCGCGTAGCGCGGAGGGTCGTCGAATGAGCGAGGCGCGTGGCCGCTTTGTCGACGAGTACCTGGGCTACCTGCTGGGGCAGGCGAACCACGCCTTGTACAGGGACTTCGACAGCCACGTGCGCGCGGCCGGCCTGAGCTCCGTGGAATGGCGGGTGCTCGCCACGCTGCACGACAGCGCGCCGCTGGGGATCAACCAGCTCGCCCACGACGTGCTGTCCAAGCAGCCCACCGTCACCAAGCTCGTGCAGCGCATGTGCGAGCAGGGGTGGCTGGCGCTGCAGGCGGACCCGGGCGACCAGCGCCGCACGCTGGTGACCGCCACGCCGGCCGGCAAGCGGCTGGTGCGTCCGCTGCTGGAAAAGGCACGGACGCACGAGGCGACGCTGTTGCAGGCCCTTCCGGCCACCGAGCGCACTGCCCTGAAGAAGCTGCTGGCCAAGCTGGCGCAGCGTCCGCGGTGACGGCACGCGGGGCCGCTACCATCGCCCGATGCGCGAACGTCAACAGCATCTCGACTCCCTCGCCGTCTCCCTGCTGCTCGCCTGCTGCCTGTTCTGGGGCTTCCAGCAGATCCTGATCAAGACGACGGTGGGCGAAGTGCCGCCGCTCTGGCAAGCCGCCATCCGCTTCGTCGCTGCGACCGCCCTGCTGTTCGCCTGGTGCGCCTGGCGCGGCGTGAAGCTGTTCGAGCGCGACGGCACCTTGGGCGCCGGCCTGCTCGCGGGTGCGCTGTTCGCGGGCGAGTTCACTTGCATCTACCTGGGATTGCGCGACACGGCGGCATCGCGCTTGACCGTCTTTCTCTACACCTCGCCGTTCGTCGTGGCGCTGCTGTTGCCGCGCATCGTGCCGTCGGAGAAGTTGCGTCCGGTGCAATGGGTGGGCTTGACCATCGCCTTTGCGGCGGTGGCGTTCGCTTTCAGCGAGGGCTTCACGGGGGCCAGCACGGCGCAGCAGCTGCGCGGCGATGCGCTGGCCTTGCTGGCCGGCTTGCTGTGGGGACTGACCACGCTGGTGATCCGCGGCTCGAAGATGTCGAATGCCAGTGCGGAGAAGACGCTGTTCTACCAGGTGGGCGTGACTGCCGTCGTGGCGCCTCTGCTCTCCCTGGGGCTGGGCGAGACCTGGTCGCTGCACTACTCCACGTATGCGTGGGTGTCGCTCGGGCTGCAGACCGTGATCGGCGCGTTCGCCAGCTACCTGGCCTGGATGTGGATGCTGCGGCACTACCCGGCAACGCAGCTGTCCTCCTTCACCTTCCTCGCGCCGCTGTTCGCGTTGGTGCTGGGGGTGGTGCTGCTGGACGAAAAGCTCACGACGCAGCTGCTGGTGGCCCTGGCCGCAGTGGCGGTGGGGATCGTATTGGTGAACCGGAAGAAGGCAGCTTGAAAGCTGCCGGGGTCGGCTGCGCCGAACCCGGCCTACGGGTTCACCGCGTCCTGTAGGTCGGGTTGCGCGCGAAGCCGCACCCCGACATGGCCTCAAGCGCGGCGCCGCGCGAAGTCCACGTACCACTCCAGGCAATGCGGGTTGGCCATGGCGTCGCGGTTGACCACCTTCTCCAGCGGCTGGCCGAGCAGCAGTTTCTTGATCGGCAACTCCTGCTTCTTGCCGGACAGCGTACGCGGAATCTCGGCCACCTGCAGGATTTCGTCGGGCACGAAGCGCGGGCTGAGCGCGGTGCGGATGGCGCCGGCCAGCTTCGCCTTCATCGCGTCGTCCAGCGGCACCCCCGGCCGCAGCACCACGAACAAGGGCATGTAGCTTTCGCGGCCCAGGAATTCCAGGTCCACCACCATCGAGTCCAGCACTTCGGGCAGCGCCTCCACCGCGCTGTACAACTCGCTGGTGCCCATGCGCAGGCCGTGGCGGTTGATGGTGGCGTCGCTGCGGCCGTAGATGATGCAGCCGCCTTCCGGCGTGATCTTCAGCCAGTCGCCATGTCGCCAGACACCGGCGTACATGTCGAAGTAGCTGGAGAGATAGCGCTTGTTGCCTTCGTCGTTCCAGAAATGCAGCGGCATGGAGGGGATGGGTCGCGTGCAGACCAGCTCGCCGACTTCCCCGATGACAGGCTGGCCTTGTTCGTTCCAGGCCTCGACGGCGGCACCGAGTTCGCGGCACTGCATCTGCCCCGGCACCTGCGGCAGCTCGCGGTTGCCGCCGATGAACGCGCCGGCAAAATCGGTGCCGCCGGAGATGTTGCACCACCAGATGTCCGGCACGCCCAGCTTCTGGAACTGCCGGGTGCCCCAGCGCTGCGCGTCCTCGGACAGCGGCGACCCCGTCGTGCCGAGCACGCGAATCGTTTTCAGTCCCGGCAGCTTCGACAGATCCACGTCCGCCTTCATGCAGTTGGCGAAGAAGGCCGCGCCCGCGCCGAAGAAGGTGACGCCCAGGTCCGCCGCAAAGCGCCAGAGCACCGTCCAGTCCGGGTTCTCCTTGCTGCCGCCGGGATTGCCGTCGTAGATGCAGCAGGTGGTTCCACTGAGCAGGCCCGCGAGCTGCGCGTTCCACATCACCCAGCCGGTGGAGCTGTACCAGTGGTAGCGCTCGCCCCAGGAGTTGCGGTCGTAGCTGCAGCCGATGTCGTTGTGCAGGCCCCCGGCGGCCAGCATCACCACCACGATGCCGCCGTGGCCGTGCACGATGGGCTTGGGCAGGCCGGTGGTGCCGCTGGAGTAGACGATCCAGAGCGGATGGTCGAAGGGCAGCCACATCGGCTCGAAGGCATCGACCTGCGGGCCGCTGCTCCCGATGGCGTCCAACCAGTCGGTGAAGGCCGGCAGCGGCGCCGTGTCGAGGCCGAGGTCGCGGCGGATCAGCACGTGCCGCACGCTGGGCAGCGCGGCCTTCAGCTCCGCCACCACCTGGGTGCGATCGAAGGCCTTGCCGCCATAGCGCACGCCATCGCAGGCGATCAGCATCTTGGGGTCGATCTGCTTGAAGCGGTCCAGCACCGCGTGGGTCCCCATGTCGGGCGCGCAGATGCTCCACACGGCGCCCAGGCTCGCGACGGCCAGGAACGCGACCATCGCTTCCGGGACGTTGGGCAGGTAGGCCGCGACGCGGTCACCGCGCTCGAGCCCCTGCGCCTGCAAGTGCAAGGCGAGCGACGCGACCTGGCGCCGCAGCTCGGGCCACGACAGCTCGCGCTGTTCGCCGGCCTCGTTGCGGCTGATGATGGCCGGAAAGCCCGCGGCATGCGCGGGCTGGACATGGCGGAACACCTGCCGCGCATAGTTGACCTGCGCGCCCTCGAACCAGCGGGCGCCGGGCATAACCTCCTGCGCCAGCACCTGGCGGTGCGGCGTGGGCGACTGCATCTCGTAGTAGTCCCAGATGCTCTGCCAGAAGGCCTCCAGGTCGCGCACCGACCATTCCCACAGCGACTGGTAGTCGTCGAACGCGAGCCCATGCTTGTCGCGCAGCCAGTGCTGGTATCGGCGAATCTGGGGAACATACGGTGGGGCGCCCATGCGCGGCAGATTAGCATCGGCCCTGGATGTCGCACCACGGAGGTTTTCCCATGCCGCGCAAGTTCGTCGACCTGTCGATCTACCTGGAAAACGACGTCGTCTCCGACCCTCCCGCGTTCGCGCCGAAGATCGAGTACTTCACGCACGAGAACACGGTGGGGCAGATCGAGTCGTTCTTCCCCGGCCTGCGCAAGGGGGACCTGCCGGATGGCGAGGGCTGGGCGGTGGAGAAGGTCACCTTGTCCACGCACAACGGCACCCACCTGGATGCGCCGTACCACTTCCACTCCACCATGAACAGGAAGCTGGGCGGCCAGGAGAGGTCGATCGCGATCGACGAGGTTCCGCTGGAATGGTGCTTCCAGCCCGGCGTGAAGCTGGACTTCCGGCATTTCGATGACGGCTACGTCGTCACCGCGCGGGACGTGCAGGCGGAACTCGAGCGCGTGGACCACCAGCTCGCCCCGCTGGAGATCGTCGTCGTCAACACGCGTGCGGGTTCGCGCTACGGACATCCGGACTTCGTTTCCGCCGGCTGCGGCATGGGCTACGAGGCCACCATGTACTTGCTGGAACGTGGCGTGCGCCTGACCGGCACGGACGCCTGGAGCTGGGACGCGCCTTTCGTGCACACCGCAAAGAAGTATGGTGCGACGCAGGACGCCTCGCTGATCTGGGAAGGCCACAAGGCCGGCCGCGACATCGGCTACTGCCACCTGGAGAAGCTGCACAACCTGGAGACGCTGCCGGCGCACGGCTTCTACATCAGCTGCTTTCCGCACAAGATCCGCGGCGCGTCGGCGGGGTGGACGCGTGCGGTGGCCATCTTCGACGACGCGCTGATGGCCTCGCGCTGAAGCGCAGCCCGCCCGGTGGTCCGGACGGGCCGCCGAAGCTGCTTACTTCGGGGTGCCGCCCTGGCCGCCCATGCCGGCTTGCACGTCGGCCCACGGCACCATGCCTTGCTTGTTGGGCTTCATCGTGCTCCATGTCTTGCCATGGTAAGTGTCCCACTCCTGGCGGGAAATCATGCCGTCACCATTGACGTCCATGGTCATGGTCTGGTTGGCGGTGGTGCCGGCGGAGGCGCTGTTGCCGCCCGTCCTGGCATCGTTCTTGACGGCGGCATTGGCCTGCGCCTTGCCGCCGGACGCGTTCGGGTCCAGCTGGTTGGCAGGACGGGTCGTGCCGGCCGGGGCCTGCGCCAGCACGGCGCCGCAAGCGATCGCTGCGGCGAAGAAGATCGGGAGCTTTTTCATGGTGTCTCTCTATCGGTTATGAGGCGAAGGTGCCTGCAGCCATGGTGATCGCATCGCCGGGCCGCAGCCTAGGTCACCCAAGGCGTCTGTCGTAGGACACATCCTGCGATGACCGGAAAAGGCTCAGCCTTTTGAACTTTCGCACAAGCGTGCTATATTTCGCGCCATGGACGCCAAGACCCAGAAGAGCGAACTCACCCGCGCGGCAATCGTCGGCGCGGGGCTCGACCTGGCCGCGGCCGAGGGCCTCGAGGCGATCACGTTGCAGGCCGTGGCCGACCGCGTCGGCTTGTCCAAGAGCGGCGTCTTCTCCCGGGTCGGCTCGCGCGAGGCGCTGCAGATCGCGGTGATCGAGGAGTTCGGCCGCCGCTTCATCGGCGACGTGTTCGTGCCCTCCATGCAATTGCCCAAGGGCCTGCCGCGTTTGAACGAGATCATGCGGCGCTGGATCGTTCGCACCCGCGACGTCGAGGCCAGGCAAGGATGCATCTTCACGGCCGGCGCGTTCGAACTGGACGACAAGGACGGGCCGCTGCGCGACTTCCTGCTGGGCGAGGTGACGCGCTGGCGCGCCGCCTTGCGCCGCACCGTGCTGCAGGCCATCGAACAGAAGCACCTGCTGCCGGACACGGAGCCGGAGCAACTGGTGGCCGAGATGTACAGCCTGGCCATGGGCCTGCTGCACGACACCCGCTTCCTGCGCGACCCGCGCGCGGCCGAGCGGGCCCAGCTGACCTGGGCCCGGCTGCTGAAGACCTACCTTCGCTGAACGCTTCCGACGGATGCACTCCCGCCTTTCCACTCGCCCATATTTCGCACGATCGTGCGAAGAAAGGAACTCACCATGATCGCCATCCTCTCCCTCGCCGTCCTCTATGGCGGCTGGCGCGTCGCCAGCGCCGCACTGGATGCCGTGCGCCGCCTGCCGCGCAGCAACGACGACCTCGTCTTCTTCTGAAAGGAATGACCATGGCCAACCCTTCCGCCGTGGACGTGACCGCCGGCTATTACCAAGGCAGCGTGGGCTTGCGCCTGTTCCGCCTGGCCCTCGGCGCATCGCAGAGGCTGTGGCCGGCATTGGCCGTGCGCGCCGCCACCCGCCTGTTCGCCACGCCGCTGCCGCCGAAGTGGCTGCACCGGCAAGGCAGCCTGGGCCCGCGGTGGCGCACCGACGCGTGGGCCTTCGAGGACGCCAGCCTGACGGTCTATTCGCAGCCCGCCGCGCCGCACGGACCGGTGGCGCTGCTGGTGCACGGCTGGGGCGGCCACGCGCGCCAGATGCTGCCACTGGCCGAGTCGCTGGCGCAGCAAGGCATGCGGCCGGTGCTGCTGGAGATGCCCGCCCACGGCCTGAGCGCGGGCACCACCAGCAACCTGCCGCAGTTCGCCCGCGCCATCGACTACGCCGTGGGCCGGCTGGGGCAGGAGGGCCACGTGATCGGCGTGCTGGCCGCGCACTCGCTCGGCGCCAACGCCGCCGCCTACGCCGCCAGCCGCGGCCTGGCCGTCGGCAAGCTGGTGCTGCTGGCGCCGCCGGCCTCGCCGCGCAACTACACCCACTATTTCGCGAAGGTGTTCGGCCTGAGCGAGGCCACCCGAAGCGCGATGCAGCGCCGGCTGGAGGAACGCGAGGGCGTGCTGATGCAGCACTTCGAGCCACGCGCGGTGGCGCCGCGGATCCGCGTGCCGACGCTGGTGGTGCATGACCGTGGTGACCGCATCAACGGTTTCGCCGACGGCCAGGCCTTTGCGCATGCGATCCAGGGCGCGCAGCTGCTGGCCACCGAGGGGCTGGGGCATCGGCGCATCCTGAAGGAGGCGGAGGTGATCGGCAAAGTCGCGGTGTTCGTCAGGTAGCCGATACCGTTCCTGGCAGCCCATTGGCGCCCCCCCTCTCAGCCTCTCGGCCACACGCCTTGCGCGGCTCGACCATTGCCCCTAGCATCGCTCACCCCAACGGAGAAGGAGAGCGGAAATGGGCATGTTCGACTGGACGGAGAGACCAGCCTCGGTGCTGCAGCAAGGGGGCGTGATCGCGCCCGATGAACGACTGCCATGGCCGCAGACCGCGCTCATGGGCGTGCAACACGTCATCGCGATGTTCGGGGCCACGGTGTTGGCCCCGATCCTCATGGGATTCGACCCCAACATCGCCATCCTCATGAGCGGCATCGGCACGCTGCTGTTCTTCGTCATCACCGGCGGCAAGGTGCCCAGCTACCTGGGCTCCAGCTTCGCCTTCATCGGCGTGGTGATCGCCGCCACCGAATATGCGGGCAAGGGCCCCAACGCCAACATCGGCGTGGCGCTGGGCGGCATCATCGCCTGCGGCATCGTCTACGCGATCATCGGCGCCATCGTGCACGCGGTGGGCACCGGGTGGATCGAGCGCTTCATGCCGCCGGTGGTGACCGGCGCGGTGGTGGCGGTCATCGGCCTGAACCTCGCGGGCATCCCGATCAAGAACATGGCCGCCAGCAACTTCGACAGCTGGATGCAGGCCGTCACGTTCGTCTGCGTCGGGCTGGTGGCGGTGCTCACGCGCGGCATGGTGCAGCGCCTGCTGATCCTGGTGGGGCTGATCCTCGCCAGCATCCTCTACGCCATCCTCACCAACGGCATGGGCCTGGGCAAGCCGATGGACTTCTCCGGCATCGCCAACGCCGCGTGGGTCGGCGCGCCGGCGTTCGCCACCCCCGTGTTCAGCGGGCCGGCGATGCTGTTGATCGCGCCGGTGGCGATCATCCTGGTGGCCGAGAACCTGGGCCACATCAAGGCCGTGACGGCCATGACCGGCCGCAACCTGGACCAGTACATGGGACGCGCGTTCCTCGGTGACGGCGTCGCCACGGTGGTCAGCGGCATGGGCGGCGGCACCGGCGTGACCACCTATGCCGAGAACATCGGCGTGATGGCGGCCACCAAGATCTATTCGACGGCGATCTTCCTGTTCGCGGCGGCCATCGCGCTGGTGCTCGGCTTCTCGCCCAAGTTCGGCGCGGTCATCCAGGCCATCCCGCTGCCGGTGATGGGCGGGGTCAGCATCGTGGTGTTCGGCCTGATCGCCGTGGCCGGCGCCAAGATCTGGGTCGACAACCGCGTGGACTTCTCCCAGAACAAGAACCTGATCGTCGCCGCCATCACGCTGGTGCTCGGCACCGGCGACTTCACGCTGAAGTTCGGTGCCTTCGCACTCGGTGGCATCGGCACCGCGACCTTCGGCGCGATCATCCTGTACGCGCTGCTGAACCGGGACCAGTCGCGCGGCGTCTCGGTGGCGGACGCGCCCACGGTGGAGACGCGGGCGCGCTAACATTGCGCGCATGGCCATCTGGAAACGCCCCATCTCCATCGAACTGCTCACCGAGCTGCATCGCGGCACGGCGCCGGCGCATCTGGGCATGGAGTTCGTGGAGGTCGGGGACGACTACATCAAGGGCCGCATTCCGGTCGATGAACGCACGCGACAGCCGTACGGCCTGCTGCATGGCGGCGTCAGCGTGGTGCTGGCGGAAACGCTGGGCTCCTGCGGCGCCGTCTATGCCTGCAAGCCGGGCACGCGCTGCGTCGGCCTGGACATCAACGCCAACCACATTCGCGGCGCCATGGCGGGCTGGGTCACGGGCATCACGAAGCCGGTGCACGTGGGGCGCAGCACGCAGGTGTGGGCGATCGAGCTGTTCGACGACGCCGGCCACCTGACTTGCGTGTCGCGGATCACGATGGCGGTATTGAAGGAGTAGGGCCGGTCACTCCCCCGCCTCCGCGGATGACGGCTATTTGCGCTTCATCTTTTCGCTCTTCCAGTACACGTCATCCCCGCCGTTCATGCGGTTGAACACGCGGGCCAGCACGAACATCAGGTCCGACAGCCGATTCAGGTAATGCCGCGGTGCCTCGCGCACCGTGTCCTGCGCGCCCAACGCCACCACCGCGCGCTCGGCACGGCGCGCGACGGTGCGGCAGACGTGGGCCTGCGCCGCCGCGCGGTTGCCGGCCGGCAGGATGAACTCCTCCAGCTTGGGCAGCGTCGCGTTGTGGTGTGCCAGGGCTTCGTCCAGCGCCAGAACCGCTTCGGCCTTCAGCAGTTCGAAGCCCGGAATCGACAGCTCACCGCCGAGGTTGAACAACTGGTGCTGGATCTCGACCAACAACTCGCGGGCGTCCCCCGGCAGTTCTTCGCACAGCAGGACGCCGATGTGGGAGTTCAGCTCGTCGACATCGCCCATCGCCCGCACGCGCAGGTGGTCCTTCGGGACGCGCGTGTTGTCGCCCAGCCCGGTGGTGCCGTCGTCGCCCGTGCGGGTGGCGATCTGGGTCAGCCGCTTGCCCATGCCGTTCTCCTGTTGCCAGCGATTGTGCGCGAAGCGGAGGCCGTTGGTCCTACGTGGATTTCCGTCCCCTCCGCGCGAACGGGGCGCCACGGCCGGCCGACGATGCAATCAAGGCCGATCGCGTCTTCAGCGGTGGCACAACCATTCCAGGAGTCGTCATGCCGAATTTCTCCCGCCTCGCCGTGGCTGCCGCATGCGCCATGGCCTTTGCCTCGGCCGCCTTCGCGCAGAAGGTGCAGTCCGTCCCCGCGCAGGCTGCGCCCAGCGCCGCTGCGCGATCGGCCCAGTCCGCCCCCAACCCGGCCGGCCTGCGCTCCACGTTCCCGGCCGGCGTGACTTCGGGCAGCGGTGGCGCGGTGTCACCGAACCCGATCGCGCAAAGCACCACGGTCATCCCCGCCAACGGCAATCGCGTGAGCGCCGGCCCCGGCCTGGACAATAACCTTCCAGGAAACGTCAACGGCCCGGACACCGGCAACAACACCGCCGTGATGGGCGCCGGCGCCGGCGTGCGCGGCCCGGGCCAGGCGGTGGGCGGCGCGGGCGGCTTCAGCGCCACGGACACGACGCGCTCGTTCTTCATGGCGGACGCCAACAAGGACGGCGAACTGACCCGCGCCGAAGCGGCGCGGCTGAGCATCATGACGATGACGTTCGAGGAGATGGACCGCAACTTCGACGGCGTCATCAGCCGCTTCGAATACGCCGACTCGGTGCGCTGAGGCCGAAGGGCGGCTGGCGGCGGGGGCGACTACACTGGAGGCTCGCCTCCGGAGACACGCATGAACGCCCCCACCGCCCTGTCGCACCTGGTTCCCGATGTCCAGCAGCGCGACGTCCCCGCCGCGTTGATCGACGCCTTGAAGCAGCGCTTCGGCGACCGGTGCTCCACGGCCATGGTGGTGCGCGAGCAGCACGGACGCGACGAGTCTTCGTTCCAGGTGCCGCCGCCGGCGGCCGTCGTCTTTGCCGAGAGCACGCAGGACGTCGCCGATGCGGTCCGGCTCGCCGGCCAGTACGACGCACCGGTCATCCCGTTCGGCGTCGGCTCCTCGCTCGAAGGCCACCTGCTCGCCGTGCAGGGCGGCATCAGCATCGACGTGTCACGCATGAACAAGGTGGTGGCCGTGAACGCCGAGGACCTGACGGTCACCGTGCAGGCGGGCGTCACGCGCAAACAGGTCAACGAGGAGATCCGCAGCACCGGGCTGTTCTTCCCGATCGACCCCGGCGCGGATGCGTCCATCGGCGGCATGAGCGCCACGCGCGCGTCCGGCACCAACGCCGTGCGCTACGGCACCATGCGCGAAAACGTGCTGGCGCTGGAGGTGGTCACGGCCAGCGGCGAAGTGATCCGCACCGGCACCCGCGCCAAGAAATCCTCCGCCGGCTACGACCTGACGCGCCTGTTCGTGGGCAGCGAGGGCACGCTGGGCGTGATCACGGAAATCACCCTGCGCCTGTATCCCATTCCGGAGGCGATCTCCGCCGCCGTCTGCTCCTTCCCGAGCATCGAGGCCGCGGTGCGCACCACCATCCAGCTGATCCAGCTGGGCGTGCCGATCGCGCGCGTGGAACTGATCGACCACAACTCCGTGCGGATGGTCAACGCGCACAGCAAGCTCGCCCTGCGCGAGGAGCCGATGCTGCTGATGGAATTCCACGGCTCGCCGGCCGGCGTGAAGGAGCAGGCCGAGACGGTGCAGGAGATCGCCAGCGAATTCGGCGGCAACGCGTTCGCCTGGGCCGAGACGCCGGAGGAGCGTACGCGACTCTGGACCGCGCGGCACAACGCCTACTTCGCCGCGGTGCAGTCGCGCCCCGGCTGCCGCGTGATTTCCACCGACACGTGCGTGCCGATCTCGCGCCTGGCCGACTGCCTGCTCGACTCGGTGGCGGAAGCCGATGCCAGCGGCATCCCCTACTTCCTTGTCGGCCACGTCGGCGACGGCAACTTCCACTTCGGCTACCTGCTGGACCCGAACGTGCCCGAGGAGCGCGTGACCGCCGAGGACCTGAACCACAAGCTGGTGTCCCGCGCGCTGGCCCTGGGCGGCACCTGCACCGGCGAGCATGGCGTGGGACTGCACAAGATGGGCTTCCTGGTGGACGAGGCAGGCGCCGGAGCGGTGGACATGATGCGGACGATCAAGCGGGCCCTGGATCCCAAGAACATCATGAATCCCGGCAAGATCTTTTCGTTCTAGCCGTCATTCCCGCGCAGGCGGCAACCCAGGGCTCCCTGCATCGAAACCCAGAACATGGCACGCAACACGCAAGTCCCCGCGGATCACAACGCGCCCCCCATCACCCGCATCCTCGCCGAGTACGTCGCCAACCACCCATCGCGCGGATGGAGCGATGCGGTCGACCATGAAGCGCATCGCACCTTCCTCAACTGGCTGGGGTGCGCGGTCGGTGCCGCCAAGCACGAAGCAGCGGAAGCAGCCCTTGCCGCCGTGAACGAGCTGCAGCCGGCGCCGCAAGCGACGGTGGCCGGTCGCAGCGAGCGCGTGGACATGGCGAGTGCGGCGCTGGTGAACGGCATCACGTCGCACACCTTCGACTTCGACGACACGCACCTCAAGACCATCATCCATCCCGCCGGTCCTGTCGCATCCGCCCTGCTCGCGCTCGCCGAGCACAAGGGCATGGGCGGGCGCGAGGTGGTGGACGCACTGGTGCTGGGGATCGACGTCGCCTGCCGCCTGGGCAACCTGGTGTACCCCGAGCATTACGACCGTGGCTGGCACATCACCGGAACCACGGGCATGCTGGGCGCCGCCGCCGGCTGCGCGCGGCTGCTGAAGCTGGATGCCGACCGGACGCAGATGGCGCTGGGCATTGCCGCGTCGCAGCCGGTGGGCTTGCGCGAACAGTTCGGCACCATGACCAAGCCGTTCCATCCGGGCGGCGCCGCGCGCGCGGGCCTGATGTCGGCGCTGCTCGCGGCCAAGGGCTTCACCGCCAGCCCGCGCGCCCTGGAGGCGCCGCGCGGCTGGGCGCAAGTGGTCTCCACCAAGACCGCGTGGAACGAAGCGACCGACGAACTGGGCAAGCGCTTCGAGATTTCGTTCAACAGCTACAAGCCTTTCGCTTGCGGCATCGTGATCCATCCGAGCATCGATGCGGCCTCGCAGTTGCGCGCGCAAGGCGTGAGGCCCGAGCAGGTCGAGCGCATCGAGTTGCGGGTGCACTCGCTGGTGCTGGAGCTCACCGGCAAGAAGGAGCCCGCCGACGGCCTGCAGGGCAAGTTCAGCGTGTACCACGGCGTCGCGGCGGGCCTGATGTTCGGGCGTGCGGGTGAGGACGAGTACCACGATGAGATCGTGACGCGTGCCGACATGGTGGCCCTGCGCCGCAAGGTGGTGGCGACTGTGGACGACAGCATCGACGAGGCGAGCGCCGACGTCACCGCGGTGCTCACCGATGGGCGCAAGGTGCATGTGTTCGTGGAACACGCCATCGGTTCGCTGCAGAACCCGATGACGGATGCGATGCTGGAAGGCAAGTTCACGCAGTTGTCCGAGCCGGTGCTGGGAAGCGCGAAGACCAAGCAGCTGATCGCGGCTTGCTGGGGGCTGGGGAAGGCGAAGGACCTGCGCGCGCTAACGGCTTTGGCGCGCCCTTGAGAAGGTGGCGGGGTCGCTGTCGCGAACCCGCCCTACGGACCGCGGCCGTCGTCTGAACGGCGGCGTCCACGCCGACCCCGTAGGTCGGGTTGGCGAAGCGACCCCGACACTCCCCCGTCGACTAACCCCGCAACCGCTCGATCAACCCGTTCAATTCGTCGAGCGAGCCGAACGAAATCGACACCTCGCCGAGCTCCTCCACGCGGCCGTGCCGCTTCACGCGCTTCTTCACGCGCACTTCCACTTCGGCGGTCAGCAGGTCGGAGAGTTCTTCCTCGATGCGGCGCAGGTCGCGTGACTTCTCCTTCTTCGGCTTCGGCGAAGTCAGGTTGAATTCCGCGCTGATCTTCTTGACCAGGCTCTCGGCCTCGCGCACCGACAATTTCTTCTGGGCGATCTGGTTCGCGGCGGTGATCTGCGTCGCGCGATCGAGCGGCAGCAAGGCGCGCGCATGGCCCATGTCGATGTCACCCGCCATCAGCATGGTCTGCACGGGTTCGGCCAGGTTCAACAGGCGCAGCAGGTTGGACGCCGCGCTGCGCGAGCGCCCCACGGCCTGCGCCGCCTGTTCGTGCGTCAGCCCGAAGTCCTTGATCAGGCGCTGCATGCCCTGCGCCTCCTCCAGCGGATTGAGGTCTTCGCGCTGGATGTTCTCGATCAGCGCCATCGCCGCCGCGGCTTCGTTCGGCACGTCGCGCACCAGCACCGGCACGCTGTCCAGCCCGGCCAGCTTGGCCGCGCGGAAGCGGCGCTCGCCCGCGATGATCTCGAACTTGCCGGTGTTGTCGCCGTCGTGCAGCTTGCGCACCAGGATCGGCTGCATGATGCCCTGCGCCTTGATCGACTCGGCCAGCTCGTACAGCGCGCCCTCGTCCATGCGCGTGCGCGGCTGGTACATGCCGGGCACCATGTCCGCGAGCATCAGCGACATCGGCTGGCCCGCATCCGCGGTCGGCTTCTCGCCGGGGCCCTCGCCGTGCTCCGCGACCTTGGGTCCCAGCAGCGCTTCGAGGCCGCGTCCCAGGCCCTTCGGTTTCTTCGTCACCATCTCGTCAATCTTTCATGAGGTCCTGCAGGAGGACGTGGCCTTCGGGCCAGCTTGCCAGCGCAGAGTCGGCGTTGATGTGGCCGCAGTCGCCGTAGTCCATGAACTGCGCGTTCCACGCATATCCGAACAGGCGCGCGCGCTCGAATTCGCAATAGGGGTCGGTGCGGCTCGCGACCAGCACCGCCGGAAAAGGCAGCGCCTGCAATTCGATCGGCGACCACGACGGAATCTGTTCGCGTATTTCCGGCCGCTCGACGTCGCCCGGGGCGACCAGCAGCGCGGCTTTCACGCGCTGCGTGTTCTGGGACTTCGCCGCCCACGCGGCGGTGAGGATGCAACCCAGGCTGTGCGCCACCAGCACCGCGGGCTCGTCGCAGGTGAGGACCACGTCCTCCAGCCGCGCCACCCAGTCACCGCGCAGCGGCTTGAGCCAATCGTGCTGCTCCACGCGCCGGTAGCCATGGCGCTGCTCCCACAGCGACTGCCAGTGCTTGGGCCCGCTGCTCTCCCAGCCGGGCAGGATCAGGACGTTGCGCGGTTTCATGGCAGCGCGCAGCTCATTTCATGGTCTCGATGCGGTCCACCATTTCCCTGGCGAACTCGACGAAGGCCTGGCTGCCGCGCGCCGCGGGATCGAACGCCACGCCGGGCAGCCCGTAGCTCGGTGCTTCGGCCAGGCGCACGTTGCGCGGGATCACGGTGTTGAACACCTTGTCGCCGAAGTGCGCCTTGAGCTGGTCGCTCACGTTCTGCTGCAGCGTGATGCGCGGGTCGAACATGACACGCAGCAGGCCGATGATCTCCAGGTCCTTGTTCAAATTGGCGTGCACCTGCTTGATGGTGTTCACCAGGTCCGACAGCCCCTCGAGCGCGAAGTACTCGCACTGCATCGGCACGATCACGCCGTGCGCGGCGCACAGGCCGTTGAGGGTGAGGAGCGACAGCGCAGGCGGACAGTCGATCAGGATGAAGTCGTATTCGCCCGAGACTTCCGCCAGGGCCTGCTTCAGGCGCTTCTCACGACGCTCCACCTCCACCAGTTCCACTTCGGCGCCGGCCAGGTCCCGGTTCGAGCCCAGGATGTCGTAGCTGCAATCGGCTTCCTGTAAGCGCTCACTCTTCACGCGGGCCTCGACCACGC
Source organism: Ramlibacter sp. PS3R-8 (assembly GCF_037572435.1). Classification (NCBI taxonomy): domain Bacteria; kingdom Pseudomonadati; phylum Pseudomonadota; class Betaproteobacteria; order Burkholderiales; family Comamonadaceae; genus Ramlibacter; species Ramlibacter sp. PS3R-8. Next base: position 211,687 of record NZ_JBBHGT010000006.1, read on the forward strand.
TCACAGACTCCAGCAGCACGTCGTACACGGTGTACTGCAGCTTGCGCTTGTCGACGCCAGAGCCCATGGTGGCATTGCCCTGCGGATCGAGGTCGACCATCAGCACGCGCTGGCCGACTTTGGCCAGGCCGGCCGCCAGGTTCACCGTCGTCGTCGTCTTGCCAACCCCACCCTTCTGGTTGGCGACGCAAAAAATCTTGGCCATTCTTCTCGTCGTTCCTTACTTGGAGACGGCCAGCTTCACGCCGAAGCCGATGAGGAAGAGGCCCGCCGCCTTTTCCAGGATCCGGCCGATGCGTGGGTTGGCGCGCATGCGCTCGGCGAGGAAGTGCGTGAGCAGCACCGCGCCCAGGCCGTACAGGAAAGTGAGGACGGCGACCGTTGCAGCCATCACGCCGAAGGTCACCATGCCGCGGTGCTGGGCGGGATCGACGAACAGCGGGAAGAACGCCATGTAGAAAACGATCGCCTTGGGATTGAGCAGCGTGATGAAGAAGGCCTGCTTGAAGTAGTGGCGCGGCTCGATGTGCAGCACCGGGGCGTCGCCCGGCTTGGCGATCAACATCCGGAATCCGAGCCAGGCCAGGTACGCCGCGCCCACCCACTGCACCGCGTGGAATGCGGCCGGATAAGCGACCAGCAAGGTTGCGACGCCTGCCACCGCGGCCCACATCAGCACCTGGTCGCCGGCGATCACGCCGAAGGTGGCGCCCATTCCGCCGGGGATGCCGCCCTTGCTGGTGGAGGTGATCAGGGCCAGGTTGCCGGGACCGGGGATGGCGAGAAAAATCAGGATCGCGGCGACGAATGCGCCGTAGTCTGCAACGCCAAGCATGGGGGAAAGCCTCCGGGTGAAGGCTGAGTTTAACTTCCGGTGCCCGGCAGACCTGTGGCGCTTTGCGCACGCGGGCCCTTGCGCATCCAGACGAGGCAGCGTTCAGCGTCCAGTTCGGGCACGTTCAACTGTTCCACGTGAAACACTCGAGCTTCGGGGGGCAGCGCCGACACCTCTTCGGCTGGCGATTTGCCCTTCATCGCCATCCAGACGCCCTGCTCGGCCAGCGCGACGGCGGACCACTTCACGAAATCGGGAAGGGATGCGAATGCCCGGGAGCCGATGACGTCATAAGGACCGGCCAGGTTTTCCACCCGGTCGTGCAACCCGCGCAGGTTGGGCAGCTTCAGCTGGGCGGCCGCTTGCTGGATGAAGGCGGCCTTCTTGCCGACCGTGTCCACGCAATCGACCTGCATCTCCGGGCAGCAAATCGCGACGACCACGCCCGGCAGCCCTGCCCCGGAGCCGACGTCCAGGAAGCGGATGGGACGGCCGGCGGCTTGGCGCCGCAGCGGCTGGATGACCGCGAGGCTGTCGAACAGGTGCTGCACGAGCATGTCCTGTGGAGGGACGGCGGTCAGGTTGTAGACCTTGTTCCACTTGGCGATCAGCTCGACGTAGGACAGGAGCTGACGTTGCTGGTTGTCGCTGAGCTCCAGGCCGAGCTGTCGGGCGGCTTCGGCCAGCCGTGTCTCCGATGTCATGGATTCATTCCCTCCCTCTCTGGGGGAGGGAGTGAAACCGTCGGGGTGAGGGCCGGGGGAGCGGCACGCGACTGCCCTCACCCCTGCCCTCTCCCGCCAGCGGGAGAGGGAGCCTGTCTTCATGCTGCCGCCTGCCCCGCCTGGTTGGCAGCTTCCGTGAAGCCCTTGAACTTGTTCTTCTTCAAATGCACGAGCAGAAGCGAAATGGCCGCCGGGGTCACGCCCGAGATCCGGGAAGCCAAGCCCAGCGTTTCGGGGCGGTGCTTGTTCAGCTTCTGCCGGACTTCGATGCTCAGAGCCGGCACCTGCAGGTAGTCCAGCTCGGCTGGGAGCTTCAGGTTTTCGTAGTACGAGGCGCGTTCCACCTCGTCCTTTTGCCGCTCGATGTAGCCGGAATACTTGGCGGCAATCTCGATCTGCTCCACCACGGGCTCGTACAGCGCGCCGAGTGTTTCACGTGAAACATCGCCGGACTGCCAGCGTCCACCTTCCAGGCTCACCAGCGTCTCATACGAAATGTCCGGCCGGCGCAGCAAGTCGCCCAAGTTGTACTCGTGCTCGATGCTCGTCCCCAAGACCCGCTGCGCCTCTTCCGCCGAGACGATGCGCGGATTCACCCAAGTCGCCCTCAGCCGTTCTGTTTCACGTGAAACAGCGTCGCGCTTGCGGCAGAACGCGTCCCACCGGGCGTCGTCCACCAAGCCCAGGCGCCGCCCATCCTCCGTCAGCCGGAGGTCGGCGTTGTCTTCGCGCAGTTGCAGCCGGTATTCGGCGCGGCTGGTGAACATGCGATACGGCTCGGTCACACCCTTGCTGATCAGGTCATCCACAAGGACGCCCAAGTAAGCCTGGTCACGCGTGGGCAGCCAAGCAGACTCGCCTTTCACCTGCAGCGCGGCGTTGATTCCGGCGAACAGGCCCTGGGCCGCGGCCTCCTCGTAGCCGGTCGTTCCATTGATCTGGCCAGCAAAGAACAGGCCGCCGATGGCACGGGTTTCAAAGCTGCTCTTCAATCCCCGCGGGTCGAAGTAGTCGTATTCGATGGCGTAGCCGGGCCGCAGGATGTGGGCGTTCTCCAGTCCTGGCAAGGTCCGCACCAGGCCGAGCTGGATGTCGAACGGCAGGCTGGTGGAAATCCCGTTGGGATAGAACTCGTTGGTGGTCAGACCTTCCGGCTCCAGGAACACCTGGTGGCTGGACTTGTCCGCGAACCGGTTGATCTTGTCTTCCACGCTCGGGCAGTAACGCGGGCCGACGCCTTCGATCTTTCCCGTGAACATCGGGCTGCGATCGAACCCGGACCGGATGATGTCGTGGGTGCGCTCGTTCGTATGCGTGATCCAGCACGGCACCTGGCGCGGATGCATCCCAGTCGTGCCCATGAAGCTGAACACCGGCACCGGGTCCAGGTCGCCGGGCTGCTCCTCGCATCGGGAGAAGTCGATGGTGCGGCCGTCGATGCGCGGCGGCGTGCCCGTCTTCAACCGGCCTTGCGGCAGTTTCAGCTCCTTCAGCCGAGCCGACAGCGACACCGAAGGCGGGTCCCCTGCCCGCCCGGCGGGATAGTTGTTCATGCCGACGTGGATCTTGCCGTCCAGGAAAGTGCCGGCGGTCAGCACCACCGCCCGGCCCCGGAACCGGATGCCGACCTGCGTCACGGCGCCGACCACGCGGTCGCCTTCGACCATCAGGTCGTCCACGGCTTGCTGGAACAAGGTCAGGTTGGGCTGGTTCTCCAGCCGCCGCCGGATGGCCGCCTTGTAGAGGATCCGGTCGGCCTGGGCGCGGGTGGCGCGCACGGCCGGCCCCTTGCTGGAGTTCAGGATGCGGAACTGGATTCCCGCTTCGTCGGTCGCGATCGCCATGGCGCCGCCCAACGCGTCCACTTCCTTGACCAGGTGGCCCTTGCCGATCCCGCCGATCGAGGGGTTGCAGGACATCTGGCCCAGGGTCTCGATGTTGTGGGTGAGCAGCAGCGTGCGGCAACCCATGCGCGCTGCGGCGAGGGCTGCTTCGGTGCCGGCGTGACCGCCGCCAACGACGATGACGTCGAATTCTTCTGGGTAAAGCATCGGGAGGGCGCCGGTCCGGGCGCTGGGGGCCACAAGGGCCGATCAAGGGAAGGGGCGATTTTACGGGTGCACCGAAGATCGTGCGTCGCCGTGTTGCAATGCGCCCATGAAAGTCCTCGTCTTCGCCGGCAGCACGCGCATCGCCTCGCACAACCGCAAGCTCGCGAAGGAAGTCGCCGGCATGGCCCGCCTCCAGGGGGCCGAGGTCACGCACCTCGAACTCGGTGACTACGACGTGCCCATGTACAACGCCGACCTCGAGGCCAAGGGCACGCCCGCCGATGTGATGAAGCTCAAGCAGATGTTCTACGAGCACCCGGCGTGGATCATCTGCACCCCGGAGTACAACGCCAGCTACCCTGCCCTGGTGAAGAACACGCTGGACTGGTTGTCGAGTCCGGTGAAGGGCGACCCCGTGTGGAGCGACGACTTCCGCTTCAGCCGCGGCAAGGTGGTGGGCGTGCTCAGCGCCTCACCCGGCGCGCTCGGCGGCCTGCGCTCGCAGAGCCACCTGATCCCCCTGCTCCTGAACCTGCATTGCTGGGTGGCGCCGCAGACCTATGCGCTCGGTCGCGCGGCCAGTGCGTTCGACGAACAGGGCCACCTGCTGGAAGAAGCGGCGAAGCAGCGCGCGCAGTCCGTCGTCGATCAAGTCCTCTGGGCTGCAGAGCGCTTGCAGCCTCGTTGAATAGCTACAAAAAGATGAGCGGCATGGAGTGTCGGCCCGGTTGTGGCGCATGTTGCATCGCGCCCTCGATCACTTCCCCGATTCCGGGCATGCCGCACGGCAAGCCGGCGGGTGTGCGCTGCGTGCAGCTCGATCCGGCGAACCGGTGCCGCATCTTCGGCAGGCCGGAGCGTCCTGCCTTCTGCGCCGGACTGCGGCCCGCGCCTGACATGTGCGGCGACTCCGCGCCCCACGCGCTGTCCTGGCTGCGCCGGCTGGAGGACGCTACGGCGCCCGGTTGAACATGCGCGCGAACAAGGGCCGCAGCAACGCGGCGCCGCGTTCGTTCAGGTGATCGTCGTCGTAGTAGACCGGCATGCCGTCGCGATCGCCCCAGCACCGGCCTTCGCTGCACAGGTAAGGCAGCGGGTCCAGGATCTGCACCCCGCATTGGTCGCGTGCCGCGTCCTGGGCCTCCCACACCGCGCGATGCCGCGCGTGGTACTCCGCCAGGCTGATGGACACGCGCCGCTGCTGTCCTAGCAGCACGGCCCGCGCCATCGTGCGCGGCACGTCCGCCCCGAGCTCGGGAATCGGACGCAGCAGCCAGGTGGGCCGCTGCTTCGCCAGGCTGCAGGCGGTTTCCACCAGCCGCCTGCGGAAGGCCTGCTCCGGGCCGGCGCCGTTGTCTTCCGGTCCGAAGGCGATCTGTGCTTCTCCCGGTTCGCCGTCGACCCCTCGTTCCATCGGGCCGTGCAAGTAGTACGACCAGCGATTGATCACCAAAATTGGCGCAGCGGGGAGCGTTGCCGACTGCGCCATCACGTGCCGCACGAAGCGCGCGCAAGGCTCCGCGTACACGGGATGCGTGCGGCGCACGCCGGCCAGCGTCGGGCAACTCGCATAGGTCCAGTCCAGCACGTGCCGCGCGGGATCGCCCAGCGCCTGCTCCACCGACCGCACGAAGCTGGCTGCATGGCTGTCCCCGACGACGATCGCCCCGAGGGTCGGACCGCCATACGTGCAACCAGGCACGGGGGCAGGCGGCGTCGCATGGCATTCATTCCTGCGGGGGTTCTGGTCGTGCTCCGCCGCATACACCCGCTCGGCCTGCGCAGGCAGGCGACCCGGCAGGCCCTTGCCGGCATTGACCACGACACCGGCCACGAGCACGACGCCCGCTGAACCGGCCAGCCAGCGGACAGCGCGTTGGCGCGACAACCCGGACAATGCGCGGCGGGTCGGCCGCTCGACCCATTGCCACGACAGGTGGCCGAGCACCAGCGCCACGCCGACTCCAGCGGCCAACGCCATCGGGTCGCGCTGGCGACCCAGGTACACCAGCGCGACGACCGCCGGCCAGTGCCACAGGTACAGCGAATACGAGGCATTGCCCGCCCATTGAGGCAGCCGCGAGCCGGTCCACAGCGAAGCCGGGCGTGCGGCCAGCAGCACCAGCACCGTGCCCAGCACCGGCAGCGTCGCCAGCCACCCCGGCCACGCCGCCGTCGCCGGCACCAACACGACGGTGCCCACGATCAGCGCCAGTCCCGCGAACTCCAGCGCGCGCGCGAGCGCAGGCCGGATGCGGGGGCGCTCCGCCAGCAAGTACACCAGGCCCCCGGCCAGCAGCTCCCAGGCGCGCTGCTGCAGCAGGAAGAAGGATGCGGTCGGCATGCGCGGCGTGAGCAGCACCGACGCGAGCAGCGACACCACCAGCGCTCCACCGATCCACCACGTCACGGTGCGCACGTCGGGCAAGCGGCGCCACAACAGTTTTACCAGCACCGGATACAGCAGGTAGAACTGCCACTCCACCGACAGCGACCAGGTGTGCAGCAGCCACTTCTCGTGCGACGCCGCGTCGAAGTAACCGGCCTCGCTCCAGAACTTGATGTTCGACACGAAGGTCAGCGCCGCCAGCGCGTGCTGCCCGAGCCGGCGGAAGTCCAGCGGCGCGAGGAACACCGCGCCCAGCACCAGCAGCACCGCGCACAGCACCGCCAGCGCGGGCACGATGCGACGCGCACGCGCCAGGTAGAAGGCGGAAATCGAGAACGCGTCTCCCTGCGCCTGCAAGCCGCCCACCACCAGCCGCGTCATCAGGAAGCCGGAGAGAACGAAGAACACATCGACGCCGGCAAAGCCACCCTGGAAGCCGGGCACGCCGAAGTGATACAGCACGACGGCCGCGACGGCCCACGCCCGCAGCCCGTTGATGTCCGGCCGGAAGTCCCGCTCGGTCGGCATGGCTGGGGTCATGCCCCGAGTGTAGAGGGCTAACGCGTCATGGCCGCGTAGGCCGGCGGTGAGCGGTAGGCCGGCGGTGAGCGGTAGGCCGGCGGTGAGCGGTAGGCCGGTGGTGAGCGGTAGGCCGGTGGTGAGCGCGAAGCCGAACCCCGGTGATCCCGCCCGCAATCCCGCCCGCAATCCCGCCCGTCATCCCGTCCGCGATCAGAACGGATAGTGCCGCGGCGTCGTCTGGATCGTGATCCAGCGCAGCTCCGTGAACTCCGCGATGCCGGCGCGGCCGCCGAAGCGGCCCATGCCGCTGCCCTTGACGCCGCCGAAGGGCATCTGCGCCTCGTCGTGCACCGTCGGGGCGTTGACGTGGCAGATGCCCGAGTCGATCTTGCGCGCCACGTTGAAGGCCCGCGCGATGTCGCGGCCGAACACCGCCGCCGACAGGCCGTACTCGTTGTCGTTGGCGCAGGCGATCGCCTCTTCGACGCCGCGCACGCGCACGATCGCCTTCACCGGGCCGAACGTCTCTTCGTGGTAGATGCGCATGGCGGGCGTGACGTGATCGAGCAGCGTCGCCGGCATCAGCGTGCTGTCCGCCTTGCCACCGCACGCCAGCTTGGCGCCCTTGGCCAGCGCGTCGTCGATCAGCGCATTGCAATGCTCCACGGTGCTCATGCCGATCACGCTGCCCAGCACCACCGGCTCCGGCTTGCGCGGGTCGCCGACCGGCAACGACTTGGCCTTGGTGGCGAACTTGCGCACGAACTCGTCGGCGATCTTCTCGTCCACGATGATGCGTTCCGTGCTCATGCAGATCTGGCCGCTGTTGGCGAAGCAGCCGAAGGCCGCCGCGTTCACCGCATCGTCGATTTCGGCATCGTCCAGGATCACCAGCGGCGCCTTGCCACCAAGCTCCAGCACCGCCGGCTTCAGGTACTTGGCGCAAGTCTGCGCGATCAGCCGGCCCACGCGCGTGGAACCGGTGAAGTTGACGCGGCGCACCGCCGGGTGCGACACCATCGCCTCGACCACGGCTCCGGCATCGGCCGGCGCATTGGTCACGTAGTTCACCACGCCGGCCGGAAAGCCCGCTTCGGCAAACGCTTCGATGATCAGCTGGTGGGTGCGCGGGCAATTCTCGCTGCCCTTGAGGATGACGGTGTTGCCGCAGGCCAGCGGCGTCGCGATCGCGCGCACGCCCAGGATGATCGGAGCGTTCCACGGCGCGATGCCCAGCACCACGCCGGCCGGTTGCCGGATGCCCATCGACAGCGAGCCCGGCACGTCGGACGGGATCACCTCGCCGGACACCTGCGTGGTCAGCGATGCGGCTTCACGGATCATGCCGGCGGCCAGCATCACGTTGAAGCCGGCCCACATGCCGGTGGCGCCGGTTTCGGCGGCCACGGCTTCGACGAACTGCGGCAGCTTCGCCTCCAGCTTCTCGGCCGCCTTCAGCAGCAGGTTGCGGCGCTCGCCGGGCCCGGTCTCGCTCCAGGTGCGGAAGGCTTCGGCAGCAGCCTCGGCCGCCATCAGCGCATCGGCGGGCGATGCGGCGGGCGCGCGCGTGGCCACGGTGCCATCCAGCGGGTTGCGGCGCTCGAAGAAGGCGCCCTTCTCCGCGGTGACCTTCAGGCCGTTGATCAACATGGACAGGTCGGACATGGGGTACTCCTTGGGGACATCAAACGGATCGCTGCACGGCGCGCGCAGCGGTGGTGGTGTCGCTGGCCTGCGCACCGAGGTAGGCTTCGCGCACGATGGTGGACCGCGCGAGCAGCTTCGCAGGGCCGCTGGCCACCAGCATGCCGCGCTCCATCACGTAGCCGCGGTCGGACACGGCCAGGGCCTTCTTGACGTTCTGCTCCACCATCAACACGGTGGTGCCGGCGTCGGCGATGCGCCGCGCGATGGCGAGCAGCTCGTCGACCATCCGCGGCGCCAGGCCGAGCGAAGGCTCGTCCAGCATCAGCAGGCGCGGTGCGCTCATCATCGCGCGCGCCACCGCCACCATCTGCTGCTCGCCGCCGCTCATGGTGCCCGCGAGCTGCGAGCCGCGCTCGCGCAGTTTCGGAAAGTCCTGCAGCACCTGCTCGACGCGCTGCTGGCGCTGCGCCTTGGGCGCCAGCCAGGCGCCGAGCTCCAGGTTCTCCAGCACCGTCATCTGCGGAAACAGCTGCCGGCCCTCGGCCACCAGGGCGATGCCGTCGCGCACCACTTCGTGCGTCTTCTCGGCCAGCTCCTCGCCATCCAGCAGCACTTCGCCGCCGCGCGGGATCAGTCCCACCAGCGCGCGCAGCAGCGTGGTCTTGCCGGCGCCGTTGGGACCGAGGATGACGGTGAGGCCCGGCTTGACCTCGAAGCTCACGTCACGCAGGACCAGGAAGGCGCCGTAGCCGGCACTCAGTCCGCGCACCTTCAGGTGGGCGCGCCGCGTGGCGCCGGCGATCTCGAAAGGTTGGTCGCGGTGCCACATCACGCAGCCTCCGCTTCCACCATCTCGTCGCCCAGGTACGCCTCGATCACTTCCGGATTCGCCGTCACCTCGCGCGGCGTGCCGTCGGCGATCTTGCGGCCCTGGTGCAGCACGATCACCCGCTCCACGTGCCGCAGCAGCGTGGTGACGGCGTGCTCGATCCACACCACCGTCAGGTCCAGCTCGTCGCGCAGGCGGCGAATCAGGCGCGCCATCTCCTCGATCTCGGATTCTGTGAGGCCTGCCGCCGGCTCGTCCAGCAGCAGCATGCGCGGCCGCGTCGCCAGGGCCATGCCGATCTCCAGCAGCCGCTGTTGCGACGGGGTGATCGCACCGGCCGGCAACGCCGCCTGCTGCGACAGGCCGATCAGTTGCAGGATGCGCCCGGCATCGCGCAGCGTCCACGGCACGCTTGCCTCGTCGCCCCAGAGCCAGTACTTGCGTGGCCGGCGTCCGGCGAACTTCAAGCCGAACTCCACGTTCTGCAGCACCGGCAGGTCGGCAAAGACGCGCGGCGTCTGGAACGTGCGCGCCAGCCCGTGCGCGGCGAAGCGGTGCGGCGCCTTGCCCGTCAGGTCTTGCCCCGCCACCAGCAGCTGGCCCGAGGTCGGCGCCTGCACGCCCGAGATGGCGTTGAAGAAGGTGGTCTTGCCGGCGCCGTTGGGGCCGATGATGCCGACCAGTTCGGCACGCTGCAGCACGACGCTGACGTTGTCGACGGCCACCAGGCCGCCGAATCGCACGGTGATGTCGCGCGCCTGGAGCAACGGGCTAGAAGACATGGCGTTGCCTCCGGGCCCGCGCCTTGTCGCGCGCCTTGTCACCGCTCCATTCGTAGCGGCGCTCCTTCCCCCAGCCGCGGGTCGCGTCCCACCAGGCGCGGAAGGTGTCCCAGCGCAGCGAGGCCAGTCCGCCCGGCAGGTACAGCACGCACAGGATCAGCACCAGGCCCAGCGTCATCATGTACACCTGCGGCGCCTGCAGCCGCAGCGTCTCGGCCAGCAGGCTGAACACGATGGCGGCGAGCAGCGGTCCCCACAGCGTGAGCGCACCGCCGATCAGCGCGATCAGCACGGTCTGGAAGCCGATGAAGGGGTTGAAGACCGTGTGCGGGTCGATGTACGTCCAGCGCACCGACATCGCCGCGCCGATCGCGCCGGCGAAGGCGGCGGTCATCGCGAAGCCGGCCAGCTTGACGAGTTTCGTGTTCACGCCCAGCGTCTGCGCCCGCTGTTCGTCCGCGCCGATGCCCGCCAGCGCCAGCCCAAAGCGGGTGCGCCGCACGACGATGGAAACGGCGACCGACAGCAATGCCAGGGCCAGGACGGTGAGGTAGATCGTGTCGCGGTCCGGCACCACGGTGAGCACGCGGCCGACCGTGCCGGTCACCGATTTCTCGAAGTAGGTGACGGCATGCCGGATCAACTCGGTCATGCCGAAGGTCAGCACCGCGAAGTAGGTGCCGCGCAGGTGCAGCACGGCGGCGCCCATCACCAGCGCCACCGCCGCGGCGATGCCGGCGCCCAGCAGGATGGCCTGGATCCAGGGCAGCTTGTCCAGCGAGAGGGCGCAGGCATAGGCGCCGATCCCGAAGAACGCGGAGGTCGCCAGCGAGAGGTAGCGCGTGAAGCCGCAGAACAGCGACCAGCTGGACGACAGCGCCACGTACATCAGGCAGGTGAGCGCCAGCGACACGATGAATTCGCTGCCCCAGTAAGGCAGGGCGAGCGCCCAGCCGGCAAAGGCGATCAGCACGAGCACGTCGCGCACCAGGAGTTGCTTGGAGTTCATGCCTTGCGCGACCTGCGCGTGAACAGGCCTTCGGGCCGCAGCAGCAGCACGGCGATGAACACGCCGTACGACATCAGCGCCTTGAGCGAGGGGTTGGTGTAGTGCATGCCGATCGCTTCCACCACGCCGAGCAGCAGGCCACCGGCGAGCGCGCCGCCCATGCTGCCGAAGCCGCCGAGCGTGATGACGATCAGCGCCGTCACCGTGTAGGGCTCGCCCATCGAGGGCGAGATCGTGTAGGCCATGGAGAGCAGCGCGCCCGCCACGCCCGACAGGCCCAGGCCGATGCCGAACATCAGCGGGTGCAGCACGCGGGTGTTGATGCCGACCAATTGCGCGCCGACGGGTGACTGCATCAGCGCCCGCACGCCCTTGCCGAGCAAGGTGGCGCGCAGCAGGACGATCATGGCGGCGGCAAAGGCCAGCGCCAGCGCGAACACCAGCAGCTTGTTGCCGGCGAACTGGGCGCCGCCGAATTTCACCGGCTCGGTGAAGTAGTCGTAGCCGCGCAGGTCGCCGCCCCACAGCCAGGACGCCAGGTTCTGCACCAGGAACATCAGGCCGAAGGCGACCATCAGGCCGCGCGCCTCGAAGATGTCGAGGTTGGGAGACGTGGCGGTGAGGCGGCGGAAACAGAGCCAGTGGATGGCCAGGCCCGCGGCCATCAGCACCGCGAACGAGACCGGGACCATCAGAAGCGGCGAGACGCCCAGCGAGGTCTGCGCCATCCAGGTCAGGTACGCCCCCACCATCAGGAACTCGCCATGCGCGATGTTCAGGATGCGCATCAACCCGTACTGCAGGTTCAGCCCGAGCGCCACGAGCGCGTAGATGCCCCCGGTGATGAGACCGGAGGTGAGGAGTTCGAGCCAGGCGCCGAGGGACATGGTTTGATTCGTAGGCCGGGTTCGGCAACGCCGACCCCGGCGTTTGCACCGTGATGCCGGGGTTCGCGTGCGCGAAACCCGGCCTACGGGCGGACGGTCCTACTTCCAGGCCGCCTTCGCCGGATTCAGCTTCGCCGTCGCCAGCTTCTGCGGCCACACCACCTCGAACTCGCCGTTCTGCCACTGGCTCACGGTGCCCGGCGTCGCGGTGTTCTCGCTGCCGGTGAACTTGACGTCGCCGATGATCGTCTTGTGCGTCGTGTTGGCGACGTAGTCACGCATCGCCTTGCGGTCCAGGCCCACCTGCTTGGCCGCATGGGTCATGATCTCCAGCCCCGCCCAGCAATGGCCGCTGGCCCAGCGGTCCGGCTCCTTGCCGCCGAACTTCTTGGTGTGCGCGTCGAAGTAGGCCTTGGCCGCGGGGCTGGTCTTGGCGTTCCACGACCCCATGCCCAGCACGCCCTCGGCGCCGGCCGGCGTCATCACGTTCTTGTACAACTGGAACGCCGTGCCGACCGAGGCGTAGAAGAACTTAGGATTGAAGCCGACTTCCTTGGCCTGCTTGCTGGCCAGGATGGTGTCGGGCGGATAGGTGAAGCCGATGAAGGCGTCCGGGTTCTTGTCCTTGATGGAACGCAGCACCGGCGACAGGTCCTTCACGCCGCCCGGATAGCTGGTCTCCTGCACCAGCTGCATGCCGCTGCCGGCCAGCGCCACCTTCAGCGCCGCGTAGTTCTCCAGGCCGAACAGGTCGTCCACATACACCACCGCCACCGTCTTGGCGCCATTGGCCTTGAGCATGTCGACCAGCGCGTCGCACATCGGCTTGGGCTGCTGCAGCAGCAGGAAGAAGTACGGCAGCTTCATCTCGGCGAGGCGACGCGACAGCGCGGTCGGCGCCAGGAACGGATAGCCGAATCGATTGGCCAGCGGCGCGACGGCGAAGTTGGCGTTGCTGCCCCAGGGCGGCAGCACCAGGTCCACCTTGTCGCTGCCCATCAGCTTTTCGTAGGTGCGCACGCAGGTCTCGACGTCGCTGCGGTCGTCGGAGCTGATCAGCTCGATCTGGCGGCGGGCGCCCTTCACGTCCAGGCCGCCGGCGGCGTTCTGCTGCTCCGCCCACAGCAGGTAGTTGGGCTCCTGGCTCACCTGCGCGCCGCCGGTCCACGGGCCGGTGCGGGCCATGGCATAGCCCACGCGCACGGGGGCGGCCTGGGCGATCAGGTGCGGGGCGACGGCCATCGCACCGACGGCAGCGGCGGCGCCGCGCACGAAGTCACGACGGTTCTTGTTCCGAATGGGCATGAAGGTCTCCTTCCGCACTGGATGGCGGTGAGCCGATGGTAGGAAGGCAGGACCCCCTGCGCTTTGCTGGGGGTGCACAAACGCTTGCGTGCGCGTGCACGAGGCTGCGGGTTTTCCCTCAATTCCCACCGGGAGACGCCGCGGCGGGGCCCCATCCATAATGGCCCGTCCATGACCGCGTCCACCACGATGAGCACCGACGAGGTCGCCGAGCGCGACCGGGCGCCGCAGTGGTGCGAGTGGATCTACCGGCACTTCGGCGGCCTGCAGTCGGACCTGTATGGCGACACCACGTTCGACGGCCACATCGCCGCATCGCATGCGGGCGACGTGATCCTGACCCGGCTGGAAGCCAATCGGCATCGCGTGCTGCGCACCGCCTCGCTGGCGCGCCGCAGCGACACCGCTTACCTGAAGATCGTCGCGCCGTGGCAGGGCAGCGCGTCGGTGCAGCAGCAAGGCCGCGAAGCGCGTGCGCGCGACGGCGCCTGGGTGATCTACGACACCACGGCGGGGTACGAGATCGAGAACCCGGAGCGTTGCGACCACCTGATCGTGATGGTGCCCAAGGACGACATCGGTGACCGGCAACTGCGCTTCGACGGCGTCATGGCCCGCCAGTTGGGGGGCAGCGGCATCTCACGGGTGGCGCTGGAGACCATGCGCAACACGTACCAGGAGCTGCCGAACATGAGCGAGGCGGCAGCCCACGGCGCCGGCGAGCTGATCAAGCAGCTGGTGCGGCTGTCGCTGCAGGAGCTGTCCGGGGCGGACACCGCCGTCACGCAACGCGAGGCCTTGCGCGATCGCATCCGCACCCACGTGCAGCAGCACCTGCGCGACCCGGCGCTTTCGGTGGACGCCGTGGCGCGGTCCTTGAACTGCAGCCGGCGCCACCTGTACAACGCGTTCGCCGGCGAGGGCGAGTCGATCGCGGCGTACATCCAGCGCATGCGCCTGCAGGCTTGCATCCGCGACCTGCAGCAGGCCGGCCCGCACGCGCGGCCGATCACGGAGATCGCGTTGTCGTGGGGGTTCGGCAACCTCTCGCATTTCAGCCGCGTGTTTCGCGATCACACGGGGAAGAGTCCGACGGAGTTTCGGGGGAGCTGAGGCGCGACGGAACCCCCAACAGCCGGACGCAGAAGACGCAGAAGTTACGCAGAGGACGCAGAAAAATCCAGAAAGGGTTTTGGATGTCCTTTTGCGTCTTCTGCGGAACCTCTGCGTCTTCTGCGTCCTGTCTTCGTATTCCATCGCGTGCCGCTACGCCAGAGATTGCAGCTTCGCCACCGACGCAATCTCGATCCTCCCGTATCCCAGCGCGATCGCGCCCGCCCGCGCCATCGCCTGCAGCTCCTTGCTCAAGGTCTGGCGCGACACGCCCAGCATCATCGCCAGGGCTTCCTGCGAAACCGGCACCACCGGCCGCGGGTCGCGCGCCTGCGTCGCATCGCCGCGCGCGAGCAGCAGCAAGCGGCGCGCCACGCGCGCGCGCGTCGAGCGCAACGTCGCATCCTCCACCATGCCGTACAGCGAGCGCACGCGCGCGGCCAGCATGCGGCAGATCGCCAGCGCGAACGCGTGCCGCTTCATCATCCGCTCGAAGCCGGCGTGCGGCAGCGCCAGCACCTCGGCGTCGCGCGCGGCGGTGGCGTCGTGCGTGCGCGGCAGGCCATCGAGCAGCGAGATCTCGCCGAACCAGTTGCCCGGCTCCAGCACCGCCAGGATCGCCTCCTTGCCGTCCTCGCGCAGGCTCGACGCCTTGATGCCGCCACTGACGACGCCGTAGAAAGCACCGCCGCCCGCCGGCACCGGATCTCCCTGCCGGAACAGCATCTCGCCGGGCGCCAGCCGCTGCCGCTCGCACGCGGCCAGCAGCGCACGCCGGTCCGCCAGCGGCAAGGCCGCGAACCAGGGGTTGGCGTTCATGTGCCGCAGAAGCTCGGCGGTGGTGGACGGTGACACGCAGGTGACGGAGGGAGCGGGACTTCCCTCGATTGTCCAAATCTTGACAGTGGCTGGCAAGCTCCGGGCCAAGAATGGCCTGCCCTCAGGAGACCCGCAGTGACCGTCCGCGCCCAATTCGTCCGCATGCAGGACAGCACCGCCGCCGACTGGCAGGTGATTGCCGGGGAATTCATGCCCTTCGCGCAGGCGCTGCCGCAACGGGTGGTGAAGCACCTGCAGATCCTGCAGGGGGACTACGGCGGCTTCCCGGTCGACCGCTACACGCACTCGCTGCAGACCGCCACGCGCGCGCTGCACGAAGGGCGGGACGAGGAGTATGTCGTCTGCGCGCTGCTGCACGACATCGGTGACACGCTCGGCTCCTTCAACCATCCGGACATCGCCGCGGCCATCCTCAAGCCCTTCGTCAGCGAGGAGAACCTCTGGATGGTGCAGCACCACGGCATCTTCCAGGGCCACTACTTCTTCCACCACCTCGGCCTGGACCGCAACATGCGCGACCGCTTCAAGTCGCACCCGCACTACGACCGCACCGAGGAGTTCTGCGCGCTGTACGACAACCCGGCGTTCGATGCGACGGCGGAGACGCTGCCCATCGAGGAGTTCATGCCGATGCTCCAGCGCGTGATGGCGCAACCCCGCTATTCGATCTACCTGAAAGAGGACGCATCATGAACATGCAAGTCGCCTCCCTGCGCGAAGTGGTCAGCGCCGAGGAATGGCAGCTGCGCGTCGACCTCGCCGCCTGCTACCGCCTGGTCGCCGTGTATGGATGGAGCGACCTCGTCTTCACGCACGTCAGCGCGCGCATCCCCGGCCCCGAGCATCACTTCCTGATCAATCCCTACGGCCAGATGTTCGACGAGATCACCGCCTCGTCACTGGTGAAGGTGGACCAGGCCTGCAACAAGCTGATCGACTCGCCCTTCCCGGTCAACCCGGCCGGCTTCACCATCCACAGCTGCATCCACCAGGTGCGCGAAGACGCCGGCTGCGTGCTGCACACGCACAGCCGCGCGGGCGTGGCAGTCAGCGCGCAGAAGGCGGGCGTGCTGCCGATCAGCCAGCAAAGCACCTTCGTTCTGGCCTCGCTGGCGTACCACGCATACGAAGGCGTGGCGCTGCGCGACGACGAGAAGCCGCGGCTGCAGCAAGCGCTGGGTACGAAGAACTTCCTGATGCTGCGCAATCACGGCTTGCTGACGATCGGCCGCACCGTGCCGGATGCGTTCCTGTCGATGTACACCTTCGAGAACACCTGCCGCATCCAGATCGATGCGCTGGCCGGCGGCGGCGAGCTGGTCTACGTCGATCCGAAGATCATGGACGGCATGGCGACGGTGTTGAAGACCGTGACGGCCGGACAGGGCGCGAACATCGCGTGGCCGGCGTTGCTGCGCAAGCTGGACAGGATCGATCCGTCGTATCGGGAATAAGAATCCATGGCGGGGTCGCTTCGCGAACCCGCCCTACGAAGCGGAGCGTTGTCATTCCCCGCGAAGGCGACGCCCGCGGGAAGGACGGCGCAGGTAGGGCGGGTTCGCGCCAGCGACCCCGCCAGGCCTCAAGCCCCTTCCATCCGCGCCAGCGACCCCGCCAGCCCTCAAGCCTCTTCCATCCGCGCCAACTGCGGCGCCGGCGTCGGCGCCACCACGTTGCGCGGACGCGGATCGTGCTCCAGCACCGTCACTTCCTTGCGCGTCATGTCGAGGGAGCCGAACATCGTCGCGAAGGCCACGTCCTTGGCGTCGCGGCCGGTGCCGATGCGCACCAGCCGGTCCACCGGCGCCATGCCGGTCGGATCGAACAGCACCCACTGCCCGCCCAGCCAGGCCTCGAACACGGCATGGAAGTCCTGCGGCGGCTCGTCGAACCACACATAGCCCACCACCAGCCGCGCCGGGATGTTCAGCGCGCGGCAGAACGTGATGCCCAGGTGCGCAAAGTCGCGGCAGACGCCGGCGCGTTGCTCGAGCACCTCGCCGGCGGTGCTGTTGGAGTCGGTGCTGCCCGGCTTGTACGTGATGTTCTGGTAGATCCAGTCCTGGATCGCCTTGACGCGGTCATAGCCCGGCGCAATCCCGCAGAACATCCTGGCGATCTCGCTGCACAGGACATCCGACTCGCAGTAGCGCGTGGCCATCAGGTAGGGAAAGACGTCGTCGGGCACCGCGCCCACCGGCATTTCGAGCAGCGAAGTGTCCGGCTGCGGCGTGTGCACCTCGACCTCGGCCTTGTAGTTCACCAGCAGCGGTCCCGGCGCGGCGTCGAAACGCAGGAAGCGGTTGCCGGTGAGCGGGTCGGTGTAGCTGTGCGGCGTCACGCCGGAGGAGATGGCGAGCCGCTCGCTCAGGATCTTCTGGTTCGGCCAATGGGCCGCCTCGATGTTGAAGAGGACGTGTGAGGGCGTCTTGACGTCGTATTCGAGGACCGTCTCGACAGTGGAAAGATGCATGGGGCTTCGCGGAAAGTGGTTCACCGATGCTAAGGACCCCATCAGCCAAGGGCGATAGTCTGCTGTCGCGTCAGCAAGTAGGACGCCGCCAGACCGCCGAGCCACCGGCTACTTTCCGCCGAACAGCCCTCCGAGCGCGTCGCCGAGGCGGTTGCCGGCCGAGGCGCCGACCGCCGTGCCCGCACCCGGCGCGACCAGCGTGCCGAGCGCCGCCCCCAGCATCGCCCCGCGCGTCAGCATGACGCTGGGATCGTCGGTGGTGCCACCCACCGCCAGCGGCACGCCCATGGTGCCACCGGTCGCCGCCACGTCCACGTTCACGCGGCCACTGAGCGCCTTGTCGGCGGCGATCGACACGTTGCCGGTCGCTGACAGCATGCCGGAGGTCGCCACCAGGTTCGTCAGCTGCACGGCCTTGCCCTGGGTGGTGACCGTGCCCGCCAGCACATCCAGCTGCGTGGTGCCGCCACGGCTCAGGCCGATCGTCTGCACCGCCTTCAGCAAGTCGAGCTTCTGCAGCACCGCATCGCGAACGGTGAAGCGGGTCTCGGTCTTCAGCGCGTCGCGCAGCTGGCCCACGTCCTTGAACTCGGCCCGCAAGGTGGTCTGGGCCTGCAGCTTGCCGGTGAGCGGCTTGTCCGGCGCCGTCAGTGCAGCGATCTCCACCTTGTCGGTGCTGATCAGGCCGACCAGTTGCAGCACGCCGGCCGTCTTGCCCGGCTGCAGCTGCAGGTTGCCGGTGATCTCGCCGCCGCCGATGGCGACGCGTAGCGGCCACTGTGAGCCCTTGCGCCGGATCGAGCCCTTGGCGCCGGCGAAGCGTCCCTGCACGACGTCGACGGAGGCCTCGTCCAGCAGGCCGTCCCCGCCCAGGTTCATTTCCGCGTTGACCGTGGCGCGCACGCCTTTCGCGTCGATCCAGGTGACCTGGTCCAGCACCACGCGGCGCAGCGTCAGGGAGGCGGTGCCGGGCTCGGCCTTCTCGCTGGGCTTGCCGCCCGTCCGCCCGGCCGGCCCCTTGTTCTTCTTCATCTGCATCGCGCTGCCGACGAAGTCGATGGCGGTCTCGGGCAACACAGCCTTGCGCGCGATCAGCGTGGCGACTTCGAGGCGGCCGCCCAGCAGCGCCATCCAGCTCGGCCGCGCCTCGATGCGGCCGATGGTGAGCGGCGGCCTCGTCAGCAGCCGCACGTCGTCGGCGGCGACGGCTGGCAGCGGCCACAAGTCGACCGACAGGCGACCGAGTTTCAGCGGCGCGCCCAGCGCGGCCGAGGCGTCACGCTCCACCCGGCTGCGAAAGTCATCGGTGCGCAGCCAGAATTGCAACGCCATGGCCACGCCGGCCAGCAGCAACACGCCGAGCGCCAGGGCAGCGGCCAGCCATTTCACGATGCGCACCATGACTGCATTGTGGCCAAGCGGGCGAGCAGCCCCAAGCGAGCAAGGCTTGCCGGCATTCGCTAGCATCGATTTTTCACCTGCCAACAACACCCACACAACCCGAAGGACAACGCGATGAAGCTTTATTACTCCCCCGGCGCCTGCTCCCTGTCACCACATATCGTGCTGCGCGAAGCGGGCCTGGCCTTCGAGCCGGTGATGGCGCCGACCAAGACGCACAAGCTGCCCGACGGCACCGACTACTACACGGTCAACCCGCTGGGTTACGTGCCGCTGCTGGAACTGGATGACGGTACGCGCCTGCGCGAAGGCCCGGCCATCGTGCAGTACATCGCCGACCAGGTGCCGGCGCGCAACCTGGCCCCCGCCAACGGAACCTTGCAGCGCTACCGCCTGCAGGAGTGGCTGACGTTCATCGGCACCGAGATCCACAAGTCCTTCTCGCCGCTGTTCAACCCCGCGATGCCGGAGGAGGGAAAGAAGGTCTATCGCGAGCGCCTGGCCAACCGCTTCCAGTTCGTCGACAAGGAGCTGCAGGGCAAGGACTACCTGATGGGCGACGCGTTCTCCGTGGCCGACGCCTACCTGTACACGGTGACGCGCTGGTCCAAGCCGATGTCGATCGACCTCTCCGCCTACCCGAACCTGCTGGCGCACCACGCCCGCGTGGAGGCGCGGCCGGCGGTGCAGGAGGCCTTGAAGGTGGAGAAGCTGGCCTGAGTCGTCATTTCCGCGGGGGTGACGAAGCCCGTCACTCCGCCCCAACGCCGATCGGCGCCGGCGTCCGCATCACGATGCGTGTGAACAGGCGGTCGTATGCGGGGTCGTGGGTGCCGGTCACCAACGGATCCACGTGCTGCGCAAAGGCGGTGTTCAGCTCGTCCCAGTCCTGCGGGGAAAGCCGCTCCGCGAACGGCAGCAGCTGCGTCTCCTCGGTTCGCATGTGCGCGAGGTAGAAGGCGACGTACGTGCGTGCCGCGTCCTCGAAGGCTGCGCGGCGGCTGTCGCCGAGCAGCTCCCACGCCAGCAGCTGGTGCTGCAACGCGCGCACGCGATGCTCGCCGCGCACGTGGTCGTCCTCCAGCTGCGCGATCACCGTCATCAGCTCCGGCGCCACGCGCACGAGCTTGGGAAACAGCAGGTCGGATTCCTTGGGGTGGTGCCGGCGTTCGGGGAACTCGTCGATATAGAACAGCATGGCCCGCAGCACGTCGAAGAAGCGGATGGGCTCGTCGTCCGGTCCCCGTTCCAGCATCTGCAGCATGGAGCGCAGGACGGCGGAAACAGCGGCGTGCTCGTCGCGGATGATCTGCAGGGCGGGGCGGGGCATGGTGGTCTCCTGATGCAGCGCCAGAATCGCACGCCGCGGCGACAACGCGCTTGATGTACGTCAACGCAAGCTGGGGTTCCTGGCGTCACCCCGGCGTCAAAGCCGCCACCGCTTCAACAACAACGCATTCGTCAACACGCTCACGCTCGACAGCGCCATCGCCGCGCCCGCCACCACCGGGTTCAGGTAGCCCAGCGCGGCCAGCGGGATGCCGGCCACGTTGTACGCGAACGCCCAGAACAGGTTCTGGCGGATCTTCACCACCGTGCGGTGCGAGATGTCGAGCGCGCCCGCCACCAGCCCGACGTCACCGCGCATCAGCGTGATGCCCGCCGCGTGCATGGCCACGTCGGTGCCGGTGCCCATTGCAATGCCGACATCCGCCGCCGCCAGCGCGGGCGCGTCGTTCACGCCGTCGCCGACCATCGCCACCACGTGTCCGCCTTCGCGCAGCGCCGCCACCCGCGTCGCCTTCTCGCCCGGCAGCACCTCGGCCTGCACCTCGTCCGGCGTCAGCCCCAGGCGACGCGCCATCGCGTGCGCCGCGGCCCGGTTGTCACCGGAGATCATCAGCAGCCGCAAGCCCCGCGCACGCAGCAGCCCGATGGCTGGCGCGGCGCCCGGCTTGGGCTCGTCGGCAAAGGCCATCAGCGCGCGCAGCGCCAGGCCGCCGGTGACGCGCTCCACCAGCGCCGACAAGGTCGCGCCTTCGCCTTGCAGGCGATCCACTTGCGCCTGCACCGGCGCCAGCGGCACCTGCAGTTCCTGCATCCAGCGCAGGCTGCCGATCAGGAAGCTGCGGTGGCCGACTTCGCCTTCGGTGCCGCGGCCGGCCACCGCGCGCACGCTGTCCGGCGCCACGAAGGCGATGCCGCGGTCCCTGGCCGCGCCCACCACCGCGCGCGCCAACGGGTGCTCGCTGCCGCTTTGCAAACTGGCGGCCACCGCCAGCTGGTCGTTCTCGTCGGCGCCAGGCACGGGGACGAAGGCCACCAGCCGCGGCTGCCCCACCGTCAACGTGCCGGTCTTGTCGAAGGCCACGGTGTCGACGCGGTGCGCGCGCTCCAGCGCCTCGGCGTCCTTGATCAGGATGCCCTGCCGCGCGGCGACACCGGTGCCGGCCATGATGGCCGCCGGCGTGGCCAGCCCGAGCGCACACGGACAGGCGATCACCAGCACGGCGACGGCGTGGATCAGCGCCTCTTCCGCGTCCGCGCCGACCCACAGCCAGCCGGCCAGCGTCGCGACCGCCAGCCCCAGCACCACCGGCACGAACACCGCCGACACCTGGTCGACCATCCGCTGGATCGGCGCCTTGGCCGCCTGCGCGTCTTCCACCAGCCGGATGATGCGGGCCAGCACGCTTTCCTTGCCGACGGCCGTGGCACGCATGACGAAGCGGCCTTCGGCGTTGATGCTGCCGCCGGTGACGCGCGCGCCCACGCCCTTGCTCACCGGCAGCGGCTCACCGGTGAGCATGGACTCGTCGACGTGCGTGTCGCCCTGCTCCACCACGCCGTCGGCGGGCACGCGCTCCCCGGGCCGCACCACCAGCTGGTCGCCGGACAGCACTTCGGCCAGCGGCAGGTCCGCCTCGCCGCCCGAACGCAGCAGCACGTGCGCCACTTCCGGCCGCAGCGACTGCAGCGCGCGGATGGCCGTCGTGGTCTGCCGCTTGGCACGCGTCTCCAGCCACTTGCCCAGCAGCACGAGCGTGACGACGACGGCGGAGGCTTCGAAATACAGATGGTCCTGTCCTTGTGCCAGCCACAGCCACACGGACAAGCCCCAGCCGGCGCTGGTGCCGATGGCCACCAGCAGGTCCATGTTGCCGGTGCCTGCCTTCAGCGCATGCCAGCCCGCCCGGTAGAAGCGCGCTCCCAGCACGAACTGCACCGGCGTGGCCAGCAGGAACTGTTGCCAAGCAGGCAGCATCCAGTGCCGCCCCAACAGGTCGCCCACCATCGGCACCATCAGGGGCAGCGACAGCAGCAGTCCCAGCGCGACCGGCAGGAAGCCGTGCCAGGGCGACGGGTCCGCCTCCATCGGCGCATCGGCGGCCCGCGGCTCGTAGCCGGCGTTGCGCACGGCCCGGCGCAGCTGCGCCTCCATCTCGTCCGACGGAGCGTAGGTCACACGGGCGGATTCGGTGGCCAGGTTGACGGTGGCATCGCGCACGCCGGGCACCTTCTTCAGCGCGCGCTCCACGCGGTTGACGCAGGATGCGCAGGTCATGCCGCCCACGCCGAGATCGAGCGAGGCGGGAACGGCGGCAGTGGAAGTGTTCATGGCGTCAGCATCGACCTTGCCATCATGGGAAGGTCAAGCCTTGATCCAGATCAACCTTGCGTGCCGAAGGGTTGGTACGCGAGCCATTGACCTTACCATGATGGGAGGATTCAAGCTGCGGCTGTTTCCAGAAAGGACGAGAACCATGAACCAGGCATTCCAGGTCCAAGGCATGAGCTGCGGCCATTGCGTCAGGAGCGTGACCGAAGCGGTGCGATCGCTGGACCCGCAGGCAGAGGTGCAGGTGGACCTGCCCAGCGGCAAGGTCCAGGTGCAGTCGCAGCAGGATCGCGCGGCGATCGCCCGGGCGATCGAGGAAGAAGGCTACAAGGTCACATGACGAACGCGGCCTGGCCGGTGAACATCGGCGATGCGGCACGCCTGTCCGGCGTGTCCGCCAAGATGGTCCGGCATTACGAAAGCCTGGGCCTGCTGCCGCGGGTGGGGCGCACGGACAGCGGCTACCGGCAATACGCCGAGGCGGACGTGCACACGCTGCGTTTCATCAAGCGGTCGCGCGACCTGGGCTTCTCGATGGAGGAGATCGGGGAGTTGGTCAGCCTGTGGCAGAACCGGCGACGCGCCAGTGCGAACGTCAGGCGCGTGGCGCAGAAGCACGCCGACGACCTGGCCAGGCGGATAGCGGCGATGCAGGAAATGCAGCGCACGCTGGGTCACCTGATCCACTGCTGTCACGGGGACGAGCGCCCGGAGTGCCCGATCCTGGAGGAACTGGCGAAATAGGCCCACGCGTCATTCCCGCGGAGGCGGGAACCCAGGGCTCCCGAATTCAAATGCCTGAAAGCCCTGGTCCCCGCCTTCGCGGGGATGACACAGCCCGTTATTTCTTCGGCTCCTTGACCTTCCCCTGCTCCACTTGCACGTCGCGCAGCACGCGCGCCGGGCCGGCGCCCATCGAGCGGGTGTCGACGGCGGAACGCTCCTTCACGGCCAGCATCGCTTCGCGTTGCGCCAGCACCGGCTGGTCCATCAGGATCACCGCACCCATGCTCGAACGTTCGCTGGCGGGCGCCGGGGCCGTATCGGTCATGGTCAGGGGTTGCGGCTGCAACGGCGCTTGCGTTTGCGCGACAGCCGCGCCGCTCCAGGCCGCGGCCACCAAGGCTCCAGCCGCTGCTGCTCGCACAAAAGCCTTGTTCGTCATGATGGGTCCTTCACATCGGCGTAAGTTGGGCTTCACTGTGGCGGTACCCGGCCGTGGCGTCCGTCCCCCACAGCGGACGCTTGCCGTAGGAGCGGTTCGACCCATCCTGTAGACCCACGGGCCGTGACGTCTTTACCTCAGCGTCACCGGTCGCATATGGATGGGATACAGCCGCGGCAGAAACTGCCACGCGACGGGACACCCGAGCCCGCCTCCAGAAAGGACCCAACGATGAACTCCCTGCAGCGCCACTTAGTCGTCGCCGGCCTCGTCGGCAGCCTGGGCCTTGCCGCGGTCGCCCAGTCGCAAACGCCGTCTGCCGACACCCAGGCTCAGCCGCCAGCGGCCGAGCGCGCCGCCGACAACCCTGACCAGCGCCGCGACTTCATGCAAAAGAAGGTCGAGCGCAAGCTCGGCAAGCTCAAGCAGCAATTGCAGATCACCCCCGCGCAGGAGTCCGCCTGGAATGCCTGGGCCGGCGCCGTCCAGCCCGGAACGAAGATGCAACGCTCCAGCCGCGCCGAGCTCGCGGCGCTGACGACGCCGGAGCGCATCGACCGGATGCGGGCTGCGCGCACGCTGCGCAACGCAGAGATCGACCGCCGGCTGGACGCCACCAAGAGCTTCTACGCCGCGCTCACTGCGGAACAGCAGAAGGCGTTCGACGAGGCGAGCCTTCGCTTCGCCATGCACCACCACGGCAAGCGAGGCTTCTCGCACCGCGGCTGACAGCCCATCGCGCAAAAGAAAAAGCCTGGCAATGCCAGGCTTTTTTTCATCGGCGCTCGCGCGCTCAGTCACCGTAGTAGGAGCCGGGGGCGGAATAGCCGCGGTGGCCCTGCCATTGCACGCTGGGGTGCTCCATCACCGGGGCCGGGGCGGTGTAGATGTAGGTGGTGCCCGGTTGGACGGTCGTGCCCTGGGGAACCAGGATCACGGGACCGGCGCCCAGCACGCGCGTGTCGACGATGACCGTGTTGTCGCTGTACGGCGAGTTGGTGGTCCGCGCATTGGGCGCGCCGCCGGTCATGGTGCTGGCTTCGCCGGCCTGCATGGGCGAGTCGTAGGTTTCGGCCTGGGCGACGCCGGCCGCGGCGATGGCGCCGGCAATGAACAAGGCGCGGGTGAGGGAAGAATGTTTCATGGGAAAGCTCCGAACTGATCTGTTTATCGGCCCGGCAGGCGCCGGGTTGGTGTGAAGACAGTCTGGATCGATCGCGGCCCAAGCCTATCGGACGTGCACGGCCATGGCCGTAGGAGAGATCGGTCCGGAGGTGATGCGAGACAAAAGCTTGGCTAGGCGTCCTACGGTCGGCCGGCCGCCCCCCATTTACAACTGTGACCCCACCAGAACGAAGTTCAACAGAGCATGAGCGACCTCAGCCAGCCCTTGGCGGCGGTACCCGAGCAGCAGTCGACCGGAATGCGGTTGACCGTCATGACGGTCAACATCCACAAGGGCTTCACCACCTTCAACCGCCGCTTCATCCTGCCGGAGCTGCGCGACGCCGTCCGCAAGGTGGGCGCGGACATCGTGTTCATGCAGGAGGTGCTGGGCATGCACGACGTGCACGGCAAGCGGCTGGAGGACTCGCCCGAGGCCGGCCAGTACGAATTCCTCGCCGACAGCATCTGGCCGCAGTTCGCCTATGGCCGCAACATGGTGTATCCCAAGGGCCACCACGGCAACGCCGTGATGTCCAAGTTCCCGATCTCCCAGCACCAGAACCACGACATCTCCATCGCGGGTCCCGAAAAGCGCGGGCTGCTGCATTGCCAGATCAACGTGCCGGGGTGCGACAAGGAGATCCACGTCATCTGCGTCCACCTGGGCCTGGCCGAGTCGCATCGGCAGCAGCAGCTGGAACTGCTGTGCGAGATCACGCACACCGAGATCCCGGCCGACGCACCGCTGATCGTGGCCGGCGACTTCAACGACTGGCGGCGCCGCGCCAACGACCTGCTGTGGAACGGCGCCGGGCTGCGCGAGATCTTCGTCACGGCGTATGGCGAATCCGCCAAGACCTTCCCTGCCATCTTCCCGGTGCTGTCGCTGGACCGCATCTACGTGCGCAACTGCTCCGTGCACCTGCCGGTGGTGTTGCCCCGCAAGCCCTGGTCGCACCTGTCCGACCACGCACCGCTGGTGGCCGAAATCCACCTGTGAGCCCGCCATGGAAAGACGCTGGATCTCGGGCAACGATTTCACCTTGCTGGAAAACGGCGAGGAGTTCTTCCCGCGCGTGTTCGACTGCATCGCAAAGGCCAGGCGCGAAGTGGTCGTCGAAACCTTCATCCTGTTCGAGGACAAGGTCGGCCTGCAACTGAAGGCGGCGTTGATCGCCGCCGCCAAGGGCGGCGCGCAGGTGGACATCACCATCGACGACTGGGGCTCGCCGGACCTGTCCGAGGACTTCCTCGGCGCCTTGCGTGCGGCAGGCGTGCGCGTCCATTCTTTCAACCCGGGACCGCGCCCGTTCGGTTTGCGGCCGCACCTGCTGCGCCGCATGCACCGCAAGATCGCGGTGATCGACCGCGAGGTGGCTTTCGTCGGCGGCATCAACTACTCGGCCGACCACCTGGGCGACTACGGCCCCGAGGCCAAGCAGGACTACGCCGTGGAAATCCACGGTCCGCTGGTGGCCGAGATCCACCGCTTCTGCCATGCGGCGCTGGCGGAGGGCCAGCGCTACCAGCGTGAAAAGCGGCAGTGGTGGCGCTCGCGCAAGCACATCCGCGCCGCACCCGACTCGGTGCCCCCGCAAGGCAGCGCCGACGCGATGTTCGTCACGCGCGACAACCGCCAGCACACCAACGACATCGAGCGGCACTATCTCATCGCCATCCGCTCGGCCAGGAAGCGCATCGTCATTGCCAACGCGTACTTCTTCCCCGGCTACCGCTTCATCAAGGAGCTCAAGCGGGCCGCGCGCCGCGGCGTCGACGTGCGCCTCATCCTGCAGGGACAGCCCGACATGGCGTTCGTCAAGACGGCGGCGGGCATGCTGTACCACCACCTGCTGCACGCCGGTGTGCGCATCTACGAGTACTGCGAGCGGCCGCTGCACGGCAAGGTGGCCGTCATGGACGACGACTGGTGCACGGTGGGCTCGAGCAACCTCGACCCCATGAGCCTGTCGTTCAACCTCGAGGCGAACGTCATCATCCGCGACCGCGCGTTCACGCAGACGCTGGCGTCCAACCTGGACAAGTTGATGTGCAGCGCCTGCAACGAGATCACCGAGCAGTCCCTCGGCGAGCTGAAAGGCTGGCCGCTGGTGCAAAGTTTCCTGGCCTACCACTTCACGCGCCGCTATCCGCGCTGGGCGCAATGGCTGCCGCGGCACGTGCCGCGCCTGCTGCCCGCCGCGCCGAGCGCGAGCAAGCCCGTGCTGTCCACCGCGTTCGGCGACACGGCCAGGGAGAAGGGTTGATGCGCAAGCATCCCTGGTGGTCGTGGGCCCAGCGGCTGCTCGGCCTGGCCTTCCTGCTGGTGGTCGCGACGCTGCTGGTGCGCTACGCCCGCACGGTGGATTGGGGGCAGGTGAAGCAAAGCGTGCTGGAGTTGCCGCGCGAGGTGCTGCTGACCGCCTTCGCGCTCGCCGCCGGCGCGCATCTCATGTACAGCCTGATCGACCTGGTGGGGCGCCGCTACACAGGCCACCGCCTGCCCAAACGCAAGGTGATGCAGGTCAGCTTCATCAGCTTCGCCTTCAACCTGAACCTGGGCTCGCTGGTGGGCGGCATCGGCTTTCGCTACCGGCTTTATTCCAGGCTCGGCATTCGGTACGGGATCATCACCCGCATCGTCACGATGTCGATGCTCACCAACTGGCTGGGGTACATCCTGCTGGCCGGGCTGGTGTTCACCATCGCCCCGATGCAGCTGCCGCCGCACTGGGAACTGGACAACGCCGAGCTGCAGTTGCTGGGCGTCGGCCTGCTCTCATGCTGCGCCGTCTACCTGGGCATGTGCGCGTTCTCCCCGCGGCGAAGCTGGACGGTGCGGGGCCAGGAGATCGAGCTGCCCAGCATCCGCATGGCGATGTGCCAGGTCGGCATCTCCTCGGCGCACTGGCTCACGCTGGCCGCGGTGCCCTGGGTCCTGCTGCAAGGCCAGGTCGACTACGCGACGGCGCTGCAAGTGCTGCTGATGGCTGCCATCGCAGGCGTGATCACGCACATCCCCGGCGGGCTCGGCGTCGTCGAGGCCGTGTTCGTTGCGCTGCTGTCGCATCGCATCCCCGAGCCCCAACTGCTCGGCGCACTGCTGGCCTACCGTGCGCTGTTCTACCTCATCCCGCTGGCAGTTGGCGCCTTGCTGTACCTCAAGGTTGAGGTAAGGACACGCAAGCACGTGCCCGCCACTTGAAGCAATTGCATACTTCGATGCCCCGCCGATTCCAATCCAACCCACAATTCCGACATGGAGACGCATAGCTGTACCGAAGCGACGCTGGTGGGACAGACCGACCTCGCCGGGTTCCGGTCGGAGGCTCGCCAGCTGCTCGCACATCAAGTGCCGCCGGAGGAAGTGCAGTGGCAACTGCAGCCCCCGGCTGAATACACGGACCCGCAATCGCCGTTGGCGAGCCGGCCCCGCAACGTCGCGCGCGCGGCCACCGCCATCGTCCCGGCGTCCTTCACCCGCCTGTGCGAATTCGTGGTGCTGCATCGCGACCCCGAGCGCTTCGCGCTTCTCTATCGCTTGCTGTGGCGGCTGGTGCACGAGCCGGGACTGCGCAACGCGCCGTTGGATGCCGACATGCAGCAGGCGCAGCACATGGCGCACGCCGTGCGGCGCGACGTCCACAAGATGAAGGCGAACCTGCGCATGCGGCTGGTGCGCGACGGCGCGGGCAACGAGGTGCAGCTCGGGAGCTACGAGCCCGCGCACCACGTGATGGAGGCGGTGGCGCCCTGGTTTTCCAAGCGCATCCCGCAGGCGCACTGGGCGATCTTCACGCCGGACCGCAGCGTGCGCTGCGAAGGTGGTGCGCTGCTGTATGGGCCTGGCGTGCCGCGCGCCCAGCTGCCTGGCCACGCCGCCAGCGACGACGCCTGGCTAGGCTGCTACGAGCGCGTGTTCGCTCCGCATGCCTGACCCGAAGGGATGCAGGTGCTGGTGACCGTGCATCCCTCAGCGCTTCTCCGGCTCGAGCCCGAGGCCCGTGCGGCGGCGATCGAGGCGTTCGTCGCGGACATCCGGCAGGCACAGCGGCTGTTCGCCGGTTGACGTGCGCGGCGCGTCGGGGCATGCGGTGGCCGGCAGCGGGCCCGCCTGGTCCTGGACGTCGCTGGGGCCGCGCAGCTTGCGTGCGGCGCCGTCCGAACCCTGCAGGCCGATGCCGCCTTGCGCAGGCCCGGCCTGCGCCCCCTGGCCGCCTTGCGCACCTGACATCAACGGCCGGCCCTGGAAGACCGCGCCGGCGTTGGGGCTGGGTTGGCTGGCAGACTGGCCCGCGGCTTCCATCGCGAGCAGCGCGAGGCCCAGCACGGCGGCGACGCCGAGCCAGTAGGTGGGGTGGTGGTGGGACATGGTCAGGCTCCTTCGAGCGGTTGCAGGAAGTCTCGTCCTGCGCTGTTCGGTGCGGCGCACGCGCGGGGCACATGCTGTCGTAGGAGTGTGCCGTACATCTGCGTTACATGCCACTGCTAAACTTCCCGCGTTCCCATGCAGTACCGATGACCGTCACCGTCGCAGGACGCGCACCTGCCAGCTTCGAGATCAAGAGCGCCAACCTGCCGCTGGTTGCCCTGCTGCTGAAGTCGAACGACCTGGACCTGCTCGCGCAGGAACTTCGGGGCCGCTTCGGCGACATCCCCGATTTCTTCGACCACGATCCCCTGGTGATCGACCTTGCGCCGGTGGGCAATGCGCCGGTGGATTTCGCGCGACTGGTCGAGATGCTGCGGGGGTATCGGGTGATGCCGGTGGCGGTGAAGGGGGGGAGTGCTCAACAGATGGAAGCCGCCCGAAGTGCCGGGTTGGCTGACGGCGGTGACGCGCTCGCCCTCAGCGCCCCCACCCCAACCCTCCCCCAGAGGGGGAGGGAGGAAGAGGAACAACCGAAGGCCCCTCCTGCAGTTGCTTCCATACCCGCCTCCGCGCTCATCATCGACAAGCCGCTGCGCTCCGGCCAGCAGGTCTACGCGCGCGGCCGCGACGTCGTCGTGCTGGCGATGGTGAACGCGGGTGCGGAAGTCATCGCCGACGGGCACATCCACGTCTATGCACCACTGCGCGGCAAGGCCATCGCCGGCGCGCGCGGCGATGCCGACGCCCGCATTCTCACGCTGTGCCTGGAGCCCGAACTGGTCTCCATCGCCGGCGTCTACCGCACCAGCGAAGTCGCGTTGCCCAGGAGCGTGCGCGGCAAGCCCGCGCAGGTCCGCCTGGTCGACGACAAGCTGGTGATGGAAGCACTGAACACCTGAAGGAACACTCACCCATGGCCAAGATCATCGTCGTCACCTCCGGCAAGGGCGGTGTCGGCAAGACCACCACCAGCGCCAGCTTCGCCAGCGGCCTGGCCCTGCGCGGACACAAGACCGCGGTCATCGACTTCGACGTCGGCCTGCGCAACCTGGACCTGATCATGGGCTGCGAGCGCCGCGTGGTCTACGACTTCGTCAACGTGATCCACGGCGAGGCCACGTTGAACCAGGCGCTGATCAAGGACAAGCACAACGAGCAACTGTCGGTGCTGGCCGCCAGCCAGACCCGCGACAAGGAAGCCCTCAGCAAGGAAGGCGTCGAGAAGGTGCTGAACGACCTGGCAGCGATGGGCTTCGAGTACATCGTCTGCGACTCGCCTGCCGGCATCGAAACCGGTGCGCTGATGGCCATGCATTTCGCCGACGAGGCGCTGGTGGTGACCAACCCCGAGGTCTCCTCGGTGCGCGACTCCGACCGCATCCTCGGCATGCTGGCCAGCAAGACCAAGCGCGCCATCGACGGCAAGGAGCCCATCAAGGAACACCTTCTCATTACCCGCTACAACCCGAGCCGCGTCGACCAGGGCCACATGTTGTCGCTGGAAGACATCCAGGACATCCTGCGCATCCCCTTGATCGGCGTGGTGCCGGAAAGCGAATCGGTGCTCCAGGCCAGCAACCAGGGCACGCCTGCCGTGCACCTGAAGGGCACCGACGTCAGCGAGGCTTACCAGGACATCGTCGCCCGCTTCCTGGGCGAGGACCGGCCGCTGCGCTTCGTCGACGCCGAGAAGGCCGGCTTCCTGAAGCGCCTGTTCGGGAGGAGATGAGATGTCCTTCCTGCGTTTCCTGCTCGGGGAAAAGAAGAAGACGGCCAGCGTCGCCAAGGAGCGGCTGCAGATCATCCTGGCGCACGAGCGCAGCGGCCGCAACCCCGGCTTCTCGCCGGACTACCTGCCTGCCCTGCAGCGCGACCTGGTGGCGGTGATCAGCAAGTACGTGAAGATCGATCCGAGCCACCTGAAGGTGAACGTGGAGCGCCAGGACAACCTGGAGGTGCTGGAGGTGAAGATCGAGTTGCCGGACGCGCCGCGTTGATGTGTGTCGGGGTGCCTTCGGCAACCCGACCTACGCGTCCGAACGTGTGACTCGCTGCCAATTGCGCGTGCGAACGTGTGACTTTCTGGTAGGTCGGGTCGGCGAAGCCACCTCGACGAACGTTTTACGCACCTGACCAGTTGACAGGTGGTGCTTGACAGGCGCCCAATACACGGATGAGCTCCCCGGCCGTCGTCGTCCGTGTCACCCATCGTTATGCCGCCCCTGCCGAGCGCCTGTTCGATGCATGGATCACTCCCGCCCAGGCCTCGCGCTTCCTGTTTCGCACCCGCACCGGCAACGTCATGCAGTGCGAGATCCAGCCGGAAGTCGGCGGCGGCTTCACGGTCACCGACCGCCGTCCCGCTGCCGAAGGGGACGAGAGCGTCTTCGACGTCGTCCACATGGGCAAGTACCTGGTCATCGAGCGACCGCGCAAGCTGGTGTTCGAATTCAGCGTGCTGACGTTCGGCAACGAGTCCCCCACGCGCGTCACGGTCGAGGTGAGCCCGCTCGGCCCGCAGGCCAGCGAACTGGTGCTCACCCATGAGATGGGCGCCTCGGAACAGGCCCGCATGCTCGAGGAGACCACCCGCAAAGGATGGGTCAACATGCTGGCCAGCATCGAGCGGGAGTTGTTTCCACGCCGCATAGGTGTGCAACTCTAGGAAGTTGCTGGATTGGCGGCTTGGTGCGGCGCACAATATCGCCACATGACATCCGACTCGTTCGCCACCGGCAGCACCGTCAAGGCCTGCTTGGCTCCGAATACCCTGGACTCCTTCGACCCCGTGCTGCGCCGCATGCTGTGCGGCGCGCAGGACTTCACCAAGCAGGCGGATGGCCGCTGGCGCCCCCAGGGCTGCCAGTTGGGCCTGGCGCGCTGCTTCGAGTTCACCGACCTGCTGCTGCCGGTCGCGCGCTGATCACGGCTTGTTGCCGGTGCGGCTCTTAGGGCCGCCCTTGTCCCCCTGACCGGCGCGCCCGGTGCGCAGCTGATTCTGGTTGGACTGCCCGCCGATGTGGTCTTCGCGATCGTTCCGGCTCTCCGGCGTCCTGCGGCCTTCGTTCTTCTGCGTCGGCGGCTCACTCCCCGTCTTGTTCTTGTCGTTGGCCACCTTGCCCGACTGCGGCGTCTGTGCGTCCTCGGGATGGTTCTTGTAGCGATGCGTCATTCCAATTCTCCTTGAGCTGGTTCGTCATTCCCGGTTGGTTCGTCTCGTGTTCGAACGATTCTGTGAACGTCGCCTCGGCATGGCTGTCAGACAGCGGCGTGTCTTCCTCCCCCTCCCCTGTCTTCCTCCCTCCCCTCCGGGGGAGGGCCGGGGTGGGGGCGCAGGCCCAGCGCGTCACATCCGTTTCCAAAGCCCGTGCGTACTCCTTGACTGAACCACTCCCTCAAGGACCCGTCATGCTCCGCCTCGCCCTCACCCTCACCGCCACGGCCCTGCTGGCCGCCTGCGCCATGCAACCCATGGCCACCATGCGCAGCTACGACCAGGCCATGCTGCCGGCCGCGGTGCAAGTGCCCGCCGGCAACCGGGTTGCGATGGAAACGGTCGGCGTCGGCTCGATCACGTACGAATGCCGCGTCAAGGCCAATGCGGCGAGCGAGTACGAGTGGTTCTTCGTCGGCCCCGATGCGCGCCTGATGGACCGCAGCGGCAAGCAGATCGGCCGCTACTACGGCCCGCCGGCGACCTGGGAGAACACGGACGGCTCCAAGCTGACCGCCACCCAGGTGGCCGTGTCCCCTGCGGCTGCCGGCAGCATCCCGCTGCAACTGGTGAAAGCCAACCCCGCGATGGGCAACGGCGCGATGACCGGCGTCACGTACATCCAGCGCGTGTCCACGCAAGGCGGCGTGGCGCCGGCGATGGCCTGCGGTGGCAACAACCTGGGCGCGCGCCAGGTCGTGCAGTACCAGGCCGATTACATCTTCTACAAGGCGATGTGAGTCGGTCGCGTGGATGCCGGGGTCGCTTCGCGAACCCGGCCTACGGGTCCGTGACGTCCTCCCCGCGAAGGGGGGGATCCAGGCTCCCTGCCTTCCTCCCTCTCCCCTCCGGGGAGAGGGCCGGGGTGAGG
Source organism: Ramlibacter sp. PS3R-8 (assembly GCF_037572435.1). Lineage (NCBI taxonomy): Bacteria > Pseudomonadati > Pseudomonadota > Betaproteobacteria > Burkholderiales > Comamonadaceae > Ramlibacter > Ramlibacter sp. PS3R-8. Next base: position 244,903 of record NZ_JBBHGT010000006.1, read on the forward strand.
GGCACGCGCGTCCCCACCTCTCCCCTACGCACTCACCCCCATCGGCGCCACCCCGATCCACCGCGCGTGCGCCCAGAACGCAAACGCGACCCACGCCACGATACCGATCGCCACCGTGATGGCCGTGCCCATCGCCGTCCCCGCCGGAGGCACCGCCGCCAGCGCCCGATCGCGCTTGCGCGCGGCACGGAACGCCAGCACCGCCCACAGCAGGAAGCCGCCGAACAGCAGCAGGTCCGCCAGCGTATTGTTGGCGATCAGGTGGGCCAGCGCCCAGACCTTCACGCCGATCAATTGCGGGTGCCGCAGCCTGGCCTTGAAGTGGTTGCGCGGCACGTACGGCGCGAAGAACAGCACGAAGGCCAGCAGCGTCAGCAACGCCGCGATGTGCCGCGTGGCCACCGGCGGCTGCGGCCACAGCACCACCGGGTTCTGCCGCGCCAGGCCGAAGCCATAGACGATCAGCGCGAAGCCGACGATCGACGCCAGCGCGTACAGCCCCTTCCACGGTTTCTCGCCGATGCGCCGGATCGTCGACGTGCGCCAGCCGTCGGCGACGATGCGCGTGGAATGCACGCCCAAGAACAGCACCAGGCCCAGCACGAGCAGCAGCATGACGGTCTCCTCCAACCAGCGAAGGGCGGATTCTGCGCCATCGCCGAACCGACTTGAAGCGGCCTTCGGACCCCACGTCGGTTGTCCGCGGATGTCTTCTTAGATTTCTTTAATTCAAGATAGCAGTAGTAGCTAAGGGACGGCCCGCGCTGTGGACAAGGCGCTTTTTCCCTTGTCCCATCAGCCACTTGCGTGGCCTGCACCACTGTGTGTAGGACTGCGTCGGAACTGTCCTACAGAAATGAACAACTTCGCTGCTGGACCATTCGGTGTGGATAACCGTCGGGTTGTGCCGGAACCATCCACAGGCTTGTTAGACGCAAAATAAATTTCGGCGCCTCCGGCGGGGTTGCGTGCGAGCGACGTGCGCAATTTGGGGCTTGACACCAGTGCGTCAGCCCCGCGAAGGCGGGGACCCAGGGCTCCCATTCCCCATCAACCGCACGGCCACCCACATCCCCGCAGCCGCCGACACCGCTCCCACCAGGAACACACTGCCCAACCCCATCGCCTGCGCGAACACGCCGCCCACCGGCCCCGCCATCGCCATCGCGATGTCCTGGAACGCGACATAGGCGCCCATCGCCGCGCCGCGGCTTTGTGGCGGCGCGCGTCGCACCGCCTCCACGCCCAGCGCCTGGAAGGCGAGCGCATAGCCGCCACCTCCGAGCGCCGCACCGAGCCACGCCACCTCCGGCCCGGGTGCTGCCCAGATCATTGCCAGCCCCAGGGCCTCGACCAGCGCCGCATAGAGCGTCACGCGCGCGCCGCCGACCTGGTCCGGCAGGTGCCCGAACAGCAGCCGCGCGACGATGAAGCCCGCGCCCATCGCCGTCAACGCCAGGGCGCCGCCGCCCCAACCCCGCTGCACGAACAGCAGCACGGCAAACACGGTGATCATTGCGTAGGCGCTGGAGCACAGCATCAGCCCCAGGCCCGGCAGCTTCACGTCGCGCACCACGCTCAGGAACCGCGGACGCTCGTGCGTGCCGGGCTTTTCCACGTGCATCAGCATCACGCCCACCAGGGGCAGCAGCGGAATCAGCATCGCTGCAATGGCCAGCCCGGCGAGCCCGAACCGCTCGTGCAGCGCCACGCCCAGGGGCGCGGCGGCGCCGAACGAAGCAAAGATCGCAACCCCCACCCACCCCAGCACCTTGCCCGTGTGCGCCGGACCGAGCCGCGCCATCGACCAGGCCAGCAGCCCGGTGATGAGGAAACTCTCCGCCATGCCGGTGAGCAGCCGCGCCGCGATCACCAATGCCAAGGCAAGCTGCGGACGATCCGCGAACTGCAGCGACACCAGGTACACGATGCCCGTACTGGCCGCGGCCAGCATCCCCATCACCGCCACGCGCCGCGGCCCCTGCGCGTCCGCCACGTGGCCGGCCCACATGCGGCTGAAGAAAGCGGAGATGAACTGCACGCCCATCACCACGCCCACCATCGTCGTGCCCTGCCCCAGCGCGTCGTGCACGTGGCGCGGGATGACGGGCAGGGTCATGGCGGTGGCCAGGATGCCGAAGAACACCACCGCCATGAAGGGCAGCAGCGGGCCGAAGGCCGAGAACAGCGAGTTGGAATCGTTTTTCATGCGCTAGGCAGAATAGCGCCGACATGACCGCTGCCCTGAACTACCGCCACCTCTACTACTTCTGGGTGGTCGCCAAGGAAGGCGGCATCGCCCGCGCCGCCAACCGCCTGGGCATGGCGGTGCAGACGGTCAGCGCGCAGGTGCGCCTGCTGGAGCAGGAGCTGGGGCATTCGCTGTTCAAGCCGGCCGGACGCGGCATCAGCCTCACCGACGCCGGCGTCGCCGCAATGAACATGGCCGACCAGATCTTCCAGCTCGGCGAACAACTGCCCGACGCGGTGCGCGAAGCGGCGACCGGCCAGGGCCTGCGCCTGGCGGTCGGCATGTCCGATGGATTGCCCAAGCTCGTGGTGCGCCACCTGCTGCAACCCGCGGTGGACGATGGGCGCGTGCGCCTGCTCTGCCACGAGGACGAGTTCGACCGGCTGCTGGCAGACCTGGCGCTGCACCGGCTGGACGCCGTGCTGTCGGACCGCCCCGCACCGCCCAACCCCAACCTGCGCCTGTACGGCCACAAGCTGGGCGAGGCGCCGATGTCGTGGTTCGCGCCGGCGCAGCTGGCCAGGCAGTGCAAGCAGCCCTTTCCGGCCTGCCTGGCCGAGATCCCGCTCCTGCTGCCCACTGCCCATGCGGCCATCCGGCCGCGCCTGGACCAGTGGCTCGAGCGCCATGGCATCCGTCCGCGCATCGCGGGCGAGTTCGAAGACAGTGCGCTGCTGGCCGCCTTCGGCCGCAGCGGCATGGGCGCCTTTCCCTCCAGCGTGTGGTCGCGCGACGAACTGCTGCAGGACAAGAGCATGCGGCTGCTGGGCGACGCGCCCGAACTGGTGGAGCACTTCCACCTGATCGTCGCCGAGCGGAAAATCCAGCATCCCTTGCTGCAGCGACTGCTGCAAGGCGTGGCCTGACCCTTCATCCCGCACCTTCAAAGACACCATGCCCCGCCTGAAACCCCTGCCGCCCGAGACCAGCCCGCAACTCAAGGCGCACTTCGACTTCTTCCTGTCCACATTGGGCTTCACGCCGAACAGCGTGCTGACCATGCAGCGCAAGCCCAAGCTCGTGAAAGCGTTCGCCGAGCTGAATGCCGCCGTGATGGATCCCGGGGGCGAGGTGGATCTCGGCTTCCTTCGCTTGATCGGCCACGTGGCCAGCAAGGCCGCCGGCTGCCTGTACTGCCAGGCGCACACGCTGCTGGGTGCGCACAACTTCGGCGTCACCGACGAGAAGCTGACGGCCGTCTGGAACTACCAGACCAGCCCGCTGTACAGCGAGAAGGAGCGTGCGGCGCTCGCCTTTGCGCTGGCGGCCGCGTCGCAGCCCAATGCAGTCACCGACGACGTGTTCGCCCGCATGCGCCTGCACTGGAGCGAAAACCAGATCGTCGAGATCCTCGGCGTGGTGGCGATGTTCGGTTTCCTCAATCGCTGGAACGACAGCCTGGCCACGCCGCTCGAGGCCATCCCGCTGGCCGTGGCGCGCGCGGCCGCGCCGCAAGGCGACTGGTCGCCGGGCAAGCACGGCCACCGCTAGAACAAACAAAAAAGGACGCCGCAGCGTCCTCTTCTGTCTTCCTCCCTCCCCCACTGGGGGAGGGCCGGGGTGGGGGCGCTGGGGGCGCTCCTCAGCCAGCCCCTACTGCGCCTGCTGGATCCCCGCAATCATCCACCCGCCCATGCCCTGCTTCGGCTTGGTCAGGTGCCAGATCTCGTTCAGGTCTTCCGGCACCGCGCCCGGCTCATCGCGCACGCTGCCCTGGAACCGCACGCTCACGATGTACTGGTTGCCTTCTTCGACAACGTCCAGCACCTGCGCGTTCAGGCCGAACACCTGCGTCTGCTGCGGCGCATCGCCGCGCGCGTCGATGTCCGCCTTGACAGCCTCGAACATCTCCGGCGTGAGGTAGCCGCGCAGCCGCACCAGGTCGCCGGCGTCGTTGGCCGCTTGAAGGGCCATGAACTGGTCTTCCGCGTTCTTGGCAAAGCCGACCGCGTCGAAGTCGGCGGGAATGAAGCCCACACCCGCCGCTGCGGCCGGGGCGGCACCCGAGGCACCCACACCACCACCGATGCGCGACCCGATCAGCGACCCGCCACGCGGCTGCATGGCGGGCTCATTGGCGCGATACGCATTCGGCTGTTGCTGCTGGCCGAACGGCCCGCCGACGCTGCCGACATGACCCGCGCCCGCCATCGCTCCGCCCTGCGCAGCAGCCCGCTTGCGCATGAAGAACCCGACCACCATCAGCGCGGCCATCACCAGCAAGGCGATCATCAGCATGTTGCCGAAGGCCTCACCCAGGCCCAGGTGCGACATCAGCGCGGCGATGCCCAGGCCGGCTGCGAGACCGGCGATGGGGCCCATCCAGCTGCGCTTGGCCGCTGCCGCGGCGGGCGCACCAGCCGCAGCTGCCGTGCCGGCTGCGGGCGCGGCCTGGCTCGGCGAATTGGTGGCGCCGGCGGGCGTGTTGGCCGGCGGCGCGGTCGTGGTCTGGCGCTGCATGCCGGTGGACTTGCCGCCGCCCATCCGGCGAGCGGCCTCGGCGTCGAAAGACATGGCCGTCATGCCCAGGGTCAGGACGACGGCGAACAGGGCGAGGGTTTTTCTCATGAGAGTCTCCTTGGAGAACATTACCGGACGCTGGAAGATAGCGCCCGGCCGGCGATAGTAAAAGCAGACAGATCCGCAGCTTTGTTCAGTCAAAACCGCACTTTACCCGTAGGTCGGGTTGCCGGAGCACCCCGACACACACGCGGATGTCGATTCCTATCATGCTCCTTCGTCGTGTCACACGGGGCGGCAGCTTGCCGTCGCGCTACCCAAGGAGCAACCCATGAACTACGTAGATGGATTCGTCCTCGCCGTGCCCACGGCCAAGAAGGATGCCTACCGCGCCCTCGCGCAAAAAGCGTCCGGCATTTTCAAGAAGCACGGCGCCCTGACGGTGGTCGAATGCTGGGGCGACGACGTGCCCGAGGGCAAGCTGACGTCCTTCACCATGGCTGTGCAGCGCAAGGACGACGAGGCCGTCGTCTTCTCCTGGATCACCTGGCCGTCGAAGGCCGTGCGCGATGCGGGAATGAAGAAAGTCATGGAAGACCCGGAGATGGACCACGACATGGCCAGCATGCCCTTCGACGGCAAGCGGATGATCTTCGGCGGCTTCCAGATGATCGTCAGCGCCTAGCGCGGCCCGACATGCTGCAGCACTTTCCCATGTACGCGTACATCCCGGCCAGGGACCTGGCCCGGGCGCGGCAGTTCTACGAAGCGAAGATCGGACTGCGGCCGAAGGAAGTGCGCGAGGGCGGCGTGGTCTACGAGTTCGGCAAAGGCACGGCGTGCTTCCTGTACCTCTCGCCGAATGCCGGCACGTCGCAGGCCAGCCAGGCCTTTTGGTCGGTGGAGGATGTCGACGGCCTGATCGTCAAGCTCAAGGCCAAGGGCGTGGTGTTCGAGGACTACGACCTGCCGGGGCAGAAGAGCCCGCAGGGCGCGATCACGGCGGGCGGCGCCAAGGCGGCGTGGTTCAAGGACAGCGAGGGCAACATCATGGCCCTCATCGAGGAGGTTTAGCCCCCTCTCCCCTCCGGGGAGGGCTGGGGTGAGGGGCCCCCCGGGCTTGACCGCAGCTCCATTCCGGCTCCAAAATGGAGCCGGATACGCGGAGGCCCTATGCCCAACTTCTCGATCAAAGACGTCCCTGAGGACCTCGCCGAAGCGCTGCGAGCGCGCGCGGCCAGAAACCACCGGTCGCTCCAAGGCGAATTGATGGCGATCATCACCGAGGCCGCCCAGCCAGCCAGCTCTGACGGGCCAGTTCGCCATCCGCAGCTGCAAGGATGGCGACGGGGCTCACGGACCATCGAAGACGTCGCAGCGGAACTGCGCGCGAAGCATCCGCAGCCCATGCGGCGCGGGCCGCTGGGCGTGGACATCATCCGTGAAGACCGGGACAGCAGGTGATCGCAAAGGCACCGGAGCGAGCGATCTACGTTGCCGAACCTCCGCCGCCCTACCTTGGCCGCCCGCCCCTTGTGGTGGACTGCAGCGTCCTGGTTGCCGTGCTGTTCCAGGAACCCTTGCGGGATGAGGCCCTGCGCAGCATGGCGGGCAGGTCTCTGCATGCACCAGCGCTCCTGGACAGCGAGGTAGCCAACGTCGCTGTGAAGAAGAGTCGAGGCGGTTTGCCGCAAGCAATGATCGGTAATGCGTTGGACATGTACGTGCAACACACCATCGAGCTGCATCGGCCGGACGTGCCAGGGCAATATGCGCTGGCCATCCGCTATGGCTTGTCCGCTTGCGACGCGGCGTACCTTTGGCTGGCTGGTGCGCTGCAGGCGCCACTGGTCACGTTCGACGCGAAGTTGGGGGCAGCGGCGCGTGACTACCTAACAGGAGCAAGATAGACCATGGCCACCCAACCCCCGCCCGAACCCCTCCCCCCGCTGAACCCTCAGCCCCAGCCCCCCACCGGACCGATGCCCATGCCGGAGCCGATGCTCCACCAGTGAGTCGAGTCGCTGGCTGAGCAGCGCCGACCCGGCAAGCGGAGCCGAGTCGAGGTTACAGTCGCCTTCCAATACAGGAGAGCATCCATGCCCATTCGCACCGCATCATTCACCAAGAGGCTCTCGGACAACGGGAAAGCACTGCATCGCGCCATGGCGAGCCGCAAGGCATCTGCCGGCGCCGACAAGTCACTGACGGAAGCCGAGACCGCCCTGGCCGAAGAGCGCAAGCAGCTCAAGGAGCAGCGGGCCCAGCGCAGGGCGCAGGGGCTGCTGCCCGGGCCGAGCCCCCTCGACAAGCTGGTGCGGACGCATCGCGCAGTGGCCAAGGACAAGCCCAAGGTCGCTGGAGAAGCGCAGGGCGCCAAGGACGCCAAGGAAGCCAAGAAGCCCAAGGCCACCAAGTCGCGCGCCGAAAAGCAGGAGCAGAAGTCCGCCGCGCTGGACGCCGCGCGCAAGACGTCCAAGAAGCCGGCGAAGTGAGGACGGGCGGCGAAGGCCGCCCCTGACGGAAGGCTGGACGCGTTGCCTGCGTGGCACCCGCGCCACGCAAGTGTCGCCCTTTGCGCCGGCCTTCCCTAAGATGCCAGACGAGGCCGGACCTCACCCGGCCGAAGGCCGCCGCCCGTGAACCTACGATCCGTAGTCTTCCTCGCCCTCACCTTCCTCTTCCTCGGCTTCGCCGTCGCCACCTGGCTGGATCGCATTCCCATCAAGGCATTGCGCAATCCGCAGGATCCGGACCTTCCCTTCTACATGCGCCAACCATCCTGGTGGGCGATCGCCAGCGCCGCTCTCGGCGTGGCATGCCTGCATGCAGCGCTGTACAGCCGGTTCTCGATGCTGGTGATGCTGGCGCTCGCGGCTGGCGTGTGGCTGGGTCTCGTCGCGCGGATGATGCTTGCGAAGGCGGTGTCCGAAGGGCGCGAGGCCGCTCCCATGCCGTGGTGGCGCGGCGACCTGGGCATCGCATTGGCGGGCGGCGCGGGCATCGCTGTTGCCGTGGCCCTGATGGCCAAGTCAGGCGGGCATGAGGTCGCTGCGTTCGTGGCGGTGGTGCTGGCGATCTGCGGGCTGGTGGCGGTGGGGAGGTGGATGGGGGCGGTGGTGGGGATGGTGGTGGCGGGAGAGAGGTGAGCAGCGCAAGGCGCTGCCCATGACCTACTCCGCCTTCGCGCCCGAGATCTTCACCACCTGACCCCACTTGCGGATCTCCGCGGCGATGAACCGGTCGAACTCGGGGCCGGTGGTCGGCGCCGGCTCCGAGCCGCGCTCGCGGATGAAGCGCGCCATCTCGTCGCCGCGCAGGATGTCGTTCACGTCCTTCTGCAGCCGCGCGACGATGTCGGGCGGGGTGCCTTTGGGCGCCATCAAGCCGAGCCAGCCCACGGCCTCGAAGCCTTTGACGCCGGGCACGCCCGATTCCGCCACCGTCGGCACCGCAGGCAACTGCGCCGAGCGCGTCGCCGACGTCACCGCCAGGGGCACCGCGCGGCCGGACTGGATGTGCGGCAGCGCCGCGGTCACCGAGTCCACCATCAGCGGCACCTGGTTGCCCAGGAAGTCGGCTTGCGCCGGGCCGCTGCCGCGGTAGGGGATGTGCGTGACGTACAGGCCCGCCATCGACTTGAACAACTCGCCGGACAGGTGCTGCGTGCCGCCGATGCCGGCACTGGCGTAGTTCAGCGAGCCGGGCCGCGCCTTGGCTTGCGCGGCCAGGTCCTTCATCGACTTGATGCCCGAGGCCGGCGTCGCCAGGAACACCAGCGGCACCTTGGCGATGAGCGAGATGCCGACCAGGTCCTGGGCCGGATCGAAGTTCACCTTGGCATAGAGCGTCTGGTTCACCGCCATCGCGCTGCCCGCCACCAGCAGCGTGTAGCCGTCGGGCGCGGCGCGCACCACGTACTCGCTGCCGATGTTGCTGCCCGCGCCGGCCTTGTTGTCCACGATCACCGGCTGGCCCAGCTTCTTGCCGAGCTGCTCGGCGAGGGCGCGCGCAAAGATGTCGGTCGCTTGGCCGGTCGGGAACGGAACGACCAGTCGGATCGGCTTGTCGGGCCAGGCGGCGAGGGCCGGGGTGGCGAGGGTGAAGGCGAGGCTGCAGGCGACAGCGAGGCGCGTGAACGCGCGGCGGGGCACGGAGTGGAAATGCATGAAGGGATTTTCGCATCGGGCGTGCACGCGACGCAGGTCGCGCAGGGGCGGCCCGGATAATCCCCGCATGCCCCCTCGCCTCGACCTGCTCACCCTGAGGGTCGTCATCGCCGTCGCCGACTGCGGCTCCATCAGCGCCGGCAGCGACAGCCTGCAGCTCGCCGTGGCGGCGGCCAGCGCGCGCATCTCCGCGCTGGAGTCCGAGCTGGGCATCCGCATCTTCGAGCGCTCGCCGCGCGGCGTTGAGCTCACTTCGGTCGGCCGGCTGCTGGTGCAGCGCGGCCGTGAACTGGTGGACGACGCCGACCGGCTGGTCACCGACCTGCGCGACTGGAGCCTCGGCCTGGCGGGGCACGTGCGCATGCTGGCCAACGCCTCGGCGCTGCTGCAGGTGGTGCCGCAGCGGCTGGAGGCCTTCATGCGCAGCCACCCGCGCATCCACGTCGACATCGAGGAGCGCATGAGCCCGGAGATCCTGGGCGCGCTGCTGGAGGGCCGCGCCGACGTGGGGGTGGTCGACGTGGCGACGCCTTCGCGCGGGCTCACGTTCTTCCCCTTCTTCCAGGACCAGCTCGCGCTGATCGTCCCGAATGGGCACTCGCTCGCGCACGAAGCCAGCGTCCGCTTGCCGCGGATCCTGAAGGAAAACTTCATCGTGATCGCCGGCACCAACGCGGTGACCACCCGCCTGTTCAATGCGGCCGCTGCGATCGGCGAGCCGCTGCAGGTGCGCATGCAGATGCGCAGCTTCGACGCCGCCTGCCGCATGGTGGCCGGCGGGCTGGGCGTGGCGGTGCTGCCGTCGGAGGCCCTGGTGCCCCAGCTGCAGCAGCTGCCGCTGAAAGCCGTGCCGCTGGACGAGGACTGGGCACGGCGCACGCACTACCTCGCACTGCGCATCGGCGAGGACGCACCGGCGGCTGCACGCACGCTGGTGGAGGCCTTGCGCAGCGAAGCGCCGGCGAGCTGAGCGCCTGCAGAACTGGCGCCGGCTTACCCGTCCTGGAGCACCGCCCACAGGGGCACGGCCTCGATCCCATCGGCGAGGCGGAAGCGCTGAGGGCCCGGATATGTCGGGGTCGGCTTCGCCGAACCCGACCTACGGGGGCGCGACACGGGATGGATACGCGGGTCTCTCCGCGTAGGTCGGGTTGCGCGAAGCGCACCCCGACATCAAGTCTCGACCAGGTTCACCGGCCGATCGACCACCAACCGACACCGCCCGCGCCCCGTCTTTTCTGCACCCCCTTGATCAGGTAGGCGTCACCCAGGAAGATGCTGTCGTTCGCCGCGACATGCTTCACCACCAGCGGCGGCAGAACGGCAGGCGAAGCCTTCGCAGGTGCAGCAGGCGCCGCCGCTGGCACTTCACCATGAAATTCGAAAGCACCGGTTTGGAATTTCATGGTGCTGTGCCTGCCGCCGCATAGCACCGGCGCCTTGGGTGCCAACCGTCCCGTCCCGTCCCGCCACCTCGCGGGTAAACGCGGATTTCGCCAGCCGCGAAAGCGCCTTTCGCGCGCACCGCTTGCGGTAGGGTGGGCTGGCTCGCAGACTCCGCCCATGAAAATCGCATCCGTACGCGCCACGCCGCTGAACCTGCCCGTCACCATGGGCAGCGGCGCCCGCGCCAAATCGACGTCTCTCTCGCTGTGCCTGGTGGACGTCGAACTCGACGACGGCCGCATCGGCACCGGCATGACCGCCATCACCGAGGAAGAGGTGATCGCCTCCATCGTCAACGACATCGCCAGCCACGCGCTGGTGGGCATGGACCCGTTGCGCCACGAGCAGGTGTGGGACAAGCTCTACTGGCTGCTGACGCCGCGCGGCCAGTCCGGCTACGCCAGCCACGCCATCGCGGCGATCGACCTGGCGCTGTGGGACCTCAAGGGCCAGATCCTCGGCCAGCCCGTGTGGCGCCTGATGGGCGGCGCGCGCAGCCAGGTGCCGGTGTACGCCACCTTCGGCTTCGCCTTCTTCGACCGCGACGAGCTCGCAGCCGCCGCGAAGGCCTGGGTGGAGCGCGGCTTCAAGCGCCTGAAGATGACCGTGGGCCACCACGCCTTGCAGCGCCGCGACGAGCCGCGGCCGCTGGCCGACGTGATCGCCGAGGACGTCAAGCGCGTCGAGGCGGTGCGCAACGCGGTCGGGTCCGACGTGCAGATCTTCATCGACGCGAACTGCAGCCTCGACTACTTCCACGCCTCGGTGCTGGCGCAGCGCATCGAGGACTTCGGCATCGCCTTCTTCGAAGAGCCGGTGTCGCAGAACGACATCCCCAACCTGGTCAGGCTGCGCGGCAAGACCCGCATTCCGCTGGCGGCGGGCCAGAACGAAGGCCTGGCCAGCCGCTTCCGCGACATGTTGGTGGCGCAGGCGGTGGACGTGGTGCAGCCCAACGCCTGCATCAGCGGCGGCTACACGCAATGCCTGCGCATCGCGGGCATGGCTGCGGCCTTCAACACCCAGTTCGCCAACGGCGGCGCCTGGCCGCACCACAACATGCACCTGCACGCGGGCTTGGCCAACGGCTCGCTGGTGGAGTACCACTCGGTGGCCGTGGAAGTGTGCAAGCAGGTCTTCGACGACCTGCCGGAGCCGAGCCAGGGCATGCTGGCGCTTCCCGACGTGCCGGGCCTCGGCTTCCGCCCCAACCGCGAACGCATCGCCGAACTGGCCAAGCGGCCGGGATCGCGCGGCGTCGGCAAGGCCTGATGCTCTGCACCAGGACCCCCGTAGGGTGGCGCGCGCCAGCGGCGGAAGGTGAGCGAAAGCGGAACCCCACCGTTCAACGACGAAACACAGGAGACAAGAAGATGACAGCAGTTCTTTCCCGCCGCGCCGCCCTGGTGGCCGTCGCCTCGCTCGCCCTCGCGGCGCCCTTCGCGCACGCGCAGCAGGCCTATCCGAACAAGCCGATCCGCCTGATGGTGGGTTACTCCGCCGGCGGCGGCGTCGACGCACTGTCCCGCATGCTGGCGCAGCGCCTGTCGACGGTGCTGGGCCAGCAGGTGGTGGTGGAGAACCGTGCCGGCGCCACCGGCATGATTGCGGCGGACCTGGTCGCGCGCTCCGCGCCGGACGGCTACACGCTGCTGATGGGGGAAAGCGGCCTGCTGATCGCGCCCTTCCTGCAGGCCAAGAGCCCGATCGACCCGCTGAAGGCGCTGGTGCCGGTGGCCGGCACCTTCATCGCGCCGCTGATGATCGTGGCCAACAACGACGTGCCCGCGAAGACGCCCAAGGAGCTGCTCACGCTGCTCAAGGCGAACCCAGGCCGCTACTCGTACGCGACATCCGGCGTGGGCACCGTGCACCACCTTGGCTTCGAGCTGCTGAAATCGCAGAGCGGAAGCTTCGTCACGCACATCCCGTACCGCGGCGCCGCGCAGATCATGCCGGACGTGATCAGCGGCCAGGTGCCGATCGGCGTGGTCAGCGCCGCTGCCGGCCTGGCCCAGGCGAAGTCGGGCAAGCTGCGCGCGGTCGGCATGATGAACACCGCGCCGCTGGCAGGCGGCGAAAACGTGCCCGCCATGGCCGACGCCATGCCCGGCTTCAACGTGGCGCCGCGCCTGATGCTGCTGGCGCCGGTGGGCACGCCCGCTGCCATCATGGAAAAGTTGAACGAGGCGGCGCGCACCGTGCTGGCCAGCGCCGACTTGGCGCAGGCCGCTGCGCTGCAGGGCGGTATCCCCGCCTACATGGAGCCCGCGCAGCTGGGGCCGGAGATGCAGCGCGAGTCCGCGAGCTGGGCCGCCATCATCAAGGCGCAGAAGATCTCGGCGGAATGACGATGGCTGCGAGCAAGCCCTGCATCGGCCTGGTGGTGCCGCCGGCCCATGGCGAGGTGCCGCAGGACGCGGCCATGCTGTACGGCGACCGGTACCGCTTCATCGCGCGCGGGCTGGGCATCGGCGGCGTGTCACCCGAAGGCTTCGCGCCGGTGGTGGACACCATCGTCGACCGCGCCGTCGAACTGCGCCAGGCCGGCGCCGAGGCGATCTCGATGATGGGCACGTCGATCAGCTTCTACCGCGGCCCGGAGTTCACCGAGTCGCTGCGCCGCGCCATGCAGGAAGCGACGGGCGTGCCGTGCACGACGATGAGCCATGCGATCGTGCGAGCGCTGCGAGAGCTGGGCGTGCAGCGGGTGGCGGTGGCGACGTCGTACATCGACGAACTGAACGAGAAGTTGGTGGCGTATCTCACCCACAGCGGGTTCACTGTGACGGCGATCGAGGGGATGTCGATCACGGGAGTGAAGGAAGTGGGCGAGGTGAGCACGGAGGCGCTGGTGGCGCTGTCGAAGAAAGTCTATGCGCAGGACACTTCGGCGCAGGGTGTGTTCATCTCGTGCGGGGGGTTGTTGACGTTGGATGCGATTCGGCGGCTCGAAGACGAACTGGGGATCCCGGCGACGGCTAGTTCGCCGGCGGGGTTTTGGGATGTGGTGAGGGTGGGGGGTGGGGATGGCCGGGCGGAGGGGTTCGGGCGGCTGTTCGCGTAAGAGCGCAGGTTGCCGCGAAGTTCGGACCTGAGGCTGCGCGCCCGTGTGGCGGTGGCGTGGCTGAGCAGCCGCGTGGGCTCTTAGCCCAAGAGCACGCTGACCGCGAAGGCTGGAGTCGGGTATGACCGCAAGGCCCCGGCGGCAATGCAGACCATCCTGGGTAAACAAAACAACATTCCTGGATCATTTTTTCGATCTTTCTCGACAAATATGAATACCCCTGGGATATACTTTTCTAACCCCTGGATAGCTATTTCGCACGTCCTGGGAACCGAAGGAGCCTGCATGTATCCCGCCCAAGATTCGCTTCCCACCCCCATTGGAACGCTCGACAGCCTGCTCGAAGATGGAGATACGTCGGCGAAGCCACATAAAGTGTTCATCGCGCACAACCTGGGCAATCGCGCATTTCTGTTCTCTATCCCCATGCACGACTTCCATTCGATGTCTGCTGTGGCCAACGAGCGTGGCGCGAATGGCGAACCAGTCGCTCAACGAAAGTTGGACGAAGCGCACGCGGCAAAGCTGGCGCGTTTCATCCTCAAGGGGCTTGTTTCGGCGGCTATCGAGCGCCGCATCATCATGAAGAAGCCTGAGTTCCCCGCGCTCAACTCCGTTCTCGAGCGAATGGGAGGACAACCGTACCTGTCTCTTCAACCTATCGTCGCCAACATCCGCACGAGTGATCCACGCGGCGCCAACCTTCCCGGCTCGCGCATGATCACGAAGGAAGAGGAAACCGCCTGCTTCAAAGTGATGCTGTCCCAGCGCGATATCTTGTGGGTCGTGGATGGCCAACACCGTCGCAAGGCTATGGACCTCGTCTTTGAGTTCCTGAACGCAATTCAGTCGTCTCATCGCTATCCGAAGAAGGGCAACCTCTTCGTCACCGACACCCCCGACATCTCAAAAGAGGACCTCGCCGTCTGGGCTGAGTGCCTGGAAGTCGCACGCGGGTTTTGCACTGTAACGGTGGAGGCACACCTGGGGCTGGACGTCGATCAAGAGCGTCAGCTTTTCCATGACTTGAACAACCTTGGCAAGAAGGTCGAAAAGAGCCTTGCGCTGCAGTTCGACAGCTCGAACCCTATCAACCGTTTCATCAAGGAAGTGCTGATAGATGATGTGCTCGGAATGGAGCCGGTGGAGAAGGACATCGTGAACTGGCAGGAGGACACAGGGCAGCTGACATTCAAGGACATCGTGGCAATTAACGCCCATCTATTCCTAAACAAGACCAACATCAGCGGTGCTACGCCGGCGGAAGTTGACGCTCGCAAGGATGTTGCCACTGCCTTCTGGACAGCGGTGAACGCGATCCCCAACTTCGGTAAACCTGGAGCGAAGATGAAGACGGTCGCGGCCCAACCCGTTGTGCTCAAGGCACTCGCGAAACTGACTTTCGATTACGCATTCAGCAAGCGCAAGTCGGTCGATTCGGAGGAGCTCCTCGATCGCCTGCTCAAAGGAATTCCTACCCTTGACTACTCACACGCTAACCCGGCGTGGCGGTATTACCAGTTCTCTTCAGCCGAGCGGCAACAGGCTGGTGTGGAGGACCTCAAGGAGTATCTTCCGTCTGACGACGAAGGCTATAACCGCGACTTAGGTGCCTTCGACCCAGCCGCGAAAGTGATGCGCTTCGGCGCGAAGCACAACGACATTTATCCGATCATTGGTGACATGTTCCGTAAGGAATTGGGGCTCCCCGCTCGCCACGAGAAGCAAACGAGCGTCTCCGAATTGTGATTTCGCGTGATCGAGGCCCCGCAAAAGCGGGGCTTCTTTTTTGCTGGTCCGACGTTCTCAGTTTTCCAGGGTCCAAAGGCCAGGAGACCTTCAGCACCGCAGCAGCGGCGAGAGCGGCGCCAAGAAAGACAAACGGGCTTGTCGGATAAAAGTAATCGAGGACTGGAATTGCTTGGCCATGGACTCGCGAGAGCGGGGTGGCCAGCGCGCCTCGCGTTTCGCGTCGATAGCCGCCAGCACCTGAGGATGCGTTCCATCGGAAGACGTGCGGAGCGCTGATGCTGACGGTCGATTCATGCTTGATTGGCTCGGGGAGAGCGGTTTCGTCGCGATGGCGGGCGCGCATCGTCTGGTGCGGTCCGATTTCGCCCGAGGGCGACTTTCCTGGGCAGGAGTAATAGAGATAGAAGAAGAAAGTTTGATTTCCTGTCGGCGCGTCATTGGAGACTGGGAGCGTCGCGGCCATGCAGCTAGCTTCCGATCCTGAGCCCCGGGCCTGGTGATTTTTCACCCATTCGCTCACAATACGCAGGCTCCAACAGATGCCAGACCAATGTTCCTGGCGTCGGCCAACACTGGAATGGAATGAACGACAACGTTATTGAAAAGCTCGAACGACTCAGACAGGGGCACAAGGCTCGCGTCCTTGACCTGTTCGCAGGTTGCGGTGGGCTGTCGCTAGGATTTCATTTCGCAGGGTGCAACATCAGCGCCGCTGTGGAATTCGACAAGGACGCTGCACGGTCCCACGGACTTAACTTTCACGGCGGTGACGCGAAACATAGCGAGGCAATCGATATCACCGTCACCTCGCCACGAGCGCTCGCAACGAAGCTGAAACTTGGGCCGGTCAAGAAATGCATAGACATCATCGTTGGAGGTCCTCCATGTCAAGCCTTTGCGAGAGTTGGACGATCCAAACTAAGGCAAGTGGACGAGCATCCCGAAGCGTTCATTCATGATCCACGAGCGAAACTCTATCAAGAATATCTGCACTACGTCGACCAGTTCGAACCTGTTGCGGTCGTAATGGAAAATGTTCCCGACATGCTTAATCATGGCGGGCGAAACATTGCAGAAGAGACTTGCGAGGTGCTTGCCAAAAGGGGGTACACCTGCAAGTACACGCTCTTGAACGCGGCGTTTTATGGTGTCCCACAGATGCGGGAAAGAATGGTGCTAATTGCTTACCGCACAGAAGCTGGGGTAGCCGTGTCGTTTCCTCATCCTACTCACTGGCTGAAGCTGCCCCCAGGATACGAAGGCTCTCGAGCAGTCGCGCTTAAAACGGTGAGGGCATTGACGAGTGCCCACTCGTACCTTGAGCCGCCGGTAGCGTCGCCTGACCTGCCGCCTGCAATTACCGCCGAGGAAGCAATCGGGGATTTGCCAGGGATCAACGCCCAAGAGCTTCTAGCGAAGCGTCAACTGAGTCGGGGTGCGCGTCGGTTTGACATACGTATGCCGTATGACCTCGCACGACCCGCTTCCAGGTATGCAGAGCTCATGAAAAAGTGGGTGGGCTTTGAAGCGCCTGCAGAAGGACTCTTGGACCACGTCATTCGGTACTTGCCGCGCGATTACGCACTCTTTGCGCGGTTACAGCCTGGCGACCAGTATCCAGAAGCACACGCCCGGGCAGTGAAAATGTTCGAACAGCAACTTGAAAAGTTGCGGTCTACGGGTGAGTCAATCCGAGAAGGCACGAAGAAGTATGAGGAACTGAGGAAGTCGATCGTTCCCCCGTACGATCCCAGTAAGTTCCCGAATAAGTGGCGAAAGATGTGGCGAGATCAGCCCGCGCGTACCCTTATGGCGCATCTTGGCAAAGACGGCTACAGCCACATTCATTATGACAATCGTCAAGCGCGGACCATTTCGGTTCGCGAGGCGGCGCGGCTACAGTCCTTCCCGGACGGCTTTACGTTTTGCGGGACCATGAATCCAGCATACAAGCAGATCGGTAATGCAGTCCCCCCGCTGCTCGGACGGGCCATTGCCGAAAATGTCCTTCAGGCGCTTGGCGTCGTTCGGAAGCAAAAAGGCACCGACCCCGACGTGACTTGGCTCAAGGCTGCCTAGGCGCCACTGCCCACGCAGAGATCGACGGCAGTAAACGGGCATGCTCTTTGTCATTCTTCGCCTCCTTCGGCACAACGAGCTCGGCGTCTTTCACGCATATCGAAGACGGGGGAAGGAAAGGGCGAAGCAACGTGCGATCAACTTCGATGGCGAAGTGGTGGATCGCGTCTTTCCAGCTGCCAAGGATACAGACGACATTGCATTATTGCTTCGCTACCAAGTTGACGACGGCGTGGGGATCAAGGCGCAGCGCTTGAGACGGCAGCACAAAAACTGGCGTCTTGAAGGGAACTGCCCGGAAGATTACTGCTACGACTTTGTCGAACCCGGCTGCCTGTTTGCGATGGTCGTAGATGCGGGACAACGTCCGGCGCTCGGAGCCTGGGCGGTGTACGCAGTCGACAACCAAGCTACGAAGGCCATTCTGGCGGATGGTGAGAGTAACGGCTTGGCAGGCCGCTCTATGGTGGCACTCCATGGCGACGAGGGCCGACGCACCCTGGCCGTTTTACAGAAATCCAAACCTGATCTTTTCATGCCAGAGGAGTCCCCTGTGACCAAGCCAAAGCCCGCGATGACCATGGCTGCCGAGGATCGCAGCGTACGGTTGCCGCCCAATGCAAGACGTTTGGTACGGATTCTGGCGTCCGTCGGCCACACACTGCCGAGCGCGGTAGCGGATATCGTCGATAACGCGATCAGCGCGGACGCGACTGACATCCGCATTACGTTCGGAAGACCGGATTCCGGGCATGGGCGATGGATGACGATCGCGGACAACGGACGGGGGATGGACGCCGCACGGCTCGCGGAAGCCATGCGTATCGGAAGCGAGACCGATTATGAAAGTGATGACCTCGGAAAATACGGCTACGGCTTAAAGGGGGCCTCCTGGTCGCAGACCGACTGCTTCACCGTTGTCAGCAAGGTGATGGGCCAGCCAGCGGCGCACCTTACGTGGGACGTGGCACGGATGGATTCGTGGGATGCACAACGAAGCGACCTCGATCCCTGGATTGCAGCCCGTACAGAGATTCCCGAGCACGGCACGTGTGTGCTGTGGCGCAGCATGCGCCCCCCTCGCAGCACGCCTGCGCTTCGCGGTCTTGACCCCTACACCGCAGAGGTTCAGGAGCTCCACAGGCATCTGGGCTTGGTTTTTCACAGGTTCATCGAAGGCAAGGTTCCCGGTCGGAAGAGAGTCATCATCCGAGTCGAAGGGATCGTTGTGGAAGCTAACAATCCAGTAGGGCACTCTGCAACCAAGGCGTACGACATGAAATCGGTCAGAGTTCCAACACCCACCGAGAACGCAACCGTTCGCGTACAGGCATTTCTTCTGCCGTCGGAGCAAGAAGTGAAGGCGATCCATGGTACGGACGTGGACGCTGCCCGAATGGAACTGGACCGGTTGGGCATGTACGGTCGCCGCAATGAGTCGCAGGGTCTTTATGTGTACCGGAACGGCCGACTTATCCAGTGGGGTGGGTGGCACCAGATGTGGACGACTAGTGACGAGAAAACAAAATTGGCGCGTGTAGTCGTTGATTTCGACAGCACTCTGGACGACCAGTTCGATGTGAACATCAGCAAGCGGATGGTTACGCTTTCGCAACAGCTGCAAGCAGAGATAAAGCGGCTTGCGGTCGACGCTCGAAATGACAGCAAGAAGAAATACGTTTCGTCCAGCCGAGTCCTGAGTTCAGGCCGTGCTTCAGGATCTTCGGCGACTTCTGCACTCACGAAGTTGGCAACAACTGCGAAAACAAGCACCCCAGCTGCGAACGAACGAGCTACGACTACAAGCGCCACTTCGGACCTTCCGGTGGTGCGGTTGGTCAAAACTGACGCGTTCGCGTGGAAGCTGATGAAGGGAATGACGGGCAAGCAGGAAATTCAAGTCAGCGGCACCCAAGTTGAGTTGTGCAACCTGCTCGCTTCGATAGCGACGGATGCCGTCAGACTCAAGGCACTGGCCGAATTCCTAACTAGGCTAGATCAAGCTGGTGCGCAGAAGCTCCTTGTATCAACGACGGCGCCAAAGTGAGTCTCGTTCATGTTTTGAAGACTGAGCCGAGCGGAGGCTCCTGGACCGATCGGTTAAACGGCAGCGACTGGTATCACTGGGCACGCCACGAGCGGATGCTGCGGGCCAGCGGAAAGTGGCAAGAGCAGCAGGTCGACTCTGTGGCTGCGGCTTCGCTTCGGATTCTTGGCAGACTTCCCGATCCTGGTCCTTCCAGGAAATTCCAGGCCAGGGGCTTGGTTGTTGGGTATGTACAGAGCGGAAAAACCGCTAACTACACAGCCCTTGCTGCACGGGCGGCTGATGCCGGCTACAGAATCGTGATTGTTCTTTCCGGCATTCACGAATCACTTCGGACGCAGACACAGAACAGGCTGGAGCGGGAGCTCACGGGGCACCAGCCAGGTGGGGTAGGCCCAGCAGAGATCGGACACGACTGGATCGCCCTCACGCGTCCAGGGGAGGATTTCCGAAAGATCGATGAACGCAGTCTGCAGAGTCCGTCACCCTTCCTCATCGTGGCAAAGAAGCACACCACGATTTTGCGAAAACTGGATGAATGGCTGGATTCGGCTGCGCGCTTTCTCGTGAACAAGCCGATTCTGCTTATTGACGACGAGGCGGATCAGGCTTCCATCAACACAAGGGGCAATCGCGAGTTCGATCCTGATGAAGAGGAAGACCAGGATCCTGAATCGTCCCCCTCGATTACTAACGCGCTGATTCGTCAGATCCTTCGTCGCGCTCCCATGGCGGCCTACGTTGCATACACGGCAACGCCGTTCGCGAACATTCTCATAGACCCAACGGGATTTGATCGAATCGTGGGCGAAGATCTGTTTCCGAAGGACTTTGTGATTCAGCTTCCGCGTCCTGCGGGCTACACCGGCACTGAAGAGCTCTTCGGCGTCGGCGCACAGGGTAGGCAGGTTTTGCAGTTGGTGCCGGAAAGTGATGCCACCGCACTGCGAACCACGCGTCGCCGCAAGTCTGCGGAAATTTCGTTGTCACCTCAGCCCTGGGGACTACCTGCGTCGCTCACTGAAGCCATTCTGGCCTTCTGCGTAGCAGGCGGCGTCAGGACCCTTCGGGAAGTCACGCTCAAGGCCCATACGATGCTAGTGCACGTATCGGCGAGGAAGCAGGATCAGGCGCGCGTTGCGGAACAGGCGAACGAACAGCTCTCTTTCTGGAGAGCTGCGCAAGCGCAGAGTCAGGACCTGCGCCCCCTCCTTCTTGAGACGTGGAAGAAGTTGAAGAACGGTGTGGTTCCGCCCGCTGGGGATCAAGAGGTGGTAGAGGCTGCGCTAAAGGTAATGAACAGCGTCGAAATCCTCGTTCTGAACAGTGACACAGGTGAGGAACTCGAATATGAAGCAAAGGCCGGCCGCCACTTGATTGCAATCGGCGGAAACCGGCTTTCGCGCGGGTTGACGTTGGAAGGACTGACAGTCAGCTACTTCCTGCGGACCGCAGCCATGGCAGACACGCTACTTCAAATGGCGAGATGGTATGGATTTCGGCAAGGCTATGAAGACCTCATTCGAATTTGGACCACGGATACCGTGGCTCGGTGGTTCGGCGAGCTTGCGCTCGTCGAGCAGGCCATGCGGGATTCCATACAGGCGCTGGATCGCGCAGGTCGAAGCCCTACTGAAATGGCCATCCGTCTACGGGCGCATAGCGAGCTCATGCTCACTGCTCGCAACAAGTCTTCCATGGCCAAGCTGGAGCAGAATACTTGGTCAGGGGAGCACCCTCAGACCGTCCTGCTACCACTGAACGAGACAGAGAAACTTAAGAGCAACCGTGATCTTGCGGCTCGCTTGATGCGGGAGTTGACACCCGAGCGCCAAGCGCACGGCGGATATATCGCACATGACGTCCGCGCCAAGACTGTTGTGGACTTTCTCCGCGCATATGAAGTGCACGAGGACATCGTCGCCCTCCGACCGCGAGCCCTGGCAAGCTGGATTTCTGAAAGAAACGGAGCCGAGGAACTTACCGACTGGACAGTCTTTATTGCCAGTCCTGAGGGTCGCACATCGGTTCCACTTGGCGCCAAGCAGATAGGGCTGGTCGAACGGACAAGGACAAGCAGCGAATCCATCGGCACACTTCTTGACCCGCGCCATGAAGGGGTAGATCTGTCCGGTGGCCCTGGCGCGTACCGTCGTGAGGGAGGAGCATACGACGCGGAAGCCATGCGTGCGGCCCGGCCGGCAAGCCATGGCCTGCTGATTGTCTATCCACTGGATCCCGTGCACCTTGGCGTCACTGAAGTTGATTGCGTGATTGCGGTGGGTCTCAGCTTGCCATTCACCAGTGACGAGGATTCTGAGTGGATCGTCAACGAAGGGCTGATCAATGGTTGATGGGCCGACGATGGAGCTCTGGGCGAGGCTGCGCACCAGAAGACCGCTGAGCGACGACGGTTTGGAAACCGAGCCGGCTGAATCACATGCAGCTCTGCACGGCGTTATGTACGGCATGGACCATCGTGGTGATCTCCATCTTCTGGTTCCGGTAGACGGGCCGCCACCGCCTCAGCGACCACCGGATCTTCGTGGCCTGCGCGTTCGACATCGCATACTCACAGGCCTTGGAGACTATCTCGACCTGTTCACCGCGCCGTGTCATGCGAGCATCTTCTCCGCCCTATGCGTCGAGATATTGAACGGGATGCACGATCAAGGGCGTCGACCCTGGGAACTTGTCTTCGCCACGATTCGCGCTTGGCATAGCGCATGGAAGGCGTTGCAGCCTGGCATGGACAAATCCGTTCAAGTGGGGCTTTATGGGGAACTTCTCGCGCTGGAGCACATCATGATTCCCGCAATAGGAACGCGTGCCGTGTACAACTGGAGCGGTCCCCTCCAAGAACGACATGACTTCGTCGGAGAACACATTCACGTGGAATGCAAGACAACCCGCAAGCGCAGGCATGAGCATGAGATCTCTAGGGTTGATCAGCTACGGGTACCGGTGGGGCGAAAGCTGATCGTTATCTCGGTGCTCCTGGAGGAGTCCCTCGCGGGGCCTGCTACTGTTGCTACTCGGATTGATGCAATTTCAGACGCCTTACGAAGAGATCCAAGCGCTTCTGATGACTTCCAGGCGAAGCTTGTTCAGCTCGGGTGGTCTGATGAGATGCGTCGAACCGGGGAGCTGATCCGCTTTCAATCGGAGTTTGGCTCTCTAATCCTGGAAGTAGACCAAGCGTTCCCGCGTCTGCCTGACGATTTCACGCTGCCCCCAGGCGTCGTGGCGCTGAGGTACACAGTTGACTTCGCCAATCTTCCCGGCTTGGGACAGGACGAAATACTTGAGGCCGTGAAACAGGGGTTTCCTCAGGGAGCAACGTAAGGGCAAACCGAGTGGATATCGTAAGCCCACAAGCCCGTAGCCGCATGATGAGCGGCATCCGCGGCAAGGACACGCACCCCGAGAGGGCGGTGAGATCCCTCGCTCACGGACTCGGACTGCGTTTCAGACTCCACCGGAAAGACCTTCCAGGAAGACCTGATCTGGTGTTTCCGAAGTACAAGACAGTCGTCTTTGTCCACGGCTGCTTCTGGCATCGGCATGACTGCGGACTTGCCGCGACACCAAAAACCCGCCGGGAGTTCTGGGAAGCTAAGTTCTCTTCGAACGTTGCGCGTGACGCAAGAAATCGTGCGCTTCTTGAAGACCGCGGGTGGCGAGTGATCGAGGTATGGGAGTGCGAAACGGGCGACGAGTCCCGGCTGGAGAGAAGGCTTCGAGAATTGTTTTCATTGAGCCATTAAAGAGGCCGAAGCATGCCGTTAGCAGGCGGGTCGCGCATCTCACTACAGCAGTTCCAAAATGGAGGGCAGAAAGTGGCTGGACTTAACTGCCGACGATTCAGGATGGGGACGTCGTCGCGCCCCAGACTCGAGGCCGCCGGCCGCAGCAGCGTTGCCGCCACCATCGAGCACTCCGCCGAACAGGTCTCCCAGGCGGCCGACGTGCCTGCTGGGGATGTGCGCTTGGCCATCAGGCCGGTGACGACTCAGGCCAGCCCAGACAGCCTCTCCTTCAGCAGCCAGCGCGCTCCCGCAACCAGCTTCTGCGCCACAGTGCGGCTGACTCATTTGGAGCCGACGATCTCCCCGAGCACGTCGTTCCTGCACACCTAGTTCGACGCCGCGGCCGGCGCGCGTAGGTGATGTCGTGGCTGATGCGCTATCCGTCGGCTCAGTAGCTAGCCCGCCCCCCCGACAAATCAAACACCGCACCGGTGCTGAACGCACAATCCTCCGACGCCAACCACCCAATCAACGAAGCTGCCTCGTCGACCTGCAGGAACCGGCCCATCGGAATCTTGGACAGCATGAAGTCGATGTGGGCCTGGGTCATCGAGTCGAAGATCGCCGTCTTCGCCGCGGCCGGGGTGACGGCATTCACCATCACGCCCTTGGTGGCCAGCTCCTTGCCCAGCGACTTGGTCAACCCGATCAGTCCCGCTTTCGACGCGCTGTAGTGGGATGCGTTGGGATTGCCCTCCTTGCCGGCGATCGAGGCGATGTTGACGATGCGCCCGTAGCCCTGGCGCAGCATGTGCGGCACGATGGCGCGGCAGGTCAGGAAGGGCGCAACCAGGTTGACCTCGATCACGCGCCGCCACGTCTGCGGATCCAGCTCCCAAGTCGTGCCGTTGCCGCCGGTGATGCCGGCGTTGTTGACCAGGATGTCGATGCGGCCGCCGTGCCGCGCCAGGGTGTCATCCACGGCTTGCTGTACCGCGCCTTCTTCGGTGAGCTCCACGGAGTGGGTGCTCACCGGGCCCAGCTTCGACAAGGCCTCGCCGGCCTGCGCCAGCGCCTGTGCGTCCAGGTCCCAGATCGCCACGCCCGCGCCCGAGCGCAGCATGCGTTCCGCCACCGCATAGCCGATACCGCGGGCACCGCCCGTGATGACCGCGATGCGGCCTGCCAGATCGAGTTGATTCATGCCTCTTTTTCCATGTTGGAGGTTGCTGTGCGCACAGTGTGATGCTAGCATGCGCACATGAGCGAACCCGAGCGGTCTCCGCGTGAACGCGCTTACGTCGACATCAAGGCCGCCCTGCTGCGTGGGGATTTCGCGGCCAGCCGGATGCTGTCGCTGCGGGAGCTGTCGGATCGCTTCGACTGCCCTATCGCCGCCGTGCGCGATGCCGTGATCCGGCTGGAATGCGACCGCCTGTTGCGCGTGCATCCGCAGCGCGGCATCCAGGTGATGGAAGTCGACCTGGACTTCGTGCGCGAGGCCTACCAGCTGCGCCTGATGATCGAGCTGGAGGGCATGCGGCGCTTCATCGAGGACCCGGACCTCGCGGCGCTCGAAGGGCTGGAGCGTGAGACGCGGGCCTGCCTGGACGCGCTCGCCACCAACCCGGACGCCGAGGCGATCGAACGCGCGGCCCAGGCTGACTGGGCGCTGCACCAGCTGATCGTGGGCGCCCTGCGCAGCAAGCTCATGAGCGACATCTACCGGCAGAACCGCGAGCGCCAGCGCCTCATCGGCCGGGCTTACGACTTCCGCCCCGCACAGTACGCGAGCGCCGCGCTGTCCGAGCACATGGAGTTCCTCGCTGCGTTGAAAGCGCGGGACCGCGAACGCTCGGCACGGCTGCTCGAGGACCACATCACGTCGGCGATGCGCCGGCAGATCGGCGTCTGAACACGGGCGCCGCAGCAGAACTTTCACACAAACAGGAGACGACATGAACCGTGGGATTGCGCGGCGCCGCGGCGCCGCAGTGGTGGGATTCATCGGGGCCGCACTCTGGTGCTGGTGCGCAGCCGCGGGAGCGCAGGCGTATCCGTCCAAGCCGATTCGCGTGATCGTCCCCTTTGCCGCCGGCGGGACCGCCGATCTGGCCGCTCGCGTGGTGGCCGAGCCCATGGGGCAGGCGCTGGCGCAGCCGCTGGTGATCGACAACAAGCCGGGCGCCGGCGGAACGCTGGGCACGGCGGTTGCGGCCAAGGAGCCGGCCGACGGCTACACCATCGGGCTGGGCAGCGTCAGCACCCACGCCAC
Organism: Ramlibacter sp. PS3R-8; assembly: GCF_037572435.1. Taxonomy (NCBI): domain Bacteria; kingdom Pseudomonadati; phylum Pseudomonadota; class Betaproteobacteria; order Burkholderiales; family Comamonadaceae; genus Ramlibacter; species Ramlibacter sp. PS3R-8. The sequence goes on from NZ_JBBHGT010000006.1 coordinate 270,198, forward strand.
CAGCGTCAGCCTGTACAAGGACCTGCGTTACGACCCGCGCCGCGACTTCACGCCGATCGGCATGATCGCGGAGGTGCCCAACGTGCTGGTCGTCAGTTCCAAGCTGGGCGTCAACAGCGTCGCCGAACTCGTGGCGAAGGCCAAGGCAGAGCCCGGCGCGCTGAACTTCGGTTCCATCGGCAACGGCACCAGCCAGCACCTGGGCGGCGAGCTGTTCAAGCTGGTCACCGGCACGCGCCTCACGCACGTGCCCTACAAGCAGAACGCCCAGCTCACCGGCGACCTGCTGGTCGGCCAGATCCACATGATCATCGACAACCTGCCCAACGTGCAGCAGCACATCGCATCCGGCGCGCTCAAGGCGCTGGCGGTGACCACCGAGGTGCGCTCGCCCGCGCTGCCCAATGTGCCGACGATGGTGGAGCTGGGCTATCCCGACTTCTCCATCTCCAGCTGGGTGGCGCTCTACGCGCCGGCCGGCACGCCGCCGGACCACGTGGCGCGCCTGTCGCGCGAGCTGCAGGCCACGCTGCAGCTGCCGCGCGTGCGCGAGCGCCTCACCGGTGCCGGCATGAACGTGCGCCCGCTCGGCGCCGACCAGTTGCGCGCCTTCATGGACACCGAGATCGCCCGCTGGGCCCGCGTGGTGCAGGCCTCCGGCGCCCGCATCGATTGAACCTTCGCCACCCGGCGACCCCGAACCCTGACAGGAGAGTTTCATTGCGCACCGATTTCCATGGCATCTACCCGATGCTCTATACCTTCTATGACGAGCGCGGAGCGCTCGACCGCACGGCCTTCGTGCGCCAGGTGGAGGCCTGCATCGCCGGCGGCGTGCACGGCATCGCGCTGCTCGGCATCGTGGGCGAATACAACAAGCTCGACATCCGCGAGAAGATGCAGATCGTCGAGTGGACGATGGAGACGGTGGCCGGCCGCGTGCCTGTGGCCGTGACGGTGAGCGAGCCCAGCGAGCACGGCCAGGTGGAGTTCGCCCGCGCGGCAGCCGCGCTGCGTCCCGACTGGTTGATCCTGCAGCCACCGGCCATCCGCAACGTGCCCGAACGCGAATTCGTGCGCCTGTTCGGCGCCGTCGCCGACCGCGTGGACCTGCCCATCGCGATCCAGAACAACCCGGTCAACCTCGACATCGTGCTGTCCGCGTCGGCCCTGCTGGAGCTGCACCGCGCGCACCCCAACGTCTGCCTGCTCAAGGGCGAAGGGCCCATCCTGTACGTGCGCCGCCTGATCGAGGACACGCAGGGCGTCTTCAAGGTATTCAACGGCCGCGGCGGCCTGGAGCTGCCGGCCAGCGTGGCGGCCGGTTGCGTGGGCCTCATCCCCGCACCGGAGCTGACCGACGTGCTGGCGCGCTGCTGGGACCTGGAGATTGCCGGCGATGCGGCGTCGGTGAGCGAGGGCGACCGCCTGCACGCGGACATCCTGCCGCTGCTGACGTTCCTGATGGCGAACCCCGAACACATGCTCTGCTACGGCCGCCGCTTGTTCGCGCGCCGTGCCGGCATCGCCGAAGTGCATCCGCGCCATCCCTGCGTGTCGCCGCACGAGTTCGGCACGCAGATGGTCGAGCGCCTGTCGGCTGGCCTCGCAGCGCTGCCGCAGTCGAAGTGAGCCTCGCCACCATCGTCCTGGTCGCCGCGGTGGGCGCGCTGATCGGCGCCGTCGGCCTCGGCGGCTTCCTGATGGTGCCCATCCTCATGCTGCTGGAGGGCGCGTCGGTGCGCCAGGGCGTGGTGGTCGCCGCGGTGGCCTTCCTCGCTTCGGGGGTCGTCTCACTGGCGCTGTGGCGACGCCAACCCGGCTCGGCACGCGGACGCGGCGGCTTCCTGCTGGCCGCGGCGCCGGGCGCGGTGCTGGGCGCGCTCGCGGTGCAGGCGACGGTGGAGGGCGTGCTCACGGTCCTGATCGCGCTCGGTTTCACGGCGGCGGGCATCGCCGAATGGCTGGAGTGGCCGCGGCAGGGCCGAGAGCGCGAAGTCGCCGGCCCCGCAGCGGCCGGTGGCGGCCTGGTAACCGGTTTCGCTTCGGCGCTCACCGGCACGTCCGGCCCCATGGTGGCGATGCCGATGCTGGCGTGGGCGGGAATGTCGCTGCGGGACCGGGTCGCGTTGGCGCAGGTCGCGCAGATCCCCATCGCACTCGGCGCCACGCTGGCGTTCGCCAGCCTCGGCGACGTGCCCTGGCTGCTGGCGGCCGGCAGCAGTGCTGCCCTCTGCGTCGGCCTCCTCGGCGGCGCCTTGCTGGCGCGTCGCGTGCAGGTGCGCGGCCTTCGCCGGCTGGCCGCCGTCCTGATGTGGTGCGCCGCGATCTTCATGCTGCTGAAGGCGTCCTGGTGAACAACTCTTCCCTCCTGCACGACCCGGCGTTCCGCATCCTTGACTTGCGCAGCGTGCATGTGCGCGTGCCGGGCCCGGACTACTGGCGCGGCTTCCTGAAGAACGATGCCGCAGCGGCCCCGGCCGGCCGCTTCCAGTTTTCACCGCCCTGGCGCACGGTGTACGCGCGCGAGGTCGAAACCGCGCTGGTGCGCGTGCAACTCGCCGACGGCACCGTCGGCTGGGGCGAAGCCACCTGCCCCATCGCGCCCGAAGTGATCTGCACGCTGGCCAACGGCTTCGTGGCGGAGCTGGTGCGGGACCGGGACTTCGCCTCGCCGGAGGCGATGGTCGACATGCTGTACGACGCGCAGCGCTGCCGGGGCTACCTGGCCGGCCACTACCAGGACGCCGTCGCGGCGCTGGACATCGCGCTGCATGACGCCCTGGCGCGGCGCGCCGGCTGCCCGGTGAGCGGGCTTTTCGCGGCCGAGGTGCCGGCCGTGCTGCCCTGCTATCTGTCGGGTGCGCGGGCGCCGACCCGCGAGGAACGCATTGCGCTCCTGCACGAATGGGCCGGACAGGCGACCGGCGCCGTCAAGATCTTCCTGCGCGGCGATCTCGACGCGGACCTGGATGAATTCGCGGCGTTGCGGGACGCCGTGCCCGCACTCACGTGGTGGGCCGCGGACGCCCTCTGGACTTTCGACACGCCCGCGCTCGCCACGCGTGCGCGCCGGGCCTTCGGGGACCTGTCGGCGCAATGGCTCGAGTGCCCCATGCTGCCCGAGGACCTGGCTGGCCACGTCGCACTGCGCGACGCGCCGGGCGCGCCGATCGCGCTGGGCGAGCACTTTCGCACCGCGCTGCAGGTCGAACCCTGGCTGGAAGCCGGCGTCGTGCAGGTGCTGCAACCCGACATCGGGCGCACCGGTTTCGTGATGGGCCGGCGCATGCTGCATCAGGCTCGCGCGCGCGGCGTCGCGGTGACGCCCCACATGGGCGGAGCACTCGACGTCATGCAGGCGGCCACGCTGCACTTTGCGGCTTCGGCCGGCTTCGACTTGCCCTGCGAGTTCCAGGCGGGCCTGGCCGGCCGCATCCCCGCCGCGCTGCGGTCGGAATGGAAGCTGGTGCGGGGCGGATTCGAGGTGACAGGGATCCCTGGGCTGGGAGTCGCGGTGGACGAGGAGAAGCTGGAGGAGTTCGTCGTCGCCTAGCATTCGTGTTGGCGTTGCATTCAGTTGCGCCTTGCCGCCGCCTGTCCCCCGCAAGCAACTGCCCGTCACCGCGCCGGCGCCAACGTCTTGTTTGCACGACCAATTCGTTGACGCCGGTAGGTGCTGCGCCGATCCTCCCGACTCGAGGAGATCGAATCATGAACTTCAAGCCACTGGCGATCGCCGCCGCCCTGCTCGCAGCCGGCACGGCCCAGGCCACCTGCTACAGCGTCTACAAGGCCGACGGGACCATCATCCAGGAGACCTCCGTCACGCCGGTGGACCTGTCGCTTCCCATCGGTGACACCGTCGTGGCCAAGTTCGGGCCTGGCACCTCGATGACCATCTCGGAGACCGGGTTCTATTGCAAGGACCGCGGGGTGCCCGTGGTGGGCAGGCCGCAGTCGTTGGCCGAGGTGGTGCAGGCGGAAGAAGAGAAGATGGTGATCAAGGCGCCGGCGGCGACGGTGGCGGTGGCCCTTGCGAAAGCGCAAAGCCCCAGGAAGACGGCGGCGAAGCAGGCCGCACCCGACGCCGAGGCGGCGAAGGAAGATGCTTCGAAGGCTGCGACGCTGAAGGAGGACTCTCCCAAGGCCGCGACGCTGAGGGAGGACGGTGCCAAGACCGTCGCCGTGAAAGAGGACAGCAGCAAGACCGTCATGGTGAAGGACGACGGGACGCAGACCGTGGTGGAGACCCGGCAAGGCACGGTGTTGAAGGTCAAGCCGAAAAAGAAGGAGGCGCAGTAGCGCCTCTGTTTGAATGCCCTGGGTTCCCGCCTTCGCGGGAATGACATCAGTCCAGCAGTTCCGCCGGCACCTTGCCGCCGTTCGCAGCCAGCTTCTGCATGACGGCCTTGTGCAGCCACATGTTCATCTTGGCCGAGTCGTTCATCAGGTCCGGCGGGCACTTGAGTTCGGTGGCCAGTTCCTTGCGGGCCGTCAGGCTGCTGTCGATGTCCAGCAGCTTGAGCAGGTCGACGATCGACGTGCGCCAGTTGAGTTTCTCCGCATTCGCGGCAGCCTTCTGTTCGAGCATCGCGGTCACGTCCACGGTTTTCGCGGCGGCTGCCGGTGCCGCGGTGGGAGCCGGGCCGGCGCCCGCAACCGAGGTGTTGGGGCCGCGTGCAGGCATGCCGGCATTCAACATGTCCTCCACCTTGCTGTTGCCCGCGTCCATGCCGAGTTTGCTGAGGATCTTGCTGAAAAAGCCCATGGCGATCTTTCGAAGTGAGGCAGCCCAGAGCCACCGGAAGCCCATCGTATGCCGGGGCTGGCTCGGCAGGGTGCGCCCAAGAGCGGCCTGACGACCGAACCCGGCCGTGTCCGACACAGCACGTGACGGCGTCACGATCAGATAGAGATAAGCACTAATTCAGGAGCACTCTCATGCATCGCACTCTCATCGCTCTCGGCTGCGCCCTCGCATTCGTGGGCGGCAACGCCCTGGCGCAACAGCAGCAGGCCACGTCTTCCAGCCAGGAACCCAGCGTGACCGAGAAGGTCAAGGGCGCGGCGAAGACCGTCGGTCACGAAACCAAGAAGGCTGCGGTCCAGGTCAAGGACGCGGCCGTGCAGGTTGGCAAGGACATTTCCGCCAAGGCCAAAGAGGTGAAGACGGCCACGGTGGGCGACGGGAAGGACAAGCAGTAGCAGTCACGCTACCTGCTGGACGGGGTGCCGCTCTGCCCTCACCCCGGCCCTCTCCCAGGGGGAGAGGGAGGAATGCGGCCGCGGCGGCTGGCCAATGCGCCTAGACGTCGATGTTCGCAGCCCGCAGCGCGTTGCTCTCGATGAAGTCGCGGCGCGGCTCCACCTCATCCCCCATCAGCATCGTGAACACGCGATCGGCCTCGATCGCGTCGTCGATCTGCACGCGCAGCAGGCGACGCACCGTCGGATCCATCGTGGTTTCCCACAGCTGCTGCGGGTTCATCTCGCCGAGACCCTTGTACCGTTGACGTGAAGTGGCGCGCTCGCCCTCGGCGATGAGCCAATGCATCGCCTGGCGGAAGTCGCCGACCTTCTCCTCCTTGGCGCGCTCGCCCTCGCCGCGCACGACGCGGGCACCTTCGCCCAGCAGGCCGCGGAAGGTGTTCGCCGCCTCGGCCAGCGCCGCATAGTCGGCGCCATGCACGAAGTCCTGCGTGATCACGGACGACTTGATGTTGCCGTGATGCCGGCGCGAGATCCGCAGGATCGGCTTGTCGGTGCGCACGTCGAATTCGCCCGCCACTTCGGCGGGCGCCGCGTTGGTGAGGCGGTCGATCTCGTGCAGCTTGGCCTGCAGCGCGACGGCGCTGGCCTCGGCGTCCGGCACGGTGTCCAGGTTCAGCACCACGCCATCGGCCACCGCGCGCAGCGCCTCGCCGTCCATGAAGCCGGAGAGGCGTCGGATCACGTTCTCGGCCACCTGGTGCTTGCGCGCCAGCTCGCCCAGCGTCTCGCCCGTGATGGTGGTCGGCGTCGTGCCGCCGGTTTCGACCTTGGCGCCGTTCAAGGCAACGCGCAGCAGGAAGGTGTCCAGCTCGCTGCCGTCCTTCAAGTACAGCTCCTCCTTGCCGGCCTTCACCTTGTACAACGGCGGCTGCGCGATGTAGATGTGGCCGCGCTCCACCAGCTCGGGCATCTGGCGATAGAAGAAGGTGAGCAGCAGGGTGCGGATGTGGGCGCCGTCGACGTCGGCGTCCGTCATGATGATGATGCGGTGGTAGCGCAGCTTGGCCACGTCGAAGTCGTCGACGCCGCTCTTGCCGCTTTCCACCACGGCCTTGCCGATGCCGGTGCCCAGCGCGGTGATCAACGTGACGATCTCATTGCTGGTCAACAGCTTCTCGTAGCGCGCCTTCTCCACGTTCAGGATCTTGCCGCGCAGCGGCAGGATGGCCTGGAACTTCCGGTCGCGGCCCTGCTTGGCGCTGCCGCCGGCGGAGTCGCCCTCCACGATGTAGATCTCGCACAGCGCGGGATCCTTTTCCTGGCAGTCCGCCAGCTTGCCGGGCAGGCCCATGCCGTCCAGCACGCCCTTGCGGCGCGTCATCTCGCGGGCCTTGCGTGCGGCTTCGCGGGCACGCGCGGCCTCGATGATCTTGCCGACGATGATCTTGGCGTCGTTGGGCCGCTCCTGCAGGAAGTCGTTGAGCTTGTTGGCCACCACGTCTTCGACCGGGCCGCGCACCTCGCTGGACACCAGCTTGTCCTTGGTCTGGCTGGAGAACTTGGGCTCGGGCACCTTCACGCTCAGGATGCAGGTCAGACCCTCGCGCATGTCCTCGCCCGAGATCTCCACCTTGGCCTTCTTGGCCAGCTCGTTGTCGTCGATGTACTTGTTGATGACGCGCGTCATCGCGGCGCGCAGGCCCGTGAGGTGGGTGCCGCCGTCGCGCTGCGGGATGTTGTTGGTGAAGCAGAGCACCTGCTCGTTGTAGCCGCTGTTCCACTGCATCGCCACTTCGACGCCGATCAGGGTCTGCTGGTCGCTTTTCTTCTCGCCGATGGCGGTGAAGGCGTTGGGGTGCAGCACCTGCTTGCCCTTGTTGACGTATTCGACGAAGCCCTTGACGCCGCCGGCGCCCGCGAAGTCGTCTTCCTTGCCGGTGCGCTCGTCCAGCAGGCGGATGCGCACGCCGTTGTTCAGGAAGCTCAGTTCGCGCAGGCGCTTGGCCAGGATCTCGTAATGGAAGTCGGCGTTTTCCTTGAAGATCTCGGTGTTGTCCGGCAGGAAGTGCACCTCGGTGCCGCGCTTGTCGGTGTCGCCCATCACCTGCATCGGCGAGAACTGCACGGTGGTGCCGTCGGGCGCCTGGCCTTCCTCGAGGATGCGGTTCTGCACGAAGCCGCGCGAGAACTCCAGCACGTGCACCTTGCCTTCGCGGCGCACCGTCAGGCGCAGCATCTTGGACAGGGCGTTGACGCAGCTGACGCCCACGCCGTGCAAGCCGCCGGAGACCTTGTAGCTGTTCTGGTTGAACTTGCCGCCGGCGTGCAGTTCGGTCAGCGCGATCTCGGCGGCGCTGCGCTTGAAGTCGTGCTTGTCGTCCCACTTGATGCCGGTGGGGATGCCGCGGCCGTTGTCGGTGACGGAAATCGAGTTGTCGGTGTGGATCGTGACGACGATGTCGTCGCAGTGCCCGGCCAGCGCCTCGTCGATGGAGTTGTCGACCACCTCGAACACCAGGTGGTGCAGGCCGGTGCCGTCCGACGTGTCGCCGATGTACATGCCGGGGCGCTTGCGCACTGCTTCCAGGCCTTCCAGGATCTGGATCGAGCTGGCGCCGTAAGCATCGCCGCTGGGCACGGGGGCGCCCGTGGCGGTGAACTTCGGTGCACCGTTCTCGTCCAGGGGGCTGGGGGTCATACTGTCTTGGGCCATAACCTGCTTTTCGAATTCATTCGCGGCGGGAGTTGTCGGGGTTCGCGTTGCGAAACCCGACCTACGGGATACCCGCCTCTTTCGTAGGTCGGGTTCGGCGCAGCCGACCCCGACGTTGCACGTGCGCTAAATGCGCATCGGCATCACCACGTACTTGAAGCTCGCGTTCTCGGGGATCGTCACCAGCGCGCTGCTGTTGGCATCGGCCAGCTCGATCTTCACCATGTCCTGTTCCATGTTGGCCAGGGCGTCGATGAGGTAGGTGACGTTGAAGCCGATCTCGATGGCGTCGCCGCCGTAGTCGATGTCCAGCTCGTCCACCGCCTCTTCCTGCTCGGCGTTGTTGCTCGCCACGCGCAGCGTGCCGGGTTCCAGGTTCAGCCGCACGCCCTTGAACTTCTCGCTGGTCAGGATGGCGGTGCGCTGCAGGCTGGCCAGCAGCGGCGCGCGGCCCAGGGTCACCGAGTTCTTGTGGTTCTTGGGGATGACGCGGTTGTAGTCGGGGAACTTGCCTTCCACCAATTTGGTGACGAATTCCATTCCTTCAAACGCAAACTTCGCCTGGTTGTTGGCGAACTGCATCTCGATGGCGCCCTCGGCATCCGACAGCAGGCGCTGCAGCTCCAGCACCGTCTTGCGCGGCAGGATCACCTCTTGCCGCGGCACTTCGACGTCCAGCATGGCGGAGGCATAAGCCAGGCGGTGGCCGTCGGTGGCCACCAGGGAGAGCTGCTTGCCCTCGGCCACGAACAGGATGCCGTTGAGGTAGTAGCGGATGTCGTGCACCGCCATCGCGAAGGACACCTGGTTCAGCAGGTCCTTCAGCGTCTTTTGCGGCACGCTGAACTTGGGGCCGAACGACGGCGCTTCCTGCACCAGCGGGAAGTCTTCGGCCGGCAGCGTCTGCAGGGTGAACTTGCTCTTGCCGCCCTTCAGGATCAACTTGCTGGCGCTGGACTCCAGGCTGACCGTCTGGTCGCCGGGCATGGTGCGCAGGATGTCGATGAGCTTTCGGGCGCCGACCGTGGTGGTGAAGTTGCCGGTGTCGCCGTCCATGTCGGACATCGTGCGGATCTGGATTTCCAGGTCGCTGGTGGTGAACTGCACGTTGTTGCCGGTCTTGCGCAACAACACGTTGGCGAGGATGGGGAGGGTGTGGCGCTTCTCGACGATGCCCGACACCGACTGGAGGACCGAGAGCAGTTTTTCTTGCGTTGCCTTCAGGACAATCATGTCTTCCTCTTATTGATTCAATGCTTCGCCGTGGTCCGGGGCGGTAAACCGCCATTTTCGCTTATTTCACAAGCAGTTACGCCGGGGATGCCGGGGTCGCTTCGCGAACCCGGCCTACGGTCAGGGCGTTCCGGGGTTTGGCCGGCTTCTGCGGTTTCGTAGGTCGGGTTCGCGAACGCGACCCCGACACCGCACCCGGCCGCCCCTACCCCTTCAACGTCTGCTCCAGCACATGCAGCTGCTGGTTCAGCTCGGTCACGTTCTGGCGTTCCGCGGAGATCTTGCGCACGGCATGCAGCACGGTGGTGTGGTCGCGGCCGCCGAACAGCTCGCCGATCTCGGGCAGGCTCTTCTGCGTCAGTTCCTTGGCCAGGTACATCGCGATCTGCCGCGGCCTGGCGATCGAGGCCGGGCGCTTCTTGCTGTACATGTCGGCGACCTTGATCTTGTAGTAGTCGGCCACCGTCTTCTGGATGTTCTCCACGCTGATCTGCCGGTTCTGGATCGACAGCAGGTCACGCAGCGCCTCCCGCGCCAGCTGGATGGAGATTTCCTTCTGGTTGAAGCGCGAGTACGCCAGGATCTTGCGCAGCGCCCCCTCGAGCTCGCGCACGTTGGAGCGCACGTTCTTGGCCACGAAGAAGGCCACTTCCTCGGGCATCTCGGTGCCTTCGGCGCGCGACTTGTTGATCAGGATGGCGACGCGCATCTCCAGCTCGGGCGGCTCGATGGCCACCGTCAGGCCCGAGTCGAAGCGGGACACCAGGCGCTCGTGGATGTCCGTCAGGCCTTTCGGATAGGTGTCCGAAGTCATGACGATGTGGCTTTTCTTGGCCAGCAGGGCCTCGAACGCGTTGAAGAACTCCTCTTGCGTGCGGTCCTTGTTGGCGAAGAACTGGACGTCGTCGATCAAGAGCAGGTCGAGCGAGTGGTACTTGTCCTTGAACTCGTCGAAGGTCTTGCGCTGGTAGGCCTTGACCACGTCGGAGACGAATTGCTCGGCGTGGATGTAGAGAACCTTGGCGCCGGGGCGGTCGGCCAAAAGCCGGTTGCCGACGGCGTGCATCAAGTGGGTTTTCCCCAGGCCCACTCCGCCGTAGATGAATAGTGGGTTGTAAAGTTGTCCCGGCGTGCCGGCCACGTGCATCGCCGCGGCCCGCGCCATCCGGTTGGCGGTGCCCTCGACCAGGTTGTCGAAGCTCAGCGCGGTGTTCAGGCGGGTCTTGAAGGCGGCCGCCGCGGCGTCGTCCTGGATTTCGACCGGCTCTGCCATCGGGGCGTTGGCGGCCACGGCCGGTGCCGCGTAGGATCGGTTGCCCGCATCACGCGGAGTGATCGCTAACTCTAGCTGTATGGCTTGCCCATACATCTTCTCGAGCATCGCCGAGATGCGGCCAGCGTACTGCGCCCGCACCCAGTCGAGCTTGAATCGGTTGGCCACGAACAGCGTGACCTTGGAGAAATCGTCCGTGACCTGGGCCGCCAGCGGCTTGATCCACGTGACGAACTGCTGTTCGGGCAGTTCCTGCGCGAGCTGGTCGACGCACGCCTGCCATAGGCTGTCGCCCGCTCCGTCCAGGCTGGCAGCGGCTGCCAGCCTGTTGTGTCGCCCCTCACTCATCGCCCCGCGCTCCTGTGGATTATCATTTTTAGCGTGAGGGCGGATTCTAGGTGCTAAACACCTTATCCACACAAGCCGCCGAGCCCCCAACGCGGTCATCCAAAAGGAACTTGACAGCCCGCCGGATGGACGGGGTACCGCATTTCTTGGATAATGCCGGGTTTCCCCGAGAAGCAACATGAAACGCACCTACCAACCCTCGAAAGTGCGCCGCGCGCGTACCCACGGCTTCCTCGTTCGCATGAAGACCCGTGGCGGCCGTGCCGTGATCAACGCTCGTCGCGCCAAGGGCCGCAAGCGCCTGGCTGCCTGAGCGCCGGTTTCGCAAGCGCAGCCTGCGCCTGCCACACCGTGCAGCGGCTGAAGACCCGGGCACAGTTCGAGGCAGCGATGGCAGGCGGCACCGTCTCCCGGACCGCGCACTTCGTGCTGCATCGTGCGCCGTCCACTCCCGAACCTGTTGCCCAAGCGCTGATCGGCGCGGTGGTCCCCAAACGGTGGGCCAAGCGCGCCGTCACCCGCAACGGGATCAAGCGCCAGATCTACACCGTGAGCGCTACGTTCGAACCGCGCCTGCCTGCCGCCGCCCACGTGGTGCGGTTGCGGGCGGACTTCGCGCGCAAGCAATTCCCCAGCGCCTGGTCCGAGGCGCTGAAGGCGGTCGTGCGCGGGGAGTTGGTGCAGCTGTTCGAGCGGGCGGCGGGACTTGTCATGCCCGCGCCTTCCCTCGTCATCCCCGCGAAGGCGGGGACCCAGGGCTTGCAGGATCCCCAGCCATGATCCGCCGCGCCCTCATCGGCCTGGTCAAAACCTACCGCCTGGTCCTCTCCCCCTGGCTCGGCTCCGCCTGCCGCTTCACGCCCACCTGCTCCGCCTATGCATTGCAGGCGCTCGAGCAGCACGGCGCGGCGGCGGGCAGTTACCTCCTGGCCGCGCGCATCGCGCGCTGCCACCCCTGGTGCGCAGGCGGGCATGATCCGGTGCCCGCCGCCCAACCCCGGCTCTTCACGCGCCGGGGCGCCCTCTCTCCTGAAAAGAAAAATCCATGACCGACATCCGCCGCACCATCCTCTGGGTGATCTTCGGCTTTTCCCTGGTGATGCTGTGGGACCAATGGCAGGTCTACAACGGCAAGTCCGCTACCTTCTTCCCGTCCGGCAAGCCTGCCGCCACGGCCCAGGCGCCCGCTGCCCCGGGTAGCGCCCCCGGCGCCGTGCCGTTACCCAGCGCGACGAGCCCGGCGGCGCCCGCGGTTGCCGGCGTCCCCGGCGTCACGGCGGCCGCGCCTGCGGCGCCGCGCCAGACCATCAGCGTGTCCAGCGACGTGATGCGCGTCACTTTCGACACCGAAGGCGGCTCGATCGTGGGCATGGAGCTGCTCAAGCACGCAGCCGACTCCACCGCCGACAAGACCACCAGCACCCTGGTGCTGATGGAGCAGAACGCGCAGCGCGTCTATGTGGCGCAAAGCGGCCTGGTCGGCGGGGACTTTCCCAATCACAAGACGCCGATGACGTTCAGCGGCGAGCGCACGATGCCGGCCGGCGCCAACGAGCTGACGGTCAAGTTCGAGTCGCCCGTGCAGGGCGGCGTGAAGCTGGTCAAGACCTTCACCCTCAAGCGCGGTGAGTACGCCGTGCCCGTGCGCCACGAAGTGACCAACACGTCCGCCACCGCGGTGACGCCGCAGCTGTATATGCAGATGGTGCGCGGCGCCGGCACCTCGGGCGGCTCGTTCATCACCAATCCCACCGGCACCTTCACGGGCCCGGCGGTGTACAGCGAGTCGCAGAAGTACCAGAAGGTCGAGTTCTCCGACATCGACAAGAACAAGGCCGAATTCCAGAAGGAGGCCACCACCGGCTGGGTGGCGATGGTGCAGCACTACTTCACCACCGCCTGGATCCTGCCCGACGGCGTGAAGCGCGAGAACTTCGTGCGCAAAGTCGACAACAATCTGTACGCGGCGGGCATGATCGCCACGCTGCAGCCGGTGGCCGCCGGCACCACGCAATCGGTGTCGTCCACCTTCTTCGCCGGCCCGCAGGAAGAAAAGACGCTCGAGCGCGTCGCTCCCGGCCTGGACCTGGTCAAGGACTACGGCATCTTCACCATCCTGGCCAAGCCGCTGTACTGGCTGCTGGACAAGCTGCACGGCTTCATCGGCAACTGGGGCTTCTCGATCATGGCGCTGGTGCTGCTGATCAAGGTCGCCTTCTACTGGCTGCAGGCCAAGGGTTACCAGAGCATGGCCAAGATGAAGGCCATCAACCCCAAGGTCATGGCCATGCGGGAGCGCTACAAGGACAACCCGCAGCAGATGCAGCAGGAGATGATGCGCATCTACCGCGAGGAGAAGGTCAACCCGCTGGGCGGCTGCCTGCCGATCATGGTGCAGATCCCCGTGTTCATCGCGCTGTACTGGGTGCTGCTGTCGTCGGTGGAGATGCGCAATGCGCCGTGGATCGGCTGGATCCGCGACCTCTCCACGCCCGACCCGTACTACATCCTGCCGGTGGTGATGACGCTCACCACCATGCTGCAGACGGCGCTGAACCCGGTGCCGCCGGACCCGATGCAGGCCAAGATGATGTGGTTCATGCCGCTGATCTTCAGCGTGATGTTCTTCTTCTTCCCCGCCGGCCTGGTGCTGTACTGGATCACCAACAACGTGCTGTCGATCGCGCAGCAGTGGGTGATCAACGTGCGCATGGGCGTGCCGCCGGAATTCAACCTGCCGAAGTTCCGTTAACGGCGCCGCAATGGCGTCGTGTAGGCCGGTGGTGAGCGCGCGCAGCGCCGAACCCCGGTGATGAAAGCGGCCTGCGGGCCGCTTTTTCTCTGGAAGCCCTGGATTCCCGCCTCCGCGGGAATGACAATTCAAGAAATGCTCGCCCGCCTCGACCAACCGATCGCCGCCATCGCCACCGCGCCCGGTCGCGGGGCGGTCGGCATCGTGCGCGTCAGCGCCAAGAGCGTGCACCCCATCATCGATGCGGTCTGCGGCCGCACGCTGAAGCCGCGCGAAGCAACGTACCTTCCTTTCCGCGCCGCCGACGGCAGCCCCATCGACCAGGGCCTGGCGATCCACTTCCCCGCGCCCAACTCGTACACGGGAGAAGACGTGCTGGAGCTGCAGGCGCACGGCGGGCCGGTGGTGCTGCAGTTGCTGCTGGCGCGTTGCCTCGAGGCGGGGGCGCCGATGTCGTTGCGCGTCGCCGAGCCCGGCGAGTTCACGCAGCGCGCCTTCCTGAACGGCAAGCTCGACCTCGCGCAAGCCGAGGCCATCGCCGACCTGATCGACGCCAGCACCGAGGCTGCGGCACGCAGCGCGACGCGGTCCCTGGCCGGCGAGTTCTCGCGCGAGATCCATGCGCTGCGCGATGCGCTGGTCCACCTGCGCATGCTGGTGGAAGCGACGCTCGATTTCCCCGAAGAGGAGATCGACTTCCTGCAGAAGGCCGATGCGGCGGGGCAGCTGGAGCGCCTGCAAGCGAACCTCGCGCGCGTCATGCAGCGTGCACACCAGGGCGCGCTGCTGCGTGAAGGCATCAACGTGGTCATCGCGGGCCAGCCCAACGCAGGCAAGAGCTCGCTGCTGAATGCGCTGGCCGGCGCCGAGCTGGCGATCGTCACGCCGATCCCCGGCACCACGCGCGACATCGTGCGGCAGACGATCCAGATCGAGGGCGTGCCGCTGCACGTGGTGGACACCGCGGGGCTGCGCGAAGGCGCGGACACGGTGGAACAGATCGGCATCGAGCGGGCCTGGGGGCAGATCGAGGGCGCGGATGCGGTGGTGTTCCTGCATGACCTGACGCGAGCGGGCGATCCTGCTTATCGCGCAGCGGACGAGGTCATTGCAGCGAAGTTGCCGGGTGACGTACCTGTGATCGATGTCTGGAACAAGAATGATGTCATCCCCGCGGAGGCGGGGACCCAGGGCGCCCAAAAGAACAGGGAGAGTTGGGTTCCTGCCTCCGCGGGAATGACGCTGAGCGCCAAGACCGGCGCCGGCCTCGACACCCTCCGCCGCAAGCTCCTCGAAGTCGCCGGCTGGCAAGCCGCACCCGAAGGCGTGTTCATCGCGCGCGAGCGCCACCTGCACGCGCTGCGGCGCGTCGATGCGCATCTGATGGAGGCAGCCGCGCACATCGCGCGGGGCGCCCAGGTGCTCGACCTGCTGGCCGAGGAGCTGCGGCTGGCGCAGAACGCGTTGAGCGAGATCACCGGGGAGTTCAGCGCGGATGATTTGCTGGGGGTGATCTTCAGCAGGTTTTGCATCGGCAAGTAAGCGGCGTGGTGTCGGGGTCGCTTCGCGAACCCGGCCTACGACCCCGTAGGCCGGGTTGCGCAATCGCGCACCCCGGCATCGTGCCCTCCCGCCTATGGCATATTGCCACCTCGCCATGCCCATCCGCACCCACGCCGACCTCACCCGCGCCGTGCTCGCGGAAGTCGACCGCACGCCCGACCCGCGCCTGCGACGCATCCTGCGGTCCGCCGTGCAACACCTGCACGACTTCGTGCGTGACACCGAACTCACCGAGCCCGAATTCCGGCAGATCTGCGGCCTGGTCGCCAAGGCCGGCCAGCTCACCACGCCTTCGCACAACGAGGTGGTGCTCGGCGCCGGCTCGCTCGGCGTGTCGGCATTGGTCTGCCTGTTGAACAACGGTGACGGCGGCGAGACCACGGCCAACCTGATGGGACCGTTCTGGCGCAGGGGCTCGCCGGTCACTCCCGATGGCGGATCGATCGTGCGCTCGGCCACGCCGGGCGACCCGGTGTTCGTGACGGCCTGGGTGCGAGACGCCGCCGGCCAGCCGGTGGTCGATGCGGAAGTGGACGTCTGGCAAGCCTCGGGCGAAGGCTATTACGAGAACCAGGACCCGCAGCAGGCCGACATGAACCTGCGCGGCAAGTTCACCACCGACGCGCAGGGCCGCATCCGCTTTCGCACCGTCAAGCCGTCGGGTTATCCGATCCCCGTCAGCGGTCCCGTCGGCGCGATGATCCGCGCGCAGGGCCGCCACAACATGCGGCCGGCGCACATCCATTTCCTGGTCCACAAGCCGGGCTTCAAGACGCAGTTCTCGCAGCTGTATTCCAGCGACGATCCGCACCTGGAAACCGACGTGCAGTTCGGCGTGACGCAGGCGTTGATCGGCCAGTACGTGTTGCACGAGAACGAACCTTCACCCGATGCGCAGGTGCGGGGACGCTGGTATTCGCTGGAGCACACCTTCGTGGTCACGGCCGGCGAAGCCGCGTTGCCGCCGCCGCCGATCACCGCGAAGACCGACGGTCCACGCCCGCCACTGGTGGTCCTGGACCGCACATCCCATGTCGGAGAACCGCCACGATGATCAGCCAGGACGATCGACAGAAAGCCGCGGACGCCTTGTTCGAAGCGGGCAACGCGGTGAAACTCATCCCCCAGGTCAGCAAGACCTGGCCGGCCATGGAGATCGAGGACGCCTACGCCGTGCAGCAGCTGTGGGCCGAGCGACGCGTCAAGGCGGGCGCGCGCGTCATCGGCCACAAGATCGGCCTGACCTCGCGTGCGATGCAGATGGCGTCGAAGATGACGGAGCCGGATTACGGCGTTCTGCTGGACGACATGGCGTACGCGGACGGCGTACGTCTGCCCGCATCGAAATTCACGAACCCGCGCATCGAAGTGGAACTCGCCTTCGTGCTGGGCAAGCGCATCGGTGGCAAGAGCGTGACGATGTACGACGTGCTCGATGCCACCGCGTACGTGACGCCGGCGCTGGAGATCATCGACTACCGCACCGAGGTGCCGCGTGCCATCGTCGACACGATTGCGGACAACGCCGCGGCGGGCGGGATGATCACCGGCGGCCGCGTCGTGCGGCCGATGGACGTGGACTTGCGCTGGTGCGCGGCGACGCTGTCGAAGAACGGCGTGATCGAGGAGTCCGGCGTGTCCGCGGCGATCATGGGGCATCCGGCGATGGGGATCGTGTGGCTTGCGAATCGCCTGGCGCGCCACGACATCATGCTGGAGGCGGGGCACATCCTGCTGGCCGGCTCGTTCACGCGGCCGGTGAACGTCGCGGCGGGGGATGTGATCCATGCGGACTTCGGGCCGCTCGGATCGATCGGCGTTTCGTTCAGCTAGGGGTGTCGGGGTCGCTTTCGCGAACCCGACCTACGAATGCGGGATCCCATGACCGGCTCCCGTAGGTCGGGTTGCGCGAAGCGCACCCCGACATGTCACCGCTTCTCCTCCCGCACCCCGACATGTCACCGCTTCTCCTCCCGCACCCCGACATGTCACCGCTTCCCCTCCCGCAAACTCGCATCGATCAACGCATCCACCATCCACATCACCGTCTTCTCCAGCTCGCGGTCGCCCAGGTTCCACATGTCGCGCAGGATGGCGTACGACTCGATGCCATATAGCACCGACAAGCCGCGATGCAGCCTCTCGCGCACGGCAGGTGACAGCTGCTTCTTCATCGGCTCGAGCGCATGCGCCAGGATGTTCACGCGGTGGCCGCGCCGGTAAGGCTCCTCCTCCAGCAAGCCCGCGCGCTGCAGTGCCCACTGTTCCAGCGCCAGCTGCACCGCGGCGCGCAGCTGCGGCTCGAACTTGCGAAAGCGCGGAAATGTTTTCTTGAAGACACCGTGCACGCGCTCGCGTCCGCCCAGATCGTCATCGGAAACCTGTCGTACCGGCCCCAGCGACGCGTCCACCACGCTGGTGACCAGTGCACTGCGGCTGGGGAAATAGCGGTACGCGGTCGCGCGCGACACCTTCGAGCGCACCGCCACCTCCGCGATCGAGGGCACGTGGCCGTCCTGCTGGATCATGTCCATCGCCGTGTCGAGCAGCAGCTTGAAGGTGGACGCACGCACGCCGCTGGTGGGTGGCGGTGGCGCTTCGGTAGGCTTCAGTTTCGGCCGGGACAAGGGTAACTCCGTAGATCGAGCCAGCACTTTAGCGGTTGCCGACGCACCGTTCTTGTGCCTAAGATGCGCCGGCGCGTTTGAGACAGGTGTCTCAATATCGGCATGGTGTCTCACCAGCGCCCGCCGCGCAAGGCCCGAAGTTCAGAGGCATCGAGGAGACCGGATGTCCATCCATGTGATCGACAGGTGCGTCGTCGAAGACGAAGGTGAAGGCGACACCGTCGTCTGCCTGCACGGGCTGGGTGGAACCTCGAACACCTGGTCGCCGCTGATGCCGGCGCTGGCCGGCCACCGCGTGATCCGGCCGGACCTGCCAGGCAGCGGCCGCTCCGGCGCAGCCGGCGGCGCCCTCACCATCGAGAAGATGGTGGAAGCCGTTGTCGCGATCTGCGCCCGCCTGAATGTGAGCCGCGCCCACATCCTCGGCCACTCCATGGGCACGATCGTCGCGCAGCACCTCGCCGTCGCCCAGCCGCGCCTGGTGCGCAGCCTGGCGGTGTTCGGCCCGCTGATGGCGCCGCCCGAGACGGCCCGCGCCAACATTCGCGCGCGCGGCGAAAAGGCGCGCAGCGAAGGCGCCCGCGGCATGCACGACATCGCCCTGGCGCTGGTGAACGCCGCCGTCTCCGCCGACACGCGCCAGCGCCTGCCGGTCGCCGCCGCCTTCGTGCGCGAAAGCCTGATGCGGCAGGACCCCGATGGCTATGCGCGCAGCTGCGACGCGCTGGCCGCCTGCACCGCTGCCGCAGTGGAGCGCATCGAGGCGCCGGTGCTGCTGGTGACCGGCGACGAGGACGTGGTGGCGCCGCCGCAAGCCGTGCGCAACATGGCCGAGCGCCTGTCCGGCACCAAGGGCGTGCGCACCGTCATCCTGAACCGCTGCGGACACTGGACGCCGATCGAGCGCCCCGAGGAATGCGTGCGCGAACTGCGCCATTTCCTGCCCGCCCAGCGCTGAACCCGAGGAAACATCGACATGGCCGACGTGCTGTTCACCAACGCGCGCATCTTCGACGGCTCCGGCGACACGCCCTTCCGCGGCGAGGTGCTGGTGCAGGGCAAGCGCATCACCCGCGTCACCAGGTCCGGCATGGGTGGGCGCGCTCCCGCCATCGGCGGCGTGACCATGGTCGATGCGGCCGGCGCCTTCCTGATGCCGGGCATGGTGGAGGCGCACACGCACTTCGCCTGGAACAACCAGCCCACCCTGGACTCGATCCAGCGCATGCCGCCGGAGGAGCACATCCTCTGGTGCGCCGAAGTCGCCAAGGTCTATCTCGACATGGGCTGGACGTCGTGCGTCGGCGCCGCCACCGCCAAGCCGCGCCTGGACGTCGTGATCCGCAACGCCATCAACGAAGGCAGCATCGTCGGCCCGCGCTACCTGGCGGCCAGCCAGGAGATCACGGTGCCCGGCGGACTGGGCGATACCACGCAGCCGCACCTGCCGCAGCAGGAGTTTGCCTTCGGCGCCATCGTCAGCGGCGCCGAGGAGATGCGGCGCTGCGTGCGCATGTTCGCCAAGTACGGCGTCGACTCGGTGAAGATCAACCTCTCCGGCGAATCGATCACCGGTTTCCCCAGCGAAGGCTCGCAGTTCACCGAGGAAGAGATCGCCACCTGCGTTGACGAAGCCAAGAACTGGGGCAAGCGCGTCGCCGCGCACGCGCGCTCCACCAAGTCGATCAAGCGCTGCGTGCGGCACGGCATCGAGGTGATCTACCACGCCAGCTTCGCCGACGAGGAAGCGCTGGACCTGCTGGAGGAGCACAAGAAGGAGCACTTCATCGCTCCGGGCCTGGCCTGGCTGATCAACACCTGCCACCACGCCAGCGACTACGGCATCACACCGGCCGTCGCGCGCGGCATGGGCTACTTCCGCGAGCTCGAAGCCGCCATCGAATCGATGAAGGCGCTGCGGCGGCGCGACGTGCGCATCCTGCCCGGCGGCGACTACGGCTTCGCGTGGACCCCGCACGGCACCAATGCCAAGGACCTGGAGAACTTCGTCGAGGTGGTCGGCATGTCGAACCTGGAGGCGCTGCTGTCGGCGACCTTGTGGGGCGCGCCGATCATGAAGATGAAGGGCCAGATCGGCGAGATCCGTGAAGGGTATCTCGCCGACATCCTGCTGGTGGACGGCGACCCGCTGGAGGACATCGCCGTGTTGCAGGACAAGCGCCGCATCCTGGCGGTGATGAAGGACGGCGAGTTCCATCGCGCGCCGCCGCTGCGCCGCGATGCGCGCACCGAAATGACCCGCTGGGCCGCCTGAGGAGACGACGATGGAAAGCACGCTGTTCACCAACGTCCGCATCCTCGAGGGCAACACCAACGCCTCGCCCTTCCTCGGCACCGTGCTGGTGGAGGGCAACCGCATCAAGCGCGTCAGCCGCTCGGGCGGCTCTGCCAGCGGCGGCGCGGCGACCGTGATCGACGCCGGCGGCGCGACGCTGATGCCCGGCATGTGCGAGGCCCACACCCATTTCTCCTGGAACGATGCCGCCACGCTGTCCGCCATCCAGACCATGCCGCTGGAAGAGCACGTACTGTGGTGCGCCAAGGTGGCCAAGCGCTACCTGGAGGCAGGCTTCACCTCCTGCGTCGGCGCGGCCTGCGCCAAGCCGCGTCTCGACGTGGTGATCCGCAACGCCATCAACAGCGGCCAGATCCCAGGCCCGCGGTACCTGGCCGCCAGCCAGGAGATCACCGTGCCGGGCGGCCTGGGCGACGAGACGCTGCCGCACCTGCCCTTCCCCGAGTTCAGCTTCGGCGTCAACGTCAACAGCGCCGACGAGATGCGCAAGGCCGTGCGCATGTTCCTGAAGTACGGTGTGGATTCCATCAAGCTGAACCTGTCAGGCGACAACTTCACGCCCGACTCGCCCGCTGAAACCACCTGGATGAGCGACGCCGAAGTGGCGGCGGCGATGGACGAAGTGCGGGTGCGCGGCAAGCGCGGCACCGCGCACGCGCGCTCGGCCGCCTCGGTCAAGCAGGCGCTGCGCCATGGCATCGACGTGATCTATCACG
Source organism: Ramlibacter sp. PS3R-8 (assembly GCF_037572435.1). Classification (NCBI taxonomy): domain Bacteria; kingdom Pseudomonadati; phylum Pseudomonadota; class Betaproteobacteria; order Burkholderiales; family Comamonadaceae; genus Ramlibacter; species Ramlibacter sp. PS3R-8. The sequence goes on from NZ_JBBHGT010000006.1 coordinate 290,954, forward strand.
CCAGCTACACCGACGAGGAAACGCTGGACATGCTGGAGGCGGCCAGGAGCCGCGTCTTCGTCGCGCCCGGCATCGCCATCCTCTACGCGATGCTGCACGAGGCCGAGGCGTACGGCATCACCAACGCGAAGGCGGTGGAGATGGGCTACCAGCGCGAGTGGGACGCCGCCATCGCGTCGCTGCGCGCCATGCACAAGCGCGGCGTGCGCATCCTGTTCGGCGGCGACTACGGCTTCGCCTTCACGCCGCACACGCAGAACGCGCGCGACCTGGAGTTCTTCGTCAAGTACCTGGGCTTCACGCCGGCGGAGGCGATCCGTTGCGCCACCGTGTACGGCGGCGAGATCATGATGCGCGGCCACGAGCTCGGCCAGGTCAAGGAAGGTTACCTGGCCGACCTGCTGCTGGTGGACGGCGACCCGCTGTCCAACATCGCCATCCTGCGCGACCCCAAGCGGATCCTGGCGGTGATGAAGGACGGCGTGTTCGCCAAGTCGCCGGACATGGAAGCGGAGCGGGAGATGAGGTGGGCGGCATGAACCAGGCGGTCGTCACCCCCGCGCAGGCGGGGGCCCAGGGCTCCCGAATCCGGGGTCCGGGAGCCCTGGGTTCCCGCCTCCGCGGGAATGACGGCCTTTGGCGTCGGCTCGTGCCCTGGCTCCTCATCGCCGGCCCCATCCTCGTCTTCTCCATCTGGGCGCTGTTCGACAACCCGCGCCTGTTCCTCGTCACGATGCTCAACGGCCTGACGCTGGCATCGCTCTACTTCATCGTCGCCAGCGGCTTCACGCTGGTGTTCGGCCTGATGCGCAACGTGAACCTGGCGCACGGCTCGCTGTACCTGCTGGGCGGCTACATCGGCTTCATCGTGGCGGAGAAGACCGGCTGGTGGATCCTCGGCATCGCCGCCGGTTTCGCGGCGGCCGCACTGGCCGGCTTGCTGCTGCAGGTGCTGGTGCTGCGGCACATGCAGAACCAGGACCTGCGCCAGACCATGGTGACCATCGGCCTGTCGGTGGTGGTGGCGGACCTGTTGATGTGGATCTTCACCGCCCAGGTGCACCAGATGGAAGCCCCGGCCTGGCTGCAGGGGCCGATCCGCGGCATCCCCATCATCAACGCCTATTCCGCCTATCGCCTCAGCCTGCTCGGCATGGGCATCGCCATCGGCGTGGGGCTGTGGCTGCTGCTCAATCGCACCCGCGTTGGCATGATGATCCGCGCCGGCGTCGACGACCGCGGCATGCTGGCCGCGGCCGGCGTCAACGTCAACCTGGTGTTCGCCGTCACCTTCGCGCTGGGCGCGGGCCTGGCGGGCCTGGGCGGCGTCATCGGCGCGGTGGAACTGTCGATGGTGCCGGGCGAGGACACGCGGCTGCTGCTGGCCTCCTTGATCGTCGTGATCGTCGGCGGCATGGGCAGCGTGGTCGGTGCGGCGCTCGGTGCGGTGGTGCTGGGGCTGGCGGAGACGTACGGGCTGGCCTACGCGCCGACCTACAGCGTGGTGTTCACCTTCGTGATCCTGGTGCTCGTGCTGGCCTTCCGGCCGCGCGGGTTGATGGGGAGGGCGGCATGAGCGCGGCGCGGTGGCGGAAAGCCATGAACAGCGGCGCGGGCGCCGCCGGGTTCGACTCGCATTCCAATGCCGTAGGTCGGGTTGCGCCCGCAGGCGCACCCCGACAAACCGACCCGGGCCAAACCCGCCCCACGTGGATGCGCATCCGCGATGCCATCGCTCCCCACCACATCGTCGTCCTCATCGGCCTGCTGGTCTTCCCCTTCGTCGCCTCGCCCTTCCTCACCTTCCAGGTCGGCGCGCAAAGCCTTGCGCTGGGGCTGGTGGCGCTGTCGCTGATGTTCCTCTCCGGCTACGGCGGCATGGTGTCGCTGGCGCAGATGACGGTGGCCGGCGTGTCCGGCTACACGCTCGCGATCCTCGGCACCAGCAGCACCGCCATCAGCCTGGGCTGGCCCTGGCCGGTGGCGATCGTCGCGGCGCTGGCCATGGGAACCCTGGTCTCGGTGCTGATCGGCTGGCTGTCGGTGCGCACCGAAGGCATCTACACCATCATGATCACGCTGGCCATGGGCGTGGCCTTCTATTACCTGTGCCTGCAGAACTACACGGTGTTCAACGGCTTCCAGGGGTTCCAGAAAGTGCATCCGCCGATGGTGCTGGAGATCGACTGGCGCTCGCCGGTGCCGTTCTACTTCCTCGTGCTGGCGTTCGCGTTCATGGGCTACTTCGCGGTGAAGTACATCGCCCGCGCACCCTTCGGCGTGGCGCTGCAGGGCATCCGCGACAACGCGCGCCGCATGAATGCGCTCGGCTTCAACGTCACGGCGCATCGCGTCGCCGCCTACGCCGTAGCGGGCCTCATCGCCTCGGTCGGCGGCATCCTGCTGGTTTGGTACAACGGCCTCATCACGCCCGGCTCCGTCGGCACCTCCTGGCTGATCAACGTGCTGGTGATCGCGGTGCTCGGCGGATTGCGCCATCCCATCGGCCCCTTCCTCGGCGCGATCGTGTTCGTGCTGCTCCAGACCTTCGCCGTCGACGTGATCGACCGCGAGCGCTTCAACCTCGTGATCGGCGTGGCCTTCCTCGCCATCGTGCTGTTTTCCCCCGACGGCTTGCTCGGCCTGTGGGCGCACCTCAAGGCGCGCCTGCAGGGTGGTCGGTCCGTCTCAACCTCGTTGCGCTGAGCGCACATTTCCCAAGGAGACAAGCGTGCATCAAAGATTCCTGCTGAGCGGCCTGGCGGCGGCCGCATTCGCCGCGACCTTCACGGGTGGCGCCTGGGCGCAGGGCGCCCCCCTCAAGCTCGGCGTGCTCGCCACGCTGGAAGGCCCGTTCGCGGCCGGCGGCGCGGACGGCATGCGCGGCGCGGAGCTGGCCATCAAGGAGCGCGGCGGCGTGGTGGCCGGGCGCAAGATCGAGATGATCAAGGCGTCCTCCGACGCCAAGCCCGATGTCGCGGTGAACTCCGCGCGCAAGCTGGTGGAGCAGGACAAGGTGGACATCCTGGTCGGCCCGCTGTCCGGCGGCGAAGGCATTGCCGTCAAGGACTACTCCAAGACGCAGCCGCAGGTGACTTTCATCAACGGCGGCTCGGGCGCGCAGGCGACCACGCTGGAGAACCCCAGCGCCAACTTCTTCCGCTTCAACACCGAGGGCGGACAGTGGATGGTGGGCCTGGGCAAGGCGGCCATGGCCAAGGGCTACAAGCGCGTGATGGTCATCGCCGAGGACTATTCCTTCCCGTACTCGCAGGTGCAGGGCTTCATGACGGAGTATTGCGGCGCGGGCGGCAAGGTGCCGGTCAAGGCCTGGGTGCCGCTGGGCGGCAAGGACTACTCGTCGGTCATCGCGCGCATCCCCAAGGATGTGGACGCGCTGCTGCTGGTGCTGGGCGGCGCCGACGCGGTGAACTTCCTGAACCAGTACGAAGCGGCCGGCGGCGACAAGCCGCTGCTGGGCGGCTCCATCACCGTGTCGCAGGACGTGCTGAACTACCGCGGCAAGAAGCGTGACTCGCTGGTGGGCACGTTGTCCGCCGGCCCGCTGGCCGATGCCTACGACGGCGCCGAATGGAAGAAGTTCGTGGCGGCCTACAACCAGAACTTCCCGGTCTCGGCCGGCGGCTATCCCAGCCCGTCCCTGTTCGCGTACGTCTACTACGTGAACACCAAGGCAGCGCTGGACGGCCTGGCTGCGGTCAACGGCGACCTCGGCGGCAACCATGCCAAGTACCGCGACGCGCTGCAGAAGATGGTGTTGAAGACGCCCACCGGCGACGTGCGGCTGGACTCCAACCGGCAGGCGATCGGCACCACCTTCGTGACCGAAGTGGTGAAGGACGCGCAGGGCAACCTGTTCAACAAGGTGCACAGCAAGGTGGACAACGTCACCCAGACGCTGGGCGTGCCGCAGGCGCAGTTCAAGATCGGCTCGCGCGACGTGCCGGCCTGCCCCTAAGCACAAGGGCGCCCGTGGCCTCCATCACCACACTTCGTCCGGCCGCCGGGCGTGCGCAACCCGCGCGCGCATTGGCGCCGCTCGCCCTCGCGTCCAACGACGCGCTGGTGCTGCAGGGCGTGACGCGCAGCTTCGGCGCGCTGCGCGCCGTGGACGACGTGTCGCTGGTGGTGGCCGCGGGCGAAAAGCGCGCGATCCTGGGTGCCAACGGCGCCGGCAAGACGACGCTGTTCAACGCGATCACGGGGGACTTCCCGCCCACGGCGGGAAGCATCCGGTTCTTCGGCGAGGACATCACGGCGCTGCCGCCGTACGAGCGCATCCGCAAGGGATTGCGCCGCACCTACCAGTCCTCCCTGCTGTTCCGCGAACTGACGGTGCGGGACAACCTTTTTCTCGCGGTGCGCGGCATGGGCCGCGGCCGCTTCTCCTTCGTGCGGGCCGGCTGGGGCGAAGCCTCGCGCGCCGCCACGGAGGAATTGCTCGAGCGCGCGCGGCTGTCGCACATCGCCGGCGAGCCGGTGGCCAACCTGGCGCACGGCCAGCAGCGCCAGCTGGAGATCGGCATGGCGCTGGCCGGTGCGCCGCGGCTGATCCTGTTCGACGAGCCCGCCGCGGGCCTGTCGCCCGCCGAGCGCCGCGAACTGGTGGCGCTGCTCACCTCGCTGCCCTCGCACATGAGCTACGTTCTGATCGAGCACGACCTGGACATCGCGCTGAAGGTGGTCGAGCGCGTGACGGTGATGCACAACGGCCGCGTGCTGCGGGAAGGCACGCCGCACGAGATCGAGAACGACGCGCAGGTGCAGGCGATCTACATGGGGGGCAAGCACTGATGGCGCTGTTTTCTCGCAAGGACACCAAGGCCGGCGGCCCTTTGCTGGAAGTGCGCGACCTGGACGTGTACTACGGCCGCGCGCATGCGCTGCAGGGCGTGAGCTTCACGCTGGCCGAGGGCGTGTTCGGCCTGGTCGGCCGCAACGGCATGGGCAAGACCACGCTGTGCAACGCCATCACCGGGCTGGTGGCGGCCACGGGCAGCGTCAAGCTGGCCGGCGAGGAGATCCTGGGCCGCACCCCGAACGAGATCACCAGGCGCGGCATCGCGTATGTACCGCAAGGCCGCCGCGTGTGGGCCTCGCTGACCGTGGACGAGACGTTGCGGCTGGTGGCGACGCACAAGCGCGAGGTGGAGCGCGTCTACACGATGTTCCCGCGGCTGGCCGAGCGCAAGGGCAACGGCGGCGCGCAGCTGTCGGGCGGCGAGCAGCAGATGCTGGCGATCGGCCGGGCGCTGCTGCTGGAACCCAAGGTGCTGGTGATGGACGAGCCCACCGAGGGCCTGGCGCCGGTGATCGTCGAGCAGGTGGCGCAGGCGCTGCGCGACCTGGCGGCGGAGACGCATATCGGCATCCTGCTGATCGAGCAGAACCTGGGCGTGGCGATGGAAGTCGCCGATCGCGTGGGCGTGATGGTCAATGGCCGCATCGCGCACGAGATGGCCGGGCACGAGCTGGCGGCGGACAAGGGGCTGCAGGAGCGGTTGCTGGGGGTGCGGTCGAGCGACGAAGAGGAAGAGGCGCCCGCCGACGTGCCGGCTCCCGATGCGGGGGTGACGCGGGTGTTCACGGTGCGCAGGGCGCACGCGGGCAGCGATGCGACGCCGTTGCCGAAGGCGCAGAGGTCCGTGGCCGGGGTGAATCAATGGTCCGCGTCGGCAGTGCCGCGCTTGCCCCTCGCCCCAGCGCCCCTAACCCCAGCCCTCTCCCCGGAGGGGAGAGGGAGCAAGACGGAGAACTCCCTCTCCCGCTCGCGGGAGAGGGCCGGGGTGAGGGCGGCGGAGGATGACAACAAGGTCCTCATCCTTCCCGTCGCCGCCAGCGCCCACCGCGCCGCCTACGTCGCCGGCACCTTCGACACCAAGGGCCGCGAACTGAATTACGTCAAGCAGTGCCTGGAAAAGCGTGGCATGCGGGTGGTGACAGTCGATCTCGCCACTTCCGGCAAACCCTCGTCGGCCAACGTGCACCCGCGCGAAGTGGCGCGCTCCCACCCGCAAGGCGAGACCGCGGTGTTCACCAACGACCGCGGCAGCGCGGTCACCGCGATGGCGCTGGCCTTCGAGCGCTTCCTGCTGTCGCGGCGCGACCTCGGCGGCGTGCTCGGCGCAGGCGGCTCGGGCGGCACCACGCTCGCTACGCAGGCCATGCGCGCGCTGCCGATCGGCCTGCCAAAGGTGATGGTCTCCACCATGGCCTCCGGCGACACGCGCGCCTACGTCGGCCCGAGCGACATCTGCATGATGTACTCGGTGACCGACGTGTCCGGCATCAACCGCATCAGCGAGCGGGTGCTGGCCAATGCAGCCAACGCGCTGGCCGGCATGATGGCGCACGGCGCCGCCGTCACCGAATCGACCACCAAGCCTGCGCTCGGCCTGACGATGTTCGGCGTCACCACGACGTGCGTGCAGTCCGTGACCCGCCTGCTGGCCGACGACTACGACTGCCTGGTTTTCCACGCCACCGGCGTGGGCGGCCAGTCGATGGAGAAGCTGGCCGACTCGAACCTGCTGGCCGGCGTGATCGACGTCTCCACCACCGAGGTGGCCGACGAAATCGTCGGCGGCGTGTTGTCGGCCGGGCCGTTGCGCATGGACGTTTTCGCCCGCCATGACCTGCCTTACGTGGGTTCCTGCGGCGCGCTGGACATGGCGAACTTCGGCGCCTGGGACACGGTGCCGGAGCGCTTCAAGGGCCGCACCCTGTATCGCCACAACGCCAGCGTGACGCTGATGCGGACGACCGTGCAGGAGTGCACCGCCATCGGCGAATTCATCGCGAAGAAGCTCAATGCGATGCAGGGGCCGGTGCGCTTCCTCATTCCGGAGGGCGGCGTGTCGGCGATCGACAAGCCGGGCCAGCCTTTCCACGACCCTGCCGCCGACCGCGCGCTGTTCACGGCCATCGAGTCCGGCTTCCGCCCGGGGCCGGACCGCAAGCTGCTGCGCCTGCCGCACCACATCAACGACGACGCGTTCGCGCAGGCGCTGGTGGCCGCGTGGCGCGACGTCGCTGCGCCGCGCCAGCGCGCCCGCAGCGCAACCGCCTAAGGACCCGCATGGCACGCATCGCACGCGAAGAAATCCTCGACAACCTGCGCACCAAGGTGGCGGCGGGACGGCCCATCGTCGGCGGCGGCGCCGGCACCGGCCTGTCCGCCAAGTGCGAGGAAGCCGGCGGCGTCGACCTGATCGTCATCTACAACTCGGGCCGCTACCGCATGGCGGGCCGCGGCTCGCTGGCCGGCTTGCTGGCCTACGGCAACGCCAACGAGATCGTCTGCGAGATGGCCCACGAAGTGCTGCCCGTCGTCAAGCGCACGCCGGTGCTCGCGGGCGTGAACGGCACCGACCCGTTCATGATCACCGACGATTTCCTGCAGCGGCTGATCGCGCTGGGTTTTTCCGGCGTGCAGAACTTCCCCACCGTGGGCCTGATTGATGGCACCTTCCGCGCCAACCTGGAAGAGACCGGGATGGGCTATGGGCTGGAGGTGGAGATGATCGCGCGGGCCCATGCGCTGGGACTGCTGACCACGCCCTACGTCTTCAACGAGCAGGAAGCGCGCGACATGGCGCGCGCAGGCGCGGACATCATCGTCTGCCACCTCGGCCTGACCACCGGCGGCGCGATCGGCGCCGGCACGGCGCTCACGCTGAAGGATTGCGTGGCGCCGATCAACGCCTGGGCGGCCGCCGCCAGGTCGGTGCGGCCCGACATCCTGGTGCTGTGCCATGGCGGTCCCATCGCCGAGCCGCAGGACGCGCAATGGATCCTGTCGCAGTGTCCGGACTGCCATGGTTTCTACGGCGCCAGCTCGATGGAGCGGCTGCCCGCCGAAAAGGCGCTGACGGAGACGGCGCGCCGCTTCGTCCAGATCACTCGCTAGCAATACCTAAAGGAGACGCAACATGACCGGAGCCCAATTCGGCACCTTCATCCTGGGCCTCATCGTGGCCGGGATCGTCGTGGCCATCGGTGTCTGGCTCTTGCACTGGCTGTACCTGCGCAGCAGCAAGGAGCGCGCGTTCGTGCGCACCGGCCTCGGCGGCCAACGGGTCGTGCTGGACGGCGGCGCCTTCGTGCTGCCGATCGTGCACGAGGTGATCCCCGTCAACATGAACACCTTGCGGCTGGAGGTGGCGCGCGGCCGCGACAAGGCGCTCATCACCAAGGACCGCATGCGGGTCGACGTGGTCGCCGAGTTCTACGTGCGCGTCGCCGCGGAGCCGAGCGCCGTGGCCGCCGCGGCCCAGACGCTGGGCCTGCGGACGCTGGAGCCGCAGCAGCTGAAGGAACTGGTGGAAGGCAAGTTCGTCGACGCGCTTCGCACGGCAGCGGCGGAGATGACCATGGAGGAGCTGCACGAGAAGCGCGGCACCTACGTGCGGCGCGTGCGCGAGACGGTGGCCGAGGACCTGACCAAAAACGGGCTGGAGCTGGAGGCGGCTTCGCTCACCCAGCTGGACCAGACCGGCATGGAGTTCTTCAACCCGAGCAACGCTTTCGACGCCGAGGGCTTGACCCGCCTGACCGAGCAGATCGAGCATCGCAAGAAGCAGCGCAACGACGTCGAGCAGGACACGCTGGTGGCCATCCGCAACAAGAACCTGGAAGCCGAGAAGCTGTCGCTGGAGATCGACCGCGAGAGCGAATATGCGCGCCTGACGCAACAGCGCGAAGTCGAAGTGGCGCGGGCCCGGCAACGCGCCGAACTCGCCACCGAGCGCGCCGAGCGCGAGCAGGATGCCGAGACGGTGCAGATCTCGGCCCGGCAGGCGATCGAGGCAGCGCGGATCCGCAGCGAGCAGTCGCTGGAGGAAGAGCGCATCGGCAAGGAAAGGGCCCTGCAGGCCGCCGAGATCATGCGGCGCCAGGCGATGGACCTGGCGGAGCAGCAGCGCGCCATCGCGGTGGCCCGGGAGAGCAAGCACCAGAGCGAGGCCCAGGCAGCGGCCGACGTGGCCCGCGCCATCGCCGTCTCGGCGGAAGAAAAAGTCTTCACCACGCGCGAAGTGGAAGTGGCCGAGCGGCGCAAGGCCATCGAGCTGATCACCGCGGCGCAGGCGGCGGAGCGCGATGCGCTGCGCATCACCAGCGCGGCCGACGCCGAGAAGCGCGCCAGCGCGGACCGCGGCGAGGCCACGCGCATCCAGGCGGAGGCGGAAGCCGGCGCCGACAAGATCCGCTCGATGGCGATCCGCGTGCGTTCCGAGGTGGAGGCCGACGGCCTGCGCATGATGAACGAGGCGCACAACATCCTGTCGCCGGAAGCGCGCGCTTCGGCCCTGCGGATGCGCGTGGTGGACAAGGCCGAAGGCATCATCCGCGAGTCCGTCAAGCCGATGGAGCGCATCGAGGGCATCAAGATCCTGCAGGTCGACGGGCTCATGGGCGGCGGCGGCGGCAACGGCGGCCATGGCATCGGGCAGATGGGCGCCCAGGGCAGCAACTTCTCCGATGGCCTGGTGAACTCCGCGCTGCGCTTCCGGGCGCAGGCGCCGATGGTGGACCAGTTGCTGCGCGAGATCGGCATCGAAGGCGGCGGCATCAACCAGCTGGTCAACGGCGTGACGGGCACGACCGGCATTCCGAACGGCGCCGCGCTCGTGCCGCCGATCGCGTCCATCCCGGCGGCCGACCCGCCGACGAAGAAGGCCTGACGTGGTCCGCGTTTACGTCTCCACCGTGCTCGATGCGGGCGCGGATGCGGTATGGCAGCGCATCCGCGACTTCAACGGCCTGCCCCAGTGGCATCCGGGCATCGCCGACAGCCGCATCGAGAACGGCGACGCGCCCGACAAGGTGGGGTGCGTGCGCAACTTCCACACGCGCGACGGCGGCCGCATCCGCGAGAAGCTGCTGGCGCTGTCCGACTTCGAGTACAGCTGCACCTATTCGATCCTGGAAAGCCCGATGGGCGTGGACAACTACACGGCCACGCTCAAGCTCACGCCGGTCACCGACGGCGGCCGCACTTTTGCCGAGTGGAGCGCCGAGTTCGACTGCGACGAGAAGCGCGAGCGCGAGCTGTCCGAGCTGATCGGCGGGCAGGTGTTCCAGGGCGGCTTCGACGCGCTGAAGAAGCACTTCCGCGCTTCCCGCTAGCGCGATGCTGCAGAAGGTCGTCCGCTCCACGGTCATCGACGCGCCGATCGAGCGCGTGTGGGCGGTGCTGCGCGACTTCAACAGCCACGACCAGTGGCATGACGTGGTGGCGGCCAGCCGCATCGAGAACGGCGAGGCGCCGTCGCAGGTGGGCTGCGTGCGCAGCTTCTCGTTGAAGGACGGCAACCGCATCCGGGAACAATTGCTGGCGCTCTCGGACACCGACTACAAGTCCACGTATTGCATCCTCGATGCGACCGTGCCGCTGCGGCGGTATGTGGCGACGGTGACGTTGAAGCCCGTCACGGATGGCGACCGCACCTTCTGGCATTGGGAGTCGAGCTTCGATTCGCCGCCGGGGATGGAGCGGGAGATGCGGGACATGGTGGCGCACGGGGTGTATGAGGCGGGGTTTGCGAATTTGCGCAAGTATTTGGGGGCGGGTGGAGGTGGGGGTGGAGGTGGAGGTGGTGGTGGTGGTGGTGGGGGTGGTGGTGGATTGGATGTCGGGGTGGGGGGGGGG
>NZ_JBBHGT010000007.1:0-261477 GCF_037572435.1 Ramlibacter sp. PS3R-8
TGCTTGGGGCCGGACCAGCAGAGCGTAGCGCGCTGCTCGGGCCCCACTGATTAGGGCAGGGGATGGGGCAAAATGCCCCGTCCTCGACGGGTTACCCGGAATCGGTCATAATCATCGGTTCCCCGAAATTCGATCCGGAGGGGTATAGCTCAATTGGCAGAGCGTCGGTCTCCAAAACCGAAGGTTGTAGGTTCGATTCCTACTGCCCCTGCCACATGAGTGGCACCTCAAAATCCCAAGCCCGTCCCTGACGGGCTTCGGTGTCTTCAACGGCACCGCGACTGCAGCAGGAAACGCCCAGCAAAATGGCAACGACCCAAGTTGAAACCGTCACCACTGGCGCCGACAAGGCCAAGGTGGGCGCAGCCATTGCGCTGGTCATCGCGGCGCTTGCCGGCTTCTACCTGCTGACGCGGCAGGGGCAGCTGGTCCAGTGGGGCGTGCTGATCGTCGGCCTCATCGCCGCCGTGGCGGTGTTCTTCACCTCCGAGCCGGGCAAGGAATTCATCGGCTTCGGCCGTGACGCCGTCAAGGAAACCAAGAAGGTCGTCTGGCCCAGCCGCAAGGAGGCCATCCAGATGACGCTGTACGTGTTCGGCTTCGTCGTGGTGATGGCGCTCTTCCTGTGGCTGACCGACAAGACCCTCGAATGGGTGTTCTACGACCTGATCCTGGGATGGAAGAAGTGATGAGCGAGATCGACAACACTGCCGCCGACGGCCAGCAGTCCGAGACTCCGGCCAAGCCGGTGAACCCGGACATGCGCTGGTACGTGGTGCACGCCTACTCCGGAATGGAGAAGGCGGTGGAGCGCAATATCCGCGAGCGCATCAACCGCTCGGGCATGCAGGACATGTTCGGCGAGATCCTGGTGCCGACCGAGGAAGTGGTCGAGATCAAGAACGGCCAGAAGCGCAGCTCCGAGCGCCGCTTCTACCCCGGCTATGTGCTGGTGCAGATGATCATGAACGACGAGTCGTGGCACCTGGTGAAGCACACCAACAAGGTGACCGGCTTCGTGGGCGGCGCCAAGAACCGGCCGGCCCCGATCTCCGACGACGAGGTCAAGAAGATCCTCGGCCAGATGGAAGAGGGTACCGAGAAGCCCCGCCACAAGGTCGAATTCGTGGTGGGCGAGTACGTGCGCGTCAAGGACGGCCCGTTCACGGACTTCAACGGCACGGTCGAGGACGTGAACTACGAGAAGAGCAAGGTCAGCGTGTCGGTCACGATCTTCGGTCGCGCCACGCCGGTCGAGCTCGAGTTCAGCCAGATCGAGAAAACCTAACGCGTTCATCAGCTCGACGCGAACCAACGAGCTGCAAACCCCGGGGAGCCGCAAGGCGCCAGCACCCGCAAGGAAATCAAATGGCAAAGAAGATTGTCGGCTTCGTGAAGCTGCAAGTCCCGGCCGGAAAGGCGAACCCCTCGCCCCCGATCGGTCCCGCGCTGGGCCAGCGCGGCCTGAACATCATGGAGTTCTGCAAGGCGTTCAACGCCCAGACCCAGGGCGTCGAGCCCGGTCTGCCGCTGCCGGTGGTGATCACCGCGTTCGCGGACAAGAGCTTCACCTTCATCATCAAGACGCCGCCCGCGACCGTCCTGATCAAGAAGGCCATCAAGCTGGACAAGGGCTCCAAGAACCCGCTGAAGGACAAGGTCGGCAAGATCACCCGCGCCCAGCTGGAAGAGATCGCCAAGACCAAGCTGAAGGACATGAACGCGTCCGACATCAACGCCGCGGTCAAGACCCTGGCTGGTTCCGCCCGTTCCATGGGCATCACGGTGGAGGGCCTCTAAATCATGGCACTGACCAAGAAGCAAAAGGCCCTCGAGGGCAAGGTCGACAGCAACAAGCTGTACCCGCTGGCCGATGCCCTGGGCATCGTCAAGGAAGCCGCCACCGCCAAGTTCGATGAGTCCATCGACGTGGCCGTGCAGCTGGGCATCGACCCGAAGAAGTCCGACCAGGTGGTGCGTGGCGCCGTCGTGATGCCCAACGGCACCGGCAAGACCAAGCGCGTCGCCGTGTTCGCGCAGGGCGCCAAGGCTGAAGAAGCCAAGGCCGCCGGCGCCGACATCGTCGGCATGGACGACCTGGCCGCCCGCGTGAAGGCCGGCGACATGCCGTTCGACGTGGTGATCGCCGCTCCCGACGCGATGCGCGTGGTGGGCCAGCTGGGCCAGATCCTGGGCCCGCGCGGCCTGATGCCCAACCCGAAGGTCGGCACTGTCACTCCCGATGTCGCCACCGCGGTCAAGAACGCGAAGGCCGGCCAAGTGCAGTTCCGTGCCGACAAGGCCGGGATCATCCACGCCACGCTCGGCCGCCGTTCGTTCGACGCCGACAAGCTGCAAGGCAACCTGGTGGCGCTGATCGATGCGCTGACCAAGGCCAAGCCGGCGTCCAGCAAGGGTGTTTACCTGCGCAAGGTGGCGGTGTCCTCGACGATGGGCGTGGGCGTCCGCGTCGACATGCAGACGCTGAACGCGCAAGGACAGGCGCAGGCCTGATGAATTGGCCGGTCCGAAAGGGCTGGCCGGTGTGGTGGGCCACTGGGCAACCGGTGGGCCATCCAAGACCGTTGGCGAGCCTCGAGGCTCTTAATCGCAAGACAGCCAACGCAGATGGCGATCCCGCTGACTGAAAGATTTCGAGAGATTTCCGAAGACAGTTGGTCGCTTAACAAGGGCGCGCCGAGGGCCCCGGCCCGAAGCGCTTTTTGAAGGAGTAGACCTTGAGTTTGAATCGCAGTGAGAAAGAAGCGGTCGTCAGTGAAGTGACCGCCCTCGCCGCCAAGGCTCAAACGCTGGTGATGGCGGAATACCGCGGCATCACGGTCGCCGACATGACGAAGCTGCGCGTTGCCGCGCGCGGCGCTGGCGTGGACCTGAGTGTTCTGAAGAACACCCTGGCCCGCCGCGCCGTTGCAGGCAGCGCGTTCGAAGTCGTCGGTGACCAGATGACCGGCCCGCTGATCTACGGCTTCTCCGTGGACGCAGTGGCCGCCGCCAAGGTGGTGGCCGACTTCGCGAAGACCAACGACAAGCTGGTCATTCGCGGGGGCGCGTTCGCGGGCAAGGCGCTGGATGTCAACGGCGTGAAGCAACTGGCCAACATTCCGTCGAAGCCGGTCCTGCTGGCACAGCTTTGCGGCTTGCTGATGTCGCCCATCTCGCGCACCGCGGTGGTGCTGGGCGCTCTGGCGAAGAAAAGAGAAGAGCCGGCTGGCGAAGCCGCCGCGGAACCCGCGGCTGCCTGACAGCAACCCTGCTCGACACCAACTTATTCAGGAAAGATCAAAATGGCATTCGACAAAAACGCATTTCTGACGGCGCTGGACAGCATGACCGTCATGGAACTCAATGACCTGGTGAAGGCCATTGAAGAGAAGTTCGGCGTGTCCGCAGCGGCGATGGCCGCTCCGGCTGGCGGTGGTGGCGGTGGCGCCGCCCCGGCTGCCGCCGAAGAGAAGACCGAGTTCACGGTGCAGCTGGTGGAAACCGGCGCGCAGAAGGTCTCCGTCATCAAGGCCGTTCGCGAAATCACGGGCCTGGGCCTGAAGGAAGCGAAGGACCTGGTGGACGGCGCCCCGAAGGCCGTCAAGGAAGGCATGAACAAGGCCGACGCCGACGCTGCCAAGAAGAAGCTGGAAGACGCCGGCGCCAAGGTCGAACTCAAGTAATTCGACCCCGCGCCGAGGCTGGAGCGCCCGAAAGGGCCTCCAGCCTTTGCCGCTTGTAGAGACCACCACAAACCTGCCCCGACAAGGGGAATGTTTGTAGTGTTCTTTGATCCGACTGCAAAGAACTGCTTGGTTCGGGCCGCGTGCAATGCGCGGCCGTCCGCCAAGGTTGGTAGTGGCCAACCGCCAAGAAATGCCCCCATCCTGGGGCGCGCCAGTTGATGAAGTTTTAGAACTTCTCTAGCCCGGAGATTTCATGGCCTATACCTTTACCGAACGCAAGCGCATCCGCAAGAGCTTCGGCAAACGCGACAGCGTGCTCGAAGTGCCTTACCTGCTGCAGATGCAGAAGGATGCGTACACCGCCTTCCTGCAAGCCGACCGGGCGCCGCAAAAGCGCACCATCGAGGGCCTGCAGGCCGCGTTCGACTCCGCCTTCCCGATCGTGTCGCACAACGGGTTCGTGGAGATGAAGTTCATCGAATACAACCTGGCCAAGCCCGCGTTCGACGTGCGCGAATGCCAGACCCGGGGTCTCACCTTCGCCTCGGCCGTGCGCGCCAAGGTGCAGCTGATCATCTACGACCGCGAGTCCTCCACGCCGCAATCGAAGGTGGTGAAAGAGGTGAAGGAGCAGGAGGTCTACATGGGCGAGGTGCCCCTGATGACCGACAAGGGCTCGTTCATCATCAACGGCACCGAGCGCGTCATCGTCTCGCAGCTGCACCGCTCGCCGGGTGTGTTCTTCGAGCACGACAAGGGCAAGACCCACAGCTCGGGCAAGCTGCTGTTCTCGGCGCGGATCATCCCGTACCGCGGCTCCTGGCTCGACTTCGAATTCGACCCGAAGGACGTGCTGTACTTCCGCGTCGACCGCCGCCGCAAGATGCCGGTGACGATCCTGCTCAAGGCCATCGGCCTGACGCCGGAAACCATCCTGGCGAACTTCTTCGTCAACGACAACTTCCGCCTGATGGACAGCGGCGCCCAGCTGGAGTTCGTCTCCGACCGCCTGCGCGGTGAAGTCGCCCGCTTCGACATCACCGACAAGTCCGGCAAGGTCGTCGTGGCCAAAGACAAGCGCGTCACCGCGCGCCACACCCGTGAGCTGGAGCAGTCCGGCACCACCCACATCAGCGTGCCGGAAGACTTCCTGGTCGGCCGCGTGGTCGCGCGCAACATCATCGACCCGGACACGGGCGAGATCATTGCCAAGGCCAACGACGAACTGACCGAAGCGCTGCTGAAGAAGCTGCGCACGGCCGGCATCCAGGAGATCCAGGCGATCTACACGAACGAGCTGGACCAGGGCCCGTACATGTCGCAGACCCTGCGCGTGGACGAGACCGTGGACGAGTTCGCCGCCCGTGTCGCCATCTATCGCATGATGCGCCCCGGCGAGCCGCCGACCGAGGACGCGGTGCAGGCCCTGTTCCAGCGCCTGTTCTACAACCCGGACACGTACGACCTGTCGCGCGTGGGCCGCATGAAGTTCAACGCCAAGGTCGGCCGCGACGAGAGCACCGGCCCGATGGTCCTGACCAACGACGACATCCTGTCGGTGGTGAAGATCCTGGTGGACCTGCGCAACGGCCGCGGTGAGGTCGACGACATCGACCACCTGGGCAACCGCCGCGTGCGCTGCGTCGGCGAACTGGCCGAGAACCAGTACCGCACAGGCCTCGCCCGTATCGAGAAGGCCGTCAAGGAGCGTCTGGGCCAGGCCGAGCAAGAGCCGCTGATGCCGCACGACCTGATCAACTCCAAGCCGATCTCCGCGGCGCTCAAGGAGTTCTTCGGTGCCTCGCAGCTGTCGCAGTTCATGGACCAGACCAACCCGCTGTCCGAGATCACGCACAAGCGCCGCGTCTCCGCACTGGGCCCGGGCGGCCTGACGCGCGAGCGCGCCGGCTTCGAAGTGCGTGACGTGCACGTCACCCATTACGGCCGCGTCTGCCCGATCGAGACGCCGGAAGGCCCGAACATCGGCCTGATCAACTCGCTGGCCCTGTATGCCCGCCTGAACGAATACGGCTTCATCGAGACGCCGTACCGTCGCGTGCACGAAGGCAAGGTCACGATGGAGATCGACTACCTGTCGGCCATCGAGGAAGGCAAGTACGTCATCGCCCAGGCCAACGCGCTGCTGGACGCAGAAGGCCGCCTGACCGGCGACCTCGTGTCCGCGCGTGAGAAGGGCGAATCGATCCTGGTGTCCGCCGACCGCATCCAGTACATGGACGTGTCGCCGGCGCAGATCGTGTCGGTCGCCGCCTCGCTGGTTCCGTTCCTGGAGCACGACGACGCCAACCGCGCGCTGATGGGCGCCAACATGCAGCGCCAGGCCGTGCCCGTGCTGCGCCCCGAGAAGGCCTTCGTCGGCACCGGCATCGAGCGCGTCTCCGCGATCGACTCCGGCACCGTGGTCACCGCCACCCGTGGCGGCACCGTGGACTACGTCGACGCAACGCGCATCGTGGTGCGCGTGAACGACGCGGAAGCCCAGGCCGGTGAAGTCGGGGTGGACATCTACAATCTGATCAAGTACCAGCGTTCCAACCAGAACACCAACATCCACCAGCGTCCGATCGTCGCGCGCGGCGACAAGATCGCCAAGGGCGATGTCATCGCCGACGGCGCGTCGACGGACCTGGGTGAACTGGCCCTCGGCCAGAACATGCTGGTGGCGTTCATGCCCTGGAACGGCTACAACTTCGAGGACTCGATCCTGATCAGCGAGCGCGTCGTTGCCGACGACCGCTACACCTCGATCCACATCGAGGAGCTGGTGGTGATGGCCCGCGACACCAAGCTGGGCGCCGAGGAAATCACCCGCGACATCCCGAACCTGTCCGAGCAGCAGCTGAACCGCCTGGACGAGTCCGGCATCATCTACGTCGGCGCGGAAGTGCAGCCGGGCGACGTGCTGGTGGGCAAGGTCACGCCAAAGGGCGAGACCACGCTGACGCCGGAAGAAAAGCTGCTGCGCGCGATCTTCGGCGAGAAGGCTTCCGACGTGAAGGACACGTCGCTGCGCGTCGACCAGGGCTCGCAGGGCACCGTCATCGACGTGCAGGTCTTCACGCGTGAAGGCATCCAGCGCGACAAGCGCGCCCAGCAGATCATCGACGACGAGCTCAAGCGCTTCCGCCTGGACCTGAACGACCAGCTGCGCATCGTGGAGGCCGACGCCTTCGACCGCATCGCCAAGCTGCTGAACGGCCGCACGGCCAACGGCGGCCCGAACAAGCTGGCCAAGGGCGCGAAGATCGACCGGGAGTACATGGACTCGGTCGAGAAGTACCACTGGTTCGACATCCGCCCGGCCGAAGACGAGATCGCCGGGCAGCTCGAGTCGATCAAGAACTCGCTGGAGCAGACGCGCCACAGCTTCGACCTCGCGTTCGAGGAAAAGCGCAAGAAGCTCACGCAGGGCGACGAGCTGCCGGCGGGCGTGCTGAAGATGGTCAAGGTCTACCTGGCCGTCAAGCGCCGCCTGCAACCCGGCGACAAGATGGCCGGCCGCCACGGCAACAAGGGTGTCGTGTCCAAGATCGTCCCGGTCGAAGACATGCCCTACATGGCCGACGGCACGCCGTGCGACATCGTGCTCAACCCGCTGGGCGTGCCTTCGCGCATGAACGTGGGCCAGGTGCTCGAAGTGCACCTGGGCTGGGCCGCCAAGGGCATCGGACACCGCATCGGCGCGATGCTGCAGCAGGAATCGGCGGTGGCCGAACTGCGCAAGTTCATGGAGCAGCTGTACAACGGCTCGGGCAAGATGGAAGCGCTGGCGGACCTGAGCGACAGCGACGTGATCGAGATGGGCGGCCAGCTCGCCAAGGGCGTGCCGTTCGCGACACCGGTGTTCGACGGCGCCTCGGAAGAGGAAATCCGCGGCATGCTGAAGCTGGCCTTCCCGGAGGACATCTCCAAGGTCAAGGGCCTGACGGCGACGCGCACGCAGGCTTGGCTGTCCGACGGCCGCTCCGGCGACCAGTTCGAGCGCCCGGTGACCGTGGGCTACATGCACGTGCTCAAGCTGCACCATCTGGTGGACGACAAGATGCACGCCCGCTCGACCGGCCCGTACAGCCTGGTCACGCAGCAGCCGCTGGGCGGCAAGGCGCAGTTCGGCGGACAGCGTTTCGGCGAGATGGAAGTGTGGGCGCTGGAAGCCTACGGCGCTTCCTACACGCTGCAGGAAATGCTCACCGTCAAGTCCGACGACGTGCAGGGCCGCACCAAGGTGTACGAGTCCATCGTCAAGGGCGAACACGCGATCGAAGCCGGCATGCCGGAGTCGTTCAACGTGCTGGTCAAGGAAATTCGCTCGCTCGGGATCGACATCGAACTCGAACGCAGCTAACAGGAAGGACAAGAGTCAATGAAATCCCTACTCGACCTGTTCAAGCAGTTCACGCCGGACGAGCATTTCGATGCCATCCGCATCGGCATCGCCTCGCCCGAAAAGATCCGCTCGTGGTCCTTCGGTGAGGTGAAGAAGCCGGAAACCATCAACTACCGGACCTTCAAGCCGGAACGCGATGGTCTCTTCTGCGCCAAGATCTTCGGCCCGATCAAGGACTACGAGTGCCTGTGCGGCAAGTACAAGCGCCTGAAGCACCGCGGCGTGATCTGCGAGAAGTGCGGCGTTGAAGTCACGCAGACCAAGGTGCGCCGCGAGCGCATGGGCCACATCGACCTGGCCGCGCCCTGTGCGCACATCTGGTTCCTGAAGTCGCTGCCGTCGCGCCTGGGCCTGGTGCTCGACATGACGTTGCGCGACATCGAGCGCGTGCTGTACTTCGAGGCGTACGTCATCACCGACCCCGGCATGACCCCGCTGAAGAAGTTCGGCATCATGTCCGAGGACGACTTCGACGCCAAGCGCAAGGAATTCGGTGACGAGTTCATCGCCAAGATGGGCGCCGAGGGCATCAAGGACCTGCTGGAAGGCATCGACCTCGACATCGAGATCGAAAAGCTGCGCGGCGACCTCACCGGCTCCGAAGTCAAGGTCAAGAAGAACTCCAAGCGCCTGAAGGTGCTGGAGGCCTTCAAGAAGTCCGGCATGAAGCCGCACTGGATGGTGATGGAAGTGCTGCCCGTGCTCCCGCCGGACCTGCGTCCGCTGGTGCCGCTGGACGGCGGCCGCTTCGCGACCTCCGACCTGAACGACCTGTACCGCCGCGTCATCAACCGCAACTCGCGGCTGAAGCGCCTGCTGGAGCTGAAGGCCCCGGAAATCATTGCGCGCAACGAAAAGCGCATGCTGCAGGAAGCAGTCGACTCGCTCCTGGACAACGGCCGTCGCGGCAAGGCGATGACCGGCGCCAACAAGCGCGCCCTGAAGTCGCTGGCCGACATGATCAAGGGCAAGAGCGGCCGCTTCCGCCAGAACCTGCTGGGCAAGCGCGTCGACTACTCGGGCCGTTCGGTCATCACCGTGGGCCCGACGCTCAAGCTGCACCAGTGCGGCCTGCCGAAGCTGATGGCGCTGGAGCTGTTCAAGCCCTTCATCTTCTCGCGCCTGGAAGCCATGGGCATCGCGACCACCATCAAGGCCGCGAAGAAGGAAGTCGAAGCCGGCACGCCGGTGGTCTGGGACATCCTGGAAGAGGTCATCAAGGAGCACCCGGTCCTGCTGAACCGCGCTCCCACGCTGCACCGCCTGGGCATCCAGGCCTTCGAGCCGATCCTGATCGAAGGCAAGGCGATCCAGCTGCACCCGCTGGTCTGCGCGGCGTTCAACGCCGACTTCGACGGCGACCAGATGGCCGTCCACGTGCCGCTGTCGGTGGAAGCGCAGATGGAAGCCCGCACGCTGATGCTGGCCTCCAACAACGTGCTGTTCCCGGCCAACGGCGAGCCGTCCATCGTGCCGTCGCAGGACGTGGTGCTGGGCCTGTACTACACGACGCGTGAGCGCACCAACGGCAAGGGCGAGGGCATGGTTTTCGCCGACGTCGCCGAAGTGCTGCGCGCGCTGGAGCTCGGCGTGGTGGAAATCACCGCCAAGATCGCCGTGCGCCTGACCGAGTGGACGAAGGACAAGGATACGGGCGAGTTCGTCCCGTCCGTGCGCCTGCACGACACCACGGCCGGCCGCGCGCTGCTGTCCGAGATCCTGCCGAAGGGCCTGCCGTTCAGCGTGCTGAACAAGGCGCTGAAGAAGAAGGAAATCAGCAAGCTGATCAACCTGTCCTTCCGCAAGTGCGGCCTGAAGGAAACCGTGGTGTTCGCCGACAAGCTGTTGCAAAACGGCTTCCGGCTGGCCACCAAGGCCGGCATCTCCATCGCGGTGGACGACATGCTGGTGCCGCCGGAGAAGGCAGCCATCATCGAGCGCTCCGAAAAGGAAGTGAAGGAGATCGAGCAGCAGTACGTCTCGGGTCTCGTCACGGCCGGCGAGCGCTACAACAAGGTGGTGGACATCTGGGGCAAGGCCGGCGACGAAGTGTCGAAGGTCATGATGGCCCAGCTCGCCAAGGAAAAGGTCATCGACCGCCACGGCAAGGAAGTGGAGCAGGAGTCGTTCAACTCCATCTACATGATGGCCGACTCGGGTGCTCGCGGTTCCGCCGCGCAGATCCGCCAGCTGGCGGGCATGCGGGGCCTGATGGCCAAGCCGGACGGCTCGATCATCGAGACGCCCATCACGGCCAACTTCCGTGAAGGCCTGAACGTGCTGCAGTACTTCATCTCCACCCACGGCGCCCGCAAGGGCCTGGCGGACACGGCGCTGAAGACCGCGAACTCGGGCTACCTGACGCGCCGCCTGGTCGACGTGACGCAGGACCTGGTGGTGATCGAGGTCGATTGCGGCACCGTCGATGGCGCACTGATGCGCGCCATCGTCGAAGGCGGCGAAGTGATCGAGTCGCTGCGCGACCGCATCCTGGGCCGCGTGGCTGCCGAAGACGTGCTGCACCCGGAAACGCGTGCGGTGATGGTGCCTGCCGCGACGATGCTGGACGAAGACCTGATCGACGAGCTGGAAGCAGCCGGTGTCGACGAGGTCAAGGTCCGCACCGCGCTGAACTGCGCCACGCGCTTCGGCCTGTGCGCCAAGTGCTACGGCCGCGACCTCGGCCGCGGCGGGCTGGTGAACGTCGGTGAAGCTGTCGGCGTGATCGCCGCGCAGTCCATCGGCGAACCGGGCACGCAGCTGACGATGCGCACGTTCCACATCGGTGGCGCCGCTTCGCGCGCTGCTGTGGCCTCCAGCGTGGATGCCAAGTCCGCCGGTTCGGTGGGCTTCAACACCACGATGCGCTACGTGACCAACGGCAAGGGCGAGCTGGTCGTCATCTCGCGGTCCGGCGAAATCGTCATCCATGACGAGCACGGCCGCGAGCGCGAGCGCCACAAGGTGCCGTACGGCGCGATCCTGGCAGTGAAGGCCGACCAGACCGTCAAGGCCGGCACGATCCTGGCCAACTGGGACCCGCTGACCCGACCGATCATCACGGAATTCGCCGGCAAGATCAGGTTCGAAAACGTCGAAGAGGGCCTGACGGTGGCCAAGCAGGTCGACGAGGTCACGGGCCTGTCGACGCTGGTGGTGATCGACCCCAAGCGCCGCGGCGCCACCAAGGTCGTGCGTCCGCAGGTGAAGCTGATCGACCCGGCTGGCAACGAAGTGAAGATCCCCGGCACCGACCACTCGGTGACGATCGCCTTCCAGGTCGGCTCGCTGGTCCAGGTGCGCGACGGCCAGGACGTGGGCCCCGGCGAAGTGCTGGCCCGCATCCCGGTCGAAGGGCAGAAGACGCGCGACATCACCGGCGGCTTGCCGCGGGTGGCCGAGCTGTTCGAAGCCCGTTCGCCCAAGGACAAGGGCGTGCTGGCCGAGATGACCGGTACCGTGTCGTTCGGCAAGGAGACCAAGGGCAAGATCCGCCTGCAGATCACCGATCCGGAAGGCGGCGTGCACGAAGAGCTCGTCCCGAAGGAAAAGAACATCCTGGTGCACGAAGGCCAGGTGGTGAACAAGGGCGAATCCGTGGTCGACGGGCCGGCCGATCCGCAGGACATCCTGCGCCTGCTGGGCTCCGAGGAACTGGCGCGCTACATCGTCGATGAAGTGCAGGACGTCTACCGCCTGCAGGGCGTGAAGATCAACGACAAGCACATCGAAGTGATCGTGCGCCAGATGCTGCGCCGCGTGATCATCGAGAACATCGGCGAGTCGGACCACATCTCCGGCGAACAGGTCGAGCGTTCCGAGATCCTGGACACCAACGACCGTCTGCGGTCGGAGAACAAGATCCCGGCGACGTTCAGCAACCTGCTGCTGGGCATCACCAAGGCCTCGCTGTCCACCGACTCGTTCATCTCCGCCGCTTCCTTCCAGGAAACGACGCGGGTGCTGACCGAAGCCGCGATCATGGGCAAGCGCGACGAGCTGCGCGGCCTGAAGGAAAACGTGATCGTCGGCCGCCTGATCCCGGCGGGCACCGGCATGGCGTACCACAAGGCGCGCAAGGCGAAGGACGAGATGGACGACGCCGAGCGCCGCGCCATCGCCGACGCGGAAGCGGCGGAACTGGCCGCCGTCACCGAAGGTGCGGCCAGCGCGGAAACCAGCGAAGGCACGGCCACGGGCGAATAACCCGGGTTTGCCTCTAAACTGCGGGCGCCACCCTTCACGGGGCGGCGCCCGTTTCTTTTTGCGAGCCTGATGCAAACGTCGACGTTCCTTCCCTGGGTCATCGCCGCCGTGGTGGTGTTCTGGATGGTCGGTGCCTACAACCGGCTGGTGCGGCTGCGCTCGGACGCCAATGTGGCCTTTGCTGCACTGGAGGCCGAGCTCTCCCGCCAGGTGCAGCTGGTCCACGCCTGCGTACCGCCGGAGGATGAGTGGGCGCCGTCGCAATTCGCCGGCGGCAGCGCCTTCTGGGGCGGGCTGCAGGGCGCCGCGGCGCAGCTGGCGGCTTCGCTGGCGTCCGCCAAGGCCCGCCCACTGGACCCCGACCGCATCGCGGCGCTCGGCGCCGCCCAGGAGGTGCTGGGGATGGCCTGGGACCGCGCGGAGCGCGACGACGCGCACGACCTGGCCGGCGCGCGCCTGCCGGACGACCTGAGCGGCGAGCGCCAGCAACTGGTGCGCATGGCCCAGGCGGCGACCGAGCATTTCAATCAGGCCGTCACCAACTACAACGACGCCATCGCCCAGTTCCCTGCCGTGCTGCTGGCGTGGCTGTTCGGCTTCCAGCCGGCCCGCGGGCTGCGCGCGCGCGTCTAGAGATCATCCTGCCAGCGCCCATCCCCCTTTGGCGGCAGCTGCATGCGGCCGCAGGCGTGCTTGCCGCGGTGCGCGGCGGGGAATCGGCCACGCCGGCGATCGCGCGCGTGCCGGCGGACCTGCGGCCGGCCGCGCAGGCGCTTGCCTTCCACGTGCTGCGCCAGCTGGGGCGCGCAGAAGCCTTGCGGGCGCAGCTGGCCAAGCGGGCGCCGCCCCCGGCTGCGGACGCCTTGCTGTGCACGGCGCTCGCCCTGGCGTGGCAGGAGGAGGGTGCGCCGTATCCCCCCTTCACCCTGGTCGACCAGGCCGTGGAGGCCGCGAAACGATCTCCCGAAACCCGCAACCAGCAGGCCTTCATCAACGCCTGCCTGCGGCGCTTCCTGCGCGAGCGCGACGCATTGGTGGCCGCCACCGACGCCGACCCGGTGGCGCGCTGGAACCACCCGCGCTGGTGGATCGCTCGGCTGCGGCAGGACCACCCGGACGGCTGGCAGGAGATCCTCGCCGCCAGCAACCGCCCGGCGCCCATGACGCTGCGCGTGAACACGCACCGCATTTCGCGCGAGCCGCTGCGCGAGTTGCTGGCCGCGGCCCACATCGCCGCGCAGCCGGTCGGGCTGCACGGCTTGATCCTGGAGCGGGCGTTGCCGGTGGAGGCCATCCCCGGCTTCCGGGAAGGCCTGTGGTCGGTGCAGGATGCCGGCGCCCAGCTGGCCGCGCAGCTGATGGCCGCAGGGTTGCCGCCGCAGGCGCGCGTGCTGGACGCCTGCGCCGCGCCGGGCGGCAAGACCGCGCACCTGTGCGAGCTCAAGCCCGACGCGCAGGTTCTCGCGCTGGACGTGGACCCGGTGCGCTGCCAGCGCATCCACCAGAACCTGCAGCGGCTGGACCTGCGCGCGCAGGTGCAGGCCGCGGACGCCGGCGACACCGCATCGTGGTGGGATGGCGAGCCCTACGACGCCATCCTGCTCGACGCCCCGTGCACCGCTTCGGGCATTGTTCGCCGGCACCCGGACGTGCGCTGGCTGCGCCGGGAGAGCGACGTGGCGCAGTTGGCTGCCCAGCAGAAGCGGTTGCTCACTGCGCTATGGCCCGTCTTGAAGCCTGGGGGCCATCTGGTCTACTGCACCTGCTCGGTGTTCCGGGCCGAGGGCGATGCCCAGATCGCCGCGTTTCTTGCACACAACAGCACGGCCCTTTTGGGCCCCGGCCCCGGCCATTTATGGCCCCGCAGCGGGGTGGACGGCGGGGCCCTCCCGGACAATCTACCCAGTGACCACGACGGGTTCTTCTATGCGGTGCTGCGAAAGAGTGCACTGGATGCACCAGCCGCCCGCCCGGATGTTTGAGCGGACTGGCTGGTCCTGGTTCTTCGCCCTCCTGCTGCTGTTTGGCGGCGGGGCCGCGGCATGGGCGCAGGTCACGCCGGCGGAAGTCACCCAACTTCATTTGGAGCGCACGGATGAAGGCGTCCTGCTCAGCGCGGCGGTCCGCTTCGAGCTGCCCCAGGCGGTGGACGACGCGCTGGCCAAGGGCATCCCGATGTTCTTCGTCGCCGAGGCGACCATCCTGCGCGATCGCTGGTACTGGTACGACAAGCGCGTGGCCCACGCGGAACGGCACATGCGGCTGGCCTTCCAGCCGCTCACGCGGCGCTGGCGGCTGCAGGTGTCGTCGTCGCCGATCGGCAACTCGGGACTGGTGCTGGGACAGATGTTCGACAGCCGCGACGAAGCGCTCGCCGCCGTGCAGCGCGTCTCCCGCTGGCGCATCGCCGAGTCGGGCGAGGTGGATGCGGAGGCGGTGCACAACGTGGACTTCCGCTTCCGGCTGGATGTGTCGCAACTGCCGCGGCCCTTCCAGATCGGGGCGGTCGGCCAGGCCGACTGGACTATCCTCGCCACGCGCACGCAGCGCCTTGTGATCGAGCAAGCCAAGTGAACCTGCCCCGCCCGCCCGAAGGCCCGCCGCGCAAGCTGATCGAGAGCCCGCGGGCCTTGCGCTGGGCCGTCCTGGTTGCCATCGCGGCGATCGTCGGGATCGGCATCGTCCTGATGTTCCTGCTCACGCAGGCCACCAACAACCGCGAACTGTACGAGCGCAACTACGGCCGCCTGTTCGCGCTGAACATGGTGGTGGCCGGCCTGCTGCTCGCGGTGATCCTCTGGGTGTTCGTGCGGCTGGCCTCGCGGCTGCGGCGCGGCAAGTTCGGCAGCCGGCTGCTGGTGAAGCTGGCCGCGATCTTCGCGTTGACGGGCCTGATGCCGGGCCTGTTGATCTACGTGGTGTCCTACCAGTTCGTCTCGCGCTCCATCGAAAGCTGGTTCGACGTGAAGGTCGAAGGCGCGCTGGACGCGGGCCTCAACCTCGGGCGGGCAACGCTGGACACCTTGTCCAGCGACCTGGCCAACAAGACGCGCTCCGCCGCGAGGCAGGTGGCCGACGTGCCGGAAACCTCCGCCGGCCTGCTGCTGGATCGCGTGCGCGAACAGTTGTCGGCCGTCGACGTGGTGCTGTGGAACGGCAGCGGGCAGATGATCGCCAGCGCTGGTGAATCGCGCTTCACGCTCAGTCCGGACCGGCCCACCCCGCAGCAGCTGCGCACCGCGCGCACCCAGCGCAGCTTCACGGTGGTGGAAGGGCTGGACGACCCGGGAGTGGCCACCACGTCGGCGGCGCGCATCAAGGCGATCGTGGTGGTGCCGCAGCCCAGCCTGGGCCTGCTGGCCGAGTCCCGCTTCCTGCAGGCGACGGTGACCATCCCGCCAACGCTGGTGTCGAACGCCATCGCCGTGCAGGAGGCCAACCGCGAGTACCAGGAGCGCGCGCTGGGACGCGAGGGCTTGCGGCGCATGTACATCGGCACGCTGACCCTGAGCCTGTTTCTCGCCGTGTTCGGCGCCGTGCTGCTGGCCGTCCTGGTGGGCAACC
Source organism: Ramlibacter sp. PS3R-8 (assembly GCF_037572435.1). Lineage (NCBI taxonomy): Bacteria > Pseudomonadati > Pseudomonadota > Betaproteobacteria > Burkholderiales > Comamonadaceae > Ramlibacter > Ramlibacter sp. PS3R-8. The sequence goes on from NZ_JBBHGT010000007.1 coordinate 15,868, forward strand.
AGCTCGCCCGGCCGCTGTTGCTGCTGGCCGCCGGCGTGAGCGAGGTGGCGGCGGGCGACCTGTCCCCCAAGCCGGCGCTGCAGGGCAAGGACGAACTCGGCGGCCTGACGCGCTCCTTTGCCGACATGACGCAGCAGCTGGCCGACGCGCGCGCCAGTGTCGAAAAGAGCATGGGGCAGGTGAGCGCCGCTCGCGCCAACCTGCAGACCATCCTGGACAACCTCACCGCGGGCGTCATCGTGCTGGACGCACAGGGCCGCATCCAGACGGCGAACCCCGGCGCAGACCGCATCCTGCGGCTGGAGCTGGACGCCTATCGCGGCCAACTGCTGTCGGAGGTGCCGGGGCTGGCCGAGTTCGGCGGTTCGGTGCAGCAGCGTTTCGACGACCTGCTCAACGAGCGGGCGCAGCAGGGCGCCAATCACTGGCAACAGTCCTTCGAGCTGAACACGGCGCAAGCCGGCGAGGCGCAGGCCAACATCGTGACGCTGGTCGCGCGTGGGGCGCCCATGCCGGGAGACGCGCACCTGCTGGTGTTCGACGACATTTCGGAAATCGTCTCGGCCCAGCGCGCGCAGGCGTGGGGCGAGGTCGCGCGGCGGCTTGCGCACGAGATCAAGAATCCCCTGACGCCCATCCAGCTCTCCGCCGAACGGCTGGAGCGCAAGCTGGCGGGCAAGCTCGAGGAGCCCGAGCGGGCGGTGCTGGCCAAGTCGGTGCACACCATCGTCGACCAGGTCGACTCCATGAAGCGGCTGGTCAACGAGTTCCGCGACTACGCGCGGCTGCCCGCCGCGGAGCTGAAACCGGTGGACCTGAATGGGCTGGTCAACGACGTGCTGTATCTCTACGCCCGCGAAGACGACCCCGCGCGCACGGCCACCCAGGTGCCCGTGCGGGTGGAACTGGATCCCGCGGCGCCGCGGATCCTGGGCGACGCCCAGCAGCTGCGCCAGGTGATCCACAACCTGCTGCAGAATGCGCAGGACGCGACGGAGGGCCGCCCGACCCGCGACGTCCTGGTGCGGACGCAGTGGAACGAGGCGTCCCGGCGGGTGCGGCTGGTGGTGCAGGACAGCGGGGCAGGTTTTCCGGAGCACATCCTGAAACGCGCGTTCGAGCCGTACGTGACGACCAAGGTCAAGGGCACCGGGCTCGGACTGGCGGTTGTGAAAAAAATCGCGGATGAGCATGGCGCGCGCATCGAACTGAAGAACAGGGTCGAAAACAGCCTCATCCACGGAGCTCAAGTGTCGTTATCATTTGCAGTTGCGAATTGACAACGGCCCTCTAGACCGAGTGCCCCTCACAGAAGAGAGCTGATGGCAAACATACTGGTGGTGGACGACGAACTCGGAATCCGGGACCTGCTCTCCGAGATCCTCAACGACGAAGGGCACACCGTCGAACTGGCGGAGAACGCGGCCCAGGCGCGGGCGGCCCGCCAGCGCATGCGGCCCGACCTGGTGCTGCTCGATATCTGGATGCCGGACACGGACGGCGTCACGCTGTTGAAGGAATGGTCCACCACGGGCCTCCTGAACATGCCGGTGGTGATGATGAGTGGCCACGCCACCATCGAAACCGCGGTGGAGGCGACCAAGATCGGCGCGCAGTCCTTCCTGGAAAAACCGATCACCATGCAGAAGCTGCTGAAGGCAGTGGAGACGGGGCTGGCCCGCATCAGCGGCTCGGCGTCCTCGCCGGTGCCGATGCGCAAGCCGGGCATGGCCGGCGTGGTGCCGATGCAGCCGATCGAGTTGACCGTCGAAGCAGCCATGACGGGCGGCCAGACCATTCCCGCCGTCGTGGAGATGGGGCCGCAGGCGCGGCAGGTGTTCGAGCTGGACAAGCCCCTGCGCGACGCGCGCGACGAATTCGAGAAGTGCTACTTCGAGTACCACCTCGCCCGCGAAGGCGGCTCGATGACGCGCGTGGCGGAGAAGACCGGCCTGGAGCGCACCCACCTGTATCGCAAGTTGAAGCAGCTGGGCGTGGACCTGTCGCGCGGCAAGCGCAGCGCCGCCAGTTCAACCTCCTGACCTGTCTTCCTCCCTCTCCCTCCGGGAGAGGGCCGGGGTGAGGGCGCTCAGGGCGGACGGGACTCCCGGCGCTGATATAATTTCCCCTCTCCAGGCCCGGTAGCTCAGTTGGTAGAGCAGCGGATTGAAAATCCGCGTGTCGGTGGTTCGATTCCGCCCCAGGCCACCAGTGTTCATGCGCCCCAGCGCCCGGTTCGGGTTCTGGGGCGTTTTGCTTGAGAGGAGCGCAATCCAGTGCCCCTAAACTGCAGGCATCTGTTCCGATCCCCGGGCACACACTGAAAGCAGCTTGCCGATGACAGGAAAATCCAGGGTGTGGTCCGTCGTGACGTCCAAGGCAGGACTCGTCGTGTTGACGGCGCTGGCTACGCTGGCGGCCGTGCTGTTGGTGCAGAACTGGGTGGGCACCGAGAAAAAGATCGAGCAGCAGCTGCCCCGCCTGTACGAGAGCGACGACCGGGAGTTCCGGCGTTCCCTGAGCTCCCTTCTCGGCCCGCAGATCGTCGACGGCAACAAGGTCGAGACGCTGGTGAACGGCGACCAGATCTTTCCGTCGATGCTGGCCGCGATCCGTGCCGCCCGTTCGACCATCACCTTCGAGACCTACATCTACTGGTCGGGCAGCATCGGCCGCGAATTCGTCGACGCCCTCAACGAGCGCGCCCGCGCGGGAGTGCACGTGCACGTCCTGCTGGACTGGGTCGGCAGCCTGAAGATGGACCAGGCGATGGTCGACGAGATGAAGGCGGCGGGGATCCAGGTGGAGCGTTTCCACGAACCCCACTGGACCAACTGGAACAAACTCAACAATCGCACCCACCGCAAGCTTCTGGTGGTGGACGGCCGCGTCGGCTTCACCGGAGGCGTGGGGATCGCCGACCTCTGGCGGGGACAGGCCCGCAATCCGGAGGAATGGCGCGACAGCCACTTCCGCATCGAAGGTCCGGTGGTGGCGCAGATGCAATCCGTCTTCCTGGACAACTGGATGCGTGCCACCGGCGCCGTGCTGCACGGCGACGCCTATTTCCCGGCGCTCAAGCCCACCGGCGATTACGCGGCGCAGATGTTCAGCAGCTCGCCCAGCGGCGGCAGCGAGAGCATGCAGCTGATGTACCAGCTGGCCATCACCGCGGCCCGGCGCAGGATCGACCTGGCGAATTCGTACTTCGTGCCCGACGACATGACCATCCGGACGCTGGTCGAGGCGGCGCGCCGCGGCGTCAAGGTCCGTGTGATCCTGCCCAGCGGCCACATCGATTCGGAGGTCGTGCGCAAGGCCTCGCGCGGCAGCTGGGGCCCGTTGCTGCAGGCGGGCGTCGAGATCGCCGAATACCAGCCGACGATGTTCCACGTCAAGGGCCTGGTCGTCGACGGCTTGTTCTCGTCGGTCGGCTCGACGAACTTCGACAACCGCTCGTTCCGCCTGAACGATGAGGCCAACCTCAACGTGCTCAGTCCCGAGTTCGGGGCCATCCAGCAGCGGGTGTTCGACCAGGACTGGGCGCGGTCCCGGCGGATCACACTGGCCGAATGGCAGGACCGGCCCTGGAGCGAGCGTGTCCTAGAGCGCCTGGCCACGCTCCTGCATAGCCAGCTGTAGACGCGGCGTGCCAGTAGTCGCCGTGTTTTCTGGTGCGCCCCAGCGCCCTAATCGGGTTCTGGGGCGTTTCTACATGACCGCCTCTCCGCCGCCGCTACCCGCGCACGCGCGCCACCACCACGGCCTGCCAGAAACGCTTGGGGTCGTCGAGAAACTCCACGATGTCGAACCAGCGGCCCCAGTGCTGCTGCACGTAGGCCTTGGTCATGACGCAGTCGCCGTACGTCTCGCCACTGCCGTCCGTCCCTTCCTTCTCAGGGATGTAGACGTAGCCATCGGCCTGCAGCCGCGCTTTCAAGCCGCCATCGCTGCGGATCTTCCGGGCCATCGAGGCCTGCCAGGGATGCAGCGACTTGTCCTCCACATCCAGCGCGGCAAAGTAATCCAGGAATCTGGGGGGTTCGACCGTGGCGATCAGCAGCGCCCCGGGGCGCAAGGTACGGGCGATGTCCGCCAGCCAGTGATCCTGCACGTGCTCTGGCAAGTGCGTGAACACTGAATAGGCGAAGGCCAGGTCGAAGGCACGATCATCGTAGGGCAAGCGGCCCATGGGGTCGATCTGGTGCAGGTGCCCGGGAATGCCTGTCTGGCGCGCTGCGTCCAGGAACTTGGCGCTGGTGTCGACGCCGTGCAGTGTCGCCGCGTCCACGTCCTTCAGGAAGAAGCGGATGACGCGGCCCCAGCTGACGCCGAAGTCCAGGATCTCGGTGCCCGGCCGGATCGGCTTGCCATTGCGCGCGCAGGCCGCTTTGACATGCGCGTAGAAATTGGACGCTTCGCTCAACGTCTTGTCGAACGCCGAGCCCACGGTGTACACCTGCAGCTCCGCCGGAGGGAAGCCGGGCAGCCTGATGCCGTCGATCACCGGTTCCTTGATGCTGCGTTGCAGGACCTTCAACCATCGGGAATCGGAGAGGCGCCCGAAGGCCTCGCGCGGCGAAGTGGGCTGTGGTCTTGGACGCCAGAACATGGATCGCTTTCACTCGCTGATATCGTCGAACCCGGGTTTCCCAACGGGCGGGAGCGCTTCAGAATAGCATCCGCGTCGCGGGTGCCGTTTTCGGCGGTGGCCCAAGGTCCCATGGAGTCCAGGCCGTTTTCGCCTTAGGCTGGCGACTCCACCGTCCCGACGAGGAATCCATGAAGCGAGCTCCATCCAGGCTCCTGTGCTGCGCCCTGCTGTCCGGGGCCCTGCTCGGCGCCGAAGCCATGGCCGCGGATGAACCCGTCGTAACGCCGAAACCGGAAAAGCCCTCGCGCATCCGGTCGCCGGACGACGGCCAGCTGGACATCAGTGGCTTCCTCGACGAGGCCTACGGCTTCGTGCCGCTGGTCGTGCCCATCACCGAACCGGCTGTGGGCATCGGCGGCGCCGCCGCCCTGATCTTCATCGACAAGCAGAAGAATGCCGACGCGGGCGCCGGCTTCGGGCGGCCCAACCTGTCGATCGTCGGCGCGCTCGGCACCGACAACGGAACGCAGGGCGCGTTCGCCGGCGACATCCGGCACTGGCTCGACGACCGGGTGAAAACCATGGTGGGCGTGATGCGCGCATCGGTGAACCTGGACTTCTACGGCAGCGGCCGCATTCCGTCACTGCAGGACAATCCGAGGGCCTACAACCTGGACACCGAGGCCGGCCTGGTGCGGGGCCAGTTCCGCATCGGCCAGTCGCCGGTCTGGCTGGGCCTCGGCTATGTGCTGGCCACCACCAAGACCAGGTTCGATATCGCGCCGGACATCCCGGGCCTGCCGGACCTTCAAGGCGAATCCCGGGTCGGCGGGGTGCTGCCGTCAGTCACCTTCGACTCGCGTGACAACGTCTTCACGCCCACCGCCGGCAACTATGCGGAGGTGACGGCCGGCCTGTTCGACAAATCGCTGGGCAGCGACACCGATTTCCAGCGCGTCTCCCTCACGGGCATCCACTACCAGCCGCTGGCCCGCCACCTGAGCCTGGGGGTGCTGGCCAATTCCGTCCTCAGCTACGGGGACGTGCCCTTCTATCTGCGACCCTTCATCAACATGCGCGGCGTGCAGGCCATGCGCTACCAGGGCGACAAGATGGCGCAGGTCGAGGCGGAAGTGCGCTGGCAGTTCCACGGGCGCTACAGCGTCGTCGGCTTCGGCGGCTTCGGCGCGACCCGCACCGACGGCCCGAACGGCCGCTCATCGCGGAACGTGGGCGCCGTCGGCGCGGGCTTTCGCTACGAGATCGCCCGCAAGTACGGCCTGCACATGGGGATCGACGTTGCGCGCGGCCCCGATGGCACGGCCTGGTATGTGCAGTTCGGCAGCGCCTGGGCGCGGCCCTAGGCCACTGAAAAATCGCGACGCGATCTTTTCAGTGGCGGTGCGGGCCCGGCCCCGTCAGAGCAGCAGGTCGTTCCCCACCACCAGGGTCGCCGGCGGCGTGCCGGTGATCACGATCTCGAAGTCGGCGGACAGGTCGGCATCGGTGTTGAACTGCAGTACGCCGTTGTCGTAGCGCACCTGGCCAGTCGCCGTGAAGCCGCTGGTCCCCCGGAATGAGAAGGCCTGGTCGCCGGCAGCGGCGCGGGCATCGATGGTGCGCAGGTCGATGATGTCGCCCCCATCCCAGCCGCGGATGGTGTCGCGCGCGGCGCCGAAGCCCAGCTCGGACAGCGCGTTGAAATCGTACGTGTCGTTGCCACGACCGCCCACCATGGTGTCCCGGCCGGTGCCGCCGGTCAGCATGTCGTTGCCGCTGCCTCCCGTGAGGAGGTCATTGCCGCCCAGGCCCAACAGCTTGTTGTTGCCGTCATTGCCGGTCAACCTGTTGCTCGCCGAGTTGCCCGTGCCGGTCAGACCGGCCGTGCCCGTCAGCTCCAGGTGCTCCACGTTGGCGCCGAGCCGGTAGGTGATGCTGCTTTTCACCAGGTCGGAACCGCCCGTGGCCGTTTCGATGATCACGTCGTCCCGGTTGATCACGTAGGTGTCGTTGCCGTCGCCGCCTGCCAGCGTGTCGCGCAGGAACGGATTGGAGACGCGGAACACATCCGGGAAGCCAGCGTTGCCGTCGGTGCCTGCCAGATTGGAGGCCGAGCTTTCGAAAACAATCCAGTCACCGCCCAGCGAGATCTCTGCTTCGTCGCTGGGCCCGTTGCCGGCAACACCGGTGGCGGACTGTGACACCAGGGCGATTTTCCCCGTGAAAAGGTCCTTCACGAACACGTCCCTGGTGCCGTTGCTGTCGCCCGCGACCAGGCTGTCCGAGAAGCTGGTGAAGACGACGAAGCGGCCGTCTCCCGAAACGGAAGCGTCACCGCTGGACAGCGCCACGCCGTCGCCGTTCGCCTTGGCCGAAACGAGTTCGAAGGTCTCGGTGCCGATGTTGTACGCATAGACGTCCGTCGTGTTGTTGTTGTCGGCGTCCACCAGCTCCCTGGCGGTTTCGAAGACGATCACGCCGCCCCAGCCTGCGTCATAGGCGATGTCGGCGTTGAGCACGTGGTTGTCGGGGTCGCGCGCCCCCACCATCAAGTCGGTCAGGTTCACGAGGGCGCCGTCGGTCCGGTCCCAGACGAACACGTCGGTGTAGCCGTTGGTATCGCCCGCTGTCAGGTTGGTCGCGTCGCTCTCGAACACCACGAACCGGCCGTCGTTGGAGATCTGGGCATTGATGCTGTCGCCATTGCCGTCCCCGTCCGTGAGGCTGGTGGAAATGCGGGTGAGCACGCCAGTGTTCCGGTCCTTCAGAAAAATGTCGGTGCTGGACGTGGAGCCCCCGGCCGCCCAGTTGCTGGTGTTGCTTTCGAACACGACCCAGCGCCCGTTGCCGGTCAGGTCCGGGTTCTCGGATGAGCCATCCGCTGCCAGCACGCCACCGGTACCGGTGGAGACGAGGTCGATGCCGTTGCCACCGATGCTGGCGACGTAGACGGAGTACGACGAGTTGGACGGCGGTGGATCCACCAGGCCGGCAGAGGCGCTGTCGAATGCCAGGTAGCGCCCGTCGGCACTGACGACAGGCGCCGCGGATCCGCTGCCCCCCAGTTCGCCGCTGGAGTTCTTGTGCTCGTTCGTCACGCTGTTGTTCAGGAGGTCCTTCACCAGGACGTCGGTGGCGCTGTTGTTCACGCTGCCGAAGCTGGTCCAGCCGCCTTCGAAGCCGACGAAGCGGCCATCCGCGGAGATGGTGGGGAGGGTAGACGCGTTCGGGGACCCGGTCTGGCCCACGCGCGAGATGTGGTTCAGCGGCGTGAACGCGGTGTTGCCGATGAGGAGATCGTCGCCGGAACCGCCACTCAGCAAGTCCGCGCCGCCCAGGCCCTGGAGCTGGTTGCTTGCCGTGGACGCCGAGAGGTCCAGGTGCTGCCCGTACCAGTCGGCGAGCAGGTGGACGGTGCCGTCGCCGAGGGCGATCCGCCCGCCGTTCGCGAAGTTGAGGGCATCGATGCGCAGTTCCACCAGCGACGTGTCGTCGAGGAACACCGTCTTCGTCAGGTAGGTTGCCGTCACGGCGGTGCCGACTTGCTCCAGTCGAACGAGGCCCGCGTTCACGGCGGCCGCAAACATCAATCTGTCCGCGGACGCGTTGAAGGCAACGTGCGCGCCGTTGGCGAGCGTGGCGAAGGAAAAGTCGGCCATGCAAGGGCTCCTTGGATGTGGGGTGCGCATATTGGTCCGGTTCGGCGTACAGATGCTTACCGCCTATCTGGTCAGTAGGTGAAAAGTGTGCGCACTTCACAGTTCGGGCCCACCGAGACCTCGGGCAGGGGCCTTGACGGTGGCGCGTATCAGAACGTAACCTCGGCGTCCCACTTCCCAGGAGACTCCATGGCGTCCATCCGGTTCTTTTCCGCGTTCAACATGGTCGCTGCCCAGGATTGGGACTGGAGCGTCACCGAGCACACCGCCGCTTCGCTCGTGATCCAGGACATCGGCGCCGGCAAGAAGCAGACGTTTGCGGGAACGTTTTCCTACGACTCGCTCGGTAACGTGAGCGGCAATGTCACCGGTACCGCGTTCTACGAAAATGGCGACATCGTCTATCGTGTCACGGGCCTGAACCACGACGCCGGCACCATGCAGGCCTTCGCCGAAACCAGTGGTGACACCCAGGAAACCTACGCGTTCGTGCTCTCGGGCAACGACGTGGTGACCGGCAGCGACGCGGCCGACACGCTGGCAGGCTATGGCGGGAACGACAAGATCAACGGCGGCGCCGGCCGCGACGGCATGCTGGGTGGCGCCGGCAACGACAGTTACGTCGTCGACAACGCGCTGGACAAGGTCTACGAAACCACGACCCGATCCTCCGGTGTCGATGCCGGGGGCATGGATGTCGTCAAGGCTTACGTGAGCTTCACGCTGAGCCAATTCGTCGAGAAGCTGATATTGACCGGCACTGCCGCCATCAACGGCACCGGCAATGCCGGCGATAACGCGATCATCGGCAACGGCGCCGCCAACACCTTGGCGGGCGGCGGCGGCGCGGACCTCCTGATCAGCGGTGACGGCGACGACGTGCTGCGCGGAGGCAGTGGCCGCGACACGACCGGCGGCGAAGGCGAGGACACCTTCGACTTCAACCTGGACACGGACAGCGGCGCCACGCGCACCACCTGGGACACCGTCAAGGATTTCGCCAACGGATTGGACAAGATCGACCTCTCCACGATCGATGCCAACGCGCTCGAGGACGGCAACCAGGCGTTCATGTACGCAGGCTCGGGGTCGTGGGGCGCGGGAGCCGCGGGCGCCGGGGTGTTGCGCTGCGTGGTCATGGCAGCCGGCGTCGTTCTGTACGGGAACACCGACGCGGACATCGACCCGGAGTTCGCCATCTTCCTGACGGGGGCGAACTTCGTGGAAGCCGCCGACTTGGTCCTGTGAGCCTGCCGCGCGACGTCGAAGTCCTCGCCTTCGACATCTTCGGCACGGTGGTCGACTGGCACGGCACCATCGTGCGCGAGATGGCGCGCCTGCATCCCCAGGTCGACGGCGACGCGTTTGCGACGGCGTGGCGCGCGGGCTATCGCCCGGCGATGGCGCGCGTCATGTCGGGCGAGCTTGGCTGGACGCTGATCGACGACCTGCATCGCATGATCCTCGACGGCATCCTGCCGCAGTTCGGACTCGAGCGCCTCGCCGAGCCCGCGCGCCGCGAGTTGAACCGGGTGTGGCACCGTCTGGACCCATGGCCGGATTCCGTCGAAGGACTGCAGCGCCTGAAGCGCAAGTACATCCTGTGCACGCTGTCCAACGGCAATATCGGGTTGCTCACGCGCATGGCCAAACGCGCAGGCCTGCCCTGGGATTGCATTCTTTCGGCGGAAGTGTTCCGCGCCTACAAGCCGGACCCGGCCGCTTATCTCGGCGTCGCGAAGGTGTTCGACCTGCCGCCGCAGCGCGTGATGCTGGTCGCCGCGCACCACGACGACCTGGAAGGCGCGCGTGCCTGCGGTTTGCGCACGGCGTACATCGAACGGCCGCTCGAGTTCGGCGCGGCGCGGCCGAAGGACGTGAGCGCCCGGCCGGAGAACGACATGCACGCGCGCGACCTCCTGGCCCTGGCCGACCGCCTCGGCTGCTGAGCAGCTGTAGTCAGGTGCTGACAGCCGAGCGAGGGCAACGCTGAGGCCGGACCGCGCACCGCTCCTAGCAGCCGAGGCCCGCGGCGGCAGCACGATGGTGGCGAAAGGAGCGATCCATGCCCGAAGACCGCACGCCCCAGGACCACGGCTTGGCGCACCCACAGCCCGAGCGTGGGCGCATTCCGCAGCCCCAGCCGCAAGCCGGCGACGATGAGCGCGAACTGGTGCCGAACCAGCCGGCTTCCGAGCCGCGTCACAACGTCGTCGATGGCAGCACGAAGACCGTGCAGGAACCGGACTGACGCCATGGTGATGTTCAAGGCCAAGTTCAAGCCGATGGTGGCGGACAAGCCGTCCGCCGGCGTGGGACGCAACCTGCATCGGCTGCAGCAGCAACAGCAGCAGCAACCGCAACCGCAACCGCAACCCGTGCCCGAACCGGAGGAAAAAGCCCCGCCCGTGGACAAGGAGCAGGGCGAGCAGATCCCGGTGAAAGAGCCCGGGCCGCCGCACCAGCCGCAGCGCGTGCGGTAGCCAGGGGTCCGCGCGGCCGGGAGGCGGGCCTGCGTTCGGGTCGATAAGGCGGCGCAGGCTAGGCGCGGGCGCGCGTCACATCAGTCGCGCGTCACGCGCAACACTTCCTCTCGCGAGGTGATGCCTTCGCGCACCAGCCGCTCGCCGTCCTCACGCATCAGCCGCATGCCGCTGGCCAGCGCGGTGGCGCGGATCTCCTGCTCCCCGGCCTTGTTGTGGATCATCGTGCGGGTGCGCTCGTCGGCGGTCATGAGCTCGAAAATCCCCGTGCGTCCCTGGTAGCCGGTGTAGCCGCAGTGGGAGCAGCCACGCGGCGCGCCTTCCACCGCATCCTTGCTGCAATACGCGCACAACTTGCGCACCAGCCTTTGCGCGAGCACGCCCAGCAGCGATGAACTCAAAAGGAATGGCTCCACGCCCATGTCGGTCAGGCGCGTGACCGCGCTCGGCGCATCGTTGGTGTGCAGCGTGGCCAGCACCAGGTGGCCGGTCAGCGAGGCTTGAATGGCGATCTGCGCCGTTTCGTAGTCCCGGATTTCGCCGATCATGATGACGTCGGGGTCCTGCCGCAGGATCGCGCGCAGCGCCTTGGCGAAGTCGAGGTCGATCTTGGGGTTGACCTGGGTCTGCCCGATTCCGGGCAGCTCGTACTCGATCGGATCCTCCACCGTCATGATGTTGCTGGTGGACGCATCCAGGCGGCTCAGCGCCGCATACAGCGTGGTCGTCTTGCCCGAGCCGGTAGGACCCGTCACCAGGATGATGCCGTGGGGCTGCTCGATCAGCTTCAGGAAGCGCTCCAGCGTGGCGCCCGTCATGCCGACGGATTCCAGGCTGATGCGGCTTTCGGTCTTGTCCAGCAGGCGCAGCACCGCGCGCTCGCCATGCGCGCTGGGCAGGGTGGAAACGCGCACGTCGACCGCGCGGGTGCCGATGCGCAGCGAGATGCGTCCGTCCTGCGGCATCCGCTTTTCCGCGATGTCCAGCTCCGCCATGATCTTCAGGCGCGAGATCAGCGCGGCGTGCAGCGCCCGGTTCGGCTGCACCACTTCGCGCAGCGCGCCGTCGACGCGAAAGCGCACGCTGGAGTGGCGCTCGTACGGCTCGATGTGGATGTCGCTGGCGCCGTCCCGCGCTGCCTGCGTGAGCAGCGCGTTGAGCATGCGGATGATCGGGGCGTCGTCGCTGGCCTCCAGCAAGTCCTCCACCGCCGGCAGCTCCTGCATCATGCGGGTGAGGTCGGCGTCGTTCTGCACCTCGCTCACCACCGTGGCGGCGCTCGATTCGCCTTGCGCATAAGCGGCGCTGATGCGCTGGGCCAGCGCCTGCGCCTCCAGCTGCTGGAGCGTTCGGACCTGGTACTTGCGCATCACCTCGGTCCACCCCGGGGCAGGCGTGCCGGCGTGCCACAGCACGAGCCGCTCGCCGTCATCCTCGAGCAGCAACTGCTGGCTGCGCGCGAACGCGTAGGGCAGGGGGTAGCGCATGGCGGTCAGCGCTCGCTGGGCGCGGTCAGGGCGGGCGGCGGAACAAGCGGCTTCCAGGTGTCCATCGGCGGCGTGGGCTTGGTCGCCTGGGGCATCACCGGCGCCCCCTCCAGCGGCACCAGCGCGCTGGGCAGCGGCTGCGAGTTCTGCTGCTTGACCCGCATCAGGTCGTAGCGGTCCAGCGAGATGGCGTCGCTTTGCGCCGCGTCGCGCAGGACGATGGGACGCAGGAAGACCATGAGGTTGCTCTTCACGCGCCTGCGTTGTTCGCTGCGGAACAGGTTCCCGAAGACGGGCATGTCTCCGAGGCCGGGTACTTTCTCCTGGCTGCTGCCATAGCGGTCCTCGAGCAGCCCGCCGAGAACCACGATGGAGCCGTCGTCCACCAGCACGTTGGATTCGATGGTCCGCTTGTTCGTGGTGGGCCCGTTCGGGTCCCTTTCCGAGCCCGCCTGCACCGCCGACGCTTCCTGATAGATCGTCAGGCGCACCGTGCCGTTCTCGTTGATCTGCGGCTTCACGCGCAAGGTCAGGCCGACGTCGCGCCGCTCGACGGTCGTGAAGGGATTCACCGAACCGCCCGCGGTGCCGGTGTTCGTGAACTGCCCCGTGATGAAGGGCACGTTCTGGCCGATCACGATCTTGGCTTCCTCGTTGTCCAGCGTCAGCAGGTTCGGCGTCGACAGCACGTTGGCGTCGGCATTGGTCTCCAGGAAGCGCGCCAGGAATGCCAGCAAGGGGGTTCCGTTGATGTTGCGTGCAACGCCGAAATTCAAGCCCGTCGCAGGACGCACGAGAGCGGCCGCCGCCGAGTCTGCGGGAAGGCCCCCGGCAGCCTGGAGCGCCAGGCTGATGATGTTGGTGCCGGCGCCGCTGGTGCCGCTGAAGTTGGTGCCCAGGACACCGACGACGCTGCTGCTGGTGTTGCCCAGCAGGTTCTGCCACTGGATGCCGAATTCCGCCGCCTTGTCGGCGTTCACTTCGACGATCAGGCTTTCCACCATCACCTGCGCCCGCCGGCCGTCCAGCTGGTCGATCACCGCGCGCAGCTGCCGGTATTGCGGCTCCGGCGCCGTGATGATCAGCGAATTGGTCGATGGATCGGCCTGGATCTGGCCGCCGGTGGACGGCTGCGCCGACGGCGTGATGGGAGACGTGGATGCGCTCGTCCCGGTGCCCGTGCCCGCGCCGCTCAGGCCGCTGGTGGTCGTGGGGGAGCCCGAGTTGGAGAGGCCCGCAGTCGTGGGGACGCTGCTGGCGCCGCCGCCGGGACTGTTGGGGGACATGCTTGCCAACGCAGCACGCAGCACCGAGGCCAGCTTGGTGGCGTCGGCGTTGCGCAGGTAGACGACGTAGATGTTGCCGGATGGCGTGGTGGCCCCCGGCTGGTCCAACCGGGCCACCAGGGTGCGCACGAGGTTCAGGCGGGCCGGGTTGGCCGCCCGCACGATCAGCGAGTTGCTGCGCGGCTCCGCGATGACCGTCGTGCGAAACGAGGTGTCCGTCTGGCCCTGCGCAGCGGCAGTGGGCGCGCCGCCGCCGCCGCCGCTGGAATCCACCAGGCGCTGCACGATGGGGGCCAGGTCGGTGGCCAGTGCGTTGCGCAGGTTGATCACCTCGACATCGGTCGCATTGGAGATGTCCAGCGCCGCGATGATGCGGCCGATGCGCTGCAGGTTGTCGGCGTAGTCGGTGATCACCAGCGAGTTGTTGCCGGGATTCACGTTGATGGTGTTGTTCGGGCTGATCAGGGGACGCAGGATCGGCACCAGGTTGGCGGCGGTCTCGAAGTTCAGCCGGAAGATCTGCGTGACGATCTGGTTGCCGCCGGTGCCCGTCACGGTGACCGCGCCGCCCTGCAGCTTGGCCTCGGCCTCCGGCACCACTTTCCACAGGCCGCCGGATTCGACGATGGTGAAGCCGGACAGGCGCAGCGTCGCCACGAACTGGTTGAAGGCCACCGCGGGCGGGACGGGGCGGTCGGTGGACAACGTGATCGCGCCCTTGACGCGCGGGTCCACCACGATGTTGCGGCCGGTGATCGCGGCCATCGTGCGGGCCACCGCCTCGATCTCGGCGTTGACGAAGTTCAGCGTGATCGGCTCGTTGGACCGCTGCGCATGCAGCGCGCCGGGTGCGCCGGCCAGCAGGAGGCTGGCGGCGAGCGAGGCGGCGGCGAGACGGAAATTCATGGGTCAGCCAATGGAGATGAGGGACCGGGTGCCGCTGCGGCGCCCGATGATGTTCAGGAGGTTGGCGAGGGCCGCTTCACGTTCGGGAGCGGCGCTGGCCTCGCCGTTGAATCGCAGGCGGGACCCCACCCATTGGCCTGTGCCCGACAGCTGCAGGCTGCCATCGAGAGTGTCCACGGCCAGCGTGGCCGGCGTTCCACCTTGCAACGTCATGCGGTAGCTGCCCATGGGCCTCAGGGTAGACAGGCGCGACGCCACGCGCAACGCCATCAACTCGGCCCGCCCGGCAATGGCCAGGCGGCCTGCGATCCATTCTACTGAAAGGCCTTGCGTTCTCAGCTGCAGATCGCCGTCGAGTTGTAAAGTGTTCCAGGGTGTTCCGAGCCCCGTCGTCACGTGGGCCGGCCACTCGGACAGGCCATCCGCCACCACCGCGCGCACGCCGCCCACGCGCCAGTGGGCTCGCACTTCGATGGGCTCCCGGCTGCAGCATTCCGGCCGCACGCGCGCCAGCACGCCGTCCCAGCGCGGACGCAGCGTCCACGTCACGCGGCCAGGCAAAGCCGCCGCGTCCGTGCTGCCGGCGCCTCCGGTCAACACCAGCTGGGCGGAGCCGCCCCACAGCGTGCCGCGGGCATCCGTCAGCAGCAGCTGGCCACCAGTGGCGCGGTCGACGCCAGCGGTCAGCCATCGCGCGGGTGCAAAGAGAACCAGCGCGCCGGCGAGGCCCAGGACCGCGCCCGCCGCTGCCCACGACCAGGGGGCTTCGCGGGCAGGGCGAGGGTTGCGCAGGGGGCGGGCCACGTTGGGCGGCCTAGCGCGGGGGCAGCGTCATCACCAGGCTGCCGTCCCAGCCGCCTGACGCGTTGCGCGACAGCCGGGCTTCGCCGGGGATGGCCCGCGCATTGGTGCGCACCTGCGACAACCACTGCGCCAGCGCATTCGCCGGCGTGTTGGTGAGGGTGACGGTGACGCGGTCGCCGGCGATGGCGTAGCGCGCGCTGACGCCCAGTTGCTGGCGGATGGCTGCTTCCAGCTGCCGCATCGCTTCGTCATGGCTGAGCTTCGGCTGCGCCTGCATCGCCCGCGCCTGCGCCTGCAGCCTGCGCATCTGCTGCAGTTGCGTATCCACCTCTCGATGCTGGCTATCGGCGGAGCGCAGCGTGGCGAGGGCAGGGCCGATGGCCAGCCACCAGAGCAGCGCCAGCGCCACCAATGCCGTGGCCGCGGCGACCAGCGCCTGTTCGCGCGGCGCCAGGCCAGCCCAGCGCGCGCGCAACTCCCGGGCATTCATCGCGCATCCTCCGCCGACACCACCAGCGCCGAATCGCGCACCGTGGCGGTGTAGCCAACCGTCTTCAACCGCGTCGTGACGCTGCGCAATTCATCGGGCGACAGCACGATGCCGCGAGCCCGCAGGTCGCCTGCCGCGTACTCCAGGGCCGTGGGGGCGCGATCCGCGGGCAGCGCCGAGGCCAGGGCCCCGAGCAGCGCATCCAGGTCGCGGGGCGATGGCACGCCGGTCTGCTGGCGCAGCGTGGCGACCTCGCGCTCCATCTGCACCGGTGCGTCCACGACCACCTTGACCTGCGGAAAACTGTCGGTCAGCACCTGGCGCACGGCCTCGCGCTTGGTGTCCAGCGCGGCGCGCTCCTTCCACGCCCAGGCGTTGAGCCCCAGCAGGTTGGCGGCGACGAGCACGGCGGCCGCCCAGCGCGCCGGACGCCAGGGCGCGCCATGCAGCACCTCCCCCCAGCCGGTTGCCAGCTTCTTCAATGCGCGCGCGCGCGAAGAGCTCGCCAGGTCGAACTGCGCCAGGTCCCAGCGGGTGCGCGCCGCCTGCAGCCAGCGCTGCGGCGCCTGCTGCAGCACCACCTTTTCATTCAGCAGCTGTTCCGCGACGGCGGCGACGGCGGGTTCAGCCAGGCGCTGCGCGTCCTCCGGCAGCACCGGCAGCAGCGGCAGCGAGGCGGCCGTCAATGGCAGGACCAGCACGCCTTCGTCGCTGCTCGCCACTGCGACGGGCTGCTCGGCGTCGCCCAGGACCACCAGGGCCAGCGCGCCTTCCGGCGCGAACTCCGGGACGATGCGGGTGGCCGGCCGCCCCGCTGCTTCCAGCAGCTGCAGGGCATTGCGCAACCATTGGCGGTTGCATGCGGCCACCCAGGCCGTTGCGCCCGCGCGGGCATCCGGGGCCAGTGCCAGGTGCACCGCCTCGGTGTCGTCCAGCAGTTGCTCCTCCAGCAAGCCCTCGAGGGCGGCCCGCAGGCGCGGCGTGCCCTGCGCCATGCCCTTGGGCAAGTCGACGCGGTGCCAGGCGAGCGCCTGCACGGGCACCAGGGCCACGGTCTCGGCGCCGGTGCCGCGCGGCGCCGGCAGCAACGCGGCCGGCGATTTGCCGTGGTCGGCGAGCGTGCGGCCATCGGGCGTGAGCGCGTACGCCCACTCCGTCGCGCTGGTGGCAGGCTCGAGTGGCAGCGAAACGATGAGGGAGCTCATGGATTGCGGGCGATTGTAGGGGCCGCTACTTTCGCGCCGTCGCCTGCGGCGGGCTTTCGGCCGCGCCGCG
The DNA here is from genome assembly GCF_037572435.1 of Ramlibacter sp. PS3R-8. Classification (NCBI taxonomy): domain Bacteria; kingdom Pseudomonadati; phylum Pseudomonadota; class Betaproteobacteria; order Burkholderiales; family Comamonadaceae; genus Ramlibacter; species Ramlibacter sp. PS3R-8. Next base: position 32,852 of record NZ_JBBHGT010000007.1, read on the forward strand.
CTCGCGCGTCACGATGCGGATGTCCAGTCCGGTTCGCTGCACGACCGAGCGCTCCTCGATCACCACGTTGTCGATCCGCAGACGCCCGCGCACTTCGAAGAACTGGGAGCTGACTCCCGCCGTGTTGGCGAAGGCGGTGGGGGCTTTTGTCAGGGCCGCAGCTTCGTTGACTGAGCGGAAGTACTGAGCTTGGCGCACGGCGACCAGCTTCTGCGCGTCCGCCATGTCGATGCCCTGGCCGGCGGCATAGATCGCCTCTGCGCTGGCGGTGTTGAGATTCAGCAGCGTCCGTACGGGCAGGACCGTCACATGCGGCTCGAGCGCGGCGATGGTTTCCGGCGCCAGGCCGAGCCACTGCAGCTGTTCCAACCGGTTCGGCATCAGCGGCGCTCGCTTCGCAGACAGGTTCTCGGTGCTGAGGTCGGCCGCGAACTGCAGGTTGGCTGCCATGGTTTCCAGTTGCTGCCGCGGCAGCCCCAGCGCGTCGAACAGTCGGTTGAAGACCTCGCGCTGAAGTTGCGACTGAGTGCCCGCCTGCAGCAGGCTGGTGACATTCAACTTGGCCTGCAGGTCGGCGATCTGGCCGGAAAGGAAAATGTTTGCGGAGTCGCTGCCTTCCACGCTCACGTTGCGGTCGGCCGCCAGGAAGGTGGCCAGGCGTGCCTCCTGCAGCGGCACCGCCCAGGGTTCTGCGAGATGGTCCGCGTTCCCGGCCCGCGCATCCTCGCGCAGGATAAGGCGCGCCCAGTCGAGCGCGCCGCCGAGGATCCAGCCGGACTGCACGCGCATGCGGTCGGCGCCTTCCACTTCGGCGCTGCGCCATTGGTGCCACACCGACGCGGCGGCGAACGTCGCGACCAGCGTCACGGTCAACATGGCAGCCAGCAGTGCCGCGCCGCGATGGGCTCGCCGGGTCATGATGGCGCCCCGCTCAGGGTGGGCCGGACCCAGTCGCGCTGCAGGCGCCCGCCGATCGCCCGCGCCTGCGGCAGCAGCAGGATCAGGCGCACGCCGTCGGGCAGCGTGCTGGTGTTCGGCGCGGCATCCGCATCGCCGTCCCCGCTCGACAGCGGATTGGTCCAGCTGTTGCCGCGGTAGAAGAAGATCTGCCATTCCTCCAGTGGGGTGATGGCGACCTCGCGCGCCCGCAGCGCGTCGCTCGGGTTCTGGGACCACAGGTCGGCCTGTTGCCAGGCGGTGTCCAGGTCGCCGCGCAGCAGCACGGGCGGCGACTCCCAGCGCAGCCAGCGGCCTTCGCGCCGCGTCCAGCCCACCACGCGCGCGCCCTCGGTGGGCGACAGGCTGCTGCGGCGGGTGAGGCGCAGCACGCGGCCGTTCCACTCCAGTGCCCGCGCTGGCGGATATTCCTCGATCGCATCGAGGTCCGCGGTCCACTGCGCCAGCCCGGTCTGCAGCGCCAGGACTTCGTCCGCACGCGCCTCGGTGATCTGGCGCGCCCGCATCATGCCGTCCAGTCCGCGCCAGCTCAGGCCCGCCAGCAAGGCCAGGGCGAACAGCGAGACCAGCAGTTCGACCAGGGTGAAGCCTCGGGCCCCCCGCATCAGTAGCGCCCCATCACCGTGGACACCCGCACGATCGGGGTGTCGCCGGCGAGCACCTGCGCATCGACGCGGCGGAAGCTCGGGTTGGGCGTCGGCGCCACCGTCAGGTGCACGCGGAACGCCAGGCCGGCCTGCTCGCAGGTCTGGTCGCTGTCGCCCACCGCCGGCAGCTGGCGCATCAGCCGCAGGCGGCCCAGCTCGTTCTCGGCGCAGATGTGCGCCAGCAGCACGTCGGACTGACGCTGCGCATTGAGCGTCAGCGCCGCCGTGGCCTGCGCACCCGCCACCAGCGCGATGGCGACGATGCCCAGCGACACCAGCACCTCGATCAGCGTGAAGCCGCCGTGGCGATTCATGGCGCGGCGATGCTGAAAGGCCGCACGCCGTCGGTGGCGATGCGCACGAACTGCTCGGGTCGCGACGCGCTGGTCAACACCAGCGCCTGCGGGCCGATCACCGGCTCCGGGCCCAGCACCAGCACCGCGTTGCCGACGACGCGGGTGTCATCGGCCAGCCAGCGCTCCGACAGCGTCTCGCGCGGCAGGCCCTCGAACCGGAAGCCGGCCTCCGTGGCGACCCAGCGCACCGGCTGCCCGCTCAGGCGCGAGCGGGCACGCGCGGATTCCAGCAACGCCGTCAGCCGCAACGCATCGCGATCCAGCGGCGCGCCGGCCGCATCGCGCATGGCAAAGCCGACGCCGGCGGAGGCGATGGCGATGATCGCCACCACCACCATCAGCTCGATCAGGGTGAAGCCCGCGAAGCGGGGACGCAGCCGCGCGGGCTGCGGCGCGTCGCCGCGGCTGTTACTGCCAGGAGCCGACGTCGGCATTCTTGCCCTCGCCGCCGGCCTGTCCGTCCGCGCCGAAGGACATCACGTCGATCTCGCCTTTCACGCCGGGGTTGAGGTACTGGTACGGCCGCCCCCACGGATCGTTGGGCAGCTTCTCCAGGTATGGCTTCCAGTTCGGCGCCGGCGGCCCGACGGTGGGCCGGGCGATCAGTGCCGACAGGCCCTGCTCCCCGGTCGGATAGCGCTGGTTGTCCAGCTTGTACAGCTTCAAGGCCTGCATCACGTTGTTGACGTCGGTGCGGGCGGCGGTGACGCGCGCGTCATCGGCGCGGTCCAGCACGTTGGGGACGATCAGGGCGGCGAGCACGCCGATGATGACGAGCACCACCATCAGTTCGATCAGGGTGAAACCGGCGTGCGCCAGCTGGCCTGGCAAGGCGCGCAGGCGGCGACGGGAGAAGGAGTTCCATGACATCCGTTCCATCATAATCGCCGCATGCTCACATCGATCCCCGCGACTTGGACGGTGCGCGGCGCGACCTTTGCACTGTGGGCGCTGGCCGCCGCGAGCGCCGCGTTCTGGGCCTTGAAGCTCGGCGGCAGTTCGGCTGGGGTACTCGCGCCGTTGCCACCCGCGCGCCCGGTGCTGTCGGCGGACCCTGGCGCCATTGCCCGCTTGCTCGGCAGCGCGCCCGCGACGGCCTCGGCTGCCGCGCCGCAGGCGTCGTTCGCCAGCCGCTTCCAGCTGGTGGGCGTGGTCGCAGGCGAGCGCTCGGGTGGCGGGGCCGCGGTGATCTCCGTGGACGGCCGGCCCGCGCGGCCCTACCGCGTGGGCAGTTCGCTGGACCAGGGGCTGGTGCTGCAATCCGTGCGTGGCCGTACCGCGTCGATAGCCGCCAGCATGACGGCGACGCCGCTGCTCACGCTGGAACTGCCGTCGTTGCGCAGCGACCTGGCAGGTCAGCCGGCCGCAAGCGCCGCGCCCAGGTAGAAGCCGGCTTCGCACACCTGCTGCACGGCCCCGAAGACGCCGTCGTCGAAGCCGGCGGCCCGGCGGCGCAGGAAGTGCAGCATCGCCAAGCCGGCCAGCACGGCTGCGAGCAAGGCGATCGCCGGGAACGCCGGGCCGGCCACCAGCACCATCAACGACAGCGGCACCACGCACCACAGTGCGGACAGTCCGAGCGCGCGCCGCTGCACCGCAGCGGGCGAGAGCAGGTGCGCCGCAGCCAGCGGCAGGTAGCGCGACACGACGTGGGCCGCGAACAGCGCCGACATCAGCGCGACTTCCGAGGCCGCGGCCAGCGCCGCGAGCAGCGCCAGCTTGCCGGCAATGAGCAGCAGCGATGCGATCACCCCCAGAGCCGAACCCGAGGCACCGGGCTGCGCGGCATCCAGCCGGTCGGCGGTGCGGAACAGCGCGCCTTCATGCAGCGCGCCCGTCAGCAACACCGTCGCCAGGGTGCTGAACACCGCAGCGACGGCGGGGGACCAGGGGTTGCCGCGCAACATGACCGAAACCAGCGCGAACACGAGGCAGGCCACCATGCCGACCAGCCAGCCCACGCCGGGCGCCTGCGCCAGGGATGCGGCCCCGGTTGCCGCGGGAGCGGCCCCCGCGTCGGGCGGCCGCGGCCGCAGCCGGGTGAAGCGCGCCAGCGCGAGCGCGCAATCGCGCACGAAGAGGTGGAAGGTGGTGCGCAAGGCGGTCATCCAAGGGCCCTCAGCTGCGCAGGAAGAGGCGATAGACCGGATTGGCCGTCTCGTCCACGTGCGGGTATCCGAGCTCGTCCAGGAACGACTGGAACGCCTTCCCCTCGCTGGCGGGCACCTGCAGGCCGACCAGGATGCGGCCGTAGTCGGCGCCCTGGTTGCGGTAGTGGAACAGGGAGATGTTCCAGTTCGGCCGCATGTGCGACAGGAACTTCATGAGCGCGCCGGGCCGCTCGGGGAAGATGAAGCGCAGCAGGCGCTCGTCGTTCGCCAGCGGCGACGGGCCACCCACCATGTGGCGCACGTGCTCCATGGCGAGTTCGTCATGCGTCAGGTCCAGCGTGCCGAATCCGTGGCGGGTGAAGTTGGCCGCGATGCGCGCCGACTCGCCCTTGCCGTGCGTGGTGAGGCCGACGAACACGTGGGCCTGCTGCGCGTCGCTGATGCGGTAGTTGAACTCCGTCACGTTGCGCGCGCCGCCGGGCAGCGCGCCGATCACCTCGCAGAAGCGGCGAAAGCTGCCGCGCTCCTCGGGGATGGTGACGGCGAACAGCGCCTCGCGTTCCTCGCCCACCTCGGCGCGTTCGGCGACGAAGCGCAGCCGGTCGAAATTGATGTTGGCGCCGCACAGGATGGCCGCATAGGTCTCGCCGCGCGTCTTGTGCTCGGCGACGTACTGCTTGATCGCGGCCACGGCCAGCGCACCCGCGGGCTCCACGATGCTGCGCGTGTCGACGAACACGTCCTTGATCGCCGCGCAGACCGCATCGGTGTCCACCAGCATGTAGCCGTCCACCAGCTCCCGCGCCAGGCGGAAAGTCTCCTCGCCCACCAGCTTGACCGCGGTGCCGTCGGAGAACAGGCCCACGTCGCCCAGCGTCACGCGCTTTTTCGCGGCCACCGAGCGGGTCATCGCATCGGAGTCGCGCATCTGCACGCCGATCACCTTGACCTCCGGGCGCACCGACTTGATGTAGCTGGCGACGCCGGCGATCAGCCCGCCGCCGCCGATGGCCACGAACACGGCATCGAGCGGGCCCTGGTGCTGCCGCAGGATCTCCATGGCGATGGTGCCCTGGCCGGCGATCACGTCCGGGTCGTCGAACGGGTGGACGAAAGTCAGTTGCTGCTTTTCGCACAGCCCGTTGGCGTGGTCGAACGCGTCCGAGTAGCTGTCGCCATGCAGGACCACCTCGCCGCCGAGCGCGCGGACCGCGTCGATCTTCAGCTGCGGCGTCGTCACCGGCATCACGATCACGGCCCGGGTGCCCAGCTTCTGGGCGGCCAGCGCCACGCCCTGGGCGTGGTTGCCGGCGGAGGCGCAGATCACGCCGCGTTCCAGCTGTTGCGCCGTCAGCTGCACCATCTTGTTGTATGCGCCGCGCAGCTTGAAGCTGAACACCGGCTGCTGGTCCTCCCGCTTGAGGAGCACCTTGTTGTGCAGGCGGCGGCTGAGGTTGCGCGCCGGCTCCAGGGCGGATTCGACGGCGACGTCGTAGACCCGCGCCGTGAGGATCTTCTTGAGGTAATCCTCGGGCTGCAGGTGTTTCTTCATGGCGCGGGCATCATAAGTGGCGCAGAAAAAAGCCCCCGGACCTTGCGATCCAGGGGCTGAATCCACCTTGGAGGGTGGAGGAGACAACCGTCGATGCGTAGCGGAATCGCTATGCTGTGAAACCAGTATAGCCCGCTATTTGTTGCATTGCACCAAGCGTGTTGCGCCGAAGGAAATGAGAACCATGGAATGCATTGTGAGTTGGACGGGGGCCACGGGTGCCCGGTCCGGGATGGGATTCGTCGCCGAGACGGGAAGTGGGCACGTGCTCGTCATGGATGGCGCGCCGGATGAAGCGAAGCCCGAGAACGGCGGCCGGAACCTGGCCCCGCGTCCCATGGAAACGGTGCTGGCCGGCACCGGCGGATGCACGGCTTACGACGTGGTGCTGATCCTCAAGCGAGGCCGCCACGCCGTCAGCGCCTGCTCGGTCAAGCTCACGGCGGACCGGGCGGCCACGGACCCGAAAGTATTCACGAAGATCCACATGCACTTCACCGTGCGCGGGCGCAAGTTGCCTGCGCAAGCCGTTGAACGCGCAATCGCCATGAGCCACGAGAAGTACTGCTCCGCGAGCGCGATGCTGGCCAAGACGGCGGAGATGACGACCAGCTTCAATCTGCTGGAGGACGATGCCCCGTAGGCCGGGGTGACGGCAGGAACCCCGGTGAAGGTTCAGACGTAGTGCGCGGTGGTGGTCATCACCCTGGCCGCCGCCCGCATCGCCAGCTTCACCGCGGCCGGCAATTCGGTCGCGCCGCTGGCCAGCGCCAGCTTCGCGTGCGCGGCTTCGTCGTCCTTCATCTGCGCCACGATCGCCCGCGAGGCATGGTCGGCAGCCGGCAACCGGTCCAGGTGGCCCTGCAGGTGCGCTTCCACCTGGCGCTCGGTTTCCACCAGGAAGCCCAGGCTGACCGGGTCGCCCAGGCGGCCGGCGACCAGCCCCAGCCCGAAGGCGCCCGCATACCAGAGCGGATTGAGCAGCGAAGGCCGGGCCCCGAGTTCGTCCAGCCGCGTCCTGGTCCAGGCGAGATGGTCGGTTTCCTCCCGCGCGGCTTGCTCGAGTTGCAGCCGCAGCCCCGCGTTGCGGGTGGCCATGGCCTGCGCCGTGTAAAGCGCCTGGGCGCAGATCTCCCCGACGTGGTTGACCCGCATGAGTGCCCCGGCATGCCTGCGCTCGTCGGCGCCGAGGTGCGTCGCCTCGTTGGGCACCACGGGACACGGCCGCGATGCGCGCGGGGTGGCGAAGAGGGTGCGCAGGGTCTGGTCGAGTGCGCCGAGGAAGCGATCCATGTCCGGGAGTTTACGAGCGGCGCAGTCGGGTGGTCGAACGGCGCCCCAAGGCCTTGACTGACAGGAAAGCGACAGGCTTTTTCTGGGATGCGAAACGACGAACGGCCATCGTTGTTCGCATTCCACTCAGCCGTGGGAGGCTTGTTGTCCGTCCACAACGAAAGAGCTTGTGGAGGCCTAAATCCTTTGCGTCGGAAAAGACCGTCTGGTGCAATAGCGTCAACCTTCCAAAAGGAGGTTGGCCCGGGGATCCGGTGGGAGAGTGGACGTGCCTGCATTCGTTCTCCCATACGCACCGGAGCCCTATGTTTAACCTTGGAGAAACTTGCATGAAGAAAACCCTGATCGCGCTGGCTGTGATGGCTGCCGCCGGTGCGGCTTCCGCCCAGTCGTCCGTCACCCTGTTCGGTATCGTTGACGCTACTGCCCAGTGGACCCGTGGCTCGAGCGGCATTCCTGGCGTGGCCGGTGACGGCGACATCCGCTTCCGCGTGACCAACTCCGGCTACAACAGCTCGCGCCTGGGCTTCCGTGGAACGGAAGACCTGGGTGGTGGCATGGCCGCTTCCTTCTGGCTGGAAGCCGCTCTGTCGAACGACGACGGCAACGCTGGCGGTTTCAACTTCCAGCGCCGCTCCACGGTCAGCCTGTCCGGCGGCTGGGGTGAACTGCGTGTCGGTCGTGACTACACCCCGACCTTCTGGAACCTGACCGTGTTCGATCCGTTCGGCACCAACGGCTCCGGCACCACCGCCCTGCTGCAGTCGCCCAACCCGGACGGCAGCACGTTCGGCACCGTCACCGGTGGCACGGGCCCGAACACCGTTCGCGCCAGCAACAGCATCGGCTACTTCCTGCCGGCGAACATTGGCGGCGTCTACGGCCAGTTCATGTACGCTGAGAACGAGCTGCGCAACGACGTGGGTACCACGATCGACAACGGCCGTTACTTCGGTGGCCGCATCGGCTTCGCCTCTGGCCCGTTCAACATCGCTGCGTCCTATGGCCGCACCGACGTTCAAGGCCTGACCAGCCCGATTTTCCCGACTCGCCCCAGCGACGACATCACCGTGATGAACCTCGGTGGCTCGTGGGACTTCGGCGTGGCCAAGCTGATGGGTCAGCTGGCATGGGACAAGAACTACAGCGGCTTTGATGGCGCCGATGCGTTCGGTTTCCTGATCGGTGGCCTGGTTCCGGTGGGCGCTGGCGAGATCCGCCTGGCCTACTCCCAGTACAGCGTCGATGCCGGCGTCCTGGTCCCCGGCGGCCCGAGCTTCGAGCCGAAGGTGAAGAAGCTGGCCATCGGCTACGTGCACAACCTGTCCAAGCGCACGGCCGTGTACTCGACCATCGCCAAGCTGAAGAACTCCGGCGGCGCCTTCCAAGGCGTGAACAGCGCCGCTGGCCTCCAGGCGAACGACTCGTCGGTCGGCCTCGACCTGGGCATTCGCCACAGCTTCTGATTTTCGAACCGGCCCCCTGGGCCGGTGCAGGAAACAAGAAACTTGAAAAGCCGCCTTCGGGCGGCTTTTTTTATGAGTACTCCATGAGACCGTTGGGATTCCTGTTTCGCATTTGCGCGCCCTGCGCCGCCGCTGCCATGCTGCTGCTGGCGGGATGTGCCCTCGCGCCGCAGGCGGACCTGGGAATATCGGCGTGGGCCGAGCAATCGGGCCAGCATGCCCGGGAGCTGCCGCAAGCCTGGCAGCACAAGACCTTTCCTGGCAAGACAGCCAGCCGGTTCCGTTATGCGCGCCTGGACGGGCGCGACACCATCTCCGCTCACGCCGAGGGTTCGGTCAGCATGCTGCGCCAGAGCGTGCGCATCGAACCCACAGACCTGGCGCGGGTGCGCTTTTCCTGGAAGGTCCCGGGACTCATTCCGCTGGCCGACATGGCCCTGCGCGACAAGGACGATGCGCCGGTGCGCGTGGTATTGGCGTTCGAAGGGGACCGTTCACGCCTGTCTGCGCGCGACTCCGCGCTGTCGGACCTGGCGCGCGCGCTCACCGGTGAAGAGATGCCCTATGCGACGCTGATGTACGTCTGGTGCAACCAGCGAGAGCCGGGCAGTGTCATCGTCAACTCCCGCACCGACCGCGTCCGCAAGCTGGTGGTGGAATCGGGCCCGCGCCGGCTGAATCAATGGCTGGAATACGAGCGCGACATCAGCGCCGACTTCGAGCGGGCCTTCGGTGAAAAGCCGGGGGCGCTGGTCGGGATCGCCATCATGACCGACAGCGACAACACCCGATCGAGCACGCAGGCCTGGTACGGACTGGTGCGTTTCGTGCCCGAAAACGCGGCGCGCTGAGCCTGTCGCCACGGCGGCCCGCCGCTGGGGAAAGCCCTTGTGATCCGTTGGCACGGGTGCTGCATAGTCCCGCTTTCCAGGATCACGAGGGATTGCAATGAGGATCAACTACGCACTGATGTGTGCGGCGGCGGCCACCGCGCTGGCCTCGCCGGCGCTCCAGGCCAAGCCGTTCCGCTGGGCGAGCGCGGCCGAGATCTCGACCTGGGACATCCACTCCCAGAACAACGCGCTGCAGAACGGCATCCACGCCGCCGTTTACGAGTCGCTCGTCTATTACAACAGCCGCGACTTCAAGCTCGAGCCCGTGCTCGCCACGTCGTGGACGCTCGTGTCGCCGACGCAGCTGCGCGTGAACCTGCGCCAGAACGTCAAGTTCCACGACGGCAGCACGTTCACCGCCGACGACGCCGCGTACTCGATCGAGCGCGCGATGATGAAGACGTCCAACTTCACCCCGTACACGGCCGGCATCGACCGCGTCGTCAAGGTGAACGCCAACACCATCGACATCTTCACCAAGCGGCCGAACCCGGTGCTGCTGAACCAGCTGACCGAGCTGCGCATGATGAGCAAGGCCTGGGCGGAGAAGAACAACTCCGTCGAGCCCAAGGACATCCGCAACGTCACGCTCGAAACCTTCGCCAACCGCAATGCCATGGGCACCGGCCCCTTCATGCTGCGCCAGTGGGTGCCGGACCAGCGCATGGTGATGGCCGCCAACCCCAACTGGTGGGGCAAGCTGGAAGGCAACATCAGCGAGATCATCTACACGCCCATCAAGTCGGAAGCGACGCGCGTCGCCGCCCTGCTGTCGGGCGAAGTGGACCTGGTGCTCGACCCCAGCCCGCAGGACCTGCCGCGTCTTCGCCAGAGCCCGAACCTCAAGGTGATGGACGGTGTCGAGAGCCGCACCATCTTCTTCGGCATGGACCAGTACCGCGAGGAGCTGCCCGGCTCCAACGTCAAGGGCAAGAACCCGCTGAAGGACCAGCGCGTGCGCAAGGCGCTGTACCAGGCGATCGACATCGATTCGCTGATGCGCGTGACGATGCGCGGCCTGGGGCAGTCCACGGGCGCGCTGATCGCCCCGCAGGTGAACGGCTGGAAGGAATCCATCCACAAGCGCGTGCCTTATGACGTGGAAGGCGCCAAGAGGCTGCTCGCCGATGCCGGCTACCCGCAAGGCTTCGAAGTGGACTTCGCCTGCCCCAACAACCGCTACATCAACGACGAAGAGATCTGCCAGGCGGTGACCGCGATGTGGTCGCGCATCGGCGTACGCGCCAAGCTGCGCACCCTGCCGCTGGTGACGTACTTCCCGATGATCCAGCGCTACGAAGCCAGCATCTACATGCTGGGCTGGGGCGTGCCCACCTTCGATGCCATGTACAGCCTGCAGTCGCTGGTGCGCACCGTCGGCAGCGACGGCGATGGCAACTACAACGTGGGCCGCTACAGCAACGCCAAGATCGACGCGGTGATCGACCGCGCGAAGGTGGAGACGGACCTGCTGGTGCGCAACCGGCTGCTGACCGATGCGCTTCAGATGAGCAACGACGACGTCTCGCACATCCCGCTGCACAACCAGGTGATCCCCTGGGCGATGAAGCGCAACATCGACGTGGTGCACCGCCCGGACAACCGCCTGGATTGGCGACTGATCAAAGTGAATTAAGGACAAGACAAGGCTGAACGGACAAAACAAGGCCACCTCGTCGATGCAGTGCTCTCCGGAGGCGTGTCGACTCGGCGGCCTTGTCCTTGGGCGGTGGCCTTGTCCTTGGGCGGGCTTGCGGCCCGTCTTTGCTTTAAGCCTAAAGGAAACCCCGGTGTCGGCACGCAGCTTGCTCTGCTAGCATCGGCAGCCCTCTCGCGCCTCACAGAATGTTCGCCTTCATCCTGCGCCGCCTGATCCAGGCCATGGTCGTCATGGTCGCGGTCGCATTCATTGCCTTCCTGCTGTTTCAGTACGTCGGGGATCCCGTGGTCTTCCTGCTCGGGCAGGACGCCAGGCCGGAGCAGATCCGCGAACTGCGTTCCGCCCTCGGCCTCGACCAGCCGTTCTTCGTGCAGTTCTGGCATTTCCTTGTCAACGCGGTGCAGGGCGAATTCGGCCTGAGCCTGCGCCAGGGCTCCAAGGTGTCGCGGCTGATCGCCGAACGCTTTCCGGCTACGCTCGAACTCGCGGTGATCGCGGGGTTGCTGGCGTTGACGGTCGGAATCCCGATGGGTGTGTATGCGGCGCTGCGCCGCGGGACGTTCCTGAGCCAGGTTTTCATGACGATCTCGCTGCTCGGTGTCTCGCTGCCCACCTTCCTGATCGGCATCCTGCTGATCCTCGTCTTCGCCGTCCTGCTGGGCTGGTTCCCGAGCTTCGGCCGCGGCGACACGGTGCAGATCGGCTGGTGGAGCTCGGGGCTGCTGACGCCCAAGGGCTGGCACCACATCGTGCTTCCGGCCGTGACGCTCGCCATCTTCCAGCTCACGCTGATCATGCGGCTGGTGCGCGCCGAGATGCTGGAGGTGCTGCGCACCGACTACATCAAGTTCGCGCGGGCCCGCGGCCTGTCCAACCGCGCGGTGCATTTCGGGCACGCCCTGAAGAACACGCTGGTGCCGGTGATGACGATCACCGGCCTGCAGCTCGGCGGCCTGATCGCGTTCGCCATCATCACCGAGACGGTCTTCCAGTGGCCCGGCATGGGGCTGCTGTTCATCCAGGCCGTGACCTTCGCCGACATCCCCGTCATGGCCGCCTACCTCTGCCTCATCGCGCTGATCTTCGTGGTCATCAACCTGGTGGTGGACTTGTTGTATTTCGCCGTCGACCCGCGGCTGCGCGTCGGCACGGCCGGAGGTCATTGATGCTTGCTCCCGGCACCGCGTCGCGGTTGAACGTCCACGGCCGCGCGTTCTCGCACATCGCGCAATACCACCCGGAGATGACTGCGTTCCGGCGCGACCTGCATGCGCACCCCGAACTGGGTTTCGAGGAGGTCTACACCGCCGCGCGCGTGCAGGAGGCGCTGCGCGTCTGCGGCGTGGACGAGGTGCATGCCGGCATCGGCAAGACCGGCGTGGTCGGCGTGATCCGCGGACGCTCGACGGCTTCGGGCCGCATGATCGGGCTGCGGGCCGACATGGATGCGCTCACGATGGCCGAGGGCAACGACTTCCCGTGGAAATCCACGCGCCAGGGGATGATGCACGGCTGCGGCCACGACGGCCACACGGCAATGCTGGTGGGCGCCGCGCGCTACCTGGCCGAGACGCGCAATTTCGACGGCACCGCGGTGCTGATCTTCCAGCCGGGCGAGGAAGGCTTTGCCGGCGCCAAGGCCATGATCGAGGATGGCCTGTTCCAGCGCTTCGATGTCGATGCGGTGTACGCCATGCACAACTGGCCCGGCCTCAAGCCGGGCTGCTTCGGCATCCGCCACGAGGCCATGATGGCCTCCGCGGACCGGGTGACGATCGACATCACGGGCAAGGGCGGGCACGGAGCGCATCCCTACCTCGCGGTCGACCCGGTGCTGGTGGCGGCGCACATCATCACGTCGGTGCAGAGCATCGTCTCGCGCAACGTCAAGGCGGTGGACGGTGCGGTCATCAGCCTGTGCGCCATGCACGCGGGCGACGTGCATGCGATGAGCGTGATCCCCGGCAAGGCCACGCTGGTCGGCACGGTGCGCACCTTCCGCCCGGAAGTGCAGGACCTGGTGGAACGGCGCCTGAACGAGCTGTGCAGCGCGGTGGCGCTCGGCTTCGGCGCCACGGCCACGGTGCACTACGAGCGCATCTATCCGGCCACCATCAACACCGCCCGCGAGACCGAATTCGCCGCCGACGTCGCCGAGTCGCTGGTGGGGGCCGAGCACGTCGTGCGCGACATGGAACCCAGCATGGGCGCCGAGGACTTTTCCTTCATGCTGCAGGCCAAGCCCGGCGCCTACCTGCGCATCGGCCAGGGCGGCGAGGGCAGCTGCATGCTGCACATGAGCCGCTACGACTTCAACGACGACATCCTTCCGCTGGGCTCCGCGATGCACGCGAGCCTGGTGGAGCAAGCCATGCCGCACGCGGGCACCTGACCCGCGGCGACCCCAGGTCCACTGCGACAACACACTTCCACAAGGAGTCCCCACCATGAAAATCAAGACCTACCTGCTTGCCGCCGCCGTGCTGTGCGCGGCCGCCGCCGGCGCGCAGGCGCAGACCGTGCGCATCGCGAACCAGGGCGACGCGCTCTCCATGGATCCGCACTCGCTCAACGAGTCGCTCCAGCTGGACGTGAACAACAACGTGTACGACACGCTCGTGCAGCGCAACAAGGACCTCAGTCTCGCCCCCGGCCTGGCCACCGCGTGGAAGCAGACTTCGCCCACGGTCTGGCGCTTCGAACTGCGCAAGGGCGTGCTGTTCCATGACGGAACCCCGTTCACGGCCGACGACGTGGTGTTCTCCATGGCCCGGACGCAGGCCGACGGCTCCGACATGAAGAGCTACACCAACGACTTCAAGTCCGTTCGCAAGGTCGACAGCCACACGGTGGAGATCGAGACCAACAAGCCCTTCCCGATCCTGCCGGACCAGATGGCCCGCGTGATGATCATGAGCAAGAAGTGGTGCGAGGACAACCAGGCCACGCGTCCCGTCGACCGCCGCAAGGGCATCGAGAACGCCGCATCGTTCCGTGCCAACGGCACCGGCCCGTTCCGCCTGCGCGAGCGCCAGCCGGGCGTGCGCACCGTGTTCGTCCGCAACGGCAACTACTGGGGCAAGATCGAAGGCAACGTGCAGGAAGTGATCTTCACGCCGATCGGCAACGACGCCACGCGCGTCGCCGCGCTGCTGTCCGGCGAGATCGACGTGATGGAGCCGGTGCCGCTGCAGGACGTGGAGCGCGTCGGCGCCTCCGCCAATGCGCGCGTGATGACGGCGCCGGAACTGCGCACCATCTTCCTGGGCATGGACCAGAAGCGTGACGAGCTGCTGTATTCCAGCGTGAAGGGCAAGAACCCCTTCAAGGACAAGCGTGTGCGCCAGGCGTTCTACCAGTCGATCGACATCGAAGGCATCAAGCGCACCGTCATGCGTGGCGCCTCCGTCCCGACGGCCCTGATGATCGGCGCGGGCGTGAATGGCTACCAACCCGACATGAACAAGCGCCTGCCCTTCGACGCGGATGCCGCGAAGAAGCTGCTGGCCGACGCCGGCTACCCGAACGGCTTCGAAGTCTCGATGAACTGCCCCAACGACCGCTACGTCAACGACTCGCGGATCTGCCAGGCCGTCGCCGCCAACCTGTCGCGCATCGGCGTGAAGATCAACCTTGCCGCCGAGACGAAGGGCACGTACTTCCCGAAGATCCTGCGCCGCGACACCAGCTTCTACCTGCTCGGCTGGACGCCCAGCACCAACGACGCGCACGACATGCTCAATGCCATCGTGTCTTGCGTCGACGACAAGGGCGCCGGCCAGTTCAACCTGGGCGCGTACTGCAACCCGAAGGTGGACGAACTGACCCGGCAGATCCAGTCCGAGACCGACAAGACCAAGCGCAACGCGATGATCCGCGAAGCGTTCCAGCTGCACATGGACGACATCGGGCACCTGCCGCTGCACCAGCAGGCGCTGGCCTGGGGCGTCAGCAAGAAGGTGGATGTGGTGCAACGCGCGGACAACAACATGTCCTTCAAGTGGATCACGGTCAAGAAGTAAGCCTGCGAGGCGCCGCGGTCCAGCACCGTGGCGCCTGATTTCCTCCCCATGAAACAAGCCCTGTTCCGTTGGTTCGACAGCGATGTCGGCTACAGCTTCCGCACGTCGCCGATGGCGATCCTCGCGGCAAGCATCGCCCTCATCTGCGTCTTCTGCGCGGTCTTCGCCGGTTTCGTCGCGCCGCACAACCCGTTCGACCTGACGACGCTGGAGCTGAGCGACGCGCGCAGGCCGCCCGCGTGGATCGGCGAGGGCACCTCGAAATACCTGCTGGGTACGGACGACCAGGGCCGCGACATCCTGTCCGCCCTGATGTACGGCGCCCGCATCTCGCTGGTGGTCGGCGCCGTTTCGGTGCTGCTGTCGATGATGATCGGCGTCGGACTCGGGCTGCTGGCCGGCTTTCGCGGCGGCTGGATCGACGGCTTCCTGATGCGCCTGTGCGACGTGATGCTCAGCTTCCCGCCGATCCTGGTGGCGCTGTTGATCGCCGGCGTCGGCCGCGCGATGTTCCCGAACGCGCACGACACGGTGGCGTTCGGGGTGCTGATCGTCGCCATCACGCTCACCGGCTGGGTGCAGTACGCGCGCACCGTGCGCGGCTCCACCATGGTGGAACGCAACAAGGAATACGTGCAGGCCGCGCGCGTCACCGGCGTCGCGCCGCTGCGCATCATGTTCCGGCATGTGATGCCCAACGTGATGGGCCCGGTGCTGGTGCTTGCCACCATCCACGTCGCCACGGCCATCATCACCGAGGCCACGCTGTCCTTCCTGGGCGTGGGCGTGCCGCCCACTTCTCCTTCGCTCGGCACGCTGATCCGCGTCGGCAACGACTACCTGTTCTCGGGCGAGTGGTGGATCACGGTGTGGCCCGGCGTCATGCTGATCCTGATCGCGTTGTCCGTGAACCTGCTGGGCGACTGGCTGCGCGACGCCCTGAACCCAAGATTGAGATGAGTCTTCTCCAAGTCCAGGACCTCGTGGTCGAATTCCCCACGCGCCGCGGGACCCTGCGTGCCCTGGACCACATCTCCTTCGAGATCGCGCCTGGCGAGATCCTCGGCGTGGTCGGCGAGTCCGGCGCCGGCAAGTCGCTGACCGGCGCCTCCATCATCGGCCTGCTCGAGCCGCCGGGGCGCGTCGCGTCCGGGCAGATCCTGCTGGAAGGCCAGCGCATCGACAACCTGTCCTCGGACCAGATGCGCCACATCCGCGGGCGCAAGATCGGTGCGATCTTCCAGGACCCGCTGACGTCGCTCAACCCGCTGTACACGATCGGCCGGCAGCTGACCGAAACCATCCAGGCGCACCTGCCGGTGAGCAACGAGGAAGCGCTCCGGCGCGCGGTGGGCCTGCTGGAGGACACCGGCATCCCGGGAGCCGCCGAGCGCATCGACCACTTTCCGCACCAGTTTTCGGGCGGGATGCGCCAGCGCGTCGTCATCGCCCTGGCGCTGGCGGCCGAGCCGAAGCTGATCGTCGCGGACGAGCCGACCACCGCGCTCGACGTGTCGATCCAGGCGCAGATCATCCAGTTGCTCAAGAGCGTGTGCAAGGACCGAGGCGCCGCCGTCATGCTGATCACGCACGACATGGGCGTGATCGCGGAAACGTGCGACCGCGTCGCCGTGATGTATGCCGGCCGCATCGCCGAGATCGGCCCGGTGCACGAAGTGATCAACCAGCCGGCGCATCCGTACACGATGGGCCTCATGGCGGCCATTCCCGACATCACCGTGGACCGCGAGCGCCTGAACCAGATCGACGGCGCGATGCCGCGCCTGAACGCCATCCCCCCGGGTTGCGCGTACAACCCGCGTTGCCCGCGCGCCTTCGACCGCTGCACGCGCGAGCGCCCCGACCTGCTGCAGGCCGGCGCCACCCGCGCGGCATGCTGGTTGCACGACACGCGCGTCGAGGCGACTGCATGAGCAGCACTTCGCTCGTCCAGGCGCACGACCTCGCCAAGACCTTCGACGTCTCCGTGCCCTGGCTGAACCGCGTCATCGAGCGCCGGCCGCGCCAGATGCTGCATGCCGTCGACGGCGTCAGCTTCAACATCGAGAAGGGCCAGACGCTGGCGCTGGTGGGCGAATCCGGCTGCGGCAAGAGCACGGTGGCGCGCCTGCTGGTGGGCCTGTACAACCCGACCCGCGGTGGCTTCACCTTCGACGGCCAGGACGCGCATGCGGCGTTCAAGACCAGCGACGGCCTGAAGCTGCGGCGCCGCATCCAGATGATCTTCCAGGATCCGTACGCCAGCCTGAACCCGCGCTGGAAGGTCGAAGACATCGTCGGCGAGCCGCTCAAGGAGCACCGCCTCATCACGGATGCCCCGCAGCTGAAGGATCGCGTCGGCGAGCTGCTCCAGTCCGTCGGCCTGAGCCCGCTGGACATGGTGAAGTACCCGCACCAGTTCTCCGGCGGCCAGCGCCAGCGCATCTCGATCGCGCGCGCCCTGGCCACGCAACCGGAATTCCTGGTTTGCGACGAGCCCACCTCGGCGCTCGACGTGAGCGTGCAGGCGCAGGTGCTCAACATCATGAAGGACCTGCAGAACAAGCATGGCCTCACGTACCTCTTCATCTCGCACAACCTCGCCGTGGTGCGCCACGTCAGCGACCAGGTCGGCGTGATGTACCTCGGCCGCCTGGTCGAGGTGGCGGGCAAGAACCAGCTGTTCGGGCAGCCGCGGCATCCCTACACGCGCATGCTGCTCGATGCGATCCCGAAGATGCACGACACCGGCCGCTCACGCACGCCGGTGCAGGGCGAGGTGCCGAATCCCCTGAATCCGCCGACGGGCTGCGCCTTCAATCCGCGCTGCCCTCACGCCAACGAGCGCTGCCGGGTCGAAAGGCCGGCGCTGCTGGAGATCCAGGGCGTGCGCGTTGCTTGTCACGCGGTGGAAGAAGGCCGCATTTAAGCCAACAACCGGACGCAGAAGGCGCAGAAGTTACGCAGAAGTCGCAGAAGGAAATCCAGGAAAAGGTCTTTGGTTTCTTCTGCGACTTCTGCGTAACTTTTGCGCCTTCTGCGTCCGGTTATTTGTTTTGGCCTGGGCGAGCTAACACTCCTCCGCCCAGCAGAACCCATCCCGCGCGATCATCGCGCTCGACGCGCTCGGGCCCCAGCTGCCCGCTGCATACGGCCGCGGGCCGCGCGAATCGGCGGCCCAGTACTCCATGATCGGCTCCACCCAACGCCACGCGGCCTCCTGCTCGTCACTGCGCACGAACAGGTTCAGCCGGCCCGCGATCACGTCGAGCAGCAGCCGTTCGTAGGCGCCCACGCGCTCGGAGCCGAAGCGCTTGTCGAAGTCCAGGTCCAGCTGCACCGGCGCCAGCACGGCCCCGTTGCGCCGGTTCTCCTGCCCCTGCGCCAGCAGGTGCAACTGCAGGCCGTCGCGCGGCTGCAGGTTGATCACCAGGCGGTTCCAGGATCCGGACGGCGCCTGGTAGATGGCGTGCGGCGCCTCCCGGAAGTTCACCAGGATGTGCGCTTCCCGCGCGGCCAGCCGCTTGCCGGTGCGGATGTAGAACGGAACGCCGGCCCAGCGCCAGCTGGCGATCTCGGCGCGCAGCGCGACGAAGGTCTCGGTCTGGCTGTCGGGGTCGACGCCCGGCTCTTCCCGGTAGCCCGGCACCTGCTGGCCCCCGGCATTGCCTGCCGCGTACTGCCCGCGCACCACGTGCTGGTCCAGCCGCTCCGGCGTCCAGCGCACCAGCGAGCGCAGCACCTTCAGCTTTTCGTCGCGGACGGCATCCGCATGGGAGTTGACCGGCGGCTCCATGGCCAGTGCGCACAGCAGCTGGAGCGCATGGTTCTGCACCATGTCGCGCAAGGCGCCGGTCTTGTCGTAGAAGGCGCCGCGCTTTTCCACGCCCATGTCCTCGGCGATGGTGATCTGGATGTTGGAGATGTGCTCGCGCCGCCACACCGGTTCGAACAGGGCATTGCCGAAGCGCATCGCGAACAGGTTCTGCACCGCCGGCTTGCCGAGGTAATGGTCGATGCGGAAGATCTGGCGCTCGTCCAGCACGCGCCGCACCGCGTCGTTGATCTCGCGGTTGGAGGCGAGGTCGTGGCCCAGCGGCTTTTCCAGCACCAGCCGGGTGTTGGGCCGGTTCAGTCCCGAGGCGGCAAGCTGCTCGCACACGCGCGTGAAAAGGTCGGGGGCCGTGGCCAGGTACATCACCACGGTGTCGGCATGCCGTTCGCCCAGCGTGGCGCCCAGCCGGGCGTAATCCTGCGGCTGCGTCAGGTCCATCCGCACGAAATGCAGCAGTCCGGCGAACCGGTCGAACTCCTCCGGACTCGGCCGCTTGGCCAGGTCGACGTTGTCGAAGCGCGAACGGATCAATTCCCGGTACTGGGCGTCGCTGAGGTCATCGCGGCCGACGCCGATGATGCGGCCGCCTTCGGGCAGCGTGCCATGGCGGAAGGCCTGGAACAGCGCAGGCATCAGCTTGCGCCAGGCGAGGTCGCCGGTTCCGCCGAAGAGGACGAGGTCGAAGCTCATGGCTTTCCCTGGATTTGCATGGCTGGCAATGTAGCTTGCTTTCATGCAATGCCCGTGCCACCGGCCTGTGTCCGTCGCACGCAAATCGCTACCTCTGGTGTTTACCCGACCGATTCTTTCCCGCAGCGCGGCTAAGCTGGATGCGTGTGATTCCGTTACTTTCTGGAGCGAATGTGATGCGCAAGATATCTCTCGCGGTGCTGCTCGCCGCGTCCGTCGGCGGGGCCGCCGCCCAGGGCCAGGTCAACGTCATCTGCTCCGTGCAGGCCGAGTGGTGCAACATGATCTCCACGGTGTACGCGCGGACCACCGGCACCCGCGTCAACGTCACGATGAAGGGCTCGGGCGAAGCACTCGCACAGCTGATCGCGGAAAAGGAAAATCCCAAGACCGACGTCTGGTTCGGCGGCACCGGGGACCCGCACCTGCAGGCCGCGGAACAGGGGCTCACCGTCGAATACAAGTCGCCGTCCCTGCCCCAGCTGCACGAATGGGCGCAGCAGCAGGCCAAGCAGTCCGGCTACAAGACGGTCGGCATCTACTCGGGTCCGCTCGGTTTCGGCTACAACCCCGAGCTGCTGGCGAAGAAGAAGCTGGCGGTGCCCAAGACCTGGGCGGACCTGGCGAAGGTCGAATACAAGGGCGAGGTGCAGGTTGCCAATCCCGCCTCCAGCGGCACGTCGTATACGATGATCGCCACGCTCGTGCAGCTGATGGGAGAAGACAAGGCTTTCGAATACCTGAAGGGCCTGCACCGCAACGTGGGCGCCTACCCGCGCTCCGGCACCGCACCCATCAAGGCCGTCGCGCGTGGCGAGACCGCGCTGTCCATCAGCTTCGTGCATGACGGCCCCGGCGAGAAGATGCAGGGCTTCCCGGTCGAGACCATCACCCCGTCGGACGGCACCGGCGCCGAGATCGGGTCCATGAGCATCATCAAGGGCTCGCGCAACGTCGACGCCGCCACGAAGTTCTACGAATGGGCTCTGACGCCGGCCGCGCAGGAGATGGCGGCTGCGGCCAAGCAGTTCCAGCTGCCAAGCAACAAGGCCGCGAAGGTCGACCCGCGCGTGCCGGACTTCAAGAAGATCAAGCTGATCAACTACGACTATGCAAAGTACGGCGCCAGCGCCGAGCGGCGGCGCCTCATTGCCCGGTGGGAGAAGGAAGTGAACTCCCTGCCACGGTGAGAGCGTTGTGGGCGTGGGTCGCCGCGGGCGTGGCGGCCTACCTGCTGTTCCCCTGGTACGCGCTGCAGGACGCCAACGGGCTGCTGGCGTTTGGCCGCACCTGGGGCGCGCCGGAGACGGCCAACGGCCTGATGCAGGCCACCCGTTTCGGCAAGCCGTGGCTGCTGTGCGGGCTGGCCGGGCTGCTCGCGTGCGCCGTCGCCGCCGGCATGGCGCCCGGGCGGCGGCAGGGGACGGTTCTCGTGGCCGGCGGGCTGGGGGGCGCGCTGGCGCTGCTGGCCAGCAGCTTTGCGATCGGCGCCAAGGGCTGGAGCTTTGCCATCCTGGGGACGGTGTTCGGCGAGCTCACGCAGCAGCAGTTCGGCATGGGCTGGGGCGGTGCGCTGGCGCTGGCGGCGCTGACGGTCCTGGGCGCATTCGGTCTCGCGCGGCGCGGCCTCTTCCGCGGCGACCTGTTCGTCGCCGCAGCGGTGGTGCTGTGCGGCGGCCTGCTGGCGCTCTTCATCGTGTATCCGGTGGCCAGGGCGCTGGCCGGCGCCTTCATCGGCGACGACGGCGCCGGGGTCATCGCCTCGTTCGCGGCGCGCATCTTCAACGAGCGCAATTTCGGCGTCGGCTGCCTGGCCGGCGGCGTGCGCTGCGGGGTGGCATGGAACACGATCATCCTGGGCATCGCCACCGCGGCCAGCACCACACTGCTCGGCACGTTGATGGCACTGATGGCCGAGCGTGGCGGCCGCCGCGGCGCCCGCGCGCTGAACATCCTCGCGATGCTCCCCATCATCACGCCACCCTTCGTCGTGGGGCTGGGCCTGATCCTGCTGTTCGGCCGCGCCGGCATCGTCAACCAAGCCCTGGAAAGCGTGTTCGGTGTCACGCCCACGCGCTGGTTCTACGGGGGCTTCGGCGTCTGGCTGGCGCAGACCTTCGCCTTCACGCCGATCGCCTTCATGATCATGCGCGGCGTGGTGCAGGGCATCGCACCCAGCCTGGAGGAGGCGGCCCAGACGCTGCGCGCGAATGCGCAGCGCACCTTCACCACCATCACGCTGCCCCTGCTGCGGCCGGGGCTGGCCAACGCCTTCCTGGTCGGCTTCATCGAGAGCATGGCCGACTTCGGCAACCCGGTGGTCGTCGGCGGCCAGTTCTCCGTGTTGTCGACCGAGATCTTCTTTGCCATCGTCGGCGCGCAGTACGACCAGGGCCGTGCGGCCTCGCTGGCATGGCTGCTGACGTTGTTCGCGCTGGCCGTGTTCGCCTTGCAGCGCTGGGTGCTGGGACGGCGCGGCTACACCACCGTCAGCGGCAAGGGCGATGGGGGCGTGCCGATGCCGCTGCCGGTGAACGTGCGCCGCATGGTCAATGCGATCGCGCTGCCGTGGGTGGCGTTCACGCTGGTGGTGTACCTGTTCGCGCTGGTTGGCGGCTTCGTGCAGACCTGGGGCCGCGACTACACCCCCACCCTGGCGCATTTCGCGACGGCCTTCTCGGTGGAATGGGGGGCCTTCGGCATCGTGTGGTCCGGCACCGCGTGGAGCTCGTTCTTCACCACGATCAAGCTGGCCGCCATCTCGGCGCCGCTCACCGCGGCCATGGGGCTGCTGATCGCGTGGCTGCTGGCGCGCACGCAGTTCCGCGGCCAGAACCTGTTCGAATTCTCCGCGCTGCTCGCCTTCGCCATTCCCGGCACGGTGCTGGGCGTCAGCTATATCCTGGCTTTCAACGTGCCCCCGTTCGAGCTGACCGGCACCGGCCTCATCATCGTGCTGTGCTTCCTGTTCCGCAACCTGCCGGTGGGTGTGCGTGCGGGCTCGGCGGCGTTCCAGCAGCTGGACAAGTCGCTCGACGAAGCGTCGTTGATGCTGCGTGCTTCCACCGCCAGGACGCTGCGCCACGTCACGCTGCCGCTGCTCAAGCCGGCGCTGGTGGCGGCGCTGGTGTACAGCTTCGTGCGGTCCATCACCACCGTGTCGGCGGTGATCTTCCTGGTGACGGCGGAAAACGAGCTGGCCACCACGTACATCCTGGGCCGCGTCGGCAATGGCGACTACGGCGTGGCCCTGGCCTACTGCACCGTGCTGATCCTCCTCATGAGCGCCGCCACCGCGCTGATCCAGTTGCTGGTGGGTGAGCGCCGATTGGGACGCCGCGCGGCCGTGCCCGTACACCTCGGAGCGTGAATGAACAGCATCGGCATCGAATTCCGCAACGTCACCAAGCGCTATGGCGCCGACGCTTCCGCACCGCTGGCCGTCAAGGGCATCAGCTTCCAGGTGGAGAGCGGCACGCTCGTCACCATCCTCGGCCCCTCGGGCTGCGGCAAGACCACGACCCTGCGGATGATCGCGGGGCTGGAGTCGCCCACCAGCGGACAGATCCTCATCGAAGGCCGCGACGTCACCACGCTGGGCCCCTCGGACCGCAACGTCAGCATGATGTTCCAGAGCTACGCACTGTTCCCGCACATGGACGTGCTGGAGAACGTGAGCTACGGCCTGCGCATGTCCGGCGAGGCGAAGGACGTCGCGCGCGGGCGGGCCGCCGATGCGCTGCGCAACGTGGGCCTGGTGGACTTCGAACGCCGGCTGCCCAGCGAGCTGTCCGGCGGCCAGCAGCAGCGGGTGGCGCTGGCGCGTGCCCTGGTGCTGGAGCCCGCGGTGCTGCTGTTCGACGAACCGCTGTCGAACCTGGATGCGCGGCTGCGGCGCGAGATGCGTGAGGAGATCCGCTCGCTGCAACAGCGCCTGCAGCTGACGGTGGCCTACGTCACGCACGACCAGAGCGAGGCGCTCGCCGTGAGCGACCGCATCATCGTCATGGACCATGGCGTCATCGCCCAGGCCGGCACGCCGCAGCAGCTGTACGAGTCCCCGGCCACCGAGTTCGTCGCCGGATTCATGGGCGAGGCCATGCTGTTCCCCGCGAAGGCGGACGAGTCCGGTACGGTGCTGCTGGGACCGCTGCGCATCGAACCGCGCCAGCCGGTGGCCCCCGGTGCGGTGAAGGTGGCGGTGCGGCCCGAGGCCTGGCACGTCGGCCCGCCGGGTCACGGCCTCAACGGACGGCTGGCGAAACTGGCCTACCTGGGCAGCAATTACGAATACACCTTCGAGACGGAGCTGGGGCCGATCTTCGTCGTGTCGCCCGATGTCGGCACTGTGCTCAGCCTGGGCAGCGACGTCGGCCTCCAGCTCGGCGGTCACGGAGTCTCCGTGGTGCAGGCGCCCTAGTCACCGCCCGGGGCCGGGCACCGGATAATCGGGCCATGAACCAACTGGAAGCCCTCAAGCAGTTCACCACCGTGGTTGCCGACACCGGCGACTTCAAGCAGCTGGGGCAGTACCAGCCGCAGGATGCCACCACCAATCCATCCCTGATCCTCAAGGCCGTGCAGAAGGCCGAGTACGCACCGCTGCTCAAGGAAACCGTCGAGCGTTTTCGCGGCCGCGACATCCATGAGGTGATGGACCGGCTGCTGGTGCGCTTCGGCACCGAGATCCTCGGGATCATCCCCGGCCGCGTTTCCACCGAGGTCGATGCGCGCCTGAGCTTCGACATGGAGGCCACTTTCAGCCGCGGCGAACGCATCATCGAGCTGTACCAGGCCGAGGGCGTGCCTGTCGACCGCGTGTTGATCAAGGTGGCCAGCACCTGGGAAGGCATCCAGGCCGCCAGGAAATTGCAGCAGCGCGGCATCAACACCAACCTGACGCTGTTGTTCTCGTTCTGCCAGGCCGTGGCCTGCGGACAGGCGAAGGTGCAGCTGATCTCCCCGTTCGTGGGCCGCATCTACGACTGGTACAAGAAGAGCGCGGGCGCGGGCTGGGACGAGGCGGCCAAAGCCGGGCCCAACGACCCCGGCGTGCAGTCGGTGCGGCAGATCTACGAGTACTACAAGCACTTCGGCATCGCCACCGAGGTGATGGGCGCGAGCTTTCGCAACACCGGCCAGATCCTGGCGCTGGCCGGGTGCGACCTGCTGACGATCAGCCCGGAGTTGCTGGCCCAGCTGGCATCATCGGATGCGCCGTTGCAGCGCGCGCTGGATCCCCAGCAGGCGAAGGGCGCCGACATCCGTGCCGTGCAATACGACGAGGCGTCGTTCCGGTGGGCGCTCAATGAAGACGCGATGGCGACCGAGAAGCTGGCCGAGGGCATCCGCGCGTTCGGGGCCGATGCGGTCAAGCTGGAAAAACTGATGCAGGCGGTGTGAGCCCATGACGCGCACGCGCTGCGACCGTACGGCTGCCTGGCAGCAGCTGCAGCAGAAGTTCGACCGCTCGGGCGCCACGCTCGACCTGCGCGATGCGCTCGCGCGCGACCCCGGTCGGGTGCCGCACTTCAGCCAGCAGGCGCCGCACGTCTTCGCGGACCTGTCCAAGAACCTGGTCGACGCCGAGACCGAACAGATGCTGTTTGCGCTGGCGCGCGAGACCGGCCTGGAAACGTATCGCGACGCGATGTTCGCCGGCGAGCGCATCAACAACACCGAAGACCGCGCGGTCAAGCACTGGCTGCTGCGGGCGCCGCGCCATGCGGCCGACCCCGATTCGGTGGCGGTGCACGAAACGCTCGATGCCATGCTGCGCTATGCCGATCGGGTGCGCGCCGACGCGGCGATCACCGACGTGGTGAACATCGGCATCGGCGGCTCCGACCTCGGCCCGCAGATGGCCGTGGCCGCGCTGGAAAGCTTCGCGGCCGCCGACAAGCGCCTGCACTTCGTCTCCAACATCGACGGCCACGAGCTGGCCGCGGTGCTGCGGCGCGTGCGACCGCACAGTACGCTGTTCCTCGTCGCCTCCAAGACCTTCACCACGCTGGAGACGATGACCAATGCGCGTTCGGCCCGTGCGTGGTTCGAGGCGCAGGGCGGAACGGACATCGCGCGCCATTTCGCCGCGTTGACGACCAACGTGGAGGCCGCGCGCCAGTTCGGCATCACCACCACCTTCGGCTTCTGGGACTGGGTGGGTGGCCGGTATTCCCTTTGGTCGGCGATCGGCCTGCCGGTCGCCATTGCCGTCGGCGCCGACGGCTTTCGCGAGTTGCTCGTCGGCGCGCATGCGATGGACGAGCACTTCCGCACCGAGCCGCTGCAGCGCAACCTGCCGGCGCGGCTGGGCCTGCTGGACGTCTGGTACCGCAACTTCCACGGCTTCACCAGCCGCAGCATCGCGCCGTACCACAGCGCGCTGCGCCGCCTGCCGGCGTACCTGCAGCAGCTGGAGATGGAAAGCAACGGCAAGGGCGTCGATGCGCAGGGGCAGCCGCTGGCCTTCGGCACGTCACCCGTGCTGTGGGGCGAGCCGGGGACCAATGGCCAGCATGCCTACTTCCAGATGCTGCACCAGGGAACCGACCGCGTGCCGGTGGAGTTCATTGCCGTGCGGCAGCCGGCGCACGCGCTGGATGGCCATCACGCGCTGCTGCTCGCCAACGCCATCGCGCAGTCGCAGGCGCTGATGCAGGGCAAGGCGGACGCGGGCGGGCACAGGAACTTCCCGGGCAACCGACCCAGCACCTTTTTCGTGCTGGACGAACTGCGACCGGCGTCGCTGGGCGCGCTGCTGGCGCTGTACGAGCATCGGGTCTTCACCAGCGGCGCCGTGTGGGGCATCGACAGCTTCGACCAGTGGGGCGTGGAGCTGGGCAAGGTGCTGGCGGGGGAGATCGCCAAGCGGCTGGGATCGGGGAGTGTCGAGGGGCTCGATGCGTCGAGCGCGGCGTTGGTGCAGAGGTTGCGCGGGGTGTAGGCGGGTTGCCGGGGTGCGGCGTTGCCGCAACCCGGCCTACGGAGTGCGAACCAGCCAACCATTCACTTCCGCGATGCTCGGCTCGGCCATATCGCCGGACAGTGCCCGCAAGCGGATCATCGCGAGCAGGAAATTGAAGCGCGCCGTGGCAAGGTCGCGCCGCGCGGTGCCCAGTTGCTGCTCGGCGTTGAGGATGTCCAGCAGGGTCCGCGCGCCGGCCTGGTACGAACGTGTGCTGGACTGCACCAGCTGCTCGCTGGACCGCACCGCCTGCTCCAGCGCACGGATGCGCGCCAGCCCCTCGGTGACGCCGCGGTACTCGCGGTGCACGCGATTCGACAGGTCCAGCGAGACGGCGCGCAGCAGGCCTTCCAGGCGCTCCACTTCGGCGACGGCCTGGCGCACGCGCGAGCGTGTGGCGAAGCCGTCGAACAAGGGCACGTTCAGCTGCACGCCGATGAGCGACTGGTAGTACTTCCGGTTGAAGTTCGTCGGGTCGTCGCTGTCGTTGCGCAGGAGCTGGGCCGTGCCGTCCAGTGTCGGCAGGAATTCGGCCTTGGCCATGTCCACTGCTTCGCGGGCGGCGACCACCTGCGCGCGGGCAGCAGTGACTTCCGGACTGGCGCCATCGGCGCGGGCGATCCACTCCTCCAGGCTTTCCCGCGGCGGCGCGGTCGGCAGGCGTTCCACGGCGATGGCCGACACCATGCCGACCGGCTCGCCCACGATGGCTGCGAGCTGGCGCCGCGCCAGGTCCACGGCCTGCCGGGACTCCAGCTCCAGCGCCACATGCAGGTCGATGCGCGACTGCGCCTCGTCGATGTCGGTGCGCGTGCCGCTGCCGGCGGCGAACGCCTTGCGGGCGGCATCCAGCTGCGCGGCGAGCGAGTTGCGATGCACCGCCAGCAGCCGCTGCTGCTCCTCGGAGCGCAGCACCTCCAGGTAGGCTTCGGTCACGCGGATCAGCAGGCGCTGGCGTTCCGCGTCGAGCTGGGCGTCGCCTTGCGCCACCAGGGCCTCGGCCTGCCGCAGCTGCGAAGCCAGCAGCGGGCGGAACAGCGGCTGGCGGAGCGTCAACGCGTCGGCGCTGCTGGTATAGCGCTGCCGGGGGATGTACTGGCCGCCGATGCTGGAGCGCAGGTCGTTGCGATTGAGCTGCGCCGTGCCGCCGATCTGCGGCAGCAACTGCGAACGAGCCTGGGGCACCCGTTCGCGCGTCGCGTTCGCGGCTCCGCGCGCCGCCTGGTACTGCGGATCATTCTCCAGCGCCGCCTGCCAGGCTTGCGCCAGGTCCATGCCCCAGGCGGGCGCCAACGCCCCACAGGCCATCACGGCGGCCATGGCCAATCGCTGCAGCGGTGCGTGCGCGGCTTTCAACTCATTCCTCATTCATCGACGCCGCGATGCGCTTGGTCAGCGGGTGCAACAGGTACGTCAGCAGCGATCGCTCGCCGGTGCGCACCACCACTTCGGCCGGCATGCCGGGCTGCAGCTGACGCTGGCCCAGTTTGCGCAGGCCTTCGGGCGTGACGCCCACGCGCACGAGGTAATAAGGCGGCGTGTTGGGGGCGTCGGTGACCAGGTCGCCCGACACTGACTTCACCACGCCATCCACCACCAGTTGCGGCGTGTGCGCGAAGGCTGAAAAGCGGATGTCCACCGGCAGCCCGGGCCGCACGCTGTCCACGAAACGCGGGGCCACCTTGGCATCCAGCAGCAGCAGCTCGCCGGAGGGCACGATGTCCATCAGCTTCTGGCCCGACTGCACGACGCCGCCCACGGTGTGGATCACCAGCCCGACGACCTGTCCGGTGGCGGGGGCGCGGACGTCGGTGCGCGCGAGATCGTTTTCCACGGCCCGCAGCTTCTCGCCCTCCGAGATCACGTCGCGCGAGGCATCGGCCAGCTGCTGCTCGATCTCCTTGCGGTATTCCTGCTGCCGGGCGATGGCGCGCTGGCGCTGCTCGGACACCGCCTGGCGCGAGCGCATCATGTTGCCCTGCAGCTCGGCCTGCGACGTCGTCAGTTCGGCGGCCATCCGTTGCAGCTCCAGCATGCGGTTGCGCGGCGCGTAGCCTTCCTGCACCAGGCCGGACGTGTTCTTCAGCTCGTCCTGCAACAGTGCGATCTGGCTGCGGCGGCTTTCCGCCATGGCCTGGTACGACTGGATCATTCCCTCGTAGCCGCGGATGGACTCCTGGATGCCCTGCAGGTCGGCGGCCAGCGCACCGCGCCGCGATGCCAGCAACTGCTGCTGGTTGTCCATCATCTGGCGCACCAACGGGTCCTGCGCCGCGGCGCTGGTCAGCTCGGGAGGCCAGCTGATGGTGGACAGGCCCGCCTTCTCCGCCAGCAGCCGCGACTGCACGGCGCGCAGGCCCAGGTAGCGCTGTCGCGAGCCTTCGTGGTTCGCCTTGGCGACCGCGGTGTCCAGCCGCAGCAGCGGCTGGCCTTCGCGCACGCGATCGCCTTCGCGCACCAGCAGTTCGCGCACGATGCCGCCGCTCAGGTGCTGCACCGCCTTGCGGTTGGTGTCGATGGAGACGGTGGCCGGCGCCGCCACGCCCTCGTTCAGCGGAGCGAGCGTGGCCCACAGCAGGAAGCCGCCGAAGCCGATGCCCAGCACCCACAGCCCGATGCGGACGATGCGGCGGGCGTCATCCGGCCCGGCGGGATCGGCGGTGTCATCGGGCGGGCGGGTGGGCTGCGGCGCGGGCGCCTGGCTGGAAGAAAGACGGAACATCGAAGCACAGGATAACGCGGCTCGCGCGTCAGGCAGGTTGGGGGGTGCCCCCGGTGGGGGCGGGAGGGACCGCGGCGCCGGGCGCTGCCAGGGCGGCGGGCTTGCCCATGGCGGCCACGGCGCCGTCCTTGAGCACCAGCACCAGGTCGGCCAACTGGACGGCAGGATGGCGGTGAGTCACCAGCACGATGGTGCGGCGGCGCCGCCGCAGTTCCTGCAAGGCTTGCAGCAGGGCGCGTTCGCCCGCTTCGTCCAGGCTGGCATT
Organism: Ramlibacter sp. PS3R-8; assembly: GCF_037572435.1. Classification (NCBI taxonomy): domain Bacteria; kingdom Pseudomonadati; phylum Pseudomonadota; class Betaproteobacteria; order Burkholderiales; family Comamonadaceae; genus Ramlibacter; species Ramlibacter sp. PS3R-8. The sequence continues at coordinate 62,288 of NZ_JBBHGT010000007.1, forward strand.
CGGCTCGTCGAGCACGACGATCGGGGGATCGCCGTACAGCGCGCGGGCCAGCGCCAGGCGCTGGCGTTGGCCCGCGGACAGGACGCCGCCCGCGTCGCCGATCGCCGTGTCGTAGCCGCGCGGCAGCCGCAGGATGTCTTCGTGCAGGCCGGTGGAGCGGGCCGCAGCGATCACCTGCGGCGAATCGGGCTGGCCCATCCGTGCGATGTTCTCCGCGATCGTGCCTTCGAACAGCTCCACGTCCTGCGGCACGTAGCCGATGAAGGGCCCCAGGTCGGCGCGGCTCCAGCCGGCCAGCGGCTGGCCATCGAGCAGCACTTCACCTTGCGTGTCCGGCCAGACACCGATGAGGCAGCGGGCGAGGGTGCTCTTTCCCGAGCCCGATGGGCCGACCACCGCCACCATCTGGCCTGCGCCGATGTCGAGGTCCACGCCATTGAGGATGGGTGCCGTCCGTCCCGGAGCGGAGGCCACCAACTTGCGGACCTGGAACGCGCCTTGCGGCGCATCGGGGGTGCCCTGCGGGGGCGGTTCGGCATGCGCCTCCAGCAGTGCGCGCAGCCGCGCGTAGGCGCTGCGCGCCAGCACGAATTCGCGCCAGTTGGTCACGATGGCGTCGATGGGCGCCAGCGCGCGCGCCACCAGCAGGTTGGCGGCGATCATCGCGCCGGGGGTCAGGTCGCCGGCGATCACCAGCATGGCGCCGGCCGCGAGCGTCAGCGATTGCTGTGCGTAGCGGACGAACTTGCTGGCCGCAGCCACCTTCTGCACCAGGTCCTGCGCGGCGGAATGGCGGCCGACGGCGTGCGCATGCCGTTCCTGCCAGCGGCGGCGCAGGCCGCCCAGCATGCCCATCGCCTCCAGTGTTTCGACGTGGCGCAATTTGCCCTGCAGGTACATGTTGGCGTCGGTGGCCGCGCGCGTTGCCTGATGCACCGGCTCCGCGGTGCGCTGGTGGCCCAGCCAGGCCAGCAGCACCTGCACGCACGCAAACGCCAGCGCCACGAAGCCCAGCACCGGATGCAGGATGAAGGCCACCGCCAGGTAGACCGGGATCCAGGGCGCATCGAAGAAGGCGAACACGCCCTGGCCGGTGATGAACTGGCGCACCTGCAGCATGTCGGCCGCGGCGCGCGCGGGAGTCTGCTCCGTGGCCGCCAGCGACGCGTTGAAGCCGGCCGCGAAGACCCGGCCCCCGAGTTGCTGGTCCAGCCGCAGCCCGATGCGCACCAGCACGCGCGAGCGCACCCACTCGGTGAAGGCCATCAGCGCCAGCATGAACACGGCGATCAGCGACACGGCCAGCAGCGTCATCTCGCTCTGGCTGACCAGCACCCGGTCGTACACCTGCAGCATGTAGATGGTGGGCGTCAGCATCAGCAGGTTGGCGATGCCGCTGAACAGGCCCACGGCGATGAACTCCCGCCGGAACGACATCAGGATCGGGCCGAGGCCGTGCTCGGCGCGGCTGCGCAGGCTGGGTTTGTTCATGCCGGTTTCCCGCCGGGCGCAGCCGACTCGATGCGCGCGGGGACGGCGGCAGGACGGCCAGGCGCCGCGCCCTTGGCGCCACCCTGCAGGGCCTTGAGGACTTCGTCGCGCGGCCCGAACGCCTGCACCTGGCCGTCGCGCAGCACCAGCAGCTTGTCCGTCACCGCCAGCACGCTGCGCCGGTGGGTGATGATGACGAAGGTCGTGCCCTTCTTCTTGGCGTCCACGATGGCCTGCCCGAGCGCGGCCTCGCCCGCCTCGTCGAGGCTGGCGTTGGGTTCGTCGAGCACGACGAACACCGGATCGCCATACAGCGCGCGCGCCAGCGCCACGCGTTGCCGCTGGCCGCCGGACAGCCGCGCCCCGTCGGCGCCGATCTCCGTGTCGTAACCCTCGGGCAGGCCCAGGATCAGCTCGTGCAGGCCCACCTTGCGCGCCGCCGCCTCGACTTTCGCGAGGTCGGGCGTGCCGAAACGCGCGATGTTGTCCGCCACGCTGCCGTCGAACAGTTCCACGCCTTGCGGCAGGTAGCCGATGTACGCACCGAGTTCCGCCTTGTCCCACGTGAAGACATCGGCGCCATCGAGCCGGGCCTTGCCGCCGATGGAAGGCCACACGCCGATGAGGGCGCGCGAGAGCGTGGACTTGCCCGCGGCGGAGGGGCCGATCACCGCCAGCACTTCCCCAGGGGAGAGCGCGAAGCTGACGTTGCGCAGGATCGGGTTGTTGGTGCCGGGCACCGGCACCGCGAGGCTCTCCGCCGCGAAGCGACCCACGGGAACCGGCAGCGACGTCGCCTGGGCTCGCGCGGGCACCGCCGCCAGCGCCTGCTCCAGCCGTCCCCAGGCGTCGCGCGCACCGATCACGCCGCGCCATTGCATCACCAGCGAGACCAGCGGGGACAGCACGCGCGCGCCGAGGATCGACGCCACGATCATCAGGGCGCCGTCGTCGACCAGGTGCTCGCGCAGCAGCAGCCACGCGCCCACGCCGAGGAGCGCGGAGCCCAGCATCAGCTGGATCATCTTGGTGGCGGCCTGGAAGGAGCCCGCGCGGTCCGAGGCCGTGGCCTGCAGCCGCAGGAATTCGTCCTGCCGCTGGCGCCAGCGCCGCTGGATCGCGGGCAGCATGCCCATCGCCTCGATCACTTCGGCGTTGCGCACCGTGGCGTCCGCATGCAGTTGGGCGTCGCGCGCGGCGCGGGCGGCTTCCACCATCGGCTTCTTGGTGGTGCGCTCGTTCATCCATGCCAGCAACGTCTGCACCACGGCGAAGGTGAACGTCAGCCAGCCCAGCAGCGGATGGATCGCGAACACGAGCAGCAGGAAGATCACGGAGATCGGCGCTTCCAGCACGGCACGCACGGCGGGGCCGGGGAAGAAGTCGCGCAGCGTTCGCAGGTCCTGCAGCGGCTGCAGCGCGCCGGCGGACACGCCGCGCAGGCGGGCGCCGAAGCAGGCGTCGAAGGCACGCGGCGCCAGGCGCTGTTCGAAGCGCATGCCGGCGTGGTGCAGCAGGCGGCCCGCCACCCAGTCCAGCATTTGCATCACCACCAGCGCGGCGAGCAGCAGCACCGTCAGCATGGCGAGCGTGGATTCGCTGCGGCTGCCGACGGCGCGGTCGTACACCTCCAGCATGTACCAGCTGGGCATGAGCAGGAGCAGGGCGCCCACCAGCGCAAAGGCGGTGGCGCGCTTCAGCCAGGGCATGCTGGCGATGAGTTCCGCCTTGAGCTCGCTGGCCGCTGGTGTCGTTGTTGTCGTGCGAGTGGCCATCCGGTGGGGGATTGTGCAAGAAATCGGCATCGCTGCCACACTGCCTGCCATGCCCGCACCCAAGCCCGACCTTTCCGCCTTCCCCATCACCCGCAAGTGGCCCGCGCGCCAACCGGATCGTCTCCAGCTCTATTCGCTGCCTACCCCGAACGGGGTCAAGGTGTCGATCGCGCTGGAGGAGACGGGCTTGCCGTACGAAGTGCACAAGGTGTCGTTCGAGCAGAACGACCAGACCACGCCCGAATTCCTGTCACTCAATCCCAACAACAAGATTCCGGCCATCCTGGATCCGGATGGTCCCGGCGGCAAGCCGCTGGCGTTGTTCGAGTCGGGCGCCATCCTGGTCTACCTGGCCGCCAAGACCGGCCAGCTGATGCCGCAGGACACCGCGGCGCGCTACGAGACGCTGCAGTGGGTGATGTTCCAGATGGGCGGGATCGGGCCGATGTTCGGCCAGGTGGGCTTCTTCCACAAGTTCGCCGGCAAGGAGTTCGAGGACAAGCGCCCGCGCGACCGCTACGTGGCGGAATCGAAGCGGCTGCTGGGTGTTCTGGAGGGGCACCTGAAGGGGCGCCAGTGGATGATGGCCGACGAATACTCGATCGCGGACATCGCGATCTTCCCGTGGGTGCGCAACCTGGTGGGGTTCTATGGCGCGGGAGACCTGGTCGGGTTCAGTGAGTTCCCCGAGGTGCAGCGGGTATTGGATGCGTTCGTGGCGCGGCCGGCGGTGCAGCGGGGGTTGAACATCCCGCCGCGTTGACGTCACCGGCGGGGTCGCTTTCGCGAACCCGCCCTACGCCGGGAGAGCGCAACCCGTAGGGCGGGTTCGCGGCAGCGACCCCGCCGTGTGTCGATCAAGGGACCTGTAGGGCGGGTTCGCGAAAGCGACCCCGCCATGGCTTGAATCAAACCTCCGCCGTCACCCGGATACCCCGGATCTGCCCCGCAGCGCGCGTCGCCGCCGGCCGCGGATACGCATCCGGATCGAAGCGATGCAGCAGTTCGGCCTCCCGCGCCCGCGCCAGCGCCACGTTGGCCAGCTTCACGTGGCCGAAGCCGCGCATCGACATCGGCAGCGCCGCGATCTCGCACGCCATCTTCAGGCGCTCCGCGGTCAATGCCGGCAGCAGTGCGTCGATGCGCTGCAGGTAGGCCTCGACCAGCGCGCGCTCCAGCTTGCGTTCCTCGGTGCGGCCGAACACGTCCAGGAAGGTCCCGCGGAGGCGCCGGCCGTGCGCCAGCAGCTTCATCGCGGGCAGCATCCAGCCGCCCAGCCGCACCTTGCGCGGCGCCTGGCCGCCCCTGGACCGGCTGATCACGGGAGGCGCCATGTAGAACTCCAGCGCCACATCGCCATCGAACTGATGGCGCAGCGAACGCAGGAACTCACCGTCGGTGTAGAGGCGCGCCACTTCGTATTCGTCCTTGTACGCCATCAGCTTGAGCAGGGACTGTGCGAAGGTGCGCGTCAACGGCAGCGTGGCGTCGGCGCCCACCTGGACTTCACGCGCGCGCACCTCGTCCACCGCCTGCGCATAGCGCCCGGCATACGCAGCATCCTGGTAGCCGGTCAGGTGCGCGACGCCGCGCGCAACGATCGCGTCGAGGGTTTCGGCCGCGGCGGCTGGCGGCGTTTCCACCCCGAGCGCCGCGATGCCCGCGGCATCGGCCGCTGCCAGCCGCCCGAGCGACAGCGCCATCTTGTTGCTGTCGACGCCGACGCCATTGAGTTCGATCGCGCGCACCAGCGCCTGCAGGCCCACCGGCACCAGCCCGCGCTGCCAAGCGAAGCCGAGCGCCACGATGTTGGAGAAGATGGTGTCGCCGAGGAAGGTCTCCGCCAGGGCCTGCGCATCGAGCGTCTCCACGCGGTCCGCGCCGGCGGCGAAGTGCAGCTTTTCCAGCAGCTGGGGAACCCTCAGGTTCGCATCCGGGTTGCGCAGGCTCTCGGCCACCGGCACTTCGTGCGTATTGGCCAGGACGCGCGTGCGGCCATGGCGCACGGTCACCAGCGCGTCGGCCGATGCCCCCACCACCAGGTCGCAGGCCAGGATGGCATCGGCCTGCTGCGTGTCGATGCGCACCTGGTTCAGGCGTGACGGCACGTCTGCGATGCGCACGTAGCTCAGGACCGAGCCGCCCTTCTGCGCGAAGCCCATGAAGTCCAGCACGCTGGCGCTCTTGCCTTCCAGGTGCGCCGCCATGGTGATCAGCGCGCCGACGGTGACGACGCCGGTGCCGCCGACACCGGTCACCAGCAGGTCGTAAGGACCAGTCCAGGCATGCGCGGCGGGTCGCGGCAACGCCTGCACGCGCGCGAGGAAATCGCCTGAGCCACCCGCGAGCGCGCCGGCCTGCTTGCGCACCTTGCCGCCGCTGACGCCGACGAAGCTGGGGCAGAAGCCCTTGGCGCAGGAGTAGTCCTTGTTGCAGCTGCTCTGGTCGATCTTGCGCTTGCGGCCCAGGGGCGTCTCGAGCGGCTGCACTGCCACGCAGTTGCTCTGCACCGTGCAGTCGCCGCAGCCTTCGCACACGCGGTCGTTGATGAAGAGGCGGCGGTCCGGATCGATCAGCTCGCCCTTCTTGCGGCGCCGGCGCTTTTCCGCGGCACAGGTCTGCTCGTAGATCAGGACCGTGACGCCGGGCATCTCGCGCAAGCGGCGCTGCACTGCATCGAGCTCGGCGCGGTCATGGAACTCCGTGCCCGCGGGGAAGCGGTCTTGGATGGCGTCGTACTTGCCGATGTCGTCCGAGAGCACCACCACCTTCGTCACGCCTTCGGCCTCCACCTGGCGGGCGATGCCGTCCACGCTGATGATGCCGTCCACCGGCTGGCCGCCGGTCATCGCGACTGCGTCGTTGAAGAGGATCTTGTAGGTGAGCGTGGCGCGGGCCGCGACGGCCTGGCGGATCGCGAGATAGCCCGAGTGGTAGTAGGTGCCGTCCCCCAGGTTCTGGAAGATGTGCGGGATCTTCGTGAACATGGCGTGCGAGACCCAGTCCACCCCTTCGCCGCCCATCTGGATCAGGCCTTCGGTGTCGCGGTCCATCCAGCTGGCCATGAAGTGGCAGCCGATGCCGGCCTGCGCGCGCGAGCCTTCCGGCACCTTGGTGCTGGTGTTGTGCGGACAGCCGGCGCAGAAGTAGGGCACGCGCTTGACGCTGTCCGAATCGTTGGCCAGCAGCTCGGGCGGCGTGAAATCGCGCACCAGGTGGCGCCGGTCCAGGTCGGCGAAATGCGCCGCCAGCCAGTCGGCAATGATCTCGATCAGCCGCGAGGGCCGCAGTTCGCCCAGCGCGGAGATCAGCGGACGGCCTTGCGCGTCCTGCTTGCCGACGATCGCGGGCCGCGCCGGCGCGTTGTAGAGCATCGAGCGCAGCTGGTCCTCGACCACGGGCCCTTTCTCCTCGATCACCAGCACTTCCTGCAAGCCCTGCACGAACTCCTGCATGCGCGTGGGCTCGACGGGATAGGTCAGGCCCAGCTTGTAGATGCGCACGCCATGCCGGGCCAGCGTCTCGGGCGTGATCTCCAGCCGGCGCAGCACTTCCATGAAGTCGTAGTGCGCCTTGCCGGCGGTGACGATGCCGACCGTGGCGCGCTCGCTTGGCACGACATGGCGGTCGATGCTGTTCACCCGGGCGAAGGCGCGCACGGCGTCCAGCTTGGCGTGCAGGCGCTGCTCGATGGTCAGCGAGGGAAGATCGGGCCAGCGGTAGTGCAATCCACCCGCCGGCGCCGCGAAGCCGGTGGCCCGCCGCACCGTGTCGGCATCCTGCCAGGTTGCGACGCGGGCGTTCACCAGGTCCAGGTCCACCGTGGAGGCGCTCTCCACCACCTCCGACAGCGCGGTGAAGCCCACCCAGTTGCCCGAGAAACGCGAAAGCGCCCAGCCGTAGAGTCCGAACTCCAGGTACTCCGCCACGCTCCCCGGCGAGACGATGGGCGCGTGCATGGACTGGAACACCTGGTCGCTCTGGTGCGGCATCGATGACGACACGCAGCCGTGGTCGTCGCCGGCCACCATCAGCACGCCGCCATGCGGCGAGGACCCATAGGCGTTGCCGTGCTTGAGCGCATCGCCGGCGCGGTCCACGCCCGGGCCCTTGCCGTACCACATGGCGAACACGCCGGCGCAGGTGCGCTCGGGGTCCGCCTCCACGCGCTGGGTGCCCAGCACCGCGGTCGCGCCGAGCTCTTCGTTGATGGCGGGAAGAAAGCGCACGCCGCTGTCTTGCAGCCGCTTGCCGGCTTTCCACACCGCCTGGTCCACCATGCCCAGCGGAGAGCCTCGGTAACCGCTGATGAAGCCGCGCGTGTCCAGGTTCGCCGCGGCGTCGCGCTGGCGCTGCATCAACAGCAGCCGCACCAGCGACTGCGTGCCGGTCAGGAAGATCTGGCCGCCGGTGGCCCAGAGGCTGTGCTCGAGACGGTAGTCGGGCCGGTGGACCGGCGGATCGATGGCTTCCATGGGAGAGAAGCTTATGCCGCATCCCGAAGAAAGGGGTTCTCATTTGCCTCGGCGTCGGCAGTGAAAGAGAATGCTGTTCTCCAATTCGTCGGAAATAAAGAATGAACCAGCTCGACCGCCACGACACCCTCTTGCTGGCCGAGCTTCAGCGCGATGCGCGACAGACCGTGCAGCAGCTGGCGACTGCGGTTGGCCTTTCGAGCACGCCGTGCTGGAAGCGCGTGAAGGACATGGAGGCCAGCGGCATCATCCGCGGATACACGGCGCTGGTGGACCGCGAGAAGGTGGGCCTCTCGCTGTGCGTGCTCGCGGAAGTGAACCTGACCCGGCACAACGAGGACGACGTGCGCCGCTTCGAGCGGGCGGTGGCCGAGTCGCCGCAGATCGTGAGCTGCTACGCGACCACGGGCCAGGCCGATTACGTGATCAAGGTGCTGGTGCCGGACATCAAGAGCTACGAGAACTTCCTGCACGAAACCGCGTTCAAGCTGCCCGGCGTGACGCACGTGCGGTCGAGCGTGGTGCTCAAGGAAGTGAAGGCAGAGACGCGGCTGCCGCTGGAGCCGGTGAAACCGGTCGCGGCGCGGCGACGCAAAAGCGCGTAAGGCTTACGGCTTCGCGTTGGTGCGAGCCCCCGCCGGATCGAGGCCGGTGGCACGCACGATCTCCGCCACCGCGGGCGACGCCAGGAAAAGCGCGAGGTGCCGCGCGGCATCCTGCCGGTCGGAGCCGGCCACCAGGGCTGCCGAGAAAAAGATCGTCTGCTGCACTTCCTGCGGCAGCGTGCCGACGAAGTCCAGTTCCTTGAAGTAGATCAGCTCGCTGACCTGCTGGAACCCCAGCTCCGCATCGCCGCGCGCTACCACCGCGCCCACGCGCTCGCTGAGGATCTTCTTGCCCGTGACCTGCAGCCGTTCCTGCACGCCCAACCTGGGGAACAGTTCGGTCGACAGGTACACGCCGCTGGCACTGGCCGAATAGGCCACCGACTTGGCGGCCAGCAGCGTCTGCTTCAGCGCCTCGACGGTGCTGATGTCCGGCTTGGGCGTGCCCTTGCGGACTGCCGCGCCGATCTGCGAGCGGGCCAGGTCCATCCGTGAGCCGGGAACGACCTTGCCTTGCCGGGCGAGCGCTTCCAGGCCGCCTTCGGACAGGATCACCAGGTCGAAGATTTCGCCGCGGGCGAAGCGGCTGGGGATCGAATCGGGCGCATCGCCGATCGACGCCCCATAGGCGCTGATGACCTTGTGGCCCGAGGCCTGCTCATAGATCGGGATCAGCTGCTTGTACGCCTCCGTGAAAGCGCCCGAGGTGACGACCCGGATCTCGTTGGCGAATGCGGACGAGCCCAGCAGGAGAAGGGCGGCAAATCCGGCCAGCAGCCATCGGCGGGAGCGGTGGAAGAGCGAGGTCATGGGTGAGATTCTGCGCGCGTTGCCCAAGCACGTGTATGTCCTACAACAAACCTGGAGCTTGGAATTTACATTCTGCGGAGATCCTGAAATACACATGCAGCATTCACACACGCGCGGTTCGAATGCTGAAGCCGCCGGCCAATGGCACGAGGAAAACGAAATCCTCCTGCACCTGTTCGTCAAGGCGGGAGCCGGTGACATTCGTGCTTTCGAGGAGATCTACAACTGCACCGCGCGCTGGCTCCTCTCGGTGGTGCGGAGGCTTGTGGACGATGGGCAAGCCGAGGACGTGCTTGCCGAAGCCTATATCCAGGTGTGGAAGACCCTGGATTCGTACGATGCAGCAAAAGCCCCGCCCCGTGTCTGGCTCGCGGTCATCGCGCGGTCGCGTGCCCTCGACCACCTGCGGCGTGAAAAGAGGCTTGGACAAGCACACGACAGTCCTGAGATGATCTCGGCCATGGAACTGCATGACAGGGATGGACCTGAACAATTGCTGTCTCGGGCCGAGGAGTGCCGTTTGGTGCAACTCTCGTTGGCTGCGACGCAGCTCAGTCCGGATGAGCGCACCGTGCTCGGACTCGCTTATTTCCGCGACAGCACGCAGCAGGAGATCTCCGACCTCACCGGGCTGCCGCTGGGCACCGTGAAGACGATCATGGTTCGCGCCCGTGACAAGCTGAAGTCGTATTTCGAAGTTGCCGGCGCCAGCCCTCGCTCGCCGGAAGCCACGGCATGACGCAGGAAAAATCCGGTCCCGACGACGACCTGGGCGCCGATATGCGCAGGGCGCTCGATCGGCGCCTGGGCTGCAGCGCAGTCGGCGACGAAGCCTTGCTGGCCCGCGTGAAGGCGCGGGTGCTGCTGGAGATCGCCGCGGAGGGCCATGCGCAACATCGAACCGTGCGGGCCGCAGACGGCGGCTGGCGGGAGGTCGCTCCTGGCGTCGAGCGCAAGTTGCTTTGGACCTCCGGCTCCGCGGAGTCCTATATGGTGCGGCTGGCTCCCGGCGCCGTAGCGTGCGCGCATTTGCATCCGATGGACGAGGAGTGCGTCGTCCTGGAAGGAAGCCTGCGCATCGGCGCCAGCCTGTTGCTGCAAAAGGGTGATTTCCACGTGGCTGCCAGCGGCAGCATGCACGACGCGGTGACCACGGACACCGGAGCCCTGATCTACATCCGGGGAGCGCCCAAAGAGGCATTGCCGGGCTGAGCAGTCGGCGCCCGGGGCACGGCGAACGTCAGGTTGCCCCAGTAGCTGTCCCAGTCGCAGTTGCAGCCGGTAGCCGGCACCATGTGCACGACACTGGCCATCCACGCGCCTTCGCGCGCCAGAGGCAGCGTGACCTGTCCGTTGGAATCCGACACGCCTTCCGCCGTGACCAACTCGGCCTCGGGTCCCTGGCCATGCCAAAGCTTCACCAACGCGCCGGTCAAGGGACGGTTGTCGAACCAGACCTGCAAGGTCAACGGCTGCGCAACGCGCAGCCCTGCCGGATCCTGCAGCGGCACAAGCTCCAGCCTCTGCCCGGTGCGCCGTTGGAAAGTGTTGTCGCTCTGCTCGCCGGCCTGCACGATCGTCTTGACGTTCCTGCGGTACCTTTCGCGACCTGGCATTGCCGTCGCGCCGGCCGCTTCCCGGGCCTTCAATACGCCGATGAGGCCCTCTAGCCGCAAGTAATCGTGGAACTGCTTCGCGGGAAGCTCGATGAAACTGGGGTGCGTGTCGAGTGCGATGACGTGCGTGCCCGCGCGCGCCAGGCTCACGCGGATGTTCGCCGCGCTGCCGGAGGCCGGCGCCAGGGCGCGCAAGTCCGTGTCGGAACCGTCAGCCAGGTGGCGCAGGCCGGCGACCAGGGGACGTGAAAAGGGGATCGGGTCCCCTTTGAAATTCTCGCCGACGGACAACGACAGTGTCGCGGCGGCGCCGGCCGGCAGGCTGAAAGCTTGCGGCAACATCCAGAATTCGTGCGCGCCGGCCCCGACGCACACCAGTGCGCCGAGGCCGAGCATCGCGGCACGCAGGGACCTCCAGGCCTTGGTGCCCACTTCAGTTCACTGGCGAGGGTTCAGCGGTGTCCGTCTTCGGAAAAGCCGCATCGCCCAGGGCCAACGGGGCGCTCGTCGAGTCCGTCCCGTTCTGGTTCACGCTTCTCAGGAACGCCACCAATCCTTCCGCGCTTTGCAGCGCCGCAGCGGGGACTTGCGAAGCCCCACCGGATGCCATGACGGGCCCGCTGTCGTCGCTACCGCCGCCGCAACCGGCCAGCAGTGCGGCTGCGGCAAGCACCGCGCATCCGGTTCTGTTGGAAAGCTGCTTCATCGCCCTTTCTCCACTCAGGGCATGGAACCTGCGGGCGTGGGCGGGTTGAAGTTGCCCGGGATCGGCGTCATCAGGTACGGAAATGCCCTGCCGTAGTCACGCGCGGTCTTGCGCACGCCATCCGTGAAAGCCAAGCTGCCCGACGGCGCGTTGCCCGGCCTGCAACCCACGTTCAGCGTGTCCTCACGGCCGGTCGCCTTGCATAACACGCCCATCGCCACGCGCAGCGATACGTCGACCACATCATCGGCGGGACGGCGCCCGTTCGGGAACCCTGCGTTGTCGCCGGCGATGACCCCCAGCGGATTTTGCTCGGCGAAGGCAACCGGCGGCGTCGAGGTGTTCAGTCTCAGCATCTCCGACGCTACGACGTTGTTCGGCTGGTTCAGGCCCTGGATGCCCGTGAGGAAAGCCGCGACGAGGTCCGTCCGCGGGAAATTGTTCGGAGCCTGTACTGCCGGGAACAGGGCCTGGATCAGTGACGGCAGCGCAGGATGGGTCACGTAGTTCGCGAACTGGCTGTCTCCCGTCGGCTCGGACGCGTTGAAGCGGTCCTTGTCCGGCAGCCCGATGATGACCTCGTTGACCAACGGCATGCCGAGTCGAGACACCTGCGCAAACGCGCCGCCTTCCTGGGTGGCGTTGCCCAAACCGCTTGCCGGGTTGGGATTGATCATGCGCGACTGGCGCACGCTGGCGGTCGTGTAGCCGCCGATCACCGGGTCGTTTCCGGCGCCCTTGACGCAGTTGATCGGCAACTCGACGGCGATCGTGCTGACGTTCTTGGCTTCGAGGTCGTTGTTGTTGCCACCGACTTCCGGCCCGAGCGGGTCCAGGTTGAACAGGTCGAACGTCTTGCCGACGGCAATGTAGAACGACTCCTTGCGCTGGCCGACAAAGATGCGGCCCCCGGCGGGGCAGCCCGGCACCGTCACGTCATAGACGTGCTGACGAGCGTAGGGTGCATACCCGTTCGGGAAGGTTTTCTCGCCGATGTTGTCCACCGGTTTGTCGAAGGCCCTGTTGCCGCCGGTTTCGGTCACGGCGACGCGCGCACCGGTGCGCCGGTCGCCCCGGACCAGATTGACCGTGTAAGTTTCGCGCACGTTCAACTGGGCGTCGTTCACGCGGGTGATCTGGCCGCTGTTGATCAGCGGGATGGGGGTCATCTGGTTGCCGGCCGGGACGGTCTGGTTCTTGGAGGTGTTGTTGAACTGGAACTGCAGCGTCAGGTCTTCGGCGCCATCGCCGTTGTTGTCGATGGAGATCTCGTATAGCGCGTTCGGGTCGAACATGTAGAAGTTGGGCCCTCCCTGCGGATCCTGGAACGGCTGGTAGTTGGCGATCAAGGTCACGTAATTGGTTCGGCCGGTCTCGTAGCTTCGAAACATGTAGAAGTCTGTGGCGTCGACTTTGGGCTGCCCGGTGATGAACGGCGCCTCGCGGTGACTGGATGCGTGCGAGAAGCTGGCGGCGCCCAGCGCGACAAGCGCGGCCGTGAGCCCGGTGAGGTATTTCATTTCGTCTCCTGAAGAGCGGTGATGGAAGGCGTGGTGGTCGGAAAGGACTCGTCCGCCCACCCTTTGGTACGCAAGCCGGTTCCGACTGGTTTGTAGGACGGCATGCCGATCTCCCCGCAATGGACAGCACGGGGCTCTCCGCGTATCATCGACCGATCGGTCGGTAAAGCTCGCCGCCCTTTCCAGGAGACCGCATGTACACCCAAGCCATGGACACCCAGGGCCGCGACGGCGAGGCGCGCAAGCCGGTGCGCTCGGCCGACGACTTGCAGATGGAAGAGAAGTTCGAGGCCCGCATCGCCGCCGGCGAGTTCATCGAGGGCAAGGACTGGATGCCCGAGCACTACCGCAAGACGCTGGTGCGCCAGATCAGCCAGCACGCGCACTCCGAGATCGTCGGCATGCTGCCCGAGGGCAACTGGATCACCCGCGCGCCGACGCTCAAGCGCAAGGCCATCCTGCTGGCCAAGGTACAGGACGAAGGCGGGCACGGCCTGTACCTGTACTCCGCCGCGGAAACACTGGGCACTTCGCGCGACCAGATGATCGAGGCACTGCACAGCGGCAAGGCCAAGTACAGCTCCATCTTCAATTACCCGACGCTCAGTTGGGCGGACGTCGGCGTCATCGGCTGGCTGGTCGACGGCGCGGCGATCATGAACCAGGTGCCGATCTGCCGTTGTTCCTACGGGCCCTATGCGCGCGCCATGATCCGCATCTGCCGCGAAGAAAGCTTTCACCAGCGGCAAGGTTTCGAAAGCCTGCTGACGATGATGCAGAAGGGCACCGACGCGCAGCGCGCGATGGTGCAGGACGCCGTGAACCGCTGGTGGTGGCCGTCGATCATGATGTTCGGGCCGCCCGACGACCAGTCGCCCAACACGGCGCAGTCCATGCGCTGGGGCATCAAGCGGGTCTCCAACGACGAGCTGCGGCAGAAGTTCGTCGATTCGGCGGTCGAACAAGCCAAGGTGCTGGGCGTCTCCTTGCCGGACCCCGCATTGAAATGGAACGAGGAGCGGCAGAGCAATGACTTCGGCGCGATCGACTGGGGCGAGTTCTGGCGCGTGATCGGCGGCAACGGCCCGTGCAATCGCGAACGCCTGGCCGCACGCGTGAAGGCGTGGGATGACGGCGCATGGGTGCGTGATGCGGCGCTGGCATACGCCCGCAAGCAGTCGACCGAACACAAGGAAGCAGCATGAGCGACATCAAGCAGGAGTGGCCCCTCTGGGAGGTGTTCGTCCGCAGCCGCAGCGGCCTGGACCACAAGCATTGCGGCAGCCTCCACGCGGTGGACGCGAAGATGGCGATCCAGATGGCGCGCGACGTCTATACGCGGCGGCAGGAAGGCACCAGCATCTGGGTGGTGCGCTCCACCGACATCGTCGCCAGCGACCCCGGCGAGAAGGGCATGTACTTCGACCCGGCGGAGGACAAGGTGTACCGCCACCCGACCTTCTACAAGCTGCCTGATTCCGTGGACCACATGTGAGCAGCGCCATGCAGGGATCCATCCAGGTCAGGCAGGACGCGCAGTTGCAGTACTTGCTGCGCATCGCCGATACGGCGTTGATCCTCGCCCAGCGCATCTCCGAGTGGAGCGGCCATGCGCCGGTGCTGGAAGAGGACATCGCCCTGTCCAACATGGCGCTGGACCTGGTGGGCCAGGCGCGCGCCGTCTACACGCACGCCGGCATGGTGGAAGGCGCGGGGCACGATGAGGACCAGCTCGCCTTCCTGCGCGAGGAGCGGGACTACCGCAACGTGACCCTGGCCGAACTGCCGCGCGGCGACTTCGCCTTCACCGTACTGCGCAACGCGATGATGGCCACCTTCTTCAAGCTGCTGTGGACGAAGCTGGCCGCCTCCACCGACGGCGAGCTGTCCGCGATCGCGGGCAAGGCCTTGAAGGAGGCGCGCTACCACCAGCAGCATGCCGCCGACTGGATCGTGCGGCTGGCGCAGGGCACGTCCGAATCGCGCCTGCGCATGGAACGTGCCTTGGCCGACCTGTGGCGATTTCACGTGGAGCTGTTCGCATCCGATGAAGTGGACACGAAAGCGGCAGCCGCCGGACTCGGCCCGCAGTGGGGCGACCTGCAGGAAGGGTGGCGCGCAGAGATGCAACAAATCCTGGACGAGGCGCAACTGCAGGCCCCGGCGGACGCCCCTTTCCTGAGCACGGGCAAGTCCGGCACGCACAGCGAGCACATGGGCCTGCTGCTCGCGGAGATGCAGCACCTGCAGCGCGCCTATCCGGGAGGCGTGTGGTGACACGCGCGCAGCGCGCCTGGGCCGTGCTGGACACGGTGCTGGACCCCGAGGTTCCGGCGCTGTCCGTGTGCGACCTGGGCATCGTGCGCGACGTCATCGATCACGGGGGCGAGCTTGAAGTGGTGCTCACGCCGACATACTCCGGCTGCCCGGCCACGGAAATGATCGAGGAGAACGTGCTCGAGGCGCTGCGCGCCGAAGGCCTGGGCCCGGCCCGCGCCACGCTGCGCCGCGCGCCGGCTTGGACGACCGACTGGATCACGGAAGACGGCAAGCGCAAGCTGCAGGCATACGGCATCGCTCCTCCCCATACCGTCACCCCCGCCCCCGCCTACGCGGGGGCAGGCTCTGTCCCGGGGGCCCAGGGCTTCCCTCTTCGCTTCTTCCCCAAAGCAGCCCTCGTCTCCTGCCCACGCTGCCACAGCAAGAACACCGAACGCCTCTCTGCCTTCGGCTCCACCGCCTGCAAGGCGATGTACCGCTGCCTGGCCTGCCGCGAACCCTTCGAACACTTCAAGCCGATATGAGCGTGATCTTCCACCCGTTGCGCGTTCGCGCGGTGCAGCCGGACACGCAGGAGGCCGTGGTCGTGTCCTTCGACGTGCCGGAGGAATTGCGTCCGGTGTTCGGTTTCACGCAAGGCCAGTACCTCACATTGCGCAAGGAGATCGAAGGGCAGGACCTGCGCCGGTCCTATTCCATCTGCGCCGGCGTGGACGACGGCGAGCTGCGCGTGGGCGTGCGCAAGGTCCGGGGCGGCGTGTTCTCCAACTGGATCAACGAGCAGCTCAAGCCGGGCGACACCATCAACGTGATGGCGCCGCAAGGGCGCTTCTTCGTGCCGATCGAGGCGGACAGCCGCCGCCATCACCTGGGCATCGCCGGCGGCAGCGGCATCACGCCCATCCTGTCGATCATGAAGACGGTGCTGGCGCGCGAACCCGGCAGCCGCTTCACGCTGGTCTACGGCAACCGCAGCCTCAAGTCGACGATGTTCAAGGAGGAACTGGAAGACCTGAAGGACAAGTACATGGCGCGGCTGGTCCTGCACCACGTGTTCTCCGACCAGCACACCGAAAGCGAGATCAATGCCGGCGTGATGGACCGGGCCAAGATCGGCGAATTCCTGTCGACGCTGGTTCCCGCGGCATCGATCGCCCATGCCTACATCTGCGGGCCGTTCCAGATGAACGACGAAGCCGAGGCCGCGCTGCTGGCCGCCGGCGTGCCGGAGGAGCGCATCCACATCGAGCGCTTCGGCGTGGCGCAGGCCGCCGGCCAGGTCGGCGCCGTGTTGCACCAGGCGCAACCGGGCGATGCGGCGAAGGCCAGGGTCGTGATCGTGCGCGATGGCTTGCGGCGTGAAATCGACTTCACGCGCGACCAGCCGAGCATCCTGGACGCGGCCTCCGCAGCGGGCCTGGAGGTGCCGTTTTCGTGCACGTCCGGCGTCTGCGGCACCTGCCGCGCCAAGGTGGTGGAGGGCAGCGTGCGCATGGAGCGCAACTTCGCGCTGGACAAGAAGGAAGTTGCGGCCGGCTTCGTATTGACCTGCCAGGCGCATCCCACGACCGACATGGTCGTGCTCTCCTTCGACGAGAGATAAGACAAACGATGGGACGCGGACGCGCCGCCAACTACGAAGGCCAGCGGGAGATGATCCTGGCCCGCGCCGCGGAGCTGTTCGCGCGTGGCGGCTATCCCGGCACGTCCATGAACCAGGTGGCGGAGGCCTGCGGCTTGTCGAAGGCCACGCTGTACCACTACTACCAGGACAAGTACGAGCTGCTGGTGAACATCGCCGACGACCACGTGTCGCGGCTGCAGGGCATCGTGCGCGAAACGCTGGCCGAGCCGTTGCCGCCCGAAGCGCAGATGCGCGAGCTGGTCGCGCGGCTGGTGGAGGAATACGCCAACGCCCAGCATGCGCATCGCGTGCTGACCGAAGACGTCAAGTTTCTCGACACCGCAGACCGCGAGCGCGTGCTGGACAAGGAGCGGGAGGTGGTGCGCGGTTTCGCGCAGGTGGTGGGGGAGTTGCGCCCCGACCTGCTGCAGGCCGCCATGACCAAGCCGCTGACCATGCTGCTGTTCGGCATGATCAACTGGCTGTTCACCTGGATGAAGCCGCGAGGCCGGCTCGACTATGAGGCGATGGCCCCGCTGGTGGCGGACCTGTTCCTCGGGGGGCTCGGTGCGGTGGAGGCGCCGGCGCAGTTGCCTCGGCAGCGCCGCGCCTGACGCCCAGCGGTTCGCTCCATTTCGAGCGGCGTCTTGACGGGAGGCGATTGGAGAATCTGGTGCGGCTGGCGGGGATCGAACCCACGACCCTTGGCTTCGGAGGCCAAGGGTCAGTCCATGCATCGACATGGATCCGAATTGATTTTCCTATAGATATCAACGGCTTACGCCGTTGCCGCCTCGATCGCGGATGGATCGGGATGTATCGATATACTCCAAATTTGCTTACACCACAGCTTACATGGCACGAGTCAATCTCACGGCGGGGCGCATCGCTGAATACGTCTGCGAAGCGGGGAAGAGTCAGTCCTTTCTTTGGGACAGCAAGTCCCCCTGCCTTGCTGTTCGCGCGACCCAGAACGGCGCGAAGGCGTATGTCTGCCAGGCCAAGCTTCACGGCAAGGACATCCGGATCACGCTGGGATCGACCGACGTGTGGACGATCCAGGATGCGCGTGAGGCGGCGAATCGGTTCAAGGTGAGCGTCGATCAGGGCATCGATCCGCGGGCCGTGGCTGCAAAGGCCAAGTCAGTCGCCCAAGCCGAAGCAGCGGTGCGGCAAGCTCGTCTGGTAACAGCCCGGATTGCATGGGAGGCGTACCTGAAAGCGCCGCACCCGAAGTGGGGCAAAACACACCGACGGGATCACGAGCTTGCTGCGCAGGAAGGCGGGCAACCGCCCAAGCGCGGCAAGGCGCTTACCAAGCCCGGGCCGTTGGCGGGCCTGCTGGCCATGCCTCTTCACGAGATTACTGCGAGTGTCGTCGGGGCTTGGCTCAAAAAGGAAAGCGGTTCCCGTGCGACGGCGGCGGGTAACTCGCTGCGCAAGCTGCGAACATTCATCGCGTGGTGTGCGGAACATCCCGTGTACCGCACCGCAGTCCATCCGGACTGCGCGACCGCGAAGGCCGTGGCTGAAATCGCACCACCCAAGCGCACCAAGTCAGAAGATGCCCTGCAGAAGGACCAGCTCGCGGCCTGGTTCGAGCAGGTCCGCGGGATCAGCAACCCCGTCTTCAGCGCGTACCTGCAGGGGCTCCTTCTGACCGGCGCGCGCCGAACGGAGTGGCAGCTCCTGAAGTGGGCGGACGTCGACTTCGACGGGCGGAAGATGACCATCCGCGACAAGGTCGAAGGGAAGCGCGTGATCCCGCTGACTCCTTACCTGGCGTCGGTGCTTAAGGGCCTACCCCGCTTCAATGACTACGTCTTCAGCAGCACATCATCCGAAGGCGGGTTCGTCATCGGCGTCAGCAAGCCGCACGCCCAGGCCTGCAAGGATGCAGATTTGCGGCATGTTTCGCTTCATGGGTTGCGGCGATCCTTTGCGACTTTGAGCGAGTGGCTCGAAATTCCGGTCGGCGTCGTTGCGCAGATCCAAGGTCACAAGCCGAGTGCGATCGCGGAGAAGCACTACAAGCGGCGACCCGTCGACTTGTTGAGGATGTATCACGAGCGGCTCGAGGCCTGGATGTTGCGGGAAGCGAGAGTTACGTGGAGTCCCTCGGAAGTGAGGACACCAGAGATGAGGCCTGGCGCGCGCAAGAAGCGGGTTGTAGCGGAACGGAGTGATGCCCTAGCGGAACAGCACTAGCACCAGGAGCGGTCCGCCAGAGCTCCGGCCACGAACAGTGCGCCTGCCCCAGCGAGCTATGGTTCTTGGCGTCCGGTGCCGGTACAGAGCCCGCCGGCTCAGCGAGCTGCTGGGGTAGCAACGGTAGCAGTTCGTCTCATTCCAGCGCTGACGTCGGATTTGGGTCGAAAGCAGCCATCATGCTGTACTGCGCTGGCCAATCCGCGTGCAACTTCGGCGAATGACCGCTTCAGACTGGGGGCGGACGGTCGGATTCGGCCGTGCGATGACAGCTGTCATCAATAGCTGACGTTGGCGGATGCGCGCGGCTAGCGAGCGCGATTGGCGGAAAGCGGACATCAACCATCGAGCATTTGCTCGAACTGCCTAACGCGCTCGCGAAACTCTGTGTCCATGCACTGAAATAACCCGCGTGACAGGAATCTCGCAACTGTTCCCATCGCTTGCGGCTGGACGTTCTGCGGTGTCGCAGTGAGTGCTCCGTGCGCGAAGGCGTGTCGCAACGCGCCGGCTAAGTACCACGGATTGCAATCGACACCCACAAGATGCCGATCAACTTGCTGTTGGTATGTCTTGTTCACGTGTGAACGTACCGCGGTGAACACGCCCTCTTGCCCGTTCAGGTTCCGGATGTTCTGCAGGAATGTCGCCCGCTGCAGATCCGACAGCAGCGCGCCGGTGTCCTTCATCTCGGTTCCGATGCACTTCAACAGATACTCAAATGCCGAGTACGTGAGCAGGAGTTGCACTAGCCCTGAGTAGCTTGAAGCTGTGTCGTGCGAAAGCCCCTCAAACTCGACTGACCTGAAACATCTCGCGGCCTTGTACCTTGCAGCGAAGCGATTCAAATCTCCGACGCCGCGTGCAAAAAGGAAAACGCCCGTACCGAGTTGGGGTGCGTATAAATCGAACGTTGGCCATCCAGGCGGGTAGTAGGCCATGGGGTTGGGCAACACAAGGGACGCCATCTAGCACCTCCTTGGTCCCGATGCTAAGGGACGCGGCTGCTTTTGACCCATAGCGGGCGTTCCACCCACAAAACTCCCGTGAGAGAGCTTGAGAAAATGAATACTTTGGGCCGCCGCCATTCGGGTGAGGCTTAGGTAACCCGCTCGGGCCACTCTGCGCGACGGAGGTGACTACGAATGGCAGTCCCTCTCGTAACCTACGACCTGCGCGCACCCGGCCGCAACGACGAGCCCGTCTTCGCGTATTTGAAGCGGTTCACCCACTGCAAAGGGATGGAATCGGTTTGGCTTCTCCGCGTCGTCGCCATTTGCCTTTAACCCGGCTGAATGGGGGCACGGAGTCCTCCGCCTGCTCGCGCCGGTTTGCGCGTTGTGCGTTGTCTCCTTCAGCAGCTCATAGCTGGCGAGCCAAGCGACGTGCTCAGACGACCGAACCACCCCCGGCAGCAGAGGGACGAAGCTATTCGCCTCGGACTAACCCGGCGAATCCCTCTTGTTTCGGTCATCGCACTAAGCGGTGGACCGGCACGCGCTAAGCAACCTAACTCGTCCCATGACCTGATTTACGATTGCACACATTACAGAAGAGCAAGTCTTGCCGGCCCAGGAGGAGTGTGATGCGACTAACTTTGCCACCCGTCAAGGGCGTCGATGCCAAGACGTCACGCGGGTTCATCCACCAACTCGCGCATCCGTCGCAAACCATCGAGGGCGAGTGGATGAAGTTCGTACTTCCATCCCGCTCGGGCTGGAAGCTTGCGGCGACGGATGGGCGCGTGCTGTACGTGTTCCCCAAGGCTCCAGCGCACGACCAGATGCCCAGCGATGGCCCGGTGCTGCTCGGTGCCGTTCCGGACGGAGCAAACACCGCCGACTTGAGCGAGGGGAAATGGCTTGCACATCCCGACTTGGACAGCGGCCTCACGCCCGCGCAAGCCCGGGACAGCTGGTTCGCCGCGTTCAACTTCATTGGCGAGGAGCAACTTCGCGGGGGTCAAGTGGGCCTACGCCGCCCGCAGCTCGGCGCCCTGCACGCGATCCATGCACACTGGTCCACCACAAGCGATGTCGCAACCGTGGTCATGCCGACTGGAACGGGCAAGACCGAGACGATGTTGGCCACGATGGTTTCAGCGCGGTGCACGCGAATCATGGTAATCGTGCCGACCGATGCACTGAGGACTCAGGTTGCAGCGAAGTTCTTCACCCTCGGCATCCTGAAGGACCCGCGCTCGGTGCTGCTCGCCGCCGGTGTGCTGCGCCCGATCGTCGGCATTCTCGAAAGGCGACCCACCGACTCTGAGGAGATCGACGAGCTGTTCAAGCAATGCAACGTTGTGGTGACTACCAGCGCCCTAGCGGGGAAGTGCAGCGACGAAGTGCAGACCAGGATGGCGGAGCTGTGCACGCACCTGTTCATCGACGAGGCGCACCACGCTGAAGCGCCGACCTGGCACGCGTTTAAGTCTGTCTTCAAGGCGCAGAGCCGACATGTCCTGCAGTTCACTGCGACGCCGTTTCGCGAAGATGGCGTGCAACTTGATGGAGAGATCGTCTACGTCTATCCCATGAGGCAAGCCCAACGCGAGGGCTATTTCAGGGAGATCAGGTTCAGTTCGGTCTACGCATTCAACAGCGCTCGGGCCGACCGCGACATTGCAGCCAAGGTTATAGAAGAGCTCAAGGCGGACGAAACCGGCCTGCACGTCGCGATGGCACGTGTGTCCACGCAAGTGCGGGCCTCTCAGGTGCTTGAGATCTACAAGGAGCTCGGCCAGTTCAATCCGGTGATGCTTCACAGCGGCATGAAGAAGGCTGACGCCAAGGCAGCGCGCAGCCAGTTGGACCAGCGCCAGTCGCGCATAGTCGTCTGCGTGGATATGCTTGGCGAGGGCTTCGACATGCCGGAGCTGAAGATCGCGGCTTTCCACGATTTGCGCAAGAGCCTGGCCGTCACCTTGCAATTGGCGGGCCGCTTCACGAGGTCAAGGTCCGACCTGGGCGATCCGGTGTTCATTGCCAACATCGCTGACGTCAATCTGCGTGAGGAACTTCGAACGCTCTACACGCAGGATCCCGACTGGAACCTCCTGCTTCCTGCCTTGAGCGAAGGCGCGATCGGGCAAGAACTGGAGGCTCAACGCTTCATGAAGGGCTTTGACAGCCAGATCGACGACATCCCGGTGAACGAGATCAGGCCTGCCGCGAGCATGGTGGCGTATCGCACGCAATGCAGCCAATGGAAACCGTCAGAGTACAGGGACGCGTTCCCTGGACTCGCCGAAGGTGAAGAGATCTATCGCATCCTCAATGAAAAGGAGCGGATGCTCATCATCATCGCTGCCAGGAGGCAGGGGGTGCCCTGGACTGATGTTCCAGCGGTCGAGGGACTCGTCTGGGAGCTTTGCATTGCCATCTGGGACAAGGAACAGTCGCTGCTCTTCATCCACGGATCGACGAACACGGGCATGTACTCCTCTTTCGCACGGGCCCTGTGCGGACACGACGTTGAGCTGATTCAGGCGCCCGAAGTGTTTCGTGTGTTCGCCGGAATCAACCGACTGATGCTTATGAACGTCGGCCTCGATGAGCAATTCGGCCGCCAGCTCCGGTACACCGGTCGCATGGGGCCCGACGTGGGTGCGCGTCTCTCCGACGCCACCCTGGGAACGACGACCAAGGCCGTCCTCGCGGGCTTTGGCTTTGAGAACGGCGGACAGGCTTCGATAGGTGCGGGCAAGAAAGGGCGCATCTGGGCTACCTTGCGCCTGAAGGTCAATGAGTACGCCTCGTGGTGCAAGCGGGTGGGCGCCAAGCTCATTGACGAGAACATCGACCCCGAGGAGATCTTGAGTGGCACGCTGATACCCCGGTTAGTCAACGCCCGGCCAGTGGTCGTGCCCGTGGGCGTGGACTGGCCGGCGGAGTTACTCGACTTGGTGGAGTCCGCCACCAAAATCTCGTTCTCCCACACCATCGAGGACCACCTTACTAACGTCAGCATCGAACTCCGAGACTACAGCGCGACCGGCCCCTTGGTCTTACGAGTGTTCAGCGAGCAGCGTGAGGTTCAGGTCCAACTCAACTTCGTGACCCGTGGGAACGCAGCGGATTTTGAGTTCGTCTATCTAGGCGCCCACACCGCGACAATTCGTCGCGGCGAGACCTCAGACCTGTGTGCTTACCTGACCAAGAACGCACCTACGATCTGGTTCGCCGACGGCTCCAAACTGGAAGGGAACACCCACGTGGAGCTGCGCACGTCTGCCCAGCTGTACTCGCGAGACCGCTTGGAGAGTATTGACTGGACAGGCGTCGACATCACCAAGGAATCACAGCGGGATGAACGCCGCAAGGACTCAGTGCAGTTTCGGACCATCGAGCACATCAAGGCAGAAAATCGGCATGAAATACTGCTTGACGATGACGGCGCTGGTGAGGCCGCGGACATCGTCGGCATTAGCCTCGACAACCAGATCCAGCCGCGCCTGATCACCGTGGATCTCTATCACTGCAAGTATTCGGGCGGCGACACGCCCGGGGCACGCATCGACGACATGTACGTGGTCTGCGGACAGGCCCAACGCAGTGTAATGTGGCTTCACAACAAGGATCGACGAACCGATCTCTTTGCGCACCTCTTGAAGAGAGACGCGGATCGTGTGGAGAGTGGCAGGCCCACCCGCTTTGAGGTGGGCTCAAAGGAACGCTTGGCGGAGATTCGTGACCTCAGTCGCGTCTGCGCGGTCGCCTTGCGGGTCTATATCGTCCAGCCTGGCCTTTCTAAGTTAGGTGCGGCGGAACATCAGCTCGCACTTCTGGGCGTGACGGAAAGGTTTCTGTCCGAGACCTACCAAGTTCCTCTAAAGGTCTACTGCGGCTGACCGCTGAAATGCTCCGGAGAGGGGCACTTCTAGGCAACTAGCGAAAACGCTATTAGCGCTAGTCGGCTGGCTCTGCTGGACGTGTGCTTTCGACCCCTTGAAGTCGCTCGCGCTTCCGCAGGTCAGAGTGACCCAATGACCGCAATGGAGCCCAGACCGAGAACTCGGGGCCGATCGACAGTCGACTGCAACCGCTGCAAAGGAGTCATTCTTGCTGGCCTCTAGGAGCGGCAGCCCGAGGTCGTTGCTCCCCCCAGTCGCAACCGAGCGGCAGTCCGCTCACGGCCAAAAGCGGCTGTCAGCGCACTTGCTCTTTGACAGCCGCAGCCAAGCGCTTGAGAGTGAGATCGATCTCGCCTGCATCTAGAAAGGCGTACCCAAGTACCAAGCCGGCTGAGCGCGTCGCAGCGGGGGATTCAGAGCCAGGCAGGTACAAGGAGCCGATTGGATAGACGAGCACGCGGTGCCGCAGCGCCGCCGCGGCGAGTTCAAATTCGCGAGTACGCGGAATGTCCAGAAACCAAGCGACCACGTGCTGGCCACTGCCTGCGCCCACTACGCTGACACGCCCCGGCAGGTAGCGACGCCTGCAGCAGCGCGCTGCGACGTATGTCCTGTTGCCGGCGGACGTGGCGGACGTGGCGGTCGTAGCTGCCGTCCTCCAGCAGGAGCGCCAGAGTGCTCTGAGCGTGTGATGCCGAGTGCCGGTCAGTCAGGCGCTTGGCGGACGCATAAGCCTCGGCAACGTGCGGTGGGACGATCATGTACCGGAGCCTCAGCTCGGGTGAAAGCGTCTTGGAGAAGGTCCCGAGTAGATCACGACACCTTCGCGATCGAGCGAGAGGAGCGGCGGCTCGGGCCGGACGGAGAATCTGTACTCGCTGTCGTAGTCGTCCCCCAGGATCCACGCGCCCGCCTTGGCAGCCCATGCGAGCAGGGCCTGCCGTCTGCACATGGTCAGGAAGGCCCCCACCGGAAACTGGTGCGTAGGAGTGACATAGGTAAGAGCGGCGCTGCGCACCGCCGCAGGTCGTCCGTGCGCAATCCGTGTTCGTCGATGTCCACGCCTAGTAGCCTCGCCCATTGGGAAGCGAACACTTGATGCGCCAAGCGGTAGCCGGGGCTCTCGACGAAGACGCGATCGCCCGGATCGAGCAGGAGGCGGGCGCATAGGTCGAGCGCCTGCTGGGATCCGCTCACGACCAGCAACTGATCCGGGTCGCAGGAGATGCCGCACGCGCGCGCCAAGTAGGCATGCAGCGCCCGACGAAGTCCGACGTCCCCTCGTGGATCGCCATGGGCCAGCTTATCGGGGCGCTCGCGATCGATCCGGCGCGATGCCGTGCTCCAAGCGACCGTGGGGAAGTTCGCACCGGCGATAGGTGCGTACATGAGGTCGACGATCTTTTCCGCAATCCCCATAGCTACGGAGGCTGTAGAAGTTTTGGGAACGAGGGATAAGCGCATCTCGTAGCCCGTGCTTTAGCTTACGGCGGCTTTGGCGCAAAATCGCGGCCGGGAGGCAGGGATGAAGCATAAATTCGGCGGCGTGTGGACCGAGCAGAAGCTCGACGCATTGGAGAAGTATCTCGGCTTCTTCCCGGTAGCGCTCGGGAACAAGCAATTCAATCTGGTTTACATCGATACATTTGCCGGAACTGGCAGCGTGACCATCGAGACGAGCGGCGTGGAACGGACGATCCCCGGATCCGCGGCAATTGCGCTCCGTTTGAAGCACCCCTTCGATCGGTACTTCTTCATCGAGCGGAGGAGGCGCCATGTGGGCGCCTTGCAGGCGCTGACCTCAAATCACCCGCTTCGAACTCGCTGCACCATCACCCACGGCGATGCGCGCGATGAGCTGCGGCGTGTCCTGGAGGCTCTCAATTGGGCTGACACGAGAGGGGTTCTCTTTCTCGATCCTTACGGCTTGCAGTGCACTTGGGACATGGTGCAGCTCATTGCACGAACGAGGGCCTTGGACGTGTTTTTTTTGGTCAGCGTGTCAGGGCTGACGCGACAGGCTGCACGTTCCGCCAGTGCGATCGACATCAAGAAGCAGGAAGCGCTCGATCGGTTCCTGGGAACAAATGAGTGGCGCGAGGCGTTGTACAAGCCCCCGGCGCAAGAGGACATGTTCATCGCGGATCCCGTCCATCGAAGAGAGTCAGGCGTGGACCCGATCCTTCAATTCGTGGAAGCCAGACTCAAGAGCGAGTTCGCCCACGTCGAATCTCCTGCGCTGCTGCGCGGCCCCAACAACGCCGTGTTGTTCGCTCTCTACTTCGCCGTTTCGAACCGCAGCGAAGCGGCCATTCGTCTAGCCACGAAAGTTGTTCGTCCGATGCTTGGCGGAATCCAGTAAGGCCAGCATTTCCCTGCCCGGCCCCATAGTTCTAAGCAGTTGCCGGCATTTCGCGGATGCGCAGTGCGCGAGGCCACTCGGTCATCATCGAACCTTTGCCGCTGCTGTTGGTATAGCTTGCACCGGCCTGCTGCGGCTTTGCGCCCAGCTGCTTCATGAATACGCGCACGCCAGCATCCCGGCATTGCCTCACAAGTGATTCCGCCCAAGCAATGTCCATGGGGCGCACCTTGTCCTTCGCTCCTGACTCCCCGCCGACGATCGCCCACGCGGGGAGCAGCCCTTCCGGAATCTTGCCGAAGTCTTCGAGGAGCGGCTCCGCACTCCAGAAGCGAACGCGCGCTTGCACAGCCATGAGCTTTGGTCCATCGCGCAGCAGCTCTTGGCGGTTGACGATCGTGGCGCCGATCCACACATGGTCCGGAGTGCCGTGCGGGAACATCTCGGTGAGCATGCTCGTTGCATTGCCGATCCGCTTTGTGAGCAGCTGCCAATCCAGCGACGGCGTAGCAAGGATCAATCGAGCGAGATCCGCGCGCCAGGCGTCGGGTACCTCGTTATCGAAAACGTCAGCCAGGCTGGAGCAGAAGACCCGCTTGCGTCGACCTTGGAGCTGCGCGGCAGCATTCCACCGCAGCGGCTGCTTCCAGTTCGCTTCACTGGTGCGTCGCCGCGGCTTGCCGGCTCCCCACCCCTCGGTCGTCCAGCCGCGGAACTTGTCTTGGGCAGCCGCGTAGCAATTGTCGCAACCGGGGCTAACGCGAGTGCAGCCGATCCAACCGTTAAATGTGTAGTCCGTCCACTCGATACTCGATTCAGCCATGGTCCACCTCCGTTGGTCGGATTGTGCCCGCGACGTCGCCTCGACGCATCCGTGACCACCCTGTAGAGAACAGACGTCTGCCAGAAGCAGCGGTATAGCCGGATTGATTGGACGCCGCCTGGAAGGTTCGCGCCTGAAGCGTGATCTTCAGGCTGCTCCCAGTTGTTCCAGGCGCTCCCTCGCCTCTCGCTTCCCCATTTTCCGCAAAGCAGCGATCGCCTCGAGATGATTGGCCCTCGGCCTCGCCTGGCCATGCTCCCACTTGTACACGGACAAGGATGAAGCATTGAGCAACAGCCCCATGTCCTTGGCGGACAGGCCCAGGCGTTGCCGGTGCTTGGCGAAGCCCGCTGCGCGAAACCGCAGATTTGCCCCGCTCTCTGGGGCTGCGGCGGTCCGAGTCTTCGCCGTGCCCCTGTGCAGCTTCGCCATTTCTCTCTCAAGGGCCTGAAGTCTGCGCTTCATCTCTGCGATGTGATGCCGGAAAGCAGAGATCGCTTTCCTGGAGGCCTCGGTCTCCGTACGCAATTCCTTACGCGCAAGACGCGAGATCTCTGATTTCAGTGCCGATGCAATGTTTGTCATGGCTAGATCGTACGCCGGCCTGCAAACACAAGCTGCTGGCGAGATGAGAGATCGATCCCAGATTCTTTCAGACCTATATGACAAAAGAGATCCAGGGGAAATGCTGCCTTCGCGCTTCACGTGCGGGAACGTTCGCACCACTTGGGTTTTTTCGCCGTCCGGCAACGCGCGCGGTTGCGCCAATGCCAGTGCGGCGGCCTCATCACCTGCTGTCCCTGACAGCAAACATCGGAAAGCTGCAATGAATTGTCCGAACTGCAAATCGGAGCGAGTGAACCCTCGCCAAACAGGGAAGAAGTCCGCCGCGGGGATCGGCTTCTTCACCGGAGCCGCCGTGGGCGCAATCAGCGTTTTGCGCGGCGCCCAGACAGGAGTGATTGTCGGAACTGCATTCGGCCCAGCCGGCGCCGCAGCGGGAGGCGTAGCTGGCGCCGCGCTCGCAGCGCTGTTCGCCGGTTCGGCAGGAGCCGCCATGGGTGCCGCACTCGGCGCGGTTGCGGACGAGAACTTCATGGACAACCGGGAATGCCTGGACTGCAACTTCACGTTCCGCGCTGAGCGCGGCGAGAGTGGCGACGCCGCTGCTGATGCAGGCCCCAAGGAGTAGGAGCGATACATGGCACATCTCATCGAAAGCATGGCCTACGTTGGCGCGGCACCCTGGCACCACCTGGGCAACGAGCTCCCTCACAAGCAGCCGATCGAAGTCTGGGCACAGCGCGCAGGCATGGACTGGGACATCCACGAATCGCCCGTGAGCTACGCGACAGGCGAGGAGGGCGGCAACGTGCGGACCTTCCCGGATCAGAAGGTCCTGTTCCGCAGCGACAACCATCGACCGCTGTCCGTGGTGAGTGGCCGCTACCAGGTGGTCCAGCCTCGCGCTGTCCTGGAGTTCTATCGTGACCTGACAGAGGTCTCCGGCTACGAGCTGGAGACTGCCGGAGTCCTGAAGGAAGGCCGCAAGTTCTGGGCGCTGGCGCGGATCGGGAAGGAAGCCAGGCTGAAAGGCGACGACCTGGTGAAGGGATACCTTCTCTTGGCGACCTCATGCGATGGCACGCTTGCGACCACGGCCACGCCGACCAGTATCCGCGTCGTGTGCAACAACACGCTCACGGTGGCGCTCAACCAGGCCAGCGGGGCTGTCAAGGTGCCGCACAGCACGGCCTTCGACGCTGACGCTGTCAAGAAGCGCCTGGGCGTTGCTGTGTGCCAGTGGGATGACTTCATGTACCGCATGAAGGCGCTCGCGGAGAGAAAGGTGAAGGACCAGGAAGCGACCCGGTTCTTCCTCAAGGTGCTGTGCGGAGCGGACGTCTCGGCTGATCCGACCCAGCGCCTGGCGCATGAGCGCGCCCTAAAGCGCGTGCAAGAGCTTTATGGAGGGCACGGCCACGGGGCCGAGATGCAATCTGCAAAGCAGACTGCCTGGGGGCTGCTCAACGCGGTCACCGAGTACGTCGACCATGAGCGACGCGCGCGTAGCCAGGACCATCGGTTGGAGAGTGCGTGGTTCGGCCAAGGCGCATCAGTGAAGCAGCGAGCGCTGGATCAGGCTTTGGACCTCGTGTCCTGACCTGGGTCGTTTCGTCATAGGCCCCGCCGCGGAAATCCCGGCGGGGCTTCTTTTTTTCAGGAAGGACCAACATGAACAATGTCGCTGACATTCGCGGCCCGCGAAAGGCGAAGCCGGCGCTGCGCCTGGTGAAGACGCTGGAACTCGATCGCGAGCAATGGCTCGCGGTCCGCAGGAACGGGATCGGGAGCTCCGATGCCGGCGCCGCCGTGGGACTGAACCCGTACAAATCGCAGCTCGAACTCTGGATGGAGAAGACGGGACGTGACGATGGATCGTCTCGCATCGATCCCAATGACGACTCCAGCCCCGCTTACTGGGGGACACTGCTCGAGCCGATCGTGGCGGCGCATTACACGAAGAAGACGGGAAACCGCGTCCGCCGCGTAAACGCCGTGCTTGCACACCCGGACTACCCCTGGATGCTTGCGAACCTCGACCGTGAAGTGGTGGGCGCCCCTGACGTCCAGATCCTGGAGTGCAAGACCGCGGGCTTGAACGGCGCGCGGCTGTGGCGCGATGGCGTCCCCGAGTACGTGCAGCTCCAGGTGTTGCATCAACTCGCGGTGACCGGCAAAGAGGCAGCCGACGTCGCCGTGCTCATATGCGGCCAGGAACTCCGGATCCATCGCATCGAGCGCGACGAAACCATGATCGCGCAGCTGGTGCGGCTGGAGGAGGAGTTCTGGCGGCTCGTGACGCAGGGGATCACTCCGCCCGTCGATGGCAGTGAGTCGGCAGAACGCGCACTACAGAAGCTGTTCCCACAGGACTTCGGTGAAAGCCTCGTGTTTGCGGACGACCCTTACCTCCAGGGCATCTTCAACGATCTGCTGCAGGCGAAGGTTCAACTCGACGAGGAGCAACGCCGCATGGGCGAGCTGAAGCAAATGATCCAGCAGCGCATGGGAGATGCCACCAAGGCCGTCTTCAACGGCGGGTCCGTGACTTGGAAGCGGACACGGGACTCCGCAAGGTTCGATGCGGAGCGGTTTGCCGGGGAGCACCCGGAGCTGTTCAGCCGATATTCAGTCGCCAAGAGCGGCTCCCGCAGATTCGTCATCAACGAAAAGCCGTAGGCCTTGCCTCCGGCGTTTATGCCGCCGCAAGGTGGCGAGGAGAGAACATGCTCAAAGGCTTGGCCTTGACGCCACCAGTGCTTGGAAGAATTTCCATCGGGCGGGTGGTCGAACGGGATGGCAGGCGCCTGCCCGAGAAGGACGATGAGTTCACGATCACCACGCAGGTACAGGGGAGGGAAGGCTGGATTCCGCACCCGGTCGACCAGACTCTGCGGGAGACGGCTGGTGCGAAGCTGAGGGCAGTGCCTGTCCGGCTGCCGTTCAACGACCCCGACCTGGTCATGCGGGCCAGCTACTCCATGTTCGACCGGCGGACAGGTCGGCCCGTCTGCGTCGGGAATGGAGAGACCTGCAAACGCGCAACTGCAGAGGGCGTGCAAACCTTGGCCTGCCCTTCGCCCGACGGCTGCGCTTTGGCGGCTGAAGGAGGCTGCAAACCGTACGCGCGCATGAATGTGCGCATCGGAGATGAGGATGAACTCGGAACGTTCGTTTTCAGGACCACGGGGTTCAACAGCATCCGCACCCTGGCTGCGCGTCTTCACTACCTGCAGGCGCTTTCAGGAGGACTGCTGGCGAGCCTGCCGTTGGAACTTCGGTTGCGAGGCAAATCCACCGCGCAGTCGTTCGGCACCCCGATCTTCTACGTCGACTTGACGACCAGGGCAGGTTCGTCCCTGGCTGAGACGCTAGCGCAGGCGAAGGACCTGGACGCAGCGCGTCGAGCGGGAGGCTTCGACCAGGAGGCCTTGGACGGTGCGGCGCGTGAGGGGTTCGCCCGCGGCGCATTCGAGGAATCCGCAGAGGAGGGCGTGGCAGTGGTCCAGGAGTTCTTCCCCGAACCTCCACCGCACCCGGAAAACACAGCCTCGCGAAGTAGCCGGCGCACCCTGCGGGACAAGCTCTCGGCGAAAGCCGATCCTTCCGGCCACGTTCACAGCCACAACTGACTTCTTGGAGGACGACTATGGAAAGCAAAGCTCGGCGCGCATCGCGCCAAGCCAAGGACGCTTGCGTGGCCAGCTACAACGCAGGTCACCCCGGTCCGCAGGTACGGCCAATGCGCGCATTGCTGCAGCATCTGAACCAGGCCGAACCGTCGCCCTTTGGGCGAGAGAGGATCGCTCATCATGCTGAGACCAGCATGCGGGTGATCCAACTGGGGCTTGGCGCGATCGGGCATCTCTTGGCCCACTCTGCAGTCCAGGTCGAGGACCGCACGATCCCGGCCGAATGCATGGAAAGCCTTGGCACGCTGATGGCCGAGCTCAGTGAGCTCGCCTCGGTGTGCTACCAGCTTTCGCTGACAGGCTGCTGCCAGGGGGTGCCGCGTCCGGGGCCGGGGGAGGGGAAGTTGTGACGGCCATCTTTGGCGAGAGCCCTCGGATGCGTTTGTCCCGACTGGGTCCGACAGCCCTGACGGACTCGGAGCTGGTGGCCGTACTGCTGAAGACTGGGACACCGGGACACCCGGCAACCCAACTCGCAGATGCGCTGATCAACCGCGCCGGAGGAATTGCGCAACTGCTCGCCGGTGACGGTCGTGCGGGAACCGGGGAGCAACCGCCTAGACCAGAACTCGGCGTCGTATTGGAACTGGCGAAGAGGGCAACGTCACAACAGCTGCAGGAGCGGGACGTGTTCAGTTCGCCGGACGCAGTTAAAAACTTCCTGCAGCTTCATCTGGCCCGCCAGCCCTATGAGGTGTTCGCCGTGCTGTTCCTGGACGCGCAGAACCGACTGATCTCCATGGAGGAGATGTTCCGCGGCACCCTTACGCAGACGTCTGTCTATCCACGGGAAGTTGTCGCGCGAAGCCTCCAGCTCCACGCGGCAGCTGTCGTACTGGCGCACAACCACCCAAGCGGTACGGTGCAGCCTTCCCGCGCTGACGAAGCCTTGACGCAGACGATCAAGGCCGCACTAGCGTTGGTGGACATCCGGGTGTTGGACCACGTGATCGTCGCCCCTGGCGCCGCGCTCTCGATGGCAGAAAAGGGTTTGGTCTAGCGACCGAAGTGGCTGCATGCCACTTTTTTTTGCCCCAAAGCGGTCGCATTGCTCCACCGAGGACGAAATCCTATTTCTCAACCCGCCCAGTCGAAGCCGCGCGTGCCGGTGACCAGGGCTCCGAATGTCTCAAGTCGTATCGGCGGGCTAGTTGCATGAACCGGAACGCTCTCAGCAACAGGCGGGTAACCGGCCGCCGCATTTCACGCCCATGACAGTTCCGTCAGCTGCGCGTGCGCGGGGTTCCCGCTTGACGCAGGTCAAGTGCGCAATGGGGCGAGCAGCTAACGTGCACACGAAGGCGGGAATATCGCCTTGAACGAAAGGCTCCACGTGAACGACCATCAACATCACCAGACCAAGCCAAGCTCCGACCCCGGCTCCCGCGGCCGCATCGTGCTGTTCGTGTTCATCGGCATCGCAGCGTTCTTCCTGCTGACGGAACACCGTGCACACGTCTTCGAGTACCTGCCCTTCATCCTCCTCCTGGCTTGCCCGCTGCTGCACATGTTCATGCACGGAGGACATGGCGGGCACGGCGCGCATGGCGGGCACGCGCACGGGAGACGCGATGAACCGCTGCAGGATCAGGCGCAGCAAACCACTAACCGGGAGGCCGGCAAATGAACGCCCCGTCCTCCTATGGCCTTTGGAGCCTGGTCGTTGTCAACTCGCTGGTCTTCATCATCTTCGCCTTGAGCTTTGCCAAGCCTCAAAGCAAGCGCGACTGGCGCTCCTTCGGCGCTTTCTCCGCCTTCATCGTCGCGTTGTTCACGGAGATGTACGGCTTCCCGCTCACGATCTACCTGCTGTCCGGGTGGCTCACCACGCGCTTCCCGGGAATCGATTTCCTCTCGCATGACGCCGGGCACCTGCTGGAGATGATCTTCGGCTGGAAGACCAATCCGCACTTCGGACCGTTTCACCTCCTGAGCAATCTTTTCATCTTTGGAGGCTTCATCCTGCTATCGACTGCCTGGCGCGTTCTCTATGACGCGCAGCGTTCCCACAGGCTGGCCACGACAGGAATCTACGCGCGCATGCGCCATCCGCAATACGTTGCTTTCGTGCTGATCATGTTCGGCTTCCTGCTGCAATGGCCGACGCTCATCACGCTGGTGATGTTCCCGATCCTGGTGTTCATGTACGGGTACCTGTCTACCCGCGAGGAGGCCGACATGCTGCGCGAGTTCGGCGAGGAATATCGGCAGTACGCCGCGCGCACGCCGCGTTTCTTCCCGCGCAGCCAAGCCGGCGCACGGCGCCCGGCCTGAACACCGGTGCGTCATTCAAACAAAAGGAACACAACAATGAGACTGACGTTCATGGGGGCAGCGGGCACCGTCACCGGCTCCAAGTACCTGCTCGAGCACGACGGCCGCCGGCTGCTGGTCGACTGCGGCCTCTTCCAGGGCCTCAAGCAACTGCGCCTCCGCAACTGGGACCGCTTTCCCCTCGACCCTGCGAGCATCGACGCCGTGGTGCTGACCCATGCCCACATCGACCACAGCGGCTACCTTCCGGGGCTCATCAAGAAGGGGTTCAAGGGACCGGTCTTCGCGACCGAAGCCACGCGCGATCTGTGTGAGCTGCTCCTGCCCGATTCCGGCCACCTGCAGGAGGAGGATGCGTTCTACGCGAATCGCCATGGATTCTCCAAGCACCACCCGGCCGAGCCGCTGTACACGGAGGAGGACGGCCGCCGCGCGCTGCGGCTGTTCCGCGCGCAGCCTTTTGGGACTGCGTTCGAGCCCATTCCGGGCGTGTCGATCCGCTTCTCGCCAGCTGGCCACATCCTGGGCGCGGCCAGCGTGCACGTTGCCTGGGAGGGCGGCTCGGCGCTGTTTTCCGGCGACCTGGGCCGCGATGAAGACGTCATCATGCGTCCACCCGAGGCGCCGGCTGCTGCCGACTATGTGATCGTTGAGTCGACGTACGGTGACCGGCTGCATGCGAATGAAGACCCGGCAACCTTGGTGGCTGGGGCGATCAACCGCACCGCCGCCCGGGGCGGCGTCGTGGTGATCCCCGCCTTTGCGGTAGGCCGCGCCCAGGCGCTGATGCACATCGTCGCGGTGCTGAAGAAAGAGCGTCGCATCCCGGACCTGCCCCTGTTCCTGAACAGCCCCATGGCCGTGAATGCGACGGCGCTTTACCACAAGTACCGCCCGCAGCACCGGCTGAGCGTGGAAGAGTGCGACCGCATGCACACCGGCGCGCGTATCGTCAACACGGTCGAAGAGTCGCGCAAGCTGAACGAGCTCCGCTTCCCGGCGGTGATCATTTCGGCCAGCGGCATGGCGACCGGCGGCCGCGTGGTCCACCACCTGAAGGCTTTCGCACCGGACCACCGCAACACGGTGCTGCTGGCCGGCTACCAGGCGGCGGGAACCCGAGGTGCTGCGCTCGCCGGCGGGGCGACGCAGATCAAGATCCACGGCGACTATGTCCCGGTGCGCGCCGAGGTCGCCAACATCGGCGCGCTCTCGGCGCATGCTGACCGCAACGAACTGCTCGCCTGGCTGGCCAAGCTGCCGCGAGCGCCGCGCCGGGTGTTTGTCACCCACGGCGAGCCCGTGGCGGCCGACCACCTGCGCCAGGCCATCGAGGAGAAGCATGGCTGGTCGTGCACCGTTCCCGACCACATGCAGGCCGTGGAGCTGTGATGCAGCAGCAGCTTTCGCATCCCAGCGGTGCGCGTCTGGTGGCGCGACGCGCCGCCATCGACACGTACCAGGCGCCCATCGTGTACATGCATGCGGACTGCCCCGTCTGCCGCTCCGAGGGCTTCGAGGCCCAGGCCCGGGTGGAGCTCAAGCTCGCCGCCCGCAGCGTGATCGCCACGCTGCACCAGGTGCGGGCTGGCTGGATCGGCACGGACGAGGCCGCGCTATCGGAGGCAGCCTGGAAAGCGCTCGGTGCGCGCGAGGGCGACATCATTGATGTGGCCCATGCGCCGGTGCTTGAATCGCTGCGCCACATTCGCAGCAAGATCTACGGCGTGCCGCTGGACCTGGTCAAGCTGCGGGCGATCATGCGCGACGTCGCCGCGAACCGCGTGTCCGACCTGCACCTGGCGGCATTCGTCACGGCCTGCTCGGGTGACCGCATGTCGCGCAGCGAGACCATCGCGCTAACGCAGGCGATGATCGCCGTGGGCGAGCGGCTGCAGTGGGCCAAGGGACCCGTAGTGGACAAGCACTGCGTCGGCGGCCTGCCTGGCAACCGCACAACCCCCCTCGTGGTGTCGATTGTCACCGCCTGCGGCGCGGTCATGCCCAAGACCTCCTCGCGCGCCATCACCTCTCCGGCCGGTACCGCCGACACCATGGAAACCATGGCACCGGTGGATCTGGATCTGCCGGCGATGCGGCGGGTCGTCGAACGCGAAGGCGGCTGCATCGTGTGGGGCGGCTCCGTGCAGCTGAGCCCGGCGGACGACGTCCTGATCCGCGTCGAACGCCCGCTCGACATCGACAGCACCGCGCAGCTGGTCGCCTCCGTCCTTTCCAAGAAGGCCTCCGCTGGTTCGCAGCGGGTGTTGATCGACATTCCCGTCGGCCCAACGGCGAAGGTGCGCAGCCGCGAGGCCGCGGACGCGCTCGCAAGCGCCTTGACGGAGGTGGGCACGGCCGTGGGGCTTCAATTGCGCGTCGTGCAGACTGACGGCACCCAGCCGATCGGCCGTGGCATCGGGCCGGCATTGGAGGCGTGGGACGTGCTAGGCGTGCTGCAACTTCAGCCGAGCGCACCGCAGGACCTGCGCGAGCGCGCCCTCGTGCTCGCTGGGCACGTGCTGGAGATCGGCGACCTCGCACCCGCGGGCCAAGGATACGTGCTGGCGCGCGCCGCACTCGACGCCGGGCGCGCATGGGCGAAGTTCCAGGCAATCTGCCAGGCCCAGGGCGGGATGCGTGAACCTGGGCATGCCACCCAGGTGAAACCCATTGTCGCCGAACGCGCCGGCGTGGTGCTCTCGATCGACAACCGCCGCATCGCGCAAGCCGCCAAGCTGGCCGGCGCGCCGGCTGCCGCAGTGGCGGGCGTCGCGATGGAAGTGAAGCTCGGGTCACGCGTCGAACGCGGCCAGCCGCTCTTTCACTTGCATGCCCTGACGCCTGGCGAGCTCGCTTATGCGCAAGCCTATGTCGCAGCCCAGGAGGGCATTATCACCATCGGAGACGAACCATGAAGACCATCCTGCTGGCGGCCCCTGGTGCCGAGCCGACGGCAAGAGGGCTGGCCCTGCACCTGCAAGCCCCGATAGTGGAAGTGGAGTCGCGGCGCTTCCCGGACGGCGAGAGCTACCTGCGCCTGGCAGGCAGCGTCGAGGGCTGCGACGTGGTGCTCGTCGCCACCCTGCGTGACCCGGACCCACAGGCGCTGTCCCTCTGGTATCTTGCGGACGCTGCTCGGGAACTCGGCGCGCGCCGGGTGGGTCTCGTCTCGCCTTACCTGCCCTACATGCGGCAGGACCGACGCTTCCACCCGGGCGAAGCGGTGACATCGCGCAGCTTTGCGCAGTTCCTCTCCGCGCGTTTCGACTGGCTAGTAACCGTGGACCCGCACCTCCACCGGTATGCCTCGCTGGCTGAGATCTACAGCGTGCCGGCACAGGCAGTGGCAAGCGCGCCCGCCATTGCCCGGTGGGTGACGGCCGAAGTGCCGCAACCCGTAATCGTGGGCCCAGATTCCGAGAGCGAGCAGTGGGCCAGCGACGTGGCGCGCCGGGTCGGCTGTCCGGCCATCGTGCTGGCCAAGACCCGGCTGGGGGATCGGCGCGTCGAGATCACGGTCCCGGAGGCCGGCGCGTACCGCGGCCGCACACCGGTGCTGATCGACGACATCATCTCGAGCGCGCGGACCATGGCCGTGGCCGCATCCCGCGCGCGGGAGGCATTCGGGACCGCGCCGGTTTGCGTGGGCGTGCATGCGGTGTTCGCGCCGGACGCGGTGCAGGCCTTGCGCGATGCGGGCGCGGGCCGCGTCGTCACCTGCAACACGCTGCCGCATGAATCCAATGGGATCGACGTCGGGCCGGAGCTTGCCGCGGCGATCCGCGAAACTGACAGGAATGTGAGATGACCGCTAACGTTGCTGCGCGCCGACTGTTCATCGCTTGCGGGGTCTGGCTGGTCGGACTCGGGATGTACTTCATCTTCCTGCGACCACCGCTGCTGCCGGAAGATCCGCGATTCATGGGCGCCACGCTGGAGCAGATCCGCGCATCGCTGCCCGGACTGGCCGGCTGGCTGGATCTCGTGTTCACCGTGATGGGCGGCTTCATGGCCGCGTCGGGGGTGCTCACGCTGGCGCTTGCCATGCACCTCGGCCGGCTGCGCCAGCGCCCCGCGCTGGTCGCCATGATCCTTGCGGGAGCGACGAGCGTGGGCACGATGAGTGCCGTGAACTTCGTCCTGCATTCGGACTTTCGCTGGCTGCTGCTGGTGCCGGCGGTCCTCTGGCTCATGGCGCTCGCGCTGATGGTACGCGGTATCGCACGCTGAGAGGCGCTACATCCACGCGGCGGCCACGGCCAGTGCTGCACCGAGTCCGGCCAGCAGCGCGTACCCGCCCAGGACCCAGCCACCCATCGCCCGTCCACCGACGAGCCAAGCCATGGTCCCCTTCACCAGCAGGTTGGCGCCGCTGGCGATCAGAACCGTCGTCGCCAGTGCGGCGGCCGACATGCCTGCAGGCGGGAGCTGTACTGCAGAAATGACCACCGCGTCCACGTCAGCCAGACCCGAGACGAAGGCGACGCCATAGAGGCCGGCAATTCCGAACGCGTCGCTCGCCGCGCGGGCGAGGATGCTCACGCCTGCCAGCAGCCCGCCGAACGCCAGCGCCGATGCCAAGTCGAACACCTTGGTTTCGAGAGGGTGGCGCGCTGCATCGGTCGAGGACGGGATGCCACGCGCAGAACGCCAGATCCACGCAGCCACCGAGGAGGCAACAAGCCCCACGAGCACCAGCAGCGCGACGAGCCGTATTGTCCCGGCCGTGCTGAGCGCACTCACCACGAGGGCCATGCGCACGAACATGACGCCGCAAGCCGCCAACACGCCAGCGGCTGCGGCATGGGCCAGTTCGCGCTGGCCGCGCGCCATACGGGACAGCGAAAGCGTGGCAGCCGTGGAGGAAGCAAGTCCACCGAGCAACCCCACCCAGAGCAAGCCGCGACGTTGGCCTACCAAGCGGCTGGCCACGTGGCCCAGCAAGGAGAGCGCCGCGATCAGGATGACGGCGACCCACAGGCGGAATGGATTGATGCTCCCGTACGGTCCAATGCCGGCGTCCGGCAGCAAAGGCAACACCACCGCGGAGAGCACACCCAGCTGCAGCAGGGCGGTGAGCTCTGCCGGCGCGATGAGGCGCAGCCAGTGGTGAAGCGTTGGCTTGAGCCCCAGCAGCAGGGCCACCAGCACGGCACCCGCAACGGCAAGCACCGCCTGGTCGCTTGCGGCGAGCGCTCCCAGCACGAAGGTGACGAGGCCGGCGACGGCCGTGGTGATGCTCAAGCTGCCGGCTGCCAGCGAAGCCCGCCGGTACGACACGGCGAACAGCACTGCGATGGCGCCCAGGCCGACCGCGAGTGCGCTCGCGCCCGCGGTGGTGACCGCCAGGACGCCGCCCAACATCCCGATGAGACCGAAGGTGCGCAGACCGGCCACCCGCCCCCCTTCGTCCATCCCCCGCTGGCTCCACCCGCGTTCGAGCCCCACCAGCAGGCCGACGGCGAGCGCGGATGCAACAGCTTGGGCGGGCGCAAGGAATGGTGTACTTTCCGGTGACATGGTTTCCTAGGTTTGCAGTCGGGTTGGATCTGCCATTGGAAGCCGTGGCCGGAATGCAGCAGTTGAGACATGTCAATCGTGCCCGGCAAGGCGTGATCTGCCCGCGCCGCGGGGGTGAGCGCGGACGCGCTGAGGTTCTGACTTGATAAGGATCAAGCGCCTGGGCGCCTGCTGCCGGTACCTTGCTTGGAGCTTTTGACCTCCACCATGCAAGACACCCACCCGCTCCAGCACGAAGACTCCCTGGCCGCATCGCACGCCGAGCTGTTCCGCCAGGCCGATCCCGCTTTCGCCCACTGGGCGGAGGGCTACGGGCCGATCCGGCATGCCGCGCGCACGCAGGTGCGGGTGCATGAGATGGCGCAGTTGCTGGTCACACAGCGGCGCACGTGCGAAGCCGCCAATGTGTATCGCGTGCTTGCTGCCGCCGATCGCGTCGCCGCAGCGGCCATGTGGCTCACGGTGCACATGACGTACGCCTCGAGCGTTCGATGCGATGGCATGCCGCTCGCGGCCGAGGACTTCAAGCGCGTTCCCGAAGGCCACACCGGCGGCTCCCTGAACATGGTGCCCGCCTACATCGG
Organism: Ramlibacter sp. PS3R-8; assembly: GCF_037572435.1. Taxonomy (NCBI): domain Bacteria; kingdom Pseudomonadati; phylum Pseudomonadota; class Betaproteobacteria; order Burkholderiales; family Comamonadaceae; genus Ramlibacter; species Ramlibacter sp. PS3R-8. The sequence goes on from NZ_JBBHGT010000007.1 coordinate 102,075, forward strand.
CTACCTGGCCGCGAACAGCCTCACCGCCCATACGCGTGCCTGGGTGATGGGGCAGGGTCACAGCGTGGCTGGCATCGAGGCCTGCAACCTGCTGGTCGGCAATCTCCTCCCTGTTCAGGCGGAGCGCTACGACACGACGGAAGCCGGGCTGACGCGCTTTGTCAATGACTTCTACTCGTACGCGCTTACGCCCGACGGGACGCCCGCTTCGCCCTTGGGCAGCCACGTCAGCGCGAACACCGCCGGCGGCATCTCGGAAGGGGGGTACCTGGGCTTCACCGAGCTGCAGTACGTGCACATGCCCCTCCCCGGCGAGCGGCTCGTGGCCTTCCTCAGCGACGGCGCCTTCGAGGAGCAGCGTGGCAGCGACTGGGCCCCACGCTGGTGGCGCGCGGAGGACAGCGGGCTGGTGGCGCCGATCATGGTGCTGAACGGCCGCCGGATCGAACAGCGCAGCACCATGCAGCAGCTCGGGGGGGTCGCCTGGTTGCAGGAGCACCTGCGCAATAACGGCTTCGATCCGATCGCCATCGACGGGACGGACCCCGCCGCTTTCGCGTGGGCCATCTTCACCATGGAAGACCGGCAGCAGGCGTGTGCCGCGGCTGTCCAGCGCGGAGACATGGTGTATCCGGCACACCTGCACTACACCATCGCCGAGGCCCCCAAGGGCTTCGGGTTTCCTGGGGCCGGCACCAATGACGCGCACAACCTGCCCCTGGGCGCGAACCCGCGTACGGACGCACAGGCCCGCCGACGCTTCAACGAGGGCACAGCGCTGCTGCATGTGGCGCCCGATGAACTACGCGCCGCCGTGGCCGCGCTGAACCTGCATGAAGTGCAGGGGCGTCCGCGCGAGAAGGACCATATTCTGGCAACGCGCTCGGTGCCGGCTATCGTCACGCCGGAGTTGCCTGCCGCTCCCTCCGCCGGCAGCCTCGCATCGCCCATGGACGGCATCGACGCCGCGTTCCAGGCCGTGGTCAGGCGGAACTCCCATCTGCGCGTTCGGGTCGGCAACCCGGACGAACTGCGAAGCAACCGCATGGGAGGCACGCTGGACATCCTGAAGCACCGGGTGGTGAGCCCCGAGCCAGGAGTGTCGGAGTCGATCACCGGGTCGGTGATCACCGCGCTCAACGAAGAGGCAGTGGTCAGCGCGGCGCTGGCCAACAAAGGCGGCCTCAACCTGGTCGTCTCGTACGAGGCGTTTGCCGCCAAGATGCTCGGGGCGCTGCGGCAGGAGATCCTGTTCGCGCGGCACCTTGCCCTGGCCGGACGCCCGCCCAAGTGGTTGTCTGTCGTCACCGTCGCCACCTCCCATGCCTGGGAGAACGGCAAGAACGAGCAATCCCACCAGGATCCGACCTTCGGCGAAACGCTCCTGGGCGAGATGGGCGACACGTCACGCGTCCTGTTCCCGTGTGACTGGAACACGGCGCAGGCGGCGCTGCTGGCAGCGTACGTCACGCACGGCCAGTTCTGGTCCATGGTCGTCCCCAAGCGTCCCCTGCCGGTGCGCGCCTCTCCGGCGCAGGCCCAGAGGCTGGTGAAAGACGGGGCGATGATGATCCGCAACGACGCACAGGCGCGCGTGCTTTTCGTTGCGATCGGCGCCTACCAGCTGCAGGAGGCGCTGCTGGCCGCCGACCGCCTCGCTGCGCGCGGCGTGCCGGTTGCCTTGAGCTACGTGCTGGAACCCGGTCGCTTCCGCATGCCGCGCGACTCCGCCGAGTCGACTGTGACGGCCAGCGACGCCGAGATCGCCAGGCTGTTCCCGCCGGAAATATTTGCTCGCGTGATCCTGACCCACACCCGTCCCGAGCCAATGGTGGGATTGCTGCGCCGGCTGGACACCGGACCGGCAAGAACGCGGACCCTTGGTTTCATCAGCCGCGGCGGCACGCTCGACGTGAACGGCATGCTGTTCGCGAACCGCAGCACCTGGGCACATGCGGTAGCCGCGGCAGCGGAGACGCTCGGGCAGGCGCTGGACTCGGTGCTGGATCCAGCCGAGATCGATTCCGTCCGCGGCTGCGGCGATCCGCACGTGCTGTTCGACGCGCGGTGAGCACCGACTCGCCGCTCCGCTCGGGAGCTGACATGCAGCCGCTGTCAGGGGCGCGCTTCTCGGTGCTGCTCGCGGCGGCGCTCGTGGTTTCCATGGGCTACGGGGTGACATTGCCCCTGCTGCCCGGCGTGCTGGAGCCGCTGGTGTCGAGGCCATCGGTGGCCGGCCACACCGGTTGGCTCACCGCGGCCTTCACCTTGGCACTGGTCCTGTTCTCTCCGGTGTGGGGCGCCATCTCCGATCGCATGGACCGTCGAAAGGTGATCGCACTCGGCTTGGCCGGCACGGGACTGGCGCTGTGGTCCCTGGATCTCGCATCGAGCCTGCCCGCACTCTACGCAGCGCGCATCGTCGCCGGTGGGATGTCTGCTGCCGTCGCGCCCGCCGTGTTTTCCTGCATGGTCGACGGAACCCTGCCCGCACAGCGCCAGAATCGCTTTGCGTGGGTGGCGAGCGCCGGCGCGCTCGGATTTGTCCTCGGTCCCGTGGTCGGAAACCTGCTCGGCGATATGGTGGCGGCACGGGCGGGACGGCCCATGCTCGACTCTCCTTTTGCGATTGCCGCCTTCCTGGCATTCGCGGCGGCGGCTGCCGTCCTCACCCTGCCCGCGATGCAAGCGGGGCTCGCCCACGGACACGGTGGCAACGGCCACGAACGGGCGATCCGGCAGGCGCTGCCACTCACCGGATTGGTCTTGCTGGCAATCACGGTGGCCGAGGTGGGCATCACGCTGGTCAGCCGCGACCAGCCGCAAGTCCCGCCGGAGCTCGTCGTCTATTACTTCGGGATCTGCAGCGCGGTCATGGTGCTGGCGCAACTCTGGGGCTATCCATGGCTGGAACGGCGGCTGGGCGAGCCGCGCATGGTCGGCGGCGCGTTTGGCGGCCTCGCGGCAGCTCTCGCCTTGCTCGCCTGGCCCCTGACACCCTGGCTGCCCGCCCTCGCATTCCTGCTGGCGGGAAGCTCCGTCGGCGTGCTCGTGCCAGCGCTGGCCGTCCGCATCTCCCAGGCCGCCGGAGGGCGCCAGGGGTGGGGGCTTGGACGGCAGGCAGCGGCCAGCAGTTTCGGCCAAGCTCTTGGTGCTGCGGCGACTGGAGCGCTCTATGCCGTGGCGCCCTGGTTGCCCTTCGTTGGGGCTGCGGCGCTGGTGGTCGTCGGTGCCCTTGCCTTCGGTGTCCTCAGGAGCGACAGGAACGCATGAACCATTTCCTCGCCCTGAACTTCGGCTCCGCCAGCCTCAAGTACGCCCTGTTTGCAGAGGACGGCACGGCCCTGGCCCACTCCATCGTGGACCGCCCCGCCGATGTGCGAAGCGCGTTGGACGACGTGTGTCGCGGGCTGCCGAAGGAGGTCGCGCGCCTGACCGGCATCGGCCACCGCGTCGTCCATGGGGGCAGGCGTCACGCGCCTGTCCTCTTCGATGCCGCGGTCGAAAGCGAGATCGAGAGCCTGTTGGACCTGGCGCCGCAGCACAACCGCCTCTCGCTCGACGCGGTACGGTCCGCTCGCGCGTTGTGGCCGCAGACGCCCCAGGTGGCGGTGTTCGATACCGCCTTCCATTCCGGGATGCCGGAGCATGCATCGTGCTATGCGGTTCCCGCAGCGTGGCGCGACGCAGGCCTGCGCCGGTACGGCTTCCACGGCCTGTCGCACGAGCACGTGATGCAAGCCGTGGCTGGTCGCCTGGGCAGGCCGGCAGCCGACCTGAAGATCATGAGCTGCCACCTGGGCAACGGGGCGAGTGTCTGTGCGATCGAGCACGGCCGGTCCGTGGACACGTCGATGGGACTGACGCCGCTCGAGGGCCTGGTCATGGGAACCCGCTGCGGCGACATCGACCCTGGCGCGCCGGGGTTTATCCACCGCGAGCTGGGGCTGACGCTGCCTGAGATCGAACGCATGCTGTACCAGGAGAGCGGTTTGGCGGCGCTCGGTGGGCACGGCGGCGACATGCGGCTGATCGAGGAGTCAGCCGTCGCAGGCGACGCGGGCGCACGTTTGGCGCTCGCGGCGTATGCGTACCGCATTCGCAAGTACATCGGCGCATACGCAGCGGCCATGGGCGGCTGCGATGCGGTCGCTTTCACGGGGGGCATCGGGGAGAACTCGGCGGGCGTGCGCGCGTCCGTCATGCGCGGTATGGAATTCCTCGGCCTCGTGCTGGACCCGGCGCGCAATGGGAAGCCTTTAAGCGATGCTGCAGGCGTTGCGGAACTGCAGGTCGAAGGATCGCCTGCAGCGATCCTGTCGGTGCAGGCACGCGAGGAGTGGATGGTTTTTCGCGGCACCCAGCTCCTGCTCGCCGCGACCGCGAATTGATCATGATCAACCCGGGTGGAGCATGACGAAGGCAACATCGAGACATCCGAGAGGAGTTCATCCATGTTCAAGCGAATCCTGGTGCCCACCGACGGCAGCGATACGGCCAACAAGGCGCTCACCGCCGCCCTGCAGCTTGCCCGCGAGCAGGGAGCTCGCGTGCGGGTGGTGCACTCCTTCGATGCCTTTGCCTACCTTACGGGATACGAACAGGGCCCCGAGATCCTGCAGCAGGCGCGCGTCTACGGGGAGAAGGTGCTGCAAGACGCCCTGGATATCGCCGCTTCAGCCGGGGTTCCCGCGGACGGCAAGATGGTCGAAGTCAGCGGCCAGCGCCTGGGGGAGGAGATCGCGCAGCAGGCGATCGGCTTCGAAGCGGACCTGATCGTCGTCGGCACGCACGGCCGGCGCGGCATCGGCCGGGTGCTGCTCGGCAGCGGCGCCGAGCAGATCATTCGCCTCGCGCCGGTCCCAGCCCTCGTGATCCGTGCCGAAGACCGCCAGCCTTCTCACTAGCCTACCCCTCGTATTCCTACTACGCCCAAGACAAAGACCAGGAACTTCCATGAGATCCTCATCCTTTCGCCTTTCCCTTGCCGCAGCTGCTCTCGCTGTGGTTGCCCTCGCCGGCTGCGCCGCGACGGGCAATGCCTCGCACGGGCAACATTCCGCGAGCTCACCTGGTGCAGCCCACGGCGCGACGGACCCGCAAGCGATGTGCGAGATGCACCGGCAAATGATGGCGGGAAAGACCGACGCCGAGCGGCAGTCCATGATGGAGCAGCACAGGAAGCGCATGTCTATGTCCGCGGAAGAGATGCGCAATCACATGCACGCAATGCAGGATCGCTGCAGGTAGCGCTCGGCGTCGGGCAGGGCCGAGGCCTCGCAAATGATAACGTCAAGCGAAAAGCGGATATCGCTGGTGAGCAGCCTAGGTGCCGGCATCCTCGGTGCCGGTGTCGCGCTCCTGTTCGCCAATGCGCTCCAACCATTCGCGGTCCCCGCGCTGCTCGTGGGGATGGTCGTGCATGGCGGCGCGATGGTCGCCATGATGCGCACGGAACGCATGCCGGCGGAAATGAAGCCACGTTGGGTCGTCGCGACCGAGTGGACGTGCTGGCTTCTGATGCTCGCGCTGCTGGCTTACGTCGCGTGGAACCTGGCGCGCTGAGAAGCGTGCCGTGCGGAACCAGTGCTCTGCCTGCGCGGGGGCTCAGCCGCCACGCCGTGGTCAGCACATCCTTGCGTGGCACGCGCTATTCCACGGTCGCCAGAGCGCCGGGCTTCGCGGTTGCCCCCGGTTGCGGCGCGCGATCTGATGCGCGCCGCAACTCCCATTGCTTGACCAGTGCGTAGATCGCGGGGATCACGCCCAGCGTCAGCACCGTGGAGGAGATCATGCCTCCGACCATCGGCGCCGCGATCCGGCTCATGACTTCGGAGCCGGTGCCCGTTCCCCACAGAATCGGCAGCAGCCCCGCCATGATGGCGACGACGGTCATCATCTTCGGCCTGACGCGCTCGACGGCACCTTCCATGATCGCGTGGTACAGGTCGGCTGCCTTCGGACTGCGGCCCTCGGCCGCGCACTTGCCGCGCACCTGCTGCCATGCCTGGTCGAGATAGATGAGCATGACCACACCGGTTTCGGCCGCGACTCCCGCCAGCGCGATAAAGCCCACCGCCACCGCCACCGACAGGTTGTACCCGAGCCACCACATCAGCCAGACCCCGCCAACCAGCGCGAATGGCACCGAAAGCATCACGATCAGGGTCTCGGTCAGACGGCGGAAGTTCAGGTACAGCAGCAGGAAGATGGTCAGCAACGTCACCGGGATCACGATCTTCATCCGCTCGATGGCGCGTTCCATGTATTCGAACTGGCCGCTCCAAGTGGCGTAGTAGCCTGACGGGAAGCTGACCTGCTCGGCCACCGCCTTGCGGGCGTCGGCGACGTAGGAACCGATGTCCCGGTCGCGAATGTCCACGAAGATGTACGCCGACAGCAGCGCATTCTCCGTGCGGATGCCGGGCGTGCCGCGCTCCACGCTCACCTTCGCCACCTGGCCGAGCGGCACCATCGCGCGCCCGTCGGCGGTCGGCACGAGCACCTCGCGCTCGATCTGCTGCGGGTTGGCCCGCAGCTCGCGCGGGTAGCGCACCGTCACGCCGTAGCGCTCGCGCCCTTCGACGGTGGTGGTCACCATCTCGCCTCCAAGGGCGGTCCCGATCACGTCCTGCAGCTCGCCCACCGACAGGCCGTAGCGGGCAAGCTGGGTGCGATCCGGCTCGATCACGAGGTAGGAGCCGCCGGTGATGCGCTCGGCAAAAGCCGATGTCGTGCCGGGCACCGCCTTCACGACCGACTCGATCTGCTTGGCGACCTTCTCCATCTCCAGCAGGTCCTTGCCGAACACCTTGATGCCGATGGGCGTGCGGATGCCGGTGGACAGCATGTCGATGCGGGCCTTGATCGGCATCGTCCAGGCATTCGACACGCCCGGGAACTGCAGCGCCTTGTCTAGTTCGGCGATCAGCTTGTCGGTGGTCATTTCGGGACGCCATTCCGATTCCGGCTTCAAGTTGATCACGGTCTCGAACATCTCCACCGGCGCGGGATCGGTGGCCGTGTTGGCGCGGCCTGCCTTGCCGTAGACGGAAGCCACTTCGGGGAAGCTCTTGATGATCTTGTTCTGGGTCTGGACCAGCTCCGCGGCCTTGGTGATGGACATGCCGGGCAGTGACGCGGGCATGTAGAGAAGGGTTCCCTCGTTGAGCGTCGGCATGAACTCGGTGCCGAGCTTGGAGGCCGGGTAGAGCGTCACCGCCAGGATGGCGACCGCAGCCGCGATCGTGAGCTTCTTCCAGCGCATCACCCAGGCGATGATGGGCCGATAGACCCAGATCAGGAAGCGGTTCACCGGGTTCTTAGCTTCCGGCATGATGCGGCCGCGGATGAACAGCATCATCAGCACCGGAACCAGCGTGACCGACAGGAGGGCGGCGCCTGCCATGGCGAACGTCTTGGTGTAGGCCAGCGGCGAGAACAGGCGACCCTCCTGGGACTCCAGCGTAAAGACGGGCAGGAACGAAACCGTGATGATCAGCAGCGAGAAGAACAGGGCCGGGCCGACTTCCTCGCAGGCTTCCAGCATTGCCGCGGCGCGCTCGCGGCTGCCGTGATTGGCCGGCAGTCGTTCGATGTGCTTGTGCGCGTTCTCGATCATCACGATGGCCGCATCCACCATGGCGCCGATGGCGATGGCGATGCCGCCCAGGCTCATGAGGTTGGAATTCATCCCGAGCAGCCGCATGGCGATGAAGGCGATCAGCACACCTACCGGCAGCATCAGGATGGCGACCAGCGCCGAGCGAACGTGCAGCAGGAACACGACACAGACCACCGCGACGATCAGGCTTTCCTCGAGCAGCGTGCGCTTGAGGGTGTCGATGGCGCGGTGGATCAGGTCCGAGCGGTCGTAGACGGCCTCGATGCTGACGCCAGCTGGCAGACCCGAGGAGATTTCAGCGACCTTCTGCTTCAGGTTGTGGATCACCTCCAGCGCGTTCTGGCCGTAGCGCGCCATGGCGATGCCGGATACCACTTCGCCCTCGCCGTTCAGCTCGCTCAGTCCGCGGCGCTCGTCCGGCGCGAGCTCCACGCGCGCGATGTCGCGGATCAGGACTGGCGTGCCGGCCTCGCTTTTGACCGCGAGGTTCTGGATATCGGCAGGCCCGCGCAGGTAGCCCTTGCCGCGGACCATGAACTCGGTTTCGGCCATCTCCACCACACGGCCGCCCACGTCGCGGTTGGAGTCGCGGATCACCTGTCCCACCTTGGACAGCGGGATGCCGTAGCTGCGCAGCTTGGCGGGGTCGACTGTGACCTGGTAGGTCTGAACGAACCCGCCGATCGAGGCGACCTCCGCCACGCCCGCAGCCTTGGTGAGCTGGTAGCGCACGAACCAGTCCTGGATGCTGCGCAGCTCGGCGAGGGTGCGGTTCTTGGCGACGACGACGTACTGGTAGACCCAGCCGACCCCCGTTGCGTCGGGACCGAGCTGCGGTGTCACGCCTTTGGGCATCCGGCTCGACGCGAAGTTCAGGTACTCGAGCACGCGGCTGCGCGCCCAGTAGATGTCCGTGCCGTCCTCGAAGATGACGTACACGAAGGAAGCGCCGAAGAAGGAGAAGCCGCGCACCACCTTGGACTTCGGCACGGCGAGCATCGCGGTGGTGAGCGGGTAGGTCACCTGGTCTTCCACCACCTGCGGTGCCTGGCCGGGGTATTCCGTGTAGACGATCACCTGCACGTCGGAGAGGTCGGGCAGCGCGTCCAGCGGCGTCTTGAGGACGGCGTAGACGCCCCAGATGGTGACGAACAGGGTCGCGAGCAGGACCAGGAAGGGATTGCGGCCGGACCAGCCGATGATCTTGGCAAGCATGGCTGTTCCTCAGTGGCGGGAGTGGGCGGCGGGAGGGGTGGCTGGAGCCGGCGACGACGGGGCCGCGGGTGAAATCCTCGTGATCACCCATTCACCCTGGCCACGCTCGACGAACTCAAACTGCAGCCGTGCGCCGCCCTTGAGCCCTTGCAGCAGGGAAGGGTTCGCCACCTTGAAGTCCATCGTCATTGCCGGCCACTTGAGGGTGGCAATGGGCCCGTGCGCCAGGCTGACCGTTCCTGCCCTGGCTTCAATGCCCTCAATGATGCCTTCCCCCTGGTGTCCCGCGGCCGCGCCCGCCGGCGCAGCTGCGGGAGCCGGAGCGGACGCCGGGCTGGCCGCGGGAGCGCCGTGCCCCGCGTGACCCCCCAGGGCGCCGATGGCTGCCTTCAGGTTGCTCTCAGCGTCGATCAGGAAGTTCGCCGCGACCACCACCTGTTCGCCCTCGCGAACACCTTCGAGCACCTGCACGTAGCTGTCGCCGCGGGCGCCGAGCCGCACCTCGCGCGGCTCGAAGCGGCCTTCGCCAAGCTGCACGAGCACGATGCGGCGCGTGCCGCTGTCGATCACCGCCGAGTCCGGCACGGCCAGCACCGGGCGGGCGTCAGCCGCGGGCAGTTCGACCTGCGCGTACATCGCCGGCTTGAGCAACTGTCCGGGATTGGGCAGCTCGATTCGCACGGGGATTGTCCGCGTCTCCGCCTTGAGGGTGGGGTACACGTAGGTCACGGTGCCGGCGAAGGCCTTATCCGGATAGGCGTTGATGCGCACGCTGGCCCGTGCGCCCGGCTTCATAAGCCCGATGTCCTGTTCGAACACGTCCGCGATCACCCACACCGAGCCGAGGTCGGTCACCTGGTAGAGCGTCTCTCCCGGCAGGAAGCGCATGCCTTGCAGCGCCTTCTTTTCCGTGATGATGCCCCCTACCGGCGAGCGGAAGGTGACGCTTCGCCTCGTTTCACCGGTGCGCGCCAGCGCTTCGAGCTGGTCGGCCGGCAGGTCCCAGTTGCGCAGGCGCAGCAGGCTGGCTTCGGCCAGCTGCTTCATGCCCGCCGCGGCGTCGCCGCCCGCGTTGGCGAGCGAGCGCATGCCCTGCACAGCGATGGCGTATTCGCGCTGGGCGGAGACCAGTTCGGGGCTGTAGACCTCGAAAAGAGCCTGTCCGCGGCTCACGGGCTGCCCCGTCGCGTTCACGTGCAGGCGCTCCACGTAACCTTCGAACTTGGCCGTCACGGCATATACCCGGCGTTCGTCGGGTTCGACGCGGCCGCTCGCGCGCACGACGCGGCCCAGCGGGCGCAGCGCGGCGACCTCCATTCGCACGCCGAGCTTCTGTACCTTGTCGGCGCTGATGCGCAGCTGGCCGGCCGCGCTGGCGCCCTCCGCTTCATTCCCTTGGTAGACCGGGATGTAGTCCATGCCCATGGGATCCTTCTTCGGCACCGCCGAGGTGTCGGGCAGGCCCATCGGGTTGCGGTAGTAGAGGACCTTGCGTGCAGCTGGTGCGGCCGAGGCGATGGCACCCTCGCTCGAAGGCGCAGCATGCCGGCGTGCGCCCCACCACTGGCCGGCGAACAGGCCGCCGACAGCGACGGAAACGGCCAGGACGGCCACGGTAGCGTTCTTCACAGCGACTCTCCCAAGGTGCGTTCGATCTCGGCCGCACGCGCCTGCGCCTCGGTCTGAAACTTCAACAGGTCCAGCCGCGCCTTGCGCGTGAGGCGCTGGGCTTCCAGCAGGGTGGCGAAGTCCACCTTGCCCGATTCATACGCGGCAACTGCGGACTGCAGTCCCAGTTCCGACTGCGGCAGCTGCCGCGTAGCGATCAGCGTTTCGCTTTCGCGCGCAGCGTGCAAGGCGGCCACCTGCTCCTGCAGGCCGGCCGCGGCCTGCACCGCCGCTGCTTCCGCCCGGGCCTGTGCGGCGTCCACCATGGCCACGGCTTCGCGCTCCTGCGAGCGGCGGGTGGACTGCTGCAGCGGAATGTTGACCTCCACCATGACGCCCCAGGTCGTGATTCGCGATCCCATCTGCGACGGCGAGATGCCGATGTTGAAATCCGGATAGCGATTGCGCAGCGTGAGTTCGCGGTTCGCCTGCGCTGCCTGCAGCCGTGCCCTTTCGGCCTGCACGGTGGGACTGGCGCTGCGCGCACGTGCGATCAGCTCCGGCGCGGCGAACGTGCCGGTCGCAGGCAGCGGCGGGAGCGCCTCCGGCTCGGCCAGCGGTGCCGCGGGATCCCGGCCCAGCAACCCGTTGATGCGCGCCTGCTGCTGGCGCTTCTCGCCGGCCAGGGCGATCAGCTCCGCCCGCATGGCGGTCTGTTCCAGCTGGGAGCGGATCACGTCCTGCTGCGGCGCCAGCCCGCCGGCGTAGCGCGCCTGCGCCACCTGCTCCAGCCGTACGACCAGGTCCAGGAGCTCGCGCGTGATGCGCTCGCTTCGGCTGGCCAGGTAGTACTGCGCAAAAGCGGTGCGAATGCGCATCGCCTGCTCCGACCAGGTCGCGATGCTGCGCGCCTGCGCCTGCCACGCGTCGGCGGCGGCGGCCGCGCTGCGCAGCTCGCGCTTGCCCCAGGCGGGCAGTTGCTGCATCAGCGTGTACTTCGTCTCGCCGACCTTTGAAGGCAACAGGTTGACGCCGCCGCCGTTGCCATAGTTGTTGACGTTCTCCAGCTCCACGCGCAGCACCGGATCGGGAAGGGCGCCGGCCGGCTGGACACGTTGCGCGGCGGCGTCCGCCTCCAGGCGCATTGCCGCGAGCTCCGGGTTGTGGGCGCGCGCGTAATCCAGCAGGGATGCGAGGTTCGTGCCGGGAAGGGGCGGCTGCGCGGAAGCGATGGCGGCCGTGAGCAGCGCAGCAAGCGAGGTAGCGCGCAGGAGGCTGCGCAGGGATACGGAAGTCATTTTTCCTTCTCCGGAATGCAAGGGACTGGCGGCGGTGCCGAGCGGCCGCCGCGGACGCGAACGGGCAAAGAGCGCCCGCTAGAGCGCCAACCGGAGAAAGAGAATGGGGATGGGAACGATGCGATGCGCTGCCGCTTCGACAGGCGCGCGTGACTGTTGCCCGACCGACGCGGCCGCCGCGGAGGAGACTGGGCACTCCGGCAGCGGGTGGAAAGGCTGAACCAGAGGCGCGGAATCATGGCGGGCCTGCGAAGGCACACTTTCCCTCATTTCCTCGCAGGCGGCCGCGCATGCCAAGTGCTCGCCGATGCTGCACACCTGTGCGAACACGGACCCCACAGCGATGAACAGCAGCAGCAGGGCCAGGATGGTCGCGCGTGCGATCCGACTGCCGTTGCGCAAGGTGGTGTTCATGTTGCCTCTGAGACCATCATAGGAAGCAACCCGCTGGCCCAATTGATGCAGGTCAACTGCGCGTGCGCTCACCTGCTAAAGTGACCGCAACGTAACAGATGCGACCTGCTCCATGTGCTTCTCCGCTACCGCCAGCTTCGCGGCCGGAACCGTCCTGCTCGGCGCCGGCTTTGCTGCGCAGCGACTTGCCCGCGCCGCCCCGCAGCGCGCCTTTGCCGCCATTCCACTGCTGTTCGCGCTTCAACAACTGACCGAGGGCTTCGTCTGGCTTAGCTTTGATTGGGACCATCCCGGCATCACGAATGCGCTGACGCAGGTCTATTCGTTCTTCTCGCACGTTCTCTGGCCGGCTTTCATTCCCGTGGCGTGCTGGTTGCTCGAACCCGTGGGCCCCAGGCGACGCCTGCTCGGCGCCATAAGCGTGGGCGGTGCGGCGGTGTCGCTGTACCTGCTGTACGCAATGGTCGCCTATCCAATCACTGCGGTGCCCGTCGGCGGCCACATCGAGTACGTGTCGCCCCACTTCTACGTGGCGATCGTCATGTCGCTCTACCTCGCCGCCACCACGCTCAGCATGCTGGTAACCAGCGAACCCTTGGTGCGCCTCTTCGGAGGGGCCACTCTGGCAGCTGCCGTCTTCAGCTACGCCGCTTACGCTCGATGGTTCATCTCGGTGTGGTGCTTCTTTGCTGCCCTGCTGAGCGTCATCGTCTGCCTGCACCTTGCGGTTCGCGCGCGCGATCAGTCCAGCACGGTAATGTCCCGCGTCTGAAGACGCACCGCGGTCAGGCGCGACGCAGCAACGGGATCCCCAGGCTTTCGTCGGTCGCGGCGATAGAGCTGCCCGCATCCGGCTGGTGTCCCGACAGCGCGCGGATCGCATCGATAGTCTCCGGGATCACGATCGCCTGGTTGTCGACCATGTAGTTGAAGAACACTTCATCGCCTTGCACCGTGACCAGGTCCTCCCAGAGACCCACTTCGTAGAGATCGGCGCGGGAGCGGCCCAGGTCTGCCATCCACTCCTTGACCACGTTGATGGCCCCGAGGCCATCATCTGCGCGCAGTAACGCGATCCGGCTGGAACGAGCAAAGGCTTCCAGCACCTGTTCCCTGCTGGTCGATCGGGTGAGCCGAACCGACCATGAGTGCACGTGCGCCAGGTTCTCGGGCACGGCGACGGCCATCGTCACGAGGTCCAGGTCAGGCAGCACCGTACGTGCATCCGGACCCTGGTGGCTGGGTACCTTTGTCTCCGGGACCATGGTGTTGATCATGCCTCCGACATGACTGTCGACTGGGTCCGTGGCGCGCCGCAGGAGCGTGCCGCGAGCACTGTGCAACAGCCCAGCGTCGCGCAGTGCTCCTAGGGTACGCACGATGGAGGTGGTGTTGCAGGAGACGACGCGCGTGGCGCGCCGGCCCAGTGCGGACACATAGTTCGCTTCCGCCACGAAAGAGTGCCCGGCGGCTTCGTGCTTCTCGCCGCCCTGGAGCACGTACCGCAAGCCGGCCTGCCGGTACATCTCGACGTTGCCTGCTGCCACCTTCTTTGGGGTGCAGTCGACCACTACGTCTGCCTGGCGCAGCAGCGTGTCGAGGGTGCCTTGCACTTCCAGGCCGCGCTCCCGCATCTGCTCCAGCGCGTCCGGATTTCCTGCGTAGAGAGCATGCCCGCGCTGCCCCGCCGCCTTCACGCGCCAGTCGGACTGCACGTCTGCCACGCCTACGAGCCGCATGTCGGTCTGCCGCGCGACTGCGTCCGCCACGCGTTTGCCGATGACGCCGTATCCCACGACCGCCACCCGCACGAGCAATGAGTTCTGCGCGTTCATGCTTTCTCCTCGAGCACAGGCGACATGTTGCCTGTGCGCTGCCCGCCGTCTGCAACTGGTGCGGGCTGGTGGCGCTTGATGCCGGTGAGCTTCATTCGCTTGAGCAGCAGCGCGTTGATGGCGACGATCGCCGAGCTTCCGGACATCGAGAGGGCCGCCACCTCCGGCGACAGTGTGAACGGGTACAAGACACCGGCCGCGAGCGGGAACGCGATGGTGTTGTATCCCACCGCCCACCAGAGGTTCTGGTGCATCTTGCGCAAGGTCGCGCGTGACAGCTCGATCGCGCCGACCACGTCCAGGGGGTCGCTCTTCATGAGGACGACTTGGGCGCTTTCCATGGCCACATCCGTCCCGGCGCCGATGGCAAAGCCCACGTCTGCCTGCGTGAGCGCCGGCGCGTCGTTGATGCCGTCACCCACCATCGCCACCTTGTGTCCCTGTTTCTGCAGCTCCTTGATCTTGTCCGCCTTCTGCCCGGGGAGCACGTCCGCCAGCACGATGTCGATGCCCAGTTCGCGGCCGATGCGCTCGGCAGTCGCCTGGTTGTCCCCCGTCAGCATGGCGACCTTGACGCCGCGCTTCTGCAGGGCCTCGATCGTTTGCCGCGAGGAGGGACGTACTGCGTCAGCGATCGCGATCAGGCCGACCAGACGCCCCCCACGTGCAACGTGCACGACTGTCCGACCCGCGCCCTGCAGGCGCGCCGCGTCCTGCGAGAGGCTGCCCAGCTCGATGCCGTTGGCCTGCATCAAGAGCCGGTTGCCCAGGAATACGGTGTCACGGCCGACGTCTGCCCGCGCCCCCTGGCCATCGATGTTGGTGAAGGCGCTGGCTGGTTCCGCAGGCATCGCGCCTTGCTTTTTGAGGATCGCGAGTGCCAACGGGTGTTCGGAAAACTGCTCGACTGCCGCCGCCGTGGCCAGCACGAACTGTGGATCAATGCCGGGAGCTGCGACCAGGTCAACCACGTCCGGCTGCCCCATTGTCAGGGTGCCGGTCTTGTCGAAGACGACGACGGTGAGTTTCGTGGCGTTCTCCAGCGCCGCCGCATTCTTGAACAGGATGCCATTCAGGGCACCGAGTCCGGTTCCGACCATCACCGCCATCGGCGTGGCGAGGCCCAGCGCGTCGGGGCAGGCGATCACGAACACGGTGATGGTGAGCGTCAATGCGAACAGCAGCGATTGACCAAGGACCCAGTACCAGACAGCGAAGGTGCCCAGGCCGATGACGATGGCGGCGAGTACCAGCCACTGGGACGCGCGATCCGCGAGCAGCTGGCCGGGTGCTTTGGAGTTCTGTGCTTCCTGCACAAGCTTGACGATCTGCGCAAGTGCCGTGTCGCTGCCCACCTTGGTTGCCTGATAACGGAAGCTGCCGCTCTTGTTGATCGTGGCGCCGATCACGACATCGCCGGGTCCCTTCCTGACGGGCATGGACTCGCCGGTGAGCATGGACTCGTCCACCTGCGAGCTGCCTTCCGATACGACTCCGTCCACCGGCACCTTGTCTCCCGGCTTTACGACCACGGTGTCCCCCAGCAGCACCTCGGACGTCGGCAACTTCAGCTCCGCGCCATTTCGCAGCACCGTGGCCATCGGGGGTGCAAGATTCATCAAGGCCTTGATGGCGTCGGAAGCTCCCGCGCGAGCGCGCATCTCCAGCCAGTGGCCCAGCAGGATGAAGACCAGGAGAGTCGCCGCCGCCTCGTAGAACACATCCCCTTCGTACAGGAAGGTCGCACCGATGCTGAACAGGTAGCCGGTTCCCACGGAGAGCGCCACGAGGGTCGCCATGTTGACCACCCCATTGCGCAGCGCGCGCCAGGCCGCGACGTAGAAGGGCCATCCCGGGTAGACAATCGCACCAGAGGCGACGACGAAGAGGAACAGCTTGCGATCCATCCCGAACGGCACGGCGAAGTCGCCGAACATCGCTCCCATGGGGGAGTAGAGGAAGACGGGGATGGCGAACGCCAGCGCGACGAAGAAGCGGTTGCGCATGTCGCGCACCATGTCCTCCATGGAGCCGGAGCCGTGCCCCATTTCGTGCATCATGTCGTGGT
Organism: Ramlibacter sp. PS3R-8; assembly: GCF_037572435.1. Taxonomy (NCBI): domain Bacteria; kingdom Pseudomonadati; phylum Pseudomonadota; class Betaproteobacteria; order Burkholderiales; family Comamonadaceae; genus Ramlibacter; species Ramlibacter sp. PS3R-8. The sequence goes on from NZ_JBBHGT010000007.1 coordinate 118,137, forward strand.
GACCTTCTGAGGCTGGTTGCGACTGCTGCTTCCCGCTCGCATGATGGTCATGCGCGTGATTCTGCGCCGCGGGTCCATGCTCGTGTAGCACGGCTCCCCGCGTCACCGGATCTGCCTCGCACAGGTGGCGTGGCATGGCCTCGCCCCGGCAGTGATGGCCGCAGTCGTCGATCAATTGCCGGATGCCACCGACTGAGGTATGGGTCTCGTCGAACGTGACCGTCGCCTCACCACTGACGGGGTTCACCGCCGCCGCGTGTACGCCATGTATTGCGCCAAGCTGTTTCTCGACGCCTCGGGCAGAAAGCGGCGAGAGCAGGTTTCCAACTTCAAATGTGGATGTCTTCTTCTTCACGGGGTGCCTTTCATGCGCGCCTACACGGCGCTCCGGGAGCCCATGGTGCCAAGCTGCACCTCGTTCCGATTGATCCGCCTCAAGTCCGCGAGCAAAGAACCCCCGCGTTTTCTCCAGCTCACTTGATCTTCCGCAAGTTGCACCCACGTGTGCGCCGTACTCTCGGACGACCAGCAACGAAAGGAAACCATGGAAGCACTCCAACTGAAGATTGACGGCATGACGTGCGGCTCCTGCGTCAAGGCTGCCACGCGCGCGCTGGCGGCAGTGCCCGGCGTCGAAGCAGTGGAGGTGCGGCTGCAGGAGGGCATTGCAACCGTTCGCGGCGGAGCCATCGCAGGCAAGTCCCCGGCGCTCATCGCGGCGCTGCAGGCGGCTGGGTACCAGGCACGATTGGCTGGCGCCGAGGCCGGTAGTCCGAAGCCGCACGCCGGCGGGAACTGCGGCAGCGGGCGGGCGGCGGGTGGCTGCTGCTGCGGGCGGTGATCCCATGAAACCGACCGCCATCAAGACGCCTGGACGAGTGACGTTCGCGGTTTTGCTTGTGGGGCTCGCCATTGCTGTGTGGCAGCCGCCAGCCAGCGCGCAGCAAGGGTTAGGCGCCTCCCGGACCAGCGTGGCACGCGAGGTCACGGTGACGGTCACGCCTGTGAAGCTGGCTTCTCTCGAATGGGAGTTCAAAGTCGTACTCGACACCCACGCGGGGGAGCTGACGGACGAGATCGCGAGCAAGTCCCTGCTGTTGGTGGACGGTAAGGCACGTCAACCGATTGCCTGGGAGGGCACCGGCAGCGGTGGGCATCACCGTGAAGGCATCCTGCGCTTCGCTGCCCCTGAGGGAAACGTTGGGAACATGGAGCTGCGACTCCAGCGGCCCGGAGAGCCGATTCCACGGGTGTTCCGCTGGGAGCTGCCGACCGGCCGGTAACAGACGCGCTATGCGCCGAATAGCGCGGAATGCATCGATGCGCGCTCCTTCTCGGTGGGAAAAGCCGAAGAATCCACATTCGACGGGCCCGAGGCGGCCCGCTCGGTAAGCGGAGGCTCTCCTGTTGGATCCAAATGACCCGTGGTGTCGAATTGCACCCAGCCGTACCATTCGTTCACAACCTCCTTCGGGTTGCTTCCCTCCATGCGCACGTACCAGTCTGCTGCGCGGAATGTCTGCCCGGCCAGGGCAGGGCTGGCCGCTTCCCCGCGTGCCAGGGCGACGTACAGCGAGTGCGGCAGCGGGTGCACGGCCCCGATGCTGTCGATGAGGAATACGAAGGATGCGTGACCGTCCCGGGCCTCGCTGCCGCACCGTGCGGTTTCGCCAGCGGCCAACGTGTACACGGGCGCGAAGCCGCCACCTGGCGTTCGGAAATTGGTGGTCTGCCCTTGGTAGAGCCGCGCTGCTGTCCATTGGACGTGGCCGGCATAGGCGTAGAGCCGCAGGTCGAACTTCATGGCTGTGCCCGTTTCTGGCGCCGCTGTCACGCGGGTGCCCGGCGCGACGATCTCCTGCGCCACGTAGCCGCCAGCAAGGATTTCCTGCCACACACGCTTCGTCAGCTTGTCGCCTCGGTATGCGGCACGGCTGCCGAAGCCGGCGAAAGGCTTGAAGAAGAGGTTGCGTCTTCGCTCCCAAAGAGCGTCCGCGTCTCGCACAGTGACAAGCGTGGTCGCGGGAATCGCCTGCCGCAGTACTGAACGCACATGCTCCGGTGTGCCCAGTCTTTGCAGCGCGGCGTCGTCGCTGAGGGTGATCAGCCGCCGCTTGTCAGCATATAGCGCGTGGGCCTGCGGGTGGGGCGTCAGCACGATCGCGTCCTGCAAGTACGCCTCCTTCAACGCTGCCGAACGAGCAGATTCAAGGTAGAAATCCGTCAGGCGGTTGTAGACGAGGTCGACTGTCTCATCACCATATCGGAGCACGCCATCAATCCAGGCGAGCTGGGACGGGTCCGAAATGAGAGCTCGGATGCCGTGGCGCGCCAGCAGCCGCTGCATGAGAAGGAACTCGGGATACAGATATTGCTGCTCCGGGCTATCGTCGACAATGGCGATGCAGCGCAAGGGCCGTGTGCGTTTAGCCAGGCGCCACTCCGATCGGAACATGCCGACGATGGCAGTTTCGAATGCCGCTGCTTCCGCCGCGCCGGGCTGCAGCCGCTGGATGGATCTGCAGCACTTGCGTTGCGCCCGCGCCAGCAGGGTGTTGACCAGCGCGCCCCCCGCATTCGTATTGATCTCGATGAGCCCCATGCGGCTGCCGCTCACGTGGAAATCGTACCCAAAAAAGACGCTGGCAGCGCCTTGGGGCGAGTGGCTGGCAATAGCGGGCGCCAACCGCAGCGCCTCTTCATGCCAGGCGGGCAAGGACACCACTTTCTCAATAGCGCCTACCACCTGCGTCATCCGCTGCCAATCAGCAAGAGAAATGAAGACCGGCCAACGGGCGAATGCCGTGGCCCAGGATGACAACACGCGTCGCGAGATGCCAAGGTCATCGAGTTCGTGCGTCAGGGCACCGGCGAGCTGGGCTTCATCGAGGGTCTCGCAGAAGCAGGCTCCGGAAAAGTCGCCGCCCTCCTGCGTGCCCTGGCCGCAAGCAGCGGTGGCATCAACTTCCGTATCTGTCATGGTCGTTCATGGGGTATAGGCATCGTAGTGAAGACTGGCTGCACGTGGCTGACCTGCACGAATTGCAACGCGATGGCCGCGGCCCTCACGTCCACAGCGAGTAGGCCCCGGTCGTGATGACCAGGATACAGGCGAGATCGAGCTTCCACCCACTGCGCATCATCACGACCTGGCTGACGCGACCCGTGCCGAACACCAGGGCATTTGGTGGGGTAGCCACCGGAAGCATGAACCCGCAGGATGCTGCGAGCGCAATTGCGGCAGCCATTGACAGCGGGGACATCCCGAATGCAGGGGCGAGCGGCATAAAAAGCGGAAGCGCCAGTGCGGCGCTTGCCGTATTACTCATCAGCTCGCTGAGGACCACCACGAACGCGACCACGCCCAGCAGCACCAGCGGGCCGGGCGCACCTTGAAGGACTTCCAGAAGCCGCTCCACCAGGAACCGGCTGCCTCCGCTCGCCGCCATCACCTCGCTGAGTGCAAGTCCCCCGCCGAACAACAACAAAACACCCCATTGGATCTCCTTTTCCAAGTCGCTCCAGGTAATCACGCCCGAGACGACGAGTGCTGCAACCGTTGCGAGCGCCACAACCGCATGCACGTCGGTGTGTACGCCCAGCAGCCGACCAAGGGGCCCTCCCGCAGCCCACCCGATGACGGCGAGGCTGAAGATCAGCGCCGTCCATAACCGCTCGCGGGTCCACTTGAACGCCACTGCTTCCGTTCGAGCGCGTCCGGCAAGGCTGGGTCGAAGCGTGGCGTAAAGCAGTGCGAGCATGAGCAGCCACATCGTGAGCGACAGTGGCGCCACCCGCACGAACCATTCCAGGAACCCGGCGCCAACTTGGGCAGCTGCCATCGCATTTGGCGGGGTGCTGACGATAGATGCCATGCCCCCCAAAGCCGTGCTGTACGTGACGGCAAGGAGCGTGAAGCGCTGTTCCCGCGGACCGATTGTGTCTTCCTGCGCATCAATCAAGCCCAACGCTATCGGCACCATCAGCATCGCAGCCGCTGTGTTGCTCATCCACATGGCTACCAGCGCCGTGACTGCCGCGAGCAGCACGATGCTCGCACCGCGGTGTCCCCGCGCCGCACAAAGCACCGAAAAGGCAAGCGCTTTTGCGAGGCCTTGCCTTTGCACGGCGGCGGCCAGAGCGAAGCCGCCAAGGAACAGAAAGATGATCGGGTGCGCGAAGGCGGCGAGGGCGGCTTGCGGCTGCTGCACGCCGGTTGACACCGAGAGGAGAGGGACCAGCAACGCAGTCGCCGCGAGTGCAATCGCCTGCGTCATCCACAACGCGCCGACGAGCACAAACAGTGCAATGCCGGAACGCAGCGGACCTGGCCCGGGCGTGAGCAGCCAAACCCCGCCGGCCATGAGGATGCACAGCATCAGTCGTCCGTACAGCACAGGACGCATCGCGGCGCCCGCGGCAGTTTTTGGGCCGTCAAACACTTGCCGAGTGCCCGATCCATTGAGGTTCATCAGCATATCCTGCGCAGCAGAGCGCCGGCACCACTTGATGCACGTCAACTGGCGGCGGCAAGCGAAACAGTCTTGTTGGAGATTTCGCAGCCCCTTCGGTGGAACTGTGGTCCGGGGATGATCCAAGTCAACCAGCAAACGCCGAACACCTCTAACCTGTCGCTTGTCCCGGTCAGAACTCGACAAGGAGAGTGAAGTGAATTCGATGAAGGCGGCGGTAGTTCGATCCTTTGGCCAGCCACTGCAGCTCGAGGATGTCCCGATTCCGGAGGTGCACTGCGGCCAGGTGCTGGTCAAGGTCGTTGCCTCGGGCGTGTGTCACACGGACTTGCACGCAGCCGACGGCGACTGGCCTGTGAAGCCGAAGCTTCCGTTCATCCCGGGTCATGAGGGCGTCGGGTACGTAGCGGCAGTGGGTCCCGGGGTGACCAGAATCAAGGAAGGCGATCGCGTCGGTGTGCCATGGCTTCATACGGCTTGCGGCCACTGCGAGCAGTGCATCACCGGCTGGGAGACTCTCTGCGACGAGCAGCAGATGACGGGGTACACGGTCAACGGCGGCTACGCAGAATACGTTCTCGCGGACCCTGCTTATGTCGGCCATCTTCCGGCTGGGGTCGGTTTTTCCGAGATCGCGCCGATCCTGTGTGCCGGCGTCACTGTGTACAAGGGCTTGAAGGTGCTCGACTGCAAGCCAGGCGACTGGATCGTGATCTCAGGCATTGGCGGGCTGGGGCATGTCGCCGTTCAATATGCCAAGGCAATGGGTTACCACGTGATCGCGGTTGACGTCGACGACGCCAAACTCAGCCTGGCGACACGTTTGGGTGCTGACGCGGCCATCAACGCAGCAAACACGGATCCGGTGCAAGAGGTGCAGCGTTTGGTGCGGGGTGCACACGGTGTGCTGGTCACTGCAGCTTCTCGACCAGCCTTTGCACAAGGGCTGGGGATGCTGCACAAACGCGGCACCATGTCGCTGGTGGGCCTGCCGCCCGGCGATTTCCCGCTCCCGATCTTCGACGTTGTCCTCAATGCCAAGACTGTCCGCGGGTCGATTGTCGGCACCCGGAAGGACCTGCAGGAAGCGTTGGCCTTCGCCGGAGAGGGCAAGGTTCGCACGGTCTACACTGAAGAGCCGCTCGACCAAGTGAACTCCGTGCTGGGTCGGCTTCGCTCTGGGGAAGTGGAGGGCCGGGTGGTGATGCGGGTTTCAGGGGGCTGAGTCGGGCTGGCATTGTCGGGCCGCGTTCCTCCTCTCGTCCGGGATCGTCCACGTGCAAACACCTGCGAGGTCGGACGTGTTTAGACTGCCGCATGTCGATGTCACCGCGCACCCGAAAAGTCACACTAACCGCACATCTCGTCAGTTCTCTAGGGTGGTTCGGTGCGCTCCTGGTGTTCCTCGCGCACGCCGTCGCGAGCTGGAGTAGTCCTGATGCAGAAGTGGCGCGCGGTGCGGCGGTGCTGGACCACTGCCTCGCCCTCCCGACGGCGACACTGAGGTAAACCAGGGAGAGGACTGGTTCGACTACGACGACTTCCGATTTCGGTTCACCGCCCTCGCAAATTGCGACAACGACGAGTGCAAGGAAGCCGCTACGGTCGTTGGTCACGGCACCCTGCATGAGAATCCCGATCTCGGAAGCACAGCAGATGGACTACTTGGCGTTGTTTGCGCCGAACTATGTCTGCCCCTCGCCCTCGCTGATCGGGATTCCGCATGCGCGCCAGAAGCCATCGTTGCGCAGATTCGAAAGGCGGATACCGCCCAGTGGGGAGATTTCGATGCTGCCTTAATGCACCTCCGGAGTGCAGTTGAGCGATTGCTGGACGCGCAAGATGTGGTTACGACCAGGACGACGGCTAAGGGGCGCAGCCGGTTGTCGTTACACGAGCGCATCGAGTTCTTTCGCGCTGCCCATGTGACCGAGGTTAGGCTGATCACGTCGATCAACACTGCCAAGGGCCCCTCAAGGTAGCGGCGCCGCGCCGACGGCTGCATACCAACGCAATGGCCCAGCGCCGGCCGTCGGCCGATGACCGCTGACCGCTAACCGCTAACCGCTAGCCGATAGACGCTAACCGCCGACCGCTGAGCCGGGCCCGATCGTCGGATGGCTCCAGGTGCTCGACAGTTGTTTCTCCCCGATTTCGTTGGCAGAGCGCCAGTACGAATAGAATCGATACCGCCGATGAAGCGTTTGCTGTTGCTGTTGCTCGCGTTCGTACTGCCCCTACAAATGAGCTGGGCGGCGGTGCACTTCTGCGACGACGAGAAGCTGGTGGCCCACGCGGTCGCCGCGGCCGAGGAAGGCGCGCACGCCGCGGTTGCGGACGAGCAGTCCGACGCGAAGGCCGAGAAGATCGCCGACGCATGCTGCGGGGCGGCGCATGGCTGCCACGGTTTGCATCACCTCATGGGACAGGCGGACCCCGCGTTCACTCCGACCGCCACCACCCAGATGCCGGCTCCGTCCGGCGCCGCGCCGCCGCTCTCCGAGGCCCAGTCCCGGATCGAGCGCCCGAATTGGTCCGCCGCCTGACGGCGGGCCGCGACAACACAAACCCTTCCCCTCGCGGTTCGCCGAAGCAGTCGTTCGTTTCGACTTTCGGAGAACTCAATGCTTTTTTCCTCAGCGCGGCCGCGCATGGCCGCGATCATGGGCCTATCCGCGCTCGCCTTTTCGGTCGGCGCGCAAACAGCCCGCCCCACGCTGCGCGACGCCGTTGACGCGGCATGGAGCCTCAGCCCCCAAGCGCGCGCCCTCGCCAACCGCCAGGCTGAGCTCGACGCCCGGGCGCGGGCCGCGGGATCCTTCTTGGCCGGAGCGCCCACCGTCTCGCTCGCCCACAAGGCGGGCCGCGGCGCCGCTAGCGGAGCGCAGGAGACGGAGGCCGAGATCTCGGCTCCCCTCTGGCAGCCCCGGCTGCGCTCGGCCACCGCCAGCCAAGTCGAGGCCGACAGGGCGGCTCTCGCCGCGCAGATCGCCTCGGGGAAGTTAAAGCTCGCGGCCGAAGCGCGCGAGCTGGCCGCGGCCGCCGCGTTGGCCGAGAGCCAACTGGAACTCGCCGGCCGCAAGGTGGCCGAAGCGCAGGCGTTGGCCTCCGACACCGAGCGGCGCGTGAGGGCCGGCGAGAGCGCCCGGGTCGACGCACTGCGAGCGAGCTCCGCGCTTCGCGAGGCGGAGTCGGCCCGAGCGGGCGCCGAGGGGGCGTTGGCGCGCACGCTGGCGAACTGGCGCGCCCTCACCGGGCTTCCGCAGGCGGCCGCGCTGGACGAGGCCCAAGGCCCGGAAGGCGCCCATCCGCTGGTCCAGGCCGCGGAAGCGCAAGCGCGCGCGGCGCGCTCGAAGCTCGAAGTCACCGAGGCCGACCGGCGCGACCCGATGGAGGTCGGCGTCGGGGTGATTCGCGAACGTCCCGGAGGCGGAGCGGCCTCCGAGAGCGCGTTGAGGATCTCTCTGCGCGTGCCCCTCGGGGGCGACATCCGCAACGGCGCTCGGATAGCTGCGGCGCGCGCGGAGCTCGACGCGGCCGAGGCCGAGCTCGACGCGTCCAGGCGCTTGGCCACTTCCGAGCGCGAGGCTGCCATCTCGGAGCTCGAAGCCGCGCGCCGCTCGGAACGCCTGGCGTCGGAGCGCGAACGATTCGCGCGCGAGGCCCAAGAGCTCATCGCCAAGTCCCACCGGCTGGGCGAGACCGACCTTCCCACCAGGCTGCGCGCCGACGCCGAAAGGTTCGAGGCCGAGCTCGCGCGAGCCCGCGCCTCCATCGAGGCGCGCCGCGCCCTGTCCAAACTCAATCAGGCCAACGGGTCCATGCCATGAAAAAGAAACTCGCGCCCGCCCTCCGGGCGACCCTCGCGTCCCTCGCGCTCGCGTTCGCCGCGACCGTTCCCGCCTTCGCGGGCGAAGGCCACAACCACGACGCCGTCCCTGCCGGCGCGGAGGGCCAGGCCAGCCCGCGCGTTCAGGCGCATTCGGACCTCTTCGAGCTTGTCGGCATCGTCGAGAACGGGCAGATGACGGTGTATCTGGACCGCTACGCCACCAACGAGCCGATCGCCAACGCCAAGATCGAATTCGAGGCAGGCGTTCAAAAGGGGGTCGCCAGTCCCCAGACCGACGGCACTTACCTGATCAAGTTCGACGCGCTCTCCAAGCCCGGCGAGATTCCCTTCTCCTTCACCGTCGCGGCCGGCTCCGACACCGATCTGCTCGCCGGCGAGCTCCACATCGAAGACACGCACGGCCCCGAGGAGGCGATCGGGCGCCCGTGGGCGCGCTGGGCCGGCATCGTCGCCGCCGTTTTGGCCGCCTTGGCCGCCGCTTTATTCGCCCGCCGCCGTTTTGCTAGCCGGCGCGCCCAAAGGACTCTCGCATGAACAAGAACATCAAACCCTTCGCGATCCTCTTGGCCGCGCTGCTCTCTCTCGCGCCGGCTTGGGCCGGCCCCGAGCACAACCACGGCGAGTCGACCCCGGCGGCGACCGGGAACGCGCCCAAGCGCTTGCCGGACGGCAGCGTGTTCCTGCCCAAAAACTCCCAGCGCCAGCTCGCGGTGCGCACCGTCGTCGCCGAGGAGCGCTTGACGCCGCAGTCGGTGGAGCTCACCGGGCGCGTCCTCATGGACTCGAACTCCGGGGGACGCGTGCAGCCGACCCAGGCGGGGCGCGTCGAAGCGGGCCCGCGGGGACTGCCGCGGCTCGGGCAGCGCGTTCAAAAGGGCGAGGCGCTCGCCGTCGTGCGCTCCTCGGCGTCCGCCATCGAGCGCGGCAACCAGCAGTCGCAGAGCGCGGAGCTGCGCGCGCAGCTGGATCTCGCGCGGCGGCGCGTCGACCGTCTGTCCCAGCTGGAGGGCACGGTGCCGCAGAAGGACATCGAGGCGGCGCGATCCGACGTCGTCAGCCTCCAGCAGCGCCTTGCCGCCGTGAGCGCGTCGGTCTCGGCGGTGGAGACCCTCACCGCTCCCGTCGCCGGCGTGGTCTCGGCGATCAACGTCGTAGCCGGCCAGGTTGTCGACGCGCGTGAAATCCTCTTCGAGATCGTGGACCCCTCCAAGTTGATCGTCGAGGCGCAAGCCTTCGACGTGGCGCTGCTTAGCAACATCGGAGCGGCCAGCGCCGCTCCGGCGCTAGGAGTCTCGGTGCCTCTGAGCTTCATGGGGGCGGGCCGCGCGCAGCGCGAGGGCGCGATCCCGTTGCAGTTCCGCACGACCGGGTCCGCGGAGATCCCCATGGCGGTCAACCAAGCGGTGAAGGTCCTGGTGCACACCAAAAGCATGGTCAAGGGGGTCGCCGTCCCCGCCGCTTCGGTCGTGAAGAGCGCGTCGAACCAGGACTTGGTCTGGGTGCACGCAGGCGCCGAGACGTTCCAGGCGCGCCCCGTGCGCGTGGCGCCCTTGGACGGCGCGACCGTCTCCGTCGTCGACGGCCTCAAGGCTGGCGAGCGCGTCGTGACCCAAGGCGCCGCCTTGGTCAACCAGGTCAGGTGAGGCGCGGATGTTCGACAAGCTAGTCAACTTCTCGCTCCACAACCGCCTGATCGTGGCGGTGGCGGCCGCCGTGCTCATGTTCTACGGGGTCTTCACGCTGGCGCGCATGCCCGTGGACGTCTTCCCCGACTTGAACAAGCCGACCGTCACACTGCAGGCCGAGGCCGGCGGCATGGCGCCGGAGGAGGTCGAGCAACTCATCACGGTGCCGTTGGAGACCGCCATGGGCGGGATCCCGGGTGTGGAGAGCATCCGCTCGGTGTCTAGCGTCGGCCTGGCCTTCGTCTACGTCACTTTCGATTGGAAGACCGACATCTACCGCGCGCGGCAGATGGTGGGCGAGCGCCTCTCCACCGCCCGCGAGCAGCTCCCGGCCGGGGTCGAGCACGTGGGCATGGGTCCGGTGAGCTCCATCATGGGCGAGATCATGTCTGTGGCGTTGCCGATCGAGCCCTCCAAGATCAGCGCGATGGCGGTGCGCGAATACGCGGACTTCGTGATCCGCCCCAGGCTGCTGACGATTCCGGGGGTCGCCCAGGTCGTGCCGATCGGGGGCGAGGTGCGCCAATACCAGGTGCAGCCCGACACTGCGCGCATGTCGGCGCTGGGGGTCACCATCGAGAACGTTGAGGACGCGCTCAAAGGCTTTTCCTCAAACACCAGCGGCGGGTTCCTCGAACTCAACTCCCGCGAATACTTGATCCGCAACATCGGGCGCACGACCCGCATCGAGGACTTGCAGCGGCTCCCGGTGGCGTTCAAGAACAACCAGCCGATCAGCCTGTCGCAAGTGGCGACGGTCGCCTTCGCCGCGGCCATCAAGCGCGGCGACGCTGGCTACAACGGCAAGCCGGCGGTAATCCTGGGAATACAAAAGCAGCCGGACGCTGATACGGTGAAGCTCACGCAGCGCGTGGAGGAGGCCCTCGCCGGCTTCAAAAAGAGCCTGCCGCCTGGCATGGGCGCTCCCATCGTGACGATGCGCCAGGCGAGCTTCATCGAAGCCTCCGTGAACACGCTGCAAGGAAAGTTCCTGGCCGCCGGCGCCGTGGTCGCCGTCATCCTCTACCTGTTCTTGATGAACGTGAGGACGACGATCATCGCGCTCACGGCGATCCCCCTGTCCGTGATGATCACGGCGCTGGTCTTTCAATACTTCGGCTTCTCGATCAACACGATGACGCTGGGGGGACTCACGATCGCCATCGGGGGGCTGGTGGACGACGCAGTGGTGGGCGTCGAGAACGTGCTGCGCCGATTGAAGATGGACAGAAGCGGGCACCCGGAGCGCCGCATGGGGCCGTTGGAGCTCATCGCCAAGTCCACGCTTGAAGTGCGATCCGCCATCGTTTACGCGACGGTGATCATCGTCCTGGTGCTGCTGCCGCTCTTCTTCCTGCCGGGGATCGAGGGGCGCCTGATGCAGCCTCTGGCGGTCGCCTACATAGTCTCGCTGCTCGCGTCGATGCTCGTGTCCGTCACGGTCACGCCGGTGATGTGCTACTACCTGCTGCCGAAGATGAAGTCGCTCGACCACGGCGACAGCAGGGCGCAGATCTGGGTCAAGGCGCGCTACGAACGCGGGCTCATGAAGGTCCTGGCTTTCCCCAAGCGCTGGATCGTCGCCGGAGCCGTGGCCACCGTCATCGCGGCCATCGCCGTCCCCTTCTTCCCGACGACGTTCCTGCCACCGTTCAATGAAGGCGTGGCGCTCGTGGGACTGAGGCTGAACCCGGGCACCACGCTGGCCGAGACAACGCGGATCGGCGCGGTCGCGGAACAGAATCTGCGAAGCGTTCCCGAGGTCGAGCACGTGGGCAGGAGATCCGGGCGCGCGGAGCTTGACGAACACGCCGAGGGCGTGCACGTGTCGGAGCTGGACGTGAAGCTCAAACGTAGCGAGAGGAGCGTCGAGGAGATCTACGCGGACCTGCGCTCGCGCGTGTCTTCGCTCCCCGCCGCCATCGGCATCGGGCAGCCGATCAGCCACCGCATCGACCACATGCTCTCTGGCGTGCGCACGCAGATCGCCATCAAGATCTACGGGGACGACCTCGACGTCCTGCGCGGGCAGGCCGAGGCGCTGCGTCAACGCCTGGCGCGCCTTGAGGGCGTGGTGGATCTCGAAGTCGAGAAGCAGGTTCTCACGCCTCAGATAAAAGTGCGCGTGGACTACGACAAGGCGCTGGGCTACGGGCTTCCCCCCGCCAAGCTGCTGCGCGAGCTGCAACTGATGATCGACGGCGAGAAGGTCTCGCAGATCGTGGAGGGCAGTCGCAGGTTCGACCTGGTGCTGCGCCTGCCGGAGGCCTCTCGCGGCATGGAGGGCTTGCGCAACCTGATGATCGACACGCCTGGCGGGCGCGTGCCGCTATCGCAGCTCGCGGTGGTGGAAGAGTCCGACGGACCCAACCAGATCAGCAGAGACGACGGCAGGCGGCGCATCGTGATTTCGGCCAACGCGCAGGGCCGCGCTCTGTCCGACGTCGTCCAAGACATCCGCGCGGCGGCGAACGACACGAAGCTTCCCGAGGGCTACTTCGTCACCATCGGCGGCCAGTTCCAGGCGCAGGAGGAAGCGAGCCGCCTGATCGGACTGCTGTCGATCGCCTCGGTGGCGTTGATCTTCCTGATCTTGTTCTCCCGCTACAAGTCGGCGGTCCTGGCCACGATCATCATGGCCAACATCCCGCTGGCGCTCGTGGGAGCCGTCTTCGGGTTATGGCTCTCGGGGCAGCCGCTGTCGATCGCGGCTCTTGTGGGCTTCATCACGCTCGCGGGCATCGCGATCCGCAACGGGATCATGAAGGTCTCGCACTACGTGAACCTGTGCGCGTTCGAAGGCGACTCCTTCGGCGACAAGATGCTCGCGCGAGGCTCCCTCGAGCGGCTCACGCCGGTGCTGATGACGGCCCTGGTCGCCGCCCTCGCGCTCTCGCCGCTCTTGTTCGAAGCCGACCGTCCGGGCACCGAGATCCTCCATCCGGTGGCCGTGGTGATCTTCTCTGGACTCATCACCTCGACTCTGCTTGACTCGTTCTTGACCCCGGCGATGGTCAAGCTCTTTGGGCGCAAGCCTATCGAGAACCTCGTCGCTCAATCGGGCTCCGAGGCCTACTGATCCCGCCCTCCCATCCATCCATCAACCAACCAGGAGATATCCATGAAAGTAAAAGCCATCCTGCTCGCCGCGGCCATCGCGCTCGCCGGGCCCGTCTTCGCCGGCAAGGACGACCACTCCGCAAAGCACGGCGGCATCTTTGTTGAGACCAAGGCGCTCGACTTTGAAATCGTCGCCAAGCCCGACGTCATCCATGTCTATGTCGCCGACCACGGCAAGCCTGTGAAGCTCGACGGCGCCAAGGGCAAGCTCACGCTGCTCAATGGCAGCGAGAAGACGGAAGTCGACCTCGCGCCGGCCGGCGACAAGCTCGAAGCCAAGGGCGCCTTCAAGGTCGCCAAGGGCACCAAAGGGATCGCGTCGGTGACTCTTGCTGGAAAGTCCGCCGCCACCGCCCGCTTTGAGGTGAAGTGATGACGGCGCGCGTCATTTTGGCGCTCGCAGCCGTCGCCGCCCTCGCGGGCTGCGCCTCCACGCCAGTGTTCGAAGGCGGACGGGCCTGGAACGAAGGCTGGCGCGAGGGAAAAGTCGAGAAGGTCGGCAACGCTTCGGAGTTGGGTTACCGGCAGTCCTACGACTGCCGCTATCGCAACGACGGCGCCGGGCGTGAGGCGACAGGTCGTTTCGCCGTGGTGGCCGTCCGGAACATGGGCAAGCACCGCCACGTCGTGGCTCCGGTCGAGGCGGGCAAGGAGCCGGCCGTCGGCTCCCAGGTGTTGGTCAACTGGCGCGGTTGCGAGTCGCCGATCGCGCGAAACGGCAAATGACGACCCTCTCGCCCGCAGGCGCCTTCCTACCCTCCGCGGGCGAAGGGCGCCTGCATGTCTGACGGACACAGCCACGGCCCTGGCCCTCACGCGCATGGCGGCAGCAGCGGCAACCTCAAAGTGGCATTTCTGCTGAACCTGGCGTTCACGATCATCGAGGTGATCGGGGGGCTGTGGACCAACAGCATTGCGATCCTCAGCGACGCGGTGCACGACCTGGGCGACTCCATTTCGCTCGGACTCGCTTGGCGCTTGGACCGGCTGTCGCAGCGCGGGCGCACGCCGCGGGACACTTACGGCTACCGACGCTACTCGCTGTTGGGCGGGCTCATCACGGCGGCGGTCTTGATCGTGGGCATCTCGTTCGTCCTTTGGAGCGCGTTGGGGAGGCTAGTGGATCCCCAGCCGGTCAACGCGCCGGGCATGATGGCGCTGGCGCTGATCGGCATCGCCTTCAACGGAGCGGCGGTGCTGCGCGTGCGCAAGGGGTCGTCGCTCACCGAGAGGGTCGTGAGCTGGCACTTGCTCGAGGACACGCTCGGATGGGTGGCGGTGCTCATCGGCGCTGGCGCCATGGCGATCTGGGATTTGCCCATCCTCGATCCGCTGCTGTCGATCGGCATCTCGCTGTTCGTGCTCTGGAACGTGCTGCGGACGCTGCGCAAATTCGTGGGCATCTTCCTGCAACGCACGCCCGCCGGTTTCGACTTGGAGGAGTTCGAGGCGGCGGCGCGCGCGATCCCCGGCGTGTCGGGAGTGGCGCACACCCACAGCTGGTCGATCGACGGCGACAGCCACGTGCTGACCACCCACCTCACCATGCCCGCGGGCTTGGCCCGCGACCAAGTCGCTGGGGCCAAGCAGGCCGTCAGGGATCTTCTCGACGCGCATGCTTTCGAGCACGTCACCGTCGAGGTCGAGCTCGAAGGCGAGGAGCAGGGTCATCGCGGGACCAAGGGAGTGGAGGAGGGCGGCGCGCAATCCGCGCCGGAGCCGCATGCGCGCTAGCGTTCTCGCGCACGTTGTGGGGGAAGGCGGGGCAAAGTGCATGCCGCTTCTCGCCAACGGGTGTCGGCGACGGAGGAGAGAGTCCCAGAAGCGAGGGGACTCGAGCGTCGGGGCGCTTCGCAGCGGTCCGCGCGCGCCGTGGCGCGAAGAAGCGATGGCGGGCGCCGGCAAGGCGCCCGCGCGGCCAGCGGCGTCAGTCCATCGACACCGGCGCGCCCAGGCGACGCGCGTTCCAGGTCGGGTGCTTCTGGGCGCGCAGCAGCTCGGCCTCGACCTCGGCGCGCGTCATCTTGGACTCGAAGCGGGTGGGCGTGGCGCCCACCCGCATCTGCGCCCAGCCTGGCTGCGCCTTCGCGGCCATCAGCTCGGCCCGCACTTGCTCGCGGGTGAGGCCTTGCGTGGCGTGGTCGGGATGGACCGTGTAGCCCATCTCGCTGTTCGCCCCATGCAGCACTTGCCCGGCGAAGGCGGGAGCCGTCAACGCGGCGCAGGCGAGGGTAGCGAAGAGGGTCTTGGCTTTCATAGGAATCTCCTTGGTGGTTTCTCGCGGCGCTTCGAGTCGCTAAGGCGATCTCGGAACCGCGAAGCCAAGTTTGCAAAACCAACCTCGACGGCACGCGGACATCAAAATTACAAGCGCGCAATGGTGGCCCTGGTCGCCGGCGCGGCGGAAGGGCGCGGGCCATGAAGCTGTTGGTCGTCGAGGACGAGGCCAAGCTAGGCGCCTACCTTCGCAAGGGGCTCGGCGAGCAAGGCTTCGTCGTCGACGTCGCTCGCGACGGCATCGACGGGAGGCACTTGGCGCTGGAAGGCGAGTACGACTTGATCGTGCTCGACGCCATGCTCCCAGGCATTGACGGATTCGCGGTGCTCTCGGCCATTCGCCAAGCCAAGAACACGCCAGTCTTGATGCTCACCGCGCGCGACGCGGTAGAGGACCGCGTGCGCGGGCTGCGAGCCGGCGCGGACGACTACATGGCCAAGCCCTTCGCCTTCTCCGAACTGGTGGCGCGAGTCGACGCCCTTCTGCGCCGCGGCGGCGGCGCGCGGACCGAGAAGAGCCTGTTTCGCGTGGCGGACCTCGAAGTGGATCTGATCAAGCGCAGGGCCGTCCGGGGTGGGCGCCGCCTCGACCTCACGGCCAAAGAGTTCGCCTTGCTCGCCTTGCTCGTGCGACGCGGCGGAGAGATTCTCTCGCGCACCGTGCTCGCCGAGCAGGTGTGGGACATGAACTTCGACAGCGACACCAACGTGGTGGAGGTCGCGGTGCGCCGCCTGCGCTCGAAGTTGGACGATCCTTTCGAGACCAAGCTGTTGCACACCGCGCGCGGCATGGGCTACGTCTTGGAGCTGCGCGAATGACGCCAGGGGGCCGGCCATACTCGCTGGTTTGGAGACTTTCCTGGCTTTTCGCCGCCCAGACGCTGCTCGGTTTCGGCGCCCTCAGCGCCGCGGTCTACCTGGCCTCGGCGGCGCATCTTGATCGCAAGTCGGAGGTCGAGCTCGAGCGGAAGGTGACGCTGGTGAGGAGCCTTGTCGAGGAAGCGGCGAGCACGGGCGACCAAGAGGCCATGCGCCACAAGCTCGGCGAGTTCTTCGACGCGCACGAGGACTTGCGAGTCATGTTGTTCGACGCCAGCGGAGCGATCGCGTTCCAAAGCGCCACGAAGGCCGGCAGCTCGGCTCGCTTGACGGCCCGCTTCGACGTTCCGGCAGGCGCCGCTGGCGCGCGCCTCGCCTCTGGCTTCATCGAGATGGACCGGACGGACGACGAGAAGCTCCTGACTGGCCTGGCCGGCCTTCTGGTGGCCTCCACGCTCGTCGGAGCTTTCCTCGTTTCTGCGTCCGGCTTCTGGCTCACGCGCCGGTCCATGCGACCCTTGATCGGTCTGGCTCGCCAGACGCGCGCCTTGGGAGCCGGGCGGCTTTCGGGCTCGCGCCTGAGCCTCGATCGCCCCGTCGTCGAGCTCACGCCTTGGATCGACGAGTTCAACGCGCTTTTGGGGCGCGTCGACGGCGCCTATCGGCAGCTCGAAGCGTTCAACGCGGACGTGGCGCACGAGCTGCGCACGCCGCTGACGACTTTGATGGGCCACACGGAACTGGCGCTGCGCCGCCCCCGCGATTCGGTCGCTCTGCGCTCAATTCTGGAATCTAACTTGGAGGACCTCCAGCGGCTGGCCTCGATCGTCAACGACATGTTGTTTTTGGCGCGCGTCGACGGCGGCGCGCTCGCGCGGGCCACCGCCCACGCCTCGCTGTCGGAGCAGGTCCGCGCGACGATCGACTTCCACGAGGCGGCGTTGGCCGAGGCGGGGTTGGAGGCGCGCTCGGGCGGGGAAGCGCGCGCATGCTTCGACGCCGGTCTGATTCGCCGCGCCCTCTCGAACCTGCTCGGGAACGCCATTCGGCACTCGGCTCCAGGCGCGTCGATCACAGTGTCCATCGAGGAGGACGCCTGCGGCGCTCGAATCGGCGTGTCCAATGAAGGCGCCGAAATCCCGCCGGACGACCTGAATCGCATCTTCGACCGCTTCTACCGAGGCCAGGAGTCAAGGTCCGGAGGCGACGGGCGCCACGGACTTGGCCTGGCGATCGTCGCAGCCATCGCCAAGATGCACGGGGGCGAGACGTTCGCTCATAGCGGCGGCGGCGTCACGACCGTCGGCTTTACGCTTGGGGAGGTCGGTTCGCCGCGCGATAGCCCAGAGCCGACATGCGCCCTGCCTTGATGAACCTGCAAGTCGGGCTGCCCCACCTGCTGATATGGATTGCGATCGTGGGGATTCTGGTCGCAGGCTGCTTCTTCTTTCGAAGGTCGCGCCGTTGCCATCCGAAAGTCGCGCAGCGCGAGTCCTCTTACAGCGCGAGGCTTGAACGACGCATGGCGGATGCCCGCAGGCGAGCTGACCGCCCCGGCTTAGGCGACGCGCGCCCAAAACTCGGCCACCAGCCTGGCCGTCGCGGAACTCAATCGCTAGCGCGGGAGCGCTTAAACGAGCTGGCCACCAAGCAAGCGGCGCCCACGCAAATCGCGATGTCGGCCACGTTGAACGCGGGCCAGTGCCAGCCTGCGAGGTGGAAGTCCAGGAAGTCCGTGACGCTTCCGAACACGAAGCGGTCGATGGCGTTGCCGACGGCGCCGCCCAGGATCATGGCGTAGGAGAAGGCTTCGATCCGGTCGCGCTTCGCGCTCAGCATCCAAGCGAGGACGGCGGAGACCACGAGGGCCAGGACAACGAAGAACCATCGCTGCCAGCCGCCCGCGTCGGCGAGGAAGCTGAACGCCGCTCCCAAGTTCCGCGCGGACACCAGATTGAAGAATGGCGCCAGGGGCAGGGCTTCCCCTTCAACCATGCGGCTGCGCACCAAGTGCTTGGTGGCGGTGTCGGCGACGATCGCCGCCGCAGCCAAGCCCCACCAGGGCAGCGCCGTCCGCGTGCGCTCGGCCCATGCCGCCTTGGCGATGGGGGCGGCGCTTGCCGTCTGGACGCCTCGGATCCCGCTCATGCGTCGGCGCCCTTCGGGGCGGACTCGGAACGGCCTCCCAGCAGACGCAGGCCGTTGGCGACCACTAGCAGGCTCGCTCCCATGTCGGCGAAGACGGCCATCCACATGCTCGCCTCGCCAAAGACGGCCCACACGAGGAACACCGACTTGATGCCCAGGGCGACGGCGATGTTCTGCCAAAGGATGGAGTGCGTCCTGCGCGAGAGGCGCACCGTCTCGGCCACGCGTCGGAGGTCGTCGTTCATGATGACCACGTCGGCCGCCTCCATCGCGGTGTCGGTGCCGGCGGCTCCCATGGCGAAGCCGACGTCCGCCTGGGCCAGAGCAGGCGCGTCGTTGATCCCGTCGCCGGTCATGCCCACCGCGCCGTAGCGCTTCTGCATGTCGCGGATGGCGTCGAGCTTCGCCTCCGGCAGCAGGTCGCCGCGCGCGTCGCCGATGCCGGCTTGCTTTGCGATCGACTGCGCCGTGGCCTGGTTGTCGCCGGTGAGCATGACGGAGGCGACGCCAAGCTTCGCGAGGTCCGCGATGGCCTCCTTGGAGCTCTCCTTGATGGTGTCGGCCACCGCGAACAGCGCCATGACTCCCGCGGGGCCGGCCAGCATCGTGATGGTCCGACCTTTCGCCTCGTGCAGCGCGAGCTCCGCTTCGAGTTCGGGGCCGCACAGGCTGCGCTCGTGCATGACGCGGTGATTCCCCAGCAGGAGCCTTTCGCCCTCGACCGCGCCCTCGACGCCGCGGCCCGCCAGCGCCTTGAAGTCGTCGACGGGCGGGGAATCGATCGCGAGGCCCGTCGCGATCGCCTTGGACACCGGATGGTCCGAGCGCGAAGCGAGAGCCGCGGCGAGACGCTTGGCGCGGGACTCGTCGGCGCCGCCCCAAGCCTTGAAGTCGACCAGGCGCGGTTTGCCCTCGGTGATGGTGCCGGTCTTGTCCAGGGCGACGGCCTTCAGCAGGCGCGCTTCCTCGAGGAACGTGCCGCCCTTGATCAGGATGCCGCGGCGCGCGGCGGCCGAGAGTCCGCTCACGACGGTGACGGGGGTGGAGATCACCAAGGCGCAGGGGCAGGCGATCACCAGAAGCACCAATGCCTTGTAGACAGATTCGAGCCAAGTCGCACCGGCCAGCCAAGGCAGCAAGACCGCCGTGGCCACCGCCAGCGCGAACACCGCCGGCGTATAGACGGCCGCGAAGCGGTCGACGAAGCGCTGCGTGGGCGCGCGCGCGCCTTGCGCCTGCTCCACCGCGTGGATGATGCGGGCCAGCGTCGTGTTGGCCGAGGCTGCCGTCACCCGGAATTCGATCTCGCCCGTCTCGTTAATGGTGCCGGCGAAGACTTGATCTCCTGGCGCCTTGTCGACCGGGATGCTCTCGCCTGTGATGGGCGCCTGGTTCACCGCGCTCTCGCCCTTGATGATCACGCCATCGAGAGCCACGCGCTCGCCCGGGCGCGCGCGCACGACCGCGTCCACCGGGACCTCGGCCGCCGGGGTGTCGACCCACGCGCCGCCGGGCGCGAGCACGAGGGCCTTCTCCGGCGCCATGTCCAGCAGGTCCTTGATCGAGTTGCGGGCGCGGTCGACAGCTTTGGCTTCTATCAGCTCCGCAATCGCGTAGAGCGCCATCACCATCGCGGCCTCGGGCCACTCGCCGATGAAGAAGGCGCCGGTGACCGCCACCGACATCAACGCGTTGATGTTGAGCTTGCCTCGGAACAGAGCGGCCATGCCCTTTTTGTAGACGTCCAGTCCCGCCAGCCAGATTGCGATGGCCGCCAAGGCCATGCCGGCGATCTTCCAGGGGAGCGCCTCCGGGGCGAAGAAGGAAAG
This sequence comes from Ramlibacter sp. PS3R-8, assembly GCF_037572435.1. NCBI lineage: Bacteria > Pseudomonadati > Pseudomonadota > Betaproteobacteria > Burkholderiales > Comamonadaceae > Ramlibacter > Ramlibacter sp. PS3R-8. The sequence goes on from NZ_JBBHGT010000007.1 coordinate 138,340, forward strand.
CGCTTCGGCGCCCACGGCGAAAGCGAGGGCGAGGCCCAAGCGCTTCGCGCCAGCCTCGGGAGCGTGGTCGTGGTCGTGCTCGTCGCCGTCGGCGTGCGCCTCGGCTTCGCTCCGCGCCACCAGCTCGGGGGCGTCTAGGGGCTGCGGGTCGAAGCCTGCCTTGCGGATGGCCTCTAGGGCCGGCGCGAAGGCGGCGGCGTCAGCGTCGATGCGCAGTTGCCTGGCGCCGAGTTGGAAGCCCAGCGAGCGGACGCCTGCGACGTTTTCCAAAGCGCGCCGGATCTCGGACTCCTCGGAGCTGCAATCCATGGTGGCGATCCGGTAGCGCCTTCCCGTGAAAACCACCGGCTGCACCGCCGCGGTCGCCGGCGAGCCGCAGCACTCGTCCGGCGGCTGAACCTCGGCAGCAACGGCGGGCGCGCAGGAGGCTCCGCAACAGGACTCAGACTCGACTTCGGGCGACGTTTTTGTTTTCATGCTTCAATTAGAAACCTTAAAGCCGCTAGAGAGTCAAGCGGGCCGCTTCCCGGCTCCACAGGCGGCGGCTCACAGTGGAGACGCAATGAAAATCGGCGAACTGGCGAAGGCCACGGGGACGCAAACGGAAACGATCCGCTATTACGAGGCCGAGGGCTTGCTGCCCACGGCCGGCAGGACGGAGTCCAATTACCGGGTCTACGGCCAAGCGCACGTCGCGCGGCTGTCCTTCATCCGCCACTGCCGCTCGCTGGACATGACGCTAGGCGAGATCAAGACGCTTCTGCGCTTCAAGGACGCCCCGGAGCGAAATTGCGAGGAGGTCAACGAGCTCTTGGACGAGCACATCGAGCACGTGGCTGCCCGGATCAAGGAGCTGCGCCACTTGCAGACGGAGCTCAAAGCCTTGCGGGAGCAGTGCGGCGCGGCGCGCGACGCGGCGGCGTGCGGCATCCTCAAAGGCCTGGACAAGGCTTCGCTGAATGGCCAGGCGCGGGTGTCCAAATCCGGGCGAGGTCACGTGCACGGGTCGCACGCGGCAGTCCGTTGATCAGAGGCGAACGATTTGGGGTGGCGCGGTGAAATGCGTCGCTTTCCGTTAAACTTCCCGCCATGTCCCGCCTGCGTCGCCACCGCCTTTTCACAGTGCTGCTGGCACTGTGGGCACTGGTGTTTGCGCAACTGGCACTTGCCGGCTACAGCTGTCCGGCTGCGGCGCGCGCTGTCGAGATTGCGCAGATGACCGAGGCCGGCATGCCATGCGCGGAGAGCATGTCTCGGGCAATGGACGACGAGCAAGCCGGTCTTTGCCAGGCGCATTGCCAAGGCTCGCATCAGACGTCCGACACTTACCAGGTGCCTGCCCTCGCCTCCATCCACGACTTGGGCGTCGTACTGACCGTCCCCCTGCGGGTGACACGGAATGAGCCACCTCCCAGCATTCCGGTACGACCCAACGCCAGCCCTCCACTGGCGATAGCGAACTGCTGCTTCCGCATTTGACCTCCTGAAGCATCGCCTGCCCGTGCATCTGCCGGGCAGTTCGGCTCGCTTTCGGAGGTTCCATGATTTCCTTTATCTCGCTCCGCCGGCTTGTCATAGCTGGCTGCCTCGTCGCCCCTGTGCTGCCGAGTTGGTCGCAGCCTGCGCTTTCCCTTCAGGAAGCGCAGCGCCTGGCACTTTCGCGTTCCCGACTGCTCGAATCCTTTGATTCGGCGTCCGGCGCCACCCGTGAGCTCGCTGTGGCCGCCGGACAGTTGCCCGACCCGGTGCTCAAGCTTGGCGTCGAGAACGTGCCGCTGAGCGGCCCGGCACGCTTCAGCCTGTCGCGCGACGACATGACCATGCAGCGCATCGGCGTGATGCAGGAGCTCACCCGTGGCGACAAGCGCCGCCTGCGCGTGGAGCGTGTGCAGCGCGATGGCGAACGCGTGCGCGCCGAGCGCCGCGAGGCCGCAGCGATGATCGAGCGCGAGTCGGCCCTTGCCTGGATCGAGCAGCGCTACGCCCAACTCCTCACACAGCTGGTTCGGCAGCAGGTTGAGGAGAACCGCTTGCAGGTGGAGGGGGCCGAACTCGCCTTCCGCACCGGTCGGGGCAGCCAGGCCGACGTTTTTGCCGCCCGTGGTGCCATCGCTAGCATCGAAGACAGGCTTCGCCAAACGCAGCGCCAGGTGGAAGGCGCGCGTGTCATGCTGGCGCGATGGATTGGGCAAGAGGCTGCCGTTGCGGCTCCAGCGGGCAACGTGCCCTGGCATCAGCCGCCCGCTGCGGTCGCGCTGCTGCAGCGTCTGCAGGATCTTCCTGCCCTGCAGGTGCTGCAAGCCCAGGTTGCCGCCGCCGAGACAGAGGTGCGGCAGGCGCAGGCCAACCGGCACCCGGATGTGACCGTGGAGGCGATGTACGGCCGACGACCCGCGTACCCGGACATGTTCTCCATCGGCGTTTCGATTCCGCTGCCGATCAACCGCGGTGACCGGCAGGGCCGGGAAGTCGCGGCCAAGCTGGCGACGCTGACAGAAGCGCAGGCCCGCTACCAGGACGCATTGGCGGCACAAGAGGGGGCGATCCGAGTCCAACTGACCGAGTGGGAGTCGGACCGGCAGCGTGTCATCCGACTACAGGCGGAGCTGCTGCCGGCTGCACGCAGTCGCACCGAAGGTGCGATCTCTGCCTACCGCAGCGGCAAAGGCGACCTGCTGGCCGTGCTCGCGGCGCGCCGCGAGGAACTCGATGCCCAGATGCAGGTGCTGCAGCTCGAAATGGACACCGCGCGCGTCTGGGCCCGACTGAATTTCATCGTCCCGCAGGACGTGCGATGACAAGGCGACTCACATGAACCGCAAGCAACTCCTGATCGGCACTCTCGTCGCGTCCGCCCTCGTGGCGGGCGGCGCGGGCATGTACTGGCTCGGCACGCAGCGGGCTGCGCCACCGGCGGCCGGGGCTACGGCTGCCGCCAGTGGCGCAGCCGAGGGCGAGGACGCAACGCGTCGGCACATCGCCAGCGGGTTGAAGGCAGGCGACACCGACCCGGTGAGCGGCCGAAAGATCCTCTACTACCACGACCCCATGGTGCCGCAGAACAAGTTCGACAAGCCTGCGAAGTCGCCTTTCATGGACATGATGCTCGTGCCCGTGTTCGCCGGTGGCGAAAGCGACCAGGGCATGGTTTCGATCAGCCCGCGCGTGCAGCAGAACCTGGGTATCCGCACCGCGATCGCCACCGAAGGGGCAGTGGGCACGAAGCTGCAGGCGGTTGGCACCATCGTGTTCAACGAGCGCAACCAGGCCGTGGTGCAGAGCCGCGCTTCGGCCTTCGTGCAGCGGGTGCACGTGCGTGCAACGCTCGACGGCGTGCGCGCGGGACAGGTGCTGGCGGAGCTTTATGTACCGGACTGGATCGCAGCACAGGAAGAGTTCCTCGGCCTGCGCCGCATGAAGGGCAACGACCTGGGTCCGCTGATCGAAGGCGCGAAGGCCCGCATGCGACTGGCTGGAATGAACGATGACCAGATCCGCCGCGTCGAAGCCAGTGGTCGCCCCGATCCGCGCGTTGACATCACGTCCCCGATCACCGGCCTGGTGACGGAGATTGGCGTGCGCGACGGCATGGCGGTGGGCATGGGCACGACCATGTTCAAGGTCAACGACTTTGCGACCGTGTGGGCCAACGCGGAGATTCCGGAAAGCCAGGCGCACCTGCTGCGCCGTGGCGCGCCCGTGGTGGCCGAGAGTCCCATGCAGCCGGGAGAACGCTTCAATGGCAAGGTGGAGCAGCTCCTGCCCAGCGTCGATCCGTCCACCCGCACCATCAAGGCCCGCGTGGAGCTCGCCAACAAAAATGCATTCCTGGTGCCGGGCATGTTCGTGTCCATGGAGTTCACCGAGCCGCGGCAACGGCGCAGCGTGCTCATCCCGACCGAGGCCCTGATCTACACCGGGCAGCGCACCGTGGTCATGGTCGCGGAGGCGGGTGGCAGGTTCCGGCCGGTCGAGGTGGAGCCAGGAACCGAAAGCGGCGGTCAGTCGGAGATCAGGAAAGGCTTGCAGGCGGGGCAGCGCGTGGTGGTTTCCTCGCAGTTCCTGGTCGACTCGGAAGCCAGCTTGCGCGGCGTCGAAGCGCGCCTGAACAACGCGCCGGCAGCGGCCGGAGCAGCATCGCCGCCGGCGTCGGCGGCGGCAACGGCGCCAGCGCAGTCGGCCGCCCCCGCCGGCCCGGTGCACCAAGGTACGGCGAAGATCGAGGCGGTCACGAAGGAGGCGTTGACGCTGTCGCACGGGCCGATCCCCTCCATCAAGTGGGGTGCCATGACCATGGACTTCCAGCTGCCGCCCGCCCGTGACAAGGTTGCCGCGGACTTGAAGGCGGGCGATCAGGTGAGTTTCGAGTTCGTGATGGGCAAGGACGGACTGCCCCAGCTCACCCGCGTCACGCGCGCTGCCGGCGCACCGGCGCTCGGAGCCAGGCAATGATCGCGCGCCTGATCGACTGGTCGATCCACAATCGCTTCCTCGTTTTGCTGGCTACGGTGGTGATCGCGGCCTGGGGCATCTTCGCGCTGGTGCGCACGCCGCTGGACGCGCTGCCGGATCTTTCCGATGTGCAGGTGATCATCCGCACGACGTATCCGGGCCAGGCGCCGCAGATCGTCGAAAACCAGGTCACGTATCCGCTCACGACAACCATGATGTCGGTGCCCGGGGCGAAAGCCGTTCGGGGGTATTCGTTCTTCGGCGACTCGTTCGTGTACGTGCTGTTCGAGGATGGCACCGACCTGTACTGGGCGCGCTCCCGCGTGCTGGAATACCTCAACCAGGTGCAGTCGCGGCTGCCAGCTTCGGCGAAGGCCGCGCTCGGGCCGGATGCGACGGGCGTCGGCTGGATCTACCAGTACGCAATCGTCGACCGCAGCGGGACGCAGGACATCAGTCAACTGCGCGCGCTGCAGGACTGGTTCCTGCGATTCGAGCTCAAGACCGTGCCCAACGTCGCCGAGGTGGCCACCATCGGCGGCATGGTGCGCCAGTACCAGGTGGTGCTGCAGCCCGAAAAGCTGGCCGCGTACATGATCCCCCATACCAAGGTGATCGAGGCGCTGCAAAAGTCGAACCAGGAGGCGGGCGGTTCGGTGCTCGAGATGGGCGAGGCCGAGTACATGGTCCGCGCCTCCGGCTACTTGAAGTCACTGGACGACTTCCGCCAGATTCCGCTGACGACCACGGCCGCCGGCGTGTCGGTGCGGCTAGGCGATGTCGCGCGTGTCCAGCTCGGCCCGGAAATGCGCCGCGGCATCGGCGAGCTGGACGGGCAGGGCGAGGCGGTCGGCGGCGTGATCGTGATGCGCTCGGGGAAGAATGCCATGGAGACGATCGAAGCCGTCAAGGCGAAGCTGCAGTCGTTGAAGGCCAGCCTGCCGAAGGGCGTGGAACTGGTGCCTGTGTATGACCGTTCCAACCTGATCCAGCGTGCCGTCGACAACCTGTCCTTCAAGCTGCTGGAGGAGTTCGCGGTGGTCGCGGTGGTGTGCTTCATCTTCCTGTTCCACATGCGCTCGGCGCTGGTGGCAATCGTGTCGTTGCCTCTCGGCATCCTGGCTGCCTTCATCGTCATGTACTACCAGGGCGTGAACGCCAACATCATGTCGCTGGGCGGCATTGCCATTGCCATCGGAGCGATGGTGGACGCGGCGGTCGTGATGATCGAGAACGCGCACAAGCACCTCGAACAATGGTCCCACAAGCATCCTGGCGAGAAGCTGGAAGGCGCAGCCCATTGGCGCGTGATCGGAGAGGCCGCATCCGAAGTCGGCCCGGCTCTGTTTTTCTCGCTGCTGATAATCACTCTCTCGTTCATTCCGGTCTTCACCCTCGAAGCGCAGGAAGGCCGGCTGTTTTCCCCGCTGGCTTACACCAAGACCTATGCGATGGCCGCCGCCGCGGGCCTGTCCGTCACCCTCATTCCGGTGCTGATGGGGTACCTGATCCGCGGGCGCATCCCGGATGAAAAGTCCAATCCATTGAACCGCGTGCTAATCGCGGCCTACCGGCCGCTGCTGGAGCGGGTGCTGCGTGCCCCGAAGCTCACGCTTCTCGTTGCGGCAGTGCTGCTGGTCGTCAGCATCTGGCCGTTGAAGCACATCGGGGGCGAGTTCATGCCGCGGCTCGATGAGGGCGACCTGCTCTACATGCCTTCGGCACTGCCCGGACTTTCGGCTTCCAAGGCAGGGGAACTGCTGCAGATCACCGACCGGCTGATCAAGACAGTGCCCGAAGTTGCGACGGTGTACGGCAAGGCGGGACGCGCGGAGACAGCCACCGACCCGGCACCCCTGGAAATGTTCGAGACCACCATCCAGTTCAAGCCACGCGACCAGTGGCGCGCGGGAATGACGACGGACAAGCTGGTGGAGGAACTGGATCGCGTGGTGAAGGTCCCCGGACTCGCCAACATCTGGGTGCCTCCGATCCGCAACCGCATCGACATGCTGGCGACTGGCATCAAGAGCGCGGTCGGAGTGAAGGTGGCCGGCCAGGACCTCGCCCAGATCGAACGTGCCACCGTTGAAATCGAACGCGTGCTGAAGAACGTGCCCGGTGTGACGAGTGCGCTGGCCGAGCGCCTCACTGGCGGACGGTACGTGGATGTGAACATCCGCAGGGATGCGGCAGCGCGTTTCGGCCTGACGGTGGCCGACATCCAGTCCGTTGTGAGCTCCGCGGTGGGCGGCGAGAATGTCGGCGAGACGGTCGAAGGCCTGCAGCGCTTTCCGATCAACGTGCGCTATCCGCGTGAGGTTCGTGACTCGCTCGAGAAGCTGCGCGCGTTGCCGGTGGTCACCGAGCGCGGCAGCCGCCTGGTGCTCGCCGACGTGGCCGATATTCGCGTGACGGACGGACCGCCCATGCTGCGCAGCGAGAACGCGCGCCTCTCGGGGTGGGTGTACGTGGACATCCGCGATCGAGATCTCCGCTCGGCGGTGCTCGACATGCAAAAGGCGGTCGCGGAGAAGGTGACGCTGCCACCCGGCTACTCCGTTTCGTGGTCGGGGCAGTTCGAATTCCTCGAGCGCGCGACGGCGAAGCTGAAGATCGCTGTCCCCTTCACGCTCCTCATCATCTTTGTCTTGCTGTACCTCACCTTCAAGCGCTTCAGCGACGCGCTGCTGATCATGGCGACGCTGCCGTTCGCGCTGGTGGGCGGCATCTGGTTGCTCTACTTCCTCGACTACAACCTCTCGGTGGCAGGGGCGGTCGGTTTCATCGCTTTGGCCGGTGTGTCCGCGGAGTTCGGGGTGATCATGCTGCTGTACCTGACGCATGCTTGGAAGGACCGCGTGGACCAGGGCAAGGGGACCCTGCCGGACTTGCTGGATGCGATCCGTGAGGGTGCGGTGCTCCGCGTGCGGCCCAAGGCCATGACGGTAGCCGTCATCCTGGGCGGCCTCTTTCCGATCATGTGGGGTTCCGGCACGGGGTCGGAAGTGATGCAGCGGATTGCCGCGCCGATGGTCGGCGGCATGATCACGGCGCCACTGCTGTCAATGTTCGTCCTACCCGCCGCGTATCTGCTGCTGCACAGGCCGCGCGATGCTGCCACTGCCAAGTCGCGGCCGGTGTTCTGGAGAAGGCGTCCTGCGACCTCGTGATTCCACACGTGCTGGGCCTTGGACGAACTGGCGTTGCTCGTCAGTTCACCATTGCCATCTCGTGGCAGCACCCGAGTCAGCTAACCCGCAGCACGCTCATCATTCCGCCGTCCTGGTGCTCCAAAATGTGGCAGTGGAACATCCAGTCGCCAGGATTGTCGGCCACGAAGGCGATCTCGACTTGCTCGCCAGGCGACATGAGCACGGTGTCCTGCCACTCCCGATGTTCGGTGGGCTTGGCGTTGCGCCCGAGCACCCGGAACGTGTGGCCGTGCAGATGAATGGGGTGGTGCCAGCGGGTTTCGTTTCGCATGCGCAGGCGATAGCTGCGTCCTCGCTGCAGTTCCAGCATCGGCTTCATCTCATGACCATCGGACACCAGGCCGTTGACTGCCCAGGCCTTGCCACGTCCCAGCATCCCGCGCATGTCGGTTGGCTTGCCATCCAGCAACGCCTGATGCAGAGTGCCCATCATCCCGCCTTCGAACACGATCTCGTGTGTGCCTGCGTTTACGAGATCCGGCTCAGGAACGGTGTTGGCCGGCAGGGACACGATGGCCGCTGAGCGGCGCGGCAGAGGCGCCTGCTGGTCGTATACGAACTGCATGAGCACGTAGCGATCCCGTGGATAGAACAGGTCGTGTACTTCGTGCCGCTCACCTGGCCTTCCCGCGGCGTCCAGCAGCAAGTCACACCGCATCCCGGGTGCAATCACCACACGTCCTCCCGCCGGCTCGTGCGGCTCCACGGGCTGGCCATCGATCGCGATCACGAGCGGGCGGTGGCCGTGGAAGGCGAGCGCGAAGATGCGGGCATTGGCCGCGTTCACGAGCCGCATCCGCAGCCGCTCGCCAGCCCGCACGCTAAATTCTTCGTGCACCGAGCCGTTCACCGTCACCACGTTGCCGATGCGTCCGGCGTGGGCCATGTCATGCGCGTTGCCGAAGGTCTCGCTGATCCGGCCCGCCGGCGTGATGCGCCAGTCATCAAGCACCCAGGTAAGGTCTCGGTCGACCGGGATCGGGTCACGCTCTTCGACGATCACTGTGCCGTACAAGCCCCGGTCCAGCTGTTCCGAACTCTGGAAATGGGAGTGATACCAGTAGGTGCCAGCGTCGGGAACGTCGAACTCATAGACGTGGCGTCCACCTGGCGCGATCGGATGCTGCGTGAGGTGAGGGACACCGTCCATGGCGTTCGGCACGCGCAGGCCGTGCCAGTGCACGGTGGTGGGCTGAGACAGTCGGTTGGAAACAGCGACCCGTATTCGATCGCCCTGTCGCACCCGCAATTGCGGCCCGGGCACTGATCCGCCATACGTCCAGACCGGTACCGGGGCCTTGGTGGAGTCGATCTGAGCATCTCCGGTCATCGTGACAAGCTCGAACTCCCGCAGCTTGCGACCAGCGCGCAGTGAGGTGCATGCCTGCAGCGGCAGGAGCACCAGCGCGAGGGAGGACAGAAGGCCGCGTCTATGCATGGAACTCCCGCGAGATCAATCCTGGTGCGACTTCCGCAGACGCAGGGCGTTGAACACCACCGAAGCGGAGCTCAGGCTCATCGCCAGCGCCGCGATCATCGGTGACAGCAGCCAGCCGGTCAGAGGGTACAACACGCCGGCGGCGAGCGGCACGCCGAGCGCGTTATAGAAGAAGGCGAAGCCGAGGTTCTGCTTCATGTTGGCGACGGTCGCATCGGACAGCTGCCTGGCGATGGAGATGCCGCGCAGATCACCCTTTACCAGCGTGACCTGCGCGCTGTTCATGGCCACATCGGTGCCGGTGCCCATCGCGATGCCTACATCCGCCTTTGCGAGAGCCGGCGCATCGTTGATGCCGTCGCCTGCCATGCCAACCACTTTGCCTTCGGCCTGCAGGCGCGTCACCAGCTGGAGCTTGTCGGCAGGTTTCACTTCCCCGTGAACTTCGTCGATCCCGAGCCGCTTGGCCACGGCCCTGGCCGTCGTGACCCCGTCGCCCGTCGCCATGATCACCCGAATGCCGGCTGTACGAAGCGCCTGCAATGCTTCTGGAGTGCTGGCCTTGACCGGATCCGACACGGCCAGCAGCCCGGCCAGGCGGCCGTCCGCGCCGAGGTACATGACGCTCGCACCTTCCGCCCGCAGTGCTTCCGCCGCCGACGTCAGGCGGCTGCTGTCAATGCCGGCCTGCTCCATCAGGGCGGTGTTGCCGAGCGCCAGTGACAGGCCATCGACCTTGCCGGTGACTCCAATACCCGAACCCGACTCGAAGCCTTCCACATTGCCCAGCGCGTGGCCGCGATCCCGCGCGGCTTGGACGATCGCCGCCGCCAGCGGGTGCTCGCTGCCCTGGTCGAGGCTGGCGGCCAGGCGTAGAACCTGTTCATCGCTGAATCCTTCCGCCGCGACCGTGCGCTCGAAGGCCGGCTTCCCTTCCGTGAGGGTGCCGGTCTTGTCCACAATCAGGGTATCGACCTTGCGAAAGTTCTCAATCGCGGCGGCGTCCCGGAACAGCACGCCTTGCGTCGCTCCGCGCCCCGTCGCCACCATGATTGACATCGGAGTTGCCAGCCCCAGCGCACAAGGGCAGGCGATGATCAGGACCGCGACTGCATTGATCAGTCCGTACACCCAGCTCGGTTGCGGCCCGATGAAGCCCCACACAAGCAGGGTCAGCACCGCGATGGCGATCACGCCAAGGACGAAATAGCCCGCCACGACGTCCGCCATGCGCTGCATTGGCGCGCGCGAACGCTGCGCCTGGGCCACCAGCTGCACGATTTGCGACAGCACTGTGGCGGAGCCCACCTTTTCAGCTCGCAGCGTCAAGGCGCCCGCCGTGTTCATGGTGGCCCCGATCAGCTTGTCGCCGGGGCGCTTGGAGACTGGCATCGGCTCGCCGGTCAGCATGGATTCGTCGACCGCGCTGCTGCCGTCGACGACCACGCCGTCGACAGGCACTTTCTCGCCGGGACGCACGCGCAGCAAGTCTCCGACGTGGACCTGGACCAGGGGCACGTCCTCCTCGGTGCCGTCGGTGCGGATGCGCCGCGCCGTCTTGGGGGCGAGTCCCAGCAGGGACTTGATCGCAGCGGAGGTCTGGGAGCGCGCCTTCAGCTCCAACATCTGCCCGAGCAGCGTCAGCGAGATGATCACCGCAGCCGCCTCGAAGTACACGGCCACGCGCCCCATTTGGTTGAATTCGGCCGGGAACACGCCTGGCGCGACCGTCGCCACGACGCTGTAGACGAAAGCCGCTGCGGTGCCCAATCCGATCAGCGTCCACATGTTGGGACTGCGGTTGATGACCGACTGCCAACCTCGCACGAAGAATGGCCAGCCCGCCCACAGCACGATCGGCAGCGAGAGCACGAGCTCGACCCAGCTTTGCGTCCTCATGTCAAGCCAGCCGGTTCCATGGCCGAACATGGCCAGCAAGGTCACCACCACGGTCAGCGGCAATGTCCACCAGAAACGCCGGCTGAAATCTTTCAACTCCGGGTTGTCGTCATCGTCGAGGCTGGGCATCAGGGGCTCGAGCCCCATGCCGCAGATGGGACAGTTGCCGGGATGGTCCTGCCGGATCTGCGGATGCATCGGGCAGGTATAGACGGTCCCCGGTACAGGAGGAATCATCGTGGCTGCAGGCTCGGCGCGGCCAACTGGCGCCAAGTACCTGAGTGGCTCCACGTCGAATTTCTTCTTGCACCCCGCGCTGCAGAAGTGGTAGGGCAGTCCCTCGTACTGCGAGTGATGGACGGAATCGGCCGGAACAGTCATTCCACAGACCGGGTCTTTCGTCTTCGCCCCGTCGGCTTCAGTAGGCGGTGCGGGGGGATGATGGTGGCCGGTGTCGGCGCGGTCTTTTTCATGCTGCATGGATGCCTCGGTAGCGTGGGGTGTCAGTCGGCAAGTCTGAACCATCCCACGAGGGGAGAGTCAAGAACTTTCGGCCAGGCTTGTTCCACAACGAGAAACGGCCGCAAACGCGGCCGTCGTCTCGAGGCTCGGGGCCTAGTTGATGTACTGCTGGCGGTAAGCCCGGCGCTCGGCGTCACTCATGGGTGCGACGGCTGCGGCCGGCGCACCCGTATTGCCCAGCACGTGCGTGTGCGGGCCACTCGGCTGGCGGTCGGCAAACACGCCCTGGTTTGCGGAGACGTAGCCCGCCTCGCCTTGCAGCATCACCGTGCCGTCAGAGTACACCGGGTGGTCACGGAAGGCCCGGTACTCCTGCTGGACCTGTGACCGGCTGAGACCGCTGTTTGCCGGATGAGTGTCATAGCCAGCTTCACCACCGACAAAGTTGCCGGCGTAGGCGGCGGGAAGGGAGGCTGCGAGCGCCGCGATGGCGATGAGGGTCTTGCGGGGGTTCATGTTCAACTCCTTGAAATTTGAGGGCGGCGTTCCGGTTCGGATCGTCGGGATGCAGGTCTGCTGCATCGCGTAGCTACTTTAGGAAAGCAGGCGCGACGGGGCCGTGACTTGTCGATTACGAATTGGTCAGGTTCAGCGTTGCCGCGAGCAACGCCGTTACGATGCGGAAGCGATAGCTTTTCGCTTCCCTGAAATGGTGAGACAGTGAAGATTCTGGTTGTCGAGGACGAGACGAAGGCGGCGGAGTATCTCCGGCAGGGCCTTGCCGAGAGCGGCTACACCGTGGAGGTGGCGCATAGCGGCACGGACGGCCTGCACGCGGCGGCGAATGGGGACCATGATCTCGTGATCCTGGACGTGATGCTGCCTGGTATAGACGGGTTTGCAGTGCTGTCCGCGCTGCGTACATCCCGACAAGTCCCCGTATTAATGCTCACTGCCCGGGATCGCGTGGACGACAAGGTCCGCGGCTTCGACCTGGGGGCGGACGACTACCTGGTCAAGCCGTTCCAGTTCCCAGAGCTGCTGGCGCGCGTGCGCGCGCTGCTCAAGCGCAACCAGGCTGTGCCGGCTGACCCGGTCGTGCGGGTCGCCGACATGGAGATCGATCCGGTTCGGCACCGCGCCACGCGAAACGGGCAGCGCATCGACCTCTCGGCGAAGGAGTTCGCGCTGCTATCGTTGCTGGCACAGAAGACGGGACAGGTCCTGTCGCGAACCCAGATTGCCTCGCTCGTCTGGGACATTCACTTCGATTCAGACACCAATGTGGTTGAAGTCGCCGTGCGTAGGCTGCGCGCCAAGATCGACGATCCCTTCGAGGAGAAACTAATACACACCGTGCGTGGCGTGGGATACGTTCTGGAGCGCCGTAGTTGATCCCGTGGCTGTCGCTGCAGCGGCTCTCGCTCGCCGGTCGCCTCGCAGCGGCAAGCGCGCTCTTCGGCCTCGCCATCATCGGTGCCGGAGTCGCTGTAGGGTACTGGGCGCTTGCGCAGCAGCTCGAAGCACGATCGGCCAGCGAGCTCGCTGGCAAACGGGAGCTGGTAGCGCACATCCTTTCAGAACTTCCCTCGAGCGACGCCGTCGCCGCGAATCGGCACAGGTTCGGTGATCTCCTGATCGGGCATGACGACGTGCACCTCGCGTTGGTGGATCCGCGAAGTCGCAACGTGCTCCTTACTTTCTCCCCTACGGCGTCGGAGTCCGTGCGTGTCCTCGACACCGCAGGTGCAGAGGGAGCGCAGGTTCGCTGGACGCCACGCCCTGGCGTCCAGATGAAGGCAGTGCGCGCGCAAGCGCCAGTCGGCGACGGTACGCCTGTCCGCTTCTACGTCACGCTGGACACCCGTCAGGACGGCCGGTTGTTGCGCGGATTCCTGCGTGCGAGCCTGTTTGGCCTGCCTGTGTTGCTCGGTACTGTCGCCTTGGGTTCCTGGTTGATCGCCAGAACGGGTCTTTCCGCGCTCCGCAGGTTCCGCCGATTGGCGGCTTCGATCGGCGCCAGGTCCCTCAGCCAGCGCCTGTCGGCAGCCGGGTTGCCGGAAGAATTGCGCGAGCTTGCCGAGGAATTGAACGCGATGCTGGAGCGCATCGACAGCGGCTATCGACGTCTCCAGGAGTTTTCGGCCGATCTCGCGCACGAGCTGCGTACGCCCGTTGCAACCCTCCTCGGACGAAGCCAGGTGGCGCTGTCGCAGCGCCGGAGTCCGGAGGAGTTGCGTGAGGTCCTGGTGGGCAACATCGAAGAACTCGAGCGCCTGGCGCGATTGATCTCCGACATGTTGTTCATCGCGCAAGCCGACCACGGGCCCGCAGCCTTGCAACTCGAATCCGTCCTCCTGCATGACGAAGCGGCGCGGGTAGCCGAGTACCTGTCGTTGGTTGCCGAGGAGAAGGAGGTTTCCGTTCAAGTAGTCGGCCAGGCGAACGTGCGGGCGGATCCGCTACTCGTACAGCGAGCCATCACCAACCTGCTGTCCAACGCCATCCGTCATGCCCGTGCCGGATCCGCGGTCAGCATCACCATCGGCGGTGTTGAGGGCCGCACAACCCTGGCCGTCAACAATGTCGGAGAGCCCATACCCGAGGAACATCTGGGGCGCATCTTCGACCGCTTCTATAGGGTGGACGCCTCGCGTGCCCGCCTGAGTGGAGGGACAGGCCTGGGGCTGGCCATCGTCCGCTCCATCATGGAGGCGCACGGCGGCGAAGTTGCGGCCTCGAGCAATGTTGCTGAAGGCCGCACAACGCTGACGCTGATCTTCCCGACGACTAGCGCGTGACGGGGAGCGACCGCACCTTACTTGGCTTGCTGGATTTCGGTGACCACGATGGCGCCGGAAACCGACTGCGCTGCGAAGCGCACCTTGTCGCCGGGCTTCAGGTCCTTCAACAGCTCGGGCTTCTCGGCACGAAACACCATGGTCATGGGCGGCATGTCGAGATTCTTGATGGCCTCATGCTTCAGGGTGACCTTCCCTTGCTCCGTATCCACCTTGCGGACTTCGCCAGCGGTCAGTTCTGCAGCGAAGGCGCTCGCCATGCCGAGGGACAGCAAACCAGCGGCAAACAGGACGTTCATCTTTGACTTCATCAGGTACTCCTTGAGGTTGAGCTACAGGCACCGCTCTCTGTAGAGAGAAGCCGGTCAAGCACAGATGCAACTCTAAGGACCTGGGATCGACGGGTCGGTGACCCGAAGATGACGGTTTGGTTATCTGGCAGCACCGTCTATGGAAGCGTGCCGCCATCCGACGAACGCCTATTTCTTTTCCGCGGGGTGGCCGTGCTTCGCCAGGAACTTGTCGAGCTCGGCAATTTCCTTCTTCTGTGCAGCAATCACCTTCTGTGCCATCTTGCGCATCTCTGGTTCCTTGCCGGCCTTGAGTTCCGCCTCCGCCATGTGGATGGCGCCCTGGTGGTGGACACGCATCATCATGGCGAAATCGATGTCGGGCTTGCCAGTCATCGGCATCGAATTCATCTTATCGTTCATCTCTTTCATCATGGACTTCATGTCCATGGGAGATGAAGTTGCAGCACTCGCGCCGTGTTGCTGATGAGCCTGTGCCACTGCGGCGGGGGCAGCCGTCAATGCGGTTGCGAACATCAAGCTTCCGATGATGTTCCTGATTCGCGTTTGTTTGATCATGATTTTTCCTTCGAGCTAACTGGTTGAGACTCAAGCCATGGATGCCATGCTACGGCATTCTTCTGCGCATCGGCGGCAAGTATTGGCGCACTGCTGGCAATGTTCCATATCGTGCCTCGCGCACTCGTCCCCACATGCCTGGCAAACCTGCGCACACGCGGCGCAGATCGCCTTCACGTTCTCACTGGCGCGCGCCATTGCTGCTGCCGCCAAGGCGCAAATTTCGGCGCAGTCGACGTCCAGTGCGATGCAGCGCGCCATCATCTTGACGTCCTGCTCCTGCAGGCAGGACGCAGCACAGTGACTGCATGCAATTGCGCACGCGTTGCACGCTTCAATGCATGCATTGAACTTATGGTCGCGCATTGTGTTCTCCGAGTAAATGATTGCGCCTTCACGCATGGATAACCCGGCATGTCACAGCCGGCTAGCTGCCCCGCTTCCTCGAAAAACCGTCTTCTCGCTCACATGTTCGAGAACCGCCTGCGGCGTTTGTCACCGTCTCCGCAGCTTCTTCGCGCGCGACCCGCGGGAACGTACGGACGGATGACCCGTACCCTCCCGCTTGCCACGCCAGACAAGAAAGCCCACCAAGGCGAGCATCACCAGCACACCAACAGCGCCGTAGGCCACGAGAAGCTCCAGTGTTTCTGGGCTCGCGGTCTTCACCCGGAAGAGCTCGTGCGACATCGGCAATGCGCCAGCGTCACTTCACCGGCTGGATTTCCGTGACGGTGAACTTCCCGCCGTCATTGGTGGCGCTGAAGCGGATCTTGTCGCCGGCCTGCACCTTGTCGAGCATGCTCGGGTCGGAGACGTTGAACACCATCGTCATTGGTGGCATGTCCAGGTTCTTGATCTCGCCGTGTTTGAGAGTGATCTTCTTGCTCTCCTTGTCGACCTTGCGGACCTCGGCGTCGGTCATGGTCGACTGCGCCAGCGACGGCATCGCGAGTGCGGCCGTCATAGCCACGAGGGCGCCGCTGAGGGCGGTCCGGATTTTGTTGCGCGTCATGATTTCGCTCCTTCAGTCTTGCCTGCGTACTTCCGATAAACGCTTGCACTGCCGTCTTTGGCCAGCAGCATCACGCTGTACGGATCTTTGCGGTCCCCGTAGACCGCACCATCCATTCCGGGAGAGCCTACGGGCATCCCAGGCACGGCCAAGCCCAAGGCTTGAGGCCGCTCGCGCAGTAGCCGCCGGATATCTGCAGCCGGAACGTGTCCTTCGATAGCGTACCCAGCTACGAGGGCCGTGTGACATGAGCCGTATTTGCGGTCGATCCCAAGTCGTGCGCGGACGGCGTTGTTGCCGACGTCATGGACCTTGACCACGAAGCCACCGGACTGCAGGTGGGTAACCCAGTCCTGGCAGCACCCGCAACTCGGGTCCTTCCAAAGCTCCACTTGCACAGGAGCGTTTGCAAGCGCGGAGTCGACGAAGGTCAGCGCGGCGGCCACCGAAGCTGCCCCAATCAAGTTCCGTCGACCCGCATCAATGCTTGTGCGCTTTGCCATGTCCATCAGCCTTGCTGTCGCCGGCGACGACCTTGATCTTGCCAACCATGCCGGCTTGGTAGTGGCCGGCGATCAGGCACGCGAAGTCGAAGTCGCCGGGTCGGTTGAATGTCCAGACGATTTCACCGGTCTTGCCTGGTCCGACGTGGGTCATGTAGGGCTCATCATGTTCCATGTTCGGGAACTTGGCCATCAGCGCTGCGTGCTCGTCCAGATCCTTCTTGGTTCCGATGACCATCTCGTGCATCATCTTCCCGGAGTTCTTCACAACAAAGCGGACGGTGTCGCCTTGCTTGACTTCGATCTTGTCGGGCGAAAAGCGCATGGTGTCGAGCATGGAGACTTCAATGGTGCGCTTTGCGGCTTTTGCATCGCCGGCGATGCCCCAATCCTTCTGCTCCTTTTTTACGGCAGTGGTCTTGGCCTTGGCATGGTTTTCATGGGCAGACACACCCAGCGAGACAGCCAACAGGGATGCGGCGAGAAGTGCGTTCATTACTTTCATTTGCTGTTCCTTTCGAGAAACGTGGTTTCACTTGCCAGTTCAATGCTTGGAATGCCCAGCCGAAGGTTTCCGGACCTTGACTTCCACATCCTGCTTGGGGGCCACCTTCGCCGGCATGGAGCCCGTACCGGCGTTCGATGCGCTTGGCGCCGGCGGCAAGGTGCCAGTGAACTCATAGGCGACCGTGCCCGCGGGGTGCTTGAACCAGTCGGGGTTCTTGTAGTCACCCGGCTTCTGGTCACGACGCACCTTCACGACCGTGAACATGCCGCCCATCTCCATGGACCCAAACGGGCCTTCACCACTCATCATGGGCGCCGTGTTGTCTGGCAGCGGCATCGGCATTTCCGCCATGTCGGCCATGCCACGCTCTCCCATCACCATGTAGTCGGGGACGAGGCTTGTGATCTGCTTGACCACGTTGCGATGGTCCACGCCGATCATGGTGGGCACGTCATGGCCCATGGCGTTCATCGTGTGGTGGCTTTTATGGCAATGGAAAGCCCAGTCGCCCTCCTCGTCCGCGAGAAATTCGACCTGCCGCATCTGGCCCACAGCGACATCCGTGGTCACTTCGTGCCAGCGGGTGCTCTTGGGAGTGGGCCCGCCGTCAGTCCCGGTGACCAGAAACTCATGGCCGTGCAGGTGGATGGGGTGGTTCGTCATGGTCAGATTTCCCATGCGAATGCGGACCTTGTCGCCCATCCTGACGTTCATCGAGTCGATTCCCGGGAAGATGCGGCTGTTGAAGCTGAAGATGTTGAAGTCCAGCATCGTCATGATCTTCGGCGTGTAGGCACCCGGATCGATGTCGTAGTTGTTCAGCAGGAAGACGAAGTCGCGGTCGACGTCATCGATCAGGGGATGCTTCCCCTTCGGGTGGGTGACCCAGAACCCCATCATCCCCATCGCCATTTGCGTCATCTCGTCGGCATGCGGGTGGTACATGAAAGTGCCGGGACGGCGCGCGACGAACTCGTAGACAAAGGTCTTGCCAGGTGGTATGTGCTTTTGCGTCAGCCCACCGACGCCGTCCATCCCGTTGGGAAGCCGCTGCCCGTGCCAGTGGACGCTCGTGTGCTCTGGCAACTTGTTGGTGACGAACAGGCGGACCCGATCCCCCTCGACAACCTCGATCGTGGGGCCTGGCGACTGGCCGTTGTAGCCCCAGAGATGCGCCTTGAAGCCCGCGACCATCTCGCGCACCACTGGCTCGGCGACAAGATGGAATTCCTTGACGCCGTTGTTCATGCGCCAGGGGAGCGTCCATCCGTTGAGTGTGACAACCGGGTTGTACTGGCGGCCTGTGCTCGGGACGAGGGGCGGCTGTGTGTCCGGCTTGGTCTGGATCATCGGTTCAGGCAGGGCCGCCATGGCGACTTTGCTCACCGATGCGGCTGCGAGAGCGCCCGTGATGGCGCCTGCACCCGAGAGAAAATTTCGTCTGCTGGTCATGATGTTCGTTGTGTGGTGCGGGCAGCTCAGTGGCCGCCGTCTGACCCGCTGGTGGTGCTAGTGGAAACAGGCGTCGCACCCATGGCCATTGGTTTGCCGATCAAGGTGGACGAGAGACCGGCATCCGCCAGCCAGAACTGCTGCTGTGCATTGATCGCCGCGACCACGCTTGCCACCTGGTCTCGTGCATCGGCGAGCAGCTCGAAGACTCCAATGAGCATGCCGTTGTAGCGAAGCTGGTTCTCCTCGGACATGGTCTTGCGAAGCGGCACGATCTCGTCGCGGTAGTGACGTGCCAGGTCGTACGCCGTGCGGTAGGCGGAGTAGCTTTCCCGCAGCTGAGACGAGGCAGAGCGCACGACGGCTTCGTAGCGATTGGCGGCGGCCAATGACTGCGCGTTCATGTTGGCGCGCTGCGCGGTGCCCCAGTCGAAGATGGGAAGCCGGATCTCCAGCTCGAAACCGCGCGCATGGCTCTTGGTTCCCTCGGCATTGTCGAAGATGGTGTCGCGGCGTCCACCGATTTCGACATCGATCAAGCTGTTGAGCAGAGCCAGTCCTTGGGACTTTCCGGCGCCTTCAAGTTGCACGCGGGCAAGCTGCACGTCCAAGCGTTGCTGCAATGCAGATGCGGTGATGCTTGCCGCCGCCTGCGGCTCTTTCGGCAAGTCCGGTAGCCGGTCTGGAAGCTTCAGCTTGCTTGCTTGAGCATCGGTCAGCCCCAAAAGCCGAACCAGTTCCTCCCGCGCCGCGGTTTCTGCGTGGCGAGCAGATGCGAGTTGCGCAGTAGCGTCGGCGTAGAACGCGTGTTGCCGTGCGCGCTGCAACTTCGTGAAGTTGCCCACTTGCTGCATGCGCTTTGCCAGTTCGGCGCTTGCTTGCGCGGACTGGTTGACCTGTTCCGCATACTGCAGCACCTGGCGGCTGGTGACGGCGCGCACCCACGCCTGACGCACCTGGCTCACCTGGTCGACCACCGTGATGCTCAACTGCGTTTTCGCCTGAGCGACCTGGTTACGGGATATGGCCAGGCGCCGGGGAAGGGTGAGGAGATCCAGCAGTCCGATCGATAGCAGGCGCCCCAACTCCAGTTCGTCACCGGCCCGGATACGTTCGAAGGTGAAGACAGGGTTGGCGATGCGGCCAGCTTGGTTGGCTGTCGCCATCTCGGCCCAACTTTGCGCGACCAACGCTTGCATGGAGGGACTGTTGGCAAGCGCGAGTTGAACCGCGTCTTCCCTGGTCAATGGCTTGGCAAGGAGATCATCAGCCAACCGGGCTCGCTTGTCCCGTTGGGCGTCACCCTGGCTGAGTTCCAGGTTGCCCTGCGTAAAACCCGGGAGCGCCTGGTTCGCATCTTTCACGGCGTCGTCGATGCTCACCGTGGCGCAACCGGCGAGGAAAAGTGCGGCGGCTGCCGAAGCAGGGAGACGTAAGTAGCTTCTCATTTGGATCTTCATTACCTGCCGTGGCCGGAGTGCGGGTTCGCTAGAGAAGAGGCGGGGCTTGCCGGTTTGGCTGCGGGGCCTCCCGTTGCTGAACCGGAGGGTGCCGTCTTTGTGCCGTCCGCGCCCTCTTGCGCCTCTTTGGCATACACCCGCCAGCCGCCGATGCGGCCGACGTTGTCATTCGCGTCCCGCCACGGGACGAGCTTCTCGTCGCTGAACGACTGGTATCCGTCGAGTGCCGATCGAAAGGCAGGAGCGGGAACCTCAGAAGCCGCGCCTGAGGCAGGTTGGGCATGGGCGGGCAAGGCCGACAAAGCGGCAAGGGGAGCCAGCCCTAGGGCCAGCAGACGATGGAACATGAAATCCTCGCGAGTTCGATGGAGCGGATGCGATGGCTTGGAGCCATAGCAGACGAACGGAAGCCGTGGTCAGTCGCCCAAAAGGGCGCTGTGGTCAGCTTTGAATCAAGCGCGAGGTGGTTTGTCCAGCACCGAGGCTGGTGTGCCGAGAATCAGTAGGAAGGGCTCTGCCGACTCTGCCTGCGGGGCAGGGGAGAACGACGGCCAGTGCACATTTTGGGCGATGGCCAAGCTGTGACAGCAGGAGGCGCAAACACCGCACTTGTGAGCCGTGTCGGGTAGTTCTGAGTCGGCGGATGCGGCGACTGCCTTGTCGGCCTGCGCTTCCATTCCATGCGAATGACTCGTGTGGTCGTGTGCACCAGTCGTCGCGTGGCCCGATTCAGCCGGGCTACTTGCAGCTGCATGGTGCTCGCCCTTGCAAAAGACCATGGATGCGGCAGCGAACCCCTGCAGCGGAAGCGCAGCCATCATCAACCAGGCGACCAGGAAACGAAGAACGGACATTCGAGGGTGATTCTAAGGACACCTTCGCCCAGGAACAGCGACATCCAGATTACAGATTCGTAATCTAGGCTTGGGTGTCGCCGTTGCTGAGCTGGGCTCTGTCGCTTGCGCGAAGCCTGCTCCATGATGGCGCGTCCAGAAAACAGGCGCGCGGGCCACCTCGCCGCCTGCTTGACCTTTCCACAAGGGTAAGGCTCAGAGTGGCTGTCCCAGCAATCAGGAAGCTTCAAATGAACGAAAACAGACATCGCGACACTCAGCATGCAGCGACGGGTCATCAGCGGTCGACGACGCGCGCCTACTGGATGTTCGCGCTCAATCTTGCGTTGAGCCTCATTCCAATGTACTTGGCCATGTTCACGATGATTGATGGCTGGGGCGACTACCGGAACAACGTGAACATGCTCTATATGGCGCTGACGATGCTCGCGCCGATGGGGATGATCATGCTGGCCACAATGGGCTCGATGTATGGGAACAAACCGCTGAACCTGGCACTCTACGCTGGCCTCACCATCCTGTTCGCCGCATCCCTGGTGGCCACACGTTCGCAGGCGCTCGTCGATGACAAGCAGTTCGTCGACTCGATGATTCCCCACCACTCCGGCGCGATCCTCATGTGCCGCGAGGCGCGGCTGACCGATCCGGAGCTCGGAAAGCTTTGCGGCGAGATCGTAAAGGCCCAGCGCGCGGAGATCAGTCAGATGGAGGCGATCGCCGCCCGCCTGCGGAGCTCAGAATAGTCCGACAGCCTCTGGAAGTGACAAAGCGTTGGAGAGGGCCGTCCCTGCGGCACGATGCCCCTGAATCCTTGGGCGTGAAGAAAGTGCTTGACCTTGCCACGATGGCAAGGTTCACACTGTCTTCATCAATCCAGAAAGGCGCCTCCCATGATCACATTCCACATCCCTGACATGACCTGCGGAAGCTGCGCGAGTGCGATCGCGCGGGCCGTGGCTAGAGTCGACGAGCACGCCCGTCTCGAAGTCAGCATCGGGCAGAAGCTTCTGTCGGTGCAAAGCGCCGCGACGGAAAGCGAGCTGGCCACAGCCATCCAGGAGGCTGGATACACCCCCGCAAAGTTGACAGCCTCGGCGCCCCGTTCGACGGCCGCTTCTGGCGGATGCTGCGGCGGCGCGCGGAAGGGAGCTTCCACGAGCGGCGCGCAAGCGGCCCCAGCGGGCCGCAGCTCCTGCTGCGGCTGAGGTTTCGTTTACCCATGAGCGTCCGGGGGCGCTCATGGCTCGCGTCGTCCAGGCTTCGTTCGCAACGTAGCGCTCGAAGCTATGCAACCGCGCAGAGATGGCGGAGATAGTGCCAAAGAGCGCATTGGCCTGCGCGCGTGGCCCGCCGCTGAGCGAACGGGGTCTACTTCGGTGCTACGCCCGCGAAGGCGGGCCGTTGGCCCGCGCGACTTGACGTGGGCGGCGGCGAATGCTCAGCGTGTGCGTAAGCCGGCAACGCGAACAGGCTGCCGACTGCGAGGGCGCGAGCCGCACATGGCCTGCGCCACCAGGTCACTTCCCGGTGTGGTTCGCCGCTAGTACGTTGCCCGGGGCGCTCAGGAACACATAAAGGGACTGCTTGTCCTTGTCGGACGCCGCCGGGTTCTTGAAGGTGACCTTCCACTCCTTGCCCTTCTTGCCCTCGACCTGCTCGACCTTCTCGTGCTTCACGCCCTTCCACGAGGCGTCGAGCTTGCCGCTGGCCACGAGGGCGTCCTTGCGCTGCGCGGCGCACGTGAGGACCGTCTCCTCCTTGGCGGGGGTCGAGCCGTGGAAGTGGCAGGAGCTGCCCTTGTCGGCGAAGGCGGGGGTGGCCAGCGAGAGGGCGACGGCGGAGGCGATGGCGATGGCGATGGTTTTCATGGTGGTTTCCTTCAGAGGTTGTCGCGAGTGGGGTCGGGCTTGGCGAGGTCCAAGTCCTCATGGAGGTGCTTGTGCTCCTCCTCAGGGAAGCGGAACGCGCCGGGGTCCGAGTCGTGGGCGTAGCCGTGGAGCTGCATCAGGAGCAGGAGGCCGCCTGCGAACATGAGCGCGGTGTTGGCCGCGATGGCGAGCTTGGGGAAGTTCGGGCGCCTGCGCCAGGCGGCGAGAACGACGAGCATCGCGGAGAGCGCGGCGATCTGTCCCACCTCGACGCCGACGTTGAAGCTCAGGATCCTGCCCAGCATGCCCATCTTGTCCTCCCCCAGCGGGAGCTGTTGCAGTCGCGTCGAGAGCCCGAAGCCGTGGATAAGGCCGAAGACGAACACGGCCGCCACCAGGTTGGGCGACTTCATGTCCAAGTGCCGCTGGAAGCCCCCGTTGTTGTCGAAGCCCTTGTAGATCACGGTGAGCGCGATCACCGCGTCGACCAGCCAATAGTTCCAGGTGATGCCCAGGAACGTGGCGAAGATCAACGTGATGCAGTGGCCCACGGTGAATGCGGTGACGAACTTGGCGACGTCGCGGAACTTGGTCAGGAAGAAGACCACCCCGAAGAGAAAGAGCAGGTGGTCGTAGCCGGTGAGCATGTGCTTGGCGCCAAGCACGGCGTACTGCAAGTAGCCGCCGTCGAGCATGGCCAGCTTGTCGGCTTCCGAGATGCCGTGGGCGAAGGCCAGCGATGGGTCGATGAGCGCGGCGAGCGCCGCCGCGCGAAGGACAAGGTTCATGCTTTCCCGAAGATGCGTCCGAAAGCCGCGGGCGCGCCCGCGGGGAGAGCGGCGCGCCGCCGCCCATCTCAGTTCACACGGAGAACGGGCACGGGGCAGGCCGCGCGGGTCAGGACGCGAGTTTCGGAGGCCTCAGAAGGCCGTCTATGGTAGGCGACGGGTGCGCGCGCGGCTCCCAGTCAGGCGGGCATTGCGGCATCGCGAGCGCGGGTCGGGAGGAGA
Organism: Ramlibacter sp. PS3R-8; assembly: GCF_037572435.1. Lineage (NCBI taxonomy): Bacteria > Pseudomonadati > Pseudomonadota > Betaproteobacteria > Burkholderiales > Comamonadaceae > Ramlibacter > Ramlibacter sp. PS3R-8. Next base: position 162,146 of record NZ_JBBHGT010000007.1, read on the forward strand.
GCCCGGCAGGCAGCGCCGCGGAGTTGGAGCCGTCCAAGTGAACGTGAAAGCCGCCCTCATCCGTCTCGTCGACGTGCATGCCGCCATCGTCGTGATGATGGTGCCCTTCCTCCTGGGCGTGCGCCAGAACGTGCCCGAGCTCGCCCGAAGCGGTTCCGGGACAAGAAGCTCCCGCGAGCGCCTGGCCCAACGCGGCCAGGAGGGCAAGGAGGAGCATCAGCTTGCGAATCACGAGCTCATTCTACGTGCGTGCATTCAACACGAGCTCAGCGGAATATCAGGCGGCCACCTTCCCACATGTGCCGCGGCGAACCCATCGGCTACGCGGCTCTGCGGGCCGGCGCGGTGGACGCCGTCGCCTTCTTCGCGCCAAGGATCGGGGTCGCGCGGCCCAGGTCTTCGAGGATCGGGCAATCAGGACGCTGGTCGCCCTGGCAGCAGTGGATCAGGTGCGAGAGCGTCTTGCGCATGGACTGCATCTCCTCGATCTTGCGATCGAGCTCTGCGAGGTGCGTCGCGGCGACCTTCTTCACGCTGCTGCTCGGCCGCCTGCGGTCTTGCCAAAGCTTCACGAGTTCGCTGATCTCTGGAATGGAGAAGCCCAGATCGCGTGACCGCTTGATGAACCGCAGCGTGTGGACCTCCGGCTCCCCGTAAACGCGGTAGCCCGTCTCGGTGCGGTGGACCTTGGGCAAAAGCCCCAGCGACTCGTAGTGGCGCACCATCTTCGGCGTCACTCCCGCCTTCTCGGCGGCTTCTCCGATGTTCATTCCGTCGGCGATCGTTTTCATGAGGTCTTTCCTTTCCAGCGGCGCAGCGTCAAAGCGTTGGCAACCACGCTCACCAAGGAGAACGCCATGCTGCACGAGGCACCGGTCATGCCGCCAATCGGCAGCTCGATGCCCAGCTTCTGCAGGTTCATGGCCAGGCTCGCTGGCAACGTCGTTGTGTTCTGCATGGTTAGGTCCTTGCGCCCGCATCCCATGCGATAGCGGCATCTTCAGGCTTGCCATCGTGGCAAGGTCAAGTCCCTTTTGTCAGCAGGGCTGCGATGAGACCCACTGTTGACTCTGACACGGTGGCAAGCTTGACCATGCAGGCCTTCATCCATTTTTCTCAGGAGAACGCCATGATTGAACTCAACCTCCCCGACATGACATGCGGCCATTGCGCCAGCACCGTCACCCAAACCTGCAAGCTGGTGGACCCGGCCGCGAAAGTCGAGGTCGACCTGAACTCAAAGCTGGTCAAGATCTCCTCGAACGAAGATCCCGGGGACTTCGCCGAGGCCCTGAGCGAAGCTGGCTACCCGCCCGCCGCCTGATGCGCGAGCTGCGGCGATGGATCTCGCTTACCTGCCGCCCCTTCCCGTGGGGCTGATTTCAGCTGCCGCGCGCGACCTAGCGTTTCGAGCTAGCCAGTTCGTCGCTACTGCTCATCCGCGTTTACCTGGCTGGCCGGCCGCAGCGGTTTCCGCGGGGGTGGTGGCCGCCTGGCCGCTGAACTCTATCGATTGGGGCTTGGGTCTGGCCGGACTCATGGTTGCCGTGGGCTTGGGGAGCTTGGTGGCCACTGCGGTGCTGGCGACCGGGTGGACTTCCGAGCCTGAGGAGCTCGAGCGATGGGCGTTTCGGGCCCTTGTGGCCGCTCTCGGGTCCGCGCTTCCGGTACTGGTCGCCACGTAGCACGCGGTGAAGAAGCGACGAACAGCCGGGAACCTTGCAATCGCTGAACTTGGCTATGAGTTCGCGGCGGCGTCGTTCGAGGCGAGAGCTTAGCCAAACAGGACCGGCAAGGCGGACACGAACGCTGCGGCGCCGGCCCTTATGGCCCATCGCTCGAGTTCCTCGGGCTCCGAGGCCCACCCCGCGGCGATTGCCGCGGTTGCCACAAGGCTCGCCGTGCAAACGGCGAGGATAGCCCCCGCGTCGCCGACGCTCCAGCCCACTAAGTTGACCAGCCACCCCCCCACTACCGCCGCGACAACGGTCACGCCGGGCGGGATCGGGAGGCGCGGGCGCGCTGACGCGTCGATCTGGAGCGCGCGAAGCATCAGCGATTGCGAAGCGTCCATCGGGGCGACTCCTTGCGTCCGCGAGCCGGACGCTTGACGACGAGTCTGCGCTGACGGCGTTCCACGCACGCGACGACTTGGGGTCCCGAGCATCGCCCACACCAATTGGCGGGCGCCCGGGCGCAGACAGCCTTGAGGACGACCAAAACAGACATCGTGCCGACGTTTTCGGACACAATGACTCCCAATGCGCAGAATCGTACTCACCGGGGTACCGCCGTTCGAGGTGCAGGACCTGGCCGGTCCACTGGAGGTGTTCGACCAGTGCGAATACGAGATCGAGCTGGTGTCACCGGAGCGCGAGGGCTCGACCGCCATCAATCGGGGACTGCGAATCACGGGCGGCACCGACTTCCGCAAGTTTGAGGGTCCCATCGACACGCTCTGGGTAGTGGGCGGACCGGAGGCCCCTTCGGGACATTACGACCCGGCCTATCTGCGCTGGTTGAAAGAGATGTCGTCGCAGGCGCGTCGCGTAGGCGCAAGCTGCCTCGGCACGTTCGTCCTCGCCGCGTCGGGTGCACTGGAAGGCCGGCGCGTGGTCACGCACTGGCAGTGGTGCGACTACTTGGCCGAGTGCTACCCGCGCGTCAAGCTCGTGCGCAATTCAATCTTCGTGAAGGACGGTCACATCCACACCTCCGCCGGCATCACCACCGGCATAGACCTGGCGCTACTCTTCGTCGAGGAGGACTTTGGTCCACGCAAGGCCTTTGCGATCGCGCAATGGCTCGTACTTTTCGTCCGGCGGACCGCGAGCTACTCCCAGGTCAGCAAGCTGCTCGCACTGCAGTCCGGCTCGGTGAAGCCCTTGGACGACTTGGAGAACTGGATCTTCGAGCACCTCGCCGAGGACATCAGCGTCGAGCGCATGGCCGCCAAAGTGAACATGAGCGCTCGCCAGTTCACGCGCGTCTTTCGCAGCGAGAAGGGCACGACGCCCGCGCGCTTTGTCGAGCGGGTCCGCGTTGAAGTGGCACGGAGCCTGCTCGAGGCGTCGGGGGTGGGCGCGAAATCCGTGGCCGCCAAATGCGGCTTCGGCAGTGCCGACTCGATGCGGCGTTCTTTTCTGCGTGTGGTGGCCACCACGCCAAGCGAGATCGCGGGAGCGCACCGAACTCCGGGCGCCCTGCGTGGACCGTAGGGGCTACGCCCCGGTAGGTAGCTTGGCGTAAAGCGTCGGGTAGTCGTCGCTCCCGGCCGTCGGCATTTGGGGAAGATGGGCGGAACGGTTGGCACATTGGTCCGGCCGTACTCCCTGTGGAGCCCACGCCATGCGATCCGCCGCCCATGCCAAGCACCGCGCGATGCACTGCCGCCATCACGGCCGGCGTGCCGCGCCGGTCCCGGCGGGACTGAAGCGACTCCCGGTGTGTGCCACTTTCATTGCCTACCGGGCTGTGCCGCCGGCGTTCGACTGGTGTCATGGCGAGGTGCGGTTCACGCTGGCCGTGTGCTTGATCGGGCTCTGGTGCTGCCGGCACCTTGCTGCTCTCCTGGAGCTTCGACCCTGCAAGCATGAGGCGCTCCATTGGCTATTCGGTCGTAGCGGGCCTCGGCGCAGCCGCGCCGCATCTGCAGTTTGGTTAGCAGCCAGCCACCAACGGGGTTGCCCTAGCCAGATGCCGAACCAGCCACTTCTTGTCAGGAGAATGACATGTCAGTGATCCTCGAATCTCTTCTTGACGATGAGCGCCGCGCCGAGTGCCGCGCCAATGATGGAGCCATGGCCATGGGCCGACCCATCATCGCGAGCCAACCCACCAACCACGCCGTGCAGCGCAGTGCCGGAGATCGTGCCAGCCAACAGGATCTGGCAATGAAACGCTCGAATCCAAAGCGCTTGACCTTCCAAGCGTGGCAAGCCGCATAAATGCGACAGGAGCTGCTTCGGCTCAGCAAACCAAGTCGACGGCTGTCGCGAAAGGAAAAACGATGAAAGTCAAACGCGTAACCCTGATCCCCGCTGCGATGGGGATCGCCCTCGCTATCGCCGGATGCAAGGAGACGGTGCCCTCCGCCGCTCCCGCAAAGCCACCCGGCGTTCCCGTGGCCGAGGTCATCGTTCGCCCTGTGACGCCCTTTGCGGAATTCACCGGCTCGCTGACGGCAGTCAAGAAGGTTGAAGTGCGCCCACGGGTCGCCGGCTACATCCATGCCGTGAGCGTGCCTGAGGGCCGCTTCGTACAAAAGGGCCACGAGCTTTTTCTCATCGATCCGAGAGTGTTGCAGGCCGCGCTGACTGCCGCAACGGCACGCCTGCGAGAGGCCGAAGCGGCATCGTTGCTCGCCCAGACCGAACATGCGCGAGCCGAACAGCTGTTCGCCCAGAAGATCGTTGCACGTGATCGCCTCGACACCGCAACCGCCGCGCTGAATGCGCGCAAGGCACAGGTCGACGCCGCAAAAGCAGCACTGGATGCCGCGCAATTGGAGCTGAGTTTCACGCGCGTCACGGCGCCGATCAGCGGACGCATCGGCCAGACCCTCGTCACCGAGGGCAACTACGTCGCAGGTGGCGTGACGCCGCTCACGACGATCGTCTCAGTCGATCCGCTCCATGTGCATTTCGATGTCGACGAACGCACGTACCTGCGGTCTCTCGCCGCAGGCCGAGCGAACGCTGCCACGCAGGGGTCACAGGCGGCAAAGGTCATGGTGGCATTGCTCACCGACAAGACGTATAGCCGGCCTGGTCGCGTCGACTTCCTCTCGAACACCGCCGATCGTGGGACAGGGACGGTGCGTATCCGCGCTGTTGTCAGCAACCCCGATGGGCAGTTGACCCCCGGTCTTTTTGCCAAGGTCAAACTGGAGACCGGCGCGCCGCAAGCCAAGGTTCTGGTCTCCGATCAATCGGTCGGAACCGACCAGGGCCGCCGTTATGTGCTCGTCGTCGGCAAGGACGACAAGACGGAATACAGGCCCGTCGAGCTTGGTCCGGTGGTCGACGGTTTGCGGGTCATCGAGCAAGGCCTGCAGCCGGGCGAGCGCATCGTCGTCAAGGGGCTGGTGCGCCCGGGCATGCAGGTGACGCCACAGCCGGCCGCGATAGACGGCGCGCCCATGGCGGCGGCGCACGCCTCGGGAGCCGCACAATGACTTTCCCACGCTTCTTTATCGATCGCCCGATCTTTGCCATCGTCCTGTCGATCCTGATCGTGATCGCAGGAATCGCTGCCTTCTTCCAATTGCCGCTCAGCGAGTACCCGGCGGTGACGCCACCGACGGTGCAGGTGACCGCGTCCTACCCGGGCGCCAATCCCAAAGTGATCGCCGAGACGGTGGCAGCGCCCCTCGAACAGGCGATCACAGGGGTTGAGGGCATGCAGTACATGTCGTCGCAATCAGCAACCGATGGCCGGATGGTCCTGACCGTCACCTTTGCGCAAGGAACGAACGCCGACATGGCGCAGATCCAGGTGCAAAACCGGGTCGCACGCGCGCTGCCGAGGTTGCCAGAGGAGGTCCAGCGCCAAGGTGTCGTCACGCAAAAGACTTCGCCGGACATCCTGATGGTGGTTCACCTGCTGTCGCCCGACAAGCGCTACGACCCCCTCTACATCTCGAACTATGCCTACCTCCAGGTGCGCGACGAACTGTCCCGCATCCCGGGGGTCAGCGACGTGCTGGTTTGGGGCGCTGGCGAATACAGCATGCGCCTCTGGCTGGATCCGAGCCTGATCGCCGCACGCGGGCTGACGGCTGGCGACGTGATTGCCGCCGTGCGTGAGCAAAACGTGCAGGTGGCGGCTGGTTCCGTCGGCCAGGCGCCCAATTCGAGCGCCGCATTCCAGGTGACGGTGAACACGCTCGGGCGCCTGGCCGACGAGAAGCAGTTCGGCGAAATCATCGTTCGCACGGGCGGCGACGGCCAGGTGACGCGGTTGCGCGATGTCGCACGCATCGAGATGGGGGCCGATGCCTACGCATTGCGCAGCCTGCTGGACGGCGAGCCCGCCGTCGCGCTGCAGATCGTCCAAAGCCCGGGGGCCAACGCCCTCGACGTCGCGCAGTCGGTGCGGACCACCATGAAGCGGCTTGAAGCCAGCTTCCCGGCCGGACTCAGCTCGAGGATCGCCTATGACCCGACGGTCTTTGTCCGAGCCTCGCTGGAATCGGTGGCAACCACACTGCTGGAGGCGATCCTTCTTGTCGTCATCGTGGTGGTGCTGTTCCTGCGCAATTGGCGGGCTTCGCTCATCCCCCTCATGGCAGTCCCAGTGTCCTTGATCGGCACCTTCGCCGTCATGCATCTGATGGGCTTCTCGCTCAACACCTTGTCCCTGTTTGGCCTGGTGCTGTCGATCGGCATCGTGGTCGATGACGCGATCGTCGTGGTCGAGAACGTTGAACGCCACATTGAAGATGGCGAGGAACCCGCCCAAGCCGCCAGGCGCGCCATGGACGAAGTCACCGGTCCGATCATTGCGATCACCTCGGTGCTCGCCGCCGTTTTCATCCCGACCGCTTTCCTGAGCGGTCTGCAAGGTGAGTTCTATCGCCAGTTCGCGCTCACCATCGCCATCTCGACCATCCTGTCGGCAGTCAACTCGCTCACGCTGAGCCCCGCTCTTGCGGGAATGCTGTTGCGGCCGCGTAAGGCTGGCGTCGTGCCTGACCCGAACAGCCTGCGAGGCCGTGCTGATCGCTGGATCCAGGTTCTTGGCCGGCCATTCCGGCGTGCACCAGACGCTTATGGCAACACGGTTCGCAAGGTCGTGCGGGTCAGCGGAGTAGCGCTCCTGGTTTACGGCGGACTTCTCGCACTGACCTTCCTCGGATTCAAGGCCGTCCCGCCGGGCTTCGTGCCAATGCAGGACAAATACTATCTGGTGGGGATCGCCCAGCTACCCAACTCGGCATCGCTGGATCGCACCGACGCGGTCGCCAAGCAGATGTCGAAGATCGCGCTTGCTGAACCTGGGGTCGAAAGCGTCGTGGCGTTCCCCGGACTGTCGATCAACGGCTTCGTCAACGTACCGAACGCCGCGGTCATGTTCGTCATGCTCGACCCGTTCAAGGACCGCACGACGCCCGATCTCACTGCGACCGCCATCGCGGGCCGTCTGCAAGCGAAGTTCGCAAGCATCCCGGACGGCTTCCTCGGCGTGTTCCCGCCGCCACCCGTGCCCGGGCTCGGCGCAACGGGTGGCTTCAAGATGCTGGTCGAGGATCGCGGGGGCGTCGGACTGGATGCCCTGGTCCAGCAGACGCAGATCCTGATGACGAAGGCCACCGAGTCAGGACAGGTGGCCCGGCTTCTCACCAGCCTGGACGTCAATGCTCCGCAGCTGGACGTCGCCATCGATCGTACCCAGGCCAAGAGCCAGGGGGTCCGTCTGGCAGATGTCTTCGAGTCGCTCCAGGTCTATCTCGGATCCCTCTATGTCAACGACTTCAACCGCTTGGGCCGGACCTACAAGGTGACGGCCCAAGCGGATGCGGACCACCGCATGCAGGCCGAAGCCATCGGCCGCTTGCAGGTGCGCAACTCCGCCGGCGACATGCTGCCCTTGTCCTCGTTCGTCACCATCTCGCCGAGCTCCGGTCCGGACCGCGTGATCCGCTACAACGGCTACCCATCCGCCGACATCTCGGGCGGCGCCATGCCGGGGGTCAGTTCGGGTCAAGCAGTTGCCGTCATGGAGCGCCTGGCAAAAGAGGTTTTGCCCCAAGGCATGACCTTCGAATGGACTGACCTCACCTACCAGCAAAAGCTGGCCGGAGATTCGGCACTGTTCATCTTCCCGCTGTGCGTGCTGCTTGCCTATCTCATCCTCGCAGCGCAATACAACAGCTGGCTGCTGCCGTTGGCGGTCCTGCTGATCGTGCCGATGTGTCTGCTGAGCGCGATCGTTGGCGTCTGGCTGGTGGGCGGCGACAACAACGTGTTCGTCCAGATCGGGCTCATCGTGCTCGTGGGTTTGGCCGCCAAGAACGCAATCCTCATCGTCGAGTTCGCCCGCGATCGCGAGGCCCATGGATCCAGCGCTTTGGATGCGGTCATCGAGGCGTGCCGATTGCGGCTGCGGCCCATCATGATGACCTCGCTTGCCTTCATCGCTGGGGTTGTTCCGCTGGTATTGGCAACCGGCGCCGGGGCCGAGATGCGGCAAGCCATGGGAATCGCGGTCTTCGCGGGAATGCTCGGCGTGACGCTGTTCGGATTGTTCCTGACGCCGGTCTTCTATGTCGTGTTGCGCGGCCTGTCCGCTCGCTTCGAGCGGCGCAGGTCAATCGACTCCTCGCGCATGGAGGTGAGCACGTCATGAGAAGTCTCTATCAAGCCGTTCTGCCCAGTCTGACCGCACTCCTCCTGGCCGGATGCGCCGCGGTAGGCCCCAACTACTCACCGCCGACGCTTCCCACGCTGTCTTCGTCGCAGTTCCTGGCCGGCTTCGGTGAGACACCTGCAGGTCTCAGCTCTGGTGCCGTGGAGGTGGCTTGGTGGCGCGCCTTCAACGACCCGGCGCTGGCCACCTTGGTCCAGCGGGCTCTCGCCGCGAACCATGACATCGGCATCGCTGCTGCGCGGCTCGAACAGGCAAAAGCCCTGCTGGGCGAGAGCCGTCAGGGTTTTCTGCCGAGCGGCGGCGCCGTGCTCGGACATGAGAACCGTCGCCGCAGCGTGGTCGAGACGCCGCTTGGCCAGCCGCGCCGGATCGAAACTTATCGCGGCGCGGTCGACGCTTTCTGGGAAATCGATCTGTTCGGCCGTGTGCGGCGGTCGGTGGAGGCCGCTCAAGCGCAAGCGGGCTCACGCGAGGCGCTGATGCGCGGTATGCAGGCGGGGGTCGCCGCCGCGGTGGCCGCCACGTGGTTCGAGCTACGCGGTATCGAAGCCGAACTCGCTGTGGCGACCGACATCAGCCAAAGCCAGCGCGAAAGCCTCGGCCAGGTTGCGCGCCTCGTGCGCGCCGGTTCCGCCAGCGAGTTCGACCGGCTCCGTGCCGAAGCCTTGTTGCGCCAAGTAGAGGTGGCCGTGCCAGAGCTGGAGCGGCGCCGGGCGGCCACCACCAACGCACTGGCCATCCTCCTTGGGGAGATGCCTCAGACGTTCAAGCCACCCGTTGCCTCGCCTGCGCACGAAACGCTGACCGTTCGAACAATTGCCGTGGGGGACCCCGCCGCACTCCTGTCGCGGCGCGCCGACGTTGCGGCCGCTGAACGAACCCTTGCTGCGTCGACTGCACAAATCGGAGTCGAAACCGCCGGTCTCTACCCCGAGCTCCAGGTGCAAGGCTCGATTGGCGTCGTTGCCGGAAGTCTCGATGCAATGAGTGGCGCTGGAGTGTTGACCAGCTTCCTCGGCCCGGTGATTCGCTGGTCCTTTCTGGATACCGGGCGCGTGCGTGCCCGGATCGCGGCCAGCGAGGCACGCACCAAAGAGGCGTTGATCGTCTACGACCAGACCGTGTTGCGCGCATTGCAGGAAACCAATGACGCCTTCAAAGCCTATGGCGCTGCGGGCAGCGCGCTTGAGCTGCGTCTGCTCGAGTCAGCGGCAAATCGCGAGGCGGCTCGGCTTGCCCGCGTGCGGTTTTCAGCAGGTGAAGGAATCTACCTGGATGTGCTGGAGGCTGAACGATCCGACTTTGAAAGCCGGCGTGCGTTGACAGTGGCCCGCACACACCAGCGGCTTGCCGTTGTCAGCATCTACAAGGCGCTGGGCGGCGGCTGGGAGATCTGCGTGCGGTCGGACCAGGACTGCGGAGGAGCCGACGGGAGTTCAAACCTGCGCGTCGTAGAAAAAGCTGCCCACAGGCCTTGACCTTCCCATAGTGGGAAGCTTGAAACTCGTATTCATCGAAATCATTCAAGGGGTTTTTCCATGACTTCCGTTGCCCGGCAAGACGCCATGCGGCCCACGTCCTCGCTGACTCGACTGAGCCTGCCGGTCGAAGGAATGACCTGTGCTTCATGCGTGGGTCGTGTCGAGCGCGCGCTGAAAGACGTCCCCGGCGTGCAGGCGGCGGCGGTCAATCTCGCCACCGAGCGCGCCGACATCACGTTCAGCGGCCAGGCCGATCCGCAGGCGGCGGTCCACGCCATCGAGAAGGCCGGCTACACCGTTCGCGAAGAGACCACCGAGCTCGCCATTGAGGACATGACCTGCGCGTCGTGCGTGGGGCGTGTCGAGAAAGCGCTCTCACAGATTCCGGGCGTGCTCGAAGCTAACGTCAATCTGGCGACCGAGCGTGCGCGGGTTCGCCACCTCGCCGGGGTTGTCGCCTTGGCTGATCTCGAGGGGGCGGTCGAACGTGCGGGTTACAAGTCCCGTCGCTTATCAGCCGAAAGTCCGACTGCAGTCGACCAAGACGCCGAGCGTCGCGAGGCCGAGGCACGGGCGTTGCGGCGCGCCTTGCTCATTGCATCCTTCCTCACTTTGCCAGTCTTCGCCCTCGAGATGGGTTCTCACCTCATTCCCGCCATGCACCATTGGGTGATGGGGGTCATGGGTGAGCAGACGAGCTGGTATGTCCAGTTCGCGCTCGCCACCCTTGTGCTGTTCGGCCCGGGTCTGCGCTTCTTCCAAAAGGGAGTGCCGGCGTTGCTGCGCGGCGCACCCGACATGAACTCGCTGGTCTCTCTCGGCACGGCAGCGGCTTATGGTTATTCGGTGGTCGCGACCTTCATGCCTGAAGCGCTTCCGCCGGGCACCGCCAACGTCTATTTTGAAGCGGCCGTCGTCATCGTGACCTTGATCCTGCTCGGACGCACGTTGGAGGCGCGCGCCAGGGGGCGGACCTCCCAGGCGATCAAGCGACTTGTCGGTCTTCAGGCCAAAACCGCACGCGTCGAGCGCAACGGGGAGACGGTCGAGATTGCACTTGATCAGGTGACGACCGGTGACATCGTTCTCGTTCGTCCTGGGGAAAAGATTCCGGTGGATGGGGAGGTCGTCGAGGGCGCCTCTTATGTCGACGAGAGCATGATCACCGGCGAGCCGGTGCCTGCGTCGAAAGGGGCGGGCGCCGAGGTCGTCGGAGGGACGATCAATAAAACGGGTGCTTTCAGCTTCCGGGTCACCAAGGTCGGTGCGAACACGGTGCTCGCGCAGATCATCCGCCTGGTCGAAGAAGCGCAGGGCTCCAAGCTGCCGATCCAGGCGCTAGTCGACAAGGTGACAATGTGGTTCGTCCCGGCAGTGATGGCAGCCGCCGTGCTGACCTTCCTGGTCTGGCTGATCTTCGGCCCGGATCCGGCGCTGACCTTCGCGCTCGTGAATGCGGTCGCGGTTCTGATCATTGCCTGCCCATGCGCCATGGGGCTGGCCACGCCGACCTCGATCATGGTCGGTACGGGCCGGGCGGCCGAACTCGGCATTCTCTTTCGCAAAGGCGAAGCCTTGCAGTCACTGCGCGATGTGAGCGTTATCGCGCTCGACAAGACCGGCACCCTGACCAAAGGGCGCCCAGAGCTGACTGACCTCGTTCCCGCTGAGGGCTTCGAATACAGTGAAGTCCTGGCTCTCGTGGCGGCGGTCGAGACCCGCTCCGAGCACCCGATCGCCGAAGCGATCGTCGCAGCCGCAAAGCAGCGAGACATCACGTTCGCACCCATCGAGGCCTTTGACGCAATACCGGGCTTTGGCGTTTCGGCCAGGGTCGCTGGTCGGACGGTCGCCGTCGGCGCTGACCGGTTCATGTCGCAGCTCGGTCTTGATGTGGCGAGTTTCCTGCCGACCGCCCGGCGTCTAGGTGAGCAAGGTAAGAGTCCGCTCTATGCCGCGATCGACGGCCGCCTGGCGGCGGTGATCGCTGTCGCCGATCCGATCAAAGAGACGACGCCTGCGGCGATCAAGGCGCTGCACGCGCTCGGACTCAAGGTGGCGATGATCACCGGCGACAACGCAGCTACGGCCCAGGCCATCGCCAGACAACTCGGCATCGATGAAGTCGCGGCCGAGGTCTTGCCCGACGGAAAGGTTGCGGCGCTCAAGAGGTTTCGGAGCAATGGCGCGCGGGTGGCCTTCGTGGGTGACGGGATCAATGACGCGCCGGCGCTCGCCGAAGCGGATGTCGGGCTCGCCATCGGCACGGGAACCGATGTCGCCATCGAGGCAGCTGATGTGGTGCTGATGTCGGGCGACCTGCGTGGCGTGCCGAATGCCATTGCGCTGAGCCAGGCGACGATCCGCAACATCAAGCAAAACCTGTTCTGGGCTTTTGCCTACAACGCCGTGTTGATTCCGGTTGCTGCGGGCGCGCTCTATCCGGTGAACGGCGCGCTGCTTTCGCCGATCTTCGCCGCAGCCGCGATGGCTCTCTCCAGTGTCTTCGTGCTCGGCAATGCGCTTCGGCTCAGGAGCTTCCGGGCTCCGATGACAGTCGAGAACCGCACCGGGTTCCCGGCGAACGCGGCGGCGGTGGCCCACGCCGCGCCTGGTGAGCGCGCTTTCATCCCGAACCGACCCGCCGCCGACTGAACGGCACAAGACATCGAGGAGGCCGTCATGGCTAGCGAATCTCATCCCGAAGTAATCGTCTACACCACGCCGACCTGCCCTGACTGTTGGGCGCTGAAGGCGTGGCTGAAGAGTGAGGGGATCGCATTCGACGAACGCGATCTCTCCTACCCCAAGATCATGGCCGAAGCCAAGGCGCGCACCGGTGTGCGCGTCGCTCCGATCACATTGGTGGGGGAGACGGTCTTCTACGGCACGTTCCAGTCGCAAAAACCGGGCTTGACTATGGCGCTCGGTCTATCCAGTACCGCCTGACGCGCCATGACTAAATTTGTCGATATACGCCAGGCCGCACGCACGCTTGCGGTGCCGGAGGGCGTCACCATCCTGGATGCGGCACTTGCCAATGGGATCGCCTATCCGCATGGTTGCCGCTCCGGGCGATGCGGGGCCTGTAAGTCGCGCCTCTTCAGCGGCAAGGTTGACCTTCTCGAACACAGTCGCTTCGCGCTCTCAGGCGAGGAGAAAGCGCAGGGGCTGATCCTCGCCTGCCGCGCGATACCGACAACGGATGCGACCGTTGCCTGGCTTGATGGCATGGACGACACCCCATCCCACCCGCGCCGCTGTCTGAATGGCCGCGTGACGTCGACAGCGGACGCTACACATGACATCAAACGGATCGAGATCGTCACCGAGGGGGCCGAGCGGCTCGCCTTTTCGGCAGGGCAGTACGCTCGGCTCACATTCCCGGGTGCTCCCACCCGCGACTATTCAATGGCAAGCGGGCCAAGCGAGCGAGCACTCGAATTCCACATCCGCCGAGTGCCGAATGGAGCCGCGACCGAGCGAATCCACACGCTGTTGAAAATCGGCGATCCGGTGATGGTCGAAGGGCCATTCGGCTCTTCCTACCTGCGCGATCAGCATGCCGGGCCTATCCTCTGCATCGCCGGGGGCTCTGGGCTTGCGCCGGTCAAAGGGATCATCGAGGCTGCAATGGCGCGGGGCATGAAGCAGCCGGTTCATGTCTATTTTGGCGCGCGCAGCGACCGCGATCTCTATCTCGTAGACCATTTCGAAGGTTTGACGAAGCGGCACCCCAACCTGAGCTTCACGCCCGTCCTCTCCGATGCCCCTGTTGCGGCGCGCTGGCGTACCGGGTTCGTGACTGACGCCGTCGCTAATGACCTGAAGGAACTTGACGGCTGGAAGGCCTATGTCGCCGGGCCCCCACCGATGGTCGAAGCAGCCATGCAAATCACGACGGCACGAGGTCTGCGGTCTGAGGACGTGCATGCCGACGTGTTCTTTACGCCCGCAGAAGCATCAGCGCCTAGGTAAGTGCAAGGCTTCCGATCGGTTGACGCGCCCCTAGAGGAAAAGAATGATGAATATCGGTGAAGCAGCCAAGTTCTCTGGCGTCTCCGCGAAGATGATTCGCTATTACGAACAGATTGGCTTGGTTCCGCAAGCCGCTCGTTCTGACTCAGGCTACCGACATTACAGTTCGTCGGACGTACATAGCCTTCGCTACATTCGCCGCGCACGCGACCTCGGCTTCTCCGTTGAACAGATCTCGGAGCTACTTGTCCTGTGGCGCGACCGTGACCGCGCGAGCGCCGACGTCAAGGCGATGGCGCTTTCCCATGTGGCGGGATTGAAGGCGAAGATCGCCGAACTGCAAGCGATGGCGCAAACGCTCGAGCACCTGGCCGATCACTGCCACGGTAACGACCGCCCGGATTGTCCGATCATTGCGGATTTGGCTGAACCTACGGCTGCCGCGGCGGCGGAACATTGTTCACAGGCTCCACACAGAACCCCGCGGTTTGGGGTCGACACGCCTGCCTCGTCGCGCCATCGCGCCGCCACGTGAACTGAGGCCGAACGGGCACGAGCTTGCCGAGCGTCGTTCTCACCTAAGTGTGCTTCGCGCTTCTTCGCTTTCCTCCCTTCTCCGGTGCGCGCAAACGCGGTGCAAGAACTTCGCCAGGGGACGGGAGGCAAAAAACTTTCTGAGAAGCGCTTGACCTTGCCACGCTGTCAAACCCCACATTAGTTGGACAGATTGACAACCAGGAAATCATGATGCTTCGTTTCCACATTCCGAACATGACCTGCGGCGGCTGCGCGAAGTCCGTCACCAATGCGCTGCTGAGCGTCGATCCGCAGGCCCGTATCGAGGCCGACCCGCCCGCGCGTGAGGTTCGGGTCCATAGCGCGGAGGATGAGCGCGCTTTCCTTGCGGTGCTTATCGAGGCGGGGTACCCGGACAAGCGGTGATCCTTAGCGACTACCTACTGATCGAGCGACTCATGCAGATCGAGCATCGTCTATCAACCGACGTCCCAGGGGTCGATGTTGCGGCGCTCCCGGCAGTCTCGGTAGAGGCGCCGCTTGGCGAAGGCCCGGCGCAACAACAGGTTCGACGCGATGCTTTCGTGTCGGCAATCGAGCACACCACGCAGCGGGAGTAGCAGCTCGACATGCCTAGACTTACTGTATTGCCACATGCGGAACTTGCACCGGATGGCGCCGTGTTGGACGTCACCTCAGGTACCTCCATCTGCGAAGCCCTGCTAGAAAACGGCATCGAGATCGAGCATGCGTGCGACCTGAGCTGCGCGTGTACTACCTGCCATTGCATTGTCCGCAGTGGGTTTGAGTCTCTGAACGCTCTGGAAGAGTGCGAGGATGATCTGCTCGACCGCGCGTGGGGCCTTGAAGCACAGTCGCGCCTGAGTTGCCAAGCGATCGTGGGACGCGACGATCTCACCGTGGAGATTCCTAAGTACACCTTGAATCACGCGAAAGAAGAACACTGAGCGGCTTGGGGGACGTAGGAGAGGTTCTTAAGACCGAGCGCACAACCGGCGCCGTCCTCGCGCTGGTCCCGCCGGCGCTGCTGTGCATTTCCGCGGAGCGCTTCCTCGAAATCCGGGAATTGCCGCGCGCGGGCGCACAGGCTAGATTCGCATGGAGTCGGCAATCGTCGGCTGCAAACAGGAGAGCCGATATGGGTCGTACGAACACCGCGCAAGCGTCGCCGCCCCTTCTGATTCCAGCGCGTTCAGGCCAGCCTCGCCCTGCGCGACGGCGAGGGCAACCCTCGCGCGGCTCGCCGTGCGCATCCGACCGATTAGCGCGGGCGACCTGGGGCTCACCACGGTTCGTGGCCAGGCTCTCCGAACGCACCCGCTACCTGCGTTTCTTCTCAACCCGCAAAATCGCGGGCGAGGAGCTCCGCCGGTGCACCGAACTCGACGCCTCGCGCGAAGGGGCGCTAGTCGCAGTGGCCCAAGCGGAAGGCCAGGAGCTGCAAGTCGGCGTCGCACGCTTCGTGGATCTCGCGGACGCTGGCAACTCCGAGCTCGCGGTGGTGGTCGCGGACGAGTGGCAGGGGCTCGGCGTGGGCCGAGCTCTCATGTGCGCCGTGATCGAAGCCGCGCGCCGGCACGGCGCTGGTCGCCTGGTCGGATCAGCGTTGTCGGAGAACGCGGCGATGCTGGGGCTTGCGCGCGAGTTCGGGTTCCGGACGTGGCGGGAGCCAGGAAGCGCCTCCGTGACCGAACTCGCGCTGAATCTCTCGCAGCAGGCAATCCACTGATATGGTTGAGACAAGCGAGGCACCCCACCGCTAGCCCTACCGACCAGATTCGACTGAGCCGGCGGCTGCCCTGAGAGGATGGTGGCCAAAAAGCTGGGAGACGTGCAGTACCCGCTGGGCGCTTCCAGTGAGTGCAGTCGGTTCCTAAACCTCCCACGTGCTTCGGGTTCCTGGGGGCGGCTATTGCATTCGGCGCGACAGCTCGCTTGCTCGCTCGCGCAGGAACGCCCGCAGGCGGGCGTCGTAGTCCGCCACCGCCGCGGCGCGCACGGATGGGCGCTGCGCCAGCGCCGCGCGCCAGGCGCCGACTCGTGGCGTGCGGGAGAACCAGCCCGGCTCGCCCAGGGCCTCGAACGTGCCGAAGTAGCGGAACACCGGCGCGAACACCGCGTCGACGATGCAGAAGCCGGCGCCGGCGAAGAACGGGCCCTGCGGATGCAGCGCCTGCTCCAGTTGCGCGAAGCGCGCCTCCAGCACCTCGCGCTGCGCCTGCGGTGCGGCCGCATCCGGCGCCGTGTAGTACGCCCAGATGGTGTTCAGCACCGAGGAGCCGAATTCCATCCAGCCACGGTGGCGCGCGCGCAGCAACGCATCGGCCGGATGCAGCCGCGGCGCCAGCGTCTCGTCGAGGTACTCGCAGATCACCGCCGACTCGAACACCGGGTCGCCGCCGACCAGCAGCACGGGCGTCTTGCCGAGCGGTGAGACGGCGTTGAACCAGTCCGGCTTGGCGGCGAGGTCCACCCAGCGGCGCTCGAACGGGACGCCCTTTTCGTGCAGCACGATGGCGGCGCGTTGCACGTAGGGGCAGAGGTGGTGACTGACCAGGGTGAGGTCCATGGCGACGTCAATCCTTCAGCAGGCCTTCGGCGCGAAGCGTCGCCTGCACGTGCGGCCGGGCGCGAACGCGTCCCATCCAGGCCGAGAGGTTCGGGAAAGCAGCGAGGCTGATGCCCAGCATGGGGGCCCAGCTAAGGATGGTGAAGGCATAGGCATCGGCCACGGTGAAGCGGTCGCCCACCAGCCACTCGCGGCCGGCCAGCCGCGAGTCGACGTCGGCAAACCGCGCGGCCAGCTTGTCCTTGACCGCCTTGCGGGTCGAGTCCGCGGTCTCCTTGTGGAACAGCCAGGGGCTGAAGGACTTGTGCAGTTCGCTGGAGACGAAAGTGAGGCACTGCTGCACCACGAAGCGGTCGCGGCTGCCCACGGCGGGGATCAGGCCGGACGCGGGCGCCAGGTCGGCGACGAACTGCAGCAGCGCGGCGACCTCGGTGTGGCGGCTGCCGTCGTCCAGTTCCAGGACCGGCACGTATCCGCGCGGGTTGATGGCACGGAAGTCGGCGCCTTCTTCGGTGCGAGCGGCGACCGTGTCGACCTTCACGTAGTCGGCGGCGAGTCCGGCTTCGCGCAGCGCGATGTGAACGGCCTGCGAGCAGTAGGCGGGAGAGAAATAGAGCTTCATGGGGACCTCTTTGAATGAATTGACGGGACAGGAGAAAACGCTCAGGCGGGCACCAGAGCGCGGCTGCGGCGGGCGGCCCAGGCGCCGTCGCCGACCAGCCAGTGGGCGAGGGAGGCGGCCAGCAGGAACACCGGGTACTCCCAGCCGCCGTTCGGATTGGTGAACACCCAGCCGTTGGGCAGGTGCACCCAGGCGGCCCCCACCAGGATGGGCGTGAGGAGAAGCGAGACCTGGCGGCCATAAAAGCCAAGCACGATCGCGATGCCACCGGCCAGTTCGAAGGCGACCACCGGATAGGCGAGCGCGCCGGGGAGGCCGACGCTGTCGAAGAAGCGTGCCGCGCCGGGCAGCGTGAACACCAGCACCTTGAGCAGGGCATGGGTGATCCACATGGTGCCGAGCGCCAGTCGCAGCAGGGTGGGGCCGTGGGACGGCAGGTCGTTGGATGGGGTGGAAGGCATGGATGGCTCCTGGGTTTGCGGTGGGTGGAAGCGAACTGTAGGATTGCAGAGTCGCAACGGAAATAGGCGCGAGTGAAAACTTCCATTGCAAAGCCGCAATACGATCTGACCGCCGCTGACCTCGGCGTGGTGTTGGCGCTGGTTCGCGGCAGATCGCTGGCCGAAGCGGCGCACCGCAGCGGTAGCGACCCGTCCACCGTGTTCCGCGCTCTCCAGCGGCTGGAGAAGTCGCTCGGTCAGCGCCTCTTCGAGCGCACCCGCCGGGGCTACCTGCCGACCGAGGCGGCCAGCGAAGTGGCGCGCCATGCTGAACGCATCGAGGCGGAGCTCGAGTCGGCGCGCGCCGCGGCTTCGGGCGCAGGCGCACAGGTGAGCGGTCGCGTGCGGCTGACCACTACCGACTCGGTGCTGCGCGGGTTGGTGCTGCCTAGGTTACCGGCGCTGGCGCGCGCGCATCCGCTGCTGCAACTCGAGCTACATGCCGGCAACCAGCTTATGAGTCTGTCGCGGCGCGATGCCGATTTGGCCCTGCGGGCTACGCCGCGCCCGCCAGAGCATTTGGTCGGCCGCGAGCTGGGCCGCATCCGATTTGCCGTGATGGGCGTGCGCGGGCAGCAGGCCAAGCCGCTGGAGGCGCTGGATTAGATCGCGCCCGACGAAGCGATGCCCGAACACCCCTCGGTTCGCTGGCGGCGTAAGCATCTGCCCAAGCTGGCGCCACGCCATTTAGTAGACGGCATCGTGGGCGTCGCCGACGCCATCCAGGCCGGCCTCGGCGTGGGCGTGCTGCCGCTTTTCATGCTGGAAGCGGAGCCAAGCCTGAAAGCATTGTCGGCGCCCTTGGAGGGCTGCGAGTCGACACTGTGGCTCCTGGCGCATCCGGAGTCGCGCCACCTGCGCCGCATCGCCACCGTATACAAGCACCTGTCGGACGCGATCTGCCTGCCCTCGGGTAGCTGAGCTCCACTCGCGAGCACTTCATCCGGTGAGCTGGGATTGCAGGTCGCCTAGTCTGTTGGGAATACGGCGGTCCCGCGCCAGAATGGGAATGATGAACCTCGAGCGATCCCAAGACCTCCTGCCGTCGCTCGCGACCTTCGTGGCCGTGGTCGAGTCGAACGGCTTCGCCGCTGCCGCGCGCCGCCTCGGAATGACGCGTTCCGCGGTGAGCAAGCAGGTGGCCCGCCTCGAGGAGGAGTGGGGCGTGAAGCTGCTCCGGCGCACAACGCGGGCGGTGTCGCTCACGGAGCCCGGGCAGCAGGCGTATGAGCACGCGTCGCAGATTTCGAAGCTCGCCGCAATGGCGCGGGAATCGGCCGCCAGCTTGTCGCGCGCGCCGCGCGGCCTGCTTCGAGCGACGGCGTCGGTGTCCTTCGGCCAACGCTTCCTGGTGCCCCTGCTGCCCGCCTTTCGCGAGCGCCATCCCGAGGTCGAGGTGGAGCTGCACCTTCTCGACCGCATGGTCGATCTCGTCGAGGAGGGCTTCGACGTTGCGATCCGTTTGAGCCGACGGCTGCCCGAAGGCATGGTGGCCAAGAAGCTCGGAGACGTGCGCTACCGGCTGTGCGCCTCGCCGCGCCTCGCCGGCGTCGCCGCGGCGAAGACGCCTGGCGACGTCGAGTCGCTCCCGGCCTTGCGGCTAGCCGGTCGCCGGGCGAAGGAGCCCTGGATCCTGTCGCGCGGGCAGGAGAGGGCGGAGGTGCTTCCGGAGGGGCCGGTGCGAGCGAACACGAGCGACGCGCTGCTGGAGCTGGCGATCGCGGGGCTCGGTGTGGCCCTGCTGCCCGACTACGTCCACAGCGCCGCGCTCGCGCGGGGCGAGCTCGTCGAGCTGCTGCCCGGGTGGACCGTCGAGGGACCCTATGGCGACGCGTTCTGGGCGGTGCGGCCCGAGCGGCGCGCGCTGCCCAAGGTCTCCGCGTTCGTGGAATTCCTCGCGGACGCTGCGAAGGGCGGCGCGCCCGCGCCGGCTCGACCGGCTCAGGCCGGTAAGGCGGTCTTGGCGCGAGCGGCCTGAGGCAACCCGCCGTAGCCCCAGTCGGTCCCCGCCACCTCCTGCACGATGACGTAGAGCGGGGCGGAGGGCTCGCCGAATTGCTCGACCAGCAGAGCGTGCGCCGCGGCCTGGAATGCGGCCTTCTCGTCCTGCGTGTTCGTGCCGGCGGTCACGAAGGCCTTCAGCTGCGCGGTCCACTCGGACCCCGCAAGCTCCGCGCCGGCCCGCGAGACGCGCGCGCGGGAGGCTTCGACGGAGACGACGGTCAGCTCGGGCTTCTTGCGCATCGGGCTGGCCATGAGGCCGGTGAGGCCTTTTTGAAGAGCGGCGACGTCGGCGTCGGTCGCCCGCGCTCCGAAAAGTTTAAGTTGCACGAATGGCATGGAGGGGCTCCTGTTGATCAAGGAGTCGATGGTGGGCGCTCGCGGCCGCGCCGAGAAGCCGCCTGCGGTGACGCGCCGCTGTTTCCTCCGAGTCCCCAATGCGTCCTGCGCTCCACGCTCAGTGGGCGAGCCGCGGATCGGCCAAGAGCCTTTCGGCCATGAACTGCGTGAACACACGGATCCTGGCGACGTTGCGAAGCGAAGGGTGCGTGAGCAGCCGAGTCTGCGAATCGAGCGCCGGGTCGGGCGGCGCCAGGCGCACCAGTTCCTTGCGGGGCTCCGCCAAGGGGCACAGGAGGATGCCCGCGCCCACGCCCTGCGCAACCGCATCGACGATCCCGGCCATCGAGTCCAGGCGCAGCGCCACCTGGCTGGGAGCCACGCGCTTTGCGAACCACGTCGAGGAGGGCGCTTGCGCGAGGGAGTCGTCAGGGCCGACGAACCGCATGCGGTCCATGGTCGGCTCGCCTCCGAGCGCCTTGAGGTAGGACTTCGAGGCGTAGAGCGCCAGCTGGACCCTGCCGACGTTGCGTCCGACCAGATTCTCCGGGGGCTTGTTCGATCCTCGCAGCGCCACGTCCGCCTCGCGCTGCGTGAGGTTCAAAAGCGCGTTGCTCATTGTCAGATGGATCTCGACGCCGGGGTGGAGCTTGGAGAACTCCGCGATGTGGGGCGTGAGCAGGGCGATGCCGGCGTCGGTGGTGGTGACTCGAATCAAGCCGCTCACGGCCTCGTCCAGGCCCAGCACGTGGCGGTGCGCGCCATCGATCTGGTCGGCCACGCCCGCGAGCTTCTCGGCGAACGCGCTGCCGGACTCGGTGAGCGCGTAGCCGGCGGGCAGCCTGTCGAAGAGCCGGGTGGCGACGGACGCTTCGAGCGCGCCGACTCGCCGCAGCACCGTCGAGTGGTCGACTTCGAGCAGCCTGGCGGCCTCCGATAGCGTTCCCGCGCGGCAGACCGCCAGGAACGCTTCGAGCTGGTCCCAAGCGAGTCGGGGCGGAGCTTTCGATCGCGCCAGTTTGGACATTGTGCAAATTCGCAGACGAGGTCGGCTGTTTCGCGGAATTGCGCCGCAGCTTCGCATGGCCTAAATTTATCCGCAAGGGGCCACTTGACCTTGACACCATGGCAAGGTCGACCATCGGGGCTCCTAACCACAAAGGAGCTACTCATGGACGCATCGAACATCTGGGCCCTAGCCCCCGCTTGGATTTCAAGGACTCGCCACTGGCTCTCCGAGCGCTCGCGCCTGCGGCGCGACGCCGAAGAGGTCTCGCGGATGGACTCGCGCGAGCTGAGCGACCTCGGCTTCTCGCATGCCGCCGCGGTGGAGAGCGGAATCATGATGACCGAGTGCGGCCCCATCGCCCACCGCAACTGGATCCACGCGCAGCCCTGCTTCCCCCGTCGCGCGATCCGCCATCACTGAGGAGCCGCCATGCAGCACGTGCACTCCCAGCACCGCCACCATGGCCGCGCGGCGCATGGCGGCGACGACGGGCATGCCCGCGGGCAACGCGGCGGCGCGGACGCCCCGTCCTTTGCGCCCAGCCTCAATCGCACCGCCTTCCTGGCGACTCTGCACTGCCTCTCGGGGTGCGCCGTCGGCGAGATCCTTGGGATGGTCATCGGGACCGCGTTGTCCTGGCCCAATGGCGCGACCGTCGCCGTGTCCGTGGCGCTCGCGTTCCTGTTCGGCTACGCGTTCACGATGGCGCCGCTGTTGAAGGCCGGCATCCCTCCTCGCGCGGCCGCCTCGATCGCGTTACCCTCCGACACCGCCTCGATCGCGCTGATGGAGTTCGTCGACAACGCCGCGATGCTCGCCTGGCCCGGGGCGATGGAAGCGGGGTTGGACACCGTCGCGTTCTGGATCGCGCTGGCCGCTTCGCTGCTGTTTGCCGGACTGGCCGCCTTCCCGCTGAACCGCGTCTTGATCGCCCGTGGCAAGGGGCACGCCATCGTTCATGCGCGCCATGGCCACTCCCACTGACGCCCAAAGCGCACGCGCAGAGTTCCTGCGATTCCGTCAGCCCGCGGAGGCGCGCCGCGCCAAGCTCGCCGCCTTCAATCGCCGGCCCGAGATCTCTTGGTTCGGCTTCGAAGGCCGTTTCGGCGACCCGGCGCTGGCGGAGATCCTGGTCTCGCGCGTGCAGGAAGGGCTGCTTGGAGGAGGTGGCGTCGCGGCTCTCAATGGAGGAGCGATCGCGGCCGGGTTCGACGCGGCCTTTGTACTCGCCGGGCTCGGGCACTTCGACTCCGACGTCGTGGTCACCCTTGAGCTCTCGGCGCACTTCCTGTCCTTGGCCCGTGCGGACCGCCCGCTCGCCTTCCGCGCTGGCGTGACGCGCTCGTCGCGCGCGTTTGCCTTCGCCCAGGGCACATTGGCGCCGATCGGCGGAGGTGCGGCGTTCGCCACGGCTACTGCAATGCTCGCGCCAGCAGCCGGAGGAAGGCTGTGAACGCGTTGGCGCATACCCGCCTGGGCTGCGGCGATGGGCTGGAAGGGCAGCACTGGTCTGCGGATCCCGTCCGCGAGCCTCTCAATCGGATCACCAGCCATGCGAGTTGGCGCCTGCTTGGTCTTGTCGCTTGTTGGGGCGCAGTCTTGACTATGGGTTTGGTCATCAATGCGAGCCTCGACTTCCCGGCCATGCGCGCACAGGTGGCCGTCGCTTCTGGGGCACTCGCCAGTGCGATCGTCGTGGCGGAACGCTGGGGCGCGGATCCCGATCGGCTTGGGAGAGGATGCTGGCTCGCCACTCTCGCCGGCGCCACATCTGGTTGGGCGTCGCTGATTCAACCGGGCGTATTCCACACCGTCTAGCCTGGTCGATCGGGGCCGTTCAGCGGCAGCAGTGACTGCGCGCAAATTATCGCGCACGCCACCACCGCACGCCTAACTGCGACCTCCGCGAGTAACTTTTTACTCGTCTATCAATGCTATGAACCAGTGACACTGGCCCTCAGAGGCCAGCTCACACTCTGGTTTGGAGCATCCCCTAGCCTGCCCTCTAGCGAGCGCTACTCACAGGAGTAGCGGGGACGCGCACTTACAGTTTCTATTCCCGAGTGAAATGAACGATTCCAAGAACTTCTTCCACATGAACGTCAAGCCGGTCAAGACCGGCAACACCGCAGAAAGGCTCAAGTACAACCACCGGAGCGGCAAATACGCGAAGAAGGGGGACTTGGTGGCAGCTGGCGCGGAGAACATGCCGGATGACATGAAGCCCAAGGAATTCTTCGAGACCTTGGATGATCATGAACGACGAAACGGAGGAGCAGTCGACACAAAAGTCGCGCTGCCGCGGGTGTTGAAGCCGGAAGAGCAGGCCGCCCTCGCCAAGGAGCTCGCTCTCATGCTGGCCGGGCAAAGTCCTGTCGCTTGGGCGGTACATTGCCCCAAGGCTGCCTTGGAGGGAGGCGATCAGCCGCACCTCCACGCCTTGATTTGCGGCCGTGTACCCGACGGGATCGACCGGCCAGTAGAGCAAATCTTCAAGCGGTACAACCCCGCGGCGCCGAAGAACGGTGGATGGAGGAAAGACTCAGGGGGCCCCACATATCGAGCCATGACCGAGCGGCTGAAGGAGCAGCGCCGGAAGGCCAGTGAGCTGATCAACGATCACCTTCGTCTCCATGGCCACTCGCAGCAGGTTGACCATCGCAGTCACAAGGACCGTGGTGACGCAGCCATCCCCGGCAAGCACCTCGGACCGAAACGCGTCTGGAGCCAAGTCCAAGAAAAAGAGCCGGCTCTTGTCGTCCGTTACTTGTGAGGAGTAGCGAGCCGGCCAATGACTGGCCGGCTCGCCATAGCCCTAGGCCGCGTTGCCGCGGACAGGGCCGCCGTCGAGACGCCGGTAGACCGCCATCGCCCTGTCTTGGCCACATTGAAGGTGGGCACGAATAGCCCGGACCGTCTTGCGCAACGTTCCTGCTTCGATCGCTTCACGGACGTTCCTCAATTGATCGCTCAGAGCTTGAGAATCACGTGCTGCGTGACTCTCGGTTACACCAGCATCGACAGTCCCGTGACTCACCGGCTTGGCAGTGCACTCGCTTGTTACTCCCTCATGGACATCCACCCCTGCAGTTACCGTCTGTCTTCGGGCTGGGCGCATCAAAAGCAGCAGAGTCCAGGAAAGGCAGGCCGTGCCATCTACCAGGATGCCGGCCAGCGCGGCAAGTCCATGCTGGAGTCGAGCCGGCTGAATGCCGAGCATGCTGGCTGCCGCCCATACCGCCGGGTCGTTTTTGGCTTCCGCTGTCGCGAGCCGGGCGACCTCGTCGTCAGCCGCCAGGCGGCGAAGCTCTATCTCCTCTTGTTCAAGAGCCATACCTTGGGCGCGCAGCTGCGCACGTTTACGCATCATTGCTGTGCACTCCGGTGCGCACGTCGCGCGCGTCAAGGCCGCGATTCGAGCGTCGATCTCCCCCTTCTCCATCATCACCTTCGACAGCGGACGCCTGCCTTCCTTCGATGGCGGTGCAACTGTCGTCGCCCTCTGCTCTCCGCGGGCGGTCTGAGATCCGAGATAGTAGGAAGCATGGGTGATGGCCGCGAAAGTGAAGCAGCAAATCCAGAGGATCCAGGTCAATGCCTTCATCCGCCAATTTCCCAGCCGGGATGCCGAAGGCAGCAAGTGTGCTGAAAAAGTGGCCAGCACGCCGAGCGCAGCCCACAGCCAGGCGTTGAGGCCGGTGTCTCCTCGATTCCATCCGCTGGCCGCAGAGATAGACACGGACAAGCCTGTCGACGTAACTGCTAAAACCGCGCAGGCAAAGACGGCGGCCCTGGGACGAGTTGGTTGCATTTCCACGCTATTCACGATGGGCGCCTCCATCACTCGCCCGCCTCTGCAACGGGGCCACCGCCGTCCACCGCGCGTTAGCATTCTCCGTAAGTGCTTGATTCTTCTCATAAATGACGAAGTTGGATATGGAGCTGTTGCCACTGATCCCGCGGTTGGCACCGAGCTGCGCGGCCGCCCGCTTGGGCAGCTCGCCGGTCTTGAACATGGTGGCCGGCCGACCGTGCACGACAATCGTCGCGTGGGGGTGCGGGGGGAGCCGGAGGCCCGTCAGCCTCCGGTAGTTCTGGCGCTTTGCTGCATCCGTCGCGTGAATCAGGCCGAACCCACGGCGGAACATGTCGTCCGCGGTGCAGGCTGCGGTTCGCGAGAACGAGCCGCAGCCCTGGGTCACCGAAGTCCAGAGCTGTTCTAGGCCCTGCCAGAGCGCGAACGAGTCAGCCGTTGGCACGGCCGCGAAGTAGAAGACCGCGTGCATGTGGTATCCCGCAACAGGGGCGAAATTCATCCGCCACGCGTACGTCAGCAACTTCGCATTGAGCGACGTACGCCCTTTCAGCTTGGCAAAGAAGCGCTGCCTGGCCACTCGCAAGTCGTCGAAACCCACGCGGTGTCCTTGGTCGTAGACTCCCGCGATGCGGGGATTCCGCGGCGTGCTCCCGGTGGGTGTCGGCGGGATGTGCGACGTGACCTCTCCTGGGCTCAAGATCCATTCCTTGAGCACGAAATGCGCAGGAACGACGGTCACAAAAGTCGAGGCGCGGAAGCACGCGCGCTCCAACGACCGCATTCGGCTTGTGTTCTTGCGAAAGGTGCTCTCCCAATCCGCTTGCTGCTTTTTCACCCCGCCGGCGTGCGCCGCATGGCGAAGGTGGCTGATGAATTCGGTGAAGGAGCACGTCAGCTCCCAATCGGATTCGATCCGTGAGCCATCGCGCATCAGCGCGCGGCGGGAGGCGTAGACCTGCAGGAAAAGCCTCAGTTGTGGCTCAAGTTTCAGATGCGGGACGTCCATGTTCGAGTACCTGCATATCAAGAACTCGTGCTGTCCCAGTGCAGTGCGAAACCAACGGCGACGGGCGTCCTGCTCCATCGGCTGTTGGCGGGTACGGAGTACCAGCCGCATGAACTGATGTGCGGCCGAAATGTCTGCATTTGGTAGCGAGAACATGGTGGTCTGACCAGCGGTGTCTTCCAGCATGTACGACCCGAGCGGCGGAATAAAGTGGTGCATCGTCGGTTCTCCTCAACTGCTGAGACGGGGCCAGCCGTTGGCCATCAGCGGCACGTAGTAAAGCCAGTCGCGTTCGACGTAGACCTTGCCTTGGATGCAGAGGAGGGGCAGGGCGGCGTTGAACTGGCCCTTTGTCAATCCGATGTTGACCGTCAAAGACCTGAGCTTGGTGACGGAGAGACGTGGCCCAAAGTAGATGGCTTGGGCATAAATGAGGCTTTCGAGAGTGAGGGCGTTGTCCTCTTGCTTCGTCAGCTTAGGCTGTTCGTCGGTCAGCACGCAGAACGCGTTGAAACTATCTGCGCTGAAGCGGTCCGCCATCTGCATGGTGGCGAGCGTGATTTCGCCTTGAATGCCGTATTCAAAGAGGTGATGAGAGCCGGCCTCGCGCAGCGCACGCTCAGCATGGCGCGAAAGATAAGTACGCAGGAAAGGGGGGTAGCTCTGCGCGGCCTGGCGCGACTGGATCGCCATATGCTGCAGGCAGTCGTTCGCTTCCTTGGTAAGGCGCAGTTTCGGGCGGACGGCCTTGGTCCGGACTTGCTTGATCGTCTCGTTGACGAGCTCCATACCACGGACAATGCAAGCGCGGAGAGAAGCATGTGAGGGATCGAAGCTACCGGGTGCGACCCTCGGCAGTGACGGGGGCGTATAAGAAAACCCAGTTCGGTTCTGAAGCCCCGTTCCGGCGTCGTCTGTTCGCAGGTGTCGCGCGTGCGTCTTGAATGGACCATCCTGGGTCTGGGCGTGGATAGAAAAGCGCTTCTCCGTTCCGATGGAGATACGTCCCTCGCCGCGACGCGCATGGTCCAGGCCTTCGCCATCGACAAGCTTGACCAGCGTAGAAGCGGACTTTCGCATGAGCGGAAGGACCATCGATCCCTCGGTCGTGAGCAGCGTCACCGTTTGGGCTTCGGTCATCGCGTCGATCACCGCTTCCCGCGTTGCGTCCTCGATCAGCGCAAACGGATTCTTCGCTTGAACTTCGCCTACCACTGGTAGGCCTTCAAATTCCAATGTCTCTATGTAGTGCTTGATGGGGGCCGTGGTCAGCTGCGCAAGCAGGGACTTTCCGTCACTGGATTCCTGGACATGAATGGTCGGGCAGCCCGGGACCACGGTCTGCCCGTTCGGCCAGCTGATGTTGGCAAGGTATTGGGTGACGATCGTTCCCTGCGCGCACAGCTGGGCACCGGCGGACGCTGGATTCACGCCCTGCGTGATCAGGTAGTTAATAGCATCGGCCCGGCGGCCTTTCACCATCTGGTATGCATGACTTGGGGTGGTGAAGTGAGAAGATGAAAATGAGTTCATGAAATTTGAGCAAAGCAACTCCACCCGAGTCCACTTGGGATTCGGACGGGAAAATGGAAAGAAGTGAATGCCGGTTGCCGGCGAGGGGCCCCTCGCGCGATCTACGGGTTTGCCGGCGGCGGTAGTTGCTTCTGAACGTCTTCAGAGCGGTGCAGGCGTCGCCTACGGATTTCGATGCACCTAGGCCTCAGGCCAGCTGGCATCGTCAATGGGCGCGGACGCCTTCTTCCGCCGCGCCTTCACGCCAGTCTTCTTCAAGATTGCAAGCGGATTCTTCGGCCATCTCAAGTGGCCATTGGGCAGCTTGAACAACGGACGGATGCCGAAGTACGATCCCGTGGAGCAATACCGTTTGTGAACGGTCTGGGGCTTGATATCCAGGTCGTCAGCGAAGTCGTTCGTGGACTGGGATTCTTCGGGTTGATCCTCTGGATCATTCATGGCACACCTTTCTAGTTGAATCGCGGAGGTGCTGAATCCCGGGACTGGATTCGACGGGCGCCTACCGCGATTAGTACTTTGACGGCGTGAAGAATTGAAATCCATCCCTTGACCGGCTTCGTCTTGCCGTGTCCGACGGGGTCCCCCTCTGTCTTGATCCCGGTCGCTGGTTCGGGCGACGGGGGTCGGTATTCAGATCACTTGCGCTTGTTGAACTCGCGATCAACGCGTCTCCGAAGCGTCTCGTATTGATACGTGTCCTGCCCATCAGGAGTTCGAACCTTGATGTCACCGCTCTTCGCTAGCCCGTCCAAGAATGAAGGCTTCTCGTCAGAACCAGCGAGCGCGGTCAAACGGTCCCAAACGAAGTCGCGAACGAATCTGCGCTGCTCTTTTTCAACGGCGCAATCGACAGGAATGCTGCTCAAGGCTTCCGAAAGTGTCAGCTTGAGAAGGTCGTTCAATGAAACAGGATGCCGGAAGGGCAGACGCCGCGGAGGTGCACTTAGCTGCGCAACAACTGGGGCTGCTGGCGGCGGCAGTGCAGTGGCTGCTGAGTCGCCGGGAGCCCCTTCAGCAACAGCTCCCGCGTGATCGACACTCGCGGAAGGATTACGCTCAACACCGAGAAGCTTCGTAATTTCGGACTCATCGAAACCCACCAGGTCTCGCAGTTGAGCGTCGAACTCGTGCCACCGACTCAGTGGCTTTTGAGATCTTCCTGTTAGATCCAGATCTCCGGCACGGTGGGCTTCCAGCAGCCGTGGGAAATGGCCAGCAAGGTCCACGAGTACCGGAAGGTACGCTTCTTGTGCGCCGGAACTGATCTTGGGGTAGTTCGTCTGTCGCTTGTCGTACCAGACTGGGCCTGCCGCCTTTTCCGACGCGTTGTGCAGTGCGGCGTCCAGTTGTGCGGCTGCCTGTGACAGGCGAAAACTCGATTCGAACTGCGCACGGTAAGGGGCTTTACCAAGAGGTCCGAACATCGAGATTTCACGTCCGAACAGGGTCCGAGTCTCCGGAATCTCGGAAAGCTTCAGGCAATCATCTAGCCACTTCTCGGGAAGATCCACCGTGGATGCGAGCGTGTGGAGCACCTCGGCGATTGAGATGAACTGCATGTTAGGGCGCGGAACGCGAAACCCGTCGGGCCACTCGCTCAACATGCGCCGGGGGCTCATCGAGCGGAGTCAAATCCATTCGCGAAAGGTGCTTACACCCACGCTTACATGGCGTTTGAGAGAATGCCTTGAAGAGTCTCGAAAACGGCAATGTTCATTGGTGCGGCTGGCGGGGATCGAACCCACGACCCTTGGCTTCGGAGGCCAATACTCTATCCACTGAGCTACAGCCGCGTGAGCGCTTGATTGTACTGGCTTGCCACACGCACCCCTTCCTGGCTGAGCAGGTGAGCAAGGCGAGGGTCTTTGCAAAATGGACATTGACCCTGCGAAGCGATGTACTACTATCGAGCGATGTCCGCAAAACACCCCCGCCAATCGGTCTCTGTCGCGCACGACAAGGCGGTGGCCGTCCACGGGGACGTCCAGCAGGCCAAGGAAAACCTGCACGACGCCAATGAGGCGCTTGCGGACGCGGTGGTCGACAGCGAGCCCACCAAGGAAACCGTGGAAGCAGCGCTCGTGCAGAACCTGCAGGTGGAAGGGCAACTGCAGGACGCGGTGAAGGAACTTGAGGTCGTGACCGACCTGCTGAAAGTGGCGGAGCGGGAGAACGCCACGCTTCGCGACGAAAGTGCCGCGGCAGGACGCCGGTCCGGCGAGGGCATCCAGAGCGTGCTGGCGCATCTCGGCGACTTGCCAGGGCGCGAGAACCTCACTGGCTGACGGTATCCCCGAACGCGTGCCGCGGCAGGCGGATCGAAAACACGCAGCCGATGCCGGCAAGGTCCTGCACGCTCAGCGTTCCTGATTCCGCCTCGATGTTCTGTCTTGCGATGGACAAGCCGAGGCCCAGGCCCGATCGGTCGGCGCTGCGCTGGCGGAAGGGCGTGAACATCTCCTCCGCGCTCCCCTTGGGCAGCCCGCCGCAATGGTCGGCGACTTCGATGCGGATGTGAGGGCCGGCCGCGAAGGCCTTCAGCGTGACCACGGTGCCCTCGTGCGTGAACTTGAAGGCGTTCTGGACCAGGTTGGCCAAGGCGCCCTGCAGCAGGAGCCGGTCCCCGCGGATCCCGAGCGAAGGGTCGACATCGTCCACCGCGAACTCGCAGCGTGCGATCCGCGCATCGAGCTTCGCCGCATGCTTGGCGTCCTCGATGAACCCGGCAAGGCCGAAAACCGGTCGTTCCACGACCAGGTTGCCGCGCACGGTGTCGAACGCATGTTGCACCAGGGACGTCACCGCCGCCAGGCTGCGCTTCAGGACGGCGCCGGTGGCGCTGTTCAGCGGGAGGTTGCTCAGCTCGAGGGCGCCCACCGCGAGGGTCGCCGTGCCGATCGCGTTCCGCAGCTCGTGGACGAGGAACCCGAGCCGCTCGTTCGACGCGGCAAGTTCCTGGCCGATCACTGCCGTCTCCCGCAGCCGGCTGAACTCGGTCACCGCATCGGCGATGGCATTGTCAAGGCACCGGTTCAGCGTGCGGAAGTCCTCGACATGGAACGCCGCATCGCGCTCGAACGCAAGGTCGGTGACGGCCTGGCACAGATCGCCGTAGTCATGAACGACCTGGTCCACCGTGAACCCGAGCCGAAGCAACTCCTCGCCATGGGCAGTGGCGGTGACGCCGATTTCCGATAGCAGCTTCGCGTCGCCTCCCGCCGCCCCGGAGATTCTCAGGCTGTCGTCCGGGCGTGCGCTGTTCTCCGCTCGCAGCGTGCGGATCAGCTGGTCGAGGAACAGCGGGATGCCGTGCTCCAATTGGAGCGGGGTGGCCGAACGGGCCGCACGTTGCGCGACCTTGTGCTGGCACCGGACGATCAGCTCGTCCCGGTTGTTGATCAGGAAATCGCGCACGGGAACTCCTCCGCCATCGGGCAGTGTCGCAGCATGGGGAACAGGGCGGTGAGCGTCATGAAAGTCTTCGACGCGCCAGCATGCCGGAGCAATCCGGGCTTGTCCGTGCGCTGGCACACAAATGGAGGAAGGGCCGTCCGCAGGGCAACGCTGACGCGCGATGGTTGTGTGCGGAAACGGACAGAGTGCGAAAGCGCACCTATACTGGACGGCACTTCCGGGGTCCCATGTCTTCCTCACTCGACCCTCGTCGCAACCATTTGCTGGCTTCCCTTCCCGCGGCGGAGTACCAGCGCTGGGCGCCCATGCTCGAAGAAGTGGACTTGCCTCTGGGACGCGTCCTGTACGAGTCCGGCCTCTCGCTGGCGCACGTCTATTTCCCCATCGATTCCATCGTCTCGCTGCTGTACGTGATGGAGGACGGCGCATCGGCCGAGATCGCGGTGGTGGGCAACGAAGGGCTGGTCGGGGTGTCGCTTTTCATGGGTGGCGAAACGACGCCCAGCCGGGCAGTCGTGCAAAGCGCCGGCCGCGGCTTCCGGTTGGCCGCCGATGTCATGAAGAAGGAGTTCGATCGCGCGGGGCCGGTGCTGCACCTTTTGCTGCGGTACACGCAAGCGCTCATCACGCAGATGGCGCAGACCGCGGTGTGCAACCGCCACCACTCCCTGGACCAGCAGCTTTGCCGCTGGCTGCTTCTCAGCCTGGACCGCCTGGAGGGAAACCAGCTGCGCATGACGCAGGAATTGATAGCCAACATGCTGGGGGTGCGCCGGGAAGGCGTGACGGACGCCGCGCTGAAGCTGCAGGCGGCAGGGCTGATCCGCTACTCGCGCGGCCACATCACCGTCCTGGACCGCGCGGGTCTCGAGGAGCGGACGTGCGAGTGCTACGCGGTCGTCAAGAAGGAGTACGACCGGTTGCTGCCTTCCGGCAAGGCAACCTGAGGCGGGCCAGGGTGAGGTGTGCGGGGCGGGTCGGCCAGGGGCGCTGACTATAATCGCCGGTTGTTCCCGAAAACACCGAATACGCTGAGGACACCATGAGCGACTCGCTCGAAGAAGCCCACACCGGCCCGATCAAGACCCCCAAGCAGCTGCTGATCGCGGTGCTGTTCTCCTTCCTGGTCCCGGTTTTCGCGATCATTGCGCTGGTCGCATACGTTGCCGCCGAGAACAAGCCTGCCGGTGGCGGCACCATCGACAAGTACGTGCTCGGAGGGGTCACCGCGCAGGATCTCGAGCGCGGCGTGGCCGAGCGCATCCGCAAGGTCGGCTCGGTCGAGATTCGCGATGCCAACCGGCCGCTGGCCAACGGCGAAGCAGTCTTCAAGGCGCAGTGCACGGCTTGCCACACGGCTGGCGTGGCCGGCGCTCCCAAGCTGGGCGACGCGGCGTCGTGGGCCAACCGCCTGAAGACCGGCTTCGACGCGCTCGTCCAGTCCGCGTTGAAGGGCAAGGGCGCGATGCCGCCACAGGCCGGCGGTGACTTCAACGACGTGGAAGTCGCGCGCGCGGTAGCCTATATGGCCAACAGCGCCGGGGCGAAGTTCGCGGAGCCCGCTGCGCCGGCCGCGCCGGCGACGACCGCCGCCGCTGCCCCGGGCGCGACCGCCGCGGCGCCGGCAGCCCCCATGGCCGCGCCCGTCGCTGCTGCCGCACCCGCGGCGGCTCCGGTTGCGGTTGCCGCTGCCGCACCCGCCGCCGCCGGACCGGCCGTTGCTGCGGCCGGCAACGGTGAAGCGGTCTACAAGCAGGCCTGCTTCGTCTGCCACGGCGCCGGCGTTGCCGGCGCTCCCAAGATCGGCGACAAGGCCGCCTGGGCGCCGCGCCTGGCGCAAGGCCTGCCTGCGCTGCACGCCTCCGCCCTCAAGGGCAAGGGCGCCATGCCGCCCAAGGGGGGCAGCCCCGCCCCGGATGCGGACATCAAGGCCGCGGTCGACTACATGGTCGGCACGGTCAAGTAAGCACTGCGGTGCGCAAGGGAAAGCCGGCCATGGGCCGGCTTTTTTTCGTCAGGCCGCCGCCAGGGCGGCGGGACTGGTGACGTAGCCGAAACGCCCCGGAAGGTCGGCCGCCCGTACCTCCGTCGGCGTCCAGCGCCCCGATTCGACGGCGTCCGATGCCTGCAGCATGTCCTGCGTGTGGACCAGCCCGAAGCCCAGGTCGGCCTCGAGGTAGACGCGCCCGGCTTCATCGACGAAGCAGCGCTGCATCCGCACCGCCTGGCCGGTGTGGCTGGCGATGGAGCCGTCGGCTGCCACGCGCCAGATCCACGGCGTGGCCTGCAGCTCCACGTACACCCGCTGCGGCCCGTTCTGGAAGTACCACTGGCCGGCGTCGTCGCGGCCGTAGTTGCGCTGGATGAAGTCGATGAGCTTTTCGTGGCGCAGCAGCGAGCCCTTGGCCACGGGGAAGGGCCCGGCCGCCTGCACCCGGTCATCGCGCATGTACCAGTTGCCGCGGTCGTCCAGCCCCAGCCAGCCGTAGCAGTGCGGGACGTTGGGCCACTTGGCCATGGCCTGGCGAACGATGTCGTCCATCGGCCCATTATCTGCCGCGGACGCTAGCGCAGGAAGGCGTCGTAGCCCGTCTTCAGGATGAGGGCACTGACCACGAAGATGAACACCACCCGCACGAAGGATGCGCCGTGCTTGAGCGCCAGGTGGGTGCCCAGCAGGCTGCCCGCGATGTTGGACACCGCCAGGGCCGCTGCGTAATGCCACCAGACGTGGCCCTTCAGCGCGAACAGGATGAGGGCGGCCAGGTTGGTGGCCGTGTTGACCAGCTTGGCCGAGGCGGACGCATGCAGGAAGTCGAACCCCAGCACCCGCACGAACAGGAAGACGAAGAAGCTGCCGGTCCCCGGACCGAAGAAGCCGTCGTAGAACCCGAGCAGCGCGCCGATGATGCAGGCCGCGAGGGTCTGCATGCGGCCCTGCAGCGCCGGCGCATGGTCGCGCCCCAGGTCCTTGCGGGCCAGCGTGTAGAGCAGCACGCCCAGCAGCACCAGGGGCAGGAGCTTGCGCAGGAAAACCGGCGAGACCACCGTGACGGCCCAGGCGCCAGCGAAGCCGCCGAGGAAGCCCGCGCCCGCGGCCGGCAGCAGGCTGGCCCAGGGCAGGTCCACGCGGCGGGCGTAGCTGGTGGCCGCGATGGCCGTGCCCCAGAGGGAGGCACTCTTGTTGACGCCCAGGAGGGTGGCCGGATGGGTGGTGGGGAACACCGCGAAGAGGGCGGGCACCAGGATGAGCCCGCCGCCTCCCACGATCGCATCCACGAACCCGGCCAGCGCCGAGGCCAGCGTCACCAGCAGCAACTCCATTGCGGCCATTGTGGCATTCGCCAGGGATGCCTCCCGGCGCGGCGTGGCCAAAGAAAAAGCGCCGCAGAGCGGCGCCTTGGAGGGTGTGGCCCTCACATGAGGGCCACCGTCATCTGCTCGTATTCTTGGGGGGTTTGTCTCCTCGAGCCCTCGTCATCGTGCGCCGCCTGGGCGCACTGCGAGTGGGCGTAATGTACCGGCCTGCCCAACCGCGGTGCATCAGGACTTTCCCGCTCCACGGCTCGGCTGGCAGGCCGATGGCCCGGTAGGAGGGGGTGCTTACACACGGATGACATAATCCGGGGTGGCGGTGACGCCTTGGCGCACCCTTCAGAGAGGCTTCTATGATTCTCGTGAGCGGCGGAGCGGGCTTCATCGGCTCCAACTTCGTCCTGGACTGGATTGCCGCGGGCGGCGGACCGGTCCTCAACCTCGACAAGCTGACCTACGCGGGCAACCTGGAAAACCTGCGATCGCTGCAAGGCGATGCGCGGCACGTCTTCGTCCAGGGCGACATCGGCGACCAGAAGCTGGTGGGCGAGCTGCTGGCGCGCCACCAGCCGCGCGCCGTGGTGAACTTTGCCGCCGAATCGCACGTGGACCGGTCGATCCACGCTCCGGGCACCTTCATCGAGACCAACGTGGTCGGCACCTTCCGGCTGCTGGAGGAAGTGCGCGCGTACTGGAGCGGCCTGGAGGGCGCGGCGAAGCAGGACTTTCGTTTCCTGCACGTCTCGACCGACGAAGTCTACGGTTCGCTGTCCGCAGCGGACCCGGCGTTCACCGAACAGAACAAGTACGAACCGAACAGCCCCTACTCCGCCAGCAAGGCGGCCAGCGACCACCTGGTGCGGGCCTATCACCACACCTACGGGTTGCCGGTCCTCACCACCAACTGCTCGAACAATTACGGGCCCTATCACTTTCCCGAGAAGCTGATCCCGCTGATGATCGTCAACGCCCTGGCCGGCAAGCCGCTGCCGGTGTACGGTGACGGCCAGCAGATCCGCGACTGGCTCTACGTGGGCGACCATTGCAGCGCGATTCGCCGGGTGCTCCAGGCAGGCCGGGTGGGCGAGGTCTACAACGTGGGCGGCTGGAACGAAAAGCCGAACATCGAGATCGTCCAGACCATCTGCGGCCTGCTCGACCAGCTCCAGCCGCGCGCCGACGGCGCCAGCTACGCCGGGCAGATCACCTATGTGAAGGACCGGCCGGGGCACGACCGCCGGTACGCCATCGACGCCCGCAAGATCGAGCGCGAACTCGGCTGGAAGCCGCAGGAAACCTTCGACACGGGAATCCGCAAGACGGTGCAGTGGTACCTGGCCCACGGCGATTGGGTGCAGCGCGTGCAAAGCGGCGCGTATCGCGAGTGGATCGCGACCCAGTACGCGCAGGCGGCCTGAGAGGCTTCGTGAAGATACTGCTGTTCGGCCGCAACGGCCAGGTTGGCTGGGAGCTGCAACGCAGCCTCGCCCCGCTGGGCGAGCTGGTGGCGCTCGGCTCCGGCCCGGACGAAGGTGGCCTGGCCGGTGACTTCCGCGATCCGGCGGCCGTGGCGCGCACGGTTCGCACGGTGCGGCCGGATGCGGTGGTGATCGCGGCTGCGTACACCGCGGTCGACAAGGCCGAAAGCGAGCCGCAGCTCGCCCAAACGGTCAATGCACTGGCACCGGGCGCCATCGCAGAGGCGGCGCGAGCCGTCGGCGCGGCGATCGTGCATTACTCCACCGACTACGTTTTCGACGGCAGCGGCACGCGCCCCTGGCGCGAGGACGACGCCACCGGTCCGCTGTCGGTGTACGGCCGGACCAAGCTGCAAGGCGAACAGGCCATTGCCGCCGCACAGCCGCTGCACCTGGTGCTGCGAACCAGCTGGGTCTACGGCGCGCGTGGCGGCAACTTCGCCAAGACCATGTTGCGGCTGGCCCGCGAGCGGGACCGCCTGACCGTCATCGACGACCAGGTCGGCGCCCCGACGGGAGCCGACCTGCTGGCGGACCTCACGGCCCAAGCCCTGCCCGGCCTGCTGGCGCAGCCGGACAAGGCCGGCATCTACCATGTCGCGGCGGCGGGCGAAACCACGTGGAACGGCTATGCCCGCTTCGTCCTGGCGAAAGCGCAGCAGCGCGGGCAGATCCTCAAGGCAGGGCCCGACCAGGTCGAAGCGGTCCCGACCAGCGCTTTTCCCACGCCGGCCCGGCGACCGCATAATTCGCGGTTGAGCACGGCGCGCTTCCGGGCCGCCTTCGACCTGACGCTCCCGCCCTGGGAGCAGGGTGTGGCGCGCATGCTGGAAGAAACCCTCTGACCCCTATGACCCGACGCAAAGGCATCATCCTTGCGGGAGGAGCCGGCACCCGGCTGCACCCCGCCACCCTGGCCGTGAGCAAGCAGTTGCTGCCGGTGTACGACAAGCCGATGATCTATTACCCGCTCAGCACGTTGATGCTGGCGGGCATCCGCGACATCCTGGTGATCAGCACGCCGGAGGACACGCCGCGCTTTCGCCAGCTGCTGGGCGACGGCAGCCAGTGGGGCCTGAACCTGCAGTACGAGGTGCAGCCCAGCCCGGACGGCCTGGCGCAGGCCTTCATCATCGGCGAGCGCTTCGTCGGCAATTCCCCCAGCGCGCTGGTGCTGGGCGACAACATCTTCTATGGGCACGACCTCGGCGCGCTGCTGGGCGACGCGGACGCCAAGGCAACGGGCGCGTCCGTCTTCGCGTACCACGTGCAGGATCCGGAGCGCTATGGCGTGGTCGACTTCGATACCCAGGGCCGGGCCATCAGCATCGAGGAAAAGCCGGCGCAGCCCAAGAGCAACTATGCCGTCACGGGCCTGTATTTCTACGACGCCGACGTCGTGGACATCGCCAAGTCGGTGAAGCCCAGCGCCCGTGGCGAGCTGGAAATCACCGCGGTGAACCAGGCTTACCTGGACCGCGGCCAGTTGTCGGTGCAGATCATGCAGCGGGGTTACGCCTGGCTCGACACCGGCACGCACGAGAGCCTGCTGGAGGCCGGCCAGTTCATCGCGACGCTGGAGCACCGGCAGGGCCTGAAGATCGCCTGCCCGGAGGAGCTCGCCTGGCGCGCCGGCTTCATCGACGATGCGCAACTCGAGCGCCTGGCCGAACCGCTGAAGAAGAACAACTACGGCAAGTACCTCGCGCGCATCCTGCGCGAGCCGCGGAGCGCGCGATGAAGGCGACCCGCCTTGCCATCCCCGAAGTCATGCTGCTGGAGCCGAAGGTGTTCGGCGACGCCCGCGGTTTCTTCCTGGAAAGCTTCAACCAGCGCGCCTTCCAGCAGGCGACCGGCCTGGACGTGCAGTTCGTGCAGGACAATCATTCGCGCTCCGCGCGCGGCGTGCTGCGCGGGCTGCATTACCAGTTGAAGCAGCCCCAGGGCAAGCTGGTGCGGGTGGTGCGCGGCGCCGTGTTCGACGTCGCGGTGGACGTGCGCCGCTCCTCGCCCCATTTCGGGCGCTGGGTGGGCACGGAACTGTCGGAGCAGAACCAGCACCAGCTGTGGGTGCCGGCGGGCTTTGCCCACGGCTTCGTCGTCCTGAGCGACTCCGCGGACTTTCTTTACAAGACCACGGAATACTACGCGCCGGAGCACGAACGCTGCATCGCCTGGAACGACCCCGCCATCGGGGTGGAGTGGCCGCTGGCAGCCGGTGGGATCACGGCGCCGTCACTCTCCGCCAAGGATGCGGCGGCAAGGGGTTTGCGGGAGGCCGAGGTCTTCAGCTGAATCGCTGGAGGCGCTGCTGGGCATCCGGTCGCCGGACGAACGTCCGGCGGCGGCATCGACTCCAGCCCACAAGACAAGAAATGATTCAAGGCGGGACATGGACACAGTGACTGCGCCAGAGGCCGAACGGCCGCGGCAAGCCGTCGAGCCCAAGGGGCGGGCGGTAAAAGTACCGATCAGGGAGCCTTTCCTCAAGAGAGCGTGGAAGGCCATCCTGCGCCGCCCGATCTTCGCCGCGGGGCTGCTGGTCATCGCGATCGGGTCACCCTACTGGCTGTTCTTCGCATCCGACCGTTTCGTGTCGGAGGCGCACGTGATCGTGCAGAAAAGCGAGCTGGCGGGCACGCCGACCTTCGACATGTCGTCGTTGCTCGGTGGGACCGCACCCAACAAGTCGGACCAGCTGCTGCTGCGGGATTTCCTGCTGTCGATGGACATGAGCAAGAAGCTCGACCAGGAACTGGGCCTGCGGAAGCATTTCAGCGACGGCAGCCGCGACCCCTTTTCGCGCTTCTGGTTCGCCAGCGGCGCGCAGGAGCGCTTCCACCAGTATTACCTGTCCCGCGTCAGCGTCGAGATGGACGAATTCACCGGCGTCGTCGTGATCAAGGCGCAGGCCTACGACGCCGCCAAGGCCCATGCCATCGCCCAGGGCCTGGTCAGCGAAGGCGAGCGCTTCATGAACCGGATCGCGCAGGAGCTGGCGCAGCGCCAGGTGACGTTCCTCGAGCAGCAGGTGACCAACGTGAGCCAGCGCGCGATGCGCGCGCGGCAGGCGCTGCTGGAGTACCAGAACCGCAAGGGGCTCGTGTCCCCGCAGGAAACGGCGACGTCGATCTCCGGCGTCGTGGCGCGGCTGGAGGCCCAGCGCTCGGAGCTGGAGACCCAGCGGCGCGCGCTGCAGTCCTACCTGGTCGCCAACCATCCCAACATCGTCCAGCTCGACCAGCAGATCGACGCGCTGAACCGGCAGGCCGACATGGAAAGGGCGAAGCTCACCGCGCCGAGCGGCAGGGGCTTGAACCGGACGGTCGAGGAATTCCAGCGGCTCGAGATGGAAGCCACGTTCGTGCAGGACATGTACAAGACGTCGCTGACGGCGCTGGAATCCGGGCGGGTCGAGGCCACCCGCACCGTCAAGCAAGTCTCGGTGATCCAGACCCCCACGAAACCCGAATACGCAGTGGAGCCGCGCCGCATCTACAACACGGCGCTGCTGATGTTGCTGGTGCTGCTGCTGGCCGGCGTGGGCAATCTGCTGGTGGCGATCGTTCGGGACCACAAGGATTAAGTCATGACGAGTCAAAAATTCTGGCAGCTCTTCGTGGGCGTGCTCCTGTTGCTCTCCGCGTGGACGGCGAATGCGCAGTCCTCGACGACCCAGACGACCACCACCACCACTCCTTCCCAGGCGCCTCCGGCCAGCCAGTCGGATTACCCGGTGTTCCGCGCGCTGACCACGCCCGCGCCGGGGGCGGGCACTGCATTGTTCCCGTCGCCTGGCACCTCGGGTCCGGCCGCGTCGACGCAGACCCTGGCGAAGCCGGTGCTTCCTCCAGTGGTGGATCCCGGCCTGCTGGTGCGCACCGACGTCTTTGGCGCGAACCTGTTCACCGGCACTTTCGCGCGCGAGGGGGCGACGCGGTTCAATCCGGATTACGTGGTTGCGATCGGTGACCAGGTGCAGGTGCGGTTGTGGGGTGCCTACAATTTCGATGCGACCCTGACCGTAGATCCCCAGGGGAACATCTTCATCCCGAACGTCGGGCCGATCCGGGTCATGGGCGTGCGCAACCAGGACCTGCAGCAACTGGTGGCCGTGGCCGTCGGCCGCGTGTTCCGCTCGAACGTGAACGCCTACGCCAGCCTGGCGGCCGCGCAGCCGGTGCGCATCTTCGTCGGCGGCAACGTGGTGCGGCCGGGCCTGTACAGCGGCACCAGCATGGACAGCATGCTGCATTTCCTGGACCAGGCGGGCGGCATCGACGTGGATCGTGGTTCCTTCCTGGCGGTGCAGGTCAAGCGGGGCGCCACGATCCGCGCGACCGTCAACCTGTACGACTTCCTGCTGCGCGGGGTGATGCCGCTGATCCAGCTGGCCGATGGCGACGTGATCTTTGTCCAGCCGCGCCAGCAGACCGTGCTGGTCCGCGGGCTGGCCGAGACCACCAAGCGCTTCGAGTTCAGCGGGAACGAGAGGACCGTTGCCGACCTCGCGTCGATTGCCAAGCCGCTGCCCTCCGCGACCCACGTGCGCGTGGTGCGCAATACCGGTTCCGTCAAGAACGTGGAGTACTTCCAGCTGGCGGAGGCGGGGTCCATGCTGCTGCGCGACGGTGACGAACTCGAATTCACCGCGGACAAGAAGCCGGGCACGATCACCGTGCGTGTGGAAGGGGAGCACCTCAGCCCTCAAGAGTACGTGCTTCCGTACGGCGTGCGGATGGGCACGCTCCTGTCGCAGCTGCAGTTTTCCGAGCGCTCCGACCGGGACAGCATCCAGCTGTTCCGCACCAGCGTGAAGGACCGCCAGAAAATGCTGCTGGCCGCCTCGCTCAAGACGCTGGAGGCCGCGGCGCTGACCGCGCGTTCCGGCACCAGCGACGAGGCACGTCTGCGCAAGGAAGAAGCCGAACTGCTGCTGCAGTGGGTGGAGCGGGCCAAGACCATCGAGCCCAACGGCCAAGTGGTGATCGGAGCCGCGGCGACGCGCGATGCGCTGTTGCTGGAAAACGGTGACGTCATTCGGGTTCCGACGCTCGACGGCCTGGTGCTGGTGAGCGGCGAGGTGCTGTTTCCCAATACGATCGCCTTCCAGCCGGCGCTGGACGTGGAGGCCTACATCCAGAGCGCGGGTGGTTATACGCAGAACGCCGAGCAGGCGCGCGTCGTGGTCGCGCACCGGGACGGCACCTTCTCGCAGATCACGGGCAGGAGGGGTGGCGCCTTGCCGATGCGCATGGGCGACGAGATCCTGGTGCTGCCGAAGATCGACGTCAAGTCGCGCCAGATCATCAAGGACTGGAGCCAGATCCTCTTCCAGATCGCCGTGGCCGCCAAGGTGGTGCTGGGACTGTGACAACCGAGGCCACCGCGCTGCCGGGGCCGCCGGAGCCGCCGGGGCCGCCCAAACCGCTCGAAGTGCCGACGCCGGCCCCGCTGCGGCCGGCGGAGCCTGCGCCGGAGCCGGCTGCGCCGGCGGAGCCGAAGCCTCCGAGGCCTCCCCGCCCGCCCAAGCCGCCCCGGCCGCCGCGGCCACCGAAACCGCCACGGCCCCCTCCGCCGCCGCCCCCCCCGCCCTCCGGCGGGGGCGACAACGCGCAGATGGTGGCGGCCGCCCGCAACATGCCGATCGGCAAGCAGTTCGGCGCGTCGCGGCGCACGTCCTTCGAGGTCACGCGCTCGGTCTGGACGGCCTTGCTGCTGCGGGAGTCGCTGACACGCCTGTTCTCGTCCCGTGGCGCGTGGTTCTGGCTGTTGGCGGAGCCCTCGTTCCACATCGCGTACATGATGGTCATCTTCACCGTCGTCCGGATCCGCCATATCGGCGGAATCGCCACGGCGGCGTGGATCATGATCGGCGTCCTGAGCTTCATGGCGTTCCGGCGCACCGCGTCGCAGAGCATGCAGGCGGTGAATTCCAACCACGCCTTGTTCACCTACCGGCAGGTCAAGCCGATCGACGCCGTGCTGACGCGGGCGCTGCTGGAAGGGGTGCTGGTGGTGGTGGTCACCCTCACCGTCATGGCCGCGGCGGTCTTCTTCGGGGTCGATGCCGTTCCCGACGACCCGATCACCGTGATGGCGGTGTTCCTGGGCATGTGGCTGCTGGGCATCGGTTTCGCGACGACCATGTCGATCGTGGTCGAGCTGGCGCCCGAGTTCGGCAAGCTGGTCAACTTCGTGATGACGCCCCTGTACTTCATCTCGGGCGTGATCTTCCCGATCGCGAGCGTGCCCCCACCGTACCGCGAATGGGTGATGCTCAACCCGCTGGCACACGGCGTCGAGGGCGCCCGGAAGGCCTTCGCGGCGCACTACCACGGCGCACCCGAGACCGACATCCCGTACATCTATGGGTTCGCCCTCGTGCTGATCGTCCTGGGACTGGCACTGCACCGCGTCTTTGCGCACAAGCTGGTGACGAGATGATCATCGTCGACGACGTCTACAAGCGATACCAGACCGACCACGGACCCGGCAAGTGGGTGCTCAAGGGCGTGAACCTCGTCATCCCGACCAAGGTGAGTGTCGGGCTCGTGGGCGCCAACGGCGCCGGCAAGTCCACGCTCCTGCGCATCATCGGCGGGGTGGACATGCCCACGCGAGGGCGGGCGGAGCGCCATTGCCGGGTGTCCTGGCCGATGGGCTACGGCGGCGGCCTGCAGGGCTCGCTCACCGGCCGCCAGAGCGCCAAGTTCCTGTGCCGCGTGCACGGGCACGAGGACGACATCGCTGAGCGGCTGAAGCAGATCCAGGACTTCGCGCAGATCGGCGAGGCCTTCGATGAGCCGATCAAGACCTACTCGTCCGGCATGCG
The DNA here is from genome assembly GCF_037572435.1 of Ramlibacter sp. PS3R-8. NCBI lineage: Bacteria > Pseudomonadati > Pseudomonadota > Betaproteobacteria > Burkholderiales > Comamonadaceae > Ramlibacter > Ramlibacter sp. PS3R-8. Next base: position 204,953 of record NZ_JBBHGT010000007.1, read on the forward strand.
GTCGCGCCTGCAGTTCGCCCTGTCGCTCGCGTTCGACTTCGACATCTACATCTCGGACGAAGTCACGGCGGTGGGCGACGCGGCGTTCAAGGCCAAGGCGCGCAATGCGTTCAAGAACCTGGCGGACCATGCCAGCATCATCATGGTGTCCCACTCCGAGGGCATGCTGCGCCAGTTTTGCCAAGCCGGCATCTTCATCCACGAGGGGCGTGCGCACTGGTTCGACGACGTGAAGGACGCGCTGACGGAATACAGGAAGAAATCGGGATGAACACCGGGAAAAAGAAGGTCGTGGTCGTGCTCGGCATGCACCGCAGCGGCACGAGCGCCATCACCCACGCGCTCGAAACCATGGGCGTGGGCCTGGGCGACCAGCTGATGCCGCCGGCGCCCGGCAACAACGAGAAGGGTTTCTTCGAGGACGTCGAGATCAATGCGATCAATATCGACCTCCTCAAGGCGTTCGGCGACGACTGGCGGTCCCTTGCGCCGATCGGCGCCGCGGACCTCGGCTCCGACGAGGTGGAAGCCCTGCGACTGCGGGCGATTTCCGTCCTGCGCGATCGCCTTGAAAACAACCGGATCTTCGGCTTCAAGGACCCTCGCACGTGCAGGCTGCTGCCTTTCTGGCAGCCGTTGTTCAAGGACCTGGGCCTGGAGCCGTCGTACGTCCTCGCGTTGCGCAATCCCTTGAGCGTTGCGAAGTCGCTGGAAAAGCGCGACCGGATGGACTTCCAGAAGGCGTGCTACCTGTGGCTGGTGCACATGCTGCCATGCGTGCGTCTGACCGAAGGCATGTCCAGGGTGGTGGTCGACTACGACCAGCTGATCCAGGCGCCCGCTCCTGAAATCCGCCGAATGGCCCAGGCCCTGGGGCTTCAGCGGAAACTCGACGAAAGCGCCGTCGCAGCTTTCGAAAGCGAGTTCATCGACGAGGGCATGCGGCACTCCGCATTCGAGCCCGAGGACAGCGCCGCGGATCCGCGCGTGCCGGCTGCGGTCAGGGACCTGTTCCTGGCCCTGAGCAAGGTCGCCCGCCAGGGGGCCAGCCTGGACTCGCCCGAGACGCAGGGGTTGGTCCGCGAACTCGCGGGCCGCTTCGACGACTTGCCCCGCGTGTTCGCGTTTGCCGGTGACGAGGCAGAGAAGCTCGCGGAGCTGCAGCGACTCGTCGACAGCAAGGACGTGCACATCGGCCATATCGAACGAGAGCTTGCACGGATCAGCGTCGCGAACGAAGCGGAAATCGCGCGGCTCGCAGGCATCGCGCACGACAAGGACGTGCACATCGGGAACATCGAGGCGATCAATGCGCAGAATGCCGGCCTCGGGGAGCGCCTCGGCGCCAGCGAAGCGGAAGTCGCGCGCCTCGCCGGCCTGGTGAATGACAAGGACGTCCACATCGGCAACATCGAGGCCGCCCTTGCCGCCACCAGGCTGGGCTACGAGCAGCTGACGCTCACCCACGCGGCCTTGCAAGCGGATGCCGGCCAGTTGCGCCAGCAGGTCCATGACAAGGACGTGCACATCGGCAATCTCGAGACGATCGTTGCAGCGCGAGACGCGCGCGTCGCCGAACAGGACGCGACGCTGGCGCAGCAGTCCGCGGAACTCGGCAGGGTCGGCGGCGAGCTCGCCAAGGCGACGGCGGAGCTCGGAGCGGCGACTGCGGAACTCGGCAGGGTCGGCGGGGAACTTGGCGTGGCGACCGCGGAGCTGGCCCACGCGACGAGCGAAATCGCCCGCTTGCAGCAGGAAGGCGAGCGGCTGCTGCAGGCCGTGCACGACAAGGACGTGCACATCGAGAACATCACGGCGGTGGCAGCGCGCCTGCAGGCGCAAAGCGCGATGCTCGGACACCGTGCGGCTCGCCAGAGGAAGTCGCTGGCGGGCGTGGCCGGCCGGCCCGTGCGCGCCCTGAAGGACCTGGCCTGGCGTGTGGGCGCTCCTCGGCGCGTGGACGTCATCCCCATGGCGCAGCTGGCACGGACGAAGCAAGGATGGCGGGCGGAAGGCACGGAGCCGGAATTCCTGCTCGAGCCGGGACGTGCGTGGAGCGGCCTGAAGGGATGGCACACGCTGGAGCTGGAAGCGTCCATGCCCGAGGCATGCACGATGCGCCTGACATTCGACACCGCCGCCAGGGGCCGGGAAAGCCTCGAGCTCGAGGTGCCGCAGGGCACGCGGACGCCGTCGCGCCTGAACGTGTTCGTGCCGGAAGACTGCATCGCGGTGCGCCTGCGGCCCTGTGACAAGCCGATGGCTTTCGAGCTGCCCGGGTGCACGCTGAAGGCCCTGTCGCAAGCGCCGCGCATCTCCGCGCAGGCCGACGTGTATGAAAGGCTCGGAGGCCGGGGCGGCAATGCCGGCCAGCTCGTGCCGGTCAGCGGCGTCGCGCCACTGGACACCGATTACGCCTGGATGGCGACCGACCGCGATCCCCACTTCAACGTCAGCGGCCTCCAGAAGTTGCGCCCGGGCTGGTACATGGTGGAGGTCCTGATCCATTCGGAAGTGAATGCGGGCGCCGCGAAGTTCTACATGGACTATGGCTCCGGCTACACGGAAACCGCCACCGCGCTGCTGCCGTTCCGCTCGGGCGTGGTGGCCAAGAGGCTGCTGCGCTTCGACCCGGTTCCCGTCCAGATCCGGTTCGACCCGATGGAACGCAAGGCGCGGTTCTCGGTTGCAAAACTCCACTTCGCGCCCGTATGGAGCTGGTTCGCCCGCGACCGCATGCTCAAGCGGCTGCAGAACCACGACGATGAATTCCGCGGTGGAACGCGCGCCGACATGCTCCGGCGCCTGAAGGCGCAATCCAGGGCCCTGGAAACGCCGCTGGACGAATTGCTCCTGGACCGCTACGGCGCGACGTTCACGTCCACGGGCGAGGCGGCGATGAGCTATGGCGAGTGGATCGAGAAGATCGAAGTCCCCAGCCTGCCCGACGAGGTCGCCCTGAAGTACATGCTTCAGGACATCGACCCGAAGCCGAAATTCTCGGTGGTGGTGCCCACGTACAACCCCGCGGTGGGACATCTGCGTGCGTGCCTGGAATCCGTCCTTGCGCAGAGCTATGAGAATTGGGAGCTGTGCATCGCCGACGACGCGTCGACGCAGTCGCACGTGCGGGAAATCCTGCGCGAATATGCAGCCCGGGACGCGCGCGTGAAGGTCTGCTATCGCACCCAGAACGGACACATTTCGCGCGCTTCCAATTCGGCGCTCGAACTTGCCACCGGCGAATACGTCGCGCTGCTCGACCACGACGACAAGCTGGCGGAACACGCCCTCCTGTTCATGGCCGAAGCCATCCACCGCCATCCCGGCGTGCAGGTCCTGTACAGCGACGAGGACAAGCTCGACGAGAACGGCGACCGCGTCGACCCCCACTTCAAGAGCGGCTGGAACCCGGACCTGTTCTACGCGCAGAACTACGTGTCGCACCTCGGCGTGTACAGCCGCAGCCTGCTCCAGAAGATCGGCGGCTTCCGCGCCGGCGTCGAAGGAAGCCAGGACCAGGACCTGCTGCTGCGCTGCCTGCCGCACCTGAAGGACGCGGAGGTGGTGCACGTCCCGCGCGTGCTGTACCACTGGCGCACGGTGGAGGGATCCACCGCGCAGAACCCGGAGGAGAAAAGCTATACGACGCAGGCCGGCATCCGGGCGCTGCGCGACCATTTCGCCAGCATCGGCGTGGCCGACATCCGCATCGAGCCCGCCGCGCTGCCGAATACCTACCGCCTGCGTTGGCCGCTGCCTTCGCCGGCGCCGATGGCCAGCCTGATCATCCCCACCCGTGACCGGCGCGCGCTGACCGAAGTCGCCGTGCGCAGCATCCTGCAGAAGACGACGTACCCGAACTTCGAGATCCTGCTCGTGGACAACGGCAGCGTGGAAGCGGAGACGCTCGAATTCTTCGAGCAGATCCAGCGGGAGGACAAGCGCGTGCGGGTGCTGCGCTACGACCATCCGTTCAACTACTCCGCGATCAACAACTTCGCGGAGCGGCATGCGAGCGGCGACATCATCGGGCTGGTGAACAACGACGTCGAAGTCGTCAGCGCGGACTGGCTGACCGAGATGGTCAGCCACGCATGCCGGCCCGAAATCGGCTGCGTCGGGGCCAAGCTCTACTACACGAACGACACGATCCAGCATGGGGGCGTGATCCTCGGCCTGGGCGGCGTCGCCGGCCACAGCCACAAGACCGCGCCGCGGCACAGCGCGGGCTATTTCGGCCGGCTCAAGCTGGTGCAGAGCCTGTCGGCGGTCACTGGCGCCTGCCTCATCGTGCGACGGGACGTGTACCGCGAGGTGGGGGGGCTCGACGAGGTCAACCTGGCGATCGCCTTCAACGACGTCGATTTCTGCCTGCGCGTCCAGGCCGCCGGTTACCGCAACCTGTGGACGCCCTACGCGGAGCTGTACCACCATGAATCCATCAGCCGCGGCCTGGAAGACACGCCCGAAAAGATCACGCGCTTCAACGGCGAAGTGCGCTTCATGATGGACAAGTGGGGCGAGGGACTGCGAAAGGACCGCTACTACAATCGGAACCTCACATACAAGAAGGAAGACTTCTCGATCGAGTGGGAACAGAATGAGCGATCCGCTGACCAATAAAGGCGTCGCCGTCACCGGCTCCCCCTCCGACAGCACTTCGAAAGCGGTTGTCGTGGTGGGCGTCGCGCGCGGCGGCACATCGATGGTGGCCGGCAGCATGATGCACCTGGGCGTGTTCATGGGTGACCGCGCCAACCCCCCGGTCTTCGAGGACATGCGCCTGTCCACCGCCTTCGAGCAGAAGGACTGGGAGGCGGCGAAGGCGGTCGCGGCCGCATATTCCGGCAGCCACGCGGTGTGGGGCTGGAAGCGACCCTGGTCCGTCGACCACCTGGACGACGTGCACCGGGTGCTCGACGCGCCGCGCTACATCTTTGTCTACAAGGACGTGATGAGCATCGCGCAGCGCAACACGATCTCCATGCTGTCGGACCTGCTGCCCGGCATGGACAAGGCGATGCAGCAATACGCGAAGACGCTCGCCTTCCTGCGCGCGCGCCCCGTGCGTGCCATGCTCGTGTCGTATGAGAAGGCGATGGCCGACCCCGCCCACTTCGTGCGCGAGCTCGCGCGTTTCTGCGGCGTGGAACCGCGCGAGGAACAGCTGGACGCAGCGCAGGCCTTCATCCAGCCCAACCCCGAGCATTACCTCGACGTCTCCCGCATCACCAAGGCCCAGGGTCGCCTGGGCGGCATTGCCAACGGCAAGATGTACGGCTGGGCGCGCATGCTGCACAGCAAGAAGCCGGCGTCGGTCGACCTGTTCGTCAATGGCGACAAGGTCGGCACCGTGGTCGCAGACCAGCCGCGTCCCGACCTGATGCAGCGGTTCAACCAGGCCTGCGCCTACAGTTTCCAGTTGCCGCCGGAACTGGTCCTTCAATCGGGCGACGTCCTGCGCGCCCGCGTCGTCAACGAGGTACGTGATCTTGAAAACTCACCCTGGCAACATCCCTGAGCGGCTGGGCGCCGTGAAGCGGTGGGTCTCCGAACAAGGGATCAAGCGTTCCAGCATGTCGGATGAACGAACCCTCTACATCCATATCGGCTGCGGCAAGACCGGCTCGTCGGCCCTGCAGGTCTGGCTGAATCACCAGGCGGACGTGCTGCGCCGGCTGGGGGTGGACTACCCGTCCTTCGGCCGCCGCAAGCTCGACGACTACGCCATCACCAGCGGCAACGGCAAGAAGCTCATCGACGCCATCGCAGCGGGTGAGGGGGAGGCGTTCATGCAGGAGCTCGCGAAGTCGCCCTGCGGCAAGATCTTCCTGTCGTCGGAGGCTTTCCAGAGCCTGAGCGACGAGACCCTGCGCGACCTCAAGGCGCAGGCGGCGCGCGTCGGCCTGCGCGTCGCGATCATCGTGTACGTACGCGATGTCTACGACTACGTCTACTCCGCCTACCAGCAGCTCATCAAGCGGCACCTGGGCACGCAGACGTTCCGCATGTATGGCCTCAAGCGCGACAAGATCCAGCAGTTCGAGGTGGTGGCCTCCTTCGCGCGAAACTTCGAGAACCTCCACGTCTACCACTACGACAGCGAGCGCGAGCGTGGCCTGGAAAAGTCGATGCTGGAGGCCTTGGGCGTCAACCCCGCCAAGGTGCCGCCCATGCCCGACACGAAGGTGAACCGTTCGCTCGATGCCGAGGAGTCGGAACTCCTGCGCATGGTCAATCAGAAATACGTCCAGTACGTGCCCGGCGGCACGAACTCGTTCTCCGCGCGCATTTCGGACGCGCTGATCTACGCCGACCCTGAACACGAGACGGAGATCCTGCTCGACGACAAGGTGCTGCGCCACCTCGAGGTTGTGTTCCGTCCGGCCATCGAGCACCTGAACACCAAGTACCTGAGCAAGACCCCGATGAAGGTCTTCGACCCCACGGGCAAGAAGATCGTGCGGGAGCTGCCTCCGGTGCGCGCCATCTACACCACCGTGATCGACACGGTCGTCAAGCTGATGGCGGCGGAGGGCGAAAGCATGACGCCCGGCGAGGGCGCGCCCCATCGGCCGCTGCGCCCCGGTCCCGCCAGGCAAGGGATGGGCGCCGGCAACGGCGCTGCCGCGGCGAGGGCGGCCAACGGCGCCGCCGCTGGCAGGGTGGCCAACGGCGCTGCTGCTGCCAGGGTGGCCAACGGCGCGGCGGTTGCAAGGGGGGCCAACGGGCCGGCCGCTGCCAGGGCTGCAGGCCGCGCCGCGGGGGGCGGGGCTGCCGCGGCCGGCGAGCCCCTGGCGTGCACGGACCCGCGACTCGTCAACGCCTTGCGCAACGAGGCCATCCGCATCGAGAAGGAGGATCCGCAGAAGGCGCTGGCGCTCATGACGGCCGCCGCCGCACTGCGGCCGAACGGAGCCGCCATCAAGAAGAAGCTCAAGGAATACCAGGCAACCATCCAATGAGCCACCCCTTGCTGCGCGGTCTCGTCGCTCTCGTCCTTGCCGTGCCGCTCATGGCGGTTGCGGCGCCTTTCGCCATCGTTGTCGAGGGGCGCCCGCAGGACGCCGACATCACCACGCACCAGATCACGTCGGCGGGCGTGGTGCTGGGTGTTTCCGACAAGGGCGGCGGGTACATCAACAAGCTGTCGATCCCCGGCGTGGGCGACATCATCGGTCCGGTCGCCGCCCGCTACGGCCGCGGCGGCCAGGTGACCATCCGCGACGAGCTGCACGGCCGCAAGTACAACCCCACGCAGGCCGGCTTCACCGACCGCGCCGGCACGCACGTGGAGGTCATCGTTCGCGGCAACGAGATGCTGCTGCCGCGCCGGCCCCTGTCGCTGTGGCACGGCGACCGCGGCTACGATTTCACGCAGTGGGAGAACCTGGCCGCGGATCCGTACCCGAAGGACGGCGGGAATTCCGACGAGGACGGGATCGACGAGTCCGCGTTGCCGGGCAAGCAGGCCGACGAGCTGACCAGCGAATTCGATTTCATCGGGCGCTACAGCAACGTGTCCGACGGCGCCCGGATCCGCATCGCCGCCTTCCGCTTCGAATACGAGTTGCGCTATGTGCGCAAGCCGGGAGCCATCCTGCAGTTCGGCCGCAAGACGCGCATCTTCGACGCCACGCAGGCGGTCCCCGACATCTCGGTGGAGATGCCCGCCGGAGTGCACCCTGCCACCGAGACGACCTTGAGCAAGATGCTCATGAGCTCCACCATCCGCGGGGACAGGGCGGTGTGGTCGCCCAGCGTCGTCTTCACCGTCGACGGCGGCGGCCGGCTCGTGGCGGGCCGCTCCGGCCGCGGGGACGTGGAGGAAATGGATGCGGCCATCACCTCCCTCGTCATCTTCGCCAGCGGTTCGGACCCGAAGACCGGCACCGCGGTTGGTTTCTTCCAGCCGCCGAACCGCGTCAACACCTTCAACGTGGTCGGCCGCTCGGCCAAGGATGACGCGTTGAAGTACGAGGACCGGCGCGTCACCCGTCGGCAACTGCTCGGAAACCTCAGCCGCACCGGCGGGATGTGGCTGATGGGAACGCGCGTCTCCAGCACCGGCCTGCTGAGCCCGCTCGAGACGGCCAGCGGGGTGTACGAAGCCGTGCGGGGCGAGTCGTACATCCTGGTGGGCACGCCGCAGGAAATCCTCGACGCCGCCACGAAGCTGGCGAACTGACAAGCAAGAGGACACGATGAGACAGCTGATCCTGCATATCGGGATGCACAAGACAGGGACGACGTCGATCCAGCGCAGCCTCGGCGGCCTGGCGCAGGACCGGGTGAAGTACGTGACGCTGGGCAGCCCCAACCACTCGGGGCCGCTTTCCGTGGCGTTCGGCGATCGCACACCCAAGGGTCGACGGGCGCTGCCGGGGCGCTCGGACAACCCCGAAGCCCTGAAGCAGCGCATTCGCGCCCAGCTCGAGGCCGAGCTGGCGCAAAAGGAGTTCGACAAGTTCGTGATCTCCGGGGAGGGAATGGTCTTCCTGTCCCCGAACGCCGTTCAGGAGCTGCGGGACATTTTCTACAAGCACGTGGACGAGGTGCGGGTGTTCGCGTACGTGCGCGATCCCATAGGCTACAGCTCGTCGGCGCTCCAGCAGCGGATCAAGGGAGGCTATGCCGGCTACTCCCTGTCGCGCGCCAACTACCGCAAGAAGTTCGTCCCCTTCATCGAGATCTTCGGCCGCGACAAGTTCTCCGTGAAGGAGTTTGCGCGGCCCAACCTGCGTGACGGCTCGGTGGTTTCCGACTTCTGCCACCTGTGGGGCATCCCCTTCGATCCGCAAAAGGAAGTGCGCTCGAACGAAAGCCTTTCCGAACCCACGATGAAGCTGATGCACCTGTTCAACCGGTCCGGCATGCCCTCGCTCGAGAATCGCACGCAGACGCGGGCGAGGGTGGCCATGGTCCAGGAACTGAACGCGCACTTCAAGGGCAGGTTCGACCTGCCGGCGCAGTTCCGGCCCGGGGCCATCGACCGGGACGACATCGCCTGGCTGGCCAAGGAATGCGGCGTCGCGTTTCCGGTCGAGGTTGACACGGGGGCCGTCATGCCGGCGGATGAACTCGAGCAGTACATCAACGACATCGACCCGGCGTGGATTTCGGGCTATCGCGCGTTGCTGCAGGCCAAGGGGATCGAGGCGGGCAGCTCGGAGACGATGGTCGATTTGCTGAACAGGCATTTCAGCGCCTGCCTGGCGCAGGTGCCGGAACCTCGGGAGCGGGCACGACCCCCGGGATGGCGGCGTGCCGCCCGCGGGCTCAAGGGGTTGCGGCTGTAGCGCGTGCAAAGAGGCGGCGCGCGACTTCCATCTTGTCCGTGGGGTGGATTTCGGCGGCGACGATGCCGTTCGACGCCGCCATGCGCAAGCCGGGCAACATGCGTTCCGCCTTCGCCTGCTGGCTGCGGACTTCTTCCCAGCCTCCGGTCTTGATGGCGTCGTACTGCGGCAGCTGCATGTAGACGATGGGCAGGTCCGGCTGCTCGAACTGCTTGCGCCAGTGCGCCATCGTGGCGACGAAGAGCTCGGCGTAGCGGCCGGAGTTGCGGCGGTAGTCGCCTTCGCCCTGGTACCACAGCAGCCCCCTCGCGGTGAACGGAGCAACCGGTTTCACCACCGCATTGAAAGCCGCGCCGGCGCCTGCCATCGAATGCCGATTGGACCGGCGCTGCCGCCCCTGCGGCGTGACGATGGCCTGCCCCGACTCCGGCACCCACGCCTCGATGCCCGTGGCGCCGACGGAGGTGTCGACGAGGCCCACCACGTCCTTGTAGTGCGTCGCCAGCAAGCGACCGGTCAGGTAGCACACCGCCGAAAAGCCCAGCGCCGCGTCCCGCGAGTCGTCGACCCACACGCCCTCGCCGGAGCGGTTCACGTCCGGCGTCGGGGCGCGGAACATGCGCACCCGCGCCGGCGCCGCGAGCGCCTGGCCGGCCATGCCGGCTTGGTCGGTGCGCCGCAACTGCATCGCCATGTTCGACTGGCCGCCGCACAGCCAGACCTGGCCCAGCACCGCGTTGCGGATGCGCATTTGCTCCCCGCCGGCCGCAGTGACGACGATGTCCCCGGCAGCCTGCTGCGGCGCGGCGAGGTCGATCCGCCAAGTGCCGGCGTCCGTCGCCGACGCGGAGCCCGTGACACCGCTCCACGCAGCCGTGACCTTTTCGCCCGGCTTCGCCGTGCCCCACAGGCGGACAGGTTTGCCGCGCTGGAACACTGCACCGTCTGACAGCACTGGCGGCAGGCCCAGTGCCATGGCGGGCAGGCAGGCCAGCAAGAGGGCCGTTGCCAGCAGCTGGCGCGGCAGCGAGGCAGGCAGGGCCGGACAGATGCGCATCATCTCCGTCCTCGTGTCGTGGTGCTCAGCGACGGGCCAGCAGCGCTTCGTCGCAGACCGCCTCTGCCAGGTCGTCGAGTTCCGAGAGGAGCGCTTTCGCGTCCGGCGTGCCTGCGGATGGGGACGCGTCCGCCGTCATCCGGTTCATGAACACCTGCATGACGTGCGAGACGCCTTCGTCCGTGACACTGCGAAGATCCTGGGCGAAGTACTTCCCGCGCGAGTAGGCGCCGGTGATGATTTCGTAGGAGGGGAAATACTGCACGCCTTCGTGCGCACGCGCCGTCATCTCCGCTGCGACGCGAAGCACGGACTTGGAGTACGTGGTGGCCACGAGGACGTGTTCGTCCGAATAGGTTGCCGCCAGCGGCACGGGCGACACGGTGAAGATCAGGCGCGCCTTCGGGTTCACCAGGCGCAGCTTCGCGATGAACGCACGAAGGTCGTTCGTGATGTCCTCGACGGTCAGGTTGACGAATGCGTGCTTGGCCGCATTGAATTCGCCGCCGCTCACGCCGGGGGCGATGGGGTAGGCGGCGCCGTCGAGCCTGGAGATCCAGCATTCGGTCAGGCCGAGCGTGAACACGAAGACGTCGAGCTCCTCGAACATCCGCCGCACCGCCGCCAGGTGCCGCTGTCGGTCGGCGCGCAGGGCCTCGACGCTCGCGAAGCCGTCGGGCTCGATGCGGGGGCGGAACGGGTCGCACACCCGGCCGCCTTCCAGCGTCCAGTGGTCTTCCAGCGGGGTGAAGAAGCCGAAGGCGCGGTCGAACAGCTGCACCAGCTGGCGCGAGGTGTAGACGTTCCCGTAGCGGGCGGAGAAATCGTAGAAGCCGCGCGCCTCCGCGTCCTTGTCGGAAGCGTTCGCGGCCTGCTCGGTCAGCAGGAAGTGAAAGCCGCCCTTGCGCAGCCGCTTGGAGATGTGCTGCGCGAAGCAACTGCCCGCCGTGGCCACCTTGTCGGCCTTGCCGATGCCGAAGGGCACCTGGCGCACGGGGTCCAGGCTGCCGACAGGAACGGAGGCGACGGATTCGCGCCAGAAGGCGGCGTCCGGCAGGCCCTTGTACGGATGGGACTTCGGCGCGGCGGGCTCCGGCGTCCCCGCCCGCGCAGCCGCTGCAGCAGTGGGGGGTGAAACCCGTTCGGCGTTGCCGGACCGCGAACCGGAAGGCGACATCCTTGCCGCGATCTCCGAGATCAGCAGCGCCCCGAAGCGGGGGTTCCCGTGCGTGGGGTCGTCGGCCGCGAACTCCGGACGCAGCAGGCCGGCGTCCGTGAAGACGGCCGGTGGGGGTTCCAGGAAGCCGACACCGGCGCGGGCGGCCTCGGTGCGCAGCAACTGCACATGATGCTTCCAGGCGGCGACGCGCACAGGCACAGGACTCAGGCGCTGCCCCTTGATCCTTTCCCGCATCTTGCCCGGGTGCGCAAGGATCTGCGCCTCTTCCTTGGGCGGCGGCGGCGGCACCAGCAGGACCCGGGGGTGCAGCCCCTTGAAGAACTGCAGCCAGGGCAGGGCCAGCAGCCGCACCTTGCGTTCCACTTCTGCCAGGAGGTCCTCCAGCGACAGGCCAACGTCGATCAGGGACGTGGCGTAATGTTCGTTGCCGTGCAGGGAAATGCAAAGCACATCGGCCTTGACCGAGGCGATGATGTCCCGGATGCGGCCGGTGTGGTAGTTTTCAACGACCACGGGTCCCCGCACGTGCTGCAGGGGTTGCGGCGGGCCGGAGCCTTTCTTCGCATATTCGTGCAGGTACACGAACTCGCAGTCGATGTCGGGGCTTGCGCCGGAATCGTAAGCTTCGTTGATGCACGTGACGTGGCTGCGTCCCACGAACAGCAGCTTCATTGCAGGACTCGATGGCGACGCGCTTTTCATACAGCTCCTCCCGGCGGGGCGAGGGGAAATATAGCAGGCCGTGCGCTGAGGTAAGCTTTCGGCCAAGCGTTGCCAACGCAGGAGCTACCACCATGCACCCCTATGCATCCCTCGACGAGAGATTCTTCTGGTCGTCGGCCGTTGCCAAGCGCAACATGTTCGACATCGAAGGCCTGTGGGAACCGAAATTCAGCATCGGCCGCACCATGCAGGTCGCGACTTTCGGCTCCTGCTTCGCCCAGCACATCGGCCGTGCCCTGGCGGCCAACGGCTTCAACTGGATGCTCGCCGAGCCCACCCCGCCGGGGCTCAGCGCCGAGAGCGCCAAGAAGTTCAACTACGGCGTCTTCTCCGCGCGCACCGGCAACATCTACACGGTGTCGCTGTTGAAGCAGTGGGTGGACTGGGCCACCCGCGCCTCCTCGCCGCCGGCGGAAGTCTGGGAGAAGGACGGCCGCTACTTCGACCCCTTCCGGCCCAACATCGAGCCCGAAGGCTTCGAGTCGCGCGAGGAACTGGTGCGCTCCCGCCAGGCAGCCATCGACGCGTTCCGCGCGGCGCTGACCGGCTCCAGCGTGTTCGTGTTCACGCTCGGGCTCACCGAGAGCTGGGTGAACAAGCGGCATGGCTACGAATACCCGATGTGCCCGGGCACGGTGGCCGGCGAATTCGACGCGCTCGAGCACGAGTTCGTGAACCAGGACTTCCCCACGATCCGCAAGACGCTGGTGGACACGCTCAAGCGCGTGAAGCAACTCAATCCCGACATCAGGTTCCTGCTGACGGTTTCGCCGGTCCCGCTGACGGCCACCATGTCGGGCAACCACGTGCTGGTGGCCACGATGGAGTCGAAGTCGGTGCTGCGCGCGGTGGCCGGGATGGTCGCGCGGCAGCTCGATTTCGCGGATTACTTCCCGTCGTACGAGATCATCAGCTCCACGCCTTTCCGTGGCACCTTCTTCGAGGCCAACCAGCGCAGCGTCAATCACGCCGGCGTCGAGCACGTGATGCGCTCCTTTTTCGCCTGCCTCGGCGCGAAGTTCCCGTTCGAGGAAACGGCGGCCGAACGAATCGACCGGCCGAATCGACCCAACCGGCCGGACCGCGCCGATCGTCCCAACCGGGCAGACCGGCCCAACCGCCCTGAGCGCCCGAACCGGCCCAACCGCATCGGCGCGCAAGCCCCGGACCGGCCGAACGGGCCGAATCGCCCCGATCGCCCGGACACGCCCGAGCGGATCGCCAGGCGCCTGGAGCGGCAGGCGGCGCGACGGGCCGCGACCGGCCAGCCCGCCAAGAGCGACGAGGTCGTGTGCGAGGAGGAACTCCTGAACGCCTTTGCCAGGACGAAGTGAGGTCTGCGACGTGAGAATCTGTGTGCTGGGCAACAGCCATGTGGCGAGCCTGAAGCTGGGCCTCGAGAAGCTGCCGGGGGGCCGGCAAAAATTCACCATGGAATTTTTTGCGTCCCGGGCGAGTGCGATGGAAGGGCTGCGACTGGAAAACAAGCGACTGGTTCCGAGGAACGAGAACCTGGCGCGCGCGATCAGCCACACCAGCGGTGGCAAGCGCGAGGTGGTGCTGGACGACTACGATGCATTCCTCGTGTACGGACTCGGCTTCCGTCTGCCGGTGGTGGAGACGCAGCTGAGCGCCGCGGTGCAGCGCCAGGCGTGTCGCGACACCGCGGTCGGAACGCTCAACTTCCACCTGTGTTCCCTGCTGCGGCAGGCGACGAACAAGCCGGTGTACGTCGGCCACGATCCGCAGGAGGCGGAAGGGCGCAAGCGGCGCGCTGTCAACCGCAGCCTGCCCTACGGCGGCGTGTACGACCTGACGAAAGACGCGCTGCGCGGTGAAGACCTGCGCCTGGTGCAGCAGCCCAGGCGAACCTTCGCGAACGATTGGTTCACCAGGCCCGAGTTCTCCGCCGGATCGACCCGCCTGGACATCGGCGACGCGAAGTCGAACGAACTGCACAAGGACGTCGACAACAAGCACATGAACGGGGATTTCGGCCGGATCTGGCTGGAAGAGAGCTTCTTTCCAGCCGTGGGCTTGAAGACGGGCGCTTGACGTGCGCTGGGCGGCGTTGCACCGCCCGGGGGTCAATCCTCGTCGTCTTCGTCTTCGTCCTCGTCCTCGACCTCGTCCGAATCCGACTTGCGCACCTTCATGCGCGCCATGATGCGCTTGAGGGGAACCTTCTTGCCGTCCTTTTCGATCTCGACCTGCTTGATCTTGAATGTCGCAAAGCCGGGAACCGAAACCTTCCCTTCTTGCGTTCCGTCGATCTCCTTGGCGATCTCGGCCAGCGCCGCCTTCACGATGCGGATGGCCTGGGGTTCGGAGATGTCCTTGAACACCCTTTCCTTGTTGAGCATTGCCTGGGCAACTGCTTCGTTGATCTTCATGAAAACCTTTCGTGTCCTATGGGAGAAATATAGCAGGCACCCGCAGCGACACTGGGGCAGCGTGCCCGGCTGGAACATTTAGTATCCGGACCCGGAAGCTCCACATTTGAAGACAACATTCTTGAACGAGGCAGTGCACATAGCCGTCGAGCCGCGGTCCGCGGCGGGGGGCTGGCACCTGCTCCAGGGCTCGCTGCGGCGCCAGGGAGGTGCGTACGACGCCCGGCTGTACTTCGACGGCGCGACGAGCTCCTCGTCTGCCGGCCATGTGAGCGTTGCGACCTCCGCCAAGGGCATGGTCAACGACCTCCTGTGGCTGCCGGCAGGCGTGCAGGCCCTGCGACTCGACATTGGCGACGCACCGGTCCACGAACTGGGCGCCATGCGCATCCGGCCGGTGGGCTCGCTGGAGCGCCGCTGGCGGATGGCGCAGCGCGTGCTGGCGGCCCTGTGGCAGCAGCCCGCCGCCAAGCGCCACCGGCTCGGCCTCACGTGGCCCCGCTTCTTCTCCGACCTGGCCGCCGCTTACGAGCTCGCGACGCGCCTGCGCGCCCACGCCCCCGCGCCCAGCTACCCGGACTGGATCCGGCGCTTCGACACGCTGTCGGATGCGGACAGGCAGGCCATGCGCAGGCAGGTCGCCAGTGCGCAGGACGCCCCCTTCTTCCACGTGCTGCTCGCTGGAGCCGAAGGCCTGGCGCGCGAGCGCAGTTTCGCGTCGCTGCAGGCGCAGTTGCACCCGCGCCATCGCGTGACCCCCTGGGATCCGGGCAGCGCGGACGCCGCGGCCGTGCTGCGGGACTTCAACGCAGTCCTGGGGGGGGCGGATGCCGGCCAGTGGGTGCTCCTGCTGCGCGCGGGCGATGAGCTTCCCGCCCATGCGCTGTTCTGGTTCGCGCACGAGGCCTTGCGACGTCCCGATGCCTGCATGCTCTACGCCGACGAGGACGAGATCGATGGCGAGGGGCAGCGCCGCAACCCCCGTTTCAAGCCCGCATGGTCCTGGGCCCACGCGCGCAGCACGCGCTTCTTCGGCGAAGCGGTGGTGTTGAAAGCGCACGCGCTGGCGCGCGCGGGAGGCCTCGAACCCGACGACGCCAGGCACGGCTGCTACGGCGCCGTCCTGCGGGTGCTCGACACGG
Source organism: Ramlibacter sp. PS3R-8 (assembly GCF_037572435.1). Classification (NCBI taxonomy): domain Bacteria; kingdom Pseudomonadati; phylum Pseudomonadota; class Betaproteobacteria; order Burkholderiales; family Comamonadaceae; genus Ramlibacter; species Ramlibacter sp. PS3R-8. The sequence goes on from NZ_JBBHGT010000007.1 coordinate 220,750, forward strand.
TGCGAGAAGAGCCCGGGCTACACGTTGCGCACATTCCCTCGGTGCTCCTGCACCGCGGCGCGGTGAATCCGGAAAGCGCGGACCCATGGGCGTTGAACGCCGTCAGGGCCCACCTCGCGCGGCGCGGCGCGGGGTCCACGGTCGAACCGGTCCGCGCCGGCTGTTGGCGCGTCCGCCACCCGCTGCCTGCGCAGCCGCCACTGGTGAGCATCATCGTGCCGACGCGCGATGCGCTGGCGATCACCCGGTTGTGCATCGAGAGCGTGCGCAGGCACACGCGGTATCCCCGTTACGAGATCCTGCTGGTGGACAACCAGAGCGTCGACGCCGACGCACTGGCGTGGATGCGTTCGCAGCAGGACGCCGGCTTGGTACGCCTGTTGCGCTACGATGCCCCGTTCAACTACGCCGCCATCAACAACATGGCGGTGCAGGAGGCGGCCGGGCAACTGGTCTGCCTCCTCAACAACGATACGGAAGTCATGGAGCCCGGCTGGCTGGAGGAAATGGTTTCGCACGCGCTGCAGCCCGGCGTGGACGTGGTCGGGGCCAAGCTCCTGTATCCGAACGGACTGGTGCAGCACGGGGGCGATCTTGTCGGCGTGGGAGGCGTTGCGAACCACGCGCACGCTTTCCTGAAGTCGGACGATCCGGGCTACTGCGATCGCGCGGTCGTCGCCCAGGAGTATTCGGCCGTGACCGCCGCATGCATGCTGACCTGGCGCAATCGTTACCTGGCCCTCGGCGGTCTCGACGCCGCGAACCTTCCGGTGGCCTTCAACGACGTCGACTACTGCCTGCGTGTCAGGGATGCGGGCGGGCGCGTGGCCTGGACGCCGCACGCCGTCCTGGTCCACCACGAGTCCATTTCGCGCGGCAAGGACTTGACGCGGCAGCAGCTGCGCCGCGCGAAACGCGAGGCAGCCTGGATGCGGCGGCGCTGGCAGCACGTGCTCGGCCGCGATCCGTTCTACAACCCCAACCTCAGCCACGAACGCCCGGACTTTTCGCTCAGTCATGCGCCGGTGGTGGACAAGCCTTGGACCTCCTGAGATCTTCCGTCGAGCTCGACGTGCTGCCGGCCGGCGTGGACGTGTACCTCGTGGAGGAGCGTGCCAACCCGTCGACCGATTACTTCGTCCACCCCGCCTGCGCCGGGCAGGGACGCCGCCTCCATCGCTGCCTCTTCGACGACCCGCCGCCGGAGGTCAGCCTGGCGAACGCCGTGGTGGTGTTCGTGCGCTACATCCCTCCGCTGTGGCGCCGCAAGGTGCAGGCCGAACGCACGGGAATGGCGCAACTCGTCTTCTTCATGGACGACGATGTCCTCGATCCCGCGGCCTGGGACGACATGCCCTGGCGCTATCGCTACAAGCTGTACCGGCAGGCTGCGCGCCATGCGGGCTGGCTGCAGAAGGTGGACGCGCAACTCTGGGTCTCCACGGCCTGGCTGCAGAAGAAGTACGCCGCCTGGTCCCCCTGCGGGTGGAGCCGCGGCCGCTGCCGGGCACGGAGGGCGCGTGCCGCGTCTTCTATCACGGCAGCGCCTCGCATCGCGCCGAGATCCGCTGGCTGCGTCCGGTGATCGAGCAGGTGCAGGAGCGGGACCCGCGGGTGGTGTTCGAGATCATCGGCGGCCAGGACGTGTACCGGCTGTACCGCAGCATGCCGCGAGTGACCGTCGTGCATCCGATGAAGTGGCCGGCCTACGAGGCGTTCCTCGACCAGCCGGGACGCCACATCGGCCTGGCGCCGCTGCTGGAACTGCCGTTCAACCGCGCGCGCTCGTGCACCAAGTTCTTCGACATCACGCGTGCAGGCGCCGCCGGCATCTACGCCGTGGCGGGCGCCTGCGGCGGGTTCGTGCGGCCCGGCATCGACGGCCTGGTCCTGCCGATGCGTCCGAATGCGTGGGCCGAGGCCATCCTGCAACTCGCGCGGGACGAGCCCGCGCGCCAGTCGCTGGCGATCGCCGCGCGCGAGCGGCTCCAGACCTGAAAGCACACATGCCGACCTTCAACGACTACGAACGCCAGATCGACGACGATGCCATCCAACGCGGCGAACATCGCGGCTGGGTCGGCGGGCTGTGGGAGGAAATGGGCCGGCTGCAGCTGGAGTTCCTGCGCAGCCAGGGGCTGCAGCCGCACCATTCGCTGCTGGATGTCGGTTGCGGCGCGCTGCGAGGCGGCATCCGGTTCGTGGAATTTCTCGAGCCCGGGCAGTACGCCGGCCTGGATATCAACCAGTCGCTGATCAACGCCGGCTACCATGAGCTCGAGCTCGCCGGACTGGAACTCAAGCAGGCCCGGTTGCTGGTCGATCCCGAATTCAATGTGTCCCGGTTCGGGACGCAGTTCGACTTCGTCATCGCGCAGTCGGTGTTCTCGCACTTGCCGGTGAACCACATCTGCGAATGCCTGCTGAACGTCGCGAAGGTGCTCAAGCCGGACGGACGCTTCTTCGCGACCTTCTTCGAGGCGCCGCATCCCGTTCACGTGGAGCCGATCACGCACGCGCCTGGAGGCGTGGTCACCCGCTACGGGAAGGATCCTTTCCACTACTCCGTGGCGGAATTCCAGTGGATGGCGGACAACTGCGGGCTGGCCGTCCGCCACATCGGCGACTGGTCGCACCCACGCGACCAGCGCATGCTGGTGTTCACTCCCAGGCACGGCGTGCACGACGCCGGCGGGAGCTGAGCGGCGACGGCAGTCTCCGCACCAGCCGCAACCGGCCGCGTCAGCCGAAGTGGCCGCGCCGCTTCAACAGGTCCAGCACCTGGCCGGCTGCGTCTTCCGGCGAGATGCGCGTGGTGTCCAGCACCAGCTGTGGCTCGGAGGGCCGCTCGTACGGTGAGTCGATGCCGGTGAAGTTCTTCAGCTCACCCCGGCGCGCCTTCTTGTACAGACCCTTGACGTCGCGCTGCTCCGCCACGGCAAGGGGCGTGTCGACGAAGATCTCGATGAACTCACCCTCACCGACGAGGCTGCGCGCCATCGCGCGCTCCGCCTCGAACGGCGAGATGAACGCCGTCAGCACGATCAGGCCGGCGTCCACCATCAGCCGCGCGACCTCCGCCACCCGGCGGATGTTCTCCACCCGGTCGGCGTCGGTGAAGCCCAGGTCCTTGTTCAGGCCATGCCGCACGTTGTCGCCGTCGAGCAGGTAGGTGTGGCGGCCCATGGCATGCAGCTGCTTTTCCACCATGTTGGCGATGGTGGACTTGCCCGAGCCCGAGAAGCCGGTGAACCACAGCACGCAGGGCTTCTGGCCCATCACGCGGGCGCGCGCTTCCTTGTTCACGTCCACGTGCTGCATGTGGATGTTGTGGCTGCGGCGCAGGGCGAAATGCAGCAGGCCCGCGCCCACCGTGTTGTTGGTCAGGCGGTCGACGATGATGAAGCCGCCGGTCTCGCGGTTCTCCGCGTAGGAGTCGAACGCGACGGGCCGGTCCATGCTCAGGTTGCAGATGCCGATCGCGTTGAGCTCCAGCGTCTTGGCGGCCACGTGCTCCAGCGTGTTCACGTTCACCTGGTACTTGATGTCGGTGATGGAAGCCGTGACCGTCTGCGTCCCGATCTTCACCAGGTAGGGGCGGCCGGGCAGCAGCGGCTCGTCGTGCATCCAGATCAGCGTGGCCTCGAACTGGTCGGCGACGCTGGCGGGCGCCATCGCGCTGCAGATGACGTTGCCGCGCGAGATGTCGATCTCGTCGGCCAGCGTCAGCGTCACCGCCTGGCCGGCCACCGCCTGCCGCAGGTCGCCGTCGAAGGTGACGATGCGCGTGACGGTGCTTTCCTTGCCTGACGGCAGGACGCGGATGCGCTCGCCGAGTTCCACCTTGCCGCTGGCCAGCGTGCCGGCGAAGCCGCGGAAGTCGAGGTTCGGCCGGTTGACCCACTGCACCGGCAGGCGCATCGGTGTCTTCTGCATGCGCGACTCGTCGATTTCCACCGTCTCCAGGTAGCCCATGAGCGTGGTGCCGTGGTACCAGGGCATCTGCTCGCTGGGCTCCACGATGTTGTCGCCCTTGAAGGCGGAGACCGGAATCACCGTCACTTCCTCCAGCCCGACCTGCTTGGCGAAGGCGCGATACTCCTCGACGATCTTGTCGAACACCTGCTGGCTGTAGCCCACCAGGTCCATCTTGTTGATGGCGACGACCACCTTGCGGATGCCCATCAGCGACACCAGGTAGCTGTGGCGGCGCGTCTGGGTCAGGATGCCCTTGCGGGCGTCGACCAGGATCGCGGCGATGTCGGCGGTGGAGGCTCCCGTCACCATGTTGCGCGTGTACTGCTCGTGGCCGGGGGTGTCGGCAACGATGAACTTGCGGCGGTCGGTGGAGAAGAAGCGGTACGCCACGTCGATGGTGATGCCCTGCTCGCGTTCCGCGGCGAGGCCGTCCACCAGCAGCGCGAAGTCGAGCTGCTCGCCCTGGGTGCCGAACTTGCGCGAGTCCGCTTCCAGCGCCGCGAGCTGGTCGTCGAACAGCATCTTCGACTCGTACAGCAGGCGGCCGATCAGCGTGCTCTTGCCGTCGTCCACGCTGCCGCAGGTGATGAAGCGCAGCAGGCTCTTGTGCTCGTGCGACTTGAGGTACTGCTCGATGTCGGTCGCGATGAGGTCGGAGACGTGTGCCATTTAGAAATATCCCTCCTGCTTCTTCTTCTCCATGGAGCCGACGCTGTCGTGGTCGATCACGCGGCCTTGCCGCTCCGACGTGGTGGTCAGCAGCATCTCCTGGATGATCTCCGGCAGCGTGGCCGCGGTGGACTCCACCGCGCCGGTCAGCGGGTAGCAGCCGAGCGTGCGGAAGCGCACCTTCTTCATCATGGGCGTCTCGCCCGGTCGCAACTTCATGCGGTCGTCGTCCACCATGATCAGCACGCCGTCGCGCTCCACCACCGGGCGCTCGGCCGCGTAGTACAGCGGCACGATCGGGATGTTCTGCAGGTAGATGTACTGCCAGATGTCCAGCTCGGTCCAGTTGGAGATGGGGAACACGCGCATCGACTCGCCCTTGTGCTTGCGCGCGTTGTACAGGTGCCAGAGCTCGGGGCGCTGGCCCTTGGGGTCCCAGCGGTGCTGCGCGGTGCGGAAGGAAAAGATGCGCTCCTTGGCGCGGGACTTTTCCTCGTCGCGGCGGGCGCCGCCGAAGGCCGCGTCGAAGCCGTACTTGTCCAGCGCCTGCTTCAGGCCCTCGGTCTTCATGATGTCGGTGTGGATCGACGAGCCGTGGGTGAACGGGTTGATGTCCTTGGCGACGCCGTCCGGATTGATGTGCACCAGCAGGTCCAGACCCAGCTCCTTGGCCATGCGGTCGCGAAAGGCGTACATGTCGCGGAATTTCCAGCGCGTGTCGACGTGCAGGAGCTTGAAGGGCGGCTTGGCGGGGTGGAAGGCCTTCATGGCCAGGTGCAGCATCACCGCGCTGTCCTTGCCGATGGAATAGAGCATCACGGGGTTGTCGGCTTCCGCCACGACCTCGCGCATGATGTGGATGCTTTCGGCTTCCAGCCGTTGAAGATGGGTGAGGTTCATCGTTGGGTTCTCTGCGAGGCGGGGCCCCGGGGGCGGATTCGGTGGGAAGGCAGCGCGGCCCGCGACGGGCGCCACCACGGGGTCATCGAGGCTGACGCGGCCGGCCTGCTGCTCGAGCCAGGCTTGCACTTCGGGCAGCTGGCGCAGGGCACGCGCACCCGGCATTGTCAGCCGAAGTTTGCCGCGACCGGACGAGCGCAGCTGTTCGAACAGCGTAACGTGCTCAGCCGCTGGGATCTGGCTGTCGCGGAACAGGCGCCAGCGCACCTGGCCGCGGGTGTCCACCGCCACGCGCGACACCAGCCGCGGGCCCAGCACCGCCTGCTGTTGCGCCGACAGCCTGACGTCCAGCGAGTAGAGGGCGAAGGCGGACGAACCAGGCTGCCCGGCGGGCAGCGCGTGTTCGGGGTCGTACAGTCCGGTGCGGCGGCACCATTGCAGGATGCCGGAGCGACTCACGACCAGGCCGTGCAATGCAACCCAGTCGACGACGGCGCTGACGCTCCAGGGCGAGGGTGCAGCCAGCATGGCCTGCAACAGTTCCAGTTCCAGTGCGCCGGTCAGCGACCCGGTGCCGCGGACCGGCCGGCCACGGCGCGGATTCACCGTCACCGCGCCCCATCCCGCCTGCTTGAACGCCTTCACCGCGGAGATGATGGTGGGGGTGCTCAGCCCGGTGGCTTCGGCAACCTGCGCCAGCGTCTGCCCTTCGAGCCGCAATTGCACCGCCTGCCGGCGTTGCCGATTGAGCTCCACCACGGTGAGCTGCCTGGTTCCCATTCCGACTATTAAGCATTAAAAATTTCAAGCGTTATTAAACCCTAAAATTCGACGGGCATCCTCGACAATCATGCCGGGCACGGTTTTGGAGCAGTGGATGACAAAGGAAGGGAGCGAAGTCCGCGTCACGCGCGAACTTCTGGAGCAGGTGGTGCAGGTGGTTCGTGCCGCCGGCGCGGAGGTCATGAAGGTTTACGCGACGGACTTCCAGGCGGTGAACAAGGCCGATGCGTCCCCGGTCACGCTGGCGGACGAGCGCGCCGAAGCCCTCATCACCCCGCGGCTGCGGGCCGTGGCTGCCGGCGTGCCGGTGGTGGCCGAGGAAGCCGTTTCCGCCGGGGACGTGCCGCAGATCGGCCGCATGTTCTGGCTGGTCGATCCGCTCGACGGCACGAAGGAGTTCATCAGCCGCAACGGCGAGTTCACGGTGAACGTGGCGCTCATCGAGGATGGTCGCCCCGTGCTGGGGGTGGTCTACGCCCCCGCGCTGGAACAGCTGTGGGCCGGCGGCCCCGGCCTCGGCAGCTTTGTCGAAGAGGGGGGCGAGCGCCGCCCCATCGCCTGCCGCAACACGCCCGCCGACGGCCTGACGGTGGTCGCCAGCCGCTCGCACGGTGACGCCTCCGCGCTCGACGCCTTCCTGGCCGGACGCAAGGTGGCCGCCAGCATCAGCGTGGGCTCGTCCCTCAAGCTCTGCCAGGTCGCGCAGGGTTCGGCGGACGTGTACCCCCGCCTTGGGCGAACCATGGAATGGGATATCGCCGCCGGGCACGCCGTGGTGCTGGGCGCCGGCGGCACGGTCGACTGCGTGCAGGGCGGCCCCCTCCTTTACGGGAAGCCGGGCTTCGACAACCCGCACTTCGCCTGCTGGGGGCAACGCGCATGAAGGGCGTATGGCCGAGTCAGGAGCCCGGACTCTGTCGCTGTCGCGTCGTCTTTGAGCGACGACCGGTCGTAAAGAACCTGTTCATACGGCAACCCTGCGATGGTGCAAAGCGCCCGGCCTGAGACAATCGCTGGATGACGCCCGGAATGCACTGTCAGAAGGCATGCCGCGCGCCCGCGTTCCGGGCGTGCTGCCGGGCATCGCAGGCCGGTCCCCGGTACCGGCGATGACGGTTGCCGTGCGAGGCATCGTGGGCGTCCAGTCCCGCGGCATTCTCCGATTGCCGTTCCTGGGCGAACTGGTGGGCATGGCCATCCAGCCCCTGGGCAAGGTCGCGCGGCGCGAACTCACTGCCGTGGCCGAATGGGGCCGCCGTCGCCGCATCCACCCGGCGCTGGCCTGGGCCAAGCACACGGGCCTGCCTTGCCTGGCACTCGAAGACGGCTTCCTGCGCTCCCTGGGCACCGGAGAGCACTTTCCGCCGCTGTCCATCGTCGTCGACGAGGTCGGGGTGTTCTACGACTCCACGCGTCCGAGCACCCTCGAAAACCTGCTGAACTCCGGCGATGACCTGCTGGCCGGCGTCGGCGAGGACGTCGCCCGGGCCCGCGCATTGATCCTGCAGCACGGCCTGAGCAAATACAACCACGCGCCCGACTGGTCCGGCCCCACCCCGGCGCGAGCGGCTGGCCGCAAGGTGCTGGTGGTGGACCAGACTGCCGGCGACCTGAGTGTCACGCTCGGTGGCGCGGATGCAGGGACCTTCGACGCCATGCTGGCCGCTGCCCGCCGCGAAAACCCTGGCGCGACGGTCTACGTCAAGACGCATCCCGAAGTGACGTCCGGCCGCAAGCGCGGCTACCTCACGCAGGTGCGGGACGACGCCGGCACCGTCGTCCTGCGCGAGGCGATCAATCCCTTGAGCCTCATGAAGCACATGGACCACGTGTACGTGGTCAGTTCGACGATGGGCTTCGAGGCATTGCTGGCGGGCAAGCCCGTCACCTGCTTCGGCCTGCCCTGGTACGCGGGCTGGGGCTCCACCGACGACCGGCAGCCGGTGCCGCGCCGCAACCGGCGCCGCTCCGTGGACGAATTGTTCGCCGCGGCGTACTTCCGCTACACCCGCTACCTCAACCCTGCCACCCGCCGGCAGGGCAGCATCTTCGACGTCATCGAGTGGCTGGTGCGGCAGAAGGAAACGATCCATGGCTTGCGCGGCCACGGCCGGCCCTCGCGCCTGGTCTGCGTCGCGGTGCCCCGCTGGAAAGCTTCCAACCTGCGGCCGATCCTGGCCACCACCGGCGGCCAGCTTGCCTTCGTGCGCAGCGCCGCCGCGGCCCGTCGCCTGGACCCCCGGCCCGGCGACTGGTTCGTGTTCTGGGGCGCCACCGCGCCCGAAGGGCTGGCCGAACTGGCCCGCGAATGCCAGGGCCGGCTGGTGCGCATGGAAGACGGTTTCGTGCGTTCCGTCGGCCTGGGCTCGGACCTGATCCGTCCGCAGTCGCTGGTGCTGGACGCAGAGGGCATCTATTTCGACCCGAGCCGGCCCTGCGCGCTGGAGCAGCTGCTCAACGCCGGCGGATTCACGCCGCAGGAGCTGGAGCGCGCCCGCCAGGTCCAGGCCTTCATCGTGGCCCACGACATCACCAAGTACAACATCGAGCCCAGGACGGCGCCGGCCTGGGACCACCGCGGACGGCCGGTCCTGCTGGTGCCGGGCCAGGTGGAGGACGACGCCTCGATCCGCCTGGGCAGCGCGCAGGTGAAGACCAACCTCGCGCTGCTGGAGGCCGCCCGACAGGCCCGCCCCGACGCCTTCATCGTCTACAAGCCGCACCCCGACGTGGTGAGCGGCAACCGTGCCGGCCGGCTGGCGCTGGCCCGGGCCCGCGCCTTTGCCGATCATGTGGAAACAGATGTTTCCGTCGTCCGCTGCATCGAGGCGGCGGACGAGGTCCACACCATCACTTCGCTCACGGGCTTCGACGCGCTGCTGCGGGGCAAGAAGGTGGTGACCTATGGCCAGCCGTTCTACGCGGGCTGGGGATTGACCGAAGACCGGGCCGTGGGGGGCGCGGCGCTGGCCCGGCGCACCCGCCGGCTGGGGGTCGAAGAGCTGGTGGCCGGGGCCTTGCTGCGTTACCCTGTCTATTGGGATTGGGAGCTCCGGGGCTTTACGACGTGCGAAGCGGTCCTGGCCCGGATCGTCGAAACACGCAATGCCCTCGAGGCGAGCGGGCAACTTGACAAACTGAGGGTGGGCCTCGTGCGCAGGCAGGTACGAAAACTGCAGGTGGTGGCGCGTGCCTGGCTGGGTTGGGGAAAAGAATGATCGATCAGGGTTTGCGGACGTTTTCAGGCAAGCGCGTGCTGCTGCTGCAAGGGCCCGTGGGGCCGTTTTTCGCCCGCCTCGCGGCTGACCTGCGCGCCGTCGGCGCCGAAGTGCACAAGGTCAACTTCAACGCCGGCGACTGGTTCTTCTACCGTCGCGGCGCCATGAACTACCGCGGCACGATGGATGCGTGGCCGACCTGGTTCGAGGCGCAGCTGCGCCGGCTGGACATCGACGTCGTGTTCCTGTTCGGCGACTGTCGACCGGTGCACCAGGCCGCCCACCGGGTGGCCACCGCGCTGGGCGTGGAAGTCGGCGTGTTCGAGGAAGGCTACGTCCGTCCCGACTACATCACCCTGGAACGCTCGGGCGTCAACGGCTATTCGCGGCTGCCGCGGGTGGCCCAGGCCTACAGCGCGCCCGCCGAGAGCGAGCAGGAGGCGCTGCCGGTGGGCAACTCCTACTGGGACATGGTCCGCTGCGGCTTCTGGTACTTCACGATCGGTTCCCTGGGCAGCCTGTTCTTTCCGCACTATGTGCATCACCGCCCCCTGAACGTCCTCGAAGCCTTCCCGTGGCTGCGATCCGTCTGGCGCAAGCAGTGGTACAGGCGCGTGGAGAGCGGCGCGCAGGACGAACTGACCGGCGAACTCAAGGGCCGCTATTTCCTGGCGCCCCTGCAGGTGTTCAACGACGCCCAGATCCGCGTGCATGCCACGTTTCCGGGGATCGAGAACTTCATCGAAGACACCGTGCGGTCGTTCGCCTCCCGGGCGCCGGACGACACGCTCCTGGTCTTCAAGCACCATCCGATGGACCGCGGCTATCGCGACTACTCGCGGCTGATCCGCAAACTGGCGCACGAGCTGCAGCTCGGCGGGCGGTTGCGGTACATCCATGACCAGCACTTGCCCACGCTGCTGGACCATGCCCGTGGCGTCGTGCTTGTCAACAGCACCGTAGGCTTGTCGGCGCTGTACCACGCCGCACCCACCAAGGTGTGCGGGCGTGCCCTGTACGACATGCCCGGGCTCACCTACCAGGGCCCGCTGGACGATTTCTGGTCGGAGTCGACGCGGCACAAGCCAGACCCCGCCCTGTATCGGCGCTTTCGCAGCCACCTCGTCGCTGCCACCCAGCTCAATGGCAGTTTCTATCGCCGCCTGCCGGGCCTGGCCTCGTCCACCGGGGTGGTCTGGGACGCGCAGTCGCCCCAGCGCGAGCCGCACCTGGCCGTGCCGGTGTGGCGGCTGCCCCCGATCCAGACCGTTGTCGCGATCAAGACGCGCGAGACGGACCAGCCCGTTCCGGTGTGGGCGGCTCCCCTGGCGCAGGCGCTGGAGGCCGAGCGCACGATCCCCGTGTACTACGAACAGGAACGCATGGACGTGCGGGCCTGAGGCCCGCCGCGGCGCAGCGCGTCAAAGAAGCGTCTTCACGCCCACTGCCACGAGCACCAGGGCCAGCACGACCTGCAGCCATCGGCTCGAGAACTTGCGCGCCAGCAGGCTGCCGACGATGATCGCCGGAATGCCGCCGGCCAGCATGCTGGCGAGCATGCGGAAGTCCACCATGCCGGCGATCAGGTAGCCGGTGCCCGCCGCCAGCGTCAGCGGGATCGCATGCACGATATCGGTGGCCACCAGGCGGTGCGGCGTCATCCTCAGCGGGTACAGGAACAGCAACATGACGTTGCCCAGCGCGCCGGCGCCGACGGAAGTGAGGGCGACGCACAGGCCCAGCGTCGCGCCCGCCGCCACCGTCAGCGGCGGCTGGAGCTTGTGGAAGTGGACGGGGTCGTGCAGCCGGCGCTCTCGCGCCTTGGCGAGCAGTCTCGGCGCCAGCAGCAGGCCCGCCGCCGTGATGAGAACCCCCACGCCGATCGCCTTCGTCAGCCAGTCCAGCTTGCCGACGTTGTTGCCCAGGGCGACGACGGTCACGACGACGATGGCGACCGGCAAGCTCCCCGCCCACAGCCGGCGAACCACCTGCCAGTCGATCTGGCCGCCATAGGAATGCACGCGCGCACCCACCATCTTGGTGAGGGCCGCGAACCACAGGTCGGTCGCGACCGCGGTCGCCGGTGGAACCCCGAAGAACAGCAGCAGGATGGGCGTCATCAGGGAGCCGCCGCCCACGCCGGTCAGGCCGACCAGCAGCCCGGTCAGGGCGCCGGCGGCCGAATAGGCGCCATCGATCATCTGATCAGCTCACCCGCAGCAGGTATCCGTTGGGGTTGTAGGTGGCGTTGCGGCCGTAGAAATCGCACAGCGAGTCATCGATCCGGTAGGCGTCACCTGCGTCCTGGAGGAAGTCGCGCACGGCACGATTGGGCCCGTTCTCGTACTGCCGGTACACGGGGTCCGCAAGGTGCGCGACCACGCCGTCTTCGACGACGATGCAGTCGCCAGGCCGCAGGTACCCGTCGAAAAACCACAAGGTCCCCAGCACATGATGATGGAAATGGCTGCTGTCCTCGACGACCAGCCAGGGGCGCGGCAGCGAGGCCAGGAGTGCGGGCGTGAGGGCCGGCGACAAGTCGGCTGCGTCCCCTTCCAGGAACAGGATGCGCGGGTCCTTGACCTTGGCGATCGGCTTGATGTCGACGGACACGACCCGGGGCGCCGTCACGCCCGCAGCACTGAGCATGTCGGCGAACCACAGCGCGCTGCCCCCATGCTTGGTACCGATCTCGATCACGGAGCGAGGCGCGATCCGGCTCAGCAACTGCAGGTAGATGCCGATGTCGAACGGGCTCTTCAGGAAGGGAACGCCGCGGTAGACCGAGCGCATGACCCCTTTCTGGATGTCCCCCAGCACGCTGGGGGGAAGGTCGGTGTCGAAGGAGCGGCCTTGGGCGACGACGGGCGATTCAGGGTCGGCTTGCATGGGGGGTGCTCAGGTCGTAATGGCGGTGCAGTGAGTGCTCCAGGGTGGCACGCGGGATGGCCGCAAGCGACCCATAGAACGTCGGGGTGGGCCGCGGGCGCTCGTACGCACGGCCTCGCAGCCGGACGTATTCCTCGTGGAACGTGGGCCACTTGGAGATCGGCGAATTCGTGGCAATCCCCCCGTGGACCTGATGAAAGGTGCCTTCGCCGAGCAACATCACCACCTGCGTATCCGCCAGGGCACAAGCGCGGGACCAGGTGTCCAGGTTCGCCAGCCCGCCACCGGGGCCGACGAACCCTTCGTCGAATCCACCCAGTTCCGACCACAATTCGGCGCGCAGGAACAAGGCATTGGTCTCCGCCGGCACGACGAACCAGCCGTCTTGCGAGGAGCCGGCGAACACGGAGATGTCGAACAGCCGGTAGCCATCCGAGTCCCAGCCGCTCGAGGCCAGCAACCGATCCTCCGCCTGCTGGTCGTAGCCATTCGCCACGCTGCGCGGCTGCACGTCGGGCCCCAGGTGGAAAGCCAGCGTGCCGACCACTGCGCGGCGATGGACGCGGGACGCCGCGAGCGCGGTGGCGAGCAAGCCAGGCGATGCCATGCGGGCGCCGTCGATCATCACGCCGACCAGTTCGCCCTGCGCTGCGGCAAGCCCCATGTTGATGGCATGTACCGGTGAGGGTCCCGCATCCGGGACGCGAAGCACGCGCAGGTTCGGGGCAAGACTTTTGCAGAGCGCTTCGTCGAAGGCTTGCGTGGACCCGTTGTCCACCAGCAGGATTTCGTAGTCGGCGTGGCCGAGTCCCCGTTGCATGGTCGCCGACAGCGACTTCACCGTGCGGGGAATCTCGCGCGCCATGTTGTAGGCGACGAGCACCACCGTCATCCGCAGCGGCCTGTTGGCGTCAGGCATGCGGCGGCGCCAGCTGGCGAAGCCCGCGACGCAGGGTTTCGCGGGCCTTTGTGTCCGTTGGTGCCGCGGCGCGGTACTGCTGCAGCAGTCCGATGAGCCGGGCCAGCGGCTCGCCCTGGGGGGACACGGCGCCATGGCGCTCGAGGATGGCAGCAGGCGGCGCGTCCGTGGCGCACTGGATGGTGCGCACTGTCGGGTTATAGCGCTGCCAAAGCGCGCGATGGTCAGGGCTCAGTGCGGCGATCACGAGCAGGCCGGTCGGCGCCGTGTCCAGCGCACACAGTGCCAGGTCGGGGCGCATCTTCTGCAGCGTATCGAACAGCCGCCAGACGTCGCCCGTCCAGACGCGCGTGGAGCGCTCGCGCCGGGCCTGGGAAGGATGGTTCGGAAACACGTCATCGATCACCACGACCGTTCCCGGCGCCAGCAGCCGCTCCACGTGCATGAAGTCGCGCAAGGCGAACTCGAACAGGTGCATGCCGTCGATGAAGACGAAATCGGGCGCGAGGTCGCGCAAGCGCGCCGTCTCGAGCTCGAAGAAATCGTCGCTGGTCATGCGCAGCACGTGCGTCGTGGCGGGAAGTTCCACCGTGAGGTCCGGTTCGGGATCGATGCCCAGGGCCGGACATCCGGCGAGCTGCAGGCTGCGGCCGTTGCGCACCCCGATCTCCAGGTACGCGCGCGGCCGCAATCCTTCGTGCAACTCCTGCAACACCTCCAGGTAGGGCCTGGCGCCGCGCACGGCCTCCTGCTCCGGCGTGCCCGGCGGCACGGCCACGGGAGCGGTGGCCGCCTTCGTCGCGGGATGGGGAAGCGCCTTGGGCCGCGGGGTGCGGGAGAAGACGCCAACGAGGTCATTCCATGGGCCGCGATCGTCGTGGCGCAGGTCCACCACGTGGCAGTTCGCGTGCTTGGCAAGCGCTCGGTAGGCGTCCGGATAGTAGCGATAGCAGTCGACGGGATAGCGGTGGATGGGCCCCCCCGACGGGGCGATCAGGAACAGGAAGCCATCCGGCTTGAGTACCCGGACCATTTCGGCGAATGCCAGCCAGAAAAGCTCGCAGTGCTCGAGCATCTGGCCGGAGATGACGAAGTCCACCGAAGCGTCTTGCTGCGGGAAACGGTACGGGTCCTGCAGGACGACCTCCACACCGGGACCCGCGGCCAGGTCCATGCCGATGTAGCGAACGTTCGGCGCACTGAACACATCGGCGTAGCTGCCGTTGTGATTCGCTCCGCCGACGTCCAGGACCGTGAACTCCTGGGTGCTGCCGAGGATGCGCGGCGCAGCGTAGCGCCGGTAGCACCATTGCATGTTCTCGAGGGAGCTGGGATGCATGTGAAGCTGGAGGAAGGAGGAGCTATGGTAATCGCGAACCCTGGTGCGCCGGCCGGCGGAGCCGGCTCAGCCGATCAGCCCCTCGCGTCCTGCAGGATCCACTCCGCGGCCTTCTCCGCCATCATGAGCACCGGCGAGTTGGTGTTGCCGCTGGTGATCGTGGGCATGGCGCCGGCGTCCACCACGCGCAGCCCCGTGACGCCGCGCACGCACAAGCGCGAGTCGAGCACCGCCCGCGGGTCGCTGTCCGCGCCCATCATGGTGGTGCCCACCGGGTGGAAGATGGTGGTCGCGATGTCGCCGGCCAGCCGCGCCAGGTCCTCGTCGCTCTGGTACTGCGGGCCCGGGCGCCATTCCGTGGGCTTGTACTTCGCCAGCGCCGGCTGTTGCGCGATGCGCCGCGTGACGCGCAGGGAGTCGGCGGCGACCTTGCGGTCCTCCGGCGTGCTCAGGTAGTTCGTTGCGATCGCCGGCGCGTCCTCGAACTTGTTGCTGCGGATGCGCACCGAGCCCCGGCTGGTCGGATTGAGGTTGCACACGCTGGCCGTGAAGGCGTTGAACGCGTGCAGCGGGTCGCCGAATGCGTCCAGGCTGAGAGGCTGCACGTGGTATTCGATGTTGGGATACGCGTGCTCCGGGCTGCTGCGCGTGAAGGCGCCCAGCTGCGAGGGCGCCATGCTCATGGGGCCGGTTCGCTTGAGCGCGTATTCCATGCCGATCTTCAGCTTGCCCCACCAGCTGCTGGCCAGCGTGTTCAGCGTGGCGACGCCGTCCACCTTGAAGACAGCGCGGATCTGCAGGTGGTCCTGCAGGTTCTCGCCCACCCCGGGCAGGTCCGCGACGACCGGGATCCCGTGCGTGCGCAGCAGCTCGGCCGGCCCGATGCCGGAGAGTTGCAGGATCTGCGGCGAGCCGATGCTGCCCGCGCACAGCAGCGTCTCGTGCTCCGCGTGCGCCCGCACCAGCTCCGTGCCGTTCCACACCTCCGCGCCGGTGCAGCGCCTGGTGCCGTCGGGCAACGTCTCGAAGGTCAGGCGCGAAACGTGCGCACCGGTCCACAGCTCGAAGTTCGGCCTGCCGTAGCACGTGGGTCGCAGGAAGGCCTTCGCGGTGTTCCAGCGCCAGCCGTTCTTCTGGTTGACCTGGAAGTAGCCGACGCCTTCATTCGTGCCGCGGTTGAAGTCCTCGCTGTGCGGAATGCCCGCCTCCTGCGCGGCGGCCGCGAAAGCGTCCAGCACGTCCCAGCGCAGCCTCTGCTTTTCCACCCGCCATTCGCCGCCGGCGCCGTGCACGTCGTCCGCGCCCTTGTAGTAGTCCTCGTGCTTCTTGAAGTAGGGCAGGCAGTTGTCCCAGGTCCAGCCCGGATCACCGACGCGTTGCGCCCAGCCGTCGTAGTCGCGCGCCTGGCCGCGCATGTAGATCATGCCGTTGATGCTGGAGCAGCCGCCCAGCGTCTTGCCGCGCGGATAGCGCAGCTTGCGGCCGTTCAGTCCGTCGTCCGCCTCGGTGTAGTACAGCCAGTCGGTGCGGGCGTTGCCGATGCAATAGAGGTAGCCGACCGGGATGTGGATCCAGTGGTAGTCGTCCTTGCGGCCGGCCTCGATCAGCAGCACCCGCTTGGACGGGTCCTTTGACAGACGGTTCGCCAACAGGCACCCTGCCGTGCCCGCGCCGATGATCACGTAGTCGAACGTGGTGTCGCTCACTGCTCTTGTCTCCTCTTTGCGGCTGCTGCGCTGGCGACCGCCACACCCAACACCCGGACGCAGAAGGCGCAGAAGTTACGCAGAAGGCGCAAAAGAAACCGAAGACATTTTCTTGGATGTTCTTCTGCGTCTTCTGCGTAACTTCTGCGACTTCTGCGTCCGGTTATCCGGCTGTCTGGTCTTCTACTTCGCTGTCGGCATCACGAACTCCGCGCCCTTGCCGATGCTCTCCGGCCAGCGCTGCATGATCGACTTCTGCTTGGTGTAGAAGCGCACGCCTTCCTCGCCATAGGCATGCATGTCGCCGAACAGGCTCTTCTTCCAGCCGCCGAAGCCATGCCACGCCATCGGCACCGGGATCGGCACGTTGACGCCCACCATGCCGACTTCGACGCGGCGCGAGAACTCGCGCGCGGTGTTGCCGTCGCGCGTGAACAGCGACACGCCATTGCCGTACTCATGGCTGTTCACCAGCTCGGTGGCTTCCTTCAGGTCCTTCACGCGGGCGCAACCCAGCACCGGGCCGAAGATCTCTTCCTTGTAGATCTTCATCTGCGGCGTGACGTTGTCGAACAGCGTGCCGCCGATCCAGAAGCCGGCGTCGCAGCCCGCGCCCGCCTTGGCGCCCTGGAACTTGCGGCCGTCCACCACCAGCTTTGCGCCCTCGGTCTCGCCCTGGCCGATGTAGCCGGTGATGCGCTGGTGCGCCGCGCTGCTGATGATCGGGCCCATCTCGGCGTCGAGCTCCACGCCGTTCTTGATCTTCAGCTCCTGCGTCCGCTTCGCGAGCATCGGCATGATCTTGTCGGCGGCATCCCCCACCAGCACGCCCAGCGAGATCGCCATGCAGCGCTCGCCGGCGGAGCCGAAGGCCGAGCCGATCAGCGCGTCCACGGCCTGGTCCATGTCCGCATCGGGCATCACCACCATGTGGTTCTTGGCGCCGCCCAGCGCCTGCACGCGCTTGCCGTGGCGCGCGCCGGTCTCGTAGATCTTCTGCGCGATGGTGGTGGAGCCGACGAAGGAGATCGCCTTCACGCCGGGGTGCTCCAGCAGCGCGTCGACGGCGTCCTTGTCACCCTGCACCACGTTGAACACGCCATCGGGCAGCCCGGCTTCCTTCAGCAGTTCCGCCATGCGGATCGAGGGCGTCGGGTCCAGCGGGCTCGGCTTGAGGATGAAGCAGTTGCCCGCGGCGATGGCCACCGGATACATCCACATCGGGACCATCACCGGGAAGTTGAACGGCGTGATGCCGGCCACCACGCCGAGCGGCTGGCGCATCGTCCAGTTGTCGATGCCGGTGGAGACCTGGTCCGTGTAGTCGCCCTTGAGCAGCTGCGGGATGCCGCAGGCGAATTCGACGATGTCGATGCCGCGCGTCACTTCGCCCTGCGCGTCGGTGAACACCTTGCCGTGTTCGGCGGTGATCATGCGTGCCAGTTCGTCGCGGTGCTTGTTCAGCAGCTCGAGGAACTTGAACATCACACGGGCCCGTCGAATGGGGGGCGTGTCGGCCCAGGCCGGAAATGCGGCCTGGGCGGCCGCGACGGCTTGCGCCACTTCATCGCTGTTGGCCAGCGCGACCTTGCCCGTCACCTGGCCGGTGGCGGGGTTGAAGACGTCGGAGCGGCGGCCGCCCTGGCCGGGGACGATGCGGCCGCCGATCCAGTGTTCGATGGAGGACAGGGAGGCGGACGGCCGGTTCTTGTCGGGAGCATTCATGGCAGGACTTCCTGGGGAGAGAAGGGCAGTCTAACGCGCCCCCGCAGGGGGGAGCCAGTCAGCGGGAATGCGGATCGGCATCGACAGCAGGATCTGCGCCATCCCCTTGCCGAGGGGGTCGTTGCGCAGCGATGCCATGCCGCCGCCGTCCAGCGCTTCGGTGCAGAGAAAATTCATCGCATGCAGGCCCGGCAGGTCGAAGCGCCGCACTTCGCCTGCCACCAGGTGGCCGAGCCAGGACTTCACGCGCGCCTCGGTGAGTTCGGCGCGCAGCTGCGGCAGCCACTCGGGGCGGCGGGCAATGACGCCGATGTTGGAATGGTTGCCCTTGTCGCCGCTGCGGGCATAGGCGACGCGGATCAATGGAACTTCCACCGTGGCGTGCTCGGCACCCATTCGCACCGGATCAGGCAGCGCGGCGGCGGGGGGCGGTACCGGCGGCTGGCCCATCGGGACGGCCACGGAAATCATCTTGGTGCCCATGCGCAACTGCGGTGCCACGTGGGACTTGTCCAGCAGGAAGGCAAACTGCCGGATCGCCGGCGCCGGACTGTGGCGGCCGCCGGCCCCCGTGGTGCCGGGCGACCAGCTGGTGCCGGCCGGCGCGACCTCGCGCGCGAACAGCTCCAACGCCTCCTTTTGCGGGTGCATCACGGCGACCTGCAACACCGCTTCGCGCACCTCCCGCGTCCGGGCCTGCGGGCCGTAGTTGGCCTGCTCCGATCCCAGCACCTCGATGTGGGTGCGCGTGAAAGGCAGCCAGCGCCGCTGCGCAATCAGTTCGCGCGTGCGCTGCAGGATCGCCTCGCCCGTGCGTTGCGCCTTGCGCGCCGCATCCATGCCCACGATGGTGAGCTGGGCGGTGCAGCGCCAGCCATCCATGTACGTGGCGGACACCTTGTAATGCGGCCCCGGCGCCAGGCCGCGCGCGCCGGTGACGCGCACCCGGTGCTCGCCCAGCTGCTCGAGGCGCACCTCGGAGAAGTCGCAGGTGACGTCAGGCAGCAGATAGCGGCGCGGATCGCCGATTTCATACAGCACCTGTTCGGCCACGACCGCCGTGTTGACCAGGCCGCCCGTGCCCTGCGGCTTGCCGACCACGAAGCTGCCGTCGGCTTCGCACTCGATCACCGGGTAGCCGATGTGCGCCCAGTCGGGCACCGCTTCCCAGTCCGTGTGCAGGCCGCCGGTGGCCTGGCAGCCGCATTCGATGACGTGGCCGGCCAGGCTGCCCTGTGCCAGCCGGTCGTAGTCGTCCTCGCTCCAGCCGAAGGCGTGCATCAGCGCGCCGAGCGTGACCGCGCTGTCGACGCAGCGGCCGGTGATGACCACCTGCGCACCGGCGTCCAGGGCCGCGCGGATCGGCAGCGCGCCGAGATACGCGTTGGCGGTCAGCAGGCGTTCCGGCAACGGCTGGCCGGACTGCAGCTCACGCACGCCTTGCTCGCGCAAGGCCGGCACCAGCGGCATCACGTCGTCCCCGGTGACGACCGCGATCTTCAGGGCGACGCCTTGTTCGGCGGCCAGCGCCTGCAGCGCATCGGCGCAGGCCTGCGGATGGACGCCGCCCGCGTTGCTGATCACGCGGATGCCCTTGCCGGCGACATCGCGCAGGATCGACTTCATCGTCACCTGCACGAAATCGGTGGCGTAGCCCAGTTCCGGGTTCTTGCCACGCGCCGCCGCCAGGATGGACATCGTGAGTTCGGCCAGGTAGTCGAACACCAGGAAGTCCACGTTGCCGTGCTGAACCAGTTGCGGCGCGCCGACGCTGCTGTCGCCCCAGAAGCCGGAAGCGCCGCCGATGCGGATGGTGCGGGTCACTGGACTACCCTCCGCGCTACGCGCTGCGGGATTCGCCTTGGGGCGGCCCGGCGGCTCATGCTCAGCGCCCCTTCCATTGCGGCTTGCGCCTTTGCTGGAAGGCGGCCTGGCCTTCCCTGGCGTCTTCCGTGAGGGTGAACAGGGCGATCTGGCTTTCGGTGAACGCCATCGATTCCTCGAAAGCCATCGTGTCGATCGCCTTCAGCGTGTACAAGCCGCGGCGGATGGCGGCCGGCGACTTGTCGGCCATTCGCGCCAGCAGCCAGTCCAGCCGCTGGTCCAGGTCGTCGTCCACGTAGTTCACCAGGCCCATCTCCAGCGCCTCGCTGCTGGTGATGCTTTCGCCGGTGAGGCACAGCTCCGCGAGCTTGCGCCGCGGCACCAGGTGCTGCAGCACCGTCAGCACCTGGGCCGGGAAGACCCCCACCTTCACTTCAGGCAGGCCGAACACTGCGTGCCGCGCCGCCACCGCCAGGTCGCACATCGCCAGCAGCCCCATGCCGCCGGCCATGCAGGCGCCATTGACGCGCGCCACCAGCGGGACGTGGCTGGCACGGGCGCGCCGCAGCAGCCGGGCGAAGTGGCCGGTCGGGTCGGAGTAGTCGGTGGTGAAGGCCTGGGCCGACTGCAGGTCGGCGCCGGCGCAGAAAGCCTTCTCGCCGGCGCCGGTGATCACGATCGCGCGCACGTCCCGGTCGGCCTGGGCGGTGTCGATGGCCTGGGCCATCCCGGCGAGCACGGCGTGGCTCATGGCGTTGCGGCGCTCTTCGCGGCGGATCGTCAGCCACAGGGCAGGCCCGCGCCGCTCCACCCCCAGTTCGTCGTCGTTCGCCATGGCAGGACCTCCTTCGCTGGCGTTATACCGCCCCGGCCCCTTCTCCTACACGACAGGAAGTGGCTCTGCCGTTAGGATGGGCGGCTCCCCAACCATGACCGACGCCACGCCCCGTTTCGAACGAGAGCCAGCGCCCGGCGGCGCCGTTCGCCTCCTTGGCGACTGGACGGCCGGCCAGTTCGCCCGTGCCCGGCTCGTCCCGGACCTCGAACGCGACCTCCCAGCGGACCGCGCGACCCTGTGGGACCTGCGGGAGGCGGTGGTCGACCACGTCGGCGCGCAGTTGCTGTGGAAACAGTGGGGCCAGCGCTGGCCCGAGAACGTGGAGCTGTTGCCCGCGCAGCGGACCATCCTGGAACGGGTGGCGCAGTTCACCGGCAAGCGGCAACGGCGGCCCCGCCTCGGGTGGGGGGACAGGTTCCTCGAGTTCGGCGCCAGCCTGCTGCGCGGCCTGGGCCACCTGACGGGTTTCATCCAGCTTCTGGGCCGCCTCACCCTGGACTTGCGGGAGCTGATCCGCCGCCCGCAGAACGGGCCATGGCGCGATTTTTCCGGCCACCTGTACCGCATCGGCGCCACAGCGTTGCCGATCACGGCTCTCGTGGGCGGGCTGATCGGGGTGGTGCTGGCCTACCTCACCTCGCAGCAGCTGCGCCAGTTCGGAGCCGATGCCTACATCGTGGACATCCTGGGCGTCTCGCTGGTGCGCGAGCTCGGGCCGATGCTGGCGGCCATCCTGATCGCGGGCCGCAGCGGATCGGCCATCACGGCGGAGATCGGCGTCATGCGCGTGACGGACGAACTGGATGCGATGCGGGTGATGGGCATCTCCCACACGTACCGGCTGGTGATGCCCCGCGCGATGGCGCTGGCCATCGCCATGCCGCTGATCTCCGGCTGGACCACCTTGGCGGGGCTGCTGGGCGGCATGGTGGCGGCCGACCTCTCGCTGGGCATCAGCCCGATCTTCTTCCTGAACGCATTGCCTTCCGCGGTGAGCGTGCAAAACCTCGTGCTGGGCATGTCCAAGTCCGTGGTGTTCGGCGTCCTCATCGCGTTGATCGGTTGCCACTTCGGCCTGCGGGTGGAGCCCAACACCCAGAGCCTGGGGCAGGGCACGACGGCCTCGGTGGTGACGGCGATCACGGTGGTGATCCTGGTGGACGCCCTGTTCGCCGTGCTCTTCAGCCAGGTGGGAATGTGATGGCCGGGGAAAAAGAAGGCATCGAGGTGCTGCCGGCGCAGGGGCCGATGGTGGAGATCCGCAAGCTGTCGTCCATCTTCAACATGCCGGACCGGCGCGTCGTCATCCACAAGAACCTCGATCTCACCGTGGAACGCGGCGAGGTGCTGTCCATCGTGGGCGGCTCCGGTTCCGGCAAGACGGTGCTGCTGCGGCAGATCCTGGGGCTGGAGCGGCCGGCGGCCGGCGAGGTGCGCATCATGGGGCAGCCGCTGCAGAACCTGTCCCGGCGCGGCGCGTCCAGCCGCATCGGCATGCTGTTCCAGCATGGCGCGCTGTTCTCTGCCTTCACGGTGCTGGAGAACATCGCCTTCCCGCTGCGCGAACTGAAGACCTTGCCGCACCGCGTGGTCGAAGAGGCGGCGATGGTCAAGCTGCAGATGGTCGGCCTGAAGCCGGGCGACGCCGAGAAAATGCCGTCGGAGCTGTCCGGGGGCATGATCAAGCGGGCGGCGCTGGCGCGGGCCCTCATCATGGATCCGCCGCTGCTGCTGCTGGACGAGCCGACGGCCGGGCTGGACCCGGACAGCTCCGACGGCTTCGTGCAGCTGCTGCGGTCGCTGCACCGGGACCTGGCGCTGACGGTGGTGATGGTGACGCACGACCTGGACACGCTGTTCGAGCTGTCCAGCCGCATCGCCGTGCTGGCGGAGCAGCGCGTGATCGTCACGGCCCGGCCGCGCGACGTGGTCGCCTTCCGGCATCCGTTCGTGGAGGACTTTTTCCTGGGAGAACGCGGCCAGCGGGCGATGGAACTGCTGCGCGAATACCCGTTTGCCATCTGAAGTCGAGGAAAGGGTAAAACACACACCATGGAAAACAAGGCCCATGCCCTCGCTGCGGGCATCTTCGTCGCGCTACTCACCGCGCTGGTGCTGGCACTCGCTGCCTGGCTCACGCGCGACACCGCTGCACGCGACAAGTACGAGATCACGACCCGCGAGACCGTCAGCGGCCTGCAGGAGCAGGCGCCGGTGCGGTTTCGGGGCGTCGACGTCGGCAAGGTCAAGGACATCGGGTTCGACCCCAAGGTGCCCGGCAACGTTCTGATCCGGCTGGAGGTGGACCGCGAAACGCCGCTCACCCGCGACAGCTTTGCCATGCTCAGCTACCAGGGCGTGACCGGCTTGGCCTTCGTGCAGCTGTCCGACGACGGCAAGCCCGCGCCCCGCCTCGAGCCCAACGACGAAGTGCCGCCGCGCATCCCGCTGCGTCCCGGCCTGCTGCAGCGCATCGAGGAAAAAGGCGAGGTGATCCTGGACCAGGTGCAGAAAGCCACCGAGCGCGTGAACACGTTGCTGGACGACACCAACCAGAAGCGCATCGCCGCGGCCCTGGAAAACATCGCCCGCGCCTCCGAAAGCGCCAACCAGTTGGCCAAGAACCTGGACACAACGGTCACCCGCCGGCTCGACCCGGCGCTGGCCGAGGCCACGACCACCCTGCGCGGGGTTCAGAAGGCGTCCGAGCAGGTGGGCGTCGCCGCCACGCAGTTCGGCGTCACCGCCACGCAGTTCGGCCAGACCGCACAGCGCCTCAACGCCCCGGGCGGTCCGTTCGATCGCCTGTCCGAAGGCACGGAGGCGCTGTCCAGCGCCGCTGAAAACCTGAGTGTCTCGACCCTGCCGCGCGTGAGCCGCGCCTCGGACGACACGAGCCGCGCCGCGCGCACCCTGAGCCGCACGCTCAATGACTTCAGCGACAACCCGCAATCGCTTTTGTATGGCGACGGCAAGGCGCTGCCGGGGCCGGGCGAGCCCGGGTTCCAGGCGCCAGGGGGCCGCCGATGATGCGCCGGCTCCTGTGCCTCGGCCTGCTGTCCGTGCTGGCGGCGTGCAGTGCATTGCCGGACAAGCCGGCGCGCCAGACCGTGTACGACTTCGGCCCCGCGCCGGCCGCCACTGCGGGAGGCGCCCCGTCACGGCCAACGCTGCTGCTGGGGGACATCGAAGTGAACGCCGCGCTGGAATCCACCTCGCTGCTCTATCGCCTGGCCTACGACGACCCCTACCAGCTGCGTGCCTATGCCCTGGCGCGCTGGTCGGCACCGCCGGGGCATCTGCTGGCGCAGCGGCTGCGCACCGTGCTGGGCCGCGATCGGGCGGTGGTGGACGAGATCGCCTCCGCGACGCTGGCGCGGCGCCCTGGCAGCGTGCCGCTGGTGCTGCGCGTGCAGTTGGAGGAGTTCAGCCACCGCTTCGACTCCGCGAGCGACAGCAAGGGCGTGTTGCGGCTGCGTGGCACATTGCTGGAAAACACCCCGGCCGGCGAGCGCTTCGTGGCGCAACGCAGCTTCGCTGTGGAACATCCGGCCCCCACCGCCGATGCAGCAGGCGGGGTGCGGGCCCTCACCGCGGCGGCCGACACCGCGGCGCGCGACATCGCGGCGTGGCTGGAGCAGCGTTAGTGGCCGGGACGCTCCAGGAACAGATGCAAGCCGCGGGACTGGAGATCCTCGGCGCCTGCGAGCGCCTGTCGCAATGGCCCGGACTGGTGCAGCAGACTCCCTTGTTGCAGGATTTCTCCAGTGCGGAGGTGGACGTGTTGGGCGCCCTGATGCTGCACGTGCGCGCGCAGCCCGGGCAGATGCTCATCGTCGAAGGCGACTCCAACGACTGGATGATGCTGCTGCTGAATGGAACGGTGGACGTGGGCAAGCGCATCGGCCCTGAGGCCGCGCCCGAGGAGCGCGGCGACAACACGCGGCTGGCCGTGCTGCGCACCGGCGCGGTGCTGGGCGAGATGTCCATGTTCGACGGCGAACCGCGCTACGCCAGTTGCTGGGCGCTGAGCACGGTGGAAGCCGCGGTGCTGGATCGCGCAGCCGTGAGCATGTTGATCCGCTCGCGTCCGGAAGTCGGCGCCAAGTTGCTCGTCAAGCTCACGCAACTGCTCGCCCAGCGGCTGCGCAACACCAGCGGACAGCTGGTCAAGGTGCTGCGCCAGCAAGTCGCGTGAGCAGCGCCGCCTACAGAGGAGACACTTCATGTTCCGTGCCCTGGTCCTGGAAAAGGAACCCGAATTCCGCGCCGGCGTGCGCGAGGTCGACGACGACTTCCTGCCCGAAGGCGACGTCACCGTGGCGATCGAATATTCGACGCTCAACTACAAGGACGGGCTCGCCATCACCAACCGGTCTCCGGTCGTGCGCAGCTGGCCGATGGTGGCCGGCATCGACGGGTCGGGGAGCGTGATCGAAAGTTCCTCGCCCGCGTGGAAGGCCGGCGACGCCGTCGTCCTCAACGGCTTCGGCGTCGGCGAAACGCACAAGGGTTGCCTGGCGGGCAAGGCGCGGCTGAAAAGCCAATGGCTGGTCCGCCGTCCCGCCGCATTCGACGCGCGGCAGGCGATGGCCATCGGCACGGCGGGCTACACCGCCATGCTGTGCGTGCTGGCGCTGGAGCGCCACGGACTGCGCGCCGGGGACGGCGAGGTCCTGGTGACGGGCGCCACGGGCGGCGTCGGTTCGGTGGCCGTGGCGCTGCTGCACAAGCTGGGACACCGGGTGGTCGCCGCAACGGGCAAGGCCGCGGAAGCGGAGTACCTGCGCACCCTCGGCGCCGCCGGCGTGATCGACCGCGCGGAGCTGTCCGCCCCCGGCAAGCCGCTGCAGAAGGAGCGCTGGGCAGGCGTGGTCGATGCGGTCGGCAGCCACATCCTGGCCAACGCGTGTGCGCAGGTGCGCTACGGCGGCGCGGTGGCGGCCTGCGGCCTGGCGCAGGGCATGGACCTGCCGGCGAGCGTGGCGCCCTTCATCCTGCGCGGCGTGGCGCTGCTGGGTGTGGACAGCGTGATGGCGCCGATCCACCTGCGCGAACAGGCCTGGCTGCGGCTGTCGCGCGACCTGGACCCGCGCCTGCTGCAGGCGATGAGCACGGAGATCGGCCTCGACGAAGCCGTTGCCGCCGCGCAGAAGTTGATGGCGGGGCAGGTGCGGGGGCGTTACGTGGTCCGCACGACGTAGACCCAGGCTGGCGGTGAGCGCGCAGCAGAACTCCGGCAACTAACGTGGTCCCCGGGACTCCCGCCGCGCGATCCAGATCGTCGAGGCGCAGATCACCACGCCGCCGATCAGCGTGGAGCGGCTCGGTTCGTCGCTGAAGGCCAGCCAGCCGATCAGCGTCGCCCACACCAGGTCGAGGAACTTCACCGATTGCGTGGCCGAGATGTCCGCCGCGGCATAGGACCGCGTCAGGCAGTAATGCCCCGCGCTTCCGAGGATGCCGCACAGCAGGCACAGGAGCCACTGCGCAATGGTCGGCGCCTGCCAATGCCACAGCGCCAGCGGCAGGCTGAACAAGGCCACGGAGATCGACTGCCACAACACGATCACCTCGGTGCGCTCGTAGCGGGTCAGCGCCTTCGTCATGAGGAAGGACGCCGCGAACACGGGAGCGGATGCGAGCATCACCAGCGTGTAGATGCCGCCGCCGCCCGACAGCTTGGGCGCCACCACGATCAGCACGCCGGCCAGCCCGATGGCGGCCGCCAGCCAGCGCTCCCAGCGCATCGGTTCCTTGAACACCAGCACCGCGCCCAGCATGATGAAGATCGGGCCGGTGAAGCCGATGGCGGTGGTGTCCGCAATGGTGATGTGCGGCACCGCGATGAACCACAGGCACAGGCCGATGGTGTGCACGCCGCCGCGCGTGAACTGGCCGGCCAGGTTCTGCGGCCGGCACGCGGCCAGGCCGGCGCGGGCCACCAGCGGGAGCATCACCGCCAGCCCCAACGCGTAGCGCAGGAACTGCACCTGGAAGGGGTCGAGCACCTGCGACAGCCCGCGCATGATGGAGTTCAGGACGACGAACAGCAAGCCCGCGGCCGCGGACCACAGCAAGGCATGCGTGGTGGCGTGCAGCCGCGAGAAGCGCCACTGCGCGGCAAGCGCATGGCGGGCGAACAAGGTGCGGCGCGTGGGCATCGGCGGGTCACTATAGGGCGGAAACGCGAAACGCGAACGAAAGCAGGCGCGCTGACACCCACGCGACGCGCAGGGCAAACCGTCGCGCCTATGATGGCCGGGTCTTCAGGGCGGGGTGGAATTCCCCACCGGCGGTAAGTGGCGCAAGCCGCGAGCCCGCGAGCGCGCGACGTTCCCCGTGAACGCCGTGGTCAGCAGATCCGGTTGAATGCCGGAGCCGACGGTCACAGTCCGGATGAAAGAAGATTCGCGCGCATCCGTGCGCGCGATGTGCGTGCGCTCGTCCGCAAGGACAGGCGTGCGCGTTCTTGCCGCCTTGGAGCGTTTTTGTTCAACAACAGGAGCGTTTCATGACCACTGCCATCCTCGAACCCGCCGGCGCCATTGCGCTGGCTCCCTTCTCCGACATCCTTGCCGCGGTCGCCGCCGGCCGGCCGGTGCTCGTGCTCGACGACGCCGACCGCGAGAACGAAGCGGACCTCATCGTCGCCGCCGAGCGCATCACGCCGGCCTCGATGGCCCTGTTGATCCGCGAAGGCAGCGGCATCGTCTGCCTTTGCATCCGGCCGGACCGCGCCGACGCATTGCGGCTGCGCCCGATGGTGGAAGTCAACCGGTCGCGCCATGCCACGGCCTTCACGCAATCGATCGAAGCCGCGCACGGCGTGAGCACCGGCGTGTCGGCAGCGGACCGCGTGCAGACCATCCGGTGCGCGCTGCGCTCGACCCTCGAGCGCAGCGAGATCGTCAGCCCCGGCCACGTCTTCCCGCTGGTGGCGCGGGCCGGCGGCGTGCTGGAGCGCCAGGGCCACACGGAGGCGGCGGCAGACCTGGCGGAGCTGGCCGGCTGCGAACCGGCGGGCGTGCTGTGCGAGTTGATGAATGCGGACGGCAGCATGGCGCGCGGCGAGCAGGTCAGCGCGTTCGCGCAGCGGCACGGCCTGCTGTGCACCACCGTCGAAGCCGTTCGGCAATTTCGGCTGTCGGGCCTATGAAACGAGGTTGGCGATGCCGGCCGACACATGCCCCGACGGCACGTGCAGGGCGGCGTGCGCCACGTGCCGCGTCTGGTCGTCGAAGAAGAAATCCGGTTCGAACTCGCGCAGGAACTCGCCTTTGGGCAGCCCGCCCAGGAACATCGCTTCGTCCACCTGGATGTTCCAGTCCATCAGCGTGCGGATCGCCCGCTCATGCGCCGGCGCGCTACGGGCGGTGACCAGCGCCGTGCGGATGCGCATCTGCGCGTTGGCGGCTTGTTGCAGGCGATGCAGCGCCAGGAGCAGCGGCTTGAACGGGCCGCCGGGCAGCGGCTGCGCGGCCTTGGTCAGCTCGTGCTGCTGGAACGCTTCCAGGCCCTGATTCTGGAACACGCGCTCGGCCTCGTCGGAGAACAGCACCGCATCGCCGTCGAAGGCGATGCGCACTTCCTTCGGGTAGTTCACGCTGGCGAGCACGGACTCGGTCAGCACGCGGGCCGCGGGAAAACCGGCTGCGAGCGCGCCGCGCACGTCGTCGGCGTTGGTGGACAGGAAGAGGGTCGCCTTCAGCGGCCGCAGATAGGCGAACGGCGAGCGCCCCTGCGTGAAGACGCCGCGCTGCAGGTCGATCCCGTTGGCCTTGGCCGAGCGAAACACCCGCATGCCCGACACCGGGTCATTGCGCGAAAGCACCACGACCTCCACGCGTTGTGCCGAGGTGTCATTGAAAGCCAGCAGCTTCTTCACCAGCGAGAAGGCGATGCCCGGCCGCGCCGGCTGGTCCAGCCGCTGCAACTGCATCTGCATGTAGCCGGCCGCGTCGCCGCTTTCGAAGACGCGGTTCTCTTCCTCGAAGTCGAACAGGGCGCGCGAGGAGATCGCCACCACCAGCTTGTCGTCGAGGGAAACGGACGCCATGCCTTATCTCACGAACTGGTTGAGCTGGATGATGGGCAGCAGCACCGCCAGCACGATCAGCATGACCACCAGCCCCATGCCGACGATCAACAGCGGCTCCAGCAAGGTTGCGAACTGCAGGGCGCGCCGCTGCACCTCCGCCGACAGCTGCTTGGCCGCGCGCTGCAACATGGACGGCAGCTGGCCCGTCTGCTCGCCGAGGCGGGCGAACATGCCCAGCAGGCCGGGGAAGCGCTTCTTCTGCGCCAACGCCGAGTACAGCGGCGCGCCTTCACGCACCAGCACCAGCGCGTCCAGCGCGTCGGCGCGCATTGCCCGGTTGCCCAGGGTTTCGGCGGCCGCCTGGAGCGCCTTGAGGATCGGCACGCCCGCGCCCGCCAGCATGGCCAGCGTGCCGGCAAAGCGCGCAGCGTTGTAGCCGCGCGAGAGGCGTCCCACCAGCGGCAGGTTCAGCCAGCCGGCGTCGAAACGTTCGCGGAAAGCCGGGTTGCGCAGGGACAGGCGCAGCAGGACGAACGCGCCGAACAGCACCACGAGCATCGCAAGGCCCCAGCTGCGCAGGAAGGCGCTCAGCCCCAGCATCAGGACGGTGAGGAAGGGCAGGGCGCGCTTGCTGCCGGCGAAGACGTTGGCCACTTGCGGCACGACGTAGGTCATCAGCAGCAGCACGATCACGATGGCGACCACGGTGACGATGGCGGGATACAGGGTGGCGGCCATCAACTTGGCATTCAGCGCCTGGCGGTCTTCCAGGTCATCGGCCAGCCGCTCCAGGACGGCGCCCAGGTGCCCGGTCTGCTCGCCCGCGCCGACCACCGCGATGTAGATCTCGGAGAATTCTCGCGGAAAACGCGCCAGCGCCTTGGCGAAGGGCGAGCCCGCGTTCACCTCGGCCCTCAGCGCGGCAACGAGGTGATGCTGCTGTTCGTTCTCGGCTTCTTCCGCCAGTGCGGTCAGCGCGCGCTCCAGCGTCAGGCCCGAGCCGACCAGGCCCGCCAGCTGGCGCGTCCAGACGGCGAGTTCGGTGGCGCTGAAGATGCGCCGGCGGAACAGCACGGCGTTGGCGCCGGCGCCGGCGTTTTCGCCGGTGGACACCGGCCGCACTTCCAGCGGCACGAGCGAGCGGCCGCGCAGCATCCCGCGCGCCGCCTTGGCGGTGTCCGCATCGATCACGCCTTTCTGGGTGGCGCCCTCCGCGTCGAGTGCCTCGAATGCGTAAGCTGGCATGCGGGGATGATACGGGTACGCCCCGGCGGCCGCTGCCTTGCCTGCGGCGGCGGCCTACACGCTGCCGCCCCGTGCCGGGTTAGCTTGGAGGACAACGAACGGGAGATTGCTCATGCAGACACCACCAGGCGTGAAACCGGACCGCATCGACGTGGACGACCAACAGGCCGCCGCGCAATGGGCCAGGAAACTCGACACCACGGTCGAACAATTGCACGACGCCGTGAAAGCGGTGGGTGACAAAGCGGCCGACGTCGAGATGCACTTGAAGGGCGCGCGCAGCACCACGAATTCCGACCGCGTCAAGGAACTCGGGGGCTGAGGCCCCCGCTACGGCGCCTTGCTCCGCTAGCATCGCGCCATGCGCTCCCCCCTGCCGACCGCCCTGCCCGGTTGCGTGCTGCGCCCCTGGCGCGCTGCGGACAAGCCGGAACTGATCGCGCAGGCGAACAGTCGCGCGGTGTGGCGCAACATGACGCACACCTTCCCGCATCCGTACACGCCGGAGGACGGCGATCTCTGGCTCGCGATCGCCGCCAATCCGGGCGCCAGCCTGCAACTGGCGATCGAGGTCGACGCCGGCGTGGCGGGCGGCATCGGCGCCATCGCGGGCGAGGGCATTTTCCAGGCGACGGCGCAGTTCGGCTACTGGCTCGGTGAAGCGTATTGGGGCCGCGGGATCGCCAGCGCCGCCGCGCGAGCGCTGGCCGACCACGTGGGGGCCGAAGGCTTGTTCGCCCGGCTGGAAGCCCAGGTGTTCGAATGGAACCCCGCCTCCATGCGCGTGCTGGAGAAGGCTGGGTTCGCGCGCGACGCCGTGCTGCGCTGCGCGGCCACCAAGGACGGCCGGCTGATCGACACCGTGCTGTATTCGCGCGTCTTTCCTAACCCCTGAAGCGGGGCAGCAGCGACAGCGCCGTGGTGCGCTCGATCATCGCCAGCGCGGCGGCATCGAAGGTGCCCGCCTCGCGCAGCCCTTTCACGTGGTCGAACGCCGTCCGGTAAGGGTAGTCGGTGCCGAAGACGATCTGCGACGTCGGGATGATCCTGGTCAGCGCCGACATCGCCGACGGATTCGCCGTCTGCGCGGTGTCGTAATAGAACCGCCGCAGTTCCGGCAGGACACCCTCGGGAAAGAGCGCAGCCGAACTGGGCACCAGGATCGGGTTGCGCACGAAACGCTCGACCAGGAAGGGCATCGTTCCCCCCGCATGGGAGAAGATCCACCGGATGTCGCGAAAGCGCCTGGCGTTGCCGTTGAACAAGACCGACGCGATGGTGCGCGTGGTGTCGGTGCCGAACTCGATCATCACGGGCTGGACGTTGGCCTGCAGGTTGCCGCAGCAGTTGGCTGCCGTCGGGTGCGTGTACACGACCGCCTTGCGCCGGTTCAGTTCCTCCATGATGGGGAAGTACGACGGATCGCCCAGCCACTTGTCGCCATAGCTGGTGAGCAGGCCGATGCCGTCGGCCTTGAGCACGTCCAGCGCGTAGGCGATCTCGGCCAGGCTGCCCTCGGTGTCCCGCATCGGCAGCGCGGCGAAGAAGCCGAACCGCCCGGGGTGGTCCCGAACCAGCTGCGCCTGCCATTCATTGCATTCGCGCGCCAGCCGCCGGCCCGCGGCCACGTCCATGTCCTGGAACACGACGCCGGGTGTGGTGATGGACACGACGGAGGCCTGCACGCCGCCGCGGTCCATGTCCGCCAGCGACTTCTCCACCGACCAGTTGATCGCCAGTCCGTCGATGCCGCGTTGGCGCGCGACCGCCAGCCACGCCGGCGGCGACGCATGGTGATGCACGTCGATTCGCCGGCCTGCCCCGAGCGCCATCGCCGGAGGTTGCGAAGTGCCGGGCGTCGAGCACGCAGCGAGCGCCGCGCTGCCGAGGGCCCCGAGCAGGAAG
The DNA here is from genome assembly GCF_037572435.1 of Ramlibacter sp. PS3R-8. Classification (NCBI taxonomy): domain Bacteria; kingdom Pseudomonadati; phylum Pseudomonadota; class Betaproteobacteria; order Burkholderiales; family Comamonadaceae; genus Ramlibacter; species Ramlibacter sp. PS3R-8. The sequence goes on from NZ_JBBHGT010000007.1 coordinate 252,729, forward strand.
CCGCGCCGGCTGGTGCCCGGGCTGCAATCGGTGCAATGGCGCAGGCGGGCCTGCAGCGGCTGCGAATCTTCCATGGATCTGTCTCCTGCTTTTGTTGGGAGGTGCACGCGACTCTAGGCAGCAAGCGGGCCCTGTCAACGGGGCAAGCCGCCTTCCGAAGCCGCGCCGACGGGTGTTGCCTGGTCGCAACGCGTGTTGACGAGTTGAGACATTTTTCCTGTCTAAACAGGTACTTACGTCGACAATTTCGACCATTGCTTAAGGTGACTGACGGTAAAACACCTTAATGCTTTCGAATCGGCAGACACTGCCGCCGAGTTCGCAAGGATGGGCATGAGCAATGTTGACGCGCCACTGAGGCTGGCCGCTGCGGCCGGGGCCACCGCCCCGCGCCCGGGCATTGCCGACGCGTTGCGGATCGACCCCTTGCTCGACTGCCTGGTCGAACTGACCCGCATCCACGGCCGTCCGGCCAGCCCCGCAGCGCTGTGCGCAGGCTTGCCGCTCGGAAAAGAGGGCCTGACACCTTCCCTGTTCGGCCGCGCGGCCCAGCGCGCCGGCCTGGCCACGCGGGTGATCTCCAAGTCGCTGGCGCAACTCGACGCCGCGCTGTTCCCCATCATCCTGATCCTGCAAGGCAACCAGGCCTGCGTGCTGGCGCGCTGGAGCGCCGACGGGGCCAGCGCCGAGGTGCTGATGCCCGAAGCGGGCGAGGGCTCGGTGACCCTGGCGCGCGAGGAGCTCCAGGCGCGTTACGCCGGCTACGCCATCAGCGCGCGACCGAAGTTCCGCTTCGACGCCCGCACGCCGCAATTGATGAACCTGCGGGACCGCCACTGGTTCTGGGGCGCGGTGGCCGAGCAGATGCCTCTGTACCGCGACGTGCTGGCGGCGGCCCTCCTGATCAACGTGTTCGCGCTGGCCATGCCCTTGTTCAGCATGAACGTGTACGACCGCGTGGTGCCGAACTTCGCGGTCGAAACGCTGTGGATGCTGACCATCGGCCTGCTGCTGATCCTCGGCGTCGATTACCTCGTGCGCCTGATGCGCGGCTACTTCGTCGACCTGGCGGGCAGCCGGGTGGACATCAAGCTGTCCGCGCTGATCATGGAGCGCGTGCTGGGCATGAAGCTGGCCGAGCGTCCGCCTTCGGTGGGCGCTTACGCGGCGACGCTGCGCTCCTTCGAGGTGGTGCGCGACTTCATCGCCTCGGCCACCGTGACGGCGGTGGTGGACCTGCCCTTCGCCATCCTGTTCCTCATCGTCGTGGCGCTCATCTCGTGGCCGCTGGTGTTCGCGCCGATCGTCGGCATCCTGCTGGTGGTCGCCTACAGCTGGGTGGTGCAGGCCCGCATGCACAAGCTGTCCGAGACCACGTTCCGCGCCGCCAGCATGCGCAACGCCACGCTGGTCGAAGCGCTGACCACGCTGGAAACCATCAAGGCGCACGGCGCCGAGCGCGTGATGCAGGCACGGCTGGAAAGCACGGCGGCCTTCCTGTCGCGCAGTTCCGCGCAGCAGCGCCTGCTGTCTTCGTCCGTCAGCAACGGGGTGATGACGCTGCAGCAGGGCGTGAACATCGCAATGATCGTGGGCGGGGTCTACCTGATCAACTTCGGGCACCTGTCCATGGGCGGCCTGATCGCCTGCACCATGCTGGGCGGCCGGGCGATGGGCCCGCTGTCGCAGGTGGTGGGCCTGCTGATGCAATACCACAGCGCCAAGATGGCGCTGCTGTCGCTGGAGACGACGATGGAGGCGCAGCGCGAGCGGCAGGAGGAGAGCCGCTTCGTGCACCGGCCACGGCTGGCGGGCGACATCGTCTTCAAGGACGTGCACTTCGCCTACCCTGGCCGCGACGACGAGTGCCTGCGCGGCGTGTCGCTGCGCGTGCGCGCCGGCGAGAAGGTGGTGGTCATCGGCCGCATCGGGTCCGGCAAGACCACGCTGCAGCGCCTGATGCTCGGCCTGTACCCGCCGTTGAAGGGCACCATCACGGTGGACGGCATCGACCTGCGCCAGATCGACCCGGCCGATGTGCGCCGCAACATCGGCTACGTGGCGCAGGAGCCGATGCTGTTCTACGGCACCCTGCGCGACAACATCACCATCGCCGCTCCGCATGCGGACGACGCCGCGGTGCTGGCGGCGGCCGAGGTCGCCGGGCTGGCGCCCTTCGTCAATGGGCACCCGCAAGGCTTCGACATGCTGATCGGCGAGCGCGGCGAGACGCTCTCCGGTGGCCAGCGCCAGGGCGTGGCGATCGCGCGCGCCGCGCTGCTGGACCCGCCGGTGCTGTTGCTCGACGAACCGACCGGCGCCATGGACTATGCCTCCGAAGCGCAGTTCAAGGACCGGCTGCGCGCCTTCTCCCAGGACAAGACGGTCGTGATCGTCACGCACCGCAGCAGCCTGCTGGACCTGGCCACGCGCGTCATCGTGCTGGACGAGGGCCAGGTGGTGGCCGACGGTCCGCGCGAGCAGGTGCTGGGCGAGCTCAAGGCCGGCCGGGTGGGGAAGGCGTCGTGATGTTCGCCAGCTTGCGCGGCGCGCTGCGCACCTGGCGTGGCGAGGCCGAGGCGCCGCCGGAGCCCGGCTTCGCGGCCGACGCCGCCCGTGCCGAACTGGACCAGGAGCCGCTGCGCGCGCGCTGGCTGCTGCGGGCTTTCTGGCTCACGCTGGCGCTTGGCCTGGCCTGGGCCAGCTTCACCAAGGTGGACGAGATCACGCGCGGCGAGGGCCGCGTCATTCCCTCCAAGCAATTGCAGGTGCTGCAAAGCCTGGACGGCGGCGTCGTCTCCGAGATCCTGGTGAAGGAAGGGCAGGTGGTGGAAGCCGGCCAGGTGCTGGTCAACATCGACACCACCCGCTTCGACTCCTCGGTCGCGGAGAACCGCTCGCAGTACCTGTCGCTGCTGACGCGGGTGGCCCGCCTGAAGGCGCTGGCGGACGACACGGCCTTCGTGGCGCCGCCCGAAGCGGTGGCACAGACGCCGAAGACGGCGGACGCGGAACTGCAGGCCTACCAGGCCGCGCGTTCCGCGCTCGCGGCCCAGCTGTCGGTGGCGGAGCAGCAGCTTGCCCAGCGCCGCCAGGAGATCGCCGAGGCGCAGGCCAAGCGGGAGCAGGCGGCCAAGGCCTACCAGCTCACCGCCCAGGAACTGGCTTACACGAAGCCGCTGATCGCCAGTGGCGCGGTGTCGGAAGTCGATGTGCTGCGCCTGGAACGCGAAGCCAGCCGCTTCCTCGGCGAGCGCGACATCGCCGCAGCCCAGATCTCCAAGGCGCAGTCGGCGATGAGCGAAAGCACCCGCAAGATCCAGGAAATCACGCTGCAGTTCCGCAGCGAGGCGCGCAAGGAGCTGTCGGAAAACCTGGCGCGCCTGAATGCCAGTGCGGCCGGCAGCGCCGGCCTGGCCGACAAGGTGGACAAGTCCGTCATCCGGTCGCCGCTGCGCGGCACCGTCAAGAAGCTGTACGTGGCCACCGTCGGCGGCGTGGTCCAGCCGGGCAAGGACATCGTGGAAGTGGTGCCGCTGGAAGAGACGCTACTGCTGGATGCGCGCGTGCTCGCCAAGGACATCGCCTTCCTGCGGCCTGGCGCCAAGGCCATCGTCAAGTTCACCGCCTATGACTACACGATCTACGGGGGGCTGGAAGGACGGGTCGAGATGATCGGCGCCGACTCCGTCACGGACGACAAGGGCAACACGTTCTACATGGTTCGCGTGCGGACCGGCAAGTCGCAGCTGGCCCAGGGGCTGCCCATCATTCCCGGCATGGTCGCGGAGGTGAACATCCTCACCGGCCAGAAGTCAGTGCTTGCCTATCTGCTCAAACCCGTGATCCGGGCCCGGCAGTCGGCGTTCACGGAGCGTTGAATGCTGCAAAAGTGTGCAGCGCGGGCCGTCCGTCCCCGACCGGAGAGCGCTGTGGCTTGTAACGTGTAGATACACTTTTCGTTATCGAGGATGTCGTTGAGGAGCAGATGGAACCGCGCGTCGTAGGGACGGTGGTCATGGTCGAAGGTGTGGTGCTGGCCCGGTCCGAGGACGGGCGACAGCGCCAGCTGAAGGTCGGTGACCGCGTATTCGAAGGGGAGGTCATCGAGACGATGGCGGCCGCCCTGGTCGAGCTCGCCTTCGCGCAGGCAGGCCGCTTCGTGCTCCGCGCCGGGGAAAGCGTCACCCTCGGCGCCGCCCTCTTCGACAGCCTGCTCGCGGACAACGAAGCGGAGCGCGGCCAGCTGCTGGCCCGCACCGGCGAACGCACGCGGACCGGCTCCGTCGACACCGAAGGGACCGGGGAAGAAGAAAACAACGAAGGCCGTTCCATCCTGCTGGACCGCGTCCGGTTCGACGACGGCCACGGCTTCATCCGCCTGGACCGCGTGAACGAAAGCCTGGGAACTGCGGGACCGGACGGCCTGCCGCCCACGGGCCGGTCCCCGATCTACGGCGTGGAGTACGAAGCGCCGGACACCCCGGTCACCCCGATCCATCCCGTGCCGCCCGTGCCGCCCGTGGTGGTGCCTCCCGCGGCGCCGGTGGCCCTGGACGACCGGGCGAGCACGCGCGAGGACACGGCCGTGGCCATCGCCGTCGGCACGCTGCTGGCGAACGACAGCGACGCCGACGGGGACGTGCTCACTGTCGTTTCGGTGGGCTCGCCGATCGGCGGAACCGTGGCCATCGTCGGTGGCACCATCGTCTTCACGCCCGATCCGGACTTCAGCGGCACCGGCAGCTTCGTCTACACCATCAGCGACGGCAACGGCGGCACCAGCACCGCGACGGTCACGGTCGATGTGCAACCGGCACCTGACGCGCCCGTCGCAGCCGACGACCGGGTTCGCACGAACGAGGACACGCCGCTGACCATCGGCGCCGGCACGCTGCTGGCCAACGACAGCGACGCCGACGGCGAAGCCCTCGCCGTCACCGGCGTCTCGGGCGCCACGGGCGGCAGCGTCAGCATCGCCGGCGGCAACATCGTCTTCGTGCCGACTGCCGACTTCACCGGCGCCGGCAGCTTCACCTACACCGTCACGGACACATCGGGGCGCACGTCGACCGCGACGGTGGTGGTGGACGTCGTTCCCGTGCAGGACCCGCCGGTGGCGACCGCCGACAACCTGGCGACGACGGAAGACACGCCCGTCACGATCAGCGCTGCGAGCCTGCTGGCCAACGACGCCGATCCGGACAGCGGCGACGTGCTGCACCTGCTGTCAGTGGGCGGCGCCGTCGGCGGCACCGTGGCGCTGGCGGGTGGCAACGTCACCTTCACTCCGGCGCCCGACTTCACGGGCATCGCAAGCTTCACGTACACGATCGGTGACGGCAACGGTGGCAGGTCCACGGCGACCGTCACGGTCGACGTTGCGCCGGTGCAGGATCCGCCGGTCGCCCGCAACGATGCGTTGACCACGGCCGAAGACACGCCGTTGACCATCCCGCCGGCCACCTTGCTGGGCAACGACACGGATCCCGAGGGGGATCCGCTCACCATCACCGCCGTCGGTTCAGCCGTCGGCGGGACGGTGGCGCTGGTGGGTGGCAACGTGGTGTTCACTCCGGCAACCGACTTCAGTGGCGTCGGCAGCTTCACCTACACCGTCAGCGACGGCCAGGGCGGCACCGACACCGCCACGGTCACCGTGAATGTCACACCGGTGCAGGACGCGCCGGACGCGCGCCCCGACACGGTCTCCACGACCGAGGACACGCCGATCACCATCGCGCCCGCCACGCTGCTGGGCAACGACCGGGACGCCGACGGCGACACGCTGGTGATCACCGCCGTCGGCGGCGCCGTCGGCGGCACGGTCGCCCTGGTGGGCGGCAACGTGGTCTTCACGCCGGCCCCCGACTTCTTCGGCACCGGCCGCTTCAGGTACACCGTTAGCGACGGCAACGGCGGCACCGATACCGCGGTCGTCTTCGTCGACGTGGCTGCGGCGCAGGAACCCCCGGTTGCCACGGCCGACGCATTCAGCACCGCGGAGGACACGCCGGTCATCATGACGGTGGCGTCCCTGCTGGCCAACGACACGGATCCGGACGTCACCGACACCTTGACGGTCACGGGCGTCTCCAATCCCGTGGGTGGCACCGTCACGCTGGTGGGCGGCAACGTCACCTTCACCCCGAGCCCGAACTTCACGGGCACCGCCAGCTACGACTACACGGTCAGCGACGGCAACGGTGGAACCTCCACCGCCACCGTCACGGTCACCGTCACGCCGGTGCAGGACCCGCCGAACGCCCGCAACAACGTGGTGGGCACCACGGAAGACACGCCGATCACCATCGCCCCCGGCACGTTGCTGGCCAACGATACGGATCCGGATGGCGACGTCCTGGCGATCACTGCCGTGGGCGGCGCGATCGGCGGCACGGTCGCCATCGTGGGCGGCAACATCGTCTTCACGCCGAACCCCGACTTCACGGGCGTGGGCAGCTTCACCTACACCGTGAGCGACGGCAACGGCAATACCGATACCGCCATCGTCAGGGTCAACGTGGCGGCTGCCCAGGACCCGCCGACCGCCAGCGCGGACAGCTTCAGCACGGCGGAGGACACGCCGGTCACGATGACCACGGCTTCCCTGCTGGCCAACGATAGCGATCCCGACGGGGGTGACACGCTCACGGTGACGGGCGTCTCCAATCCGGTCGGCGGCACGGTGTCGTTGGCGGGCGGCAACGTGGTCTTCACGCCTGCCGCGAACTTCACCGGCACCGCCACCTTCGACTACACGATCAGCGACGGCCGTGGCGGCACCTCGACGGCCACGGTGACGGTGAACGTCACGCCGGTGCAGGACCCACCGAACGCGGTGAACGACGTCGCGACCACGGTCGAGGACACGCCGATCACGATCGCGCCCGCAACCCTGTTGCTGAACGACAGCGACCTGGAAGGCGACACGCTGACGGTCAGCGCCGTCGGCTCCGCGGTCGGCGGTTCCGTGGCCATCGTCGGCGGCAACGTCGTGTTCACGCCGGCTGCTGATTTCACCGGCGCGGCGACGTTCCAATACACGATCAGCGACGGACAGGGCAACACGGACACGGCCACGGTCACGGTGAACGTGACGCCGGTGCAGGACGCGCCGACGGCCAACCCGAACGCCTTCAGCACGGCGGAAGACACACCGGTGACGATGACCGTGGCTTCGCTGCTGGCCAACGACACCGATCCCGATGCGGGCGACACGCTGGTGGTGGCGGGCGTCGCCAACCCGGTGGGCGGCACGGTGAGCCTGGCGGGAGGCACCGTCACTTTCACGCCGGACCCGAACTTCACGGGAACGGCCAGCTACGACTACACGATCAGCGACGGCAACGGCGGCACCAGCACGGCCACGGTGACCATCAACGTCACGCCCGCGCAGGACGGGCCGTCGGCCAACAACGACGTGGCGGCCACGACGGAGGACACCCCGGTGTCGATTCCGCTGGCGTCGCTGGCTGCCAACGACACCGACCCGGACGGCGACACGCTGACGGTGACCGCCGTGGGCAACGCTGTCGGCGGCACGGTCGTGATCGTGGGGGGCAACGCGGTGTTCACGCCGGCCGCCGACTTCGTGGGTGCTGCGACCTTCGAGTACACGGTCTCCGATGGCAACGGCGGCACCGACACCGGCACCGTCACGGTGACCGTCACCGCGGCGCAGGACGCGCCGACGGCGAATGCGAATGCGTTCAGCACGGCGGAAGACACGCCCGTGACCATGACGGTTGCCTCGCTGCTGGCCAATGACACGGACCCGGACGCCGGCGACACCCTCACGTTGACCGGTGTCTCCAATCCGGTGGGGGGCTCGGTCAGCCTGGCGGGCGGCAACGTGACCTTCACGCCGGACCCGGACTTCACCGGCACGGCGACGTACGACTACACGATCAGCGACGGCAACGGCGGCACCTCCACTGCGACGGTGACGATCAACGTGACGCCGGTGCAGGATGCGCCGACGGCCAACAACGACACGGCCAGCACCACCGAGGACACGCCGGTCAGCATCTCCCTGGCCACGCTGTCGGGCAACGACACGGACCCCGATGGCGACGTGCTCACGGTGACGGCAGTGGGCAGCCCCGTGGGCGGCACGGTGGCGATCGTCGGCGGCAACGCGGTCTTCACGCCGGCCCCGAACTTCGTGGGGGTGGCGACCTTCGAGTACACGGTCTCCGACGGCAACGGCGGCACGGACACCGCCACCGTCACGGTGAACGTCACGGCGGCCAACGATGCGCCCACCGCGAACGACGACGGCTTCAGCACGGCGGAGGACACCCCGGTCGTCATGACCACCGCTTCGCTGCTGGCCAACGACAGCGACCCGGACACGGGCGACACGTTGAGCGTGACCGGTGTCGGCAACCCGGTGGGCGGAACGGTCAGCCTGGCGGGCGGCAACGTCACCTTCACGCCGAACCCCAACTTCACGGGCACGGCCAGCTACGACTACACGGTCAGCGACGGCAATGGCGGCACGAGCACGGCCACCGTCACGGTCAACGTGACGCCGGTGCAGGATGCACCGACGGCCAACAACGACACGGCAACCACGATCGAAGACACGCCGGTGGCCATCTCGCTGGCGACCCTGGCCGGCAACGACACCGATCCGGACGGCGACACGCTCACGGTCACGGCGGTGGGCAATCCGGTCGGTGGCACGGTCGTCATCGTCGGCGGCAACGCGGTCTTCACGCCCAACCCGAACTTCACCGGTGCT
>NZ_JBBHGT010000008.1:0-125000 GCF_037572435.1 Ramlibacter sp. PS3R-8
CGACCATGGCCCAGCAAAAGATCCGCATCCGCCTGAAGGCGTTCGATTACAAGCTGATCGACCAGTCCGCCGCCGAAATCGTCGACACCGCCAAGCGCACCGGCGCCATCGTCAAGGGCCCCGTGCCCCTGCCGACGCGCATGAAGCGCTTCGACATCCTGCGTTCGCCCCACGTCAACAAGACGAGCCGCGACCAGTTCGAGATCCGCACGCACCAGCGCCTGATGGACATCGTCGACCCGACCGACAAGACGGTCGACGCCCTGATGAAGCTGGACCTGCCGGCCGGCGTGGACGTCGAGATCAAGCTGCAGTAAGTCCCTGCACCTGCTCTTCCGACAGGCCGCCTTCGGGCGGCCTTTTCGTCTCTTTGCAGGCTTGTAGGAAGACTGCTACAATTGCGGGCTTCGCTCGACTTCGGCCGGGCGGAGCTTTTATCAACCCTCTTTCGACCGCCCCCGGGCGGAACGCAGAAGCCAATTGCAGCGGCTGCGGCGAAAGCAACGGAGTAACAACATGAGTCTGAGCAGCCTCGGGTTGCTGGGCCGCAAGGTGGGCATGATGCGCCTGTTCACGGATGAAGGGGACGCAGTCCCGGTCACCGTGATCGACGTGTCGAACAACCGCGTCACCCAGGTCAAGTCCCAAGACACAGACGGCTACGTGGCCCTGCAGGTCACGTTCGGTTCGCGCAAGGCCTCTCGCGTGACCAAGCCGCAAGCCGGCCACCTCGCCAAGGCGGGTGTGGAAGCCGGTGAAATCATCCGTGAATTCCGTGTCGCAACCGACATCGCCGGCAAGTACGCCGCCGGTGCGACCGTGCCGGTCCAGGACCTCTTCAAGGTCGGCCAGCTGGTCGACGTGCAGGGCACGACCATCGGCAAGGGCTTCACGGGCACGATCAAGCGCCACCACTTCAAGTCGCAGCGCGCCTCGCACGGCAACTCCCGCTCGCACAACGTCCCCGGCTCCATCTCGATGGCGCAGGACCCGGGCCGCGTGTTCCCGGGCAAGCGCATGTCCGGCCACCTGGGCGACGACACCGTCACCACCCAGAACCTCGACGTCGTCCGCATCGACGAGGCCCGCGGCCTGCTGCTGGTCAGGGGCGCCGTTCCCGGTTCGAAGAACGGTTTCGTGACCGTCGTGTCGGCCGTCAAGGGGCAGCCGAAGCCGGTCGCCGCCAAGCCGGTCGCCGCCGAGAAGGGGAAGAAGTAAATGCAACTCGAACTCCTGAACGAGCAGGGCCAGGCCGCGTCGAAGTTTGACGCCCCCGAGACCGTGTTCGGACGCGAATACAACGAAGCGCTGATCCACCAGATCGTGGTGGCCTTCCAGGCGAATGCCCGTCAAGGCACCCGCGCCCAGAAGGACCGCGAGATGGTCAAGCACTCGACCAAGAAGCCGTTCCGCCAGAAGGGCACGGGCCGCGCCCGCGCCGGCATGACCTCCTCCCCGCTGTGGCGTGGGGGCGGCCGCATCTTCCCGAACAGCCCGGACGAGAACTTCACCCAGAAGATCAACAAGAAGATGTACCGCGCCGGCATGGCGTCCATCTTCTCCCAGCTGGCCCGCGACGGCCGCCTGGCCGTCGTCGAGTCCCTGACCGTCGACAGCCCGAAGACCAAGCAGCTGGCCGACAAATTCAAGAGGATGAACCTCGAGTCCGTGATGGTGATCGCCGACGAAGTCGACGAGAACCTGTACCTGGCTTCGCGGAACCTGGCCAACGTGCTCATCGTCGAGCCGCGTTACGCCGATCCGCTGTCCCTGGTGCACTACAAGAAGGTGCTCGTCACCAAGGGTGCCATGGACAAGCTCAAGGAGATGTTCGCATGAGCCGTACCAATCCCACCCCCCTGTCGCGCAGCCGGATGGACGAAGGCCGCCTGATGCAAGTGCTGGTCGCCCCCATCGTCTCCGAGAAGGCGACGCACGTGGCCGACAAGAGCAATGCCGTCACGTTCAAGGTCCTCCAGGACGCCACCAAGCCCGAGATCAAGGCCGCCGTCGAACTGATGTTCAAGGTGCAGGTCAAGGGCGTGTCCGTGCTCAACACCAAGGGCAAGCAGAAGAAATTCGGCCGTTCCATCGGCCGTCGCGACAACGTCCGCAAGGCCTATGTCACGCTGCAGCCCGGGCAGGAGCTGAACTTCTCCGGGGAGACCGCTTAATCATGGCAGTCATCAAGATCAAACCCACCTCGCCGGGCAACCGCGGCACGGTGAAGATTTCGCGGGACCACCTGCACAAGGGCGAGCCGTACGCGCCCCTGCTGGAACCGCAGATCCAGAAGGCCGGCCGCAACAACAACGGCCACATCACCACCCGGCACAAGGGCGGTGGCCACAAGCACCACTACCGCGTGGTCGATTTCGTCCGCAACAAGGACGGCATCCCGGCGAAGGTCGAGCGCATCGAGTACGACCCGAACCGTTCGGCCCACATCGCCCTGGTGGTGTATGCCGACGGCGAGCGCCGCTACGTGATCGCCCCGCGCGGCCTGGAAGTGGGCTCCACGATGCTCAGCGGCGCCGAAGCGCCGATCCGTGCCGGCAACACCCTGCCGATCCGGAACATCCCCGTGGGCTCCACCATCCACTGCATCGAACTGCAGCCCGGCAAGGGCGCGCAGATCGCGCGTTCCGCGGGCACCTCCGCGACGCTGCTGGCGCGCGAAGGCGTCTACGCGCAGGTCCGCATGCGCTCCGGTGAGGTCCGCAAGATCCACATCGAATGCCGCGCGACGATCGGCGAAGTCGCCAACGAGGAGCACAGCTTGCGTCAACTGGGCAAGGCCGGCGTCAAGCGCCACATGGGCATCCGCCCGACCGTTCGCGGTGTGGTGATGAACCCGGTGGACCACCCGCACGGCGGTGGCGAGGGCAAGACTGGCGAAGGCCGCCATCCTGTCGATCCGTGGGGCAACCTGACCAAGGGTTACCGCACGCGTAACAACAAGCGGACGCAGACGTTCATCGTCGCGCGCCGCAAGAAGTAAGGGGTCCGCACCAAATGACGCGTTCTCTCAAGAAGGGTCCTTTCGTGGACCACCACCTGGTGGCGAAGGTCGAGAAGGCCGTTGCCGTCAAGGACAAGAAGCCGATCAAGACCTGGTCGCGCCGCTCCATGGTCCTGCCCGATTTCATCGGCCTGACCATCGCCGTGCACAACGGCAAGCAGCACGTGCCGGTCTATGTCACCGACCAGATGGTGGGCCACAAGCTGGGCGAATTCGCCCAGACGCGCACCTTCAAGGGTCACCCCGCCGACAAAAAAGTCGTGAAGAAGTGAGGATCACAAATGGCTGAAACCAAGGCAATCCTCCGCGGCGTGCGCCTGTCTGTCGACAAGGGCCGCCTCGTCGCCGACCTGATCCGCGGCAAGAAAGTGGACCAGGCGCTCAACGTCCTGAACTTCACCCAGAAGAAGGGTGCCGTCATCATCAAGAAGGTGCTGGAGTCCGCGATCGCGAACGCCGAGCACAACGACGGTGTCGACATTGACGAGCTGAAGGTCAAGACGATTTACGTCGAGCAAGGCACCGTGCTCAAGCGCTTCACCGCGCGCGCCAAGGGCCGCGGCAACCGCATCAGCAAGGGTACGTGCCATGTGTACGTGACCGTCGGGAACTAAGGAAGAACATGGGACAGAAGATCCACCCGACCGGCTTCCGCCTGGCCGTCACCCGCAACTGGAACAGCCGCTGGTACGCGAACAACCGTGACTTCGCCGACATGCTCGGCGAGGACATCAAGGTCCGCGACTACCTGAAGACCAAGCTCAAGAACGCCGCGGTCTCCCGCGTGCTGATCGAGCGGCCCGCCAAGAACGCCCGCATCACCATCTTCTCGGCGCGTCCGGGCGTGGTGATCGGCAAGAAGGGCGAGGACATCGAGAACCTCAAGAGGGAACTCGCGCAGCGCCTGGGCGTGCCGGTGGCGGTGAACATCGAGGAAGTGCGCAAGCCCGAAGTCGATGCCCAGCTGATCGCCGACTCGATCACCCAGCAGCTCGAAAAGCGCATCATGTTCCGCCGCGCGATGAAGCGCGCCATGCAGAACGCGATGCGCCTGGGCGCGCAGGGCATCAAGATCATGTCCGCCGGCCGCCTGAACGGCATCGAGATCGCCCGCACCGAGTGGTACCGCGAAGGCCGCGTGCCGCTGCACACGCTGCGCGCCGACATCGACTACGGTTTCTCCGAAGCCAAGACCACCTACGGCGTCATCGGCGTCAAGGTTTGGGTCTACAAGGGCGACACCCTCGGCCAGCGCGATGCGCCGTCCCTGGACAGCACGCCGCGCCCCGAAGGCGAAGAGCGCCGTGGCCCGCGTGGCCCGCGCCGTGACGGCGACCGCCGTCCCGGTGGCGGTGCTCCCGGCCGTGGCGGCCCGCGCGGCCCCGGCGGCGGCACCGGTGGACCTGGCGGTCCCGGCGGCGCAGGCCGTTCGATGTCCGGCACCACCAACGTGGCACCGGCCGATGGCAGCGACAAACCTGCTGAAGCAACCCAAGGCGCTGCCGAAACGGCGCCGAAATCTACCGTTAAGCGCGTGCCCCGTAAGACGGGCACCGCGCCGGCAGCACCCGCCGCCGACGGTAAAGGAGAGTAAACATGCTGCAACCCGCTCGCCGCAAATACCGCAAAGAGCAAAAAGGCCGCAACACCGGCATCGCCACGACGGGCAACTCCGTGGCATTCGGTGACTTCGGCCTAAAGTGCACCGACCGCGGCCGCCTGACGGCCCGCCAGATCGAGGCCGCGCGTCGCGCGATCTCCCGCCACGTCAAGCGCGGCGGCCGCATCTGGATCCGCGTGTTCCCGGACAAGCCGATCTCGCAGAAGCCCGCCGAAGTGCGGATGGGCAACGGCAAGGGCAACCCCGAGTACTACGTGGCCGAAATCCAGCCGGGCAAGGTCGTGTTCGAGATCGTCGGCGTGCCCGAGGAACTCGCGCGCGAAGCGTTCAAGCTGGCTGCGGCCAAGCTGCCGCTGCGCACCACGTTCGTCAGCCGCATGATCGGCCAATAAGGAGGAGATGCAATGACCCGAGCCAATGATCTCCGCCAGAAGGACGCCGACGGCGTGCAAGCCGAAGTGAAGTCCCTGCAGAAGGCCCATTTCGGCCTGCGCATGCAGAAGGCGACGCAACAGCTGACCAACACTTCCACGCTGCGTTCCACGCGCCGTGACATCGCCCGCGCCAAGACCATCCTGGCCCAGAAGCGCGCCACTGCAACCAAGACCAAGGAGTGACCCAAATGACGGAAGCCAAGACGTCTCTGAAGCGCACCCTCGTCGGCAAGGTGGTCAGCGACAAGCGTGCCAAGACCGTGACCGTGCTGGTGGAGCGCCGCGTCAAGCACGCGCTGTACGGCAAGATCGTGATCAAGTCGAGCAAGTACCACGCCCATGACGAAAAGGGCGAGTTCCACACCGGCGACGTGATCGAGATCCAGGAAAGCAAGCCGATCTCCAAGACCAAGAACTGGGTCGTGACCCGGCTGGTCGAGAAGGCTGCCGAGGTCTAAGACCCCGCTGCCAAGCAGGCAACAATGATTCGGCCCACAATCGTGGGCCGTTTTCTTTTCCCCAACCCAACGAGGAGCACCCCATGATCAAAGTCGGCGACGCCCTGCCTGATGCCACCCTGATGGAATATTCGGAAGTCGAGGGCAACGGCTGCAGCATCGGTCCCAACCCGGTGAAGGTGCGCGATGCGGCCAAGGGCAAGACCATCGCGCTGTTCGCGCTGCCCGGGGCCTTCACGCCGACCTGCTCGGCCAAGCATGTCCCCGGGTATGTCGAGAAATTCAACGACCTCAAGTCCAGCGGCGTGGACGAGATCTGGTGCGTGAGCGTCAACGACGCCTTCGTGATGGGCGCCTGGGCGCGCGAGCAGAAGACCGCCGGCAAGGTGCGCATGCTGGCCGACGGCAGCGGCGACTTCGCCAAGGCCACCGGCCTCACGCTGGACCTCACCGCGCGCGGCATGGGCCTGCGCAGCAACCGCTATTCGATGCTGGTCAAGGACGGGAAGGTCACGAGCCTCAACGTCGAGGCACCGGGCAAGTTCGAAGTGAGCGACGCGCAGACGCTGCTGGCGCAAGCCAAGAACTGAACTGGATGGCTCCCTCTCCCCGCTGGGGAGAGGGCTGGGGTGAGGGGCCTGCGCGCGAGGCCCTCACCCCGACCCTCTCCCGCAAGCGGGAGAGGGAGTGATTCGGCTCAATATCGACTGCTCAGCGGCGCTGGACTGCTGTTCCAGAGATCCGCCTTCAGGTAGTGCGCCCCGGCGATGGGGTTGTGATAGTAGGGCGGGATCTCCTCGAAGCCCAGCTCCTCGTACAGCGCGCGGGCGGCTTCCATGTCGTCCAGCGTGTCGAGCAGCACCGTGTCGTAGCCGGCGCGGCGGGCGGCATCCAGCGCCGCCTCGGCGAGCTGGCGTCCCAGGCCGAAGCCGCGGAACGGCTTGCGCACGTACAGGCGCTTCATCTCCGCCGCGTTCGGATAGTCCGCGGTGTCCAGCGGGCGCAGCGCGCAGCAACCTGCCAGTTCCCCATCCACGCGCGCAATCAGCAAGGCGCCGCGCGGGGCGGCATAGTCACCCGGCAGGCCGGCCAGTTCCTGCTCGAAATTCTGGAAGCAGAGGTCCACGCCCAGCCCGGCGGCGTATTCGCGAAAGATCGCGCGGACCGCGTCGTGGTCGCGCTCGGCGGGTGAGCTCAGTTCGATCAGGTGGGAGGTGGCTGTGTCCAAGATCCGGGAGGGGAGCCTACGGACGGTCGATTTTAAACGCTGGCCACCGTCGAGCTAACCGGGGGGCAGGGAACCCAGCCGGACGATCCACCAGACCAGCGCCGAGCAGGCGGCCAGCACCGCCGCGGCCACCAGGCGCGAGGAGGCGTCGTCGCGCGACGGGGTCGCCGGCGTGGCGAGGTCCTTGTCGCCCACCACCATCGGCCGCACCAGCACCTGCCGCTTCTTCACGACGTAATAGGCAATGGCGGCCACGTGCAGCAGCACCAGCGAGATCACGAGCCATTGGCCGATCTGGCGGTGATACCACGTGGCCGCCACGCCTCGGTGGATCGACACGAAACGGTTCAGCGGTCCCTGGAAGCCGATTTCGTCGTCGCCGACCAGCCCCGTGACCACCTGCGCGAGCAGGACCACGAGCATCGCGAACACGGAGCCGGCGCCCAGCGGGTTGTGGCCCACCAGGTGGTCGGGATGGGCGCGACCTCGCAGGTAGGCCGCCACCGAGCGCGGTGCATACAGGAAGCTCGCGAAGCGTGACCACCGCCCGCCGATGAAGCCCCAGACGATGCGAAACAGCAGGAGTGCGAGCACCACATAGCCCGCGCGCGCGTGCCACTGCATCGCGCCGGCATAGGCGGTGGCGACCAGGAACACGACGCAGATCGCGAGTAACCAATGGAATAAACGCGTGGGCAAGTCCCACACCCGAATTCGATGCAACATGGTCTATTCTGTTGTCGGAGCCAGGCGACAGGCCCCTATTCGGCGCGGCTGGAACTCAGTAAATTCCCGCAGTGGCGTCGCGAAGGCCGAATTTTTTGCACGGACCGCACTCAGCCGCTCTGGCCCGCCACTTTAACCACCGGAGAAGAACTCATGAAGCTTGCCGCCACTCTGGCTATCGCAGCGTCCGCTTGCGCACTGTCCTCCCCCGCTTCCGCGCAGTTCGCAAAACCGGAAGATGCGGTCAAGTACCGCCAGAGCGCGATGTTCCTCATGTCGCAGCACTTCGGCCGGATCGGCGGCATGGCCAACGGGCGCATCGCGTTCGATGCCAAGGGCGCGACCGAGAATGCGGAAGTGGTGAGCGAAATGTCCAAGATGCCGTGGCAAGCCTATGTCGTCGGCACGGACAAGGTCGCGAATACGCGAGCCAAGCCCGAGATCTGGAGCGAACAGGCCAAGTTCAACGAGTACAACCAGAGATTGATGAGCGATACCACCAAGCTCGTGGCAGCCGCGAAAACCAACAACCTGGACAACCTGAAGAAGGCCTTCGGCGACACCGCTGCCACCTGCAAGGCCTGCCACGACAACTTCCGCAGGGATTGAGCCCTGCCGGTGGATGAATTCCTGAGCAATCCCGCCGTGCAGGCCGGCGTCGCGCCCTTCGTCGCCGGCCTGGCGGTCGCAGTCCCCTTGCGCAATACGCGCTGGCTGGCATGGGCCGTCGGCGCAGCGTTCCTGGTGGTCGTGTGGCTCACGATGGGTTTCGCACTGGAGCCGATGACATCGTCGCGCAAGCTGGTGCTGGCCACTCTGGGCGCGCTGCTGCTCGTCCCGCTGATCGAATACAGCTTTCCTGCCCGCCACGACGCGCGGCTTGCACTGCTTGTCGTGGCCGGCGTCGCCATCACGGCCTGGGTGCTCTCGCGGTTGCTGCTGCAACAGGAGACGCTGCCGGCGCTGGTCGCCGGGGCAGGCTCTGCGCTGTTCCTCGCGGCGCTTCTCGATGGCATGCAACGCGGCCCGTCTGGCACCCCGGTGCAGCCCGCGGCGGTGGCGGTGGTCCTGGGCCTGGGGACCGGCGCGCTCGCAGTGCTGGGAGCGTCCGCGCAGCTGGCCCAGATAGCCATCGGCATCGCCGCCGGCGCCGGTGCCGCGGTGCTGGCCCTGTCGTGGGCGCAACCTCCCCACGGGCGCGGCAGCCTTGGACTGGTCGCCGCCCTGGCCACCGGGTTGGCCGGCCTTTTGTCCGTCTTCACCGGCTCGCTGCCCTGGTACTGCTTGCTGCCCGTGTTGGCGGCGCCCTGGGCGGCCAGGCTGGTGCCAGCGAACGCAGCCCGCGCGCGTCTGCTCACGGCGTTCTTCACCTCGTGCGCGGCGGCCGTCCCCATGTTGCTCGCGGCGGCCCTGGCCTGGACCGCTGGCCGCTCATCCACCCAAGTGGCCCTTCCCAGCTTACCCGCTCTCTCGAAGTCAAGATCGCGACCGCCTCGGTCTCCACCGGCGATGCCAAGCGCACCGATGGCGTTCGCTCGCGCGATGAGCACTTGCGATCGGCGGATTTCTTCAACACCGCTGAATTCCCGGAGATGGTCTACAAGTCGACCCGCATGAACTTCAACGGCGATACGCTGGAGAGCATCGACGGCACCCTCACGCTGCTTGGCGTGACGAAGCCGGTGAAACTGGCGGTCACCACGTTCAAGTGCGGGCCCCACCCCTTCAACAAGAAGCCGATGTGCGGCGCCTACGTGGAAGGGGTGATCAAGCGCACCGACTTCGGCATGAAGTACGGCGTGCCGGGGGTCTCGGACGACGTGAAGCTGGCGATCAGCGTCGAAGCGTACCCCGAGTAGGCCCCGGGGTCCTCGCGGCGGAGGGTCAGCCCTCCGCCAGCAGCTTCTCGATCAACCGCTGCATCTCCGCGAAGTTCGGCTCGCCCACATAGCGCTTCACGATCTCGCCCTTCTTGTTGACGATGAACGAGGTGGGCGTGAGCTGGACCTCGCCCCAGGCGCGGGCGACCGCGCCGGTGTTGTCGATGGCCACGTCGAACGGCAGCTTGCGCGTCTGCGCATAGTTCACGACATAGCTCGGGGGGTCGTAGCTCATGGCGACGGCCATGTGCTGGTACCCCTTGGCGCGGTACTTCTCGTACGTGGACACCATCTTCGGCATCTCGGCGACGCAGGTCACGCAACTGGTCGCCCAGAAGTTCACCAGCGTCACCTTGCCCTTCATGTCGGCGGTGGTCTTCTTCGATCCGTCCAGCAGCACGAACGTGCTCTCCGGAGCGGCGGTCGCGCCGCCCATGGCGAGGAACGCGCCCGCGGCAGCCACCACCAAGGCGGCCACACCCATCATCCAACGCTTGCCTGCCGACATCCTGTTCACCCCATGGCCGCAGGACGCGGCCGCAATAGAGAGGGATTTTCCTCCAAGCCGGGAGTTCCCGCCCGGCGCGCGGCGGGAAGCCCTGTCAGGCGCATTCGGCCAGCACGGCCACCAGTTCCGCGGGTTCGCTGACCATCGGGTCGTGCCCCGTGGCAAGCTCCACGACCCGCACGCCGGCGCCGCCAGCCCACGCGCCGTCCCAGAAGCGCGGGTCCCGCACGCGCGGGCGGATCGCGTCGATGGTGGCCAGCTTCGGCTGGGTGCAGTCCACGAAAGTGCGAGGCACGTTTGCCACCCGCTGCGGATCGAACTGCAGCGGCGCCTGGTAGGTGTGGCCGGGATGCGGCGTCTGCCGCCGCTTCACCCAGGCATGGTCGTCCGCGGCCAGCCCGAACACGGCCGGATCGGGTGGCGGGAAGCTGTAGTCCGCAGAGGCCTGCGCTGCCGCCAGCCGCGCCTCGCGCGCAGCGCTCGCCTGCGTGCTGCTCCAGCTTTCGCCCGGCTTGGGCACCACCGCGTCCACGTACACCAGGTGCTTCAGGCGCTGCGGCATGCGGTCGGCCACGGCAGTGCCGATCATTCCGGCGTAAGAGTGCACCACCAGCACGGCGCCCTGCAGTTCCTCGGCCTCGATCAGGCCGGTGACGTCGGCGATGTGCGTCTCCAGCGTGATGAGCGAGGACATCAGGTGCGCGCGCTCGCCGACGCCGGTGAGCGTGGCCGCATGGGCGCGGTGGCCCTGCGCATGCAGGCGGTCCACCACGCGGCGCCAGCACCAGCCGCCGTGCCACGCGCCGTGAACGAGAACAAAGTCAGTCATCAGATCACCTCCTGGTCGCGCAGCGCCGCGATGCGTTCGTCATCCCATCCCAGCACGCTGGTCAGCACCTCCTGCGTGTGCTCGCCCAGCAGCGGCGGCGGCAGCTCGGTGCGCACCGGCGTCGCGCTCAACTTGATCGGGCTGGCCACCAGGTCCAGCGCCCCGGACAGCGGATGCTGCCACTGGTGGACCATGCCACGTTCGCGCACGTGCGGGTCGGCGAAGACTTCGCCCAGGTTGTTGATCGCGCCGCACGGCACCTTGGCCTGTTCCAGCGCCGACAGCCAGTCGGCCTTGCCGCGCGACGCCATGATCGCCTCCAGCATCGGCACCAGCTCGGCGCGATTGCGCACGCGGTCCTGGTTGCGGGCGAAGCGCGGGTCGGTGGCGAGGTCGGGCCGGCCGGCCACCTGGCAGTACTTGGCGAACTGGCCATCGTTGCCGACGGCGATGATCACGTGGTCCTTGCTGCCGTCCGCGGCGGGAGCGACTTCGAACACCTGGTACGGAACGATGTTCTGGTGCGCGTTGCCGGCACGGCCGGGCACCTTGCCGCTGACCAGGTAGTTGGCGCCCAGATTGGCGAGCATCGCCACCTGCGTGTCGAGCAACGCCATGTCCAGGTGCTGGCCAACGCCCGTGCGCTCCGCGTGGCGCAGGGCGGCCAGGATCCCGACGGTCGCGTACATCCCGGTGAACAGGTCGGCGACCGCCACGCCCACCTTCTGCGGCCCGCCGCCGATGTCGTCGCGTTCCCCGGTGATGCTCATCAGCCCGCCCATGCCCTGGATCGCATAGTCGTAGCCCGCGCGCTCGCGATACGGGCCGGTCTGCCCGAAGCCGGTCACGCTGCAATACACGATGCGCGGATTGATCGCCTTCAAGCTCGCGTAGTCGAGGCCGTAGCGCGCCATGTCGCCGACCTTGAAGTTCTCCACGAACACCTGGCAGTGCTGCGCCAGTTCGCGGATCAGCGCCTGGCCTTCGGGGCGTGCGATGTCGCAGGTCACCGATTGCTTGTTGCGGTTGGTGCCGAGGTAGTACGCCGCCTCGGCCGTGTCCCGGCCCTCGCGGTCCTTCAGGAACGGGGGGCCCCAGCTGCGCGTGTCGTCGCCGCCCGTGGGGCGCTCGATCTTGATGACGTCGGCGCCGAGGTCGGCCAGGGTCTGCGTGCACCAGGGGCCGGCCAGCACGCGTGACAGGTCCAGCACGCGGATTCCATCGAGGGCATTCATCCGTCCATTATCGGGAAACCGATAATGCGTGCAGCCACCCGACCGCAGAGGTGGCCTCCCTCATCCAGGAATCGATGTCGTTGCTCGCACGCCGCCAGGCGATGGTGGTCTTCTTCGCCTTCGCGTTCGCCTATTTCTTCTCCGCCCTGGTGCGCGCGATCACGGCGACGCTGTCGCCGACGCTCACGCGCGAGTTCCGGCTGGATGCCGGCGACCTCGGCCTGCTGGCCGGTGGCTATTTCCTGGGGTTCTCGGCCATCCAGTTGCCGCTGGGGAGCTTGCTCGACCGGCACGGCCCGAAGAAGGTGATCCTCGGCTTCCTGTCGGTGGCCGTGCTGGGCTGTGCGGTGTTTGCCATGGCCACCAGCTTTCCGGTGCTGCTCGCGGCGCGCGTGCTGTGCGGCGCAGGGGTCGGCGCATGCCTGATGGCGCCCCTGACCGGTTACCGGCGCTGGTTCACGCCCGCCGTGCAGCTGCGCACCAACTCCTGGATGCTGATGACCGGCTCCTTCGGCATGCTGGCGTCGACGCTGCCGGTGCAGTGGCTGGCGCCGGTGTACGGCTGGCGCCCGCTGTTCTGGGGCCTGGCGGCGCTGATCGCGCTGTCGATGCTGGTGATCGCGTGGCAAGTCCCGCACTGGGAGCATGCCAGCGACGGCACGCCGGCGCGCAAGGCCAGCTACCGCGAGGTCTGGCGCAACCGCTACTTCCGCCAGATGGCGCCGCTGGGCTTCTTCACCTATGGCGGCATGATCGCCGTGCAGACGCTGTGGGCCGGGCCCTGGATGGTGCGCGTGGCCGGGTACGACCCGCTCGCGGCCGCCGCCGGCCTGTTCACGATCAACCTGGCGATGCTGGCCACCTTCTGGACCTGGGGACTGGTGACGCCTTCGCTGGAGCGCCGCGGCATCAGGACCGACGCCGTGATCGCCTGGGGCACGCCCCTGAGCTTCGTGGCGCTCGCCGCGCTCGTCGTCGCCGGGCCGGCCGCCGGCGCCTGGACGCTGGCGCTGTTCTGCATGGCCAGCACCTTCGTCGCGCTGGCGCAGCCTGCGGTCGGACTGGTCTTCCCGGCCTCGCTCGCGGGGCGGGCCCTCTCGGCCTACAACCTGGTGATCTTCTTCGGCGTGTTCGTCGTGCAGTGGGGCATCGGCCTGGCGATCGACGGCTTCCGGGCCGGGGGATTCAGCGAGCTCGCCGCCTTCCGGGGCGCCTTCAGTGTGTTCCTCGCCACGAGCATGGTGTCCTATGGCTGGTTCCTGTGGAGCAGAAGCCATAATCGACAGGCAAGCCCATGAACGCCATCCTGCTGATCGCCCACGCACCGCTGGCCAATGCCTTGCGGCAATGCGCCTTGCACGTCTTCCCCGAATGCGGCGGCAGCGTGATGGCCGTGGACGTGCAGCCGAACCTGTCGCCCGAGGAAACCCTGGCCACTGCGCGCATCGCGATGGACCAGCTGGTGCAGCCGCCCCACATCCAGGGCGTGCTGGTGCTCACCGACATCTTCGGCGCCACGCCGAGCAACGTGGCGCAAAAGCTGGTGGACGGGGTGACTTCGCGCCTGATCACCGGCGTGAACCTGCCCATGCTGCTGCGGGCGGTGAGCTATCGCCACGAGCCGCTGGAGACACTGGTGTCCCGGGCCATGGTTGGCGGCACGCAGGGCGTGATGCAGGTGGCCATCACCGCGCCGCAGAACCAGCGCCGACGCAACCATGATCAAGAAGAACACGACCATCAGCAATAAGCTGGGCCTGCACGCCCGCGCCTCGGCCAAGCTGACCAAGCTGGCCGGCAGCTATCCGTGCGAGGTCTGGCTCAGCCGCGGCGAGCGCCGCGTCAACGCCAAGAGCATCATGGGCGTCATGATGCTGGCTGCCGGCATGGGCACCGAAGTGACCGTGGAGACCAGCGGCGAGCGCGAGGAGCAGGCCATGGAAGCCCTGCTGGCGCTGATCGCCGACAAGTTCGGGGAAGGCGAGTGAGGGTCGGCGCGAGCACCGCCGGGCTGCCCCAAGGTGCGAAGGCCCCCTCGGGGGGCAGCGCCCGTGTTCGCGCGCCGGCGCGGACTCACTAGCGTGGAGGCCCTGTGACCTTCGCGATCCACGGCATCGCAGTTGCGCGGGGCATCGCCATCGGGCGGGCCGTTGTCATGGGGTCGGGGCGCGCCGACGTCGCGCACTACTTCATCGAGCCGTCGCAGGTGGAAAGCGAAATCGAGCGCGTGCGCGTCGGGCGCGACGCGGTCAGCGACGAGATCCACCGCCTGCAGGCCACCATCGCCGGCATGGGGCCCAAGGAAGCGCCGCACGAGCTGACGGCCTTGCTCGACGTGCACCTGATGCTGCTGCAGGACGAGGACCTGATCGCCGGCGTCAAGCACTGGATCACGGACCGCCTGTACAACGCCGAATGGGCGCTGATCACGCAGCTCGAAGTGCTGTCGCGCCAGTTCGACGACATGGAGGACGAGTACCTGCGCGAGCGCAAGGCAGACCTCGAGCAGGTTGCCGAGCGCATCCTGCGCTACATGAAGGGCATGGGCTCGCCGGTGGCGCAGCCGCCCGCTCCCAAGCGCAAGACGCAGCAGGACCTGCTGCTCGACGACAGCGTCGACGTGCCGCTGGTGCTGGTTGCGCACGACCTGTCGCCGGCCGACATGCTGCAGTTCAAGCAGAGCGTCTTCGCCGGCTTCGTCACCGACGTCGGCGGCAAGACGTCGCATACCGCCATCGTGGCGCGCAGCCTGGACATCCCGGCGGTGGTGGGCGCGCGCAGCGCCAGCAACCTGGTGCGGCAGGACGACTGGGTGATCATCGACGGCGACAGCGGCGTGATGATCGTCGACCCGTCGCCGATCATCCTGGCCGAGTACGGCTTCAAGCAGCGCCAGGCAGAGCTGGAGCGCAGCCGACTGGGCCGGCTGCGCCACACGCCGGCGATGACGCTGGATTCGCAGAAGATCGAACTGCTCGCCAATATCGAGATGCCGGACGACACGGCCGCCGCACTGCGCGCGGGCGCGGTCGGCGTGGGCCTGTTCCGCAGCGAGTTCCTCTTCATGGGCCGCGAGGGCAACCTGCCGAACGAGGAGGAGCAGTACCTGGCCTACCGGGCTGCGGTGGAAGGCATGCACGGCCTGCCCGTGACGATTCGCACCGTCGACGTCGGGGCCGACAAGCCGCTGGACGAATCGCGCCGCGACGAGGCGCACCTGAACCCGGCGCTGGGCCTGCGGGCGATCCGCTGGAGCCTGTCGGAGCCGGAGATGTTCCGCACCCAGCTGCGCGCCATCCTGCGGGCCGCCGCGCACGGCAAGGTGAACCTGCTGGTGCCGATGCTGGCGCACGCCACCGAGATCCGGCAGACGCTGTCGCTGATCGACTTCGCGCGCGCCGAACTGGACAACCGCGGCATCCCGTATGGACACGTCGACATCGGCGCGATGATCGAGATCCCGGCCGCCGCGCTGTCGCTGCGCACCTTCCTCAAGTACTTCGACTTCCTGTCGATCGGCACCAACGACCTGATCCAGTACACGCTGGCGATCGACCGCGCCGACGAATCGGTCGCGCACCTGTACGACCCCTGCCATCCGGCGGTGCTTCGGCTGGTGGCCGACACCATCACCGAATGCCGGCGGCAGGGCAAGGGCGTCAGCGTGTGCGGGGAGATGGCGGGCGACACGCAGTTCACCCGCCTGTTGCTCGGGCTGGGCCTGCGCAGCTTTTCGATGCACCCGGCGCAGATCCTGGCGGTCAAGCAGGAGGTGCTGCGGGCCGACGCGAAACGCCTCGAGCCTTGGGCGCAGCAGGTGGTGGATTCCGAAGATCCCGGCCGGGCGCTGGAGGCGTGACGGATGCCGGGGTGCCTGCGGCAAGCCGGCCTGCGTGACGTCGCAATTCATTCCTCGCAGGTCGGGTTGCGCGCAGCGCACCCCGACGCCGCTCAGCGCGCGCGGGTCCCGACCACCGCCGCGCCGATGATCAGTGCGGCGGCCAGCGCAATGCTGGCGCTCATTTCACGCCCCGTCACCAGCACCAGCAGCGCGGTGGACGCCAGCGGCGTGAGGTAGCTGAGGATGCCGATGTGACGCGCGTCGCCGCCCTTGAGCGCCTTGTCCCAGAGGAAGAACGCCGCGCCCAGGGGGCCGAAACCCAGCACCGCGACCAGCAGCCAGTCGCGCTGCGACAAGTCCACGGGCTGTTCCAGCAGCGCATGGCAACCGAGCGACAGCAGGCCCGAGACCAGCCCGAACAGGCCGATCGCGGCGGTGGGAAATGCTGCAACACGGCGGGTCCAGAGCGAGTAGCTCGCCCAGATGAAGGCGGAGGCCAGAGCGGGCAGGTAGCCCCACGACCATGCGCCCTTGGCGTCACCGCCGCCGAGGATCGCGATCGCGGCACCCGCAAAGCCCGCCAGCGCGGCCAGCACGTGCGCGGCCTTCAGCCGCAGGCCCGGCAGGAACACGGGCGCCAGCACCACGATGAACAGCGGCCACAGGTAGTTGACCAGGTTCGCTTCCACCGCGGGCGCCATGCGCAACGCGATGAACAGCAGGAAGTGGTACAGGAACAGGCCGTAGATGCCGAGGGCCAGCGTGCGCGCCGGCACCTTCCACTGGCGCACCAGCGGCCATGCCGGAATGCTGCCGATCACGAGCGCCAGGCCGGTCAGCAGGAACGGCGGCACGTGGCGCAGCGCGACGCCCAGGGAGGCCAAGGAGGCCCACAGCGCGATGGCGCCAAGGGCGTAGACATTGGGATGCATGGGCGCGATGCTAACGGCGGGGTCGCTGGCGCGAACCCGCCCTACGCCGATACCGCGACTCTCGTAGGGCGGGTTCGCGCAGCGACCCCGCCATGCCTATCGAACGCCGGCCGCATGCGCCTGCTCGTCTGCGTGATACGAGCTGCGCACCATCGCGCCGACGGCGGCGTGGGTGAAGCCCATTTCGTACGCCTTCGCTTCGAACATCTTGAAGGTGTCCGGGTGCACGTAGCGGCGCACCGGCAGGTGCGAGGTGCTCGGCGAAAGGTACTGGCCGATGGTGAGCATGTCGATGTCGTGCCCGCGCATGTCGCGCATCGTCGCCAGGATCTCGTCGTCGTTCTCGCCCAGGCCCACCATCAGCCCGCTCTTGGTCGGCACGCCGGGATGCAGCGCCTTGAATTTCTTCAGCAGGTTCAGGCTGAACTGGTAGTCCGAGCCGGGCCGCGCTTCCTTGTACAGACGCGGGATCGTCTCCAGGTTGTGGTTCATCACGTCCGGCGGCGCGGCCTTCAGGATCTCCAGCGCGCGGTCGTCGCGGCCGCGGAAGTCCGGCACCAGCACTTCGATGGTGGTGCCGGGGGAGAGCTCGCGCGTCTGCCGGATGCAGTCGACGAAGTGGCCGGCACCGCCGTCGCGCAGGTCGTCGCGGTCGACGCTGGTGATCACCACGTACTTCAGCTTCAGCCGCGCGATCGTCTCCGCCAGCTTGCGCGGCTCCGCCGCGTCCAGCGGATCCGGCCGGCCGTGGCCCACGTCGCAGAACGGGCAGCGCCGGGTGCACTTGTCGCCCATGATCATGAAGGTGGCCGTGCCCTTGCCGAAGCACTCGCCGATGTTCGGGCAGGACGCTTCCTCGCACACCGTGTGCAGGTTCTGCTCGCGCAGGATCTGCTTGATCTCGTAGAAGCGCGAGCTGGCCGACCCGGCCTTCACGCGGATCCATTCCGGCTTCTTCAGGATCTCGAAACCGGCCTCCACCTTCACCGGGATGCGCGAGAGCTTGGCCGCCGCCTTCTGCTTGGCGCTGGCCTGGTACGTCTCGACGGTTTGCGCCTCGCGCACGACGGGGTTGGAGCTCATGATCGAACCTTTCGCAGAGCCGCCTCAAGGAAGGTTCGCGCCCCCTCGGGGGGCAGAGAGCGATAGCGAACGTGGGGGCTCATTTTTTTCTCTTGGGGGTCACGGGGCCAGCAGCGCCTGCAGCTTGTGGCCCAGCAGCGCGGCGGCTTCGTTCCATGGGGTGGAAACGCCGATTGTAGAAAGGTCGACCGTGCGCAGCCCGGCATGGCCACATGGGTTGATCCGCGAGAAGGGTTCCAGGTCCATCGCGACGTTCAGCGCCACCCCGTGGTAGGTGCAATTGCGACTGACCTTGATGCCGAGGGCGGCGATCTTGGCGAGGCCGGTGAAGTCGGGGCCACCCTCACCCCCGCCCACTCCCGCAAGCGGGAGAGGGAGTTTCGAGCCCCCTCTCCCGCTTGCGGGAGAGGGTTGGGGTGAGGGCAGCCGCGCATGACCAAACGGATCCTCCACCCGCACATAGATCCCCGGCGCCCCGGCGACCCGGTGTCCCGTCACGCCGTAGTCAGCCAGCGTGCGGATCACCGCCTCCTCCACGCGGTACACGTATTCCTTGACGAAGTAGCCGGCCCGCCGCAGGTCGACCAGCGGATAGGCCACCACCTGCCCGGGGCCGTGGTACGTGACCTGTCCACCGCGGTTGGTGGCCACGACCGGGATGGCGCCGGCATCGAGGACATGGTCGGCCTTGCCGGCCAGGCCCTGGGTGAACACCGGCAGGTGCTCGCAAAGCCAGAGTTCGTCGGGCGTGTCGGCGGTGCGCCCCTGCGTGAAGGCCGCCATGGCCTGGTACGTGGGCAGGTAGTCGACCTGTCCCAGCACCTTGGCCATCATGATTACAGGACGACCTTCACCATCGGGTGCGAGGACAGCGCCCGGTACAAATCGTCCAGCTGCTCCCGGCTGGTCGCGGTCACCGTGATCGTGATGCCGAGGTAATTGCCCTTGCTGCTGTCGCGCAGTTCCACCGTCGACGCGTCGAAGGCCGGGTCGAACTGGCGCGCCACCGTGGTGATCGCGTTCACGAAACCCTCCACCTTCGGGCCCATCACCTTGATGGGGAAGAGCGACGGGTATTCGATCAGCGATTCCTGGCGGGAATCGACAGCGGACTTGGGCGGGAACATCGAGGCGGACATTTTCGTCAGGAGTGTTTGGCTTGCTGGTAGCCGGCGAACAGCTTGTCGTAGATGGGGCCCGGGCGCCCGTTTCCAACTGGCTGTCCGTCCAGCAGGGTGCACGGGACCACCTCCTTGGTGGCCGAGGACACGATGATCTCGTCGGCCGCAAGCACTTCTTCACGGCTCACCGGACGCAGCTCGAACGGGATGCCGGCCTTGCGGCAGATCTCCTCGATCAGGCCGTAGCGGATGCCTTCCAGCACCAGGTTGTCCTTGAGCGGCCCCAGGACCTTGCCCCCCTTGACGACCCACACGTTCGACGCCGCCGCCTCGCTGAGCCAGCCGTCGCGAAACATGATGGTCTCGTTGGCGCCCACGTCCGCGCTCATCTGCCGGGACAGCACGGCGCCGGCCAGGCTCAGGCTCTTGATGTGCGCCTTCTTCCAGCGGAAGTCGTCCGCGGTCACGCAGGCCACGCCTTTGGCGCGTTCCTCGGGGGTATAGATATAGAGACGGTTCACCATGGCGAACACCGTGGGCTCGATGTCGGGCGGCATGATGTGGTCGCGCATCGCCACGCCGCGCGTGACCTGCAGGTACACCAGCTGGTTGGTCTCTTCGGGCTTCTTGCCGGCGTACTGCGCGTAGGCGCCGATCAGCTGGTCGACCACCTTGCGCCAGCCGGCGCGGTCCTTCGGGTTGCGGATGCGCATCTCCCCCAGGCTGCGGTCGAGCCGGGTCATGTGGTCGTCGAAGCGGAACGGCCGGCCAGCATAGGCGGGCACCACTTCGTAGACGCCGTCACCGAAGATGAAGCCGCGGTCGAGGACGCTCACCTTGGCGTCGCGCACGGTGCTCATTTCACCGTTGAGGTAGCAGGGCAGGGCGGGAATGGGTTCGCTCATGCCCTGATTGTCTCCGTTCGCGGCCGGTGGGGGCGCTGTCGCGAACCCACCCTGCCGCACGCGGCTCGTCGGCCGTAGGGCGGGTTCGCGCCAGCGACCCCGCCATGCAACATCACCGCCACAACAGCACAGCCGCGATCGCCACCCAGCCCAGCGTGAGGTTCACCTTCACCAGCAGCGTGATCTGGTTCATGCGCTTGCCGCCTTCCGGCCAGGCCTGCTGCGCCACGGCCGCCTTCAGCCGCCGCCAGGGCCCGAAATAGATGTGGCCGAACACCAGCATCATCACGACGCCGAGTCCGGCCATCGCATGCCAGCCGGCCGGCGCCTGGCCCCCGGGCACCTGCAGCAGCAGCGGCACGCCGGTGCCGAGCAGCAGGGCGATGCTGGCGATCACCAGGACGAAGAAGCGCCGCAGCACCTCCACCACCAGTGGCAGCCGCACCGGCGGCTCCTGCCGCGCATGCAGCGCGGGGCGCAACGCCAACACCATGAAGACCATGCCGCCCATCCAGAAGATGGTGCCGGCGATATGCAGGAACAGCAGCAGGTTGCGCATCGGTTTCCCCGGTTCGGACCGCTGCATTGTGTCCCCACGGGACGCACCGGCCCCGTCCATGCACGCGGCCGCACGCGGGCTGGCGAAGTGCATGGGTTTCTACTTATAATGGGAGGCTTTCCAAAATTTCCAGGCATCTGAAGCGCGGTTACATCGGCAGGTATGCCATCCAACAACATCGCCCCGCTGCCAGAAGACCTGGACGAAGTTTCCCCTGTCCGACCGCTGAGCGCCGAAGAGGCGCGCCGAGTTCGTGAGCAGAACCCCCAGGTTTCCCTGTGGTGGGTCGTGGCGGGGCAGGCAGGGGTGGGGTTGGTCGCGGCCTTGGTTGCGTGGGTCCTGACCGGGAAGCAAAACGTGGGGTGGTCCGTCGCGTATGGGGCTTTGGCCGTGGTTGTCCCCGCGGCCGTGTTCGCGCGGGGGCTCACCGGAAGGTTCGCGTCACTCAACGCGGGAACCGCGGCAGTCGGGTTCCTGTTGTGGGAGATGGTCAAGATTGCCTTGACGTTCGCCATGTTGGCGATGGCGTCGAGGCTGGTGGCGGGACTGAGCTGGCCGGCATTGCTGGTCGGCCTGGTCCTCGCGATGAAGGTTTACTGGGTGGCGCTGGCGTTCGCGCGGCGGCCCAAGACGACATCGAGCTGAAAAGAAAACATGGCTGCTGAAAACGTTGCTGCGGGGCACGGCCCCACCGCCGGCGAGTACATCGTTCACCACCTGACGTTCCTGCAGAACAAGCAGCCGTCCAACGTCGTCGACTTCTCGGTGTTCAACTGGGACTCGCTGTTCTGGTCGATCCTGCTCGGCGCGGTCACCTGCCTGCTGCTGTGGAAGGCCGCGCGCAAGGCCACCTCCGGCGTGCCGGGCCGCTTCCAGGCCGCCGTCGAGATCCTGGTGGAAATGGTCGACTCGCAGGCCAAGGGCATCGTGCACAACGCCACGAGCCGCAAGTTCGTGGCGCCCATGGCGCTGACCGTGTTCATCTGGATCTTCCTGATGAACGCGATGGACCTGCTGCCGGTGGACCTGATCCCGTACGTCTGGGAGCGCATCTACGGCGCCGCCGGCGGCGACCCGCACCATGCCTACATGCGCGTCGTGCCCACGGCCGACCTCTCCATCACCATGGGCCTGTCGCTCGGCGTGCTGCTGACCTGCCTGTTCTACAACATCAAGATCAAGGGCGCGGGCGGCTGGGCGCACGAGCTGTTCACCGCCCCGTTCGGCTCGCACCCGCTGCTGTGGCCGTTCAACTTCCTGATGCAGATGATCGAGTTCGTCGCCAAGACCGTGTCGCACGGCATGCGACTGTTCGGCAACATGTACGCCGGCGAACTGATCTTCCTGCTGATCGCCATGATGGGCGGCGCCTTTGCGCTCACCGGCACGGGCATCGGCCTGGCCATCGGCCATGTCATCGCGGGCTTCGTGTGGGCCGCCTTCCACCTGATCATCATCACCCTGCAGGCCTTCGTGTTCATGATGCTCACGCTCGTCTACATCGGCCAAGCGCACGACGCGCACTAGGCGGCGTCACCGGCACAACGCGTTTCCCTTTCCCCTTTCACGTCAACCAAAAGTCCACTAGGAGTAGAAACAATGGAACAAGTCATCAGCTTCGTCGCACTGGCCGCCGGCCTGATCATCGGCCTGGGCGCCATCGGCGCCTGCATCGGTATCGGCATCATGGGCAGCAAGTACCTCGAAGCCGCCGCCCGTCAGCCCGAGCTGATGAACGAGCTGCAGACCAAGATGTTCCTGCTGGCCGGCCTGATCGACGCTGCGTTCATTATCGGCACCGGTATCGCGCTGTGGTTCGCCACCGCCAACCCGTTCCTGGGCCAGCTGGCCGCACGCTAAGCCATCCTGTCCGCCCCAACATTTCCCGGCGCGCAATGAGCCGCCGGGAGCAAGGATGAAAAAGTGAGCATCACCGGTACCCTCATCATTCAGGTGATCGTGTTCCTGCTGCTGGTCGGGTTCACGATGAAGTTCGTGTGGCCGCCGATCGCGACCGCGCTGGACGAGCGCGCCCGCAAGATCGCCGAAGGCCTGGCTGCCGCCGACAAGGCGAAGTCCGAGCTGGCCAGCGCCAACCGTCGCGTCGAGGAGGAGCTGGCCAAGTCGCGCAACGAGACCGCCGTGCTGCTGGCCGATGCCCAGCGCCGCGGCCAGGCGATCGTCGATGAAGCCAAGGTTCGCGCCACCGAAGAGGCCAACAAGATCATCGCCGCCGCCCGTGCCGAGGCCGAGCAGCAGACGGTGAAGGCACGCGATGCCCTGCGCGAGCAGGTCGCCGCGCTGGCCGTCAAGGGCGCCGAGCAGATCCTCCGCAAGGAAGTCAACGCCGGCGTGCACGCAGAGCTGCTCAACCGCCTGCAGACCGAGCTGTAACATGGCCGAACTCGCCACCATCGCCCGCCCCTATGCCGAGGCGCTGTTCCAGAGCTCCTCGAGCGACCTGAACGGCACCATGCAGTGGCTCGACGCCCTTGCGGGCGTGGCGGGCAACCCCCAGTTGCTGCAGTTCGCAGGCAACCCCAAGGTGCAAAACCGGCAGGTGTTCGACGTCGTCAGCGACGTCGCGCGCGTGCAGTTGCCGACGGCGGGCCAGAACTTCCTGCGCCTGATCATCGACAACGGCCGCCTGGCGGCGGTCCCCGAGGTCGCACGGCAGTTCCGCGAGATGAAGAACGCGCAATCGGGCTCGTCCGATGCCGTGGTCTACAGCGCATTCCCGATCGCGGCGCAGCAACTCGGCGCCGTGGCCCAGGCGCTGGAAATGCGGTTCGGCCGCAAGCTCAATGTCACCGTGCAGGAGGACCCGTCCCTCATCGGCGGCGTTCGCGTGGTGGTGGGCGACGAGGTGCTGGACACCTCCGTGAAGGCCCGCCTGGAACAAATGAAAGTCGCCCTCACCGCGTGATTCGCGGCGTGATGCGTATAGCCAACCTAGGACAGAGTCATGCAGCTCAATCCCGCTGAAATTTCCGAACTGATCAAGAGCCGGATCGAAGGCCTCGACACCACCGCCGACATCCGCAACCAGGGCACCGTGCTGTCCGTGACCGACGGCATCGTCCGCGTGCACGGCCTGTCCGATGCCATGGCCGGCGAAATGCTGGAATTCCCGCCCACCCCCGATGGCGCCCCCACGTTCGGCCTGGCGCTGAACCTGGAGCGCGACTCCGTCGGCGCGGTGATCCTGGGTGAGTACGAGCACATCTCCGAGGGCGACACCGTCAAGTGCACGGGCCGCATCCTCGAAGTGCCGGTCGGCCCCGAGCTGATCGGCCGCGTCGTCAACGCCCTGGGCCATCCGATCGACGGCAAGGGCCCGATCAACGCCAAGATGACGGACGTGATCGAGAAGGTCGCTCCCGGCGTGATCGCGCGCCAACCGGTCGACCAGCCGGTGCAGACCGGCCTGAAGGCCATCGACTCCATGGTGCCGATCGGCCGCGGCCAGCGCGAGCTGATCATCGGCGACCGCCAGACCGGCAAGTCCGCGGTGGCGATCGACACGATCATCAACCAGAAGGGTCAGAACATGACCTGCGTGTACGTCGCCATCGGGCAGAAGGCGTCCACGATCAAGAACATCGTGCGCGCCCTGGAAGCCAACGGCGCGATGGAGTACACCATCGTCGTGGCCGCTTCGGCGTCCGAGTCGGCCGCCATGCAGTACGTGTCCGCGTACTCGGGCTGCACGATGGGCGAGTACTTCCGCGACCGCGGGCAAGACGCGCTGATCATCTATGACGACCTGTCCAAGCAGGCCGTCGCCTACCGCCAGGTCTCGCTGCTGCTGCGCCGCCCCCCGGGCCGCGAAGCGTATCCGGGCGACGTGTTCTATCTCCACAGCCGCCTGCTGGAGCGCGCCGCACGCGTGAACGTGAAGTACGTCGAGGACTTCACCAAGGGCGCCGTGAAGGGCAAGACCGGTTCGCTGACCGCGCTGCCGATCATCGAGACGCAGGCCGGCGACGTTTCCGCCTTCGTGCCGACCAACGTGATCTCGATCACCGACGGCCAGATCTTCCTGGAAACCAGCCTGTTCAACGCCGGCGTCCGTCCCGCCATCAACGCCGGTATCTCGGTGTCGCGCGTCGGTGGCGCTGCCCAGACCAAGCTGATCAAGTCGCTGTCCGGCGGTATCCGGACCGACCTGGCGCAGTACCGTGAACTGGCCGCCTTCGCGCAGTTCGCCTCCGACCTGGATGCCGCCACCCGCAAGCAGCTGGATCGCGGCGCCCGCGTGACGGAACTGCTCAAGCAGCCGCAGTACAGCCCGCTGTCCATCTCCATGATGGCCGCCTCGCTGTTCGCGGTGAACAAGGGCTACTTCGACGACATCGACGTCACGCGCGTCTTGGCGTTCGAAAGCGGCCTGCATGGCTGGCTGAAGGGCAAGAACGCGGCGCTGATCGGCCGGCTCGAGAGCGAGAAGGCGATGTCCAAGGAATCGGAAGCCGAGCTCACCGCGGCGATCGAAGCGTTCAAGAAGACCTTCGCATAGCCAATGACTTTGCGGGACAGGCCAGACAGCGAAGCGGCTGCTCTGTCCCCAACTGACCAGGACATATAGCAATGGCTGCAGGCAAGGAAATTCGCGGCAAGATCAAATCGGTGGAAAGCACCAGGAAGATCACCAAGGCCATGGAGATGGTGGCCGCGAGCAAGATGCGCAAGGCGCAGGAGCGGATGCGTTCCGCCCGCCCCTACAGCGAGAAGATCCGCAACATCGCGGCCAACCTCGGCAAGGCCAACCCCGAGTACACGCACGCGTTCATGAAGACGAACGACGCGAAGGCCGCGGGGGTCATCGTGGTCACGACCGACAAGGGCCTGTGCGGCGGCCTCAACACCAACGTGCTGCGCGCGGTGACGCAGAGGCTGCGCGAAGCGAAGGCCGCCGGCATCGACACGCAGGCGGTGGCGATCGGCAGCAAGGGCCTCGGCTTCCTGAACCGGATCGGCGCCAAGGTCGTGTCGCACGTGACCCAGCTCGGTGACGTCCCTCACCTCGACCGCCTGATCGGGCCGGTGAAGGTGCTGCTGGACCAGTATGCCGAGGGCAAGCTGAGCGCCGTGTTCATCTCGTACACGAAGTTCATCAACACCATGCGGCAGGAGCCGGTGGTGGAGCAGTTGCTGCCCCTGTCCGCCGCCAAGATGCAGGCGGACTCCCACGCCAGCGGCAGCCAGGAGCACGGCTGGGACTACATCTACGAGCCGGATGCACAGACCGTCATCGACGAGCTGCTGCTGCGTTACCTCGAGGCGCTGGTCTACCAGGCCGTGGCGGAGAACATGGCTTCCGAACAGTCTGCGCGGATGGTGGCCATGAAGGCCGCCACCGACAACGCGGGCAACCTCATCGGCGAACTCAAGCTGGTCTACAACAAGACGCGCCAGGCCGCGATCACGAAAGAGCTCTCGGAGATCGTGTCGGGTGCCGCCGCCGTTTGACGGCGGCTCCGAGCCTTCTGTTTAAATTTATCGGAGCAACCATATGGCTCAAGTCCAAGGAAAAATTGTCCAGTGCATCGGCGCCGTCGTCGACGTCGAGTTCCCGCGCGAGCAGATGCCGCGCGTGTACGACGCACTGAAGATGGAAGGCAGCGACCTGACGCTGGAGGTGCAGCAGCAGCTGGGTGACGGCGTGGTCCGCACCATTGCGCTGGGCTCGTCCGACGGCCTGCGCCGCGGCTCGATGGTCTACAACACGAAGGCGGCCATCACGGTGCCCGTGGGCAAGGCCACGCTGGGCCGCATCATGGACGTGCTCGGCAACCCGATCGACGAGCGCGGCCCGGTCGACCAGGCCCTCACGGCCCCGATCCACCGCAAGGCTCCCGCGTACGAGGAACTGTCCCCGTCGCAGGAACTGCTGGAAACCGGCATCAAGGTGATCGACCTGATGTGCCCGTTCTCCAAGGGCGGCAAGGTCGGCCTGTTCGGCGGCGCCGGCGTGGGCAAGACCGTCAACATGATGGAGTTGATCAACAACATCGCCAAGGCGCACTCGGGCCTGTCGGTGTTCGCCGGCGTCGGTGAGCGCACCCGCGAAGGCAACGACTTCTATCACGAGATGGCGGACTCCGGCGTCGTCAACCTGGAGAACCTGGGCGAGTCGAAAGTGGCCATGGTGTACGGCCAGATGAACGAGCCTCCGGGCAACCGCCTGCGCGTGGCGCTGACCGGCCTGACCATCGCCGAGTCGTTCCGCGACGAAGGCCGCGACGTGCTGTTCTTCGTGGACAACATCTACCGCTACACGCTGGCCGGCACGGAAGTGTCCGCGCTCCTGGGCCGCATGCCTTCCGCCGTGGGCTACCAGCCGACACTGGCCGAGGAGATGGGGCGCCTGCAGGAACGCATCACGTCGACCAAGGTCGGCTCGATCACCTCGATCCAGGCCGTGTACGTGCCTGCGGACGACCTGACCGACCCGTCGCCCGCCACCACCTTCGCCCACCTGGACGCCACCGTGGTGCTGTCGCGCGACATCGCCTCGCTGGGCATCTATCCGGCCATCGACCCGCTGGACTCCACCAGCCGCCAGGTCGACCCGAACGTGGTCGGCGAGGAGCACTACGGGACGACGCGTGCCGTCCAGTCCACGCTGCAGCGCTACAAGGAACTGCGCGACATCATCGCCATCCTTGGGATGGACGAACTGTCGCCGGAAGACAAGCTGGCCGTGGCCCGCGCCCGCAGGATCCAGCGTTTCCTGTCGCAGCCGTTCCACGTCGCCGAAGTGTTCACGGGCTCGCCCGGCAAGTACGTGACGCTGTCGGAAACCATCCGCGGCTTCAAGATGATCCTGGCCGGCGAATGCGACCACATGCCCGAGCAGGCTTTCTACATGGTCGGCACCATCGACGAGGCCTTCGAGAAGGCCAAGAAGATGGCTGCATAATTTGCGGGACAGACCGGACAGCATGGCCGATACCCCCCACACCATCCACGTCGACGTCGTGAGCGCCGAAGAGCTGATCTTCTCCGGCGAGGCCCGCTTCGTGGCGTTGCCGGGCGAAGCCGGCGAACTTGGCATCTACCCGCGCCACACGCCGCTGATCACGCGCGTGAAGCCCGGCTCGGTGCGCATCGAGAAGGCCGATGGCGGCGAGGAATTCGTCTTCGTCGCCGGCGGCATCCTCGAAGTGCAGCCCAATCGCGTCACCGTCCTGTCCGACACCGCCATCCGCGGCAGGGACCTGGACGAAGAGAAGGCCAACATGGCCAAGGCCGCCGCCGAAGAAGCGTTGAAGAATGCCAAGACCGACATCGACCTGGCCAAGGCCACGTCGGAGCTCGCCGTCATGGCCGCGCAGCTCGCTGCCATGCGGAAGTACACGCAGAGAAAGTAAGTCTCCTTTGCGGGACAGACCGGAAAGCGAAAGCGACCGCTCTGTCCGCAACCCAACAGAACAATAAGCGCTAAAAACCAGCGCACTCCAAGCCCCCCGCCGCAAGTCGGGGGGCTTTTTTACTTTTCCGGCAATACTGGCGCATGCTGGAGCGCGTCGTTGATCTGTTGTGGTGGCCCCGAAGAGTGGCCGCGGTCCTCTTGTTGCTCTGGGTCGCATGGAACCTGCGCGCAAGTTGGGTTCCTTCGTGGTGGGTGATCGGCATGGCGGCGGTGCACGTGATCGCCGCCATCGGCCTGTGGTATCGCCGGCGCTGGGCCTGGGGCACGGCGCTCCTGCTGCAGGTGGCGCTGCCCCTGCTCGGGTTGCTGGTCTCCGCCCGTTTGATCGGCGACGCGCGATGGTGGTTGCAGCAACTGCCGCACGTTGTCATCGCGGTGCTGCTGCTGCTGCCCGAAGGACGCCGCAGCCGCGCCACCTTGCGCGAGCCCGGGTTCGAACCGGGCGACACGACGCCGGTGAAGTGAGCCATGCTGCGGCCCGTTGTCGTCCGCGACCTGCGGTTGAAGCCGGAAATGCATTCCGGCGAGCAGTTCCATCTCAGCGCCGCGAGCGGCCTCGTGCGTGCGGGCGGTACCTGCATGTCGTCGCGGACGACGAGCATCACCTCGGCACGCTGGACCTGCAAGCGCCGGACGGCGAGCTCCAGCTGTTTCGCTTCCGTGCCGGCGACCTGCCGGCCGACCGGCACGAACGCAAGCGGTCGAAGCCGGACCTGGAGGCGCTGGCCATGCTGCCGCCGGAACCCGGCTGGCCCCAGGGTGCGCTGCTCGCATTCGGGTCGGGCTCCAGGCCGCAGCGGCAACACGCGTTCCTGCTTGCGCTGGATGCTGACGGCCGCATCGCCGGACCGCCCCGCGCGCTGGACCTGGGTCCTCTCTACGCACCACTGCGCGAGCGGTTCACCGACCTGAACATCGAAGGCGCGTTCGTGGCCGGGGGCCGCATGCACCTGCTGCAACGCGCCCATCGGCGGCAGCCGCGCAATGCTTGCGTCAGCTACGACCTGGTCGAGATGCTTTCCTGGATCGGCGTGGAGGCGTGCAGGACGGCCGCACCGTCACCGGTGCAGTGCACCGACTTCGCCCTCGGAACGGCCGCAGGTGTCCCTTACGGTTTCACCGACGGCGCGGCATGGCCGGGCGGGGGCTGGGTCTTCACCGCAGTGGCCGAAGACACCGAGGACAGCTATGCGGACGGCCGCTGCGCAGGCTCCGCGGTGGGTTGGGTGTCGGGGGTGGGAGCTCTGCTGGACCTGCAGGTGCTGGCGGGCGCCCCCAAGGTGGAGGGTGTTGCTGTCACCGAGGATTCGGGCTTGCTGCTGGTGACGGATGCGGACGATCCGCAAGTCGCCTCCCGGTTGTACGCGTTGCGCGCCGGTGCCGGGGTGCGGCTGCGCGCGCAGCCCGGCCCACGAGCGGACGGTGGCGGCGATTCGTAGGCCGGGTTTCGCGCAGCGAACCCCGGCGCCGCCTCACGCCAGCGCGTGCATGAGTGCCGGAATCTCCGCCGGGAGTTCGCGCGCGAGATAACCTAGCGTCCCGTAGCGCGCCGCCAGCACATCGCCGGCCCGCGCATGCAAGGCCACTCCCCACACCGCCGCTTGTTCCGGCGAGGCCCCGCGCGCAGCCAGGCCGGCGATGACACCGGCCAGCACGTCGCCGGAGCCTGACATCCCCAGGCCTGGCGTGTGGCACGCGTGCAGCCACGCCTCGCCGTCTGGCCGGGCCACGATGGTGGTGGCCCCCTTCAGCGCCAGCACCACCTGCCAGCGCTCGGCATGGCGGCTTGCGGCGTGCAACGGCTCTTCGCGCAGGTCGTCCTTTTCACCGCCGGTCAGGTGCGCCATCTCCCCGGCGTGCGGGGTCAGGATCACCGGCTGTGCGAGGCGGCGCGCCGTCATCACCGCATCCATCGCGATCGCGTCGAGCAGCACCGTCGCCTGCTTGAACACCGGCAACAGCCCCTGCACGAACGTCAGCGTCGATTCGCGCCCGATCATGCCCGGCCCGATCAGCAACGCCGAGGTGCTCGCGCCGAGCGCTTGCAGCAACGGCAAGCCGTGAAACGAGGGCCCGCCGTCGGATGCCTCGGGCAGCGCGATCACGCGCGCCTCCGGTACGCAGGCGGCCACCGATTGCGCGGCGGACTGCGGCGTGGCGATCACCAGCTTGCCGGCGCCGGCGCGCATCGCGGCGGTGGCGGCCAGCACCGCGGCGCCGGGCATCTCGCGGCTGCCGGCGACCACCACCACGCGGCCGCGGTCCTCCTTGTCGCCATCGGCTTGCGGCGTGGGCAGCGGCCAGGCGTGCAGCAGCGCGTCGTCGACCTCGACGGCGGCAAGCACCTTCATGGCTTGGCCGCCACCGCAGCGTCGGGCTCCACCGTCACCGGCGTGCCTGCGCGCACCAGCGGAGCGACCAGGTCCGTGAGGTCCGGCACCAATGTGCATCCGTCCTCGGAGATCCGCCACGACGTGACCCCGCAGTTGGGCACGTCACCAAGCTTGTCGATGCCCAGGATCTGCGCCTCGTCGAGGTTGTCCACCAGGTAGCGCATGCAGTTGACGATGACCTGGTGCGCCACCACCAGCACCCGCTGGCCGGCGTACTCGCGCGACATCATCTCCGTCAGGCTGCGCAGGCGCAGGATCACGTCGCACCAGCTTTCGCCGCCGGGGGGACGGAAATAGAACTTGCCCACGTGGCTGCGCTGCTCGTGCAGTTCGGGGTACTTCTGGCGGATGCCGTGCACCGTGAGCCGGTCGAGGATGCCGAACTCCTTTTCGCGCAGGCGTTCGTCCACGCGCATCTTCAGGTCCGGCCCCGGGCGCATGTCCGCTTCCTCCAGCACCAGCCGCGCCGTCTCGCGCGCGCGCACATACGGAGAGCACAGCACCACCTGCGGCCGCTGCGGCGCGGGCAGCTGCGCGAACCAGCGGCCCAGGGCGCGCGACTGCTCGACGCCAAGGTCCGACAGCGGTACGTCGATGTCGCGGTATTCCACGTCGATCAGCACCAGGCCCTCGGCCTCGGCGCGGTCGCGCGCGACGTTGCCGGCGCTCTGCCCGTGCCGCGCGATCCACAGCATCGAGGGCCACAGGGGGCGTGGGGCTTGGGGAGTGGCCATGCCCGGGAGTGTTCGGCATGGCTCGGCCTTGCCCTGTGGCAGGACAGCGCGAGGACCTGTAGGACGGAAGAAATTTCCCGCGCTCCGTAGGGGTCAGTCCGGAGTCCGGAAAGCTCTGCCGCCGATTAGGCTCGGGCGCAGACGGCGCAAAGCCGCAACAGATCGTTGGAGACTCCCATGCGCAAACTCGCTTGCATGCTGCTGGCCGCGGCCGGACCGGCACTCGCACAGGACATCGTCGTCGGCCAGTCGACGCCGCTCACCGGCGGCAATGCCGAGCTCGGCAACGACATCCGCAACGGCGCCCTGGCGTATTTCAAGAAAATCAACGACGCCGGAGGCCTGCCGCAAGGCAAGCTGAAACTGGTGACACTCGACGACCGCAACGAGACCAAGCTGTCCGCCGAGAACACCGGCAAGCTGATCAACGAGCTCAACGTGGTGGCGCTGTTCGGCTATGCGTCGTCCACCCTCAGCGTGCCCGCGATGCCGGCCGTCGCCGAGCACCGCGTGCCCTTCTTCGCGCCGTTCACCGGCGCGGACACCATCCGCAAGCAGAACGACTTCGTGTACACGGTGCGCGCGACGTATGCGGACGAGATCGTGAAGATCATCAACTTCTGGGGCAACCTGGGGAGCACCCAGGTCACGGTGCTGCATTACGACGACACCGTGGGCAAGCAGAACTTCGAGACCGTCGCCACCGTGCTGAAGAAGTTCGACCGCCAACCGGTGTCGGTCGCGATCAAGCGGAACGCGGACATCACGGAGGCCAACGTCGCGGAAGTGGTCGCGTCGAATCCCAACGTGCTGGTGGTGACCACGCTCTACGCGCCCGCAGCGCAGATGATCAAGAAGCTGAGGGCGGCCAACCGCGCGACGATGGTCACCAGCCTTTCCTTCGCCGGCGCCAGCCAGCTGGCCAAGGCGCTGGGCAAGGACGCCACCGGCGTTTCGGT
This sequence comes from Ramlibacter sp. PS3R-8, assembly GCF_037572435.1. Lineage (NCBI taxonomy): Bacteria > Pseudomonadati > Pseudomonadota > Betaproteobacteria > Burkholderiales > Comamonadaceae > Ramlibacter > Ramlibacter sp. PS3R-8. Next base: position 31,907 of record NZ_JBBHGT010000008.1, read on the forward strand.
GGCGATCACGGTGCCCACGCCGCGCTCCAACGGCGTTCCGGTCGTCAAGGAGTGCAACGAAGCCTGGAAAACCTCGGGCCAGCAGGAGGCCATGTCGGTGACGGCACTGGAGTCCTGCATCGCCGCCAAGGTTCTGGTCGAAGGCATGAAGCGTGCGGGCCGCGAAATCACGCGGGCGTCGCTGCACAAGTCGCTGTCCGCCCTGGGTCGCTTCGACGCCGGCGGCTATGTCGTCGACTTCAAGCCCAACTTCCGCCATGGCGGCAGCTACGTCGGCATGGCGCTGTTGAAGCCGAACGGCGAAGTGCGGGACTGACGCCGGGCTTGGCGCTCACCCCAGGATCGGCTCGTCCGGCAGTTCGTTGGGGTTCGCGGAACCTGCCGTCGCGGGGAAATGCCGCACCAGCTCCGCCGTGACCGCATCGATGGCATCGACCAGGCCTTCCTCGTGGCGCCCGGCGCGGAACGAGGCGGCCATCCGTTGCACGATCTGCTGCCAGTGCGCGGGCGCCACGTGCCGGCTGATGCCGCGGTCGGCCACGATCTCGATGGCGTGTTCGGCCAGCAGCAGGTAGATCAGCACGCCGTTGTTCTGCTCCGTGTCCCACACGCCGAGCTTGCCGAACATGGAGATCGCGCGTTCGCGCGGCGTGGCGTCCCGCCACAGGTAGCTCATGGGAAGCCCGGCTTCCACGTAGATGCGGATCTCCCCGGTGTGGCGGCGCTCGCTGTCGGCCACGCGCGCCGCGAGCTTTTGCACCAGCGCCGGCGGGATGGCGCGGCGGGTGTCCGCGTCGTCGAGCCAGCGGTGTCGGAACATGCGTTGCGCTCGCGCCATCATCACCAGTCTCCCGAGGCGCCACCGCCGCCGAAGTCGCCACCGCCACCGGAGCTGAAGCCGCCGCCACCGCCTCCGCCCCAACCGCCGCCACCGCCGCCCCCGAAGCCGCCGGGGAAGATCACCGGCCCGCGGCCGCGCCGGCCGCCCAGACCGCTGCCGCCGGACAGCATGGTGAACAGCAGCGCCAGGATGCCGGCAACACCGGCCACCGCCAGGCTGGAGGTGATCAGCATCGCGATGGCGCCGACGCCCCCGCCCGTGACCAGCGAGCCGAGCTTGCGGCCGAAGATGCCGCGCAGCATGGCCCCCGCGATCGGCACGGCGAAGAACAGGAAGATGGCCAGGTCGAACCAGTCGAAGCCGCCGCTGCCGGCGCGCTGCTGCGACGCCGGTTGGCGCGGCGCGGGCAATGCCTCGCCGCTCACGCGCGCGATCAGCTGGTCGGCCGCTGCGTTCAGCCCGCCGGCGAAGTCGTTCTGCCGGAAGCGCGGCGTGATCGCGTCGTCGATGATCTGCTTGGCGGCGAGGTCCGGCACCGCGCCCTCCAGCGTCTTCGCCACCTCGATGCGGACCTTGCGGTCCTCCTTGGCCACGATGACGAGGATGCCGTCACCCACCTCCTTGCGGCCGATCTTCCAGGCGTTGCCCACGCGGTTGGCATAGCTGGCAATGTCTTCCGGCAGCGTCGTCGGCACCAGCAGCATCACGATCTGCGTGCCCTTGGACTGCTCGAAGGCCGCCAGCTTGTCGTCCAGGCCCTTGCGCTGGATGGCGTCGAGCGTGCCCGTCTGGTCGATCACCCGTGCGGTCAGCTCCGGCACGGGCAGCACGCCCTGCGCGGCCGCGAGGGACGCGCAGAACGCCAGCAGCCAGGCGAGCAGGGCTCTCAAGTCAGCTCAGCGCGTGGGGGTGCCCGTGGCCGGTGCAGTGGTCGCCGGAGCGGCAGGGGCCGCAGGCGCCGCGGGAGCACCCGGCGCCGGCCGGCTGAAGTCCACCGTCGGCGGCACCGAGATCTGCGCTTCGTTCTGCACCGTGAAGGTGGCCTTCGGGTCGTAGTTGAAGATCATCGCCGTCAGGTTGGTCGGGAAGCTGCGCGCGAGCACGTTGTACTCCTGCACCGTCTGGATGTAGCGGTTGCGCGCCACGGTGATCCGGTTCTCGGTGCCTTCGAGCTGCACGCGCAGGTCGCGGAAGCCCTGGTTGGCCTTCAGGTCCGGGTAGCGCTCGCTCACCACCAGCAGCCGCGACAAGGCGCCGGACAGCTCGCCCTGCGCCTGCTGGAAGCGCTGCATCGCTTGCGGGTCGTTCAGCGTTTCGGGCGTCACCTGCACCGAGGTCGCCTTGGCGCGGGCTTCGACCACGCGCGTGAGCGTTTCCTGCTCGAAGTTGGCCTCGCCCTTGACGGTGGCCACGATGTTGGGCACCAGGTCCGCGCGTCGCTGGTACTGGTTGAGCACCTCGCTCCAGGCGGACTTGCTCGCCTCGTCTAGTCGCTGGAAGTCGTTGTATCCGCAGCCGGCCAGCAGCAGCGGGAAAGCCAGGATCAGCAGCCACCGTTTCATCTCTTGTTCCCTTTGGCAATGAGCGTCGAAGGTAGCATATGTGGGATGTATCAGGACGCGGTTCAAGTGCTGCAAGGCTCGATGCTTCGCAGCCCGACAGTCGGCCTGCCCCGGCTGCTCATCGCCGGCGCGACCGGCGTGCTTGGCAACGAAGTGTTGCGGCGGCTCGTGGGCGGCGGCGCCTTCTCGACGGCGCAGGTCCTGGCCCGCGAGCCCATCACCACCGGTCTGCGCGGCGTGCGGGTGACGCTGGTCCCGCCCGGCGAACCGGCCGATTGGCCGGCCGCGCAGGCCGACGTGGGCATCGTCATGTTCGAACCGCCGCGCCTGTTCCACGACCGCGAGCGTGCGCTGTGGACGCCGTCGCCGCAGCAACTCCCCGCGCTGGCGCGATGGCTGCGCGCGAGCGGTGTGCGGACGCTGGCGGTGGTGCTGCCCCATGCGCCGGGGCGCCTGCCGGACGCGCTCAAGCGCGGGCTGGCCAGCCTGGACGAGCATGCCGTGGCAAGCGCGGGATTCGATCGCCTGCTGATCCTGCGATCCGCGCAAAAGCCGGTCGAGGCAACGCAGGCCAGCGCCCCCGCGCGGTTGGCGCACTGGATGCTTTCGACCCTCAAGTACATGATCCCGAGCAGCGAGCAACCGGTGCGCGCGGCCAAGGTGGCGGAACTGCTCGCCATCGCGTTGCGCATCGCGCCGCCCGGCACCCACGTGGCTGCGCCGGAAATCGTGTGGGAGGCGGCGCAGGGCGACGGGCCGAAGGTGGCGGCGCGCTGGCTCGGGAGCCGCTGAAAACTTGGGCACAATCGGCGCGAAAGCCTTCCCATGCGCAAGAAGTCCAAGCTCCAGGCCGCCCAGCTCGATGGGGACGCCGATGACATCGAAGCCGCGTTCTACGACGCGCTGCAGAGCGGCGACATCGAAAAGCTCATGGCGTGCTGGGCCGACGAGGACGACATCTTCTGCATCCACCCCGGCGGCCCCCGCGTGATCGGCGCCACCGCCATCCGGGCGACCTTCGAGTCGATGTTCTCGGAAGGCGGCTCGGTGCGGGCCTGGCCGGAGCGGGTGCGCAAGACCGTGGCCATCGGCAGCAGCGTGCACAACGTGCTGGAGCGGGTGGAAGTGCTGTCGCCCGGCGGCCCAACCAACGCCTGGGTCATCGCAACCAACGTCTACCACCGCACCGCGCAGGGCTGGCGGCTGGTGGCGCACCACGCCAGCCCCGGCACCACGAGCGAGATCCAGGAAGTCTCGGACGCGCCGTCGATCCTCCATTGAACGCCTACCGCGCGCCCTGGTGGCTGCCCGGCGGCAACCTGCAGACGATCTGGCCCGCGCTCATGGCGCGCCGCACGCGCGGCCCGTCGCCGCATTACCGGCGCGAGCGCTGGACCACGCCGGATGGCGACTTCGTGGATGTGGACTGGCAGGTGGCGGCAAGTCCCCCGCCGGACCCCGCCTTGCAGCCGCTGCTCGTGCTGTTCCACGGACTCGAAGGTTCGTCCCGCAGCCACTATGCCGAAGCCTTCGCGGAGGTCGCCGCGCGCAGCGGCATCGCCTTCGCGGTGCCGCACTTTCGCGGCTGCAGCGGGGAGCTGAACCTGGCGCCGCGGGCCTACCACTCGGGCGACCACGAGGAGATCGGCTGGATCCTGCAGCGGCTGCGCGAGCACCATGCCGGCCCGCTGCTGGCCGTTGGCGTGTCCCTGGGCGGCAACGCCTTGATGCGCTGGGCCGGCGAACATGGAGAGTCGGCCTCGCGCCGGGTCGCCGCGGTGGCCAGCGTCTGCTCGCCGCTCGACCTGGCCGCCGGCGGCCATGCCATCGGGCGCGGCTTCAACCGGCTGGTCTACACCACGATGTTCCTGCGCTCGATGAAGCCCAAGGCGCTGCGCAAATGGGCGCAGCACCCGGGCCTGTTCGATCGCGAGGCCCTGCTCGCGGCGCGGGACCTCTACGAGTTCGACGACGTGTTCACCGCGCCGCTGCACGGCTTTCGGGGTACCGAAGATTACTGGGCGCGCGCCTCGGCCAAGCCGCACCTGGCGCGCATCCGCATCCCCGCGCTGGCGCTGAATGCGCGCAACGATCCCTTCGTGCCGGCGGCCAGCCTGCCGCTGCCGCACGAAGCCGGCGGCCACGTGACGCTGTGGCAGCCGGGGCAGGGCGGCCACGTCGGCTTTCCGGCGGGCAGGTGGCCGGGGCAGGTCTGGGCGATGCCGGAGGCGGTGACCGCATGGCTGCTGCGGTCGGCGGGACTCGGTGCGTCCGGCCTAGGGGCTTGAATTGGCGTGCGGCGCCGTGTAGCGGCGCCGGGGCACCCACGTGGTACCGGCAGTGGGGATGCCGGTTGCCGCGGTATGCGCGCCGCTGAAGGCCGCAGCGATCGTCTGGGTGGTGGTCACGGTGGCCTGCGGCGCGGTGCCGCCGGTCGACGCCGGGGCCATGCCCGCCGCGCCGCTGCTGGCTGGCGGCCAGCCGGCCTCGCTGGCCAGCCGCGGCGTGCCGACGGGGTTGGCCGCCTTGCCCTCGCGGACGGCCACCATGTCTTCCTCGCTCGGGTATTGGTTCAACAGGACAAAGTCGAAGACACGGCGGGCGATGGGCGCCGCGGCGGCCGCGCCGAACCCCGCGTTCTCCACGATCATGGCGATGGCGATCTGCGGTGCATCCGCCGGCGCGAACGCGATGTACAGCGAGTGGTCGCGCTGGTGCTCCTCCAGCTTGGAAGCGTTGTACTTCGCGCCTTGCGCCACGCCCACGGCCTGCGCGGTGCCGGTCTTGCCGCCGGACAGGTAGCTGGCGCCCTGGAACACACGGGTCGAGGTGCCTTGCTGCGTCACCGCGACCATGGCCTTGCGCACCACGGCCAGGTGCTCGGGCTTGTAGCCGAGGTTCACACCCGGTTCCCGGGGGATGGGTTTGAGCTGCTTGCTGCCGGCGTCCTGCGTCGCGACCACCAGGTGGGGCTTGTGCTTCACGCCGTCGTTGAGCATCGCGCCCAGCGCATGCGCCATCTGCAGCATCGTGAAGCTGTTGTAGCCCTGGCCGATGCCCAGCGAGATGGTCTCGCCGGCGAACCACTTCTTCTGCTCGGGACGCCGGTAATAGGTGCGCTTCCATTCCTGGCTGGGAAGCACGCCCCGGACCTCGCCGAAGATGTCGATGCCGGTGATCTGCCCGAAGCCCAGCGGCTTCATGAAGTCATGCATCAGGTCCACGCCCATGTCGTTGGCCAGCGAGTAGTAGTACACGTTGCTGGACTTCACGATGCTGGCATGCATGTCCACCGGGCCGAGCCCGTGGTCGCCGTGGCTGCGGAACACGTGGCCGCCGAAGCTCCACGAGCCGTTGTCCTGGATCACCTGGGTGGCGCTGCGCTTGCCGGTGTGCAGCGCGCCCAGGGCCATGAAGGGCTTGTACGTCGACCCCGGCGGGTAGGTGCCGCGCAGCGCGCGATTGAGCAGCGGCTTGTCGATGGACTCGTTCAGCGCGGCCCAGTTTTCCTGGTCGATGCCGTCGACGAACAGGTTGGGGTCGAAGGTCGGCTTGGAGACGAAGGCCAGGATCTCGCCGTTGCGCGGATCCAGCGCCACCATCGCGCCGCGGCGGTCGCCGTACAGGTCTTCCACCAGCTTTTGCAGCTTGATGTCGATGGACAGCATCACGGTGTTGCCGGAGGTGGCGGGGCTGCTGGCCAGCTTGCGCACCGCGCGGCCGCCGGCCGAAGTCTCCACCTGCTCGGTGCCGGTGGTGCCGTGCAATTCCTTTTCGTAGCTCTGCTCCACGCCCAGCTTGCCGATGTATTCCGTGCCCCGGTAGTTGGCCTGCTCCTCCTCGGGCCACTCGCCGATCTGCTCCTTCTCCTTCTGGTTGATGCGGCCGATGTAGCCGATGGCGTGGCTGGCCAGTTCGCCCCAGGGATAGCTGCGGAACAGGCGGGCGTTGATCTCGACACCGGGGAAGCGGTAACGCTGCACGGTGAAGCGGGCGACTTCCTCGTCGGTGAGCTTGGTGCGGATCGGCAGCGAGTCGATGCTCTTGCTTTCCTCCAGCAGCTTCTTGAAGCGGCGGCGGTCGCGCTGCTGGATGTCGATGACCTGCGCGAGCTCGTCGATGACGGTCTCCAGCGGGCGCGTCAGGCGCGAGCGCGTGATCTCCAGCGTGTAGGCGGAATAGTTGGTTGCCAGGACGATGCCGTTGCGGTCCAGGATCAGGCCGCGGTTCGGCACGATCGGCACGATGGCGGTGCGGTTGGCTTCGGCCAGTTCGTCGAACTGCGCATGCTGGATCACCTGCAGGTACAACAGGCGCGCGACCAGCAAGGCGAAGCAGACCAGCACCACGGCACTGGCCACGAGAATGCGGATGCGGAAGCGCGAGAGGTCGGCCTCGACGTTCTTCAGCTCGGTCATGGAACCCAGAATGATCATCTGACCCGCAAATTTAATCAGTTGGGGTCAGAGCACAATTTGCTGCGCAAATTCGTGATCTGACCCACAAGGTATCAGGCTTCGTGATCTGACCCACAAGGTATCAAGCTTCGTGATCTGACCCACAAGGTATCAGAGAGGCCTATTCTCGTCCGGATCCGGCGCCCTGCGCTGCGGCAGCAACATCAGGACACTCACTACGGGCCAGAGCACGGCTTCCAGCACGGGGGCGAGCAGGACGCTGGGGCCGGGAAAAGCCCCGCCGGCCAGCATGCGGATGGCCAGCTCGATGGCGTGGGCGGCGGCGAACAGGGGCAGCACCTGCACGGCCTGCGACGGGACGGTGAACCACAGCAAGCGCCGGTGGATGGTGATGGCGAAGTAGCTGAGCGTCGTGTAGGCCAGCGCATGCTGTCCGAGCAGCGACGTCTGGTGCACGTCCACCGCCAGCCCGAACATGAAGGCCGCCACCACGCCGATGCGCAAGGGCTGGTGCACGCTCCAGAACACCAGCACCACCGCGAGCACGTCCGGCATCCAGGGCAGGCGCCCGAGCGGCAGCATGGTGACCATCAGGGCCACGATCAGCGTGAACCAGATGAAGAAGGGGTTGGCCGGCAGCAGCAGCGGCTGGCCGGGACGCATGATCATGCCAAAGCGCTCCTCATTTGCGGGCCGAACGCTTCAGCGCGGGGGCTGCGTCTTCGGGCGCGGGCCGCGGCGGCATCTGCGCCAGCAGCGACTTCAGCACCATCACGTGCCGGGCGCCGTCGACCAGCGCCGCCGGCACGCAGACGATGCGGGCAAAGGCCGAGTCGGGGCGGCGCTCCACCTTGCTGACCTTGCCCACGGGGATGCCCGCGGGGTACACGCCGTCCACGCCGCTGGTGGTGAGCAGGTCGCCCGGCTGCACGTCGGCGTTGGCGGCCATGTAGCGCAGCTCCAGGCCGCCGCTGCCGTGCCGGCCGGCGTCGCCGTAGGTGATGCCACGCGCGCCCGTGCGGGTGTTCAGCACGGGGATGGCCTGGTCGCTGTCGGTCACCAGCGTCACCTCGCTGATGAGGGGGTGGACCCGCGTGACCTGGCCCAGCACGCCGGACTCGTCGATCACCGGCGAGCCGGCCGACACGCCCTGCGCCAGGCCGCGGTCGATGATCACCTTGCGGCTGTACGGGTCGGCCGCGTCGTACAGCACCTCCGCCGGCACCGCCGGGGTGTTCAGCCGCTCGCGCAGGCCGAGCAGCTTGCGCAGCTGCGCGTTCTCGTTGGCGAGCTGCTCCACCTGGGTGGCGCGCTGGGACTGCAGCACCAGCTTGCGGCGCGCAGCCTCCTCGTTGGTGATGGCGGTGTTGAGGGTGACGAAATAGTCCTGCGCACCGCGCACGGCCAGCACCGGCCGCATCGCCGTCCACTGGATCGGGAACAGCGCGGTGGCCATCGCCGCGCGCACCGGCTGCGTGATCTTGAAGCGCGTGTCCGCCACCATCAGGAACAGCGCCAGCGCGCTGCAGACCATCAGCTTGGAAAGCGCGGAGGGTCCCTGCTTGAAGAATGGCGGAGGGGTGCGGTCGAGGGTGCCTAAGGGCATGGGCGGATTGTGCCCGGGGGGCCTTACTCGCTAGTGAAGATCGAGCCCAGCCGTTCCATGCGCTCCAGCGCGATGCCGCAGCCCCGCACCACGCAGGTCAGCGGGTCTTCCGCCACCAGCACCGGCAGGCCGGTTTCCTCGGCCAGCAGGCGGTCGAGGTCGCGCAGCAGCGCGCCGCCACCGGTGAGCATCATGCCGCGCTCGGCGATGTCGGCGCCCAGTTCCGGCGGCGTCTGCTCCAGCGCGTTCTTGACCGCCGACACGATATTGTTCAGCGGGTCCGTCAACGCTTCCAGGATCTCGTTGGAGCTGATGGTGAAGCTGCGCGGAACGCCCTCGGAAAGGTTGCGGCCCTTGACCTCCATCTCCTTCACCTCGCTGCCGGGGAAGGCGGAGCCGATCTGCTTCTTGATGGCTTCGGCCGTGGGCTCGCCGATCAGCATGCCGTAGTTGCGGCGGATGTAGCTGATGATGGCCTCGTCGAACTTGTCGCCGCCGACGCGCACGCTGCCCTTGTAGACCATGCCGCCCAGGGAGATCACGCCGACTTCCGTGGTGCCGCCGCCGATGTCCACGACCATCGAGCCGGAGGCTTCGGACACCGGCAGGCCGGCGCCGATGGCCGCGGCCATGGGTTCCTCGATCAGGTAGACCTCGCTGGCGCCGGCGCCCAGCGCCGATTCACGGATGGCCCGGCGCTCGACCTGGGTGGAGCCGCAGGGCACGCAGATGATGATGCGGGGGCTGGGCCTCAGGAGGGACCGGGGATGGACCATCTTGATGAACTGCTTGAGCATCTGCTCCGTGACGGTGAAGTCGGCGATCACGCCGTCCTTCATCGGCCGGATGGCCTCGATGTTGCCGGGCACCTTGCCCAGCATGGCCTTGGCTTCGTGGCCGACGGCCTGGATCGACTTCTTGCCCTGCGGGCCGCCTTCGTGACGGATCGCCACCACGGAAGGTTCGTCGAGCACGATGCCCTTGTCGCGGACGAAGATCAGGGTGTTGGCCGTGCCGAGGTCGATGGCAAGGTCCGTGGACAAGTAGCGTCGGAAAACTCCGAACATGGGGGAAATCCTCGTTTCTTCTGTGAAAGCGGCCGCTTTGCGCGGCCGTTGCACCAATGGCGGAGCTCCGCTCGCCGAAGGCGGGATAATACCTGATCCCCTGTGCCGGACCCCCGTGCGCGGCCCTGCGCGCGGTTACATGTCGTTATCGCGCACATGCGTATTCCACCATGTCCCTGAACTCCCAAGATATCGCCCGCATCGCGAACCTCGCGCGGCTGGAACTGCAACCCGACGAGAGCGAGCGCATGCTCGCCAGGCTCAACGGCTTCTTCGACCTGGTCGAGAAGATGCGCGGCGTCGACACGTCCGGCGTCGAGCCGCTGACGCACCCGGTCGCCACCGTCCAGGCCGTGGCCTTGCGGCTGCGCGACGACGTGCCCAGCGAGCCGAACCAGCGCGAGGCCAACCAGCGCAGCGCACCGGCCGTGGAGCGCGGCCTGTTCCTGGTGCCCAAGGTGATCGAATGACGCTGTTGCATGACCTGACGGTTGCGCAGCTCGCGACCAAGCTGCGGCAAAAGGAGGTGTCGGCCGTCGAGGCGGCGCGGCACTTCCTGGGGCGCGGCAGGAGCCATCGCGAACTGGGCGCCTACCTGGCAACCGACGAAGACGTGACGCTGGCGCAAGCCGGCGCGGCCGACCGGCGCATCGCTGCCGGGGACACGGCGCCCCTGCTGGGCGTGCCCATTGCGCACAAGGACATCTTCGTCACCAAGGACTTTCCCAGCACGGCCGGCTCGAAGATGCTGGAGGGTTACCGCTCGCCCTTCGACGCCACGGTGGTCCGGCGGCTGGCCGAGGCCGGCACCGTGACGCTGGGCAAGCTGAATTGCGACGAGTTCGCCATGGGCTCGTCGAACGAAAACTCCGCCTACGGGGTGGTGAAGAACCCGTGGGACCGGGCGCGCATCCCCGGCGGCTCCTCCGGCGGCAGCGCCGTGGCGGTCGCCGCGCGGCTGGCGCCAGCGGCCACCGGCACCGACACCGGCGGCTCGATCCGCCAACCGGCGTCGTTCTGCGGCATCACCGGCATCAAGCCGACCTATGGGCGCGCATCGCGCTACGGGATGATCGCGTACGCCTCCAGCCTGGACCAGGCGGGGCCGATGGCGCGCACCGCCGAAGATTGCGCGCTGCTGCTGTCGGCGATCTGCGGGCCGGACCCGGACCGCGACTCGACCTCGCTCGACGTGCCGGCGGAGGACTTCACGCGCGCGCTCGGCGGCTCCATCGAAGGCCTGCGCATCGGCGTGCCGAAGGAGTTCCTGGCCGAAGGCGTCTCGGCCGACGTGCGGGCCGCCGTCGACGCGGCGCTGGCGCAGTACGAGAAGCTGGGCGCGAAGCGGGTGGCGATCTCGCTGCCGCGCACCGAGCTGTCCATCCCGGTCTACTACATCATCGCGCCGGCCGAGGCGAGCTCGAACCTGTCGCGCTTCGACGGCGTCAAGTTCGGCCACCGTGCCAAGCAGTACGGCGACCTGCTGGACATGTACCGGAAGACGCGCACCGAAGCGTTCGGCCTGGAAGTGCAGCGCCGCATCATGATCGGCACCTACGTGCTTTCCCACGGTTACTACGATGCGTACTACCTGCAGGCGCAGAAGATCCGCCGGATGATCGCCGACGACTTCCAGCAGGCTTTCACCCAGTGCGACGTCATCGCCGGGCCGGTGGCGCCCACGGTGGCGTGGAAGCTGGGCGAGCACGGCGACGACCCGCTGGCCGACTACCTGGCCGACATCTTCACGCTGCCGGGTTCCTTGGCCGGCCTGCCGGGCATGAGCATCCCCTGCGGCTTCGGCCATGCCGGCATGCCCGTGGGGCTGCAGTTGATCGGCAACTACTTCCAGGAAGGGCGGCTGCTGAACGCGGCGCACCGCTTCCAGCAGGCCACCGATTTCCACCTGCGCAAGCCGGAGGGCGTGCTGTGAGCCCCCACGTTCGTCACTTCGTGTACTCACTGCCCCCCGAGGGGGCTGGCCTCCCTTGGGGCGGCCCGGCGGGAGGCCTTTGATGACCGCGGGAAAACTCATTCATGGCTGGGAAGTCGTCATCGGCTTCGAGACGCACGCCCAGCTTTCGACGCAGAGCAAGATCTTCAGCCGCAGCCCGACGCAGTTCGGCGCGGAACCGAACACGCAGGCCTCGCCGGTGGACCTGGCGCTGCCGGGCACGCTGCCGGTGATGAACGTGGGGGCGGTCGAACGCGCCATCCGCTTCGCCCTGGCGATCGGCGCGCAGGTCGCGCCGCGCAGCATCTTCGCGCGCAAGAACTACTTCTATCCGGACCTGCCCAAGGGCTACCAGATCTCGCAGTTCGAGATCCCCGTGGTGCAAGGCGGCAGCGTCGAGTTCTTCCTCGGCCAGGAAAAGAAGTCCGTGCGCCTGGTGCGCGCGCACCTGGAAGAAGACGCGGGCAAGTCGCTCCATGAAGACTTCGTCGGCCAGTCCGGCATCGACCTGAACCGCGCCGGCACGCCGCTGCTGGAAATCGTGACGGAGCCGGACATGGGCTCGTCCGACGAGGCGGTCGCTTACGCCAAGGAGCTGCACAAGATCGTCACCTGGATCGGCATCTGCGACGGCAACATGCAGGAAGGCAGCTTCCGCTGCGACGCGAACGTGTCGGTGCGCAAGCCCGGCCAGCCGCTGGGCACCCGGCGCGAGATCAAGAACCTCAACTCCTTCAAGTTCATGAAAGAGGCGATCGACTTCGAGGTGCGCTGGCAGATCGAGCAGCTCGAGGACGGCATCCCGATCCAGCAGGCCACCGTGCTGTTCGATCCGGACACGGGCGAGACGCGGTCGATGCGAACCAAGGAAGATGCGGCGGACTACCGCTATTTCCCCGATCCGGACCTGCCGCCGCTGGTGATCGCGCCCGAGTGGGTGGAGCGGGTGAAGCGCGAGATGCCCGAGTTGCCACGCCTCATGGCCGCCCGTTTCGTCGACGACTACGGGCTGCCGGAGTACGACGCGACCACGCTGACCCAGAGCAAGGCGATGGCGGCCTACTTCGAGGCGGCGGCCAAGGCCAGCGGCCAGGCCAAGCTGGCCAGCAACTGGATCATGGGCGAGGTGTCGCGGCGGCTCAATGCGCAGGACATGGCCATCGAATCCGCGCCCGTGCAGGCCGCGACGCTGGCCCGCCTGGTCCAGCGCATCGCGGACGGCACGGTGTCGAACAATGCCGCCCGGCAGGTCTTCGAGGCCTTGTGGACGCAGGAGGGAACGGACGTCGACACGGTGATCGAGGCGAAGGGCCTCAAGCAGGTGAACGACACCGGCGCGCTGGAGAAGATCGTCGACGACGTCATCGCCGCGAACGCCGCCAACGTGGAGCAGATCCGTGCCGGCAAGGACAAGGCGTTCAATGCCCTGGTCGGCCAGGCGATGAAGGCGTCCAAGGGCAAGGCGAACCCGCAGCAGGTGGGTGACCTGCTGCGCAAGAAACTCGGGATCTAGCGTTTCACCGGCGCGGGCGGCGGGTCGGCGGCGGCAGTGCTGCGCTGCGCCCACAGGGGCCGCAGCCGCGCCAGTTCCTCGTCGTAGCGCGCATTGATGCGCGCCCTTTCCTCGTCCTGCGAGGCCATGAACCGCTGCTGCGCGGCGAGTTGCTGGGCGTTCTCGTCGAACTGCCGCTTCAGCAGGCTGGGCCATTGGCCCACGTCCTTGTAGAACTCGGTCTCCACCGTCAACAGCTTGCGCTGGTCGTTCAGCTCCTCGATGCGGCGTTGCCCGGTGCTGATCACCTCCTGTTGCGCCTGCAGCGCCCTGCTGCGTTCGGCGTCATGGGCTGCGCGGTTCGGATAGCGACTGACCAGGGCACGCACCGCGCGCCGCTCGTCGGCCAGGCGCTGCTTTTCGTCGGCCGCCTTGCGCTCCCGCTCCTCGATCAGCGCCCGCTCTTGCGCGGTGGGCGTCGGCGGGACGGTGCGGCGCACGGTGCCGGAGCCGCTCAATTCCTTTTGTTCGCGGTCGATGCAGTCGACGATGGGGCGGTCGGACGTCAGCTTTCGCCCCTTGGCGTCCACGCAGGTATAGATGCGCGACCCTTGCGCCGATGCCATCGCTGCCGCCGACGTGAGCAGGGTGCCCAGGAGCAGGTGGCGCAGCGAACGGATCATCGGCTCTCCTCTCAGCCAGCCCCGTAACGGTCCCGGTATGCCAGCACCCGGTCGTGGTGCTGTCCGAGCTCTTCCTTGGAATGGCTGGACAGATAGTGCAAGAGGTCGGCCAGAGTTGCAATCGAACAAACGGAAAGTTGTAGTCTTTCCCGGACGTATTGCACGGCGCTCCATGCCACGTCCTGGCCGTTTTCGGTGGCTTTCTCCTGCCGGTCCAGCGCAATAGCCACCGCGTGGGGGGTGGCGCCGGCGGCCTGGATCAGGGCGATCGACTCCCGCGCGGCGGTGCCGGCGGACATCACGTCGTCGACGATCAGGACCTTCCCCCGGACCGGCGCCCCGACCAGGGTGCCGCCCTCACCGTGGTCCTTGGCTTCCTTGCGGTTGTAGGCGTAAGGGACGTTCCGCCCGAGCCGCGCCAGCTCGATGGCCACCGCCGCTGCCAGCGGGATGCCCTTGTAGGCGGGGCCGAACAACATGTCGAATTCGATGCCGGAGGACAGGATGCGCTGTGCATAGAATTGCGCCAGCCGGCCGAGCTTGGCACCGTCGTCGAACAGCCCCGCGTTGAAGAAGTAGGGGGAAAGGCGGCCTGCCTTGGTCTTGAAGTCGCCGAAACGCAGGACCCCCGACTGCACGGCGAACCCGACGAAATCCTGCGCCAGGGCATCCTGGCCGCTCACCGCCACCATGGGAAATTCCTTGTTCAAACTGACCAGCCTCAACCTCAATGGCATCCGCTCGGCCGCCAGCAAGGGTGTGGAGGCCTGGATCGCGCAAACCAGCCCGGATTGTATTTGCGTGCAGGAGGTCAAGGCCCAGGCTGCCGACGTGGACGGCAAGCACGACCGCCTGGCGGGCCTGCGCGGCCACTTCCATTTCGCGCAGAAGAAGGGTTATTCCGGCGTCGGCGCTTTCAGCCGGCACGAGCCGAGCGACGTGGTCACCGGCTTCGGCTGCGAGGAGTTCGACGCCGAGGGCCGGTACGTCGAACTGCGCTTCGACACACCGCAGCGCCGCATGTCCATCATCAGCTGCTACTTCCCCTCGGGCTCCTCCGGGGAGGAACGCCAGCAGGCCAAGTTCCGCTTCCTGGACCTGCTCGATCCGCACCTCGCCGCGCTGAAAAAGACGCGCGAGTTCGTGTTGTGCGGCGACGTCAACATCGCCCACAAGGAACAGGACCTGAAGAACTGGAAGGGCAACTTGAAGAACAGCGGCTTCCTGCCCGAGGAGCGCGCGTGGATGACCAAGCTGCTGTCGGAGACCGGGCTGGTGGACGTCTACCGGCACCTGCATCCCGACGCCACCGATACCTCGTACACGTGGTGGAGCAACCGGGGCCAGGCCCGGGCCAAGAATGTCGGCTGGCGGCTGGACTACCAGATCGCGACGGCAGGCATTGCGCAGACGGCACGGGAGGCCGCGATCTACACCCAGACGCGCTTCAGCGATCACGCGCCGCTGACGATCGCGTACGACTTGCCGCTGTAACGGCGGCCTCATGGCTGAGGTACTGACGCTGGCCCGGGCGTATCGCCTACAGACGAGCTGGTGCCTCAGCCTTAACGTCCAGCCATTGAACAGTTCACCTTGCAGGGCAGCGATGCCGTATCGCCTGGAGCACTTTCGATCATGCACACGGCCATGCCAAGCCGATCGACTCGCAAGGAACTCCCATGCTCTACACCATCGCCATCGTCCTCCTGATCCTGTGGGCCCTCGGCCTCGTCACCTCGGTTACCGCAGGAGGCCTCGTGCATGCCCTGGTGGTGATCGCGGTGGTCATCGTGATCGTGCAACTGCTGCGCGGCCGCAAGGTCTTGTGACCGGGGCGAAACCACGCCGCTGACAAAGGGAGCTGCGGCTCCCTTTTCTTCGTCCGCCCAACCCTTTGCCCTGGAGCTTCAGCGGGCCTGGACGACCAGGGCTTGCGCATGTCCGTGGTACGGGTCGCCGCCCTGGCGCGTGAGCGCGGCGGCGACGTCATCGATCATCGGGTCCAGGGGAACGCCGCGCTGCACGAGCAACGCCGCCCGCGGCGTGCCGCGGATCTGTCCGGCGGCGATCTTGCGCGGATCGGCGCCGTCGATGGCGATGCGGCGGGTTTCGATGGTGACGTCCTGGAAACCTGCCTGGGCGAGCAGCGATCGCAGCACGGCCGGATCGTGCAGCTCGTAGGGCGTGCGGAACTTCATTTCGGCATCGCCCGGGAACCGTGATTCCACGGTCTGCGCGTTGGCCAGCGCGTGCAGGTTTTCCTCGATGCGGTCCCACACGTTGAACAGGAGCAGCCCGCCGGGAGCGAGCACGCGGCGCGCCTCGGCGAACGCCTTGGCGCGGTCCGGCGGGAACATCATGCCGAAGCCGCACACCACCGCGGCGAACTCGCCATCGGCGAACGGCAGGTCCTGCGCGTCGGCCTGCCGCCAGGTGATGCCGCCCGCGGTGACCCGCAGCTTCGCGTAGTCCAGCATCGCGCTTCCGAGGTCGGTCGCGACGATGTCGACCGAGGGCAGCAGCCGCCGCCGCAGCTCTCGCGTCACCAGCCCGGTGCCGCAGGCGATCTCCAGCACCTTGCCGCGCAGGTCCACCGGGATGCGGTCCGCCAGGTCCGCGGCGAAAGGGGCGAACTGGACCGGGCCCATGAACTCGTCGTAGAACTGCGGGCCCGTGAAGTGGGAGTTCGTGGCCATGGGTCTGCCTTATTGCTTGCGCAGCACGAACGCGCGCGCGTCCTTGCCTTCTCCGTCGACGCTCCAGGTGCCGCGGATCTCGCGACCGCACGAGCCTTCCACCACTTCGCCGAGCCACGTGCCGGAGATGCGCACGCCGTCGGCCGACTCTTCGAGGGTGAATTCGCCGTCCTCCACCTCGCCGGATACCGGGCGCCGCACGGTGCCGCGCTCGATGGTGCCGCTCAAGCTGTCGGCGTACGTGGCGTGCTTTTCCAGCACCAGCGTGCCGGACAGCTTCGCGTCCTCGAATTCGGCATGCCACAGGCCCAGCATCTCGGCCTGGCGCACTTCGCTGGCATGCGGACACACGTTCTGCGCCGATGCGGCTCCGGCAGCGGCTGCCCATGCCAACAACCACAGCCGTCTCATGCAGCCCCCGAAGCCGCCGCCGCCGCGGCCGCGGCGTCGGCGCTCTTCTTGGCGAACTCCGCGCGCAAGGCTTTGAGCTTCTCGCGGGGATCCTCTTTCACGGTCGTCTTGTCCAATGCCATCTCCGCGATGAAGCGGCTGGGTTGGGCGGGAACCAGTTCGCGGCCCTTCTTGCGCTTCCTGCTCCAGCTCACGGCCAGCGAGCGCTGGGCCCGCGTGATGCCCACGTACATGAGGCGGCGTTCCTCCTGCAGGCGCTGGATGAACGATTCGCTGACCACGGCGCCTTCCCCGTCCTCGGGCTTGAAAGGCAGCATGCCCTCCACGCAGCCGGCCAGCACCACGTGCGGCCACTCCAGGCCCTTGGACGCGTGCAATGTCGAAAGTGTCACCACGTTCTGGTCCTTCTCGCGCTCGCTGATGGTGGACAGCAGCGCGATCGTCTGCGCCACCTCCAGCAGGCTCTTGCGCTCGGCCGCCAGGCTGACGCCCGCGCTGTCGTCGATCTCGCCGCCGCAGCGCGCCGCCATCCAGTCGATGAAGTCCAGCACGTTGGTCCAGCGGGCAGCCGCCACCTTCTCGTTGTCCTCGCCGTCGTACAGGTGTTTCTCGTAGCCGATGTCCTTGAGCCAGTCGAGCAGGAAGACTTTCGCATCCTCGGCGCCCATCGTGCGGCGGGCGCGAAACTCCAGGTCGTTCACGTAGCGGCCGAATTCGTGCAGGCTGCCGACGGCGCGCGCGTTCAGCACGGCGGCCAGCGAGGGCGAGAAGAGGGCGGCGAACAGGCTCAACTTGTACTGGCTGGCGAAGGTGCCCAGGCTTTGCAGCGTCTGGTGGCCGATGCCGCGCTTGGGCGTGGTGACGGAGCGCAGGAAAGCCGGGTCGTCGTCGTTGTTGACCCACAGCCTCAGCCACCCGCACAGGTCGCGGATCTCGGCGCGGTCGAAGAAGCTCTGCCCGCCGGAGACCTTGTAGGGGATCTGCGCCTTGCGCAAGGACTGCTCGAACACGCGGGCCTGGTGGTTGGCGCGGTACAGCACCGCGAAGTCCTTCCAGTCCTTGCCGCCACCGTTGGCGCGAATGGACTGGATGCGCGCAACGATCCGCTCGGCTTCATGTTCCTCGCTGTCGCAGTCGACCACGCGGACGGGCTCGCCCTCGCCCAGCTCGGAGAACAGGGTCTTGGGGTACAGCTTGGGGTTCGGCTGGATCACGTTGTTGGCCGCGCGCAGGATGGCGCTGGTGGAGCGGTAGTTCTGCTCCAGCTTCACCACCTTCAAGGTGGGGTAGTCCTGCGGCAGGCGGCGCAGGTTGTCGAGCGTGGCGCCGCGCCAGCCGTAGATGGACTGGTCGTCGTCGCCGACCGCCGTGATGCGTCCGCGCTCGCCCACCAGCAGCTTGAGCAACTCGTACTGCGTGGCGTTGGTGTCCTGGTATTCGTCCACCAGCACGTGTCCCAGCGCCGCCTGCCACTTGTCCCGCACGTCGGGGAAGTCGCGCAGCAGTTTCAGCGGCAGCCCGATCAGGTCGTCGAAATCCACGCTCTGGTAGGCCGTCAGGCGTTCCTCGTAGCGCGCCATGATGGTGGCGGTGATGCGCTCGTTGTCGTCCTTCGCCTGCGCCAGCGCCTGCGCGGCGTTCAGCCCCGCATTCTTCCAGGCGCTGATGGCCCATTGCCACTGGCGCGCGCTCGCCGCGTCGGTGGAGCCGCCGGCGTCCTTGAGGATGCTGGTGACGTCGTCGGAATCGAGGATGGAGAACTGCGGCTTCAGGCCCAGCGCGGCTCCATCCTGCCGCATCATCCGCACGCCGAGCGCGTGGAAGGTGCAGATCAGGACTTCCTTGGCCTGGCGACCCACCAGGGCCTTGGCGCGTTCGCGCATTTCGGCAGCGGCCTTGTTGGTGAACGTGATGGCGGCGATGCGCCTGGGTTCCAGGCCGGCCTGGATCAGGCGCGCGATCTTGTGGGTGATCACGCGCGTCTTGCCGGAGCCGGCGCCGGCCAGCACCAGGCAGGGACCATGCATGTAGTTGACCGCTTCTTGCTGGGCGAGGTTCAGGCCGGCGGACATCGGGGGGAGGTGGGTACTGCGGGAGAGGACAACGGCAAATCATAAGCGCCGCAGGCTGTTGCGATGACAATACCAGCCGTGCCAAGCGTCCTTGCGGTCACCTTCCCGTTCTTCGCGCTGGTCCTGGCCGGTTACATCGCGGCGCGCCGCCGCATGCTGCCGCTGGAGGCGATCGGCGGACTGAACACTTTCGTGCTGTACTTCGCGCTGCCGTGCATGCTGTACCGCTTCGGCGCAAATACGCCGATCGCCCAGATGCTGGACCCGACCGCGGGGGCGCTGTGGCTGGCGTGTGCGCTGCTGGTGGTGGCCGGAACCGTGAAATACAGCATGAATGCGCGCATCCGCTGGAACGATGCTTCGTTCGGCGCGCTGGTGGCCGCGTTCCCGAACACCGGCTTCATGGGCGTGCCGCTGCTGGTGGCCCTGCTCGGCGCACAGGCCGCGGGCCCCTCCATCCTGACGATCATGATCGACCTGGTGATCACCACGTCGCTGTGCATCGCGCTGTCGCGGCTGGACAGCGCCGACCAGCACGGCGCCCGCGACGCGGCCAGGAAGGCGCTGAAAGGCGTGGCGCTGAATCCCATGCCCTGGGCCATCCTGCTGGGTGGCCTGTCGTCGGCCATGGGCTGGAAGCCGGTGGCTCCGATCATGGACACGATCGGCCTGCTCGCGGATGCCGCGTCGCCCGTGGCGCTGTTCACCATCGGCGCGGTGCTGGCGCGCTCCCAGTTCCTGGCGGCGCAGGGCGAGCGCGGCCCGATGCCGGCGCGCGACTTCGTCCCCGTGTCCCTGATCAAGCTGTTCGTGCATCCGTTGCTGGTGTGGGGCGCGGGCATGGGCGCGCGCGCCGCAGGCCTGCCGTTGGACGACTTCACGCTCAAGGTGATGGTGCTGGTGGCGGCGCTCCCGAGCGCCAGCAACGTGTCGCTGCTGGCCGAGCGCTTCGGCGCGGACACCGGGCGCATCGCGCGGATCATCCTGCTGACCACGGCGGCGGCTTTCCTGACCTTCTCCGGCGCCGTGGCCCTGCTGACGTGAGCCGGACGCTGCGAGCGGTAGCTGGCCGCCGGGGTCGGCTGATCGCCGAACCCGGGCTACAGGATCGGCGCCAGCAGGGCGGCCGCGCGCTCGCGGATTTTTTCCGAGGTGGGGCGCGACTGCCATTCCTGCAGCGTGACGCGCTTGCAGCGCGTCAGGTCGTTCTCGAACACGCGCGTCAGCTCGCCCGCGAACTCCCGGTCATAGACGTTGAGGTTCGCCTCGTCGTTGAGGTAGAACGAGCGCGGATCGAAGTTGGTGGAACCGACCGATGACAGCAGGCCGTCCACGATCACCAGCTTGCAGTGGTACATGGTAGGTTGGTACACGTGGAGCTCGGCGCCCGCCTCGAGCAGGTCGCCCCATAGCGCGCGCGAAGCGTGCCGCACCGTTTGCTGGTCGGTCTTGCGGCCCGGCGTGATGACGCGCACCCGCACGCCCCGCTTGAGCGCCGACACCAGCGCGATGCGCGCCGTCTCGTCCGGCACGAAGTAGGCGCTGGAGATGTCGATCGTCTTCACCGCCGCCGTGATGGCGATCAGGTACATCAGCTGCATGCTCTCGCCGCCGCCGCTGGGCGAGCTGTGGAACATCTGGGCGGCCTGGCGGCCCGCCTCGCGGGGTTCCGGGAAGTAGTCCTCGCCATGCAGGATGCGGCCGGTGGCCTTGCTCCAGTTGGACAGCATCACGCTCTGCATCTGTGCGACCACCGGTCCTTCGACCCTGAAGTGCGAGTCGCGCCAATGGTCCTCGTCCTGCGCGTCGCCGGTCCACGGAGGCGCGATCCCCACGCCGCCCGTGAAGCCGATGCGGCCGTCCACGATCAGCAGCTTGCGGTGCGTGCGGTTGTTGATGCGGCCCAGGTTGTACCAGCGCAGGGGGTGGAAGTGCCAGACCTCCACGCCGGCCTCCTTCATCTCGTCCACCAGCCGGTCATCCACCTTCAGGCTGCCCAGCCAGTCCAGCAGCACGTGCACCTTCACCCCGGCCCGCGCGCGCTCGGACAGCGCGTCCGCGAACTGGTCGCCTATCTCACCCGACCAGTAGATGAAGGTTTCGAACAGCACCGTCTCCCGCGCGCCGCGGATCGCCTCCAGCATCGCCGGGAAGATGTTGTCGCCGTTGTGCAGGGCGTCCACGCGGTTGCCCTTCACGATGTCCGGCCCCAGCAGCATGCCCATCGCGCGAAAGAACTGCGGATCGTCGACCGGGTAGAGGTGCTCGATCTCGTGGGTGACGCCTTGTTCCCCCGTGCCCAGGTTCACGTAGATGAGCGCGGCGAGAAGCGCAAGGACAACGCCGAGGGCGATCAGCATGGGTGGCTCGGCAATGTGGAACCCGAGATGCTAGCGGCTCCGCGCAGTTCCGTGGGGCGCGCGTTACCAGGTGTCGCTCGCGCGATGCCCGCTTTCGGTCGACACGCGGCCGGCGGCGAGTCCCCGCGCCAGCCAGTTCCGCGTCTGCGCGGGGTCGATGACGGCGTCGATCTCCAACGTGGCGGCCATGTTCGCGGCCTGGCCGGCCGCGTACTGCCGCGCCACCAGTTGCTCGAACAGGGCGTCGCGCCGCGGGCCTTCCGGTGTCGCCTCCAGCTCCTTGCGGTAACCCAGCCGCACGGCGCCTTCCAGGCCCATGCCGCCGAACTCGCCGCTCGGCCACGACACGGTGAACTCCGGCGCATGGAAGCCCCCGGCAGCCATCGCCATGGCGCCCAGGCCATACCCCTTGCGCAGCACGACGCTGAAGAACGGCACCCGCAGGTGGGCCGCGGCGACGAACATGCGGCTGACGTGGCGCACCTGCGCCTGCTCCTCGATCGCGGGCCCGACCATGAAGCCCGGTGTATCCACCAGGCTCACCAGCGGCAAGCCGTGCGCATCGCACAGTTGCATGAAGCGCGCGGCCTTGTCGGCCGCGTCGGCGTCGATGGCGCCGCCCAGGTGCAGGGGATTGCTGGCGAGCAGTCCGACCGGCCGGCCCTCGATCCGCGCGAGCGCGGTGTGGATGCCCAGGCCGAAGCCGGTGCGCAAATGCAGCACCGAGCCGGCATCGGCAAGACCTTCCATGGCGGCGCGGCTGTCGTACACGCGCAGCCGGTTTTCCGGCACCACGTTGCGCAAGGCCGCGGTGTCGGGCGCTTCGAAGGAGGGCAGGGCGCCCTGGAAATAGGAGAGGTACTGGCGGGCCGTGGCGACAGCCTGCGCTTCATCTTCCACCAGGACGTCGATCACGCCGTTGGCATGCTGCACCGGCGCCGGGCCGATCTGTTCGGGGCGGAACACGCCGAGCCCGCCGCCTTCCACCATGGCCGGTCCTCCCATGCCGATGTTGCTGCCGCGGGTGGCGATGATCACGTCGCAGCATCCCAGCAGCGCCGCGTTGCCCGCAAAGCAGCGTCCGGCGGCGATGCCGACGACGGGCACCCGGCCGTTCAGCCGCGCGAAGCTGGCGAACGTGGGCACGTGCAGGCCGGCAACGATGGGCATGTCGACGTCACCCGGCCGGCCGCCGCCGCCCTCGGCGAACAGCACCACCGGCAGCCGGTTCTTCAGCGCCACGCCGAGCAGGCGATCGGTCTTCTGGTGGTTGCGAAAGCCTTGCGTGCCGGCCAGCACGGTGGCGTCGTAGGCCAGCACCGCGGCGCTCGCGCGTTCGGGCGGGAACAGGTCGCCGTTGATGCGCGCGATGCCGGTGACCATGCCGTCGGCCGGCGTGTTGCGCGCCAGGTCGTCCTGGCTGCGGCGGCTGCTTTGCGCGGCGACGGCGAGCGCGCCGTATTCCAGGAACGACCCCGGGTCGCAGAGGTCGGCGATGTTCTCGCGCGCGCTGCGCAGGCCCAGGGCGTGCCGCTTGGCCATGGCGTCGGGGCGGGCCGCGTCGAGCGTGAGAGCGTGGCGGTCGAGGATGGATTGAAGGTCCGGACGCGCGGGCCCCCACCCCGGCCCTTCCCCGGAGGGGGAGGGAGCGTTTCCTTCTCCCTCCCTCCCGCTCCGGGGGAGGGTGGGGGTGGGGGCGTTCCGTGGGGCGTCGACCAGTTCGTCCAATGCCATCAGGACATCCCCCTCCTGCACCGCCTCCCCCTCCTTGAACAGGCACTCCCGCACCCTCCCATCCCCCGGGCTGCGCACCTCGTGCTCCATCTTCATCGCTTCCAGGATCACGACCACGTCGCCCGCGCGCACCGCATCGCCGGGGGCGGCGAGCCACTGGACGACCTGGGCCTGGAGCGGAGAGCGGAGTTCGGTCATGCGCCGGATTGTGCCGCCGGGGCAGAATCCACCCATGCCCGATCTCGTCCCCCTCGTCGAAACCACCCGCGGCGGCACGCGCGAGTGCGTGCACTTCGGCGCGCTTGCCGTCACCGATACGACAGGCCGCGTGCTCGCGCATGCCGGCGACCCGCATTGGGTCAGCTTCACGCGCTCCACGCTCAAGCCGCTGCAGGCACTGCCGCTGCTGCAGGGCGGCGGCGTGCAGCACTTTCGCCTGACCCGTTCGAATCTCGCGCTGCTGTGCGCCAGCCACAATGGCGAGCCGATGCATGTGCGCGAGGTGGAAGACATCCTCGGCAAGGCCGGCGTGGGCTACCAGCGCTTGCAGTGCGGCTGCCATCCGGCCATGGCGGGCGAACTCGGGCCCGCCCCGCCGGCGGACCTGCGGGTCGACGAGCGCAACCACAACTGCAGCGGCAAGCACAGCGGCTTCCTCGCCTGGTGCGTGCAGCATGGGGCGCCGCTGGAGACGTATCTCGCCCCGGCCCACCCGCTGCAGCAGGCCGTGCGGGACCACGTCGCCGAGGCCGTCGGCCTGCAACCGCACCAGATGCCGATGGGCATCGACGGTTGCTCGGCCCCGAACTACGCCATGCCGCTGGCGAACCTCGCGCGCGGCTTCGCCCGCCTGGCCTCCGGCACGCAGGACGCGCGCTTCGGCGAAAGCTTCGCCGCGATGGCCGAAGCCATGACGGCCCACCCCGAGCTCGTGTCGGGCACCGGCCGCAGCGACGTCGCTTTCATGCAGGCAGGGCGTGGCGACTGGGTCACCAAGGTGGGCGCGGATGGCGTCCAGTTGGTGGCCAGCCGCAGCCGCGGCGAGGCCCTCGCATTGAAGATCAGCGACGGCAGCAAGGTCGCCCTCTACGCGGCGACGGTGGAAGCGCTCGACCAGCTCGGCTGGCTGGATGCGGATCAGCGCGAAGCACTGCGCCCCTGGCGCTGGGCAACGATCTCCAGCGTCAAGGGCGCGACCGTCGGCGAACGCAAGGCAGTGTTCCGCCTGGCGCCACCCGCCTGAGCAGCGGCTTCAGCGCCGGCGACGCCGGCTGTTCAGGTAGACGAGCAGGCCGACGACGCCGCCGGCGATCACGGCCTTGCGGATGAATCCCTGGCGGTTGTATTTCCATTCGGCCGGTCCGCCGATCTCGCGGAACACGTTCGGCACATGGCCGTGCGCCAGGTCGTCGATGACGCCCTCCACCACGTTCACGCGATCGGCGAACAGCAGCATCAACCAGTGGCGCAGGTCGTTCTCGCTGTGCCGGAAAGCCGCGCGCCGGATCAGCCCGGACAGGCCGCTGGGCGGCTGCGCCGTGCCGTAGACCGGTGTCAGGCCGGGCCGCTCGGTCGAGTGCAGGACTTTCACGCCGCGGTCACGCTGCGGCGCGATGTCGTCCCAATGCGCGTCCACGAATCGTTGCGGCGTGCGCTCCTTCGGCACCGCGGGGCGCATGGCGGGGTCGAGGTCCGCGCCCCAGCCCTGGATGCCGGAGGGCGGTCTGCGCTGGTGCGCCTCGGGTTCGGTGCGCTCGACGTAAGTGATGTCGTCTTCCGGATGGTTGCTCATGGTTGCTCCGTTCAGTGCACGTTCGCTTGCCGGGCCGAGGGCGGCAGCAGCACCGGCTTGATGCAGTTGTCCAGCTTGCTCGAGAACATGTGGTACGCGTCCGCCACGTCCTCGAGCGGGATGCGATGGGTGATGATTTCGCTGGGCTTGAGCCGCCCGGCCTGGATGTGTTCGATCAGCCGCGGCAGGTGGCGCTTCACGCTCGCCTGGTTGGCGCGGATCGTCAGGCCCTTGTTCACGACGTTGCCGATCGGGACCATGTTGCCCGTGGGACCGTACACACCCACGATGGAGACCGTGCCGCCCTTGCGGACGCAGTTGATGCACCAGTGCAGCACGGTGGCCGCGCCGGCCTGCAGCTTGAGGTAGCGGCCGGTCAGGTGCTGCAGCATGCTGCCCACCGCCTCACCGCCGACGGCGTCGATGCAGACGTCCGCGCCCAGCCAGTCCGTCATCTTCTTGATGTGCATCGCCATGTCGCCCACCTCCTTGAGGTTGACGATCTCGCACTGCGCGAACTTGCGGGCGAACTCCAGCCGGTACTCGAGGTGGTCCACCACGATCACGCGGCCGGCGCCCATGAGCCACGAGGACTTGGCCGCGAACAGGCCCACCGGCCCCGCGCCGAACACCACCACCGTGTCGCCTTCCTTGATGCCGCCCATCTCGGCAGCCTGGTAGCCGGTCGGGCAGGCATCCGTCAACAGCACCGCGTCGTCCTCGTCCATGTCGGCGGGAATGATGGTCGGGCCCGCATCGGCCATCGGCACCCGCACGTACTCCGCCTGGCCGCCGTCGTAGCCACCGGTGGTGTGGGAGTAGCCATAGATGCCGCCGACGGCCGTCGCTGCCGGATTCACGTTGTGGCAGTTGGAGTAGAGCTCCTTCTTGCAGAAAAAGCACGTACCGCAGAAGATGTTGAAAGGCATCAGGACGTGATCGCCCTTCTTCAGGTTCTGCACGGAGTCGCCAACTTCCTCGACGATGCCGGTGAACTCGTGCCCGAACGTATGGCCGACCCGGGTGTCGGGCACCAGGCCGTGATACAGGTGCAGGTCGGAGCCGCAGATGCACGAGCGCGTCACGCGCACGATCGCGTCGCCGGGGTGCTCGATCTCCGGCTCCGCCTTCTGGGTGGCGCGAACCCGGTACGGTCCGCGGTATTGCATCGCCAGCATGTTTCGTTTCTCCTTTGGATGGGTTGAATTCATTCTCCCGATCGAACCCCAGCCTTGGTGCGCTCGGATGCAACCTGTAGCAACATCCCTGCTTCCCGGGCTTGCGACACAATGCAAGGTGCCCGGCAGGAGAAGCAACGCATGACCACAGTCAGCCTCATCGGCGCCCCGACCGACGTCGGCGCCAGCGTTCGCGGCGCCGGCATGGGCCCGGACGCCTTGCGCGTTGCGGGGCTCGCGGAAGCCTTGCGGGCGCATGGCTTCGATGTCATCGACCGTGGCAATCTTTCCGGACCCCCCAATCCCTGGCACCCGTCGTCCCCCGGCATCCGTCACTTGCCGGAAGTGGTGGCGTGGAATCGCGCGGTGTTCGAGGCCGTGTCGACCACGCTGGCGATGGAACAGGTTCCGCTGCTCATGGGCGGGGACCACTGCCTGGCCATCGGTTCCATCAGCGCGGTGGCGCGGCATTGCCGCCAGCACCGCCGCAACCTGCGCGTCGTCTGGCTGGACGCGCACACCGACGTCAACACGGAGCAGATCAGCCCCAGCGGGAACATCCATGGCATGCCGGTGTCCTGCCTGCTCGGTCACGGGCCGGCGGACCTGGTCGGCTGGAGCGGCCAGACGGCGGCGCTGGACCCCGGCAGCATCGACTTCATCGGCATCCGCAGCGTCGACGCCGAGGAGAAACAGGCGATCCGGCGGCTGGGCCTGCAGGTGTTCGACATGCGCCATATCGACGAGCACGGCATGCGCAACACGATGACCGAGGTGCTGCAGGACGTGGACGAGGACACGCACGTCCACGTGAGCTTCGACCTGGACTGCCTGGACCCGATGGAGGCGCCCGGCGTGGGCACCGGCGTGCGCGGCGGTCCCACCTACCGCGAGATGCAGCTGTGCATGGAGATGATCGCGGACACGGGGCGGCTCGGGTCGGTTGACGTGGTCGAGATCAACCCGGCGCTCGACGTGCGCAACCGCACCGCGGAGCTTGCAGTGGAGTTCGTGCAGAGCATGTTCGGCGCCTCGACGCTGGCGCGCTGATCGCACCATGCGCAACATGGCAACACCGGATCCGGCCGATGATGGGGCGCTGCTGGACAGCCTGGTCCGCGCAGCGGCGACGGCTTGCGCGGCGCCGGTGGCGCTGCTCACGTGGATCGACGACGGCCGGGAAAGGGTGGCGGCGTCCCTGGGTTTCGACGGCACGCCGGAGAACGCGGGTGCCGGCATGCGTTCATCGGCTGCGTTCCACGCGGCAGCTCCGCTGCAGGCCACCGACGGGCAAGTCATCGGCACGCTCTGCGTCATGGATCACGTTGCCCGCCCCGCGCTCGGGCGCGTGCAGCAAGAGGTCCTGCACGCGCTCGCCCAGGCCGCGCTGCAGGCCCTGCTGCTGCGACAGGCCGCGCAACGCGCGCCCGACGTCGCTGACGCCAGCAAGGCGCGCGCCGCGCTGGAGCAGAGCCAGGAGCGCCTGCACCGCGCGCTGGAGGGCTCGGGCCTCGCGCTGTGGGACCTCGACGTGCCGGGCGAGACGGTGTTCCTGTCCGAGCAGTGGTCCGTGATCCTCGGCGGCCCGCCGCAGCCCACCGAGTGCACTGCGCAGGAGCTGCTGGAACTGGTGCCGATGGAGGACCTGCTGCGCATCCAGGCGGCACTGGAGCCCGTGCTGGATGGCAGGTCGGCCCGCTACGCGGTGGAGCACCGCGTCCGGCGCCTGGACGGCAGCCTGGTCTGGGTGCACAGCGAGGGCCGCGTCGCGGACCGCACGTCCAGCGGAATGCCGTTGCGGATGGTGGGGACCAACCGCGACATCACGCAAGGCAAGACGGCCGAGCAGGAGCTGCGGCTCGCGCGCGATGCGGCCGATGCTGCGAGCCTCGCCAAGAGCCAGTTCCTCGCGACGATGAGCCACGAGATCCGCACACCGTTGAACGGCATCATCGGGATGACCAAGCTGCTCCTGGACGAGAAGCTGCCGTCGCAGGTGCGCCAGCATGCGGACCTGATCGACCGCAGCGCGCATTCGCTGCTCGCGCTGGTCAACGACATCCTGGACGTTTCCAAGATCGAGGCGGGACAGATGGAGATCGAGACCGTCCCGTTCGACCTGCATGAACTGCTGGAAGACCTGGCCACGCTGTACCGCCTGCGCGCCACCGAAAAGAGCCTGCTGTTCCGCGTCCACGTCGACCCCCACGTGCCGCGCTTCGTGCAGGCCGACCCGACGCGCATCCGCCAGGTGCTGGTCAACCTGCTGGGCAACGCCCTGAAGTTCACGCACTCGGGATGGATCGGGCTGGACGTCAAAGGCAAGCCGGATGCCGACGGTTGCGAGCTGGACTTCATCATCGGCGACACCGGCATCGGCATTCCCGAGGACGTCCAGCCGCAGCTGTTCAAGCGCTTCACGCAGGCCGACAGCTCCACCTCCCGGCAGTTCGGCGGCTCCGGCCTGGGACTGGCGATCGTGCGGCAGCTGGTGGACCTGATGGGTGGCGCGGTGCGCGTGACGAGCACCCCGGCCCAAGGCTCGCGCTTTACCGTCACGCTGCCGGTCATGCCGGCGGAGCCTCCGCCCGCGGCGTCGATCTGGCAGGAGCTGCCGGCGTCGGTGGCGGGCGTCCGCGTGCTGGTGGCGGAGGACAACACGACCAACCAGGTGGTCGCCTTCGGCATGCTGCGCAAGCTCGGCTACCAGGACGTGAGCCTGGCCAACGACGGCATCGAGGCTTGCCGGCTGGCGCTGTCGGAGGATTTCGACCTGATCCTGATGGACTGCCAGATGCCGGAAATGGATGGCTACGAAGCAACGCGGCGCTTGCGCGAGGTCGGCTGCACCGCGGCCATCGTGGCCATGACCGCCAACGCGCTCAAGGGCGACCGTGAACGGTGCATCGACGCCGGGATGAACGACTACATCACCAAGCCCATCGACCTGAAAGTGCTGCGGGCCGTGCTGGCGCGCTGGACCGTCGCGCAGCCGTCGCGGCTGGGCGAGCTGCCGATCTTCCACGCCGAATCCATGCGCTCGCGCTTCGGCGGCGACCTCCAGCTGGAACAGGTGGCGCTGTCCACGTTCCGGCAGACCACGCCGGCGCTGCTCACCAACATGCGTGCAGCGCTGACAGCGGCCAACCGGGCGCAGCTGCGGCTGCTGGCCCACTCGGCCAAGGGCTCGGGCGCCATGATCTGTGCCGAGCGTTACGCGGCGATCGCAGCCACGCTGGAAGACCGGGCGGCCCACGCCCTGCCGGAAGAACTGGGCCGCCTGATGGAAGACCTGCAGCGCGCCTACGCCGACTTCGCCGCCGTCGCGCCGATCTAGCGCAGCCTTCGTTACTGGGGCTCCAGCCCCACCTTCTTCACCAGCGACGCATATTTCGCCAGCTCGCTGCGGAACGCGGACTGCGCCTGCTCCGTCGTGCCGATCTGGATGGTGTTGCCTTGCTTGGCCATCGTCTCCGCCACGGCGGGATCGTTGAAAGCGGCCACCACGGCGTCGTGCGCCTTCTTCACACTGGCCGCGCTCATGCCCTTGGGGCCGATGACGGCGAACCATGCTTCCACGGAGAAGTTCGCCAGGCCCTGCTCGGCCATCGTCGGGACATCGGGCGCAGCGGGCGTGCGCTGCGGCGCCAGCACACCGATGACACGCAGCGCCCCGGTCTTGATGTGCTGCTGCACGCTGGGCAGCGCCACCGTGCCGAAGTCGACCTGGCCGCCGATAAGGTCCGTCACCATGGGACCGACGCCCTTGTACGGGATGTGCTTGGCGCTGGCGCCGGCGGCATCGAGGTACAGCTCGGTGGCGAGGTGCAGGATGGTGCCATTGCCACCGGAGGCGAAGTTCAGGGCGCCCGGCTTGCTCTTGAGCAAGGCGATGAACTCGCGGCTGTTGGTCGCGGAGACCTTGGCGGGGTTGACCACCAGCACCATCGGCGTGGATCCCACCACGGCGATGGGCGTGAAGTCGCCGGGCATGTCGAAGGGCAGCGACTTGAGCACGCTGGGGAAGATCACGACGTTGTTCGACACCACGGCCAGCGTGTTGCCGTCCGGCGCGGAGCGCGCCAGGGCCTGCAGGCCCACCACGCCGCCGGCGCCGGGCTGGTTCTCGACCACGACGGAGGCGTTCAACGCGCGGCCGAGCGCCGGAGCGGCGGCGCGGGTGATGGCGTCCACGCCGGAGCCCGTGGCGTTGGGAAGGATGAACTTCACGGTGCCCGACTGGGCGAAGCCGGCGAGCGGCAGGCCCGCCGCGGCGGCGGCAAGGGCTGCGCCGAGCACGGTGCGGCGGCGAAGGGCGTGGTGGGATGGCGTCATGTTGTTGTCTCCTGGAAAGCGGGGGATGCGGGGGCGGCGTGGTCAGCGCACGATCGCCCGGTTCTGCAGATCGTCGATCTGGTCGTCACTGTACCCTGCGGATGCCAGCAATTCGCGCGTGTGGGAGCCGAGCCGCGGCGGGTCCAGGCGCACGCCGAGCCGCTCGCCCGCCAGCGTGAAAGGCAGCAAGGTGGTCTTGACCGTCTCGCCGGCCCTGGGGCCATCGGGCAGCGTGACATCGGCGAGGCCACCGGTGGCCAGCAAGTGCTCGTCGGCGTAGAGCTCTTCGGGCCGGCGGATCGGGGCGAAGGGCAGCCCGGCCTTCTCCATGATGGCCGACAGCTCCGCGGCGTTGCGGTCGGCCAGCCGCTCGCGCAGTGCGGCCAGCAGGCGCGGGCGCTGCTCGACGCGCTGGTTGTTGGTGGCGTAGCCGGGCTCGTTGCGCAGGTCGGCGAAGCCGAGGGCGTCGCAGAACTTCAGCCACTGGGCATCGCTCACCGCGGCCAGGAAGATCTGCTCGCCCTGCGCAACGGTGAACACGTCGTACACCGCCCACGGGTTGTCGCGCGCCGGCATCGGCGCCGCCGGCTTGCCCGTGATCGCGTACTGCAGCATGTGCTGGCCGACCAGGAACACGTTGTTCTCGTACAGCGCCGACTGCACTTCCATGCCGCGGCCGGTGATGCCGCGCTGGATCAGCGCGCCGAGCACGCCGATCGCCGCGAACAGGCCGCCCATGATGTCGTTGACGCTCGTGCCCGCGCGCAGCGGGTCGCCGGGACGGCCCGTCATGTACGCCAGGCCGCCCATCATCTGCACGACTTCGTCGAGCGCGGTGCGATGGTCGTAGGGGCCGGGCAGGAAGCCCTTGCAGGTCGCGTAGATCAGCTTGGGATGGACCTTGGCGAGCGAGGCGTAGTCCAGGCCGTACTTCTCCATGGTGCCGGGCTTGAAGTTCTCCGCCACCACGTCGGCGCCCGCGCACAGCTTGCGGGCGAGCGCCGCGCCCTCCGGTTGGCGCAGGTCGATCGCGATGCTCTTCTTGTTGCGGTTGAACATCGGGAAGAAGCCGATCCCCGCGCCGAGGAGGCGGCGCGAGTGGTCGCCCTCGACCGGCTCGAGCTTGATCACTTCCGCGCCCAGGTCCGCGAGCACCATGCCGCAGGTCGGGCCCATCACCATGTGGGTGAACTCGACGACCCGCAGGCCCTTCAGGGGTTGGGCGACTTCATGCATGGGCGCCTGCCTTCATGGTCTTCGGCAGGCCGGTCTTCCAGATCGTGCCGTGCGTGGGCTCGCCTTCGAGCCAGCGCGCGACCTTCGCTCGCAGCGCGAGCATCCGGTCGAAGTCCAGCCCGGTTTCGATGCCCATGCTGTGCAGCATGTACGCGAGGTCTTCGGTGGCGACGTTGCCGCTGGCGCCGGGCGCATGCGGGCAGCCACCGATGCCGGCGGTGCAGGCGTCCAGGCGCGCGATGCCCAGTTGCATTGCCGCGTAGCAGTTGGCCAGGCCGAGGCCACGCGTGTCGTGGAAGTGCGCCGCCGCGAGCTTGTCGCCCGCCACGCGCAGCACGCGCTCGAACAGCGACGACACCATGGCCGGGTCCGCGTAGCCGACGGTGTCGGCCAGGCTCACCGCATCCACGCCTTCGTCGAGCACCGCCTGCACCAGGCGCACCACTTCGTCCGGCTCGACGCGGCCCTGGATGGTGCAGCCGAATGCCGTGCTGATCCCGACTTCGATGCGGGTGCGCTTGCCCGAAGCATCGCGCTCCGCGCGGATGTTGGCGATCTCCGCGACCACGTCGGCCGGCGCCTTGCGCAGGTTCGCCAGGCTGTGCGCATGGCTGGCCGACAGGGGGATCAGCATCATCTCGGCGTCGGCCTCCAGCGCGCGCAGCGCGCCCTTCAGGTTGGGCGCCAGCACGGTGGCGCGCAGTCCGGGCAGCGTCTGCGCGAACGCCAGGACTTCGGCGGTGTCGGCCAGTTGCGGCAGCAGCTTCGGCGGGACGAAGGAGCCGACCTCGATCTCGCGCTCGCCGGCGTCATAGGCGTCGCGGATCCATTCCATCTTGGCGGCCGTCGGCACGACGGTCTTCACGCTCTGCAGGCCGTCGCGCAGCCCCATCTCGCGAATGACCACATGGCGCGGCAGGGACGCCGCGGAAAAGGTGGAAGCTTGCATGGCGGGAGTTTAGAATTTCCCGAATCTCCCTTCTGTGCAAATTTGGAACCGTTGCGTTCCAATCCGGAACTTCTTGCGCGACCTCGACCTCACCACCCTGCGCCTGTTCGTCTCCGTCTGCGAGACGGGCAACATCGCGCGCGCCGGGGAAAAGGCCAGCATCGTCGGCTCGGCCATCAGCAAGCGCCTGGCCCAGCTGGAAGACCAGGTCGGCACGCCGCTGCTGGTGCGCAAGCGCCACGGCGTGCTGCCGACCGCGGCCGGGCAAACGCTGCTGGAGCACGCGCGCGGGATGCTCGACGGCGCCGCCCGCATCGAGCGCGACATGCAGGCCTACGCGGCCGGTGGGCGCGGCCAGGTTCGCATCTTCGCGTCGGTGTCCGCCATGACCGAGTCGCTGGCCGATGACGTCGCGGGCTTCCTGCACAAGCCCGCGCATCGCAGCATCCGCGTCGACCTGGAGGAACGGGTGAGCCCGGAGATCGTGCGCGGGGTGCGCGAGGGCCTGGCGTCCATCGGCGTGTGCTGGGATGCGACCGACCATGCGGGGCTGCAGACCCGCCCGTACCGCAAGGACACCTTGTGCGTGGCGGTCCCGGCGCGGCATCCCCTGGCCGCACGCAAGAGCGTGCGTTTCGAGCACACGCTGGACTACGAGCACGTGAGCCTGCCCGTGAACAGCGCCGTGCAGCTGCTGCTTCAGCGGCATGCGGGCCAGCTCGGGCGCACCGTCAACCACCGCATCGTCGTCACCAACTTCGAAGCGGCGCTGCGGGTCGTGCGCGCGGGCCTGGCCGTCAGCCTGGTGCCGCGCCAGGTGGCGGAGCCGGCCGGTGGCGCCATCGACGGCATCCGCCTCATTCCCCTGGCCGAGCCTTGGGCGGACCGCCGCTTCATCGTCTGCTATCGCGACGCCGCGTCGCTGAGCCCGGCCGCGCAGTCCCTCGTCCACCACCTCACCGCGCTGGCGCCGCCATGAACGACACCCTCGACCTCGGGCCGAGCCCGCGCATTCTCTTCCTGTGCGACCACGCGCAAACGGTGCGCGCGCAGCTGGCCGGCGCTTCGCTGTCCCGCGCCGAAGCGGGCGCATTGCGCGACGACATCTCGACCGACGAGATCACGCCGGTGAGCATCATGTCGCATTACGACGAAAGCCTGGCCCGCTTTCCCTATACAGGTTTCGTGGCGCAAGGCGAGCGGCCGATCCCGGCAGGCGCCGTCCAGTCGGCTGGCTTCCGGGTCACGGTGGGCGGCAGCCGCTACGGCAAGGGCTCATCGCGCGAACACAGCCCGGCGGCGGAGAAGCTGGCCGGCATCCGGCTGGTGATCGCCGAAAGCTTCGAGCGCATCTACCGGCAGAACGCCGACAACATCGGGCTCTTCACGTCCACCGACCTCGGGCTGGTCCAGCGACTCCAGCGCGGCGAGGCGATCGCGGTGGACGAACTCGTCGCGGGTCGCGATGCGCTGGCGGCCGCGATCGTCAGGAGCGACGGACTGCTGCGCTTCGGCCAGCAGCACCTGCTGGGCGCCGAGCCGGTGGCACTGGATCACGGCGAGTGTCCGCGCACCCTGTTCGAAAAGATCGTGCAGCGCCACCTGCTGCGAACGCCCGTCACGCCGGATGCCCCGCGTGCCGGAGAGGGCTGCTTCGTACGGGCCGACTGGCGCTTCATCCACGAGTACTACACCGGCATGGCGGCGCACATGCTGCATGCCACGTTGGGGCGGCCGCTGGTCCTGCGCGAACAAGAGACGGTCGTGGTGTTCGAGGACCACACCTCCTACGTGGATGAAAGTCCGGCGCACAGGGGATCACCGCTGCTGCCCAACATGCACGCCATGCAGCAAGCGCAGCGCACCTTCGCGCGGGACTACGGATTGCGGCAGCACCGCACTCTCACGGAGGCCGAGGCGCAAGCCGACGACGGCAGCAACGTGGCCGGCATCTCGCACGCGATGATGGCCGAGCTCTACGCCCTGCCGGGGCAGCTCGTCGCCGGCACAGATTCGCACACGCCGCACAGCGGGGCGCTCGGCTGCGTGGCTTTCGGCGTCGGCACCACCGACATGGCCAATGCTTTCGTCACCGGCGCAGTGCGGCTGACGGTGCCAGCCGTGTTGCGGGTCGAGCTCGAGGGCCCGTTGCCCGCCGGCGTCGCCGCCAAGGACATCGCGCTGCATCTGCTGCAACTGCCCGGCATCCGTGCTGGCGGCGGCGTGGGCAAGGTTTTCGAATTCGGCGGCCCGGCGCTGCGGGCGTTGTCCACGGATGAACGCGCCACGCTCACCAACATGACGGCCGAGCTCGGCGGCCTGACGGGCATCGTCGAGCCCGATGCCGAGACCGTGCGTTTCCTGCGCGAGCGACGCGGCGTCCATTTCGTGCTGGAGCCCTGGATGAAGAGCGACGCCGGGGCGACGTACCACGACGTGATCCGCGTCGATTGCGGCAGCTTGTCGCCGATGGTGGCCCGGCCCGGCGACCCGGGCAACGGCTTGCCGGTCGACGCCTTGCCCGAGGCGGTCACCGTCGACATCGCCTATGGCGGTTCGTGCACCGCCGGCAAGCGCGAAGACTTCGACCAGTACCACGCGGTGCTGGCCTGGGGGCTCGCCAACGGCCTGACGGTGCCGCCACGCGTGCAGCTGTTCCTGCAATACGGCACGACGGCGGTGCGGGACTACTGCGTGGCGCAGGGGTACGACCGCACTTTCGCGGCGGCCGGTGCGCGCATCCTGCAGCCGTCCTGCGGCGCCTGCGCCAACTGCGGGCCCGGGTCGTCCACCGATGCCGGCCAGGTGACGGTGAGTGCGATCAACCGCAACTTCCCCGGACGCTCGGGGCCCGGCCAGGTGTGGCTTGCCAGTCCGGCCACGGTGATGGCCAGTGCGCTGGCCGGCCAGTTGACGTCGTTCTCCGGGCTGCAGCGCGCACGCGGCTAGGTTTGCAGCAGCCCGCGCAGGGCGAGCGCGTTGCGCACGTCGTCCGGGCTGCGCACCAGCACCGCCTGCAATCCGATC
Organism: Ramlibacter sp. PS3R-8; assembly: GCF_037572435.1. NCBI lineage: Bacteria > Pseudomonadati > Pseudomonadota > Betaproteobacteria > Burkholderiales > Comamonadaceae > Ramlibacter > Ramlibacter sp. PS3R-8. Next base: position 67,320 of record NZ_JBBHGT010000008.1, read on the forward strand.
GCCCGTGCACCGTCCACATTGACCGGCAGGTCGTCGAACAGCAGCACGTCGGGCGCGGACAGGCCGATTTCGCGCAACACGTGCTGGAACGCCGCGGGTTGCGGCTTGCGGTGCCCGATCTCGTGCGAGGCAAACACGCGGTCGAACCTCGGCAGCAGTGCGGGAAAGGCGCGCCGCATCTGTTCCATGTGTGCTTCATTCGTGTTCGAGATCGCGTAGCAGGGGACGCGCCGGCGCACTTGCTCGACCAACCGCGTGGTCTCCTCGATCTCGGCCACCAGGATGGCGTTGAAGCCGGCCTCGACCGTGGCGGCGTCGCAGTCCAGCTCCAGCGCCTGTCGCACGTGCGCGAAATAGCCTTCGTTCGACAGCCCGCCGGTTTCGTGCTGCAGGAACGGCTCGTCCCAGCGAAAGGCAGCGCGCAGGCGCTCGGCGGGCAGGCGCGAGTGCGGCGCCCAGGCTGCCAGCGCGCGGTCGAAGTCGATGGTGAGGATCACGCCGCCGAGATCGAAGAGAACGGCGCGCACGGCAGGGGAGGTATCCAGGGACATGGCCCGATTCTCCGTAATCCGGTGGCGCGTCCGCACGATGTTGACGACAGGGTTGCAAGATGGACACGCGGCCTTTACATGGCTCCCGCACCCTTCCTACACCGGCTCGCGCCTGCAGCTTGTTGCAACCGCCCCTGTTGCCGAGCACAGTCGTGGCAAATCCCATGAACAGGAGCTTCCCATGAAACGTATTCTTCTCTCCCTCGCTGCGGCGGCCACGCTCGGCGCGCTGGGTGGCTGCGCCGCCTACGCCGATCCCTACGGCGGCTACGGCCCTGGCTACGGCTACGGCTATGGCGAGCCCGCCGTGAGCGTCGGCGTTGGTGTCGGCTACTACGGCGGCGGCTATTACAACGGCTACTACGGCCGCGATCGGGACGGCGACGGCGTCTCGAACCGCTACGACCGCGACCGCGATGGCGACGGCGTGCGCAACGCCCGCGATCCGCGCCCCAACAACCCCCGGCGCTGAGCGCCCGCACCGGCCCGCGCTCGCGGGCCGGTATCGCAAGCGTAGGCCATCCCGCACAAGCACAAGCACGCCCGCCTGATGCTTGTTCTACGACAAGCGCGCCAGCATGGATCCATCCAGAACAAGGAGCATCCATGAACGACACCAAGCACCACGAAATCCTCTGGGGCCTGATCAAGGACCAGCGCTTTGCCATGCTGTCCCACCGTCACTCGGACGGGACACTGCATTCCCACCCCCTCACGACCCAGAACAAGGACCTCGGCGAAGACGGCTGCCTGTACTTCTTCGTCTCTCGCGCCAGCGAGGTCGGCCAGCGCTTGCAGGCCGACGGCAATGTCAACCTCGCTTATGCCAACCCGGGCAAGGACACCTGGGTGTCGGTCACCGGCACCGCGCGCGTGCTGGAGGACATGGCCAAGAAGAAGGAACTGTTCAATGTCATCGCCAAGGCCTGGTTCCCCGGCGGCGCCGAAGACCCGGACCTGGAGCTGGTCGAAGTGCGCATCGATGAGGCGGAATACTGGAACGTCAAGGAAAACAAGTTGCTGCAGCTGCTGAAGATGGGCAAGGCAGCACTCACCGAGACGCGCCCGAAGATGGGCGAGCACAAGGAAGTGCAGTTCAACAACTGACGGCCGCGAGCAGCGCGCTGGCTGCGCGCTGCGATGGGCGAGAGAGCGCGCCCGACTCGCGGCACTGGCGTGAGTCCCTCAACGGTCGGCGGGGGCGAGGCAGTGGCTGCTCACCCGTTGGTGGCTTGCGCCCCACGTGCGAAAGCCGTTGCGATCGATGTGGACGCGGCCGCTCGGATAGCGGCTGACGCCCATGTCCCATTGCTGTCCGTGCTCGCGCCAGAAGCCGCACAGGCGCGCGCCTTCCGAGTCGGCAATCGGCGCAATGTCGACCGCGAAAAGCTGGTGCGAACTCCCCGGCGCGCCGCCGGCGCAGCGGTTCAGTGCGGGTCCGCGGTAGCCGGAGACCACTTCGAAAACGTGCAGCACCTGCTGCTGGCGCAGCTCCCGCAGCAGCACGAGCAGGTCGCGCACCTTGGGCCACACCTCCTTCGGCGGCACTTCGAAAGGAGCGGCCTTGCACTCCTTCCACATCGACGCGGTGCGCAGCAACTGGTACGTGGGCACGATGTCCGCCAGCTGCTCCCGCGCAAGAAACTGCTCGAACCCGTCCACCTGGGCCGCGTTCGAGGTGCGCCAGACGGCAAAGAGCACGGGACCGCGCTCCCCGTCGGCCAGTTTCGGTTCGGGCACGGATGGCGGAGGCGTGAGCGGCGCCGGCGGGACAGGGGTGTCCGCCGGTGGCCTTGCCGGACCGGGAATGGTGGCGGATGGAGGGGGCGACTGGACGCGAGGCTGGCAGGCGACGAGGCCGGCCAGTGCCAGGACGCAGCCCATGGCGGCTGCCAGGCGCGCCGGGCCGGGTCGCCAGGGGCAAGACTGCTGCACGCGCCCCCCGCTGCCTCACGCCGCTGCCGCGGGCTGCGCGGGGTTGGCAGCTGCGCGGCCGCGCGGGACCCTGGCGCGGCGCACGTACTCCGGCAGGAACGTGCGCCGTGACCGGTCCGCAAACGCGACGGTGACCTGCATCGTGCTCGCCGCTTCCACCACGCCGCGGCCATAGCGCCGCACCTCCACCAGGTCGCCGCGCTGGAACGACGCCTCACGGGGCTCCTCGCGCGATGGCGCGTTGCCGGCGGGTTCCCGCCGCAGCAGTTCCTCCACCACCGCCTCGTGCGCCTTGATGCGGCGACAGTTGTCGCAATGGTCGCAACGCTCCGGGGCGCCTTCGCCTTCCAGGTGCTCCAGCAACACATGCCAGCGGCACTGGCCCGTCTGGGCATAGAACACCATGCGTTCCAGCGCTTCGCGATCGAGGTCGCGCTTCTTGCCGTAGCCCTGCGTCAGCTCGCGCATGCGGGTTGGGGAAGCAGCCTGGGCCGCCAGCCGCAGGGACCCGTCCGGCGCCTGGGTCACCAGCTTGTCCTTGCGCAGCAGGCCCAGCGCCACTTGCAGTTTCGACTTCGGCCGGCCGATCCTCGCCTGCAGCAGGGGCAGCGTCCACGTTCCGGCTTCCACCGGGTCGTCCTGCAACGCCTGCACGATGGCACGGGCATCCTCCTCGCCCGGGTAGCGGCCGGCCATGAAGAACTGCTGGATCGCCTTGTCGCCGCGCAGGAACAGCAGGGTGCAGCGCGCAACTTCGCCGTCGCGCCCCGCGCGTCCCGCTTCCTGGTAGTACGCCTCCAGTGTGGCCGGCAGCTGGTAATGCAGCACGAAGCGGATGTCCGGCTTGTCGATGCCCAGTCCGAAAGCGTTGGTGGCGACCATGACGCGGATCTCGCCCGCCATGAAAGCCTCCTGGGTGGCGGCCCGTTCGGCCGCCGGCAATTTGCCGTGATACAGCGCGACCGACTCGTCCGCTGCGCGCAGCGCCTCGAATACGGCTTGTGCGGCCTTGATGGTGGCCGCGTAGACGATGCCGCTGCCTTGCGTGGCGCGCACCGCCTTCAGCACCTGCGCGGGCTTGTCGGCTTCGGTGGCGACCGGCACCACCCGCAGGTCGAGGTTCGGTCGGTAGGCGCTGGTGTTGACGATGCCGCCGGCCGGGATGCCGAGCTGCGCGCAGATGTCCTGTGCGATCTCGTCGGTCGCCGTTGCCGTCAGCCCGAGCACGACCGGCCTGCCCAAGCGCGTCACCAGCTGGCCGATCTCCAGGAAAGCCGGCCGGAAATCGTGGCCCCAATGCGAAATGCAGTGCGCCTCGTCGACGGCCAGCAGCGACACGGGATGGGCCAGCAACTTTTCCAGGAACGCAGGCTCGGCCAGGCGCTCCGGCGTGGTCATGATGATCTTCGCGCTGCCGTCCACCACGGCGGCCTCGGCCGCCTTTGCCTCCTCGCCGTCGATGGCGCTGTTGACCTGCACGGCCTGGATACCGAGGTCGCGCAGTGACTCGCACTGGTCCTTCATCAGGGCGATCAACGGGGACACGACGACGGTCCGGCCCTCGAGCAGCAGCGCCGGCAATTGGTAGCACAGCGACTTGCCGGCGCCGGTGGGCATGACGGCCAGCGTGGAAACGCCCGCCAGCACGCGGTCGATCACGGCGGATTGGCCGGTGCGCAGGCGCGACAGGCCGAAAGTGTCGCGCAGCACGGCGCGCACGCGCCGCGCCTGCGCGGCGGGTGGAACTCGCAATCCCATCGCCTCTTTCAGCGCTCGTCGCCCGGCGCGTCGCCTTCTGCGATGGCCCGCACTTCTTCGTCGTCGAGATCCGTCAGGTCCGTCAGCTCCGTGCTGTCGAGGTCGGCTTCGGACTCTTCCTCGCTGGCCAGGTTCACCACCCGGTCGGGCAGGATGTCCGAGCCTTCGCGCGAATCCCGCCCGGCCACCACGCCGCGCTCGCCGGTTCCCGCGGCGTCGCTGTCCTCATGGGCCTCGGTGGTGCCGACAGTGTCGCTGCCGGAATCCGAGTTGTCGCTGGGCCCCAGCAGTTCCGATTCGCGGCCGCTGGGGTGGGTCGGGGCGTTGTCCGCGCCGACGATGCTGCTGTACGCCATGTGTTCTCCTTCGCATCGGTGACTGGCAAGTCTGGCCGGGCATCCACCAGCCCGGCGTCGGCACCCGCGCCCGGGCGGTGTCGGACGCAACCGTCCTGGCCGATGCGTGACGTACAGTGCGGCCAACAGGACACCCGTGACTGCCGTGCCAGCACCCGCAGGATTGCCTCCCTTTCGCACCTTGCCCGAACTGATCCGCGAACATGCGCGTGGGCAGCCCGGAAAGCTCGCCGTGCGGCAGGGCGACAGCCGCCTGTCCTGGGGCGAGCTGGACGCACGGGTGGACCGGATCGCCGCCGCATTGCAGCGCGACGGCGTGAAGCCGCGCGACAGCATTGCCATCTGCGGCGCCAACTCGATCGCCTATCTGGCCTTGTTCCTCGGTGGCCTGCGCGCCGGCGCCGCCGTCGCGCCGCTGCCGACCGGGACCACGACCGAACAGCTGGCCGGCATGGTGCGCGACTCGGGGGCGCGGCTGTTCTTCACCGATGCGTCCGTGCCCATGTTCGAGACGCAAGCCCATCGCGTCCGCATGGACTTGCCGGACGCGCTCGCAGCGTGGCTCGGCACGGGGGGCGGTGCGCCGCGTCCAGTCGACATCCAGCCGGACTGGGCGTTCAACATCATCTATTCCTCGGGCACCACCGGCACACCGAAGGGCATCGTGCAGCCGCACGCCATGCGGTGGGCGCACGTGGCGCGCGGCGAGAACTACGGCTTCGGCCCGGATGCCGTCGCGATGGTCGCGACCTCGCTGTGCTCCAACACGACGCTGGTGTCGGTGTTCCCGTGCCTGGCCAAGGGTGGGGCGGTGGTGATGACCGAGGGCAGATTCGATCCGTCCGGCTACCTGTCCCTCGCCGCGCAGGCCCGCGCCACGCACGCCATGCTGGTGCCGGTGCAGTACCACCGCTTGATGGCGGTGCCGGATTTCGGCCGGCACGACCTGTCGGCCTTCCACATGAAGTTCTCCACCAGCGCACCGTTCGCCGCGAAGCTCAAGGCCGACGTGCTGGCGCGCTGGCCCGGCGGCCTGGTGGAGTACTACGGCATGACCGAAGGCGGCGGCACCTGCATCCTGGAGGCGCACCTGTTTGCCGACAAGCTGCACACCGTCGGCAAGCCCGCGGAAGGACATGACATCCGCCTGATCGACGAAGAGGGCCGCGAGCTGCCGCGCGGCGAGATCGGCGAAGTGGTCGGGCGCTCCGTTTCGATGATGACGGGGTACCACAACCAGCCGCAGAAGACGCGGGAGGCGGAGTGGTATGACACCGAGGGGAACCGCTTCATCCGCACAGGCGATGTCGGTCGCTTCGACGAGGACGGTTTCCTCACGCTGATGGACCGGCGCAAGGACATGGTCATCAGCGGGGGCTTCAACATCTACCCGAGCGACCTCGAGGCGGTGCTGCGCCAGCACGCGACGGTGGCGGACGTCGCGGTGGTGGGCGTGCCTTCCGCTGAATGGGGCGAGTCGCCGGTGGCCTTCGTCGTGCCGCATGCCGGCGCGCCCGAGCCGGGCGTGCTGCGGGTATGGGCCAACGAGCGCCTGGGCAAGACGCAGCGGCTGGTCGACTTGCGCTACCTGCCGGAGCTTCCGCGCAGCGACATCGGCAAGGTGCTCAAGCGCCAGCTGCGCGACAGCTGGGCTGCGTGACTCGCGGGCCCGGCCGGTGTTGGATGTCCGCTGACACGCCATTGCCGAAGGTTCGACGCCTACGGTAGTGCTGCGGACTGACGCCAGGCGTGCCTGAGCGCTGTCTCCAACTCACCCGCGCCGCGTACAGGCGCAGCGCGGACGGCCAAGCATTCTGGAGCCCTACACGGAGATGCTCCAAATGAAATACATGCACAAGGCCATCTGGCAGTCCGACGGCAACCTGGTGATTCGCGGCAACACCCGCGCGCTGTTGTTCCGCGCGCTGGAAGACGTGAAGGCCCAGCTGGCCCAGCGTCCGGAGGCCGACCAGCAACTGGCGCGCACGCTGGCCGCCCTGCAGGATGTGCTGGGCAAATTCGACGGCAAGCTGCCCTCGGCGACCGAGCTGCTCGGTGACCCGGCCAAGGAACGCGTCGCTCGCAACTTGCTGGTTGGCTAAGCCAGCAACGCGACGTTGCCGCCGGCGGCGGTGGTGTTGATGGTGACGGTCTGCTCGGCGCAAAAGCGGGCCAGGTAGTGCGGTCCGCCGGCCTTCGGACCGGTGCCCGACAGGCCTTCCCCGCCGAAAGGCTGCACGCCCACCACCGCGCCGATCATGTTCCGGTTGATGTAGACATTGCCGATGCGTGCTTCGCGCGCAAGCGTTTCCGCGCGGCTGTCGATGCGGGTCTGGATCCCCAGCGTGAGCCCATAGCCCATCCGGTTGACGGCCTCGATCACGTCCCGCGGATCCCCGCCCCAGCGCACGATGTGCAGCACGGGCCCGAAGATTTCCTGTCGCACTTCTTCCACGCGGGCGAGCTCGAAAGCCTGCGGTGGGAGCATGCGCGTGCGGGCGTCCCAGGAGGGTGCGGGCAGCAGGGGCCTGGCCGTGGCGTGCAGCCGTTCGACCTGGCGCATCAGGCTGCCATACGCCTCCTCGTCGATCACCGGCCCGACGTCGCTCGCCCACTGCGCGGCATCGCCGGTGACCAGCTCCCGCGCCGCGCCCTGGATCATCGCGATGACGCCGTCCGCGATCGCCTCGTGCACCAGCAGCAGCCGCAGGGCCGAGCAACGCTGGCCAGCGGAGCGGAAGGCGCTTTGCACCACCGCATCGGCCACCTGTTCGGGCAAGGCGGTGGAGTCGACCAGCATGGCGTTGATGCCACCGGTCTCGGCAATCAGCGGGACGATGGGTCCGTCCTTGGCCGCGAGCGCGCGCTGGATGATCTTGGCCACCTGCGTCGAACCGGTGAACACCACCCCGGCGATGCGGGGCTCCGCCACCAGGGCCGCGCCGACCGTGTCCCCGGGGCCGTGCAGCAGCTGGAGCACGTCGGCGGGCACGCCGGCGGCGTGCAGCAGGCGAACCGCTTGCGCCGCGACGGCGGGCGTCTGCTCTGCCGGCTTCGCCAGCACGGTGTTGCCGGTGACCAGCGCCGCGGCGACCTGGCCGGTAAAGATGGCGAGCGGAAAGTTCCAGGGGCTGATGCAGGCCCACGGCCCGCGCGCGGTGAGGCGCAGCACATTGCTTTCGCCGGTCGGGCCGGGCAGGCTGTGCGGCTGCAGCAACCGCTGCGCCTCCATGGCGTAGTAGCGCAGGAAGTCGATGGCCTCGCGCACCTCCGACACGGCGTCGCCCCAGGTCTTGAAGCCTTCCTTCACGAGCAATGCGCACAGCCGCGGCAGCTGCTGCTGCATGGCGTCCGCGGCGCTGCGCAGGATGTCGCAGCGCGTTGCGGGCGGCAGGCGCGCCCAGGCCCGGCCGGCGGCGACGGACCGGTCGACCGCATCCTGGACGGCTTGCGCATTCGCCTGCGGGATCGCCGGGACGGTGGTGGCGGCCAGCGCCTGCAGCAGCGGCTCGCGCAGTGCGGGAACGGCAAGGTCGAGCCCGGTGCTGTTGGCCCGCTGCGCGCCGTACAGGGCGGGCGGCAACGGCAACGATGGCTCGGCCGACAGGCGCAGCGGCGACTCCAGCAAGGCATCCATCCCCACCGATTCATCGGCCAGCTGGTGGACGAAGGACGAGTTCGCGCCGTTCTCCAGCAAGCGGCGAACGAGGTACGCCAGCAGGTCACGGTGCTGGCCGACCGGCGCATAGACGCGGCAGGCGATCAACGGGTTCTGCAGCACTTCCCGGTAGATCCCTTCGCCCATGCCATGCAGGCGCTGCAGCTCGAACCTGGCGCCCGTGCGGTTTGCCATCTGGACGATCGCGGCGATGGTGCCGGCGTTGTGCGTGGCGAATTGCGGGTAGATCACGTCCTGTGCGTCGAGCATTGCGCGCGCACAGGCCAGATAGGAGATGTCGGTGTGGTGCTTGTGCGTGAACACCGGGTAGTGCGGCAAGCCCATCTCCTGCGCGCGCTTGATCTCCGCGTCCCAGTACGCTCCCTTGACGAGCCGGCACATGAGGCGGATGCCGTGCCGGCGGCCCACCGCCGCGACGTGTGCGATCAGTTCCAGCGCGCGCGACTGGTAGGCCTGCAACGCCAGGCCGAAGCCTTGCCACTGCGGCTGGTGCCGGGCCACCCGTTCCACGAGCGCTTCGAACACGTCGAGCGACAGCTCCAGGCGATCCACCTCCTCGGCATCGACGGTCAGGTTGATGTTGGCGCGAGCCGCCTGTTCACACAGCGCCCACACCCGGGGGACCAGCTCGCGCATCACGCGCGCCTCCTGCAACGCTTCGTAACGCGGATGCAGCGCGCTCAGCTTGATGGAGATGCCGTCGTTCTGCTGCGCCGGCTGCGCCGGGTCGGCGCGCGTTGCGATGTGGGCGATGGCGGCCTGGTAGTGGGCCAGGTAGCGCTGCGCATCCTCCGCGGTGCGCGCGCCCTCGCCGAGCATGTCGTAGGAAAACCGCAGGTTGGCCTGGCGCCTGCGTGCGGCCAGCGCTTCATCGGTGGCTTCGCCGATCGTCTGCCCCAGCACGAACTGGCGTCCGAGCAACTGCACGGCGCGCAGCGTGGCGGCAACCACGGTGCGCGCCCCGACCCGTGCGAACAGGCCGCCTTGCGGCGTGGCGCCGTCGCCCGGCAGGAAGCGCTTGGACAGCGCGATGGCGCTGTGCGACAGCCGCGAAAGCGCGGAATCGGGCGAGCCGTCGAAGTCGGCGCGGGAGAGCTGGTCGGCCGTCAGCGCGATGGCGGTTTCGGCATCGGGAACACGCAGCAATGCTTCGGCCAGCCGCATCAGGGCCAGCCCCTCCGCGCTGGAGATCGGATATTCCTTCAGCAGGCTTTCCATCGCCCAGAACGGCGGAGGGTTGCGGCGGACTGCCGCCACCCAAGGTGCCGCGGCCTGCGCGGCAGCCGCCCAGTCCAGGGCGCCCTGCAGCGACTGCAAGCGGCCCGCGACCACGTCGGCTTCCGGGCGATAGGGCGAGGGCAGGCGCTGCCCGTTGGCGAGGGAGGGCGTGTCGGAGTGCATGTTCCGCATGTTCCCGTGTTCCCTCATGAATTTTTAGCTAAAGTCAGCGGAATTCACCGAAGAAAATTCGTCGAATGGACGCTGCCGACCTCGATCGCATCGACCTGAGGATCCTGCAGGTGCTGCAGGCCGATGGCCGCATCGCCAACCTGAAGCTGGCCGAGGCCGTGGCCCTGTCCCCCACGGCAGTGCTGGCGCGCGTGCAGCGCCTCACGCGTGACGGCTACATCCTCGGCTACGAAGCCAGGCTCGACCCGTTGAAGCTGGGCGCCGGGATGATGGTGTTCGTCGAGGTGCTGCTGGACCGGACCACGCCCAACGTCTTCGACGCTTTCAAGGCGGCGGTGCAGGTGCAGCCCCAGATCATGGAATGCCACATGGTGGCCGGCGGCTTCGACTACCTGCTCAAGACGCGCATGGCCGACATGCAGGCGTATCGCGACTTCGCCGGCACCGTGCTGTGGCAGCTGCCGGGCGTGCGCGAAACGCGCACCTATGCGGTGATGGAGGAGGTGAAGAACACCACGCGGCTGCCGCTGCGCGCGTAGCTTGTGGGGAGGGGGGACCCTTGGCAGAATGCCTCGCATTCACATGGAGACCTCGATGCGCACCTGCCTGCTCGCCGCCACCGCGGCGCTTTCCATCGTCGCTTTTCCCGCCGGCGCCCAGTCCTTGAAGCCCGGTCTGTGGGAAATCAACAACAAGATGGGCGGCGGCCAGATGGACCAGGCGATGGCGGACATGCAGAAGCAGATGGCCCAGATGTCGCCGGCCGAGCGCAAGCAGATGGAGGAGATGATGGGCAAGCAGGGCGTGCGCATGGCGCCCGCTGCCGGCGGCGGCATGACGGTGCAGATGTGCATGACCAAGGAGATGGTCGAGCGCAACGACATGCCGATGCAGGACGGCTGCCGCATGACCCAGAACACGCGCAGCGGCAATACGATGAAGATGGCGTTCACCTGCACCAACCCGCCCTCCAGCGGCGAAGGCCAGGTCACCTTCGCCAGCCCCGAGGCCTACACCAGCAAGATGACGATGCGGATGCAGGAGAAGGGCAAGACCGAGACCATGACGATGGACACGAGCGGCAAGTGGCTCAAGGCCGACTGCGGCAACGTCAAGCCCGTCACGCCGCCGAAGAAATAGGTTTCCTGGTTCCGAAGATCGCGGTTCCCACCCGCACCATCGTGCTGCCGGCATGGATGGCCGCTTCGAGGTCCGCGGTCATGCCCATGGACAGGGTGTCCAGGGGCAGTCCCGCCTCCCGCAATTGCTCGTAGAGGCTGCGCGCATGGCGATGCACGGCGAGCTGCGCGTCGAAGCCGTCGGCGGGCTCGGGGATCGTCATCAGGCCGCGCAGGCGCAGGCGCGGCAGCGCTGCCACTTCGCGGGCCAGCGCCAGCGCCTCGCCCGGAGCTATGCCGGACTTGCCGGGACCGCCATCGATGTTCACCTGAATGCAGACCGACAAGGGCGGCAGGTCCGCGGCGCGCTGGTCCGACAGGCGCTGCGCGGTCTTGAGCCGGTCCACCGTGTGTGCCCATGCGAAATGCGCCGCCACCAGCCGGGTCTTGTTGCTCTGGATCGGGCCGATGCAGTGCCATTGCAACGGCAGGTCGGCCAGCAGCGCCTGCTTCTCGATCGCTTCCTGGATGTAGTTCTCGCCGAAGGCCGTTGCGCCCGCGGCATGCGCGGCGCGCACGGCGTCGGGGCCGAACGTCTTGGACACGGCAAGCAGCGTGACTTCGTTCACGTCGCGTCTGGCGTCCGCGCACGCGGCGGCAATCCGCTGTCGCACGCTCTGGAGGTTCGAAGCAATCGTCGTCATAATGGACCAGCTACCCGTGCCCCTGCGCGCCGGGCAGGACCATAAAGAAGAGGGGATCCGTGGATATTACCCAGCTGCTCGCTTTCAGCGTCAAGAACAAGGCGTCGGACCTGCACCTGTCGGCCGGCCTGCCGCCCATGATCCGCGTGCACGGCGACGTGCGCCGCATCAACGTCGACCCCATGGACCACAAGCAGGTCCACGCCATGGTGTACGACATCATGAACGACACCCAGCGCAAGAACTACGAAGAGTTCCTGGAGTGCGACTTCTCGTTCGAGATCGAGGGCCTGGCGCGCTTCCGGGTCAACGCCTTCAACCAGAACCGCGGCGCCGGCGCCGTGTTCCGGACCATTCCCTCCAAGATCCTGACGCTGGAGCAGCTGAACGCCCCCAAGATCTTCCAGGACCTGGCCCTCAAGCCGCGCGGCATGGTGCTGGTGACCGGCCCCACCGGCTCGGGAAAGTCCACCACGCTGGCGGCGATGGTGAACCACCTGAACGAAACCGAATACGGCCACATCCTGACGGTGGAAGACCCGATCGAGTTCGTGCACGAGTCCAAGAAGTGCCTGGTCAACCAGCGCGAAGTGGGACCGATGACGCTGTCCTTCGCCAATGCGCTGCGCTCGGCGCTGCGGGAGGACCCGGACTGCATCCTGGTGGGCGAAATGCGGGACCTGGAAACCATCCGCCTGGCCATGACCGCGGCGGAAACCGGCCACCTGGTGTTCGGCACGCTGCACACCTCCAGCGCCGCCAAGACCATCGACCGCGTGATCGACGTGTTCCCGGCGGACGAGAAGGAGATGGTCCGCGCCATGCTGTCGGAGTCGCTGCAGGCCGTGATCTCGCAGACGCTGTGCAAGACCAAGGACGGCAGCGGCCGCGTGGCGGCGCACGAGATCATGCTGGCCACCTCGGCCATCCGCAACCTGATCCGCGAAGCCAAGGTGGCGCAGATGTACTCTTCGATCCAGACCGGCAACAGCGTCGGCATGCAGACGCTCGACCAGAACCTCACGGACCTCGTCAAGCGCAACCAGATCAGCGCGGCCGAAGCGCGGAGCAAGGCCAAGATTCCCGAGAACTTTCCGGGCTGATCGAAGCAGCCCACCAGCAGTCTTAAGGAGAGCGCCACCATGGAACGCGATCAGGCGACAAAATTCATCAACGACCTGTTGAAGCTGATGGTCGGCCGCAACGGCAGCGACCTGTTCATCACGTCCGATTTCCCGCCGGCCATCAAGGTCGACGGCAAGATCACCAAGGTCTCGCCGCAACCGCTGAACGCATCGCACACGCTGGCGCTGGCGCGGTCGATCATGAACGACAAGCAGGCCGCGGAGTTCGAACGCACCAAGGAATGCAACTTCGCCATCTCGCCGCCGGGCGTCGGCCGCTTCCGCGTCAACGCCTTCGTGCAGCAGTCCAAGGTGGGCATGGTGCTGCGGGTGATCCCGCAGGTCCTGCCGACCATCGACGGGCTGGGCGTGCCGCAAGTGCTCAAGGAAGTGGTGATGTCCAAGCGCGGCCTGGTCATCCTGGTCGGCTCCACCGGCTCGGGCAAGTCGACGACGCTGGCGGCGATGGTCGACTGGCGCAACGAACAGAGCTACGGCCACATCATCACCATCGAGGACCCGGTGGAATTCGTGCACCCGCACAAGAACTGCGTGGTGACGCAGCGCGAAGTGGGCCTGGACACCGACAGCTGGGAGGCGGCCCTGAAGAACACGTTGCGGCAGGCGCCGGACGTGATCCTGATGGGCGAAATCCGCGACCGCGAGACGATGGAACACGCCATCGCCTTCGCCGAAACCGGCCACCTGTGCATGGCCACGCTGCACGCCAACAGCACCAACCAGGCGCTGGACCGGGTGATCAACTTCTTCCCCGAGGAGCGCCGGCCGCAGCTGTTGATGGACCTGTCGCTGAACCTGAAGTCCTTCGTGTCCCAGCGCCTCGTGCCCAAGCAGGACGGCAAGGGCCGCGGCGCCGCAGTGGAGGTGCTGCTGAACACTCCGCTGATCTCCGACCTGATCTTCAAGGGCGAGGTCTCCGAGATCAAGGAGATCATGAAGAAGAGCCGCAACCTGGGCATGCAGACCTTCGACCAGGCGCTGTTCGACCTGTACGAGAACAACGTCATCACGTACGAGGACGCGCTGCGCAACGCCGATTCGGTGAACGACCTGCGGCTGCAGATCAAGCTGAATTCGCAACGCGCGAAGTCCCAGGACTTGTCGGCGGGTACGGAGCACCTCGCCATCGTGTGAAAGCGGGAGCGGACAACCGGGCGCAGAAGGCGCAGAAGTTACGCAGAAGACGCAAAAGGAACCCATTTTTTATGGGCTGTTCATCTGCGATTTCTGCGTAACTTCTGCGCCTTCTGCGTCCGGTGGTTGGCTTTCAGGTGTTTGGCCATCGCTGATAAAGTAAGGCATGGCCAGCACCAACCCCAAAACCTACGAATCCACCCCTGCCCGCAAGGTCGCGTTCCTCGGCCTTGGCGTGATGGGTTTTCCCATGGCCGGGCACCTGGCACTGGCCGGGCACCGCGTCACGGTCTACAACCGCAGCGCCGAAAAACGGCAGGCCTGGTGCAAGGAATTCACCGGCAGTGCCGCGCCGACTCCGCGTGAAGCGGTGGCCGACTGCGACATCGTGTTCAGCTGCGTCGGCAACGACGACGACCTGCGGTCGATCACTCTCGGCGACCAGGGCGCATTCGGTGCGATGAAGCCAGGCACCGTCTTCGTGGACCATACCACCGCTTCGGCCAACGTCGCCCGCGAGCTGTCCGCCGAAGCGGCCCGCCGCGGCTTGCAGTTCGTCGATGCGCCGGTGTCCGGCGGCCAGGGCGGCGCGCAGAACGGCCTGCTCACCGTGATGTGCGGCGGCGAGCCGGCGCCGTTCGAAGCCGTGAAGCCGGTCGCGATGGCCTACGCGCGCGCGTTCGCGCTGCTCGGCCCGAGCGGCGCGGGCCAGCTCGCCAAGATGGTCAACCAGGTGGCCATCGCGGGCTTGGTGCAAGGACTGTCGGAGGCCATCGCCTTCGGCATGAAGGCCGGGCTGGACATGGAACAGGTGCTCGAGGTCATCGGCAAGGGCGCGGCGCAGAGCTGGCAGATGGACAACCGTGGCAAGACGATGATCGCCGGCAAGTTCGAGTTCGGCTTCGCCGTCGACTGGATGCGCAAGGACCTCGGCCTGGTGCTCGAGGAAGCCAAGCGCAACGGCGCCCGGCTGCCCGTCACGGCGCTGGTCGACCAGTTCTATGCGGACATCCAGGCGCAGGGCGGCAACCGCTGGGACACGTCCAGCCTGATCCGCCGCATCCGGTAGGGATCCTCAGCGCACCGGCGTGGAGACGGCGCCCGCGGGAGCAGGCTGCGGCGCAGGGGCGGGTGCCGCAAGGGGCGCGGGGGCAGGGGCCGGCGTCACCGTGTTGACCGGCGCGGGCGCGGGCGCGAGGTGCAGTTCCTCCGGGGACACCACTTCGAAAACGCGCACGACCCGTTGCACGCCATTGATCTGCCGGGCGATCTGCGTGGCCCGATCAGCCTCGCGAGCGGTCACCCGGCCCATCAGGTAGACCGTGGAGCGCTCGGTCACCACCTTGAAGTGGATGGACTGCAGGTCCGAAGCATCGACGATGGACGCACGCACCTTGCCGGTGATCAGCACGTCCCCGGAACGCTGCGCCAGCGTCGTCGGGGCCCTCACCGCCAGTTCGTTGACCACGCCGCGCACGGCGTTGACCCGGCTGACGACCTGCTCGGCCTGCTGCTTCTCCGCCTCCGTCGCCACTTCACCGGTCAGGAGCACCTGGCGGTTGTAGCTGGTGATGTTGAAGTGCGAGAGGTCCCCCGCGATTTCATTGAGCCGGCGGGCGCCGTGGAATTCGATGGACTCGTCGTCGACCTGCGCGCCGGAACTCCGCCGCTCGGACGTCATGATCATGCTGCTGACGGCGGCGCCTCCGACGACCAGCTGCGCGCAGCCGGCAAGCGACGCGGCCAGCAGTGCCGCCACGATCGACGCGACGGGAAAGGAGAAAGGGGACTTGCGTTTCATGTCGGGTTGTCCTGGTCGCCGAGGAGCTGGGCATCGACGCCGTCGCAGATGCAATGCAGCGCCAGGATGTGCACTTCCTGGATGCGGGCGGTGCGCTCGTGCGGAATGCAGATGTGCACGTCGGTCTCGCGCAGCACGCCGCCCATCTTGCCGCCGCCCCGCCCGGTGAGGGCCACCACCGTCATCTCCCGTTCGTGCGCCGCCTCGATGGCTGCCAGCACGTTGCCGGAGTTGCCGCTGGTGGACAGCGCCAGCAGCACGTCGCCGGCCTGGCCCAGCGCGCGCACCTGCTTGGAAAAGATCCGGTTGTAGTCGTAGTCGTTGGCGATGGCGGTCAGGATGGAGCTGTCCGTCGTGAGTGCGATCGCGCCCAGCTCGGGCCGCTCGCGTTCGAAACGCCCGACGAACTCCGCGGAGAAGTGCTGCGCGTCGGCCGCGGAGCCGCCGTTGCCGCACGCGAGCACCTTGCCGCCGCTGGTGACGCAAGCCAGGATGGCCTGCACCGCCTGCGCGATGGGTTTGCTCAGGGTCTGCGCGGACTGGTACTTCAGGTCCGCGCTGTCGATGAAGTTCTGCTGTATGCGTTGCTCGAGCATGGTCTTGATGATACCGCCCCAGCCCATGGCAACGAATGTCTGCTTCATTGCGTGCGCGTGAAGCTTGTTACGCGCGTGATGCGGATGTTGCGCATCCAATGGCGCTGTAGTCCTGCTCGGACGGCCGCGGGAAAAAATGGCCGACGCCATGCCGGACGCGGCCCCACAAGCGGTGCCGAGCACAACCGACTGCGCCGCGATGCGAGTTCACTATTCTGAACACCGCTGGCTTCGATGCCCGCCGTCTTCAAGTTTTCAACAAATCAAGTTCTAGGAGAGTTGCAATGGCTGTTCTGAAAAAAATCGCTGGCCTGGCTGCCGGCCTGTCCGCTGTGGCCGTGATCGGCGTCGCCGTGGCCCAGGGTGTTCCCCCCAACCCCTTCGTCGCCAACCCCGCCCTGGCCGCCGGCCAGCAAAGCACGCACCTGACCTCCATGGGGGAAACCGGCGTGCCGGCCCTGCTGGACCAGGTCCAGACCGCCCAGGTCACCACGGTGCGGGAAGTTGCGCGCGTGGAGCCCGCTCCCGCCCCGGCCCCGGTCGCGGTGGCCCAGGCGCCCGCCCCGGCCCCGGTGGTGGAACAGCAGCAGATGGGCGCCGCCCCGGCACCGGCCGAGCCGGCCCCGATGGCTCCCAAGGCCGACCGCAACTAAGCACTGCGGTACTCCAGCTGGGGCGCGTCTGAAGGCGGGCCTCAGCCGGCATCGAAGGCGGCGCGCATCCACTGGATGCCGCCGCCTTCCATGCTGATGACGTCGAACCGGCATGGCGGCGGCTGCGCCACCCGCATCAGGTAATGGCGCGCGGCGAAAACGATCCGCCGCTGCTTCATGAATCCCACGCTTGCCGCGGCGCCGCCGTGCGATGCGCTGGCGCGCTTGCGGACCTCCACGAACACCAGCGTCCCGTCGGCATCGCGCATCACCAGGTCGATCTCTCCGCCCCCGCGGCCCGGCGTCCGATAATTGCGCGTGACGAGCCGCAGCCCGCGGCCGCGCAGGTAGGTGAGCGCGCGGTGTTCGGCCGCGTCGCCTTCGGCTTTGGTCGTCATGCCTGCCCCCTCGAAGGAGTCCGATTGACCGCTTCCTTTGCCCCTGCGCTGGCCGCGGCCCGCGATGCAGCGGCTGCGCAGCATTATCCGCAGCCGGGGCTGTATGTGGTGGCCACGCCGATCGGGAACCTGGCGGATATCACGCTGCGCGCCCTGCACGTCCTGCAACTGGTGGATGCCGTGGCCTGCGAGGACACCCGGCACACGCAGGCCCTGCTGCGCGCCTACGGGATCGACAAGCCGACGCTTGCCGTGCACCAGCACAACGAGGCGGAAGCGGCGCAGGAGGTCGTGCGCCGGCTGCAGTCCGGCCAGCGCATCGCGTACGCCAGCGACGCGGGCACCCCGGGCGTCAGCGATCCGGGGGCACGGCTGGTGGCCGCGGCGCGCGCGGCGGGTTGCGTCGTGGTGCCGGTGCCGGGCGTGAGCAGTGTCACGGCGATCGTCAGCGCGGGCGGGGCCGGCGGCGACGGGCAGGGTTTCGTGTTCCACGGCTTCCTGCCCACCAAGGCAGGAGAGCGCCAGCAAGCCGTCGAATCGTTGCGGCAGGAAAGCCGTCCGATCGTGCTGCTGGAGGCCCCGCATCGCATCGCGGCCGTCGCTCAGGCGCTGGCGGTGCTGGGCGAGCGGGAGGTCACGATCGGGCGCGAACTGACCAAGCAGTTCGAGGAAATCGCCACCGTCCCGTGCTCGGGGCTGACCGCCTGGGTTCAGGGTTCGCCGCAGCGCCTTCGGGGGGAGTTCGCGCTCCTGCTGCACGGAACGCCGGTGGTGGCCGATGAAGCAGCACCCCGGCGGGTGCTGCAGCTGCTGCTGGCGGAGTTGCCGGTGAAGACGGCGGTGAAGCTCGCATCGGAGATCACGGGGGCGCCGCGCAATGGGTTGTATGAGGCGGCGTTGGCGATGAAGGACGATGCGTAAGTCGCTGCCGGGGTTCGGCTTCGCGCGAAACCCGGCCTGCCTGGTGCGCCGTTCCGCATCGCAGGTCGGGTTTCGCGACAGCGAACCCCGACATCACACCGCCAGCGGATCCACGTCCACCGCCCACCGGATCAACCCCTTCGTCCTGAGGTCCTGCAGCACCGGCTGCCATGCGGACAGGAAGGCCTGCAGCGCCGGCCGCGAGCCGCTTTCCAGCAGCAGCTGCGCGCGTTCCACGTTCGCCACCCGCTGCACTGCCATGGGGACGGGCGCGTAGACGACGACGTGCCCCCCGCCCTCCAGCCCGGCGCTCGCATCCGCGGCCGCCTGCAGGAATGCTTGCGCCACCTCCTGGGTGCGGGCTTCGGCCCGCAGCAACGCCTGGAAAGCGAACGGCGGCATGGCGGCCTGGCGCCGCTCCCGCAATTGCTGCGCGGCGAACGCGGGGAAGTCGTGCTTCTTCAGCGCCACGAACAGGGGATGGTCGGGGTTGAACGTCTGCACCCACATCTCGCTGGCTGCGGCGTGTGCGGCATCGCGGCCGGCGCGGCCGGCCGCCTGCATCAGCAGGCTGAACAGCCGCTCCGGCGCGCGGAAGTCGCTCGAGAACAGCGCCGAGTCCGGGTTCACGGCGGCCACCAGCGTGATGCTTCGGAAGTCGTGCCCCTTGGTCACCATCTGGGTGCCGACCAGCACGTCCACCTCGCCGGAATGCACCTGCGCCAGCTGCTGCTCCAGGGCGCCCTTGAGCCGGGTGCTGTCCGCATCCATGCGCGCGATGCGCACCGGCGTGCCATCCTGCCGCCGTGCGTCCGCCAGCAATTCGGCCAGCTGCTCCTCCAGCCGCTCGGTCCCGCGGCCCAGCGGTGCGACGTCCACGTTGCCGCACTTGGGGCAGGCGCGCGGCACCCGTTCGGTGTAGCCGCAGTGGTGGCAGCGCAGCGTGCGGTCGATCTTGTGGAAGACGCGGAACGCGCTGCAATGGCTGCATTCGCTGCGCCAGTCGCAGGAGCCACAGGCCAGCACCGGCGCGTAGCCCCGGCGGTTGAGGAACACCAGCGACTGCTCGCCGCGGGCGATGCGCGCCTGGATCGCGGCCAGCAGCGGCGGCGAGAACAGCGTGCCCCGCGGCTGGTGGTTCATGTTGACCACGCGCACGGCGGGCAGGGCGCCGGCGCCCACGCGGTCCGGCATCTCCAGGCAGCGGTAGCGGCCGCGGTCGCAGGCCTGCCAGCTTTCCAGCGACGGCGTGGCCGATCCCAGCACCACCTTCACGCCCTCGGTGCGGCCGCGGTAGATGGCGAGGTCGCGTGCCGAATAGCGCGCGCCCTCCTGCTGCTTGTAGCTGGGGTCGTGCTCCTCGTCGACGATGACCAGGCCCAGCCGCGGCAGCGACGCGAAGACCGCCATCCGGGTGCCCAGGACGATGCGGGCCGTGCCGGAGTGCGCCGAGATCCAGCTGCGCAGGCGCTGCGGGTTGGTCATGCCGCTGTGCAGCGGCACCACCGCGTCGGCGCCGAAGCGCTCGACGAAGCGCGCCTGGAGTTGCGGCGTCAGGTTGATCTCCGGGACCAGCACCAGGCCCTGCGCCTGCGCATCGCGCGCCAGCAAGGTTTCCATGGCCCGCAGGTACACCTCGGTCTTGCCACTGCCGGTGGCGCCGAAGAGAAGGAAGGGGCCGTCTTGCGCCGCAATCGCGTCCAGCGCGCGCTGCTGGTCGGCCGTCAGGTCCGGCCGGGTTGCTTGCGCTGGCGCGCCCGCGGCGGCGGCTGCGCGCTTGAGGCGGCGGGCGAGTTGGCCGGCGTCCAGCTCCCGCAGCTGGGGCGGCAACGCGGCGAGGGCCACCTCGCCGAGACTGCGCTGGTAGTACCCGGCTGCAAAACCGACGAGCTGGCGCCAGTGCGCGGACAAAGGCGGCAGCCCATCCAGGACACCGCCCACGCGCTTGAGCTGGGCAGGAGGCGGGGCCGACGGTTCCGCCGGCGCGTCCCAGACCACGCCGCAAACTTCGCGTTTGCCGAGAGGCACGCGCACCAAGCTGCCCGGCGAAAGTGGCAACTCACTGGCATAGGTGAGGGGCTCGCTCAGGGAACTGTGGGCCGGCGTCGGGACCACGACATGGACGATCTCGCTCATCCGTTCGTGAGCTTAGGAGCAGTGCTTAAGCAAACATCGCGAAAACCCGGGTAAGTCGTTGATTCCACAGTCGTTTGTCCTGGGGTGCATTTTCTTGTGGATAAGTTTGGGGATAGACCCCCTCGGGAGCGCCCGCAGGCCTGACAGATCAATGGCTTGCGGCGTCGGGGCGGGAATCTGCATCCAAACGCATCTTCAACAAAATCAAGCACTTACGTGCGCTACTGTTTTTGAAGCGGCGAAATGGCCCCCATCCCGCCGTCCGGACCCCGCAACACAGTTTTTGTGCATAAGTCAAGGCGCGAGCCCATTTTCCTGTCATGTGTCAGCTAGGGAACTCCCTAATGCAAACCGCGGAGTGTGCGTTCAACGCGCTCGCATGTGCTTCGAATGAGAATGCACCGCTTCGACCAGTGCATGCACGTTTTCGGGCGGCGTGAACTGGCTGATGCCGTGTCCCAGGTTGAAGATGTGCGTGGGCCCGGGGCCGTTGCCCTCGTGCGGCGCGCCGAACTCCTCGAGCACGCGGCGGGCCTCGGCGCCGACCTGCTCGGGCGGCGCGAACAGCACGGCGGGATCGAGGTTGCCCTGCAACGCCTTCGAGGCGCCCACCAGCGCGCGCGCCTTGGCGAGGCTCACCGTCCAGTCGACACCCAGCACGTCGCAGTCGAGCCGCTCCATCTGGTCGAGCCACAGGCCCCCACCCTTGGTGAAGACGATGCGCGGAACCACCTGGCCGTCGGCGCCATGGCGTTTCAGCCTGGCAAGCACCGATGCCGTGTACGCGAGGCTGAATTCCGGGAAAGCGCGGGCGGCCAGCGCGCCGCCCCAGCTGTCGAACACCATCACGGCTTGCGCACCGGCATCGATCTGGGCGTTCAGGTACGCGGCCACCGCCTCGGCGTTGATGGCGAGGATGCGGTGCATCAGGTCCGGCCGGCTGTACAGCATGCTCTTGACGCCGCGCCAGTCGTCCCTGGAACCGCTGCCTTCCACCATGTAGCAGGCCAGTGTCCATGGGCTGCCGGAAAAACCGATGAGGGGCACGCGGCCCTGCAGTGCACCGCGGATCGACGTGACCGCGTCGAACACGTAGCGCAGCTGGTCCAGGTCCGGAACACGCAACGCGGCGACGGCAGCCTCGTCGCGCAGCGGGCGCGCCAGCTTCGGGCCTTCGCCCTCGGCGAAGCTCAGACCCAGCCCCATGGCATCGGGCACGGTGAGGATGTCCGAGAACAGGATGGCAGCGTCGAGGTCGAACCGCTCCAGCGGCTGCAGCGTGACCTCGGTGGCGTACTGCACGTTGGTGGCCAGCCCCATGAAGCTGCCGGCGCGGGCGCGCGTGGCCTTGTATTCGGGCAGGTAGCGGCCGGCCTGGCGCATCAACCACAACGGCGTGTACGGCGTGGCCTGGCGCAGGCATGCGCGCAGGAATGTGTCGTTGGTGAGCGGGGGAAATGCCATCGGAGGGTGATTGTCGCAGGCCCTATGATCTTGCTTCAGGAGTGGGCATGGACAGTACTTTCGAGCAGGCACGGTTGTTGTTCCTCGAGGGCGTGGGCCATTACGAGGCCGGCCGCTGGCTGGAGGCGGAGCGCAAATTCACCGAGGCGCTGGCGCTCACCCCGGGCCGGCCTTCGGTGCTGACCAATCTCGGCGCCGTGCGGATCAAGCTCGGCCGCCCCGACGAGGCGCTCACCCTGTTGCAGGAGGCGGTGACGCTGGAGCCCGACAACGCGGAGGCGCTGGGGCACTGCGGCACCGCGCTGGCCGAAATCGGCGTGCCGGCGCAAGCGCTGCAGATGTTCGACCGCGCGCTCGCCCGCGACTCCGGCAGTGCCACGATCTGGCGCTTGCGCGGCACGGTGCTCAAGGAACTCGGCCTGCTTGACGATGCGGCCGAGTCTTTTCGCGAAGCGCTCGGGCGTGGTGGCGATCCGGAACTGCTGCACTATTACCTGGCGGGCCTGGACGCCGGGCAGCCGCCCCGCAAGGCGCCGCGCAGCTATGTCGAAACCCTGTTCGACAACTATGCGGCGCACTTCGAATCGCACCTCGTGGCGGCCTTGCGCTACGACGCGCCGCCCGTGCTGGCGGACCGGCTGGCGGCGACCGGCCGCCGCTATCACAACGCACTGGACCTGGGTTGCGGCACCGGCCTGTGCGCCCGCTACCTGCGGCCGCTGGCCGACCGGCTGACGGGCGTGGATCTCTCGGCCAACATGGTGGAAAAGGCGCGGGAGCTGGGCCTGTACGACGGCCTGCAGCAAGGCGACATCGTCGAATTCCTGGCACGCAGCCCCGACATCTACGACCTGGTGGTCGCCGCGGACGTGTTCGTCTACGTCGGGGCGCTCGACGATGTGTTCGCCCAGGTCGCGAACGTCATGCTGCCAGGCGGCCGCTTCTCGTTCACGGTGGAGGAAGCGCTGGGCGAAGAGTTCGAGCTGCGGCCCAGCCTGCGGTATGCACACTCGGAGGCCGGGCTGCGGCGGCTGGCGGACACCCACGGCTTTCGCTTCGCGGCGCTCGAGCGTCGGCCGGTGCGGGAAGACCAGCGGCAGCCGATTTCGGGGTTGTTCGTGTGGCTGGAGAGGGTATAGGGGGTCGGGGTGCGCTTTGCGCAACCCGACCTGCAACGCCAGGCGTTACGAGACCGCCTTGCGCAGCGCCTGGTCGACGTCCCACAGGATGTCCTCGACATCCTCGATGCCCACCGAGAGGCGCACCATGTCCGGCCGTACGCCGGCGCGGGCCAGTTCCGCTTCGTCGAGTTGCCGGTGCGTGGTGGAGGCCGGGTGGATCACCAGCGTCTTGGCGTCGCCGATGTTGGCCAGGTGGCTCAGGAACTCGCAGGCATCGATGAAGCGCTCGCCCGCCTTCACCGGGTCCGCGGCGCGGATGCCGAAGGTCAGGATGCCGGAGGAGCCCGGCTTGCCGTCGATGGCGCGGAACTGCTTTTTTGCCAGCGCGTGGTGCGCGGAAGTTTCCAGCCCCGGATAGTTCACCCAGCCCACCAGCGGGTGGTCGCTCAGGAATTCAGCGACGCGCAGCGCATTGCGGCAGTGGGCCTGCATGCGCAGGTGCAGGGTTTCGATGCCCTGCAGGATCAGCCACGCGTTCAGCGGTGACAGCGACGCGCCGAAGGTGCGGTTGACTTCCATCCGGGCCTTCATGGTGTAGCCGAAGTCGCCGAAGGTCTCGTAGAACTTCACGCCGTGGTACGCGCGGCTGGGCGCCAGCATCTCCGGGAATTTTTCGCGCGCCAGGCCGCTGCCCCAGTCGAACTTCCCGGATTCCACGACCACGCCGGCCATGGTCGTCCCGTGCCCGCCCAGGTACTTGGTCGCGCTGTGCACCACGATGTCAGCCCCGAAGGCGAAGGGGTTGCAAAGGTACGGGCTGGCAACGGTGTTGTCGATGATCAGCGGCAGCCCGTGCTCGTGGGCGATGCGCGCCACCGGTTCGATGTCGAACACGTTGACCAGCGGGTTGCCGAGGGTTTCGCCGTACACCGCCCGCGTGTTCGGACGGATGGCGCGGCGAAAGTTGTCCGGGTCTTCCGGATCGACGAAGGTGGTCTCGATGCCGAGCCGGCCGAAACCGATGCCGAGTTGTCCCACCGTGCCGCCGTACAGCGTGGATGCGGCCACGATGTGGTCGCCGGCTTTCAGGATCGCGAGGATCGCCGTCATCTGCGCCGCCATCCCGGTGGCGCAGGCCAGGGCCGCGCGGCCGCCTTCGAGCGAGGCCACGCGTTCTTCCAGCACCGCCACGGTGGGGTTGCTGATGCGGCTGTAGACGTTGCCGAAGGTCTGCAGGTTGAACAGGCTGGCGGCGTGCTCGGCGGAGTCGAAGACGAAGCTGGTGGTCTGGTGGATGGGCGTGGCACGCGCGCCCGTCACCGGGTCCGGAATGGCGCCCGAGTGGATCGCGCGGGTGCCGAAGCCGTAGGCGTGGTCTTTTTCGTCCATGTCAATAAAACAGCTGCTGCGGCCGCCGCGCCGAGATCACCTTGGTATCCACGCCGGCCCAGTTGAGGCCGCCGAAGAGCCGGGCGTGCTCGATCTTGACGCAGCGGTCCATCACCACGTCCAGGCCAGCGGCCCGCGCCCTGGCCGCGGATGTTTCGTCGATCACGCCGATCTGCATCCACAAGCATTTCGCCCCGATGGCGATCGCCTCGTCGGCCAGCGGCGGGATGTCCGCGCTCTTGCGGAAGCAGTCGACCATGTCGATCTTCTCGCCGGCCTCGACCGCGGCCGCGACGCTGGGGTAGCTGCGCTGGCCGAGGATCTCGGGTGCCGACGGGTTGATCGGGACGATGCGGTAACCGTGCTCCAGCATGTACTTGGCCGCGAAGAAGCTCGGGCGATGCCACTGCGGCGACAGTCCGACCACGGCGATCGTGCGGCAGGTGGCCAGGATCCGGCGCAGCGCGTGGATGGTGCTCATGAGGCCAGTGTACGCAGTGGCCCCGGGCGCAACTACAGGGCTATCGCGGAGCGCACTTCGTCGGCGCTCAGCACTTCGGACAGCACCACGGGCGGCTTGCCCGGCTTGTAGATGACGTAGACGGGGACGCCGTTGCGCCCCAATTGCGCCAGCGCACGGGTGATCGCCGGGTCGCGGCGCGTCCAGTCCGCGCGCAGCAGTGCGAAATTGGCGGCCTGGAAGCCGGCCATCACGTCCTGCCGGGCGAGCGTGGTGCGCTTGTTGTATTGGCAGGTCACGCACCAGGCGGCGGTGAAATCCACGAACACTGGCTGCCCGCCGGCGACCAGCTGCTCGACGCGCTCCGCCGCCCAGGGCTGCCAGCGGTCCTGCGTTGCAGCAGCTGTAACCGGCCCGGCCCGCGTGATGGCGGAGCCCGTACTCCAGGCCACGGTGCCGAGGCCCAGCAGCGCCAGGACGGCCAGGATCGCCCGGGCGCGGCCGCGCAGTGCCAGCGTCCATACCACCATGCTCAGGGCCACCAGGATGGCGAGCAGCGCGCCGGCGCCGTCGATGCCGCTCTGCTGGCCGAGCACCCACACCAGCCAGGCGACGGTGGCGAACATCGGGAAGGCCATCAACCGGCGGAAGATGTCCATCCACGCGCCCGGACGCGGCAGCCAGCGGGCCACTGCCGGGATCCAGCTCGCGGCGAGATAAGGCAAGGCCATGCCGAGGCCCAGCACGATGAAGATGGCCAGCGCCTGCGCGGCGGGCAGGCCGATGGCCAGGCCGAGGGACGCGCCCATGAAGGGCGCGGTGCACGGGGAAGCGATCGCCACCGCCAGCACGCCGGTGAGGAAGGCATTGGTGACCGGATGGCGGGCTTCCAGCGTGGCCACGCGGCTCGGCAGGAAAGAGCGGAACTCGAACACGCCGGCCAGGTTCAGGCCGATCAACGTGAACAGGGCAGCGAGCGCAGCGACCACGATCGGCGACTGCAGCTGGAACCCCCACCCCAATTGCTCGCCGGCGGCGCGCAACCCGAGCATGGCCGCACCGAGCGCCGCAAAAGATGTGACCACACCGGCGGTGTAGGCGAGTCCGCTCGCGCGATGACCGCGCCGGTCGTCCGCGTGGCGCGTGAACCCGACGACCTTGATGGCAAGCACTGGGAACACGCAAGGCATCAGGTTCAGGATCAGGCCGCCGAGCAGTGCGCCCAGCAGCGCGGCCGCGAAGCTGATGGGAGCCGACGCGGGACGCGCAGCAGCATCGCGCAGTGCAGCTTCCAGCCGCGGAGACACGGCCGTGGGGGCTGCGACCGGGGGCCAGGGCCCGGCGACCTTCAGTTCGGCGCGCCAGCCCGCCCCGTCCGCGGTGACGACGACGGGCATGAGCGTGGGGCTCGCGCTGCGGTGTGGCGACAGAGGGACCCGTGCAGACCACGTGGCGCCATTCCATTGCTGGGTCCACGCGCCGCCCGGCTCGATCACTTCGGCCGTCTCGGGAAAGAATTCCAGCTTCTTGCCGCGGAGGGCAACCGGCAGGCCTTGAACGGTGACGGCGAGCGCGGACCCGTCGACCCGCGCCGAGCTGCCGGCAAGGATGCTGTCGACAGAGGTGAGCACCGGCCGGGGTTGCGCAGCCACCGCGGCGTCGAACGCAGCGCCGTGGAACGCCGTCGTGCTGCGCGCCGGCAGCTTCAGCATGAAGCTGCCCTCTTCAGGGATGCATTCCTGCTTGCACACCAGCCAGCTCGCCTTGAGCCGGATCTCGGCGTCGCCGAACAGGGACGGCTTGAAGGACTGCGTCACCGTCACGGGAACGGGCAGCAGCACGGTGCCCTCGTAGCCGTAGTTCGCCAGCGGCCCGATGAACATCTTTTTCGGGGCCGGCCAGGCGATGTCCGCGGGGTCCATGCCCGCCGGCAATTCCCACTGGAGCTGGGTCGGCAACCCGGAATCCCCGGGGTTCTTCCAGTACGAATGCCAGCCGGGCTGGTGGGTGAGGCGCAAGCCCAGCCAGAGCGGCTTGCCTGCGGCGATCCCTTCCGGCGCATGGGCGAGCAGTTCGGCGCGAGTCCGGTCCGTCGACGCGACCGACTTGTCCTGCGCAAAGGCACTTGGAGCCAGCAGGGCGGCAGCCGCGACCAGCAGGACTGCGTACAGGCGCGAAGGTGTCATGGGTGGACGGTGGAGCTCAGCAGCGGCCGCGAAGTTCCGCCCCTCATGCGAAACCCAGCACCACCCGGCGGGTCGTGGCGCTCTTCTTCTCGATCTTGGTCACCACCACGCGGCCGATCTCGGACGTGTTGGCCACGTGCGTGCCGCCGCAGGGCTGGAAGTCGATGGCGTCGCCGACGCGGATGGTCCGGATGCTGCCGGTGCCGCGCGGCGGCTGCACGGACATGCTCTTGACCAGCGCCGGATTGGCGTCGAGTTCGTCGTCGCTGATGGCTCCGACTTCGACGGTGTGGGCCGCCGCGACCAAGCGTGCGATGCCTTCCGTCAGGACGTCCTTGTCGAGCGGATCGGTCATGTTGAAGTCCAGGCGGGCGGAGTCCGGCGTGATGGAGCAGCCGTTCACCAGTTGCGGCACCAGGTGGCAGAGCAAATGCGTCGTGGTATGGAAGCGCATCAGCCTGTGCCGGCGCTCCCAGTCGATCCGGGCCACGACGGAGTCGCCAGGACGAAGCTGCGCCAGCAGCGCCTCCTGGCCTGGCGCAGGCACGTGGGCGACGCCCGGGACCGGTTTGCCCTCGGGATCCTTGCACTTGCGGGCGTCAGCCACGAGCAGTTCCTGGCCGTCCGCCAGCACCAGCACTCCGGCGTCCCCAGCCTGGCCGCCCCCCAGAGGATAGAACACCGTCCGGTCCAGCACCACGCCCTGTTCCCCGATGGCGACCACGATGGCGGGGGTCTCCCGCAGGTAAGCGTCCTGCCGAAACAACTCTTGGGTCATGTCCGGATTGTCCCGCTTTCCGCCGGCACGGCCGGCGGCGGGGTCAACCCAGGAAGTAGGTCAGCAGCATGGCGCTGATGGAGGGGCCGCGGGTGTACTGGTCCAGCGCGATCGCGGCGCTCAGCACCATCGACGGCCACATGGCGCGCATCCAGGCGGCCTTGGCGGTGTTCACGGTGGCGGTGCGAATCGTTTCCATGGCTCCATGGTGCTAATCCGCGAGGCTCCTGTCGTTCGGCGAAATACCCGTCGTGCGCGGCCATGGTGGCTGCCCGGCAGTCAGCGTGAGTCCGACAGCGGCGTGGGCCCGTGGACATCCGGTGGCCCGGAATGACCTACGGGTTTCTGCGCATCCGCCGCGGAATGTCTACAGTGCAGGCATGGCCGACGACAGCATCACCCGTTACCTCACCGGCCAGGCCGGCGACATCGACCCCTCGGAAACCGCGGAGTGGCGCGACGCCTTCCTGGCGTTGGTGGCCACGCATGGCCCGGCGCGGGCCCGCTTTATCCTGGATGAGCTGGCCGTGCTGGCCCGAGGGCCCCGGGTCGCCTGGTCGCCGGAATTGGTGACGCCTTACGTCAACACCGTGCCGGTCGAGCGCCAGCCGGTGTTTCCCGGCGACCTCGCCATCGAGGAGAAACTCGCGTCGATCATGCGCTGGAACGCGCTGGCCATGGTGGTGCGGGCGAACAGCGCGTACGGCGAACTCGGTGGCCACATCGCCAGCTATGCCAGCGCGGCCGACCTGTTCGAGGCGGGTTTCAACCACTTCTTTCGCGCCCGCAACGAGCAGCACGGCGGCGACCTGGTGTTCTTCCAGCCGCACAGCGCCCCCGGCGTCTATGCGCGGGCCTACCTGGAAGGACGCCTCACCGCGGAAGACCTGGCGCACTACCGGCAGGAGATCACCGCGCCGCAACAGGGCGCGCGCGGCCTTTCCAGCTACCCGCATCCCTGGCTGATGCCGGACTTCTGGCAGTTTCCCACCGGTTCGATGGGGATCGGGCCGATCAGCTCGATCTACCACGCGCGCTTCATGCGCTACCTCACGCACCGCCAACTGGTGGACTGCGCCGACCGGAAGGTCTGGGGGGTGTTCGGCGACGGCGAAATGGACGAGCCGGAGAGCATGAGCGCGCTGACGCTGGCTTCCCGCGAGAAACTCGACAACCTGGTGTGGGTGGTCAACTGCAACCTGCAGCGCCTGGACGGCCCGGTGCGCGGCAACGGCCGCATCGTCGACGAACTCGAAAAGCTGTTCCGCGGCGCCGGCTGGAACGTGATCAAGCTGCTGTGGGGCAGCGACTGGGACGGACTGTTCGCGCGCGACACCACGAATGCGCTGGTCCGCGCCTTCGCGCACACGGTGGACGGCCAGATGCAGACCTTTGCGGCGAAGGATGGCCGCTTCAACCGGGAACATTTCTTCGGCCAGGACGTGGAGCTGGCGCGCCTGGCGCAAGGCATGACCGACGAGCAGATCGACCGGCTCAAGCGCGGCGGCCACGACCTGGTGAAGGTCCACGCTGCCTACGACGCCGCCGCGAAGCACCGCGGCCAGCCCACCGTGATCCTGGCGCACACCAAGAAGGGTTACGGCATGGGTGCCGCGGGGCAGGGCCGGATGACGACCCACAGCCAGAAAAAGCTGGACGACGCGGCGCTGCTGGAATTCCGCAACCGGTTCAACCTGCCGCTGTCCGACGAAGAGGCCAAGGGGCTTGCATTCCACCGGCCGGCCGAAGACAGCCCCGAAATGCGCTACCTCCATGCGCGGCGGGCGGCGCTGGGCGGCTACCTGCCCAGGCGGCTGACCACCTGCGACATCGTGCCGGTGCCCGACGCGGGCAGCTACGCCCAGTTCGCACTGCAGGCCGGCGGCAAGGAGATGTCCACCACCATGGCCTTCGTGCGGCTGCTGGGCGGCCTGCTGAAGGACCCGCGGCTCGGCCCGCGCATCGTGCCCATCGTGGCCGACGAGGCGCGCACCTTCGGCATGGCCAACCTGTTCAAGCAGGTGGGCATCTACTCCAGCGCCGGCCAGAGCTACGAGCCGGAGGACATCGGCTCGGTGTTGTCCTATCGCGAAGCGCTCGACGGCCAGATCCTGGAGGAGGGCATCAGCGAAGCGGGCGCGATAGCCAGCTGGACGGCCGCGGCAACCAGCTACAGCGTCCATGGCTACGCCATGCTGCCGTTCTACATCTACTACTCGATGTTCGGCTTCCAGCGCGTGGGCGACGCCATCTGGGCGGCGGCCGACCAGCGCTCGCGCGGTTTCCTGCTGGGCGCCACTTCCGGGCGCACCACGCTGGGCGGCGAGGGCCTGCAGCACCAGGACGGCAGCAGCCACCTGGTGGCGGCCACCATTCCCAATTGCAAGGCCTACGACCCCGCCTTCGCCGGCGAGATGGCGGTGATCGTGGATCGGGGCATGCGCGAGATGCTGGTGGAGCAGCGCGACGTCTTCTATTACGTCACGCTGATGAACGAGAACTACGCGCAGCCGGACTTGCCGCCGGACGCCGGCGAAGGCGTGATCCGTGGCTGTTACCGGTACGCGCGCTACGGCGACGCCACCGCCCGCCAGCCCGTCACCCTGCTGGGCTCGGGCGCCATCCTCATGGAGGTGATCCAGGCGGCGCAGCAGCTCGCAGCCGACGGCATCCCCACGGAAGTGTTCAGCGTGACGAGCTGGAGCGAGCTGGCGCGCGACGGCATGGCCTGCGAGCAGCACGCGAACGCGGGAACGCGCGACGCCATTGCCTACGTGACGGCGCAACTGGCCGGCAAGGGCCCGGTGATCGCCGCCAGCGACTACGTGCGGGCGGTGCCGGAGAGCATCCGCGCCTTCGTCCCCCAGGGCCGCCGGTACGTGACCCTGGGCACCGACGGCTTCGGGCGCAGCGACACCCGGGCTGCCTTGCGCGACTTCTTCGGCGTGGACGCGGCAAGCATCGTGAAGGCGGCGCAGCACGCGCTGTCCTGAGGCCCGGCGTGCACACGTCGGCGCTCTCGTAAGATGCCGCCCATGGCACTCCCTTCCCGCTTCTGGGCCGACCTGGGCACCACCGATTTCGCGGGGATCGACCCGGCGCGGACGGTGGCCGTCCTGCCGGTGGGCGCCACCGAGCAGCACGGGCCGCATTTGCCCTTGTCCGTGGACCGGGCGATCGTCGACGGCATCGTCGCCCGGGCCTTGCCGCAGTTGCCGG
The DNA here is from genome assembly GCF_037572435.1 of Ramlibacter sp. PS3R-8. NCBI lineage: Bacteria > Pseudomonadati > Pseudomonadota > Betaproteobacteria > Burkholderiales > Comamonadaceae > Ramlibacter > Ramlibacter sp. PS3R-8. The sequence continues at coordinate 98,232 of NZ_JBBHGT010000008.1, forward strand.
CCGATCTGCCGGTGCTGGTGCTCCCGACCCAGCAAGTCGGCTACAGCCCGGAGCACGCGGACTTCCCCGGCACCCTGACCCTGCCGATCGAAACGGTCATCGCCACCTGGGTCGCGCTGGGTGAGTCGGTCGCACGCGCGGGGGTGAAGAAGCTCCTGCTGTTCAACGGCCACGGGGGCCAGGCCAGCTTGCTGGACATCGTGGCGCGCGAGTTGCGCGTGCGCTGCGACCTCATCGTGTACGGCTGCAATTGGTGGAACCTGCCGCTCGGCGAAGCCGTCGACGGCCTCTTCAGCGCCGGGGAGCACCGCTTCGGCGTGCATGCGGGTGACATCGAAACCTCGCTGATGCTGGCGTTGCAGGCGCCTGGCGTGCGCATGGCGCAGGCGCGTGACTTCCCGTCGACTTCACGGCAGCGCGCGGCGGCCTATCCCGTGCTGGGCAACGGCCGCAGCGCCAAGCTGGGCTGGGCCATGCGGGACTACAACACCGAGGGCGCCGCCGGCAATGCGGCCGCGGCGACAGCGCAGAAGGGCGCGGCGGTCCTCGACGCAGCCGCCGCGCAGCTGGCCGCCCTGCTGCAGGAGATGGCCGCGCTGCCGCTTTCCACCCTGGTGGCTTCCGGCACGCCGTGACCGCCGGCCCGCGGCCGATCAAGCCTGCGGCGCGTCCTACGCGAGGTTCCGAGCCTTCCGACACGCCGGAGCAACGTCATCGCTAGATTTGAAAAGGAGTGGCGGCATCCTCAAGTGGACGTGGCCGTGTCGCTGGGCGACATCTCGTCCCCGGCCGAGCCCGATCGGTCCGAGTCCGCATCGGCGCCTGTCCATTCTCGTAACCAGCACCAGGAGACCAACATGCCCAAGACGTGGAGCGACAAGCGCGAACGCCAGTACGAGCACATCAAGGACGGCCTGAAGGGCCGCGGCAAGAGCGAAAAGGTGGCCGAGGAAATCGCGGCCCGTACCGTCAACAAGGAGCGCGCGCAGCACGGCGAAGCCAAGCACGCGAGTGCGCAATCCCTGCGCGACATGCCGGCGTCGAAACGCGGCGGGCAGCGCTCGCACAGCGGTGAAGGCGGCCGCACCCGGGACCAGCTGTACGAAGAGGCCAAGCGCAAGGGCATCGCCGGCCGGTCGACGATGTCGAAGGCGCAGCTCGAACGCGCGGTGGAGCGCTGAGCGTACCTCGCGTTGGCGCGTGCCCACAGCGCGCGCAAATAGGCGCGGCCCGTGCGGTCCGTCACAGCGGTGTCACGCACTCTTGCCTAGACTGGGGGCAAGGTCCAGCTCATGCGTTTCTCCGCCGTCTTCCAGCTCCCCTTGCCGCTGCCCCGCGCTGCGCAGGAAGGCGCAGCCGCGGGCCTCGAGGCGACGGCGATCATTCCGGTGTCGGCGGCAGCGCCCGAGCCCTCGCGCTTGCCGCTGGACCTGCCGGAAGACCTGGATGCCCGCGTGCGCCTGGTCGGCGAGTGGCAGCTGGGCGACGGCTGAGGCGCCCTGCGGCTGGGCACAGCCGTTGCTAGTCCTGGGAAGGGGCGTCCGGCGGCCGCCCGAGGACCAAGCATGAACCGCAACGACATCACCGAAAAGATCATTGGCGCCAAGGTGTCCCAGGGCATCGGCTGGACCGAGGGATCCGCTGATCTATCGGTGGTACGAGATCGTCAACGTGTACGGCAGCACGATCAAGGAGTAGATCCACGAGGAGTTCGGCGACGGCATCATGAGCGCGATCGACTTTTCCATGGACATCACGCGGCAGGCGGACCCGCAGGGCGATCGCGTGCAAGTGGTGCTGTCGGGCAGGTTCCTGCCGTACAAGGCGCACTGAAAAAAACAAGACCGCTTGCGCGGTCTTGAGTCGCGGGACGGGCGCCGTTGCGGGCGCCCTGCCAGTGTCAGCTGTTGCTGCCGCCGCCGCTGTGCGAGCCGCTCTCGCTCTTCATCGCGTTACGGCGATTGGCGCTGCGAGCCATGCCGCCCTTGCGGCCGGCCTCGCGGGCCTCTTCGGACGTGAACTCGTGGGCGGTGCCCTTCTCGTGGGCGGCACGGCCGCCTTCGCTGGCAATTTCGCGCTGGCGCTGCGGGTCCATGGAAGCAAAACCACGGTTGGATTTGCCGCCCTGGTTGCCCTGATTATTGGAAGCCATTTGGGGATCTCCTTGCAAGAACAAAAATGTTGGAACTGCATGTCCGGTCTTTGCCGTCCATGGTTCCGATTGAGCTTGCAAGCGCGCACTCCGCTCGTCAGGCGCGAATGCTGCTGGGTGTAGGAGTGCCCCTACCTCGTCAGAACAGGTTGCGGGGCAGGACTTCGGCCCGAAGCCGATGCAGCAGCGCATTCGCGTCGTCAGGGAGCCCCGGAGCGGGCACCGGCTGAGCTTCAAGCGTGGCGAGGAGGCGGGTGAATTGCGTCGCCGAGGGCGGGATGGGTGCGAGGTAGAGGACTTCGGAACCGCGAGCGACCAGCAACGTGGGAAAGGTTTCGATATCGACCTCGCCCATCGCGTCGTCTTCGTCCTCCACGTCCACCCACGCGAAACGCATGTGCGGATGCGCGCGCGCCTGGTCGGCGAACAGGGGTTGCCATTCGCGGCATACGCCGCACCACGCGGCGCACAGGCACGCCACCCACCACGTGGCTGGCTCGGAGGCGCCGGTGCTGTCCATGGCCGCAGTGTAGCGGCGACTCAGTGAGGACCGCAGCCTGCGTACGCGTCCAGTGGCAGGCGGTATGCGGAGGTGGCAACCTGCATCAGGCCCAGCACGGAGTGAAACAGGTGGTCGTGCGTGACCCGAAGGTCCGCCTGGCGTTGCAGGCAGGGCAGCGTCACGCCGGTGCGCTGCTGGAACGACGGGGACAACCAGGTGATCCACGGCACGTGCTTCTGTACGTCGGGTGCCAGCGCGTACGGCAACCCATGGAGATAGAGGTTGTTTTCGCCGAGCGACTCCCCGTGGTCGGCGACGTAAAGCAGGGCCCCGTCGTAGTCGGCGCGCTGCCGCAACCAGCCGATGGCCGACCCCAGCACATGGTCGGTGTACGCGATGGTGTTGTCGTATGCGTTGCGCAGGCCCTCGCGGCTGCAATCCGGCAGGTGGCTGCTGGCGCACTCCGGCATGAACCGCTTGAATGCGGGCGGGCTGCGTTGCGCGTAGTCGGGGCCATGGCTCCCCATCTGGTGCAACACCACGACCACGCCCAGGCGCCGCCGTGCCTCGGGCAGGGCGGCGATGCGTTCCTCCAGCCCGGCCAACAGGATTTCGTCGTGGCATTCGCCGCGTGCGCAGAAGCGAGGATCCCGCGCGCCGGAAGTGTCGGCGGTGGGGATGCGGGCGCAGACCCCTTTGCAGCCCCCGGGTTGGTTGTCGATCCACAGCACCGCCAGGCCGGCGTGCTGCAGCACGTCCAGCAGGTTCTCGGAATCCCGTTCGCGGGCGGAGAAGCCCGCGCGGCCGAGGTTCGAGAACATGCAGGGCACGGACGCGGCGGTGCTGGTGCCGCAAGACCATGCGTTGCGGAAGGTCGCGACGCCAGCGCGGGCCAGCTCCGGTGTGGTCTCGCGCGCATAGCCATTGATGCCGAAGTTTGCGCTGCGGCCGGTCTCGCCCAGCACCAGCAGCAGCAAGCGGGGCTTGGCGCCTGCGGCGGGCGGTGCGACGCGCGCATCGAGGCCGAGGCGCGCCACGTCGGCCTGCGTGCGCTTGCCGCTGTATGCGGCCTGGCCTGCCGCATACAACGTATTGAAGGGATTCATGAGGTAGCGCAGGTCCTTGTGGTTGCGCATGGTCGATGCCAGGGGCTGGAAGCTGAGCAGCAGCAGTCCGCCCAGAACCGCGAGGCCGCCCAGTGCGCCGATGGCGTTGCGCAGCGCCTGCCGTTGCCAGGGCCGGCGCGCGACGGGGAGTCGCCACACCGGCCAGGACGGAAGTGCCCCGGTCAGCAGGACCACGGCGAACAGGCGCGGCGACAACAGCGCCCGCACCTCGTGCCAGTCGGTCTGCAGCGTGTTGGCCGCCATGCTGCTGTCGATGACGATGTGGTAGGTCCACATGAAATGAGCCGCCAGCGCGGAGGAGAACAGCAGCAGGACCAGGGTCGGCTTGAGGACCGGACGCCATGCCAGCAGGCTCAGGAGCGCGAAGAGTCCGGCCGCGAGCATGCCGGCCAGGGTGCCCGCCAGCAGCCATCCGCTTTTCGCCTCCAGCAGGCCGCGCACCTGCAACTCGCGCCACAACGGCGCGTTTCCGGCCAGCACGATCCAGAGTGTCGTCCAGGCCACCAGGGTGGACAGCGCAATGGCGCGGGGGTCCTGCGGCCGCAAGGTCATGCCCTTGCCGCTTTCGCGCCGCGCGGCCAGCCGGCGTCGATGGCGATAGCAACGATCCAGCAGATCGCTGCGGTCCACAGGGTGTGGCTCATGAAATGCGCGCCGCGCCATTGCTGCGCCAGCCCCAGGACGAGGCCGGCGCCGACCGCCGCCGCCAGCCAGTGGCGCGCCGCTGCACGGTCGAAGGGCCGGAAAGCAAAGTAAGCCGCCACGAAGCTGAACCCCGATGCCGCGTGCCCGGCGGGGAAGCAGCGCCCCGTGCCGCCGTCCCTCCGCAGGGTCCAGTGCGTGGCGTAGCGTGCGACGCTTCCGAACTCGTTGAGCTCCCAAGGACAGCTGGTGTGGCTGCCGACCTTCAGCATCGACACGACCAGCGCGGCAAGCAAGGTGGTGATGGCCAGTTGAAGCCGCCGTCCCTGCGGCAGCTGCTTCAGGACGCCGAGCGGCCACCATACGGACAAGCAAAGGGCCAGCGCCAACAGCCAGGACAGGCGTCGCGCACCGTCGTGCAGCACTGCGGCCAGCAGCCAGTGGTCCCGCCATGGAAAGCCTGCGGCCGATCCGGCCAGGCGCGCGAGCGGCAGGTCCAGCCCGGCTGCGTCCCAGGCCATTGCCAGCACCACGAAGCCCACTGTCAGCCAGGTCGCTTCGGTCCTGGCGCTGTCCATTCCAAGTTTCATGGGCCGGATGCTGAACGGCCACCCTTAAGTCATCCTTAACGCACAATGTCCGCATGCGCGTGCTGGTGGTCGAGGACGATGAAGGCATCGCGGCCGGCCTGGCCGCGCACTTGGGGCGTGCGGGCCATGCCGTGGACTGCACCGCCACCGTTGCCGAAGGTTGGCGCGCCCTGGCCGGCGAACCCTACGACGTGGTGCTGCTCGACCTGGGTTTGCCGGACGGCGACGGCAGCACGCTGCTGCGCCGGCTGCGGGACACGTTGCCCGGCCGCCTGCCCGATCCCGCCACGCCCATCCTGATCATGACCGCGAGGGACCAGGTCGCCTCGCGCATCGCCGGGCTCGACCTCGGCGCGGACGACTACCTGACCAAGCCATTCGACCCCGACGAACTCGCGGCCCGGATGCGCGCGCTGCGTCGCCGCACGACGGGGCGTCCCCAGGCGACCATCCGTTACGGTGAGCTGGAGATCGATCCTGCCGCCCGCACCGTATCGCGGTCCGGGGTGCCGGTTGAACTGGCCTCGCGCGAATTCTCGGTGCTGCTTGCGCTGGTCGAAGCGCGGCCGCGGGTGTTGTCGCGCGCGCAGATGGAAACGCAGCTGTACAACTGGGACGGCGGGCTGGAAAGCAATGCCATCGAAGTGCACGTCCATCATCTGCGGCGCAAGCTCGGCGAATCCTTGATCCGCACGGTGCGTGGCGTGGGTTACTACGTGCCGGCGGAGCCCACCCGATGAACCTGCGTGCCGCCACCGGCCCGACGTTGACGCGCCACTTGCTCGCGTGGGCACTGGGCGCGCTGACGCTGGTGTGGGCCGCGTTCATCGGCTTTGCCTACATGACCGGCGAGCACGAGGCCGATGAACTCACCGACGGCCATCTTGCCAGCGTCAGCTCCCTGTTGCTGCCCTTGGCGGCGGGCGGGCTGCGCGAAGCCGAGGGCGCCCGGGGCCTGACGGATGGCCGCGACCTGCGGGCGCACGACTACCAGCGCTCGCTGACCGTGGTCGTGTGGGATGCGCAGGGCCGGCTGATCTCGCGCAGCGGTGACGCCCCCGCCCCCGCGTTCGATGCGGGCGAAGGTTTTGCCACACTGCAGGTCGGGGCACCGGCACGGGCGTGGCGGTCCTTTTCACGCTGGGACTCGGGGCATGCCCACCGGGTGACCGTGATGCTGTCGCAGGCGGAGCGTGACGACCTGGCCGACGACATCGCCGAACAAGTGGTGGCACCCGGCCTGTGGCTCCTGCCGGCCGTCGCGCTGGTGCTCGGAATGGCGATCCATCGCGGCCTGAGGCCGCTGCGGCGACTGGCCGAGCAGGTGCATGCACTGGACACCCGGGATGCGCGGAAGCTGCAGGCGCCGGTGCGCTACGAGGAGTTGTCGGCCACCGTCGATGCGATCAACCGGCTGGTGGAGCGGTACCACGCCGCGCTGACCCGGGAACGGGCGCTGGCCAACGAATTCGCGCACGAACTGCGCACGCCGCTGGCGTCGCTGGCGCTGCAGGCGCGCAGCGTGCGGGACACGGCGCCGGGCCGGGCGCAGCAGGAGGCGCTGCGGCTGCTGGAGCAGGACGCCGGGCGCGCAGGGGAGGTGCTGCACCACCTGCTGGCGCTGGCCCGTGCCAGCCGGGCGGAGCTGCACGAGTCGGCGCAGCCCGTCGACCTGGACGGCGTTGCGCGGCGGGTGGTTTCGGATTTCGCCCCCGACGCCCATGCCGGGGGCCGTGAACTGGGTCTCACGAGTCCCGGCAGCTTTGCGCTAGCGGGCCATCCGGTGCTGCTGGAATTGGCGCTGCGCAATCTCGTGCAGAACGCGCTGGCCCACACCGCCCGCGGCACGCAGGTCGAAGTGGAGCTGGATCCGCAGCGCGGGTGGCTGCAAGTGTGTGACGACGGGCCGCGACGCGAGGGGGAACCGGGAGAGGCCGCATCGCAGCGCGTGCAACCGCTCGGGCTGGGTCTCGGCCATCGCGTGGTCGAAAAGGTTGCGGCCTTGCACGGGGCGAGCTTCGAGCCTGACATCGCGCTGCCGGATGGCCGCCGCTGCTGGCGGCTGTGTTTTCCGTCGCCGCCGGAAAGCGGTCAGGCGTAAGTGACCCAGTCCTTGTATTCCGGCCCATCGAGGTGCGGGACGGCGTTGTAGCTCACCAGCATGTGCCGTTTGGGCGTGAAGGCGAACTCCGTGATCGAGGTGTTGCGGATGCGCAGGTTCAGCTCGATGGTGGTTTCCGGCGGCGTCTGCAGCACTTGCCCGACGGCCGTGGAGATCGGGCCGCCGCTGCTGACCACCAGCACGCTCTGCCCGTAGTGGCTGGCGCGCACGTGGTCCAGCGCCCCCGTCACGCCGGCCACGAACTGCGGATAGGTCGGCATGCCGGCAGGGCTTGCGTCGCCGGCCATCCACCGCGCCAACCCGTCGCGCAGCAGGCGAAAGTGATGCCGGTACGTCTCCGGCGATGTCGGCTTCTCCAGCTTGTGCGGATGCACGGTGGCGATGACGGCGGCGCTGTCGTATTCGTTGAGGCCTTCCCATGACAGGTGTTCGCCCGCATGGTTCATGCCTTTGAGGATGCCCTCCAGCGTCTGCTTGTGCCGCCGCAACGTGCCGGCAATCAAGGCATCGAAGCGGATGCCCCGTTCCGCGAAATATTCGCCCAGGCGGACGCTCTGGCGCCGGCCGAGCTCGCTGAGCTGGTCGTAGTCGTCCGCACCGAAGGAGGCCTGGCCGTGGCGAACGAGGTAGAGGGTGCCCATGCAGCCATTCTGGCAAACAAGCGGTGGCGGATGCGGTCCCCGCGGTGACTCACGCGGGCCAGCGATCGGCCAGCACGCGGGCGAACACGTCGCTGTCCACGTTGCCGCCGGTCAGGGCAAAGCCGACGGCCCGGCCTGCGTAGCGGTCCCGCTGCTGGATGGCGGCCGCGAGTCCCGCGGCGCCTGCGCCTTCGGCCACGTTGTGCGTGTCGGAAAAAAGGATGCGCATGGCCTGCGCGACCTCGGCGTCGCTGACCGCAACGATGTCCTCGGCCTCCCGCCGCACGATCTCCAGGGCTTCCGGTTCGGCGATGCGGCAGGCCATGCCGTCGGCCAGGATGGTGGTGACGGGCGCCTCGACGACGCGGCCCTGCCGCCATGAATCGAGGAAGGTGGTTGCATGGGCCGAGACGACGCCCACCAGCTTGCTGCGAGCGCCGGTCGCGGCGCGGGCTGCGGCCGCCGCGCAAAATCCGGAGCCCTGCCCGAGGGGCACGTAGACCACGGCGGGTGCTTGGCCGTCCGCGAAGCTCTCGAAGAATTCCATCCAGTACGTGGCGACGCCTCGCACCAGGTCCGCATGGAAGGACGGCACCATGTGCAGCCCTTCGGCCTGCGCCAGCGCGATCGCGTGTTCGCGCGCTGCCTGGAAGTCGTCGCCATGCTCGATGAGCGTCGCGCCCAGCGCACGCATGGCCGCGTTCTTCTCGACCGAGTTGCCGTGCGGTACCACGATGGTGGCCTGCAAGCCGAACCGGCGTGCGGCCCAGCCGACCGACTGGCCATGGTTGCCACGCGTGGCGCAGGCGACGCCGCGCACCCCGGGCTGGCTGCGCGCGAGATGCTCGAAGTAGGTCATGCCGCCGCGCACCTTGAACGCGCCGGCGGGCGTGTGGTTCTCGTGCTTGACCCACACCGGCATGCCCAGCCGCTGCCGCAGCAGCGGCCAGGCGAACTGCGGCGTCGGGGGAACGAACTCGCGCACGGTGGCGCGCGCTGCATCGAGCTGCTCTCGGGTGAAGTTCATGGGGCTCCGTACGTTGGGGCTCAGAGGCCCTTCGATTCCAGCTTGACGCGGCCGCGCGGGGTGTCGAGCACCGCGCACAGGTTGGTGGCGCCGGTTTTCACGGTCACTCCTTGCAAGCCGATGGTGCGGTACGCATGTTCCAGCGCAGCCGGCTGGGGCGCATAGGCGCACAGCGCCTGCAAGGTGACACCGGATTCCGGCATGGCGGACGCCGGGTGGGTTGCGCCCCACTGGATCAACGTCGGCAGCAGGCCGTGCAGCAGCCGTTGGCCGTCCTCGCGCAAGGTGATCTGCCACTCGAGCAAGCCGCGTGGCGTCATGCGCGACGCGGGCAAGGGCGGGCCGCGGTCATGTCCGGCGTCCTTCAGCGCGCCGACCGCGGCGGCCACGTCGGGGACGCTGGCCACGTAGTGCAGCAGCCGCGGCCCGTGCCGTCGCAATGCATCGCGAACCGCCTCGTCGTCCATGTCGAACCAGCGCCGCGCACGCTGGGGTGCGCGGCCGGGCTGGATCGCCAGGATCTCCAGGTAGGCGCGCGGGTAGTTGACCGTGGCGACGCGCAGCAGCAGGTTGTGCGTGCCCATGAGCGGGTGCTCGCCGCCGGGTCCGGGCTGCACGCCCAGGGTGGCCTCGCACCACGCCGCACCTTCCGCCAGGTCGGCCGCCGCCACCACCAGGTGATCGATGCGTGCTTGCATATCAGAGCGTCACCCGGCCGTCGACGCAGGTCACCGAGGCGCCGCCGATCCAGATCTCGCCGCCGGCGTCCTGCACGACGTGCACGCGCCCGGCGCGCTCCAGCGCCGTGCCCTGCGCGGCGACGTAGCGCGTGGGAGCCAGCCCGGCCCCGATCAGCCATTGCGCCAGGGCGGCGTTGAGGCTGCCGGTGACCGGGTCTTCCACCATGCCGTTGTTGCCGGGAAAGAAGGCGCGCACTTCGAAGGCAACCTCTTCGCCTGCACCGTGCGGTGCGACCACCCCCACCTTGCCTCGCGGGCCGACGACGCCGATGTCGAGACCGGCCAGCACGGCCGCATCCGGCTGGAGGGAGAGCACCTGGTCGGCTGAACGCAGCAGGACGCCGCGCCAGTTCGGCCCGTTGTCGCACCAGGAATGGCCGACGATGTCGCCGCGCGAGATGCGAAGGCCGCGTGCGATCAGGGCCAGGTCTTCCTCCGGCAGGGGGCCGCTCTTGCGCAGCGGCGGCGCCGCGAACGCCAGGCGCGCGCCATCCCGACGCAGCCTGACCAGGCCGATGCCGCATTCCTGCACCACGTGTTCGCCGCGGGGCTTGCCTCCCGCTTCGAGCCACGCGTGGCAACTGCCCAGCGTGGGGTGTCCCGCGAACGGAAGTTCCCGGCCCGGGCAGAAGATCCGCACGCGGTAGTCGGCGTCGGGGTGCGTGGGCGGCAGCAGGAAGGTGGCTTCCGACAGGTTGGTCCAGTGGGTGAAGTGCTGCATCTCCTGCGTGCTCAATCCGGATCCGTCCAGCACGACGGCCAGCGGGTTGCCGCGGTACGGCGTCTCGGTGAACACATCGACCTGCTTGAATGGGCGCCGGTTCATGGTCAGCTCAGCGGAACGTCGAGGGCGCCGCTGGCGGCGGGCAGGCTGCGAATGCTGTCGTACCAGCGCCGCAGGTTGGGATGCTGCGCATGTTCGAGAGGCAGCCCCCACCAGCGATGCATTTCGCAGGCGATCGGAATGTCTGCCATCGTCAGCGTGTCGCCCGCCATGAAGCGACGGCTGGCCAGGCGCGCGTCGAGCATGGCCAGCAGCGGCTGTGTCGCGGCAACGGAAGCCGCAAGGGCCTGCGCATTGCGCTGCTCCGCGGGAGTGCGGATCAGCTGGATGAAGGCCTCGCGACCTGCCGGGTTGAGCGTCGTCTGCTGCCAGTCCATCCAGCGCTCCGCATCGAATCTCGCCTGCAACTCCGGTGGGTAGAGGCCGCGCTCCGGATGCCGTGCGCACAGATAGCGGACGATCACGTTGGATTCCCAGAGCGTGAAGTCGCCATCTTCCAGCAGGGGAACCAGCGAGTTGGGATTGCGCTGCTGGTATTGCGGCGTCCGCACGATGCCGAACGCTGCGCCGGCGTCGACGCGTTCGAATGTCAGATCGAGCAGCTGCGCGGTGAACACGACCTTGCGGACGTTGATGGAGGAGATGCGGCCCCAGATGCGACAGGTCATGACTGCCTCCGAAGTGCAAAGCGGATGGCCGCGGCAAGGGCGGCCATCCCGGTGTCGATTTGCTGCGGCGTCGCCGTGACGAAGGACAGGCGCAGCGTGCGGGTGTCCGCCGCGCCGGCATAGAAGGCGGCGCCTGGAACGAAGGCCACGCCACGCTCCACCGCGTGCGGCAGGAGCGCGGCGGCGTCCAGGCCGGCCGGCAGGCGGGCCCAGAGGAACATGCCACCGTCGGGCGCGTTCCAGCTCACGTCCAGGCCTTGCATCTCACGCTGCAGCGCGGCGAGCATGGCGTCGCGCTGCGAACGGTACAGCGCCCGAATGGTGGGTACGTGGCGGTCCAGGAAACCATCGCGCAGGACTTCGGACACCAGCCGCTGGTTGAAGCTCGGGCTGTGCAGGTCGGCGGCCTGCTTGGCCTGCAGCAGCTTGGGCGTGAGGGCGGCCGGCGCGACGAGGTAACCCAGGCGCAGACCGGGAGCCAGAACCTTGGAGAACGAGCCGAGGTAGATCGTGCCTTCGGGGTTGCGCGCGGCGAGCGGCGTCGGGGGCGGCGCGTCGAACCAGAGGTCGCCGTACGGGTTGTCCTCCACCACGGGCAGCGCGAGCTCGCGCACGGTGTTCACCAGTGCCTGCCGCCGCGGCTCGCTCATCGTACGGCCGGTGGGATTCTGGAAGTTGGGCAGCACGTAAAGGAAGCGCGCGCTCCCGCGCCGACGGCGAAGGTCGGACAGGTCGATACCTTCGGCATCGCTTGCGACGCCGACCACCTGCGGCTCCATGGGCGCGAAAGCCTGCAGCGCTCCCAGGTAGGTGGGTGTCTCGACCAGGACTTCGCTGTCGGCATCGACAAGGACCTTGGCCACGAGGTCCAGCCCTTGTTGCGAACCCGTGGTGATCAGCACCTGTGCCGGGTCGACCGGCCAGGGCAGCCAGGCGGCCACCGCTTCGCGCAGCGGCCCGTAGCCTTCGCTCGCGGAGTATTGCAATGCACCTGGCCCGTCGTCGGCCAGCACCTTGCGGCACGCCGCCGCGAAGGCGTCCACGGGAAAGGTGAGGGGCGAGGGCAGGCCGCCGGCGAAGCTGATGATGCCGGGCCGCTCCGTGACCTTGAGGATCTCGCGGATGACGGACGGGTTCATGCGCGCAGCGCGACGCGCCAGGGTCCAGCCGAAGGCGGGGGTCAGGTCATCGGGTTTCATCGTGGCTCCGTGGAAGCAGAGAGGATCGGCGCGCCGATCGGCGCGACCGGCGTGCGGACCGGCATGCGGCGGCCGACGAACACCGTGGCGATCACGGCCACGCCGAAGCCGAGCGTGACGGCATCGAGCCGCTCGCCGAGCAGGGGAACGGCGAACAGCATGCTGAGGATCGGCTGGACCAGTTGCACCTGGCTGACCCGCACGGTCCCACCGAGGGCCAGGCCGCGGTACCAGGCGAAAAAGCCGATCCACATGGAGAACACGGCGACGTACGCGAATGCTGCCCACGCACTGGCCGGCAGCGGCGCCTGCGGCACCGTCCACCACGCCAGCGGCAGTGTCACCGGCGCTGCGATCACCAGCGCCCAGCAGATCACATGCTCCGCGTGCATGGACTGGGCGAGCCGCCCCCCGTAGGCGTAGCCGACGGCGGCGCAGGCAACGGCGCCGAGCAGGAGCAGGTCGGCCACGTGCAGGTTGAGCCCCTGGCCGGATCGCAACAGGGCGAACGCCACGACGAGCATCGTGCCCAGGGCTGCACAACCCCAGAAACCAGCCGACGGCCGTTGCCGATGGAGCAAGGCACCGACCAGCGCAGTGGCGAGCGGCAGCGCGCCGATGATCACGCTGGCGTGGACAGCCTCGACATGGCGCATCGCCACGGAGGTCAACAGCGGAAAGCCGAAGACGACACCGCCGGACGTCAGGAGCAGTGGCAGCCAATCCTGCCTGCGCGGCCAGGGCGCGCGGGTGGCCAGCAGGAAGAGGACCGACAACACCGCGGCGACGGCGGCACGCCCCAGCGCTATGAATGCACCTGACATCAGCGGCGCGTCGGGCGTGCCCACGGCCAGCCGCGTCATCGGCAAGGTGAGTGCGAAGATCGCCACGCCGGCGAAGCCGAGCCAGAGACCGCGTCGTTCGAGCCGTTTCATACCATCAGCATCCAGCCGGCGGTGCCCAGGAGCACGAGCGCCAGCATGCGGTTGAACCAGAGCAGGCGGCGGCCTTGCGCCAGCCAGCCGCGCAGCAGGGAGCCCACCATGGCGTAGGTGAAATTGCTGGTGAATGCGAACACCGCCATGATGGCCACGATGATCGCCAGTCGCTCGCCCGGATTGGCGGCAGGCTGCCCGCCGGCGTTGACGACCCAACCGGCCGTCAGCGTGAGGGCCAGCATCCAGGCCTTGATGTTCAGGAATTGCAGGCCGACGCCTTGCCAGAAGGTTACGCGCAGGCGGCTTTCTTCCACGGGCGTCAGTTCACCGGCGCGCGCCAGTTTCCAGGCAAGCCAGAGCATGTAGGCGACGCCGGCGGTCTTGACTGCCCAGCGCAGCGGGGGCAAGCCGAGCACCAGGGCGCCGAGGCCGAGGCCGCTGGCAATCATCAGCAAGGTCCAGCCCGCCGGGACGGCGACACAAAACCGCAGGGCCGATCGCAACCCTCCGTTGGCCGCGAGAGCGGTCGACAGCGTGGTGTTCGGTCCCGGCGAAAAACTCATCGCCGTGCAGAACAGCAAAAGCGCCGTGATCTCGGTGCCCGTCATGGGAAGAGTGCTTGTGCTGGCATGCGGACCAATGTAATCTTGCGCACCAATACACAACCAGTACAGATTTCCATGTCACCCGGCGATCTGTACTGGCTCCCATGCCAATACACAGGGGCTCGCCATGCTGATGAAGGCGTCTTCGCAATCGCTGACGGAACAACTGGCCGGGCGCTTCGCCGGCCGCATTCGGGATCGCCTGCTTGCGCCCGGGGCGCGATTGCCTTCGGTGCGTCAATGCGCCGAGCAGCACGGGGTGAGCCCGACCACGGTGGTGGCTGCATACGACCAGTTGCTGGCGCAGGGGCTGGTGGAGGCACGCAAGAACCGCGGCTTCTTCGTGCGCGAGGCGGGATCCGGGCGGGAGGAGCGGGAATCCCGGGCGTCGTCCGCGGAGCCGAAGCCTGCGTCCTGGAGTGCCGCGCACTGGATGGTGGCGCCGCGCGGACCGGCCCCCGTGAACGCCACGGCATTGATCCGCGGCATGTTCCACAAGATCAGCGACAAGCCGCAGCCGGGGATGGGCGTTCTGCCGAGCGACTGGCTCGAAACCACCTTCATGCCGGCTGCCGTGCGAAAGGTCACGAGCACGCGTGCGCTGCACGAGTTTTCGTTGCAGTACGGCGAACCCCTGGGGGACAGCGGCTTGCGCCGTGCGCTGTCGCACAAACTGGCCGGCCTCGGCGTGCCTGCGTCGCCGGACCAGATCATCACCTCGGTCGGCGCCACGCATGCGCTGGACATCGTGAGCCGGACCTTGCTGCGGCCCGGCGACCCGGTGATGGTGGAGGAGCCGGGCTGGGCCGTGGAGTTCGCGCGGCTGAACGCGATGGGCATGCGGCTGTTGCCCGTGCCGCGGCGCGCCGACGGGCCGGACCTGGAGGTGATGGCGAAATACTGCGCCGTGCACAAGCCCAAGCTGTATGTCAGCGTCAGCGTGTTCCACAACCCGACCAGTTACTGCCTTTCCCCGGGCAGCGCACATCGCGTCCTGCAGCTGGCCAACGAGCACGACTTCCACATCGTCGAGGACGACACCTATTGCCACATCGCGCCAGCCCACGCGAGCCGGCTTTCCACGCTGGATGGGCTGCAGCGCACGATCTATGTCGGCGGCTTCGCCAAGATCCTCGCGCCGAACTGGCGCATCGGCTTCCTGGCTGCACCCGCTCGCCTGGTGGAGCAACTGCTCGACACCAAGCTGCTGGGCACGCTGACCACTCCGGCATTGCTGGAGAAGGCCCTCGCGTTGTGCATCGAGCAGGGCCAGTTGCGGCGCCACTGCGAACGCATCCGCACGCGGCTTGACGTTGCGCGCGGCCGCAGCGTCAAGCTGGCATTGAATGCGGGCTGCCGGTTCGCGGCGGAGCCGGCCGGCCTTTTCGGGTGGGTGGACACTGGCGTCGATACCGACGCCCTGTCGCAGCGCATGCTCGACGAGGGCTACCTGCTGGCACCCGGGGCGCTATTCCATGCCGAGCGCAAGCCGAGCACGCTGATGCGCATCAACTTCGCCACGACGCAGGATGCGGCGTTCTGGCGCAAGTACGCGGAGCTGGTCAAGCGGATGTGAGGAGCGCGGCCACTACAGCATTTCTTCCGGCGCCAGGGGACCCAGGACGCGCACGAACAGCTTCAATTTCGCACTGGCGCCAGGTTCGCTGTCTTCGTCCTTGAACGATACGCCCGGGGGCGCCCGCCAGACGAGGCGATCGCCGCGCTGGTCAAGCCGGTAAGTGGTCGTATCGATGGTCTGTTCGACCTGGCGAGAGACCTGCTGCGCCAGCGCGGTGCTGCGGATGACGAGGCCCGCTTCGCTGTTCTTCAGCTGCGAACGCATGTCCAGGTTCATGGAACCGATCACCGAAAGGTACCGGTCGATGACGATGGCCTTGGAGTGCAGGCTCGCGCGCGAACTGCTGTTGCCCTTGGACCCGCCGGCGCCGCCGAACCAGGAGCCGCGCTTGTCGCTGCGGCCGCCATCGGAACCGATCAGCGCGCCGGCCGTTTCGGGGTCCGAGCGCAACTCGTGAATCTCGACGCCGATGTCCAGCAGCGCCTTGCGGTAGCGCGCATATCCCGCATGCGCCAGGGGAGCGTCATTCGAGGCCAGGGAGTTGGTGAGCAGGCGAACGCGGACGCCGCGTTTGCGCAGTTGTTCGTACACTGACATCATGCGCGGCCCCGGCACGAAATACGGCGAGATGATCAGCACCTCGGTGCGCGCTGCCTGCATCAGGTTCATCAGGCCGTCGATGACGGTTTCCCCTGCATTCGCCTCGTCGTCGCCCGGACCGACCTTGCCAGGCTCGTCGACCATCAGCGTGGAAGGTGCCCAGACCAGCGGAATGGCACGCAAATCGATCGGTGGCCGATCCGCCTGGACGACCTCCGAGGGGATGACCGAAGGCAGGACGGTGGGAGAAGCGGTCACCGGCATCACCGGCATGGCGGGTTTGGCAGGTTGCACGGCAGGCATGCCTTGGGCCGAGGAGCTTTGCGGCGCGCTTCTGCGCAGCAGGTCCAGGTCTTCCTTGTCCAGCAGGCTCTGCACGGGATACGCGAGCTCGTCGTTCCAGAATCGGTCGAAACTGGTGGACATGTCGCGAACGATCCGGCCTGCCGCGAGCACGTCGAGGTCGACGAAATTCTGCTTGTCGCCGATGCCGAAATACTGGTCGCCCAGGTTGCGCCCGCCGGTGATGCCCCAGGCGTTGTCGGCGATGAACATCTTGTTGTGCATGCGCTTCTGCAGCCGCTCGACGTCGTGCAGGGAGGTCACGACGCGGCCAAGCATGGTGTTGCGCGTGCCGGGAACCGGATTGAACAACCGGACCTCCACGTTCGGCTCGAACGCGAGCCGCAGCACCTGGGTATCCTCGCCGACCGTGTTGAAGTCGTCCAGCAGGATGCGCACGCGGACGCCGCGCCGCGCGGCTTCGCGCAGACGCTGCAGCAGAACTTCCGTGCTCGCATCGGCATGGATCGCGTAATACTGCAGGTCCATGCTCCGCCGCGCCCCATCGATCAGTGCGAGGCGGCTCGCCAGGGCGGCATCGACTCCGTCGAGAAGGTAGAACGCCGAGTCACTGCGCGTGCCGGCCTGCGCCCGACGTGCCTGCACCAGCTGGCCCAGCGGCGTGCTGCCCGGGTCGGCGAAGGCCTTCGATGCCGTCCGGTTGGTGTTGGCCGGCAGGCTCGCGCAGCCACTCGCCCACGAAAGCAGCAGCACCATGGCAAGCCAGCGCAAACCGCGCTGCCATGACGGAGAACAGGGGACCTGGGAGAGCGCGAGGGTGGAGTGCATGGGTTCAACCACTGTAGCGCGGCAACACCCCCGCCGTACAGCGCCAAGGTCAGCAATGGCCGCCAATGGCTGCCGGTTGATGCCTACAGCTGGCCCAGCGACTCCCAGCGCTCGAGGACCGTCATCAGTTCTTCCTCGATCTGCTCCGCCCGCGCCGCGAGTTGCGAGGCACGGGGCGGATCGTCGCGGTAGAGGGCGCCGTCCGCCAGCGCCTGCTGCAAGGACTTCTGCTCGAGCTCCAGCGCCTCGATGCGCGCGGGCAGCGCCTCCAGTTCGCGCTGTTCCTTGTAGCCGAGCTTGCGCCGGGCCGGTGCCGGTGCCGGTGCGCTGGCCTTCTCGCGCGCAGGAGCGGCAGGGGCGCTGGCAGCAGCAGATGCGCTCGCCATTTGACGCGAGCGCCGCGACTGCGTCAGCCAGTCCTGGACGCCCCCTTCGTACTCGCGCCAATGCGCATCACCCTCGAACGCGATGGTGCTGGTGACCACGTTGTCGAGGAATGCCCGGTCATGGCTGACCAGGAACACCGTTCCCGCATAGTCCTGCAGCAATTCTTCCAGCAATTCGAGCGTGTCGATGTCGAGGTCATTGGTTGGCTCGTCGAGCACCAGCACATTCGCAGGCCGCGCGAACAGCCGCGCCAGCAACAACCGGTTGCGCTCGCCGCCGGACAATGAACGCACCGGTGACGTGGCCCGCGCGGGCGAGAAGAGGAAGTCGCCCAGGTAGCTCTTCACGTGCTTGCGCTGTCCGCCGATCTCGATCCACTCGCTGCCGGGGCTGATGAAGTCCTCGAGCGTGGCGTTCGGATCCAGCGCCGTCCGCATCTGGTCAAAGTAGGCCACCTGCAGGTTGCTGCCCAGGCGAACACGCCCGCTGTCCGGTGCGAGCTCCCCGAGGATCAGCCGCAGCAGCGTCGTCTTGCCGGCGCCGTTGGGGCCGATGAGGCCGACCTTGTCGCCACGCAAGATGGTCGCGCTGAAATCCCGCACCACCGATTGGCTTCCGTAGGACTTGGAGACCGCTGTCAGTTCGGCAACGATCTTTCCCGTCGGCTGCCCCGAGGCCACGTCCATGCTGACGCGGCCCAGCGCATCCCGCCGCGCGGTGCGGCGGGCGCGAAGTTGTTCCAGCCGTCCGATGCGGCTTTGCGACCGCGTGCGGCGAGCCTCGACGCCCTTGCGGACCCACACTTCTTCCTGGGCCAGCAACTTGTCCGCCTTGGCGTTGATCACCGCCTCTTGCGCCAGTTGCTCCTGCTTGAGCACCTGGAACTGCGTGAAGTTGCCGGGATAGGACAGCAGCCGGCCCCGATCGAGTTCGACGATCCGGGTGGCGACGCGATCGAGGAACGCGCGGTCGTGGGTGATCAGGACGACGCTGCCGCGGAAGTCGATCAGCAGGTTCTCCAGCCACTCGATGGAGTCCAGGTCCAGGTGGTTCGTGGGTTCGTCGAGCAGCAGCACGTCCGGGCGCCGGACGAGCGCCTGCGCGAGCGCGACGCGTTTGCGGTTGCCGCCGGAGAGTGCGCCGATCTGCGCGTTCGCGTCCAGGTGCAGGCGCTGCAGCGTCTCGTCGATCCGCCGCTCCCAGTTCCAGCCGTCGTGCGCTTCGATGCGGCCCTGCAGGGCGTCAAGGTCTCCCTCGCCGTGGGTATAGGCATCGACCAGCGCGATGACATCGGCAAGTCCGGAACGCACGGATTCGAAGACCGTGGCTTCTTCCTGCAGCACCGGTTCCTGCGCGACGAAAGCGGCGTGCAGTCCTTGCTGGCGATGCAGCACGCCGTCGTCCGGCTGCTCCAGTCCGGCAAGGATGCGCAGCAACGAAGACTTGCCCGCGCCGTTGCGGCCGATCAGTCCCACCCGCTCCGAGTTTTCAAGTGCGAAGTCGGCGTGATCGAGCAGCGCCACGTGCCCGAAGGCGAGTTGGGCGTCGGCGAGCGTGAGAAGGGCCATGAAGTGCGGGAAAAGGCTCGGAGCGTATCACTGGCGCCGCAGGCGAGCGAAACAAAGGCTGGGTTCGCGGCGTGCTTGGCTATAGTGGGACTTGCTGCACAAGGAGGGGTTCCGTGGAGTTGAACATCAACGGTACGCGCAGGCAGGTGGATGCCGATCCGGCGATGCCGCTGCTGTGGGTGCTGCGCGACCTGTTGCAGATGACGGGCACCAAGTTCGGCTGTGGTGTTGCCGCCTGCGGCGCCTGCACGGTGCGCGTGGACGGGCAGGCTGTGCGCTCGTGCGTCGCTCCGGTCGCCAGTGTCATCGGCAAGGCCATCCAGACCATCGAAGGACTGGGAGTTGCGGGCCGGCCGCATGCCCTGCAAGCGGCCTGGATCGCGGAGCAGGTGCCCCAGTGCGGCTACTGCCAGAGCGGCATGTTGATGGCGGCCGCGGCCTTGCTGGAGAAGAAGCCCAAGCCGACGGATGCCGACATCGACGAGGCGATGACGAACATCTGCCGTTGTGGAACCTACCAGCGCGTGCGCGTGGCGATCAAACGCGCGGCCGGGATCAAGTCGTGAAACGTCGCGCCTGGCTGCTGGGCACGACGGTGGGCGCCGGCGCGCTGCTGCTCGGCTGGGCGGCGCTTCCCCAGCGCTCGCGACTCGGGCTTGGCTCGCTGATGCAGCCCGGCGAAGGGGACATGTCGCTCAATGGCTGGATCAAGATCCTTCCCGATGGCGGCGTGGTGTTGGCCATGCCGCGCAGTGAAATGGGTCAGGGCGTGCACACCGCGCTGCCGCAGATGGCCGCCGAAGAGCTGGACGTTCCCTTGTCCGTGGTGCGCATCGAGCAGGCAGGCCCGGACGCGATCTATGGCAACGTCGCCATGCTGGTGGGCAACCTGCCGTTTCATCCGCTGGACGCAGAGCGGGAAGACGGCTTCGGACGCGTGAAGGCCGGCAGGTGGCTGGTGACCAAGCTGGGCCGCGAACTGGGGATCAATGCCACAGGAGGCTCCTCGAGCGTCGCGGATGCGTGGGACGTGGTACGGGTCGCGGCTGCGACGGCGCGGGCTTCGCTTGTCGGCGCCGCCTCGTTGCAATGGAGGCTGCCCGCGGACGAAATGCGGGTGGACAAAGGGGTGGTATCGCATTCCTCCGGCCGCAGCGCGACCTACGGCGAGCTGGCAAGGGTCGCCTCCGCCACGCCGCCCGGCAGCGTGCGGCTGAAGGAGCGCAAGGAGTGGCGCGTGATCGGCCAGCCCGCGCCGCGCCTGGACCTGCCGGCCAAGGTGGATGGCACCGCACGTTTCGGCATCGACGTACGGGTGCCCGGGATGCTGTTCGGCGCGATTCGCTTGTGCCCGGCGATCGGCGGCTCACCGGGACGCGTCGACGCGAAATCGGCGTTGGCGATGCCGGGAGTGCAGCGGATCGTGATGCTGCCTGCGTATGGGGGTTCGACTGCCGGGTTCGCGGTCGTCGCCAGCAACTATTGGCAGGCGCGCCAGGCGGCCGCGGCCGTGGAGGTCGAATGGCGGCCGCCGGCGTTGGCTCCCGACTCACGCGTCATCGCGCGGGATCTGGAATCGGCGGTCACGCATGGAAACGGCTACACGTTCCATCAACGCGGCGATGCCCAACCGGCAGGCGAGCCGGGCAAGTCCATCGAAGCCTGGTACAGCGCCCCTTACCTGGCACACGCAACACTCGAGCCGATGAATGCCACTGCCAGGGTCTCGAACGGGCGTGTGGAGGTGTGGGCGCCCACGCAGGTGCCGCAGATGTGCCGCGCGGCCGCGGCGCGCGTGGCGGGAGTGGCCATCGACCAGGTCGACCTGCACGTGACGCTGCTTGGCGGCGGATTCGGACGCCGGCTCGAAGTCGATTACGTCGCGCAAGCCGTGCGGGTAGCGCAGGATGTGCCCGGCGTGGCGGTGCAACTGATCTGGTCCCGGGAAGAGGATACGAGGCACGACTTTTATCGTCCGATGCAGGTGGCGCGTTTGCGCGCTTCCGTGGACGCGAAAGGGCAGGGTCTGGCGCTGCAGATCAAATCCGCTGGCGACGCGATCTCCCCGCGCTGGTTCGAGCGTGCGATGCCGCAGTTTGCCGGACCGGTGGACCTTCCCGACAAGACGACGTCGGAAGGGCTGTTCGATCAACCTTACGACTTCCCGCAGTTGAAGGTCGAGCATGTGTCCACCCGCTCGGGGGTGCCGGTCGGTTTCTGGCGATCGGTCGGCCACTCCCACAATGCCTTCTTCAGCGAGTGTTTCATGGACGAGGCCGCCGCGGCCGCGGGTCGCGATCCAGTGGAGTTCCGTCGCCAGCTTCTGAAGAGGGCGCCACGCCACCTGGCTGTCTTGAATCTCGCGGCCGAAAAGGCCGGGTGGGGCCGGCCGCTGCCCGCAGGACGCGCGCGCGGTGTGGCGCTGCATGAATCGTTCGGCTCCATCGTCGCTCAGGTTGTCGAGGTCTCCCTCGACAAGGGGCAGGTGCGCGGGCACCGCGTGGTCTGCGCCATCGATTGCGGGACGGTGATCAATCCGAACATCGTGGCGCAGCAGATGGAAAGCTCCGTCGTGTTCGGCCTGTCTGCTGCTCTGCACGGGCACATCGACATTCGCGACGGCGTGGTGCAGCAAGGGAATTTTCCGAGCTATCCGATGCTCACGCTCGCCGCGTCTCCTCTCGTGGAGACCTGGATCGTCCCCAGCGAACGGCCGCCTACTGGCGTGGGGGAGCCGGGTGTGCCGCCGGTGGCGCCCGCCGTCGCAAATGCCCTGTACGCGCTGACCGGCAAGCGCAATCGCTCGTTACCTCTCACCGTCTAGCCGTACGGGTTTTCCCGTGCTATAGTCGAGGGCTCGGCTGACGAGGGCTGCGGGACGCAGCTGACACGGAGGTCGAGCAAGGAGTGGGTTCGCGGTCTGGAGCGACGATCCAAAGTCGGTATAGAATCGCGGGCTTCGCTGATGACGAGGGCGGTTGGCTCGAAACGAGCGAGTCGCAAGCGGCGCAGGCAAAAACAGCTGGACAGAGCTTCAAAAAATCTGTCATAATCGAGGGCTTCGCTGATCGCAGCGGAGGCGGCAAACGAGGCGAGGTGGCGCTTGAGAAGGCGTGCTGAGCTGGTTTGCGGGTTCGTTAAAAATCTACAGCCGATAAGCGTGGGCGTTTGATGGCGACTGCCAAGTTCTTCGGAACAAATCAAACGCTCATATGAAGAAAAGAAGTGAAGTTCACTTCGATTCCTATTGAGCAAATATCAAGATCGAACTGTAGAGTTTGATCCTGGCTCAGATTGAACGCTGGCGGAATGCTTTACACATGCAAGTCGAACGGCAGCACGGGGGCAACCCTGGTGGCGAGTGGCGAACGGGTGAGTAATACATCGGAACGTGCCCAGTCGTGGGGGATAACTACGCGAAAGCGTAGCTAATACCGCATACGAACTCTGGTTGAAAGCGGGGGATCGCAAGACCTCGCGCGATTGGAGCGGCCGATGGCAGATTAGGTAGTTGGTGGGGTAAAGGCTCACCAAGCCGACGATCTGTAGCTGGTCTGAGAGGACGACCAGCCACACTGGGACTGAGACACGGCCCAGACTCCTACGGGAGGCAGCAGTGGGGAATTTTGGACAATGGACGCAAGTCTGATCCAGCCATTCCGCGTGCAGGATGAAGGCCCTCGGGTTGTAAACTGCTTTTGTACGGAACGAAAAGGCGCTTTCTAATACAGAGCGCTCATGACGGTACCGTAAGAATAAGCACCGGCTAACTACGTGCCAGCAGCCGCGGTAATACGTAGGGTGCAAGCGTTAATCGGAATTACTGGGCGTAAAGCGTGCGCAGGCGGTTATGTAAGACAGGTGTGAAATCCCAGGGCTTAACCTTGGAACTGCATTTGTGACTGCATAGCTAGAGTACGGTAGAGGGGGATGGAATTCCGCGTGTAGCAGTGAAATGCGTAGATATGCGGAGGAACACCGATGGCGAAGGCAATCCCCTGGACCTGTACTGACGCTCATGCACGAAAGCGTGGGGAGCAAACAGGATTAGATACCCTGGTAGTCCACGCCCTAAACGATGTCAACTGGTTGTTGGGTCTTCACTGACTCAGTAACGAAGCTAACGCGTGAAGTTGACCGCCTGGGGAGTACGGCCGCAAGGTTGAAACTCAAAGGAATTGACGGGGACCCGCACAAGCGGTGGATGATGTGGTTTAATTCGATGCAACGCGAAAAACCTTACCTACCCTTGACATGTCTGGAATCTTTTAGAGATAGAAGAGTGCCCGAAAGGGAGCCAGAACACAGGTGCTGCATGGCTGTCGTCAGCTCGTGTCGTGAGATGTTGGGTTAAGTCCCGCAACGAGCGCAACCCTTGTCATTAGTTGCTACATTCAGTTGGGCACTCTAATGAGACTGCCGGTGACAAACCGGAGGAAGGTGGGGATGACGTCAAGTCCTCATGGCCCTTATGGGTAGGGCTACACACGTCATACAATGGCCGGTACAAAGGGCTGCCAACCCGCGAGGGGGAGCTAATCCCATAAAACCGGTCGTAGTCCGGATCGTAGTCTGCAACTCGACTGCGTGAAGTCGGAATCGCTAGTAATCGTGGATCAGCATGTCACGGTGAATACGTTCCCGGGTCTTGTACACACCGCCCGTCACACCATGGGAGCGGGTTCTGCCAGAAGTAGTTAGCCTAACCGCAAGGAGGGCGATTACCACGGCAGGGTTCGTGACTGGGGTGAAGTCGTAACAAGGTAGCCGTATCGGAAGGTGCGGCTGGATCACCTCCTTTCTGGAAACACTAGCAGTCAAAGTTGAACGCTCACACTTATCGGTTGTTGGAAAGAGATGTCGCCAGCGACGAATTGCTCGCAAAGATGTGCTCGCAGTTGAGCGACCGGCCCCGGGTCTGTAGCTCAGTTGGTTAGAGCACCGTCTTGATAAGGCGGGGGTCGTTGGTTCGAGACCAACCAGACCCACCATCTCCGCCGGACAAGGTTCCTGGGGGATTAGCTCAGCTGGGAGAGCACCTGCTTTGCAAGCAGGGGGTCGTCGGTTCGATCCCGTCATCCTCCACCAACAAACCAAATCGGAAATAGATCAACACCAAAGTGGCTTGATCGCTCGTCAAGAGTGCCAGGCTGCTTTGTTGTTGACGGCCAGCATCTGCTGGAAGTCAATCGGCTGTTCTTTAACAATTCATAGAGTCGAAATCAGCGTTGCTGGTGGAAACTGCACATTCGTAAAGGTTTAGTGCAGACCGTGCCGCCAGCGACAATTTTTTTGATTGCGTCAACCAGACTTCAATTTCGAGTCAAATCGAAAATATGAAGATAACGGCATAACGCGCGAGGTGAGAGACCTCGCGATTCCTTGATTGGCTTTGTTCCTCGTGAGAGGCGTCAAAGTTATAGGGTCAAGTGAATAAGAGCATGTGGTGGATGCCTTGGCGATTACAGGCGACGAAGGACGTGATAGCCTGCGATAAGCTTCGGGGAGCTGGCAAATAAGCTTTGATCCGGAGATTTCCGAATGGGGAAACCCACCTCGCAAGAGGTATCGCATGATGAATACATAGTCATGCGAGGCGAACCGGGTGAACTGAAACATCTCAGTAGCTCGAGGAAAAGACATCAACCGAGATTCCGAAAGTAGTGGCGAGCGAAATCGGAAGAGCCTGCTAGTGATAGCGCAGAACTTAGCGGAACGGCTTGGAAAGGCCGGCTACAGAGGGTGATAGCCCCGTACGCGAAAAGATCTGTGTGGTACTAAGCTAGCGACAAGTAGGGCGGGACACGAGAAATCCTGTCTGAAGATGGGGGGACCATCCTCCAAGGCTAAATACTCGTAATCGACCGATAGTGAACTAGTACCGTGAGGGAAAGGCGAAAAGAACCCCGGGAGGGGAGTGAAATAGATCCTGAAACCGCATGCTTACAAAAAGTAGGAGCCCGCAAGGGTGACTGCGTACCTTTTGTATAATGGGTCAGCGACTTACATTCAGTGGCAAGGTTAACCGAATAGGGTAGCCGCAGGGAAACCGAGTCCGAATAGGGCGTCCAGTCGCTGGGTGTAGACCCGAAACCAAGTGATCTATCCATGGCCAGGATGAAGGTGCCGTAACAGGTACTGGAGGTCCGAACCGACTAGTGTTGCAAAACTAGCGGATGAGCTGTGGATAGGGGTGAAAGGCTAAACAAACTTGGAAATAGCTGGTTCTCTCCGAAAACTATTTAGGTAGTGCCTCAAGTATTACCTGCGGGGGTAGAGCACTGTTTTGGCTAGGGGGTCATGGCGACTTACCAAACCAAGGCAAACTCCGAATACCGCAGAGTACAGCTTGGGAGACAGAGCACCGGGTGCTAACGTCCGGACTCAAGAGGGAAACAACCCAGACCGCCAGCTAAGGTCCCTAAAATTGGCTAAGTGGGAAACGAAGTGGGAAGGCTAAAACAGTCAGGATGTTGGCTTAGAAGCAGCCATCATTTAAAGAAAGCGTAATAGCTCACTGATCGAGTCGTCCTGCGCGGAAGATGTAACGGGGCTAAGCCAGTTACCGAAGCTGCGGATTTGCACGCAAGTGCAAGTGGTAGGAGAGCGTTCTGTAAGCCTGTGAAGGTGTCTCGAGAGGGATGCTGGAGGTATCAGAAGTGCGAATGCTGACATGAGTAGCGTTAAAGCGGGTGAAAAGCCCGCTCGCCGTAAGCGCAAGGTTTTCTACGCAACGTTCATCGGCGTAGAGTGAGTCGGCCCCTAAGGCGAGGCAGAGATGCGTAGCTGATGGGAAACAGGTCAATATTCCTGTACCGATGTGTAGTGCGATGTGGGGACGGAGAAGGTTAACTCGGCAGACTGTTGGATGTGTCTGTTCAAGCCTGTAGTCGTGCCTGGTAGGTAAATCCGCCGGGCTTAGATGAGGGGTGATAACGAGGGTGCTTGCACCCGAAGTGAGTGATACCCTGCTTCCAGGAAAAGCCACTAAGCTTCAGCTACACACGACCGTACCGCAAACCGACACTGGTGCGCGAGATGAGTATTCTCAGGCGCTTGAGAGAACTCGGGAGAAGGAACTCGGCAAATTGACACCGTAACTTCGGAAGAAGGTGTGCCTTTAGTAGGTGAAGTCCCTCGCGGATGGAGCCCAATGAGGTTGCAAAAAATCGGTGGCTGCGACTGTTTAATAAAAACACAGCACTCTGCAAACACGAAAGTGGACGTATAGGGTGTGACGCCTGCCCGGTGCTGGAAGATTAAGTGATGGGGTGCAAGCTCTTGATCGAAGTCCCAGTAAACGGCGGCCGTAACTATAACGGTCCTAAGGTAGCGAAATTCCTTGTCGGGTAAGTTCCGACCTGCACGAATGGCGTAACGATGGCCACACTGTCTCCTCCCGAGACTCAGCGAAGTTGAAATGTTTGTGATGATGCAATCTCCCCGCGGAAAGACGGAAAGACCCCATGAACCTTTACTGTAGCTTTGTATTGGACTTTGAACGGATCTGTGTAGGATAGGTGGGAGGCTTTGAAGCCGGGTCGCTAGATCTGGTGGAGCCAACGTTGAAATACCACCCTGGTGCGTTTGAGGTTCTAACCTAGGCCCGTTATCCGGGCCGGGGACAGTGCATGGTAGGCAGTTTGACTGGGGCGGTCTCCTCCCAAAGCGTAACGGAGGAGTTCGAAGGTACGCTAGTTACGGTCGGACATCGTGACGATAGTGCAATGGCATAAGCGTGCTTAACTGCGAGACTGACAAGTCGAG
>NZ_JBBHGT010000008.1:130000-220907 GCF_037572435.1 Ramlibacter sp. PS3R-8
AGGAACTCGGCAAATTGACACCGTAACTTCGGAAGAAGGTGTGCCTTTAGTAGGTGAAGTCCCTCGCGGATGGAGCCCAATGAGGTTGCAAAAAATCGGTGGCTGCGACTGTTTAATAAAAACACAGCACTCTGCAAACACGAAAGTGGACGTATAGGGTGTGACGCCTGCCCGGTGCTGGAAGATTAAGTGATGGGGTGCAAGCTCTTGATCGAAGTCCCAGTAAACGGCGGCCGTAACTATAACGGTCCTAAGGTAGCGAAATTCCTTGTCGGGTAAGTTCCGACCTGCACGAATGGCGTAACGATGGCCACACTGTCTCCTCCCGAGACTCAGCGAAGTTGAAATGTTTGTGATGATGCAATCTCCCCGCGGAAAGACGGAAAGACCCCATGAACCTTTACTGTAGCTTTGTATTGGACTTTGAACGGATCTGTGTAGGATAGGTGGGAGGCTTTGAAGCCGGGTCGCTAGATCTGGTGGAGCCAACGTTGAAATACCACCCTGGTGCGTTTGAGGTTCTAACCTAGGCCCGTTATCCGGGCCGGGGACAGTGCATGGTAGGCAGTTTGACTGGGGCGGTCTCCTCCCAAAGCGTAACGGAGGAGTTCGAAGGTACGCTAGTTACGGTCGGACATCGTGACGATAGTGCAATGGCATAAGCGTGCTTAACTGCGAGACTGACAAGTCGAGCAGATGCGAAAGCAGGACATAGTGATCCGGTGGTTCTGTATGGAAGGGCCATCGCTCAACGGATAAAAGGTACTCTGGGGATAACAGGCTGATACCGCCCAAGAGTTCATATCGACGGCGGTGTTTGGCACCTCGATGTCGGCTCATCTCATCCTGGGGCTGTAGCCGGTCCCAAGGGTATGGCTGTTCGCCATTTAAAGAGGTACGTGAGCTGGGTTTAAAACGTCGTGAGACAGTTTGGTCCCTATCTTCCGTGGGCGCTGCAGATTTGAGGAAGCCTGCTCCTAGTACGAGAGGACCGGAGTGGACGCACCTCTGGTGTACCTGTTGTCACGCCAGTGGCATCGCAGGGTAGCTAAGTGCGGAAGAGATAACCGCTGAAAGCATCTAAGCGGGAAACTCGTTTCAAGATGAGATCTGCCGGGGCCTTGAGCCCCCTGAAGAGTCGTTCTAGACCAGGACGTTGATAGGTCAGGTGTGGAAGCGCAGCAATGCGTTAAGCTAACTGATACTAATTGCTCGTGCGGCTTGACCCTATAACTTTGATCTCATTGCAGATCAGGGTGTTATGCCAGGGTTGAACGCAATCAAAACCGAGTGCGCAAGCACTCAAGCTGATAAGACTCTATGAATTGGTCTTGTTGCTAGCAATAGCAACAGGGCAAAAAGTTATGCCTGATGACCATAGCGAGGTGGTCCCACTCCTTCCCATCCCGAACAGGACAGTGAAACGCCTCTGCGCCGATGATAGTGCGGATTCCCGTGTGAAAGTAGGACATCGTCAGGCTGTTATAGCGACGAAGGCCCGGCAGCAATGCCGGGCCTTTTGTTTTTTCCGAATCGGCTTCAGTTGGATACGATCGATCCTTCGATTCGCGCTGCGCCGCTACGTGTCAGATCGTCGATCAGTCCGCGGATCCACAGCTCCAACGGAACGTCGGCGAAATACCGCTCGTGCACCATGCCGAAATACGACGTCGTGCCTGCCCAGGCAAGATAGTCGCGCAAGTCGATGCGCTGCCATTCCAATAGCTTGAATTTCAGCAAGACCTTGGAAGCATGCCCTGCGTGACGAGCCGGTGACGCGACGTAGGCGTCCAGCCGGCTTCGCGCTCGAGCGACTGCACCAGGCACGTCGTGAAACACAGCGCCATGGCCAGGGACGATTACCCGAGGTGACAGGCGCTCGATCACGTCGAGTGTGCGCGCCACCTCATCAAAAGCAGCCACCCCTTCGAGCTCCGGAAAAACAATGCCGAAGCCGTTTTCCCACAGAGCGTCAGCCGACAGCAGGCACCGAGACATCGGCTCGAAGAGGATGACCGAATGAGGGTCATGCCCAGGGGCCGCATGCACTTCCCAGTCGAGGTCGCCCAGCCGCAGACACTCGCCTGGCGTCACGACGCGGTCGAAAGTGAAAGGTGGGCAGGTCTGACCTGTGGCGGAATAGGTTAGCGCAGCGGTGTCCCAGGATCGAACCGCCGTGGCCAATCCCGGCGGTATGCAGATCAAGGTGTCGGGAAACGCCCTTCGCAACGCAGAATTGCCGCCGCAATGATCACTGTGCAAATGAGTGTTCACCAGCAGTGTCAGCGGGAGTCCACGCAGGGCCGTCTGAACCAGCGTCACCGTCTGCTCTGCGTGCGTTGCATAACCGCTGTCGACCAGGGCCGCACTCTCCGAGCCGCGGATCACCACGTTATTGGACGACAGCCAGCCTCTTTCGAGGACGACCACGCCTTCGGGCAGGCCGGAAATCGCAGCGGACATCGACACCCGATCAGTGCGGAGCGCGCAATTCGCGCCGCAGGATCTTGCCGACGTTGGACTTCGGCAGCTCGTCGCGAAACTCGATGTAGCGAGGCATCTTGTAGCCGGTCAGGTTCTGCCTGCAATGGCTCGCAACGCCTTCCTCCGTCAAGGTCGGATCGTTTTTCACGACGAAAACCTTGATCGCTTCGCCCTGCTTCTCGTCGGGGACGCCGATCGCGGCGCACTCCACCACACCCGGGCACAGGGAAATGACGTTCTCCAGCTCGTTGGGATAGACGTTGAATCCACTGACCAGGATCATGTCCTTCTTGCGGTCGACGATGCGCGTGTACCCGCTCGGGTCCATGACGCCGATGTCCCCGGTGCGCAGGTAACCGTCCGACGTGAACGCCGTTGCGTTTTCTTCGGGCTGCCGGTAATACCCCGAAGTCACGTTCGGTCCGCGAATGCAGATTTCGCCGGATTCGCCCGCCGCCAAGGACCGTCCTTCGTCATCCTTGATGGCCACATCGATGCTCGGAAGCGGCAAACCGATCGTTCCCGAAAACTCCTGCGCTGTCAGCGGATTGTTCGTCCCGATCGCGCACGTCTCGCTCATGCCCCAGCCCTCGATCATGACGCAGCCCGTCGCCTGCTTCCATTGGCGAGCCGTGCCCTCCGACGCGGCCATGCCGCCCGCCTGCGAAACGCACAGGCTGGAGAAGTCGACGGACCGGAATTGCGGATGCTGCAGAAGTGCGTTGAACAAGGTGTTCACCGCTGGCAGCATGTGGAAGGGACGCCGCTTGAGCACCTCGACGAACTTGCCGATGTCCCGAGGGTTCGGAATCAACGTCATGTGCGCGCCCCATCGCATCGACAACAGGCACAGCGTCAAGGCGAAGATGTGATACAGCGGCAGCGCGGCGATCGCATTGGTGCGGCTGACATCGCCGACGCGCGCGAGTGCGGGGGTGAACCACGCCTCCGCTTGAAGGATGGCAGCGACGATGTTCCGGTGCGTCAGCACGGCACCCTTGGACAACCCTGTTGTTCCACCGGTGTACTGCAGGAACGCGATCGAATCCAGGGACTGCGCAGCCGGACGCAGGGAAAGCCTCGCGCCCTCGCCAACAGCGGCATTGAACGTCGTCACCCTTCTGCCGTCGCTCAATGGAAGCCGGTAGGCAGGCACCATCTTGGCCAGGTGGCGCACGGCGAATGTGATCCATTGGCCGTACACGGTGCCCAGCAGATCCCCCATGGCGGTGACCACCACATGGCGAACATTTGTTTGCCCGATCGCTTCTTCGAGCGTATTGCAGAAGTTTTCCAGGATCACGATGGCCGTCGATCCCGAATCCTTCAGTTGATGCTGCAGCTCACGGGCCGTATACAGCGGGTTAACGTTGACGCACGTGTACCCGGCCCGAAGCACGGCCGCCATGGTCACCGCGAACTGCGGGATGTTGGGCAGCATGATCGCCACCCGGGCTCCCGGCTCGAGCCCTTGCGCCTGCAGCCAGGCCCCGAGCGCCTTCGAGAGCTCGTCGACCTGCCGGTAGGTCATCCAGCGCTCCATGCAGACCGAGAAGGGACGGCCCGAATGCTTGCGGAAAGACTCCTCCAGCAGTTGCGTCACCGACGAGTACTGCTCCGGCTCGATCTCGTGCGGCACGCCCGGGGGATAGCTCTTGACCCACGGCTTCTGGTCCATGTTCGCTCGCTCCTTCATTGCGCATTCTGCGCACGCAGCACTGGTGGGGTTAGCGGGCTTGTCCTAGGATGGCGCGCAGCTCGGTCTCGCAAGCGACAGGATCGCAGTCGCTCAGCATGCGCATCAACCGTTGTTCGCGGTCGCGGATGATCGCCAGGAAACGTTCCGCGCCGCCGGACGTCCTGGCCACCTTGGCGAAGGTATCGAACCCGGCCTCCAGAAACCGCTGCAAGGAGCTCATGCCGGCCGCCGAGGCCGGGGCGCGCATCATCTTCAGCATGAGACGCAGTCCGGGCGTTCGCGTCAGGCGCGAAAGCTCGGCGCCGATGCTGATCACGGTTTCCAACTGCTTCTGCCGATCCTCGTTGCGTCCCACGGACTTCCATGCGCGCACGTAGCCCGCGACGTCTCCGTCGTCTTCAAGTCGTGTGACGGCCGCCATGCCGTGATCCAGCGATTCCGTCAACGCATGCAAGCGGGCGAGGCCGGCAGCCGTTTCGGCAACGTCGCGGGGGAACAGCCTTTCGACCGCGCTGGCGATGCGCGCAAACTGCGCATCCCGGTCTGCGTAATCGCGATCGCTGTACAGCTCCTCCATGAAAAAACGGGCCGCCAAAGCGTAAGGGCCGGATGCCAGCAGGTCCGCGTAGGTCCCGGCGAATCGCCGCGCCTGGAACCGCTTCACCTGCGCGACTGCCCGTCCGATGTCCGGTACGTCACGGCTCTCCTGGCGCAGCCGTTCGACTTCGGCAACCGCTTCGCGGATGGTTTGCGCCGTGTTCATGGGATTCAGAGTCTAGCGAGCGCCCGAACCGTGCGTCCGCCCCATGGGATACTTTCGCGCATGGCGGCTCCATCGCAATTGGCCCGACAGCTGCAAACGTACTGCGTGCTGCTCGGTGCAGTGGCCGTGGCCTGGCTTGCATGGCGTTGGAGAGATTCGCCCCTCCAGGCGACGGCGGGGGCAGCGGCGGTCCTTTTCGGCGGCCCGATCGTGCTTGGAATCGAGTTCTTCTTCCTCCGCTGGCTGGGCGGTTCACCGCAAGTGCCTCGGCCGTCAGCAGGGCAATTGGTGCGCGCGTGGGGGTCGGAGAGTGTTCATTTCTTCCAGACCTTTTGCTGGCGCCAGCCTTTCCGGTGGGACAGCGTTCCGGACCGGATCGAGGCCGCACCCGGCACCACGGGTGTCGTGCTGGTGCACGGCTTCTTCTGCAACCGCGGCTTCTGGACGCCATGGCTTCGGCGGCTCGCCGCGGAGCGCATCCCCACTGTCACCGTCAACCTGGAGCCGATTTTCGGCAGCATCGATGATTACGCGCCGACGCTCGCCGATGCGATCTCCAGAATGCGAGCGGCGACCGGCCGGGCACCCATCGTCGTCTGCCACAGCATGGGTGGGCTGGCCTTTCGCGCCTGGTGGCGTGCCAGTGGCAAGCCCGGGGACGTCCAGCACGTCATCACGATAGCAACGCCCCACCACGGCACCTGGCTCGGGCGCTTCAGCCGCCGGCCGAACGGCCGCCAGATGCGCCTGGCAAGCGACTGGCTGGCCGGGCTGGAGCAGCACGAATCGGCCGTGCGCCCGTTGCCGCCGCTGACATGCTGGTACTCGAACTGCGACAACATTGTCTTTCCGTGCGCCACCGCCATGCATGGTCACGCACAGAGCAATCGGTTCGTGCCCGGCCAGCCGCATGTCGCCCTGGCTTTTCATCCGGACGTGCTCGCGCACTGCATCGCCCAGGTCCGCGGCGCCGGTGTCAAGGTGAATTAGTCACCGCCGTGGCCAGCGAAATTCTCATCCGGGGCGACGGGCCCTTGCCTAAGCTGTGCCCTCCACAAGGGGGATGGCATGGATGCAGCAGCGGAGCCTGCGACGCAGGCGAACTTCACGCGCGAACGCCTGGACAGCCTGTCCGGCGGCTTGGCGGTGCTGGTCGACGAACTGGCCCACGGCGTGCTCGTGGCATCCACCAAGGGAGAAGTCCTTCACGCAAACCAGGCAGCGCGAACCGAGCTGGCCCGCCGCGAGATCCTCGGCCTGCACGACGGGCGCCTGCAAGCCGTCGACAGCCGGCAGGAGCGTGAATTGAGCCAAGCCCTGGCCAAGGCGGAGGCGGGGCGACGCAGCCTGGTGTCCTTGCGGTGCGGCAAGCGGGGCCGATTGAGCATCGCGGTGGTTCCCCTCCGATCCGACCGGCCGGCAGGACCCGCATACGTCGCACTGGTGCTGTCGCGAGCATCGGTTTGCGACCCGCTGATGCTTTGTTTCTTCGCCCGCACGCACGGGTTGACGCCGGCGGAGGAGCAGGTGCTGGCCGTCCTGTGCCAAGGCCATTCGACGCCGCAGGCCGCCGTGCAGCTGGAGGTGGCGGTGTCCACCATCCGCAGCCATGTTCGCAGCCTGTGCGCCAAGACGCAGTCGCATGGCGTGCGGGAGCTTGTCGGCCTTGTCGCGGTGCTGCCACCGCTGGGCGCCGCCCGGCTGCTGGACCCTCTGCACTAGGTCCACACCGCTTGCGCGCGCATGAGCGCGCCTGATAGAGTGTTTTTACAGGGGGATGCCATGACGATGGAGCAGGACAAGCTCATTGCGCAGCTCGAGCCCGGGGTCGCACGGCTGGCGGTCCGCGGCATCCGGCGCAGCTATCGCAAGAACACGATCATCCTGAACGAGGGCGAGCCGGGCGGATCGCTCTTCGTGTTGCTGCAGGGGCAGGTCAAGGTCTACGCCACGGATGAAAGCGGGCGGGAAATCACGTTCGGGACCATCCAGGCCGGCGATTACTTCGGAGAGATGTCGCTGGACGGCGGCCCTCGTTCCGCTTCCGTCATGACCATGGAGAACTGCCTGTGTTCACTGGTCTCCAGGGAGGCCGTGCAGCAGCACCTTGCGGACGAGCCCAGCTTCGCCCTTTCGCTGGTGACCCAAGTCATCCATCGTGCGCGTTCGGCCACCGAGACGGCGCGTCGGATGGCCCTGCTCGATGTGTACGGACGCGTGATCCACACGCTCGAAGGGCAGCAGGGGGCGGCGAGCAGCCAGGCGCCCGTGCAACTGACGCAGATCACCCACCAGCAGATCGCCAGCCGGGTCGGTGCATCGCGCGAGATGGTCAGCCGCTTGCTCAAAGACCTCGAAAAAGGCGGCTACGTCGAACTCGGGATCAAGCGCATCACGCTGAAGAAGAAACTGCCGGCACGCTGGTAGCGCGCCCGTTGTTCACTCGGCGGGCGCTCCCGCGTGCAGCAGCGCCTCCGAATACCGGCCCGCCAGCTCACCATCGAAAGGCGATGCTTGGAGGAAGGCGTTGACCGCGAAAGCGGGCTGCTTGGTCATGAGCCTTTGCAGCGCGGCATGGGCCTCGCCGAGCCGGTCGGTTTCCACCTGCGCCACCACCAGCGTGCGCCAGGCCGGCAGGTAGCGCGGGTTGCGCTGCACGGACTGCTGCGCGAGCCCGTGCGCCGCCTCGGAGTCGCCATCGGCCAGCATCACCATCGCGCAGATGGCCTCGTACAGGTACCGCAACGGCTCCAGCGACAGCGTACCCAACGCGCGCTCCGCGATGGCACGGGCCTGCGGGCCGCATTCCAGCAGCGCCAGCAGTTCTGCCTGGAAGAGGAGGGCCAGCGAGTGGTCGCCGCGCAGCCGCAACGCCTGCGCGTATCGGTCAGCCGCAGCCTCCTTGTTC
Source organism: Ramlibacter sp. PS3R-8 (assembly GCF_037572435.1). Lineage (NCBI taxonomy): Bacteria > Pseudomonadati > Pseudomonadota > Betaproteobacteria > Burkholderiales > Comamonadaceae > Ramlibacter > Ramlibacter sp. PS3R-8. The sequence goes on from NZ_JBBHGT010000008.1 coordinate 137,855, forward strand.
AGTGCGGTATGCAGTGATGCGTGGCCATCGAGCGCAAGCACCAGGGCGGAACCTGGGTCGCCCTGCACACCGGCAGCCGATTGTGCGCGCGCCACCGCGCCCTCGTGCGCGGTGAAGCCCGCGCTGGCCTGTTGCACGCGCAGGACGTGCAGGTGCGACAGCCAGGCATGCGCGATGGACTGGCGACGCCAGCGGTCCACCAGGTGTTCCAGCATGGCCCTGGCCTGGTCCATGTCGACCGGGGCCAGCCGGTGCATGAGTCCGAGCGACGCCAGCAGCAAAGTCCCTCCTTCCAGCGACGGCAGCGGTCGGTTGCGCGAGGCTTCCACTTCCTGGTGGATCACGGCCCCATGCACGGCTGCCACCACGTGGGCCAGCAGGTGGGGGTGCATCGAAGATGGGTCGCGCAGCGCGCGGGCGAAAGTTTCGGCCCAGGTCACGTGGCCGTGGAGCGACTCGGTCAGCTCCAGGTAGAGCGTCACGGATCCGGCCGCTGCGCGGGTGCGGCCACCGAGCACGTACGCCGGGCCGGGTTGCTGCTGTCCCGAGGCGGTCGCATCGACTGGCGCGACCGGACTCATGCGCGACATGACGTGCAGGACGTCGCTGCGCGCGAGAGCAGCGACGATTTCGTCCGCCAGCGATTCGCCGTTGCTGCCCGGAACAGCCTCCCCTTCCGATGCGAAGGGCGTGATGGCAATGCGTGCACGCAGCGAAGGGGGTGCGGCGAGCGCCTGCGCCGGGATCACCGACGCTGCGCCCGGCGGCCCGACACGGAACGCATGCACCGGATCCCGCACATGCTTCAGGTGGCAGATGCCGAGGTCATCGATGGTTGCTCCCGCCCACTGCTGCAACTGCTCCCGCAGGGCAGCCGAGATGATGATTTCGTTGGGGCCGGCCAGTGCCGCGATGCGGGAGCTCAGGTTGACGTCGGGGCCATAGATGTCGTACTGGTCCTCCACGAGATCGGCCAGGTGGGCGCCGATGCGCAGGTGCATGCGCTCGTGCGGTTGCATGCTGCGGTTGCGTTCGTGCAGCCAGGCCTGCATGGCGAGCAGTGCGCGCATGCACCCCGCGGCGTCGGCAAACTCGAGCATCAGGCCGTCGCCGAGGCTGCGCCGCATGCGGCCGCCGTGCTCGGGCAACTGCTGCGCGACGAACGCGACGAAACCCTGCCAGCGTTCGATGAACGAGGGTGTGTCCTCCTCCATCAATCGCACCGACTCCACGACGTCGGCCATGGCAATCACCGTCCCGATACGGCTGAACGTCGACTTGTCGAGCCTGGCCATGAGCGTTGTCCGTCCGAACCGTTCTGGTTGTGTGAATTTGTAGCACGGATGAGTGTTCCGCGCGGTCCTCTGGCGTGCGGGTAAACCAACGAAATCAATGGTTTAGAGAGCTCCAACCTTGCAAACCTCGGGAAAACCCTTAAATTGGAAGGCATGTCAAACCAGCCCACCATCGCCCGCTCCGGGCCCATGGTGCCGATTCGGTCCCTCGGGGCCGCCCACCGCTCCCGCATCGCAGCCCACCTGCTGGCGCTCGATCCGCAAGATCGCTACCTGCGCTTCGGTTACCCGGCGAACGACGAACAGATCGAGCGCTACGTGGAGCAACTCGATTTCGATCGGGACGAGATCTTCGGCATCTTCAATCGCCGGCTGGAACTCATCGCAATGGCGCACCTGGCGTTCATCCACGAGCCGGGGGCCGCCGTCGCCGCCGAGTTCGGCGTGTCCGTGCTGACGAAAGCGCGTGCGCGCGGATTTGGTGCGCGCCTGTTCGACCGGGCGGTGATGCACGCGCGCAATGAAGGCGTGGAGCTGATGTTCATTCACGCGCTGTCGGAAAACACGGCAATGATCCGCATCGCCCGCAATGGCGGCGCCGTCATCGAGCGCGCCGGCAGCGAAACCGATGCCTACCTTCGGCTGCCGCCGGCCACGCTGGACAGCCGCGTGAGCGAAATGGTGGACGAGCAGGTGGCGCAGGCGGACTATCGCCTGAAGCAGCAGGCCATCAACTTCATGGCCCTGCTCACGCAGGTCCAGGAGATCCGCCGCGGCGCGATCGAGGCGCTCGGCAAGAGCGGCCGATGACCGGTCACGGCCAGGCGGGGAACCGGCGCGGTGCCGTTCCGGTATCCTATCGATCCCCCCACTCCGCCTCACGGCTGTGTCAGACCCCCATCCATCGCGCCCATCGCAAGACAAGCAGGACAAGCGCACGTTCCTGCAAAAAGTTGCCGAGTTCATCCACCCGGGACCGGACTCCACCGCCGAACTGATCGAAACCCTGGCGGACGCCGAGGACAACGACATCATCGGTCCCGAGTCGCGCGTGATGCTCGAGGGCGTGATCCGCATGGCCGGGTTGACTGCGGGCGACGTGATGGTCGCGGCGCCGCGAATGGACCTCGTGAACATCGACGCGCCGTACGACGAGATCCTCAACATCGTCATCACCACGGCGCACTCCCGCTTTCCCGTGTACGACGGCGACCGCGAGAACATCATCGGCATCCTCATGGCCAAGGACCTGCTCAAGCTGCAGCGTTCGCCGGACTTCCACCTGCGCGCGTTGCTGCGGCCGGCGGTCTTCGTCCCGGAGAGCAAGGGCCTGAACGACTTGCTGCGGGAATTCCGCGGCAACCGCAACCACCTGGCGATCGTCATCGACGAATTCGGCCGCGTGGCCGGGCTGATCACCATCGAGGACGTGCTCGAGCAGATCGTGGGCGAGATCGAGGATGAATTCGACATCGTCGAGGACGAGGGCGACATCTTCGGCCTGGCGGACCGCACCTACCGGGTGAGCGGTGACACGTCGATCGAGCGCGTCAACGAAGCGTTCGGCGTGAAACTCGTGCCGTCCGAAGAGGAGCGGGACTTCGACACCATCGGCGGGCTGATCGCCCACGAGATGGGGCACGTGCCCAAGCGCGGCGAGGAGGCCGCGCTGGCGGGCCTGAAGTTCGTCGTGCTGCACACCAAGGGCGGCGCCGTGCGCTGGTTCAAGGTGTCGCCCGTCGAGGGCGCCGGCGGCTCCGCTTGACCCCGCTGCGCTCGCTCGCGGCGCCAGCATGCGTGGCCCTGGCGGCCGGCGTGCTGCAGGCGTTTTCCATGGCGTGGCCGGTCGGCGGGCAGCCGCTGTGGTGGCTTCAATTGCTTTCGCTGGCCGTGCTGCCGGAGCTGCTGCGGCGGCAAGACTCGCGCGCCCGCGCGGCGTTCATCGGCTGGGTGTTCGCGACCGCGTGGCTCACCGCCACCTGGTGGTGGCTGTTCATTTCCATGCACGTCTACGGCGGCCTCGCTTCGCCGCTTGCTGCCCTGGCCGTGTTGTCGCTCGCCGCATTCCTGTCGCTCTATTACGCGCTGGCGGCGGCCCTGTTCAAGGGTGCGGCGAATGGCAGCGCGTGGCGCGACGGCGCCTTGTTCGCGGCCCTGTGGCTGGGTGCAGAGTTGTTGCGCGGAACGTTGTTCACGGGTTTTTCCTGGGGCGCGGGCGGCTATGCCCACGTCGATGGCCCGTTGGCGCCACTGGCGCGGTGGTTCGGCGCTTATGGCATCGGCGTAGTCGCTGCGTGGTTGGCTTGCCTGCTGTCCCAACTGGTCCAGCCCGGCGCCCGCCGGTCCTTGCGCTACTGGCTGGCGGTTGGTGCGACGGCGGGCCTGTTGGCCGCGTGCAATGCGCAGGCGCCCGCCGCGCCGGCCGCGGGAGACGGCGCGCGCCTGAGCGTGGCGCTGCTCCAGGGCAACATCCCCCAGGACGAGAAGTTCGAAGGAAGGAGCGGCGTGCCGCAGGCACTCGCGTGGTACGCCGAACAACTGCGCGATGCGAAGGCGCAGCTCGTGGTGACGCCGGAAACCGCCATCCCGCTGCTGCCGCAGCAGCTGCCGCAGGGTTACCTCGACGCGGTTCGAGCCGCCTTCGCGGATGGCCGGCGAGCCGCGCTCGTGGGCATTCCGCTCGGAGCGATGGAGGCGGGCTACACCAACTCCGTCATCGGGCTCCAGCAGGGCACAGACGGCTACCGGTACCACAAGCACCACCTCGTCCCCTTCGGCGAATTCATCCCGCGGCTGTTCAAGTGGTTCACCGCGATGATGAACATCCCCCTGGGCGACTTCAACAGGGGCGACGTGGGCCAGGCGTCCTTCGTCTGGGCCGGGCAGCGCCTGGCACCCAACATCTGCTACGAAGACCTGTTCGGCGAGGAGCTCGGCGCGCGTTTCCGCGATCCCGCGCTGGCTCCGACCATCTTCGTCAACGTCAGCAACATCGCCTGGTTCGGCGACACGGTGGCGATCGACCAGCACCTGCAGATCAGCCGGATGCGCTCGCTCGAGTTCGAGCGACCCATGATTCGCGCCACCAACACGGGCGCCACCGTCATCATCGACCGCGCGGGTCGTGTCACCCACGCCTTGCCGCGGCACACCCGTGGTGTTCTGCTCGGCGAGGTCGAGGGCGGCAGCGGCATGACGCCGTTTGCGCTCTGGGTGTCGCGTTTCGGGCTCGATCCCCTGTGGGCGCTGGCCCTGGTCGCAGCCATCACCGCCTGGCGCGCCGGCCGCCGCGGCCGCCCACACCCCTAAAATGGGCGGTTCCGCGGGCCGCCGGCCCGCGCCGACCCGGTTCCGGCTCCGCCGTCCCCGCCGCCAATGCTCACATTCCAGCAACTCATTCTGAAGCTGCAGTCCTATTGGGACGCCCAAGGCTGCGCGCTGCTGCAGCCGTACGACATGGAAGTCGGCGCAGGCACCTCGCACACGGCCACTTTCCTGCGAGCCATCGGCCCTGAACCCTGGAAAGCCGCGTACGTGCAGCCGAGCCGGCGGCCCAAGGACGGCCGGTACGGCCAGAATCCCAACCGCATGCAGCACTACTACCAGTTCCAGGTCGTGCTCAAGCCGGCGCCGGCGGACATCCTGGAGCTGTACCTCGGCTCGCTCGAGGCCGTCGGCTTCGACCTGAAGAAAAATGACATCCGTTTCGTCGAAGACGATTGGGAAAACCCGACGCTGGGGGCCTGGGGCCTGGGCTGGGAAGTCTGGCTCAACGGCATGGAAGTCACGCAGTTCACCTATTTCCAGCAAGTGGGTGGGCTCGACTGCAAGCCGATCACCGGCGAGATCACCTACGGCCTCGAGCGCCTGGCCATGTACCTGCAAGGCGTGGACAACGTGTTCGACCTGAAATGGACCGAAGGGCTGACCTATCGCGACGTGTACCACCAGAACGAGGTGGAGCAGTCGGCGTACAACTTCGAGCACAGCGATGCCGATTTCCTGTTCACCGCTTTCGGCGCGCATGAAAAGCAGGCGAAGCACCTGATGGAGCAGCAACTGGCGCTGCCCGCCTACGAGCAGGTCCTGAAGGCCGCCCACACCTTCAACCTGCTGGACGCCCGCGGCGCGATCAGCGTCACGGAGCGCGCCGCCTATATCGGGCGCATCCGCAACCTGGCGCGCAGCGTCGCCCAGAGCTATCACCAGAGCCGCGAGCGCCTGGGCTTCCCCATGGCGCCGCGTGAGTGGGTGGCCGAATTGCAGAAGAAGGCCGCTTGATGTCCGTGCAGAACCTCCTCGTTGAACTCTTCGTCGAAGAGCTGCCGCCGAAGGCGCTGAAGAAGCTGGGCGAGTCCTTTGCCGGCGTCCTGCTGGAACAGCTCCGGGCGCAGGGCCTGGCGTCGCAGGAATCGAAAGTGACGACGTACGCTTCGCCGCGGCGCCTCGCCGCGCACGTCACGGCAGTCGCTTCGCAAGGCGCCGACAAGTCGGTGTCGCAAAAGCTCATGCCCGTCAGCGTCGGCCTGGACGCAGCCGGCAAACCGACGCCGGCCTTGCTGAAGAAACTGCAAGCCCTGGGCGCCGACGCCGCGGCCGTGCCGCAGCTGAAGCGACAAATGGACGGCAAGGCCGAGGCGCTGTTCCACGACAGCACGGCCAAGGGCGTCCTGCTGCCCGAGGGCCTGCAGAAGGCGCTGCTCGAAAGCCTGGCCAAGCTCCCGATTCCCAAGGTCATGACCTACCAACTTGCGGACGGCTGGACCGACGTCAAGTTCGTGCGGCCCGCGCATGCGCTGGTGGCCTTGCACGGCAAGGACGTCGTGCCGATCCAGGCGCTCGGGCTGTCCGCCGGCCGCATCACGGGGGGCCATCGCTTCGAGGCAGCCGCTGCGACGGTCAGCATTCCCGACGCCGACAGCTACGCCGCGACGCTGGCGAGAGAGGGCGCGGTGATCGCCGGATTTGCCGAGCGCCGCGCCGAAATCGAGCGCCAGTTGCGCGATGCCGCCGCCAAGGTGGGGGGCGGCGTGCAGCCGATCGAGGACGATGCGCTGCTCGACGAAGTCACGGCACTGGTCGAGCGGCCCAACGTGCTGACCTGCCAGTTCGAGTCCGAGTTCCTGCAGGTGCCGCAGGAATGCCTGATCCTCACCATGAAGGCGAACCAGAAGTACTTCCCGCTGCTGGACGCGGGCGGCAAGCTCACCAATCGGTTCCTGGTGGTCAGCAACATCCGGCCGCAGGACCCCAGCGCGGTGATCGGCGGCAACGAGCGCGTCGTGCGCCCGCGCCTGGCCGACGCCAAGTTCTTCTTCGACCAGGACCGCAAGAAGTCGCTCGAGTCGCGCGTGCCCGGGCTGGACAAGGTCGTGTATCACAACAAGCTGGGCACGCAGGGCGAGCGCATGGAGCGCGTGCGGGCCATCTCCAGGGTGATCGGCGGACAGATGGGCAGCGATCAAGTCGCGCGGCAGGCGGACGTCGCCGCGCGCCTGGCCAAGGCGGATCTGTTGACCGACATGGTCGGCGAATTTCCGGAGTTGCAGGGCATCATGGGCGGCTACTACGCGCGCCACGACGGCCTGGGCGACGCCGTCGCTGCCGCCATCGAGGACCACTACCGACCGCGCTTCGCCGGTGACGCCTTGCCGCGCAACGACGTCGGGCTGGTCGTTGCACTCGCGGACAAGCTGGAGACGCTCGCCGGGCTGTTCGCCATCGGGCAGTTGCCCACGGGCGATAAGGACCCGTTCGCGTTGCGCCGGCACGCGCTGGGCGTGGTGCGCATGCTGATGGAAAAGGACTTGCCGCTTCAGCTGCACGCGCTGGTCACGCAGGCTCTCGCCCTGTTCCCGCAGGCGCAGCCGGGCACGGCGGAACAACTCACCGATTTCATCTACGAGCGGCTGTCCGGCCTGTTGCGCGAGCAGGGCTACAGCGCGCAGGAAGTCGAGGCGGTGCTGGCGCTGCGTCCGCAGCGCCTGGGCGACGTCGCCAAGCGCCTCGCTGCCGTGCGCGCGTTCGCCGCGCTGCCGGAGGCGCCGGCCCTGGCCGCTGCCAACAAGCGCATCGGCAACATCCTGAAGAAAGCGGAAAAGGCGGATGCGCACGTGAACGAGGCGCTGCTGAAGGAAGACGCCGAGAAGGCCCTGCACGCCGCGACGCGGGACATCGCGCCGAAGGCCCGCGCCCAGTTCGAAGCGGGCGACTACACCGGCTCGCTGCGAACGCTCGCGGTGCTGCGCGGCCCGGTGGACGCTTTCTTCGACGGCGTGATGGTCAATGCCGAAGAGACGGACCTTCGCCTCAACCGGCTCGGCCTGCTGGCCACGCTCCACCAGGCGATGAACCGCGTGGCCGACCTGTCCCGGCTGGCCCAGTGAACCTGCGAGGCGCACCATGAAGCTCGTCATTCTCGACCGCGACGGCACCATCAACGTCGACAGCGACGAATTCATCAAGACGCCGGAGGAGTGGCAGCCGCTGCCCGGCGCGCTGGAGGCCATTGCACGCCTGAACCACGGCGGCTGGCACGTGGCCGTCGCCAGCAACCAGTCGGGCCTGGGCCGCGGACTGTTCGACGTGGCATCGCTGAACGCGATCCACGCCAAGATGCACAAGGCGGTCGCCGCGCTGGGCGGCCGCATCGACGCGGTCTTCTACTGCCCGCACAGCCCGGACGAGGGCTGCCAATGCCGCAAGCCGGCGCCGGGCCTGTTCGAGCAGATCGGCGAGCGGTTCGGCGTTGATTTGCGCACTGCGCACGTGGTCGGCGATACCGTGCGCGACCTGCAGGCGGGCGCCGCCGTCGGCTGCCTGCCGAACCTGGTGCTCACCGGCAAGGGCGAGAGCTTGCGCGGCAAGCCGCTGCCCGAAGGCTTCCCTGAAGGTACCCGGGTGCATCGCGACCTGGCGGCCTTCGCCGAATGGCTGACGGCGCGCGTTCCCGCGCCGCGCGCCCCCTGAGCGATACTGCGCGCGCATGGCTTTCTTTCGTTCCCTGCTGCATACCCTGTGGATGCTGCTCACGGTCGTCCCCTGGGGCATCTGGATGGTGGTCGCCTCCATGTGGGCCAACGGCGAGCAGATGTACTGGAAGGCCGCGCGCTGGCTGACCTGGCAGATCGACGCCCTGCGCATCCTGTGCGGAGTGCAGGTGCGCGTGACCGGCATGGAAAACCTGCCCCAGGGCAAGACCAGTCCGGCCATCCTGCTGGTCAAGCACCAGTCGACGCTGGAAACCTTCCTGATGCCCTCGCTGATGCCGCACCCGCTGGCGTACGTCTTCAAGCGCGAGCTGATCTACATCCCGTTCTTCGGTTGGGCCATGGGCCGCATGGACATGATCCACATCGACCGCAGCCAGCGCGCGCAGGCCTTCAACAAGGTGGTGGAGCAGGGCAAGCGGCTGCTGGCGCAGGGCATCTGGGTGATCATGTTCCCGGAAGGCACCCGCATCCCGCGCGGCGAGCAGGGCGTCTACAAATTGGGCGGCACGCGGCTGGCGGTGGCGACCGGCGCGCCCGTGATCCCGATCGCGGTGGCTTCCGCCAAGTGTTGGCCGCGCAAGGCGTTCATCAAGCGGCCGGGCCTGGTGGACGTGTCCATCGGCAAGCCGATCCCGAGCCAGGGACGCGCGCCCGAGGAAATGATGCGGGAGGTGGAGGCCTGGATCGAGGCCGAAATGCGTCGGCTGGACCCCGACGCCTATGCGAAAGATTCCCAGCGCGAGCCGGCGAAGGTGTAATCGCGCGGCAATCTGCGGGCGCCGCCCTTAAAATCGCGGCCCATGCAGTCTCCGTTTCAGCTTTTTCTCGACCTGTTCGACGAGCCGAAACCGACACCCAAGCCGAAGTCCGCGCCACAGGTCCCGACCGACGAACTGGTCTCGTCCCCCGGCGAGCCCTTCGACCAGGTCCTTTCCCCGCAGGCTTTTCGCCACCCCGACGCCAACCGGGAGGTCCTGCTCGGGACGGTCCTGGTCGCCTACGAATTCCGCCGCGCCAAGCGCAAGAACATCGGCTTCACCGTCGGCGCCGAAGGCCTGGTGGTCAGCGCACCGCGCTGGGTGACCCTGGGCGAGGTGGACCGCGCCGTGCGCGAGAAGAAGCGCTGGATCGTGACCAAGCTGGAGGCGGCGCGCGAGCGGCACGACAGGCTGGAGGCGGCGCGCATCGACTGGAAGGACGGCGCCACCTTCCCGTACCTGGGCGAGACGGTCATCGTCGTGCTGGATCCGCGCAACGACGCGGGCGGCGTGCTGAACACGGACGGCCAGGCCCTGCCCGGCATGCCGCGGCTCACCCTGCATCTCGGGCTGCCGCAAACCGCACAGCCGGCGCAGATCCGCGATGCGGTCCAGGCCTGGCTGATGCGGCAGGCCAAGCGCCTGTTCGCCGAACGACTGGACCACTACGCACCGCAGCTGAAAGTGCAATGGCGCAAGCTGACGCTGTCCAGCGCGGGCACTTTGTGGGGGACGGCGCACAGTGACGGCTCGATTCGCCTGAACTGGCGGCTGGTGCATTTCGGCCTGCCGGTGATCGATTACGTGGTGGCGCACGAACTGAGCCACCTGCGCGTGATGGACCACAGCCCGCGGTTCTGGGAGACGGTCGGCACGGTGGTGCCGAATTACTCCGAACTGCGCAGCAAGTTGAAGGACGAGGCGATCCCGGCCTGGTGAGCGTGCCGGTTTTCGCCGGGGTCGCTACGCGAACCCGGCCTGCGATTCCGTCTTCCGTAGGTCGGGTTCGCGCAGCGACCCCGACACCCTCACGCCGGCGCGAACCGCCACACCCCTTCGGCATCGCGCGTGCGCCGCAACCTGCCTCCATGCCACAGCGCATGCAGGTGCGCGATCGACTCGCCCATCGCGAAAGTGGTCTGGTGCAAATCCAGTTTGCGCTTGAACAGCACCGGCAGCACATCACAGGCGGAAACCGGCCGCTCGTGCGCGGCCTCCATCACCTCCGCGAGCCGGTCGCGGTGATGGTCATGCAGTTGCCGGATGCGCGCGTGCAGGCCGCGAAATGGCTTGCCGTGCGACGGCAGCACCAGCGTCTGCTCGGGCAACGGCAGGAATTTGTCGATCGAGTTCAGGAACTGCACCAGGGCGTTGCCTTCCGGCTCGAGTTCGTACACGCTCACGTTGGTGGAAATGCGCGGCAGCACCATGTCGCCGCTGATCAGCACCTGCAGCTCCTCGCAATACAGCGCGATGTGTTCCGGCGCGTGGCCGAAGCCGCTGATGCAGCGCCACCCGTGCCCACCGATCGCCACGACGTCGCCGTCCTGCATGCGACGGTAGCGCGGTGGCAGGGCGGGCACCATGCCGCTGTAGTAACTGGTGCGGCCCCGGATCTTTTCCAGCGACTCGGGATCCACCAGCCCGTGCGCGGCGAAGAAGCGCGCGGTGCCTTCGCCGCCGAAGGTGGTGGTGCGCTGCGATGCGATCACCGCCGCGTTGTAGTCGGTGGCGCTGATCCACAGCCGGCATTCGTGCTCGGCTGTGCTCCAGCGCTCGCACAGCCAGTGCGCCAGGCCGATGTGGTCCGGGTGCATGTGCGTCACGATCACGCGCAGGATGGGCAGCCCCTGCAACTCGTTCGCGAACACCTGTTCCCACTGCGCCTTGGCCTCGTCGCGCGTGATGCAGCAGTCCACCACCGTCCAACCCTCGCGTCCCTCCAGGCTGTCGCGCAGCAGCCAGAGGTTGATGTGGTCCAGCGCGAAGGGCAGGGACATGCGGATCCAGCGCACGCCCGGCGCGAGCTCGACCGTGGTTCCCGGCGCCGGCAACGTGTCGCCCAGCGGGTATTGCAGTTCTTGTTCCAGCAGGTTCATGGGCGACGAGTTGACGTTGACGTAAACGTCAGATGTAATCGCCCATTGTAGGCAGGGCCGCCGGCCCGCGCTTTCACCCCGCGTCATCCATGGCTGCTCCGCACTCCCACACGACCTACACCATCGGCGACCTGGCCCGCGAATTCGACCTGACGACGCGCGCCATCCGTTTCTACGAAGACATGGGGCTGCTGCGGCCGGAACGCACCGGCCCCGGGGGGCGCAATCGCACGTACACCCCGCGCGACCGCACCCGGCTGAAGCTCACGCTGCGCGCCAAGCGGCTGGGCCTCTCGTTGACGGAGGCCAAGGACATCATCGACATGTACGACAGCCCGCGCGACACAGGGCCGCAGCTGCGCAAATTCCTCACCATCCTGGCGCAGCACCGGCTGCAGCTGGAGGAGCAGATGGCGGAACTGCAGGCCAACCTGGACGAAGTGCGCACCCACGAGAAGGAGGCACGGGCCCTGCTGGCCCGCGTCGACAAGGAAAAGGTCAGGGCATAATTGACGTTTACGTAAACGTCAATCAGGGAGCTGCCATGGACGCCACCCGCTTCGAACCGCAGGACACCGGATTCGCCGAGCGCGTGCGCACCAGTTTTGCGAAACAGGGCGCCATGCACACCATCGGCGCGACGCTGGGCGAAGTGGCCCCCGGCCGGGTGGTGATCGAGCTGTCCTGGCAGGCAGGCCTGACCCAGCAGCACGGCTTCCTGCACGCCGGCATCGTCGCCACGGCGCTCGACTCTGCCTGCGGGTACGCGGCCTCCACGCTGATGCCCGCCGACGCCGGGGTCCTGACCATCGAGTTCAAGATCAACCTGCTGGCGCCGGCCAAGGGCCAGCGCTTCCGCATGGAAGGCACGGTCTTGAAGCCCGGGCGCACCATCACGGTGGTGGAGGGCCGCGCCTACGCGCTGGACGACGGGCGCGAGAAGCTGGTTTCCACGATGAACGCCACCATGATGGCCATCACCGGCCGCGACGCCATCAAGAACTGAGGAGACACCATGCAGCTACCCGGCCTGAACTTCGGCCTCGGCGAGGACCTGGAGGCGCTGCGCGACACCGTGCACGCATTCGCGCAATCCGAGATCGCGCCGCGGGCGGCGGAGATCGATCGCAGCGACCAGTTCCCCATGGACCTGTGGCGCAAGATGGGCGAGATCGGCGTGCTCGGCATCACGGTGCCCGAGGAATTCGGCGGCGCCAACATGGGTTATCTGGCGCACATGCTGGCCATGGAGGAAATCTCGCGCGCGTCCGCGTCGGTGGGGCTCTCCTACGGCGCGCACAGCAACCTGTGCGTCAACCAGATCAAGCGCAATGGCAGTGAAGCCCAGAAGAAGAAGTACCTGCCCAAGCTGGTCTCGGGCGAGCATGTGGGCGCGCTGGCGATGAGCGAGTCCGGCGCCGGCAGCGATGTCATCTCGATGAAGCTCAAGGCCGAGGACAAGGGCGGCTACTACGTCCTCAATGGCAACAAGTTCTGGATCACCAATGGCCCCGACGCCGACACGCTGGTGGTCTACGCCAAGACGGAGCCCGAGCTCGGCGCGCGCGGCGTCACGGCGTTCCTGATCGAAAAGGGCATGAAAGGCTTCTCCATCGCGCAGAAGCTCGACAAGCTGGGCATGCGCGGCAGCCACACCGGCGAGCTGGTGTTCCACAACGTCGAAGTGCCGGCGGAAAACGTGCTCGGCACGCTGAATGGCGGCGCGCGCGTCCTCATGAGCGGACTCGACTACGAGCGCGCCGTGCTGGCGGCCGGTCCCATCGGCATCATGCAGGCGGTGATGGACAACGTCATCCCCTACATCCACGACCGCAGGCAGTTCGGCCAGAGCATCGGCGAGTTCCAGCTGATCCAGGGCAAGGTGGCGGACATGTACACCATCCTGCAGGCCGCGCGCGCCTACTGCTACACGGTCGGCAAGAACCTCGACGAGCTGGGCAGCGAGCATATCCGGCAGGTGCGCAAGGACTGCGCATCGGTCATCCTGTATTGCGCGGAAAAGGCGACCTGGATGGCGGGCGAGGGGATCCAGGTCTTCGGCGGCAACGGATACATCAACGACTATCCGCTGGGCCGCCTGTGGCGCGATGCCAAGCTGTACGAGATCGGCGCCGGCACCAGCGAGATCCGCCGCATGCTGATCGGCCGCGAGCTGTTCGCAGAGACGATGTGAGCCGACCGTTCAGAATAGTGCCATGCCGACCGCCATCACCGACCTCTTCACCCACAACCGCGCCTGGGCTGCGGACATGGAACGCACGCGTCCGGGCTTCTTCACCAGCCTCACGCAACAGCAGAAGCCCAAGTTCATGTGGATCGGCTGTTCGGACAGCCGGGTGCCCGCCAACCAGATCACGGGCCTCGAGCCGGGCGAAGTCTTCGTTCACCGCAACGTCGCCAATGTCATCGTCCACTCCGACCTGAATGCGCTTTCCACGGTGCAGTTCGCCGTGGAGATGCTGAAGGTCGAGCACATCATGATCGTCGGCCACTACGGCTGCGGCGGCGTCCTGGCGGCGCTGCACGGCACGCGCATCGGCCTGGCCGATAACTGGATCCGGCATATCCAGGACGTGCGGGACCGGCATCGCGGCATGCTGGAGAACATCGCCCCGGAAAAGCGGGGCGATGCGCTGGTGGACCTGAACGTGATCGAGCAGGTGGTCAACCTGTGCGTCAGCACGGTGATGGTGGACGCGTGGGCGCAGAACCAGAAGGTCAGCATCCACGGCTGGGCGTTCGGCGTGCACGACGGGCTGCTGCAGGACCTGCACATGACGGTGGACAGCACCGGCAACATCGAACCGGTGTACCGGGCCGCGGTGGCCGCCGTGATGGCGAAACACAGGTGAGCCATGTTCCCGCAGCGCCTGGACTCGCCGCAAGCCTATGAGATCGCCCGGGCGATGCTGGACGGGTTCAATCGCCACTACCGGCTGTTTCGCACCGAGTCCGCGCTCGCCAAGCAGCGCTTCGAGCAAGCGGACTGGCACGGGCAGCAACGCGCCCAGCGCGAACGCATCGAGTTCTACGACCTGCGGGTGAAGGAGGCCGTGGCCCGGCTGGAACAGGAGTTCAATGCCGGCGCCCAGCCGATGGACGTGTGGCACCAGGTCAAGCTGCACTACATCGGGTTGCTGATCGACCATCACCAGCCGGAGCTGGCGGAAACCTTCTTCAATTCGGTCACCACCAAGATCCTGCACCGCACGTACTTCCACAACGACTTCATCTTCGTGCGGCCGGCGGTCAGCACCGAGTTCATCGAAAACGACGAGCCAGCCGCGGCGCCGACCTACCGCTCCTACTACCCGACGCGCGAAACCCTGCACGACGACATCGTGCGAATGGTCGACAACTGCCGCCTGCAGCGCCCGTTCGAGGACCTGGCGCGTGATGCCGGCCTGGTGCTGGAGGCGATCGCCGCGCGGCTGTCGCACGTCAAGCTGCGCGCCAACTTCCAGGTCCAGGTGCTGTCGTCCGTCTTCTTCCGCAACAAGGGCGCCTATGTGGTCGGCAAGATCATCAACGGGTTCTCGGAGTTGCCCTTCGCGCTGCCCATCCTCCACGACAGGAACGGCAAGCTCTACATCGACGCGTGCCTGTTCGGCGAGGATGAATTGCAGATGCTGTTCTCCTTCGCCCGCGCCTACTTCATGGTGGACATGGAGATTCCGGCTGCGTACGTCCAGTTCCTGCGCTCGCTGATGCCGCGCAAGCCGCGCGGGGAGTTGTACAGCGCCCTCGGCCTTGCCAAGCAGGGCAAGACCTTGTTCTATCGCGACTTCCTCTACCACCAGAAGCACTCCAGCGACAAGTTCCGCATCGCCCCCGGCATCAAGGGCATGGTCATGCTGGTGTTCGACCTGCCTTCGTTCCCCTATGTCTTCAAGGTGATCAAGGACCACTATCCGCCGCAGAAGGACACCACGCGCGAGCAGATCCAGGGCAAGTACCTGCTGGTCAAGCAGCACGACCGCGTGGGCCGCATGGCCGACACGCTGGAATACAGCGCCGTGGCGTTCGCGCGCGAGCGCTTCGAGGACGACCTCATCGCGGAGATCCGCGAATTCGCTCCCAGCCAGCTGGAGATCAGCGACCGTGACGGCGACGGGCAGGAGGAGGTGATCATCCGGCACCTCTACATCGAGCGACGCATGATCCCGCTGAACATCTACCTGCAGGAGGCCTTCGAAGCCGGCGAGCGGGGGCAGGTGGAGCACGTCGTGGTCGAATACGGCAACGCCATCAAGGACCTGGTGGCCGCCAACATCTTCCCCGGCGACATGCTGTGGAAGAACTTCGGCGTCACCCGCAACGGCAAGGTCGTGTTCTACGACTACGACGAGATCGAGTACCTGACCGACTGCAATTTCCGCAAGGTGCCGCCGGCGCGCACCGAGGAAGAGGAGATGTCCGGCGAGGTTTGGTACAAGGTCGGCCCCAGGGATGTCTTCCCGGAAAGCTTCGGCCCCTTTCTGCTGGGAAATCCGGCCGTGCGCGAGGTGTTCATGAAACACCATGGCGACCTGCTCGACCCCGCCTTCTGGCAGGGCCACAAGGACCGCATCCTGGCCGGCCACGTGCACGACGTGTTCCCCTACGAGCGCAGCAAGCGTTTCACGCGGCCCGGGCAGGATGCGCCCCGCCGCGTGCCGAAAGTGGTCTTCCAATGAGCCCGCAATGGCGCGAGTACTGGGAGGTCGCGAGCTTCATCGTGACGGCGCTCGGCCTGCCGTTCGCGATCGCGTTCTTTGCCTGGGAGCAGCGCAAGGAGCGCGACAACGAGGAGGAGGAGGGCTACCAGCTGCTCTCCGATGCCTACAACGATTTCCTCAAGGTCGTGCTCGCCCATCCGGACCTGCACTTGCGAACGCAGGAGCCGCTGCCCGATCCGACGTCCGAGCAGCGCGAGCGCATGCTCGTCATCTTCGACATGCTCATGTCGCTGTTCGAGCGTGCCTTCCTGGTCGCGTACAGGGAGGACATGAGCGAGACCGAGCGCCGCCGCTGGAACAGCTGGGACGACTACATGCGCGAATGGTGCCGCCGCGAGGATTTCCACAATGCCTTGCCGCTGCTGCTCAGCGGTGAGGATCCCAAGTTCCAGGAGTACATTCGCCGCGTTGCCGAAGCAGAGCGCGGCCCTTCTTTCGTTTCGATTTCAAAGGAGTGAACACCATGGCTGAATCCATCGTCATCGTCGGCGCAGCCCGCACCCCCATGGGCGGCTTCCAAGGCGACTTTTCCGGCTTGTCCGCGCACGATCTCGGCGGCGCCGCGATCAAGGCGGCCGTCGAGCGCGCGGGCATTCCGTCCGACGCGGTCGGCGAGGTCCTGTTCGGCAACTGCCTGATGGCCGGGCAAGGGCAGGCGCCCGCCCGCCAGGCCGCGTTCAAGGGCGGGCTGCCCAAGAGTTCGGGCGCCGTGACACTGTCCAAGATGTGCGGCTCCGGCATGAAGGCCGCCATGTTCGCGCACGACATGCTGCTGGCCGGCACGCACGAGATCATGGTGGCCGGCGGCATGGAGAGCATGACCAATGCGCCGTACCTGATGCTCAAGGGCCGGGGCGGCTACCGCATGGGCCACGACAGGATCTACGACCACATGATGCTCGACGGCCTGGAGGACGCGTACCAGGCCGGCCGCTCCATGGGCACCTTCGGCGAGGAGTGCGCGGCCAAGTACAAGTTCACGCGCGAGGCGCAGGACGCCTTCGCCACCGCATCGGTCCAGCGCGCCAAGAAGGCCACCGAGTCCGGCGCGTTCGCAACGGAGATCACCCCCGTCACCGTGAAGGACCGCGCCGGTGAACGCCTCGTCTCCATCGACGAGGGGCCGGGCAAGGTGAAGCTCGACAAGATTCCGCAGCTCAAGCCCGCCTTCAAGAAGGACGGCACCATCACCGCTGCTTCCAGCTCCTCCATCAACGACGGCGCCGCGGCGCTGGTGATGATGACGGAGAGCACCGCCAAGCGCCTGGGCGTCAAGCCGCTGGCCCGCCTCGTCGGCCACGCCACGCATGCGCAGGAGCCGGAGTGGTTCACCACGGCGCCGGTCGGCGCCACGCAGAAGCTGCTGGCCAAGACGGGCTGGAAGGTCGCGGACGTCGACCTGTGGGAAGTCAACGAAGCCTTTGCCGTGGTGCCGATGGCGCTGATGGAGGAACTGAAGGTGGCGCACGACATCGTCAACGTCAATGGCGGTGCCTGTGCGCTGGGCCATCCCATTGGCGCCTCCGGCGCCCGCATCATGGTCACGCTGCTGCATGCGCTCAAGGCGCGCGGCGGCAAGCGCGGCATCGCCACGCTGTGCATCGGCGGCGGCGAGGGCACGTCGGTGGCGCTGGAGCTGATCTGACCACCGTCCTCGTCATTGGCGCCTCGCGCGGCATCGGCCAGGAGTTCGTGCGCCAGTACCGCGCCGCCGGTGATCGCGTGATCGCCACGGCGCGCGACGACGAGGGGATAGCGGCGCTGCAGTCGCTGGGCGCGCAGCCGCTGCGCCTGGACGTCACCGATGCCGCCAGCATCAGCGGCCTGGGCTGGCAGCTCGACGGCGAGAAGATCGACGTTGCCCTGTATGTGGCGGGCGTCATGTCGCGCGGCGGCGCCACGCAGCCGCCCGCGCGCGAGGAATTCGACCACGTGATGCGCACCAACGTGTGGGGCGCGATGCAGGCGATCCCGCAGGTCGCCCCGCTGGTCGCGGCGGGGGCAGGCAAGTTCGTCTTCATCAGCAGCAAGATGGCGCACATCGCCGGGGTCGACTCCAGTTACGGCTGGGTGTACCGCGCCAGCAAGGCGGCGTTGAACATGGCCGTGGCATCCGCGCAGGCCGACTATCCGAACGCCTTGCTGGTCGCCATGAGTCCCGGCTGGGTGCAGACCGACATGGGCGGCGCCGGCGCCCCGCTGACCGTGCAGGACAGCGTGGCTTCCATGCGCAAGGCGATCGCGGCGCTCACCCGCAAGCAACGCGGCGCTTTCCTCGAACACGATGGCCGGCCGTTCGCCGGCTGGTAACCCATGCTGCTGAATCCCGACCAGGAAATGATCCGTGACGCGGTGCGCGCCTTTGCCACCGAGCAGCTATGGCCCAACGCGGCGCTTTGGGATCGCGAACACACTTTCCCCAAGGAGGCGCACCAGGGACTGGCGGCGCTTGGGGCGTACGGCATCTGCGTGCCGGAGGAACTTGGCGGCGCGGGCCTCGACTACCTGACGCTGGCCATCGTGCTGGAAGAAATTGCCGCGGGCGACGGCGGCACCAGCACCGCCATCAGCGTCACCAACTGCCCGGTGAACGCGATCCTCATGCGCTACGGCAACGCCGCGCAAAAGAAGAAGTGGCTCACCAGGCTGGCCCAAGGCGAACTGCTGGGGGTGTTCTGCCTCACCGAGCCGCACGTTGGCAGCGATGCCTCTGCGCTGAAGACGACGGCGGCGAAGCAGGGTGACCACTACGTGCTCAACGGCGTCAAGCAATTCATCACGAGCGGCAAGAACGGACACCTTGCCGTGGTGATCGCCGTCACCGACAAGGGGGCCGGCAAGCGCGGGATGAGCGCCTTCCTGGTGCCGACCGACACGCCCGGCTACGTGGTCGCGCGGCTGGAGGACAAGGTCGGCCAGCATTCGAGCGACACCGCGCAGATCAACTTCGAGGACTGCCGCGTGCCGGCGGAAAACCTGATTGGCGAAGAAGGCGAGGGCTACCGCATCGCCTTGTCCGCCCTGGAGGGCGGCCGCATCGGCATCGCCGCGCAGAGCGTCGGCATGGCGCGCAGCGCCTTCGACGCGGCGCTCCAGTACGCCAAGGAGCGCCAGAGTTTCGGCACGGCGATCTTCAACCACCAGGCGGTCGGCTTCCGCCTGGCCGACTGCGCGACGCAGATCGAGGCGGCGCGGCAATTGATCTGGCACGCGGCGGTCTTGCGCGACGCCGGCCGGCCGTGCCTCAAGGAAGCGGCGATGGCCAAGCTGTTCGCCAGCGAGATGGCCGAGCAGGTGTGCAGCGCCGCGATCCAGACGCTCGGCGGCTACGGCTACGTCAACGACTTCCCGGTGGAGCGCATCTGGCGCGACGTGCGCGTGTGCCAGATCTACGAAGGCACGTCGGACGTGCAGAAGATCCTGATCCAGCGAGCCTTGGCATGAGCCGCCGGGCCGCCCCAAGGCGAATCCCGCAGCGCGTAGCGCGGAGGGTAGTCCACTGAGCGGTGCGGCGCGGGGAGATGCCGCGCAGGTGACCGCCGAAGGCCCGTGCCCGTGCGGCGGGCGCGACGCGCGCCAGCGTCCGCGACCGTTCGCGCGCTGCTGCGGCCCCTTGCTGGCCGACTTCGACCATGAACCGGCGCCCGACGCCGAAGCGCTGATGCGCTCGCGGTACTGCGCCTTCGTGCTCGAGGATGGCGACTACCTGCTCGCAACGTGGCACCCGTCCCGCCGCCCGCCGTCACTGGCATTCGAGCCGGGGCTGAAGTGGCTGGGGCTCGAGGTGCGCGATCACCGCGTGGTGGACGCAACGCACGCCGAGGTGGAGTTCCTGGCCCGCTCCCGCCTCGCTGGCCGCGCGCAGCGCCTGCATGAACGCAGCCGCTTCGTGTGCGACGATGGGCGCTGGTACTACCTCGACGGAGATCTCAAGTGAAGCAGCGTTACGACGCGGTGCTGTTCGACTGCGACGGCGTGCTGGTGGACAGCGAGGGCATCACCAACGGCGTGCTGCGCGACATGCTGGAAGAGCTCGGCTGGACCTTGTCGCGCGAGGAGTGCATGCGCCTGTTCGTCGGCAAGGCCGTCAAGGATGAGCGCGAACTGATCGAGCGCCGCACCGGCCGCCCGCTCACCGAGGAATGGTTCGCGCGTTTCCGCGAGCGCCGCAACGACGGCCTCGTCGCGCGGGTGGAGGCGATCCCCGGCGCGGTGGACGCAGTGGCCGCATTGAGCTCACGCTTCCAGGGGCGCATTGCCTGCTGTTCCGGCGCCGATCGCTTCAAGGTCGAACTGCAGTTGCGCAAATGCGGGTTGATGGATTACTTCGAGGGACGTGTCTTCAGCGGACACGAGACGCCGCGGTCCAAGCCGTTCCCCGACGTTTACCTCGCCGCGATGGAAGCGCTCGGCGTCCGGCCCGAGCGCTGCGCAGTGGTCGAAGACACGGTGACCGGCGTGACGGCGGGGGCGTCCGCAGGCGCCACCGTCTTCGGATACAGCCCCCCTGAAGCGGGACACGACGCGCCGGGTGCGCTGCGGGCCGCGGGGGCGGGGCAAGTCTTCACGTCGATGTCCGAATTGCCCGGCCTGCTGGGCTAGCTCGCACGTTGTAAGCTTCTTCCTACAGGAACTGCTCAACTGCACCACCCATAATTGGCTTCCATTTACCGGCCCTGACAAAACCATGACCAAAGAAACCGAGGCCTTGCACCAGCTGCTGGGCCGGTACCAAGACCAGATCCTCGCCGAGTGGCTGCAGGAGGCGGGCGCCGCATCCACGCGCCTGACCGACGCCACGCGGCGCGCGATGCGTGGCGAAGCGGAAGAGATCCTCGGCGCGGTCCGGCCGGCCCTGCAGTCCGGGGCGGACCCGGACAACTTCGAGGCGCCTGCGTGGAACGGCGTGCGGCAGGCGCTGGAGGGCTTGTCACGCTCGCGCGCCGCGCAGGGGCAGGGCGCCGGCGACACCAGCGTGTTCGTGCTGGCGTTCAAGCGTCCGCTGTTTTCCGCAATCCAGCGGGACATGGCCGGCCAGGCGGAAAGCCAGATGGCGGCCGTCTGGGCGATCACCACCATGGTCGATCGCATGGCGCAGTGGACGGTCACCACCTACCAGCAGACGCGCGAAGAAATCATCAAGCGCCAGCAGCAGGACTTGCTGGAACTCTCCACGCCCGTCATCAAGCTGTTCGACGGCGTGCTGGCGGTGCCGATGATCGGGACGCTCGATTCGGCGCGCACGCAGGTGGTGATGGAAACGCTCCTGCAGCGCATCGTCGACACCGGCTCGACGCTGGCCATCATCGACATCACGGGCGTGCCCACCGTGGACACCCTGGTCGCGCAGCACCTGCTGAAAACCGTCAGCGCGATCCGCCTGATGGGCGCCGAATGCATCATCAGCGGCATCCGGCCGCAGATCGCGCAGACCATCGTGCACCTGGGCATCGACCTGCACGGCATCGCCTCCAAGGCCACCCTGGCCGACGCGCTGGAGCTGGCGATGGCGCAGCGCGGCTACGTCGTCTCGCGCGCGAAATAGGACGCCGATGTATCGCATTCCTATCCTGCAGATGGGCCAGACCCTGCTGGTCACCATCCAGGTCGACATGCAGGACCAGATGGCGATGGCCCTGCAGGACGACCTGGCCAACAAGATCGCGGTCACCGGCGCCAAGGGCGTGATGATCGACATCTCCGCCCTCGAGATCGTCGACTCCTTCGTCGGCCGCATGCTGGCCAGCATCTCCGGCATCTCGCGCATCCTCGACGCGACGACCGTCGTCGTCGGCATGCAGCCGGCCGTGGCGATCACGCTGGTCGAGCTCGGGCTGTCGCTCGAAGGCGTGCGCACTGCGCTCAACGTGGAGCAGGGCATGAACCTCCTGGCGGCTGGCCGCAAGGAGAAGCCTCTTGCCCGCTGACGACTCGGTAGCGACAACGGGCTCCGTTCCGCTGCGCAGCGAAGAGGACATCGTCTCCAGCCGCCAGAAGGTGCGCATGCTGTCGCAGCAGCTGAAATTCTCGCTGGTCGACCAGACCAAGATGATCACCGCCGCCAGCGAGCTGTCACGCAACACCCTGATCCACGGCCACGGCGGCGCCATGCGCTGGGAGCTGCTGGACGACGGCCTGCGGCGCGGGCTGCGGCTGCACTTCGAGGACGAGGGGCCGGGCATCCCCGACGTCAAGCTGGCGCTCACCGACGGCTGGACCTCGAAATCCGGCATGGGGCTGGGCCTGCCCGGCAGCAAGCGGCTGGTGCATGAATTCGAGCTGGAATCCACGCCGGGCGCCGGCACACGCGTGAGCATCACCCGGTGGAAATGATCCAAGGCAGTTTCCACACCGCCTTCCCCATCGGCGACGCCAGCCGGGTGGGCGAAGCAAGGCGGCATGGCGCGATGCTCGCGTACGACTGTGGACTGGACGAAGTGGAGGCGGGCCGGCTGGCGCTGGTCGTGACCGAAATGGCCACCAACCTGTTGCGTCATGCGCGCCAGGGGCGCTTGCTGCTGGCGTCGCGCCCCGGCCGATCCGAGGTGGAAGTGATCGCCATCGACGAAGGCCCCGGCATCGCGAACATCGAGCGCTGCATGAACGACGGGTTTTCCACCGGAGGCACTTCAGGCACGGGCCTGGGCGCGGTGCGCCGGCTGTCACAGCATTTCGACCTGCACTCCAGCGTACCGGGCGGCACCGTCGTGGTGGCGCGCGTGCGCGGGGCGCGTCATGCGCAGACGGGCATGGCGGAGGCGCTCGTCGGTGCGGTGGCCCTCCCCGCACCGGGAGAGCAGGTCTGCGGTGACGGCTGGTCCTTTGCGCTGGAGGGCAACGAGATCGCCATCATGGTGGCCGACGGCCTGGGCCACGGGCCGGAGGCAGCGGACGCCTCCCGCGCCGCGCTGGAGATTTTCGCGCAGGACCCGCTCGCCGGCCCGCGCGTGCTGATCGAGCGCGCGCATGCGCGCCTTCGCTCCACGCGGGGCGCCGCCGTCATGGTGCTGCATGCCGATGCGGGCGCCGGCACGGTGCGCAGCGCCGGCGCCGGCAATGTCGTCGGACGCCTGGTTTCAGGGACCAGCGACCGGACGATCCTCACCCAGAACGGCACCGCCGGCCTCACCATCCGCACGCCCGAAGAGGTCCGGCACGACTGGCCCCCACATGCGTTGCTGGTCGTGTGCACCGACGGCATCGAAACGCGCTGGCGACCGGAAATCCTGGCGCCGGTGCTCGGCCGCGACCCGGCGCTGGCGGCGGCGATTCTGCTGCGCGATCATTGCAGGGGACGCGACGACGCAACGGTGGCCGTCGTGCGGCGGGCCCATTGACCATGGCCATCGGTATGCCTGGCGCACCTGTCGACCTGGCCGCGGCGTTGGAAGACGCGAAGCGGGAGGCGCAAATGTTGCGTGGCGAACTCGAGGAAACGAACCGCGGCGTGCTCGCCCTGTATGCGGAGCTCGACGCGCAGGCCGACCAGCTGCGCGAAGCCACCGCGCTCAAGAGCCGGTTCCTGGCCTACATGAGCCACGAGTTCCGCACGCCCATCAATTCGATGCGCAGCATCACGCGCCTGCTGCTCGACCGGGTGGACGGGCCGCTGACCGAGGAGCAGGAGAAGCAGGTGACCTTCATCCAGCAGAACGCGGCCGAGTTCGCCGAGATGGTGGACGACCTGCTCGACCTGGCCAAGGTGGAAGCCGGGCGCGTGGAAATCTCGCCGGCCTGGTTCGAGATGGTCGACCTGTTCTCCGCGCTGCGCGGCATGTTCAAGCCGGTCCTCACCAATCCAGCCGTCCACCTGGTGTTCGAGGAGCCGCAGGACATCCCCAAGCTCTACACCGACGACGGCAAGCTCTCGCACATCCTTCGCAACTTCATCTCCAATGCGCTGAAGTTCACGCCGAAGGGTGAGGTGCGCGTCTCGGCGCGCCTCGAGGGCCCGGGGCGCGTGACCTTTTCGGTGGCCGACAGCGGCATCGGCATCGCGTCGGAATTCCATCACACCATCTTCCAGGACTTCTCGCAGGTTCACTCGCAGTTGCAAAAGCGCCTGCGCGGAACGGGCCTGGGCCTGTCGCTGAGCAAGCAGCTGGCCCAGCTCATCGGAGGCACGGTACGCCTGGAAAGCGAGCCCGGCAAGGGCTCCACCTTCTCGGTCACCATCCCCACCCACCTGGAGGACGCGAGGCCGGCATGATCGAGTCCGAGGTCATCATCGCCACCATCGACCGCTCGGCCCACACGGTGCTGGTGGTGGATGACAACCCGTCCACGCGCTATTCGACGGCGCGGGTGATCCGGGCTGCCGGTTTTCGAACGGCGGAAGCGGCCACGGGACGGGAAGCGCTCGACATGGCGGCGCAGGGCATCTCGGCGGTCGTGCTCGACGTCCACCTGCCGGACATCGACGGCTTCGAGGTCTGCCGAAACCTCCGCGCGCGTCCGGTGACAGCGCTGCTGCCGATCGTCCATCTTTCGGCGGCGTACATCCGCGACGAGGACCGCGTCGCGGGGCTGGACGCGGGCGCCGATGGCTACCTCGTCCACCCGGTGGAGCCGGCCGTGCTCGTCGCCACCCTGCAGGCGCTGATCCGCGCGCGGATGGCGGAGGACAGTCTGCGGCGCAGCGAACAGCGCTTCCGCGCCATCTACGACCAGGCGCAGAGCGGCATCGTGTTGCTCGACGAGCAGGCGTGCTTCGCCGACGCGAACCCGGCGATGCTGCGCCTGCTGGGGCGCTCGCGCGAGGAATTGCTCGGGCGGCCCATCACCGCCCTTGCGCCGGTCGAATGGCATCGGCTGATCCAGTCGCAGCTGAACCTGCCGACCGCGGAACGCGGCCCCTGGCATGGCGAATTCCCGCTGCTCAACGCGCGCGGGCGGCTCGTGCATTTCGAGTGGAGCATCTCGTCGCACGTCGAGCCCGGCGTGCGCATCGCCATCGCGATCGACGCTTCGGAGCGGTTCGAACTGGAGCAGCGCCGCCGCGACGTGCTGGAGCGCGAACAGGCGGCACGCCTGGAGGCCGAGCGCCACAGCCGCACCAAGGACGATTTCATCGCCGTGCTGTCGCACGAACTGCGCACGCCGCTCAATGCCATCGTGGGCTGGGTCCACATCCTCAAGCGCCGCGGCACCACGCCCGAGGGCGAAAAGGGGCTGGCGGCGATCGAGCGCAACGTCAAGGCGCAGGCGCGCATCATCTCGGACATCCTGGATGTTTCGCGCATCAATTCCGGCAAGCTGCGGCTGGAGCGGGAATGGGCCGATCCGGCCGAGCTGATCACCAGCGCGATCGACTCCCTGGCCGGCAGCATCACCGAACGCGGTTTGCGCGTGGAGACCGACCTGGAGTCCGCGCACAAGCCGGCGTGGCTGGACCCCGGGCGCTTCCAGCAGATCTTCTGGAACCTGATGACCAACGCCATCAAGTTCTCCCCGCAAGGCGGCCAAGTGCTGGTCACGCTGCGCCGGGAAGACGACCGCCTGACGCTGGAGGTGCGGGACTTCGGCCAGGGCATCGACAGCGCGTTCCTGCCCCACCTGTTCGATCGCTTCACGCAGAGCGACTCGCCGGGCAACCGCCGTCATGGCGGTCTCGGTCTCGGTCTCTCGATCGTCAAGCACCTGGTGGACCTGCATGGCGGCCAGGTGCGGGCGCACAGCGCCGGAGCGCAAATGGGGACCAGCATGTACGTCGAGGTGCCGGTGGAGGCGACGCGCGAGGCGCAGGCGGAAGACGCACCCGAGTCGGAGTTCGGGCCGGAGGAGGAGTCCGGTGTCGACCTGCACGGGCTTGACATCGTCGTCGTGGAGGATGACCGCGAAGCCAGCGAGATGATGACGCTGGTGTTGGCCGACCGCGGCGCCAGCGTGCGGGTGGCAGCCAACTACGACGCGGCAGTGCGGCTCCTGGAGCAGGAGTGGCCCGACGTGCTGGTCAGCGACATCGGGCTGCCGGGCCGCGACGGTTACGAACTGGTGCGGCAGGTGCGGCAGATGGAACACGCGCGCGGTGCGCCGCGGCTGCCCGCCATTGCACTCACGGCCTTTGCCCGCCCCGAGGACCAGCGCAAGACGCTCGACGCGGGCTACGACCTGCACTTGAGCAAGCCGCTGAAACCGCACCTGCTGCTCAGTGCGATCCGCCAGTGCTGCCCACCGCCTGCGGGATCCTGAGTGCCTACCGACGGTCGCTTGGCTGACCAACTCCTGAAAGCCCGCCGGCGCCTGCCTAAGCTTTGAGCAGCGCAGTCAGGTCCGCACCCAGCCTCGATTCTGCAGGCATGCAGGCCTCCAAACATGGGCGCTTGTCCACAGCAGCGGTGGATATCTCCGGCAGGTGCGCGCCGGGAAAGCGCTTGACACCGGGGCTGCATTGGCGCTGGCCAGCATTCCGGTCGCGTCAGCGGCTCGGCTTGTCCTTGCTGAGAAACTCGCGGACTTTTTCCGCGCGGTCGCCCACGGCGGCCACGGCTTCCTTCAGGCGCTCTGGCGTCGTGTTCAGGGACTTGGCCCAGTCGCGCAGTTCGTAGTCCTGGTTGATGTTGATGCGCTCGCGGTCCTGGCCGCCGGTTTGCGATTTGTCGTCGGACATGGGGGACACTCCT
Organism: Ramlibacter sp. PS3R-8; assembly: GCF_037572435.1. Lineage (NCBI taxonomy): Bacteria > Pseudomonadati > Pseudomonadota > Betaproteobacteria > Burkholderiales > Comamonadaceae > Ramlibacter > Ramlibacter sp. PS3R-8. Next base: position 164,360 of record NZ_JBBHGT010000008.1, read on the forward strand.
GGATGAGATGCAGTCCATCCTCTGCCGCTGCAACGCGCCGTTACGTAGGAACCGCACCCATAATCAAGTGCGTATCACCCGACCGAAAGCACCCATGCGCCTTTCCCTCATTGCCTGCTCCATGTTCGCATTCGCCGGCCTCACCGCCGGCGCGCAGACCGCCAAGGTCACCACGCCCAGCGGCATCGTCGTCGAGACGCTGCAGGCGGGCAGCGGAGCCTCGCCCAAGGCCACCGACAACGTCAAGGTGCATTACCGCGGCACCTTTCCGGATGGCCGTGAATTCGACAGTTCCTACAAGCGCGGCCAGCCCACCAGCTTTCCGCTCAACCGCGTCATCCCGTGCTGGACGGAGGCCGTGCAGATGATGAAGCCGGGCGGCAAGGTGCGCATCACGTGCCCGCCGCAACTGGCCTATGGCGCCAGCGGCGCCGGTGGCGTCATCCCGCCGAATGCCACGCTGGTGTTCGAGATCGAACTGGTCTCCGTCGGCGGGTGAACCCGGGTGGACCGCGGGCGCGTTCGCGGACAGAATCGCGCCCCATGGCCACCTCCCTGAACCTCTACTACGCGCCGGGCACCTGTGCCCTGGCATCCCACCTGGCGCTGGAATATTCCGGCGCGCCCTACCAGGCCACGCGGCTGGACTTCAAGCAGCAGCAGCAGCGCTCGCCCGAATTCCTGCGCGTCAACCCCAAGGGGCGTGTGCCGGCGCTGGTCACCGACCGCGGTGTGCTGACCGAGACGCCCGCCATCCTGCAGTTCGTCGCGCAGTCGTTTCCGCAGGCCGGCCTGGCGCCGCTGGACGACGCCTTCCTGCTCGCCAAGGTCAACGAATTCAACAGTTACCTTTCCTCGACGGTGCACGTGAACCATGCGCACAAGGGACGCGGCTACCGCTGGGTCGAGGCGGACGACAGCGCATCGCTCCAGGCGATGCAGAAGAAGGTGCCGCAGACGATGACGGAGTCGTTCACGCTGATCGAGGAGAAGATGCTCCAGGGCCCCTGGGTGCTGGGCGAGCGCTTCAGCACGAGCGACCTGTACCTGTACACCATCTCCCGCTGGCTCGAGGGCGACAGCGTCGACGTGCAGCGTTTCCCCAAGGTGGCGGACCACCTGCGCCGCATGGATGCGCAGCCGCAGGTGAAGAAGGTGCTCGCGTCGCAGCAGGCCTGACATGGCGTACGCCCCCTTCGATCTTTCGGGCCGCGGGGCCGTCGTCACCGGCGGCAATGGCGGCATCGGCTACGGCATGGCGCGCGCACTGCTGGCCTGCGGCGCGCGGGTGGCGATCTGGGGCTCCAACCCCGACAAGACGAAGCAGGCGCAGGCAGCGCTGGCGCAGGACTGCGGTGACGCCGGCCGCGTGCACGCTTTCACCTGCGATGTCGGCGACGAGGCGCAGGTGGAGCGGGCTTTCGCGGATTCCATCGCCGCGCTCGGCCGTGTCGACAGCTGCTTCGCCAACGCGGGCGTCTCCAGCAAGGGGACGCTGCTGACCGAGATGACGCTGGAGGAGTTCCGGCGCGTGCAGCGGGTCAATGTCGAAGGCGTGTTCCTCACCTTCCGCGCCGCTGCGCGCCACATGGCACAGCACGGGCAGGGCGGCTCGCTGGTGGCCACGGCCAGCACGGCGGCGGTGGAAGGCGCGGCGCGCAACAGCCACTACGGCGCGTCCAAGGGCGCCGTGACGTCGATGGTGCGCGCCCTCGCGGTCGAACTGGCGCGCCATCGCATCCGCGTCAACTCCATCCTTCCCGGCTGGATCGTGACCGACATGACCGAGCGCTCCGTGCAGAACCCCAAGTTCGCCGATGCCGTCATCCCGCGCATCCCCGCCCGCCGCTGGGGCCAGGCCGACGACTTCGGCGGCATCGCCGTCTACCTGGCCAGCGACGCGTCGAGCTACGCCACCGGCGAGCAGTTCCTCATCGACGGCGGCTACACCAAGTTCTGAGCACTTCGAGGTGTCGGGGTGCGCCTGCGGCGCAACCCGACCTACGGGGAGCCCCGTGGAGGTCGGGTTGGCGCAGCGCACCCCGACGCCCTGTGTCACAATGACCGCAGCTCCGGGGTGTACGCGACGCGTGCTGAGACCAGACCCGTGAACTTGAACCGGTTCAGACCGGCGGAAGGAGAGCTGACAGCCTGACCCCCACCGGGGTTGGGGGCGAAGCCTTCGGAGCACCTGCTTGCCTGCGTACCGAAGGAGCGCCTCGATGCCATCCCCCGCCATCTTCCAATACACCCGGGTCCTGTCCATCGCGGGCTCCGACTCGGGCGGCGGCGCGGGCATCCAGGCCGACCTCAAGACCTTCGCCGCGCTCGGCTGCTTCGGCATGACGGCGATCACCGCCCTCACGTCGCAGAACACCCTGGGCGTGCGCTCCATCCACGCCGTGCCGCTGGAGATCCTGCGCGACCAGATCGATGCGGTGGTGGAGGACATCGGCGTCGACGCGGTGAAGATCGGCATGCTGCATTCCGCCGCCACGGTGCGCGAGGTGGCCGGCGCGCTGCAGCGCCACCAGCTGCGCACCGTCGTGCTCGACCCCGTGATGATCGCCACCAGCGGCGCGGTGCTGATCGACGACGAAGCTGTCGACGTGCTGGTGCGCGAGCTGTTTCCGCTGGCCACCGTGGTCACGCCCAACCTCGACGAGGCCGTCCTGCTGGTCAAGCAGGAATTGCGCAGCGAAGCCGACATGGAGCAGGCCGCGCGCAAGCTGTTGGAGATGGGCGCGCGCGCCGTGCTGCTCAAGGGCGGGCACTTGAGCGGCGACACGGTCAGCGACCTGCTGCTGGCCCGCGGCGCGGCGCCGATGTGGTTGCGCGCCCCGCGCATCGCCAGCGGCAACACGCACGGCACCGGTTGCACCTTGTCCAGCGCCATCGCCAGCCACCTCGCCCTGGGCGCGGACCTCGGGCAGGCCGTGCGGCAGTCGCGCGACTTCGTGCGCAGTGCGTTGCAGGCCGGCGCGCCGGTGCGCACCGGCGCCGGGAGCGGCCCGCTGAACCACGGGTTCGCGCCGCACGCGATGCAGTTGCGGCCGCTGCCATGAGCCGCCGGGCCGCCCCAAGGCGAATCCCGCAGCGCGTAGCGCGGAGGGTAGTCCAGTGAACCATGTCCTGATCGAGATCTTGCAGGCCTTCCTGGGGCAGGACGGATGCACCGACGCCGAGTTCGACCGCCTCGCGCTGCAGCTCTTCGCCGGGCAGCATGCGGGCAACGCCGCGTTCCGCCGCTTCTGCCAGGTGCGTGGCGTCGCGCCGCGCACGGTGCGGTCCTGGCACGACATCCCTGCGGTGCCCATCACTGCCTTCAAGGAAGTGACGCTCAGCTGCGCGCCGGCCGACTCGGCCGAACGCGTGTTCATGACCAGCGGAACCACGCGCGGTGACGTCAAGGGCCGCCACTACCATCCGACCCTTGCGGTCTGGGACGCGTCCATGACGCGGACCTTCGCCGCGCGCTTCATGCTAGGCACGCAGCAGCTGCGCATGGCCATCCTGTTTCCCAGCGAGCAGGAGATGCCCAACTCCTCGCTGGCCCATTACCTCGCGCTGGCCGCGCAGAAGTTCGGCACCGCGAACAGCCTGTATGCAGTCAGCCTGCAAGGGATGGACGTCGAGCCGCTGCGCCGCCTGTTGCGCGAAGCCGAGAGCACGCAGCAGCCCTGCGCGCTGCTCGGCGCCAGTTTCAGCTTCGTCCACCTGATGGACGAACTCGCGCGCGGCGGCGAAACCTTCCGCCTGCCAGCGGGCAGCCGCATCCTCGACACCGGCGGCTACAAGGGCCACTCGCGCGACCTGCCCCTGGAAGATTTCTACGCGGGACTGTCCGCCACCTTCGGCGTGCCGCGCTCGCTGTGCATCAACATGTACGGCATGACCGAGCTGAGCTCGCAGCTCTACGACGATGGCAACGCGGTCGTGCCTTCCGTCAAGTCGGGCCCGCACTGGCTCCGGTCCCGGCTGGTCGATCCGCTTTCCGGCCGCGAGGTTCCGCGGGGCGAGCGCGGCGTGCTGGTCCACTGCGACCTCGCCAACTTCAATTCGGTCACCACCATCCTCACCGAGGACGTCGGCATTGCGGTCGATGGCGGATTCCTGCTCCTGGGGCGCGCGGAAGGTGCGCAGGCCAAGGGGTGTTCGCTGGCGGTGCAGGAATTCCTGCAGGCGGCGCGTCCATGACCGCGCCCTGGAAGGCCGGCCACCTGCCCGGGCTGGACGACCGCGACGTGGCGTGGCACACCCTGGCCTTCGGCGCCGGCGCGCAGCGCGTGGAGGTGCACGTGCCTGCGCTGCAGCCGCAGCAACTGACCGCGCTCGCCGTTCGCGTGCGCGCAGCCGCCCGGCGGGAACTGCGCACCTTGCCGGTCTCGCAGATCATCCGCATCGTCGACGCGGCGATCTCGCGCCTGCTCGACCCCGCGGATCCGTACCGCCTGCAAGCGCTGCACCTGTTGCCGGCCGTCAGCGGCTACGACGCCGAGATGGTGCGGCTGGGGCTCGACGGATACCTGCAGCGCTTTCGGGCGCCGCAACTGCATCGCTTCGTCGCCGAGGACTTCGCCAATCCCAAGGTGCTGGATGAATTCCAGCCCGCGGTGAAGGGCGGGGCCATCCGCGCGTTCGGGCCGGACCTGCTGCTGCACAGCTGGGCGGGCAACGTGCCGGCACTCCCCTTGTGGAGCCTGGTGTGCGGCCTGCTCGTGAAAGCCGGCAACGTCGGCAAGCTGCCCAGCGCCGAGCCGGTGTTCGCCACGCTGTTCGCGCGGCTGCTCGCCGAGGTGCACCCGCCGCTGGCGGATGGCCTGGCCGTGGTCTGGTGGAAAGGCGGCGACGACGCCAGTGCCGCCGCAGTGATCGCGCAGGCCGATACGGTGCTGGCCTATGGCGGCAACGATGCCATCGCACAACTGCGCGATCAGGTGCCCGTGACCACGCGCTTCCTGGGCTATGGCCACAAGCTGGGCGTCGGCATGGTCGCGCGAACTGCGCTCGACGCGCAGCGCGCTCCTGCCACCGCGCGCCTGGCGGCGCACGACATCGCGCGCTACGAGCAGCAAGGCTGCTATTCGCCGCACCACTTCTACGTGCAGCGTGGCGGCAAGGTGTCGCCGCGCGACTTCGCGCACTACCTCGCGGCCGAACTGGGCAACCTGCAGCGGCGCTTCCCGCGGCGCGCGCTGGCACTCGAAGATTCCGCGGCCATCGCCGGCTGGCGTCAATCGGCTGAACTGCAGTCGTTCTCGGACGCAGGCCTGGAGGTGCTCGGCGCGGCCGACGCGGTCTGGAGCGTTGTCTACAGCGACCGGCCGCAGCCGCTGGCGCCCACCGGTGGCGGGCGCAGCATCAGCGTCAGCGCGGTCGATGCGCTCGACGACGTGGTGCCGCTGATCCAGCCGCATGCGCGCTTCCTGCAGACGGTGGGCCTCGCGGCCGACCCGCAGGAACTGCATCGCCTGGCCGACGCACTGGGGCAGGCCGGCGTCACCCGCATCTGCGCGCTGGGCGCCATGACAGCGCCGGAGGCCGGCTGGCACCACGACGGCCGCTTCAACCTGCTGGACTTGGTGCGCATGGTGGAGATAGAACAATCCGCCGAGCGCGCCGCCGATGCGCTGGCGCCTTACGCGCAGGAGCAGGGACCGTGAGCATCCTGTCCCTGCGCGACGTGCGCTTTTCATTTCCGGGCTGGCCTCCGACCGTCGAGGGCGCCAACCTCGAAGTGGAAGAGGGCGCCTTCCACTGCCTCGTGGGACGAAGCGGCTGCGGCAAGACCACGCTGCTCAAGCTCGCCGCCGGGCTGCTGGCGCCGAATGCCGGCCACGTCGATTTCCGCAGCCGCCATCCGCAGGCGCCGGGGCGGGACATCGGCTTCGTCTTCCAGTCGCCCAACCTGCTCGAATGGCGCAGCGTGATCGACAACGTGCTGCTGCCGGTGGCGCTGCACCGCCGGCCCACGGCGCAGGAGCGGGACCGCGCCTGCGGCCTGCTCGCGCAGCTCGGGCTGGCCGCGCACGCGCACAAGGTTCCGGGCCAACTCTCGGGCGGACAGCAAAGCCGGGTTGCGCTGGCCCGCGCGCTGGTGCTGCAACCTTCACTGTTGCTGCTGGACGAGCCGTTTGCCGCGCTCGATGCGATCACGCGCGAGGAGCTCCAGCGCGACCTGCAGCGCATGCGTCACGAAGCGGGAACGACCGTGCTGTTCGTGACGCACGACATCGCCGAAGCGGTGTACCTGGCCGACCGGGTGGACGTGATCGAGGGCGGCCGCATCGCCCAGCAGATCCCGATCGCGTTGCCGTCGCGAAACGCCGGGGTGCGATACAGCGCCGGGTTCGGGCGCTACTGCATCCAGGTGCGCGACGCCCTGCATCTCGAGGCGGTGCCTGCGTGAAGCACTCCGACCTCCCGGTGCGATTCGCGTCGCTGCTGTTGCTGGCGGCGCTGCTGCTGGCGTGGGAGGCGGCGTCCCGCTGGCTGCGCGTCCCCGCCCTGGTGCTGCCGCCGCCCTCCGCGATCGCCCTTTCCTTGTGGAAGGGGCTCGCCACCGGCTATTTCTGGCCGCACCTGCAGGCCACCGTGCTCGAACTGCTGCTCGGCCTGCTCACGGGCTGCAGCGTCGGGTTCGCAGCAGGCGTGGCGCTGGCCGAAAGCGCTTTCGCGCGCCGCCTGCTCATGCCCTACGTGGTGACGACGCAGGTGATCCCGAAGCTGGCGCTGGCGCCGCTGTTCGTGCTGTGGTTCGGCTTCGGCATGACGTCCACCGTCGTGATCACCGCGCTGATCTGTTTCTTTCCGCTGCTGGAAAACACGCTGACGGCGTTGCGCCAGGTTCCGCCGGAGCGGCTGGAGCTGTTCCACATGCTCGGGGCCAGCCGCGCGCAGACGCTGTGGCGGCTGAAACTGCCGATGGGGCTGCCTGCCATCCTGGCCGGGCTGCGTGTTGCCGTCGTGCTGGCGCTCGTCGGCGCCGTCGTCGGCGAATTCATCGGCGCCAACCGCGGACTGGGCGCACTGATCATCGCCACGCAAGGCACGATGGACACATCCCTGATGTTCGCGGTGCTGGTGCTGATCTCCGTGCTGGGTCTCGCCGTGTACCAGGCGACACTGATGCTCGAGCGCTGGCTGCTCGCTCCTTTTCACCGCACCACCTGAGGACACTGAACATGAAAGACGGGATCGCGCGCCGCACCTTGCTGGCATCCCTTGCGGCCGCGCCGCTGGCCGGCTGGTCGCAGGCATCGCCGCGCCTGGATCGCATCACGGTGGCAGGATGGAGCAAACCGATCACCGAGGTTCTGCCCCTGCTCGTCGAGGATGACAAGGGCTTCTACCGCGCGCACGGCATCGAGCTGGCGTACGTGTCCGGCGCCGGCAGCGCGGACGCCATCCGCAACATCCTGGGTGGCCAGGCGGACGTCGCCTTCACCGATCCGGGCACCTTCTTCGCCGCGCTCGACAAGGGCGAGAAGCTGCGCGCCATCTACGACATCTACCCGCAGAACGTGTTCAACGTGGTGGCGCTCAAGGGCAGCGGCATCACCAAGCCCGCGGACCTGAAGGGCAAGAAGATCGGCGTCTACAGCCTGGCCAGCGGCACGCGGCAGGCGCTGCAGGTCCTGCTGCACAGCGCGGGGCTGGCGGAGACCGACGTGACCGTGGTGGTCACGGGCCTGTTGAATTTCGCGCCCCTGATGCAGGGCCAGGTGGACGCGACCGCTGCCACCGACACCGGCCTGCTGATCGGACGGCGCCGTGGCCTGCCCGAGGTCAACGTCATCGAAGTCGGCAAGTATCTGCCGGTGTCCAGCGACCTGTTCGTGGTGCGCGAGGAAACCTACGTCCAGAAGCGCGCGGCGCTGCAGCGCTTCCTGCGTGGCTATCGCGACGCGGCGGCCTGGATGATGCAGCGGCCCGAGGAGGCGGCGCAACTGGCGGTCAAGCGGGCCATCGACGGCACCGACCCGGCGCTGAACCTGGAGATCATCCGCCTGCGCAATGCCGCCAGCGTGTCGGACCTGACGCGGCGCAGCGGCCTCGGCACGATGGACGTTGCCTCGCTGCAGGCGGCGGCGGAAACCTATCGCAAGCTGGGCCTCATCGGCAAGCCGCTCGACGTCGCGAAATCGGTGAGCCAGGACCTGCTGCCCGGTCGCCGCGGAGAGCCCGGATGAACTTCTCGGGCCAGGTGGTGCTGGTCACCGGGGCCAGCCGCGGCATCGGCGCGGCCATCGCACGCGCGTTTGCCGCGCAGCAGGCCACGATTGCCATCAACTTCTTGAGCAACGCCGCCGCCGCCGAAGAGGTGGTCCGGCAGTGCCAGGCCGCCGGCGGCGACGCGTTCGCCGTGCAGGCGGACGTGACCGATCCGGCGCAGGCGGCCCGGCTGGTCGAGCGGGTGGCGCAGGAAGCGGGCCGCATCGACGTGCTCGTGAACAACGCGTTCCGGCCCTACGCGTTCGACCCCGAGCAACGCAACGCTTTTGGCGATCTCGCCTGGGCCGACTACCAGGCGCAGTTCGACGGGTCGGTCGGCGCCGCCTTCCACCTGTGCCAGGCCGTGTTGCCGCACTTCCGCCGCCGGGCCGAAGGCAGCATCGTCAACATCGTGAGCAATCTCGTGGAGCATCCGGTCGTCCCCTACCATGACTACACCACGGCCAAGTCGGCCCTGGTGGGATTCACCCGCAATCTCGCCAGCGAGTTCGGACCGCTCGGCATCCGCGTGAACTGCGTGGCGCCCGGCCTCGTGCATCCCACCACCGGCAGCGCCGGCACGCGTGCGCAGTTCCGCGATTCGCTGATCGCCGCGACGCCGTTGCGGCGGCTGGCGCGGCCGGAGGACATCGCCGGGCCGGTGCTGTTCCTCGCGTCGCCCATGAGCGGGTTCATGACCGGCCAGGTGCTGTTCGTCGACGGCGGCCTGGTGATGCGATGAGCGCGGACCGGATCGTCATCCTCACCACGGAGCAGGCGCGTGCGCAGGCCGGCAGCGACGCTGATGCGCCGGCCTTGGCGCGTGCTCTGCGTGCGCAAGGGGCGGATGCCGTGTGCATCGTCGGCGCCGCCGACGGCATGGACTGGATCGACACGCCGCATGCGTCGGGCTGGCTGCGGGGGGCCGCGCAGTCGCGGGACGCATTCGCTGCCGCGATGCAAGCTGCGTTGGCCAGGGGCTTCGTTCCCGCCGACGCGGCCATCCTCGCAAAGATGACTGCACCGCATGCGCTGCCGCTGCTCTCCTGGGGCGAACGTGCCCCCGCCTCGCCTGCGCCCAGCGGGCCGGTGCGGCCGCTCGACCTCTACGCCATCGTCGACAGCGCGGCGCGCCTGCGGCAGGTGCTGGACGCGGGCCTGCGCACCGTGCAGTTGCGCATCAAGAAGCCCGTCGATGCCGATGCTGCCTGGCTCGAGATGCTCCGGCACGACGTGCGCCAGGCCGTGTCGGACTGCGCCGCGGCCGGCGCCGAACTGTTCGTCAACGACCACTGGCAGGTCGCCCACGCACTCGGCGCCGCAGGGGTGCACCTCGGCCAGGAGGACCTGCTCGCTCTCGGCGACGAAGGCCGGTCCGCCCTGCAAGCCACCGGCATGGCGCTCGGCGTCAGCTCCCACAGCCTCTGGGAGCTGGCCCGCGCGCGCACGCTCTCGCCGCGCTACATCGCCTGCGGCCCCGTCTGGCCCACCCTCACCAAGGACATGCCGTGGCTGCCGCAGGGCCTGGACAACCTGTCATGGTGGGTGCGGGCTGCGGGCATGCCCGTCACGGCCATCGGCGGCATCCTGGAGCCGCAGCATGTGCGGGAAGCCGCGCGCAGCGGATGCGACGGCGTCTGCATCGTGCGCGGGCTGGGGGCGGATCCGCGAGCGACACTGCCGGGCTTGCGGTCCGCGCTTGCGGCCGGCCGGTCGCATCCGCTGTCCGGCGTCCCGGACGCGCCGCATCCGTCGCTGCCGCCCACCGCAGCCTGACCCATGCAGCCGCGCATCCGCTGGACCGTCGTCGGGGTGGCGTTGTCCGTCTTCCTGCTGCTGTCGCTGTTGCTGACCCTCGGCAACTCGCTGGCCGCCTTCGACCTGCAGGTCACCCAGTTCCTGCACGCGCGGCGCACGCCATGGCTTTCCCACGCGATGCTGTTCGTCAGCGATGCGCACGAGACCGTGCGCATCCTCGCTGTCACTGTTCTGGTGGCGATGTGGCGCCTGTACCGGCGCGATCGGGCTGCCGCGGCGGCACTCGTGGTGGTGCCGTTCGGACAGCTGCTGAACGTGGGCTTGAAGCACGTCTTCCAGCGGCCGCGCCCGGTGGTGCCGGAGCCGCTGGTGCACCTGGCCACCTACAGCTTCCCCAGCGGCCATGCGGTGGCGTCGACCTTGTTCTATGGAATGCTGTGCGCACTGGTGCTGCAGCGCGTGCGGTCGCCGGCGTGGCGCGCGGCTGCGGCGGCGGCCGCCGTGGCGATGATCCTGCTCGTGGCCTTCAGCCGGGTGTACCTCGGCGCGCACTACCTGGGCGATGTGGTCGCCGGCATCGCGGTGGGGACCGCGTGCGTGGCCGGTGTCCTCAAGCGGGCGCGGTGAGGGCGTTGGCGGCCACGCGCGCCAGCAGCGCCACCGTCTCCCGCTCCTGTGGCGTAGGCTCGCGCCGGCTGCGGAAATAGGTGCCGAAGGTGCCCAGCACCCGGCCATCGGCGGACTTGATCGGCTGGCTCCAGGCGCTGTGGTACCCCAGCGCAAGCGGCAGGTGTCTCAGCTCGGCCCAGCGGGTGTCGGCGCGGAAGTCCGGCGTGACCACGATCTCGCCGGTCGCGGCGGCCGCTGCGCACGTGCCCACCAGCGGGTCCGGCTTCAGGCGATCGATCGCATCCAGGTAGTCGGCCGGAAGGTTGGGCGAAGCGCCATTGCGCAGCAGCCCTTCGCTGTCCAGCACGAGGATGGAACACACCGAGTCCGGAGACAGGCTCTCGGCAATGGACGTCAGCTGCGCCAGCACCAGGCGCAGGGGCTGGCGGGCGTCCACCATCTGCCAGGCACGCCGCAGGCCCTGCTCCAGGGAGTCCCGCAGCTGGGTATCTCCCTCGTGCATCTGGTCCGTGGCGGGGCTGTTGAGTGGCATGCGCCCTAAAGTATACGCAGTGGCTGCCCCGGCTTCAACGCGGGTCGTTGCGGGGGTCGCGTCCGCCCATGCTGGCCAGTGGATCGATGAAAGCGGCCGGCTGCACATGCTGGAAGGTCTCGACCACCTTGCGCACGATGGCCTTCTGGTCGTCGGACCAGCGGGCCAGCCGCTCCGAGCCGAGCACCGCTTCGAGCGCGGTGACCAGGTGCAGCTGCAACTGCTGCGGATTCGGGTGGGTCGCAACCAGCGAGGTGAGGGTCACGTACGACGCAGTGTGCATCGCCATCAGGTGCCGGATGTCCTGCCGCAGCGCTTCGATCTCTTCTTCCATCACAGCTCGCTCGAGTATCGGAGATTCATCTTCCCACGTTCAGTGCGTTCGCATCCACGCAGCCATCCGGTCCAGCAGTTCCTCGCGAACTCCGGCGTCGGTGCGCCCCGACCGGACCAGCACGTGGAATGCGTGGTCGGCAGCCTCGACGATGTGCAGGGTGGCACGGCCGGCCAGCGGCGCCAGCGCTTGACGCACCAGCGGCAGGTCCGCCAGCGCATCGCGCGTGCCCTGCAGGAACAGCATCGGCACCTGCACGTCCGCGAGGTGCCTGGCCCGCTCCAGCGACGGCTTGCCGGCGGGGTGCAGCGGGAAGCCGGTGAACACCAGGCCGCGCACCCCCGGCAGCGCTTGCGCCGCCTGGGCCTGCGACGTCATGCGGCCGCCGAAGGACTTGCCGCCGGCAAAGAGCGGAACGCCCGGCAGGCGGCGCGCGGCCTCGTTCACGGCAGCCCGCACCGCCGCCTGGGCGACGGCCGGCGGGTCGGGCCGGCGGGAACCCTGCTGCATGAAGGGGAACTGGAACCTCAGGCACGCGATGCCGCGCTCCACCAGCCCCTGCGCGATGGCACCCATGAAGGCGTGGTGCATGTCCGCGCCGGCGCCGTGGGCGAAGACGTAGCAGGCGTCTGGCGCCCCCGGCGCGTCGAGGATCAGGTCAGGTTGCAAGCCGGCTCCCCGCTGCGCCGACAATACGCATGCCCATGACCCGCCACATCGCATTCCGGCTTCTTTCCATGGCTTGCATTGTGCTGCTGGGCGCCTGCGACGCAGGCCCGCCCGCCGGCTCCCGGCTGCTGCCGGACGATGCGCCCACGGTCGCGCTCGGCAGGAAGGTCTACGACGCGCAGTGCGCCGCCTGCCATGGCGCGCAGCTCCAGGGCCAGCCGAACTGGCGCGAGCGTGACGCCACCGGCCGCCTGCCGGCGCCGCCGCACGACGCCACGGGGCACACCTGGCATCACCCGGACGAAGTGCTGTTCCGCCTCACCAAGCTGGGCGTCGCCCGGGCCGCCAACCTGAAGGACTACGTGTCGGCCATGCCGGCCTACGAGGGCGTGTTGAGCGACGCCGAGATCGTGGCCGTGCTGTCATACATCAAGTCGCAATGGCCCGCGGACATCCGGCGCAAGCACGACGAGCTGAACGCGAGCGCTGCCGCCCAGAAGCCCTGACGGCGACGGCATGCCCGCCGGCCGGCGCGCCATCGTCCGACAAACCGTTCAGACCTTTTCGCTCTTAGCAAACCACCATTGACCATTTCCATTGCGGCGAATCGCTGCGTACATTGGGCAGCACTGGACAAGAGGCTGCGCATGACGTTATCTGCAATCACGGTGATCTGGGTGGTGGTCGGGCTCATAGGGGCCCTGCTGGCGTACACCGCGTCCTCGCTGCACAAGGACATGGAAGGCTATTGACCTCATCCGTGCGGGGCGCATACTGCGCCCATGTTCATCGGCCACTTCGCAGTTGGCTTCGCCGCCAAGCGCATTGCGCCGCGCCTGTCGCTGGGCACCGCGTTCATGGCGGCGCAGTTCATCGACCTGCTGTGGCCCACCCTGCTGTTGCTGGGGCTGGAATCGGTGCGCATCGCGCCCGGCGCCACGGCCGTCACGCCCTTCGTCTTCGAGCATTACCCGTTCTCCCATAGCCTCGTCGCGGTGCTGGGCTGGGCCGTGCTGCTCGGTGTCGGCGTGGGTGCGGCGCGCCGCAGCGCCCGGGTTGGCGGCGTGGTCGCCGCGCTGGTCTTGAGCCACTGGTTCCTGGACGCCATCGTCCATGCGCCGGACCTGCCATTGGCCCCCGGTTTCGAAACGCTGGTGGGATTCGGGCTCTGGAATTCGTTGTCCGCCACCCTCGCGGTGGAGGTTCCGCTGTTCGCCATCGGCGTCTGGCTCTACGCAAGCAGCACGCGGGCGACGGACCGCACCGGACGCTTCGCGTTGATCGGCCTGGTGGCATTCCTTGCCGTCATCTACGTCGGCAACCTGTTCGGTCCGCCGCCTTCCTCGGTGCGCGACATTGCCGTGCTCGGGCACGCGCAGTGGCTGCTGGTGCTGTGGGGCTACTGGGTCGATGCGCACCGGCGGGCGGTGGAGGCACGCGAGCCGATGCCGATTCAGCCCTTGCCGGCGAGCCGCTCCAGCTCCTGAACCTGCCAGACGAACTCCGGCTCGAAGCTCGCGCGGTCGTTGACGGCATACCCGCCGTACGCGTACACGCTGGCGTACGCGGCATAGTCCGCGGCTTCCAGGGCCCGGCCGGCCAAGGCGTTCGCCACGGCATAGGTTGCCGACACGGCCGCGTGCGCCGAGCCATCGATGGAATCGGAGCCCCGGTGTCCACCGGCCACCGCCTGCATGTCCGTCGCCGCCGTCTGCAGGCTTGCATCGTCGGCGCGGCCTTCGACCCACGCCTGCAAGACGCGCAGGGCTTCCTTGGCGCGCGCGTCCTCCAGCAGGTGTTCGACCCGGCTCACGCAAGCCAGCCCGAAAGCCAGCCGCAGGCTCCGCTGCGCCGGATCCGACAGACCCGCCGCTTCGGCGGCCCGGGAGAGCGCATCGTTCACGCCATCGCTCCCGCATCGCTGATCCGTCGCATCGGCGTGACCACCCATGCCAGTGCGGCGAGCACCGCCAGCGCACCGCCGCAAACCGCGAACAGGGTGCCCAGCGTCACGTGCAGGAGCACCCAGCCAGTGACGCCGGAGGCCAGGGGCACCAGGCCCATGAAGATGAACATGAACAGGCTCATCGCCCGGCCGATCATCGCCGGCTCCACGCGCCGTTGGATCCACGTGAACACGGCGACCTGCATGAAACCGCCCAGCACGCCGATGGAAACCATCAGCAGCACCCCTTGCCACGCGGCGGTGATGCGGCCCAGCGGCATGAACAGCAAGCCGATGGCGATGTCCGCCAGCAGCACGCTGGTGCCGAGGGTGCCGATGCGCAGGCCGGGGCGGACGCCCGACAGCACCATGCCGACCAGGGTGCCGCCGCCGTGCGCGCCGATCATGAGCCCGAGCGCGGACGCGCCCAGCTCCGGCCGGCTGCTGGCCAGTACCGGCAGCGCGATGTGCAGCGGCCCCATCACGAGCAAGGCCACCGCCGCCCAATAGAGGTAGCAGGTGCGCAGCTCCGCATCGCGGCCGACGCGCCGCAGGCCGTCGGCGATGGACGTCCACAGCCCCGCGCCTTCGCGCGCCGCCGCCGGCACCGCATGGGTCCTCACGTGCGCGAGCGTCCAGGCGGAAATCGCGAAACTGGCGGCGTCGAACGCAAAGGCGATCGCGATGCCCGGCGCCCTCTGCACGGTGCCGCCGCCGTCACCGCCCAGCGCGATCAGCAGGCCGGCCGCCAGCGGCCCGACGAACATGCTCATCTGGCGCAGGCCCATCATCACGCCGTTGGCCGCGCCCAGCTGCGCGGGTTGAAGCGCATGCGGCACCATCGAGGTGCCCGACGGGATGCTGAATGCGCTGCTGATGCCGAGCGCAAATGCGAGCAGGTACAGCACCGGCAAGGAAAGGCCGCCGTACCAGGCGCCGGCCGCCAGCACCCCGAGCAGGAGCGTGTTGACGTACTTGGTGATCATCAGCACCCGCTTCGGCGAGAAGCGGTCGACCACGGCGCCACCGACCAGGATGAACAATGCCCGTGGCACGCCGATCAATGCCAGCACGATGCCCAGCGCGGCGCTGTCGCCGGTGAGGCGCAGCACCAGCCAGGGAAACGCGATCAGGGTGAATTGGTCGCCCAGCAGCGAGACCGCGCTGCCGGCCATCAGCCAACGGAAGTTGCGGTCGCGAAAGAGGGCCGCGCGGGCGGCGGGATCCGGCTTCATCCTGCGTGCGGCGGAAACTCATAGGACGCCATCGCGACGCCCATGGCGATGTCGACGAAGATCTGATCGCCGGCATCGTCACCCGCCGCGCCGGCCACCACCATCAGGGGCAGCAGGTGGTCTTCGCGCGGATGCGCGAGGCGCGCCGCCGGAGCGTCCTGCCATTGCACCAGCATGCGGTTGCGCTCCACGGGATCGGGCTGGCGGATCGCCTCGTGCAGGTAGGCCTCGAACTGTTCGGAGACCGGCATCGACGCCGGCTGCCGGAAGCCGCGCATGTTGTGGTACGTGAGGCCGCTGCCCACGATCAGCACGCCTTCGTCGCGCAATGGGGCGATGGCCTGCCCCACGCGAATGTGCTCGGCCGGGTCGTACCCGCTCTTCATCGACAGCAGGACCACCGGCACGTCCGCGTCCGGGTACATCAGCCACAGCGGCACGAAGGTGCCGTGGTCGAAGCCGCGCTGCGGGTCTTCCAGGCAGGGCATGCCGGCCCGCGTGATCAGTTCCTTGACGCGCGCGGCCAGCGCAGGCGATCCCGGGGCGGGGTACTGCAGCTTGTAGGTGTGCTCGGGAAAGCCGGTGTAGTCGTAGTCCATCGGCGGCTTCTCGGCCGTCGACACCGAGAACTCCAGCGCCTCCCAGTGGCCGGTGATCATCAGGACGGCCTTCGGCCTGGCCGGCAGGCGCTGCGGCAGCGCCGCGAACTCGCGGGCCGTCTTGGCAAAGATCTCCTTCATGCCGTCGACCCACGGCCACGGCCCGCCTCCGTGCGAGACGAAGATGACGGGAAGGCGTGGGGTGGCGGGCATGGCGGGGCTCCTGCGGGAGCCTCATTCTCGCTGGCTGCCGTCAGGCCTGCCAGATCTGCTGCATCGTGGCCTCGAAGCTTGCGGGGTCGCCGCTGTCAGCCACCTCGCGGCCAGCCACGAAGGTGCGCAGCATGTTTGCGCCGGGCGAGGAGAAGACCAGGGCATCGAGCAGATGACCTGCGGGAATGCCGGCCAGCGAAGAGGCGTGCGCGTCCAGCACCACGAAGTCCGCGCGTTGCCCGACGGCGATGCCCGCCATCGCCACGCCCGACGCCGGCGTGCCCCCATGGAGCGCGCCCTCCAGCAGGACAGCCGCGGTGCTTTCGCGCTGCGCGCAGCGGCTTGCCACGTTGCGCTGGCGCAGCACGAAGCGCTGCGAATATTCCAGCAGGCGCAGTTCCTCCGTCCAGCTGCGGCAGACGTGGCTGTCCGAGCCGATCGACCAGCGCCCGCCCACGCCCAGCCAGGTCGGCAGGTCGAACACCCCGTCGCCGAGGTTGGCCTCCGTGCTGGGACACAGCACGATCGAGGCGCCGGTGCCCTGCAGGGCGCGCAGCTCCGAAGCGCTGGCTTGCGTCGCATGCACCAGGTTCCAGCTTGCGTCCAGCTCGACGTGCTCCAGCAGCCATTCGACCGGCCGGCGGCCGTGGTGCGCAACGCAGTCGTCCACCTCCTGCTGCTGTTCCGCGATATGGATGTGCACCGGCAGGCCTGCCGCGCGCGCGGCGTCCGCGATTTCGCGCACTGCGCCTTCGTCCACGGCCCGCAGGGAATGCAGGGCCACGCCCGCGGTGATGCGCGGGCTGGTCGCGCCGACCTTGCGCACGGTCTCCGCGATGCGAAGCACGGATTCGGGCGTGGACGCAAAGCGGCGCTGGTCGTCGCGCAGGCCGGAGGCGCCGAAGCCGGAGCGCATGTACAGCGTGGGCAGCAGCGTCAGGCCGATGCCGGTCTTCTGTGCGGCGCGCACCAGCGCGAGCGACATCTCGGCCGGGTCCGCGTACGCCTCGCCGCCTGCGTCGTTGTGCAGGTAGTGGAACTCACACACCTGCGTGTAGCCCGCGCGCAGGAGCTCGGCGTAGAGAAAGGTGGCGACGGCTTCCAGCTGCGCCGGCGCGATGCGCAGCGCAGCGGCATACATGCGATCGCGCCAGCTCCAGAAGTCGTCGTGGCCGGCGGCGCTGCGTTCCGTCAGGCCCGCGATGGCGCGCTGGAAGGCATGGCTGTGGGCGTTGACGACGCCGGGCAGCACTGCCCCGTCCAGGATCTCGGCCCCGACGCGGTCCGCACTGCAATCCGGCCGCAGCTGCATCCAGCTGCCGTGGGCATCGACCTCCAGCAGCACGTCGCACGCCCACGCGCCGTCGATCCAGGCACGCTCGGCGAAGAACTTCGGGCCGTCAGCCATACAGCCGGGCGCAGGCGTGCATCGCCGCCTCCACCATCTCGCGCACCACCGGTTGGATGCGGGCCGCGCGCTCGGCTTCGTAGTTCCAGGGTGGGGCTTCGCGCATGTACAGGTACTGGCACATCTCCAGTTGCACGGCATGCACGTTCTGCGCCGGCTTGCCGTAGTGGCGCGTGATGTAGCCGCCCTTGAAGCGGCCGTTGAGGACGTGCGTGACTTCCGGGTGCCGCGCCGCGGCCTGCACGACGGCCTCCGCGATGGATGCGTCGGCGCTGCTGCCGGCGGCGGTGCCGATGTTCAGGTCAGGCAGCCGCCCCGCGAACAGCCACGGGATCTCGGCGCGGATGCTGTGCGCATCCCACAGCAGCGCGTAACCGTGTCGGGCCTTGATCCGGTCCAGTTCGTCGCGCAGGGCCTGGTGATAGGGCGCCCACCAGGTCGCGCGGCGGCGCAGTTGTTCCTCTGCCGACAGCAGGAAGCCTTCGCGGTACAAGGGATCGCCGGTGAAGAAGCGGCTGGGACACAGTTCGGTGTTCGAGGCGCCCGGATACATCGGCGCGTCGTCCGGCGGCCGGTTCAGGTCAATGACGTAGCGCGCCACCGCGGGTTGCAGCACGCTGGCGCCCAACCCCTGGGCGAAGTCGTACAGGCGGTCGAGGTGCCAGTCGGCGTCCTCCACTGCCAGCGCGCGCTCGACGTAGTCGCCGCGCAGGGCATCCGGAATGTCGGTCCCCATGTGGGGGATGCTCACGAGCAGCGGCGCGCTGCCGCGGTGCAGGCTGAAACTCATCGCAACTGTCCTTCGACAAAGGTGGCACGGCACGGGTTGCTGCCGAAGGCATACGCCAGTTCGGCCGGGCGTGCCGCCTCCCACAGCACGAAGTCGGCGCGCAGCCCTGGCGCCAGCACGCCGCGGTCGGTGAGACCCAGCGCCTTCGCTGCGTTGCGCGTCACGCCGGCCAGCGCCTCCTCCGGCGTCAAGCGGAACAACGTGCAGGCCATGTTCAGCATCAGCAGCAGGGACGTGCAGGGCGAGCTGCCCGGATTGCAGTCGGTCGAGATGGCGATCGGCACGCGGTGCTCCCGCAGCAGCGCGACCGGCGGCAGCCGGGTTTCACGCAGGAAGTAAAAGGCGCCGGGCAGCAGCACGGCGACCGTTCCCGCACCGGCCATCGCGCGAGCGCCGCTTTCACGCAACCACTCCAGGTGGTCGCAGCTCAAGGCGCCGAACGATGCGGCCAGTTCGGCGCCGGCGCTGTCGCTCAGCTGCTCGGCGTGCAACTTCACCGGCAGGCCCAGCGCGGCCGCGGCATCGAACACCCGGCGTGTTTGCGCGGGGCTGAAGGCGATGGTTTCGCAAAAGGCGTCGACTGCATCGACCAGGCCCTGGGCGTGCAGCAGCGGGAGCATGCGGCAGACCTCCGCGATGTAGTCGTCACCCCGCTCCTTGAACTCCGGCGGCAGCGCATGGGCGCCGAGGAAGGTGGTGCGCACCGACACGCGCTCGAGCTGTGCGAGGCGGCGGGCCACGCGCAGGCACTTCGCCTCTGCGTCCTGCGACAGCCCGTAGCCGGACTTGATCTCCACCGTCGTCACCCCTTCGGACAGGAGCGCGCGCAGGCGTGGCTGCGACTGGCGCAGCAGGTCGTCCTCGTCGGCTTCCCGCGTCGCCTTGACCGTGGAGACGATGCCGCCGCCGGCGCGCGCGATCTGCTCGTACGTTGCGCCGTTCAATCGCGCCTCGAACTCACCGGCGCGGTCGCCGCCGTACACCAGGTGCGTGTGACAGTCGACCAGGCCGGGGGTGATGAGCGCGCCTCGCGCATCGTGTTCGGTCGCGCCCGTGCGCAGTGCGGGGGGAAGGTTCGCCCGCGGCCCCACCCACGCGATGCGGCCGCCTTCCACCGCCAGCGCGGCGTCCTCGATCAAGCCGTAGGACGCGGGCGCTTCGGCGGCCAGTGTCGCCACGCGGGCATTCGTCCAGAGCTGCACGCTCATCGCGAGACCTCCATCCAGAGTGCGTTGTCCGTTTCGACGATGCACTGGGTCGACGTGCCCGCCAACCGCCAGGCCAGGTGGTACGCGGGAACGTCCGTCGCCTCGCCCTCCGTCACGACGGTCGCCGGGACGTCGTGAGCATAGAGCGCCAGCAGCCGCTGTGCCTGCAGGTTCATGTGGGTGCGGCCGCGCACGCGGCGAAGCTGGGCGCGACCCGGCGGCGCCATCAGGTTGAAGTCGCGCGTGGCGCCCGCCGTCAGCCTGCAATGGACCGCGGCCGCACCGTCGAACCGCAACGGCTCGCTGGCGGACGCCAATCGGTGTTCCTCTGCGTCGATGCGCAGGATGACGCCCTCGCCGGCGAGCACCGCAAACCAACGCTCGACGCCCTCGAAGCGCGAGAACGGACCGTCCGACTGCACGTCGGCGACGGACATGCGCACGCGCCAGTCGGCGGCGTCCGGCCAGGCAAGCAGCTCGCGGGTGACGCCGCCGCCGTTGCGCCAGGGTTGGGGCGCTGTCGCCTCGAGGGAAACCAGCTGCCAGCTCATGCCTGGAACTCCCCGCTGAAGCTGTAGCGCGTGCCGGGATAGAGCTGGCGCGCAATGCTCGCGACGTTGCCGCCGCTGACGGTGCGGCGCATCATGACCAGGCAGGGCTCGGTGGTGCGGATGTCCAGCGCCTTCGCCTCCTCCGCCGACGGCAGGCAAGCTTCGATCGTGTAGCTGGCTTCCGTCAGCGGTGCGTTGCGCAGCAGGTGCAGCGTGGGCGACTCGCGCGTGAAATCGGTGGCCAGGTAGTCCGGCGCTGCCTGCGGATTGACGTACCGGTCTTCGAACAGGATCGGCACGCCGTTTTCCAGGTGCACCAGCACGCTGTGGAACACGCGCGAGCCCTTGCGCAGCTTCAGCGAATCCGCGACTTCCGGGCCCGCCTTCTCCTGCTCGACCTTGAGCACGCGGGTGCCGTGCACATGCCCGCGCCGGGTGACTTCTTCATGGATGTCGCGGATGACGAGCTGGGACGAGATACGGTGCAGCTGCGCCACGCGGGTCCCCGAACCCTGGACCCGTGTGACCAGCCCTTCCGTGGCGAGCTCGCGCAGGGCGCGGTTGGCCGTCATGCGGCTGATGGCGAAGCGCTCCACCAGGGCCGCCTCGCTCGGCACCACGTCGCCGGGACGCCATTGCCCGCTGGCGATGTGCTGGCGGATCCAGCCCTTCACCTGCTCGTACGCAGGCCCGTTTCCTGCATGCGGCCGATCGGCGGTTTCTCTTGCCATGGCGCGGGAGCTTACCCCAGTTGACACGGCTTGTATAGACAACTATGCTGCCTTCCCATCGCGCTTGTATAGACAACTCTCACCCCCGGGGAGCCCTCCATGTCCGACCTCTCGCAAGCCCCCTTCCTGGCCGCCGGCCCGCGTCCCGTCCGCGCCCCGCGAGGCGCGCAGCTCAGTTGCGCCAACTGGCAGATCGAGGCAGCCTACCGCATGATCCAGAACAACCTGGACCCGGCGGTCGCGGAGAACCCCGACGAACTGGTGGTGTACGGCGGCATCGGCAAGGCCGCGCGCAACTGGCCCGCGTTCGAGGCGATCCTGGCCACGCTCAAGCGCATGCGGCCGGACGAGACGCTGCTCATCCAGTCCGGCAAGCCGGTCGGCGTGTTCCGCACGCACGCCGGCGCACCACGGGTGCTGCTGGCCAACTCCAACCTGGTGCCGAAGTGGGCCACGTGGGAGCACTTCAGCGAACTCGACCGCAAGGGCCTGATGATGTACGGCCAGATGACGGCCGGCAGCTGGATCTACATCGGCACGCAAGGCATCGTGCAGGGCACTTACGAGACGTTCGCGGAGGCGGGCCGGCAGCACTTCGGCGGCGACCTCGCCGGCCGCTGGGTGTTGACGGCGGGGCTCGGGGGCATGGGCGGCGCGCAGCCGCTGGCCGCGTCGTTCGCGGGCGCCTGCTCGCTCAACATCGAGTGCCAGCAGTCGCGCATCGACTTCCGCCTGCGCACGAAGTACCTGGACAAGCAGGCCAAGGACCTGGACGAAGCGCTCGCGTTGATCCGGCATCACACCGCTCGCAAGGAGGCCGTGTCCGTCGGCCTGTGCGGCAACGCCGCGGAGATCGTCCCGGAACTGGCGCGCCGCGCGCAAGCGGGCGGCCCCCGGCCGGACATGGTGACGGACCAGACTTCGGCCCACGACATCATCAACGGCTACCTGCCCGCCGGCTGGAGCGTGCAGCAATGGCAGGCCGCGCAGAAGGATCCGTCGCAGCACGCGCGCCTGAAGCAGGCCGCAGGGGAATCGTGCGCCGTGCACGTGCGTGCGATGCTCGCTTTCCACGCCATGGGCGTACCCACCGTGGATTACGGGAACAACCTGCGCCAGGTGGCGCAGGACTTTGGCGTGGCCGATGCCTTCGCCTATCCAGGCTTCGTGCCCGCTTACATCCGCCCGCTGTTCTGTCGCGGGGTCGGGCCGTTCCGCTGGGTGGCGCTGTCGGGCGATCCGGAGGACATCCGCAAGACCGACGCGAAGATGAAGGAGCTGTTTCCGGACAATGCCCACCTGCACCGCTGGCTGGACATGGCCGGCGAGCGCATCGCCTTCCAGGGCCTGCCGGCGCGCATCTGCTGGATCGGGCTGGGCGAGCGGCACCTTGCAGGCCTGGCCTTCAACGAGATGGTCCAGTCGGGTGAACTGAAGGCGCCCATCGTGATCGGCCGCGACCACCTGGACAGCGGCTCGGTGGCGTCACCGAACCGCGAGACCGAGGCCATGCAGGATGGCAGCGATGCGGTGAGCGACTGGCCGCTGCTTAATGCGCTGCTCAACACCGCCAGCGGGGCGACCTGGGTGAGCTTCCACCATGGCGGCGGCGTCGGCATGGGGTACTCGCAGCACGCCGGGGTGGTGATCGTGTGCGACGGCACCGCGCAAGCGGCGGAGAAGATCGAGCGCGTGTTGTGGAACGACCCCGCGACCGGCGTGATGCGGCATGCGGATGCGGGCTACGACGTTGCGATTGAATGCGCGCGGGAGCACCAGTTGAATTTGCCGATGATTGGATGAGCGACGCCGGGGTGCGCTGCGCGCAACCCGGCCTACGAGCGCCGGATCGCATTGGGCGGAACGTTACCTCGTAGGTCGGGTTCGCGAAGCGACCCCGACATTCCATGCCGATGACCACCCCTGAACTCCTCGTCCCCGGCGGACTTACGTTCGCCCAGCTGCGCCGCCTGGTCGACACGCCCGACCTCACGGTGAAGCTCGATCCGTCGTGCCGCGCCGCCGTGCGAGCGAGCGCGGACCTCGTCCGTCGCGCCACCGAAGGCGACGCGCCGGTCTACGGCGTCAACACCGGATTCGGCAAGCTCGCCACCCAGCGCATCCAGCGCGAAGACCTGGCCGTGCTGCAGTTGAAGCTGCTGCGCTCGCACGCTGTCGGTGTCGGTGACGCCCTCCCGGCGCGCGTGGTCCGCCTGGTCCTGCTGCTCAAGGCGGCCAGCCTGGCGCGCGGCTACTCGGGCGTGCGCGAGGAAGTGATCGACACGCTGATCGCAATGCACAACCGCGGCGTGCTGCCGGTGATCCCGTGCCAGGGCTCCGTCGGCGCGTCGGGCGACCTCGCGCCGCTGGCCCACCTGTGCCTGCCGCTCGTAGGCGAGGGAGAAGCCTGGTTCGACGGCCAATGCCTCCCCGGTGGCCAGGCCATGGAACGGGCGGGGTTGGAGCCGTTGACGCTGGGCCCCAAGGAAGGCCTGGCCCTGATCAACGGCACGCAGGTGTCCACCGCCCTCGCGCTCGACGCGCTGATTGCCGCCGACCGCTTGTTCGAAGCGGCCGTCATCACCGGTGCGCTCACCCTCGACGCGGCGCGCGGCAGCGACGCCCCGTTCGATCCGCGCATCCATGCGGTGCGCGGCCAGCCAGGCCAGATCGATTGCGCGGCGGCCTACCGGGCCCTGGCGGTCGGCAGCGAGATCCGCCGCTCGCACCTGGAAGGCGACGACCGCGTGCAGGACCCGTACTGCCTGCGCTGCCAGCCCCAGGTGATGGGTGCCTGCCTGGACCAGATGCGCTACGCCACCCAGGTGCTGGTGCGCGAGGCGAACGCCGTTACCGACAACCCGCTGGTCTTCGCCGCCGAGGGATCCATGGTCTCGGGCGGCAATTTCCACGCGGAGCCGGTGGCGCTGGTGGCGGACGCGCTCGCGGTCGCCATCGCCGAGATCGGTTCCATTTCGGAGCGGCGCGTCGCCATGCTGGTGGACACCGTGGCGTCGCGTCTGCCGCCCTTCCTGACCCCGGAGCCGGGGCTCAACTCCGGCTTCATGATCGTGCACGTGACCGCCGCGGCCCTGGCGTCGGAGAACAAATCGCTGGCGCACCCGGCCAGCGTGGACAGCTTGCCAACCTCGGCCAACCAGGAGGACCATGTCAGCATGGCCACTTTCGCCGCCCGCCGCCTGCAGCCGATGCTGCGCAACACCGCGCACATCGTCGCCATCGAGCTGCTCGCGGCCGCGCAAGGCATCGAGTTCCTGCGCCCGCTGAAGAGCGCGCCGGCCCTCGAAGGCGTGCTGCGCCTGGTGCGCAGCGTGTCACCGGCCATGATGGCCGACCGCAGCCTGGCGCGCGACATGGAAGCGGTGCACCACCTGGTGGCGGCTGGCGACATCGGCCGCGCCACCGAACGGCAGATTCCCGAACTGCAGGCAGTGCGCCTGGCATGAGCCGTGCATGCCGACGATTTCTTTCACATGACGATTGGAGAGCACCCATGAAGAAGCTGTTCACCCTCACGCTGCTGGCGCTCTGCGCCGCCGCATCGCACGCGCAGGAGGTCAAGGTCTCGGTCGGCCTGTCCGGCTGGACCGGCTTCGCGCCGCTGACGCTGGCCAAGGAGGCCGGCCTCTTCAAGAAGAACGGCCTGGACGTGACGCTGCGCAAGATCCCGCAGAAGGACCGCCACCTGGCCATCGCCTCCGGTGACGTGCAATGCGCGGCGACGACGGTGGAAACCTGGATCGTCTGGAACGCCAACGGCGTCGCCACCACGCAGATCTTCCAGCTGGACAAGTCGTATGGCGCCGACGGCATGGTGGTCAAGGGCAACATCGCGAAGATCAGCGACCTGAAGGGCAAGACGGTTGCCGCCAGCGCGCCCGGCACGGCGCCGTACTTCACGATGGCCTGGATGTTGAAGAAGAACGGCCTGTCGCCCAAGGACGTGAAGGTGGTGAACCTGGAGCCGCAGGCCGCCGCCAACGCGATGATCGCCGGCACCGACGGCGTCGACGCCGCGATGACGTACGAGCCCTATCTTTCCGCGGTGCGCGCCAAGCCGGAGGCCGGCAAGATCATCGCCACCACGCTGGACTACCCGATGGTGATGGACACCTTCGGCTGCACGCCGAAGTTCCTGTCCGAAAACCCGAAGGCGGCCAAGGCGCTGGCGGACAGCTACTTCGAAGCCGTGGAAATGATCAAGCGGGAGCCGAAGAAGAGCTTCGAGATCATGGGCGCCGACGTCAAGCAGAGCGCCGAGCAATTCGAGGCCAGCCAGAAGTTCCTGCGCTGGCAGGACCGCGAGGCCAATGCGAAGTTCTTCGCCGGCGAGCACGCGACCTTCAGCAAGGAAGCGGCGGACCTGCTGCTGGAGGTCGGGATCATCAAGCAGATCCCGGACATGGCCAAGCTGGCGGACACGCGCTTCCTGAAGTGAAGCCCCTCGCACCCGTCGAGCCCACCACCCGCATCGTCCTCGGCGTCGCCTTCTTCATCGTGTTCTTCGCGGTGTGGGCGGCGGCGACCTTCGGCGGGCTGGTGTCCAAGACCTTCCTCGCGGACCCGGTGATGATGGTGCAGTCAGGTTGGACGCTGCTGATGAAGCACGGCTTCCTGTACGACATCGGGATGACGGTGTGGCGCGTGCTGGGTGGGTTCCTGATCGCGGCGGCGCTGGCCGTGCCGCTGGGCGTCTTCATGGGCGCCTACAAGCCGGTGGAGGCGTTCTTCGAGCCCTTCGTCAGTTTCGCGCGCTACCTGCCGGCGTCGGCCTTCATTCCGCTGCTGATCCTGTGGGCCGGCATCGGCGAAGCGCAGAAGCTGGCGGTGATCTTCATCGGCTCGTTCTTCCAGCTGGTGCTGATGATCGCGGTGAGCGTGGGCAACACGCGGCGTGACCTGGTGGAGGCGGCGTACACACTGGGTGCGCTCGATCGCGGCGTGGTCGCGCGCGTGCTGCTGCCTTCCAGCGCACCGGAGATCGCAGAAACGTTGCGCATGGTGCTGGGCTGGGCCTGGACCTACGTGATCGTCGCGGAACTGATCGGCGCGTCCAGCGGCATCGGCCACATGATCACGGACAGCCAGGCCTTGATGGCGACCGACCAGATCATCTTCGGCATCATCGTCATCGGCCTGATCGGCCTGGTGACGGACCTCGCCTTCAAGGCGGGCAACCGCAGGCTCTTTCCGTGGGCGCAATTGAGATGAAACGAGACATCGGCTTGCCCACGTTGCTGGTGACGGGGGTCGGCAAGACCTTCGCCGGCGGCACGGTCGCCCTGCAGGCCACCGACCTCGCGGTGCAGGAGAACGACTTCATCACCATCCTCGGTCCCTCGGGCTGCGGCAAGAGCACGCTGCTGCGCATGGTGGCCGGGCTCGACACGCCCACCGGCGGCACCATCGCGCTGGATGGCAAGCCGGTGTCCGGCCCCGGCGCCGACCGTGGCATGGTGTTCCAGAGCTACACGCTGTTCCCGTGGCTCACGGTGCTGCAGAACGTCTGCTTCGGCCTGCGCGAGAAAGGCATGCCGCTGCAGGATCAGCACGCCATCGCCCACCGCTACCTCGGCAAGGTCGGTCTCAAGGGCTTCGAGAACCACTTTCCCAAGCAGCTGTCCGGCGGGATGCAGCAGCGCACCGCGCTGGCGCGCGCGCTCGCCAACGACCCGCGCATCCTGCTGATGGACGAGCCCTTCGGCGCGCTGGACCACCAGACCCGCGAGCTGATGCAGGAGCTGCTGCTCGGCATCTGGGAGGACGACCGCAAGACGGTGCTGTTCGTCACCCACGACATCGACGAAGCCATCTTCATGGCCAACCGCGTGGTGGTGATGAGCGCGCGGCCCGGCCGCATCAAGTGCGACATCCCCGTGGAACTGCCGCATCCGCGGCACTATGCGATGAAGACGACGCCCGCATTCACCGAGTTGAAGGCGCGTCTGACGGAGGAAATTCGCGTGGAAGTGCAGCGCGCTGCCGGCCTGCTGCCCGCCTGACGACTGTATGCATTTGCATCTTGCCCGGCCGCGGGGCAGGGTCTCCAATGCATCAGCCAGGGAGCCGACAGACGACGGGGAGCGCTGACATGCACTTCGCGGTCAAGTTCGTGGGTGCCGCCTTGGCGGCCGTGCTGGTTCTGGCTGGTTGCGGTGGCGGGGATTCCGAAGGTCCGGAAGCGGAGGCCGCGGCGTTCCTGGAAGACGCCGACCCGGAGCAGGCTGCCGAGATGCGGGCGCTGATGGCGCAGGGCCCGGTCGCCGCGGCGAGCTGCAGGGCCGGACGCCCTTGCCGCCTGGCCGGCTCCGTCGTGGCGAAAGGCCGCGCGGACTTCACGATGCCTGGCTGTTCCACCTTGACCTCCACAGTCTCCGGCGGCGCGATCGTCAACGCCAGCTTCATCGGCAGCCTCCAGCGTGCCGGTCGGTACAACGTGCGCGTCAGCACCGGCACCTTCAGGATCACCACGAAAACCTCCGCCATGACCTGCCAGGTGCCTGGCTCTCCACCGATCACCGTTCCAGCCCCGCTGCCCACCACGGTCTTCATGCCTGCCAGGGTGGGAAACGTCGTCGTGACATCGGACGGCCACCGACTCACCGTGGTGGACACCCTTCTCGGGGCGCCGCCGCCGGGATGCACGGGCGGCAACCGCTTCACCGGAACCGTCATCGGGCTCTCCAATCCGATGGTCACGCTGACGGGGACGATGACCTGCAACATCGCGGGCGCGACCGCGACGGTCACCCACACAGTGAAGCTGGTCGGAGCGCCCTGACCTGGAGCGTCACGAGGCGCGGATGAAGTCCCGGATCGCGTCCAGGAACATCTCCGGCGCCTGCAGTTGCGGCACATGCGCGCAGCCGGCCAGCACCTTCAGCTGTGCATCGGGCAAACTCGCGGCCAGTTCGTGCGACATCGGCGGTGGCGTGGCCTCGTCGGTTTCGCCCACCAGCACCAGGGTGGGGGTCTTCATCTTCGCCAGCTCGCCGCGCAGGTCCAGCGCGGCCAGGTTCAGGCACGCGGTGCGGAAGGTCCGCGGATCGAGCGCGACGAAGCGCTCCCTGCGCTGCGCGATGAGTTCAGGATGCTGCGCTTGATACTCGGGCGAAAAGAGCCTGCGCATCGCGACGTCCGCGATGGCGGAGAGCCCGCCCTTCTGCGCCGCATCGGCCATGCCGCGGAACGCCGCACGCCCCGGCTCGCTGAAGGCCGCGCCGCAGTCGGCGAGCACCAGGCGCTGCGCGATGCCGGGGTGGCGGATCGCAGTCATGAGCGCAACGAATCCACCGTAGCCGTTGCCCAGCAGGATGGGCTGCTGCTGCAGCTCGAGCGCGCCAATGGCTTCGGCGACACGGTCGGCCACGGCGTCGAGGCCGCCTTCGACGAAATCAGAGTCCGCGAAACCGGGCAGGTCGAATGCGATCACTTGGTGCGTCTTGCACAGCGGGCCCGCCACGCGGTCGAAGCTGGTGCGATCCGCCAGCAACGAGTGCAACAGCACCAGCGGTTGGCCCACGCCCGCGATGTGGACGCCGATGCGGCCGGAAGGAAGCGCCAGGTCCGTCTGCCTGAAGGAGATCGCTGCGGAGGAATCGTTCATCAGGTGCCCTGTGGGTGGTCGGAGGCGAAGCGGGTGGGCATCAGTTCAGGCGAGGCTGCGCCTGCGTGTCCCGGTACCAGTCGAAGGGGGCGTCGTCCAGCCGGACCATCACGCTCTTGGTTTCGAAGTGCTGATCGAAGGATTCGGTGCCGCCCTCGCGGCCGATTCCCGAGTCCTTCACGCCGCCCCACGGCGAGGCCGGATCGAGGCGGTGATGGTCGTTCACCCAGACGATGCCGCAGCGCAGGCGCGCCGCCACACGGTGGGCCCGCACCACGTCGCGCGTACGCACGGCACCGGCCAGTCCAAAGGGGGAGTCGTTCGCCAGGGCCAGGGCCTCTTCCTCGGTCGAGAACTTGCTCACCGACACGAAAGGCCCGAACACTTCCTCCTGGAAGATGCGCATGCGCGGCGTGACGTCCGCGAACACGGTCGGCTCGACGAAGAAGCCATTCGCGAGCGCCGGATCCGACGGCACCCGGCCGCCGGCCACGAGCCGTGCCTTGTCTTCCTCGACGCCGATGCGAACGTAGTTCAGCACCCGCTGCTTCTGCCGCGCGGAGACGACGGGGCCCAGTTGCACGGTCGGGTCGCGCGGGTCGCCGATGCGGATGGAGCGCGCCTTGTTCGCCAGCTTGTCCACGAAAGCGTCGTAGATCTTCTCGTGCACGATCTGGCGGCTGCCGCAGATGCAGGTCTGGCCGGCCCCGATGAACGCGCCGAAAGCCGCGTAGTTGACGGCCTGGTCGAGGTCGAAGTCGTCGAACACCAGCACCGGCGTCTTGCCACCGAGTTCCAGCGTCTGGTGCGCGAAGTTGCGGCCGGCCGCGGCGCCCGTGAGACGGCCCGCCTCCGTGCCGCCGGTCAGGACCCACTTGGCCAGGCCAGGATGTTCGGACAGTGCCTTGCCGGTGGTGGGCCCGAGGCCCGTCACCACGTTGAAAACGCCCGGCGGCAAGCCGGCCTCGACGAACAACTGCGCAAGCTTGAGCGTGGTGAGCGGCGTGTATTCGGAAGGTTTCACCACCGTGGTGCACCCGGAGGCCAGCGTTGGCGCCAGGCTCTTCACCATGATCATCAGCGGGTGGTTGAACGGCGTGGAGTTGCCGACCACGCCGATCGGCGTGCGGATGGTGTAGTTCAGGTAATTGCCGTCCACGGGGATCACGGAGTCGCGCCGCGCAATGGCGAGTCCCGCGTTGTAGCGGAAGAAGTCCGGCAGGCGCGAAACCTGCGCGCGCGTCTCGTTCAGCGGACGCCCGTTGTTGGTGGTCTCCAGGTGGTAGATCTCCTCGAGATTCGCCTCGAAGACATCCGCCAGCTTGTTGATCAGCCTCGCGCGCGTGCGGTTGGACATGGCGCTCCACTCGCCACGCTCGAAGGCCGCCGCCGAACTGCGCACGGCGCGGTCGACGTCGGCGT
The DNA here is from genome assembly GCF_037572435.1 of Ramlibacter sp. PS3R-8. Classification (NCBI taxonomy): domain Bacteria; kingdom Pseudomonadati; phylum Pseudomonadota; class Betaproteobacteria; order Burkholderiales; family Comamonadaceae; genus Ramlibacter; species Ramlibacter sp. PS3R-8. The sequence goes on from NZ_JBBHGT010000008.1 coordinate 194,226, forward strand.
CGCTGGCGTGGCCGATGCGTGCCAGCACTTCGCCGGTGGCGGGGTTCAGCACGTCGAGCAGGTCACTGCCCGACGCCGGGACTTCCGCGCCGTCGATGAACAAGCCGCGCACGCGGACTTCAGGACTCGGGCTCATGGGGGATCTCCTTGAATAGCTTCGCGGTCAGGCGGCGACCACGACGCGCGACAGGGCTTGCAGCACGCGCTTGCCGGCGTCGCCGACGTGGCGGCTGGCGATGCGCTGGGCGCGGGGGGTGTCCCGCGCCTGCAGGGCGTCGATCAATTGGCAGTGTTCATCCACCACCGTCTTCGGGTCGCCCCGCTTCAGGCTGCTCAGGCTGAGCTGGACTGCGCGGTCCATCTGGTCGACCAGGTCGATGAGCTGGTCACGCATGCGGGGGTTGCCCGAGATGCGCGCCAGCGTGCGGTGGAACTCGCGGTTGTAGGCAACGAAGCCACCCTCCCAGGCGCCGGCTTCATAGGTGCGGAAGCGGTCAAGGGATGCCAGCTGCTCGTCGCTCGCCCGGCGCGCGATGCGTTCCATGCAGGCCCGCTCGAGTGCATCGCGAAGGTGGAACATATCTTGCACGTCTGCCACGGACACCGGGGCCACGCGGTAGCCCTGGCGCGGCAACGTGATGACGAGCCCCTCGCGCTCCAGCCGCATCAGTGCGTCCCGCACGGGGGACTTGCTGACGCCGAACCGCAGCGCCAGCTCCGATTCGCGGATCTCGGTGCCCGGCGCGAGGCGGCACGCGATCATGTCGGCACGCAGCTGGTCGTAGACCTTCTCGCGCAGCAGGCGGCCTTCGCCGGCGCCGTCGGAAGGGGTGGGGGCTAGGGATGACATCGCGAGCGAGAATATCACAGGGCGCCGAAAATGGAAGGTCTGATACATCACGCGACCGTCCTTCAGGCTTTGGAGGAGGGGCATTTTGTCCTGCCACAGAGAGAGAAAGCGGTAGAAAGTACCAGGAAGGCGGACATCTCCGGGCTTGACGTTCCGGGATTCGTGATACATCATGCCCCGGCCAAACAGTCCAATCCAAGGTCCCACGCCCATGCAGAAATTCCCCGCCATCGCTCTGCGCGCGCTATTCGCCGCAGGCTCCATTTCGCTCCTCGCCGCCATTTCCGCTCCGGCGCTGGCGCTGGACAAGGTGAAGATGGGCACGCCGGCCCGGGTGAACATCGGCTATGCGCCTTTCATCATGACCAAGGCGATGGGCTTCTTCGAGCAGGAGGGGCTCGACGTCGAGATCACGGAATTCCTGGGCACCTCGGTGCTGGTGCCCCAGGTCGCCAACAAGAGCGTCGACATCGGCTTCCCCGGCGCGGACATCGTGATCATCAGCCGCCAGCCCGGGCGCGACCACCTGCCGGTCAAGTTCTTCTACAACGTCGCGCGAAAGAACCCCTGGGAGTTCGTGGTGCCGGTGGAAAGCCCGATCAAGGTGATCGGCGACCTGCGCGGCAAGAAGATCGGCGTGGGCGCACTGGCCAACGGCAACGTGCCGATCGCCCGCGCGATGTTCGCCGAGATGGGCATGACAGCCGGCAAGGATTACGAGTTCGTGCCCGTGGGTGTCGGCGCCCCGGCAGTCCACGCGATCCGCACGAAGCAGATCGACGTGTTCAACGGTTTCGATGCGACCATCGCTCACCTGCCGAACAACGGCGTCCAGATCCGTTACCTGGAGCAGCCGGAGAAGTACCGCGCGCTCATCTCCAACGGTTTCGTGGCGCACGACGACACCATCAAGAACCGGCCCGACATGCTGCGCCGCTTCGGCCGCGCGATCACCAAGGGCATCGTGGCGTGCGAAGCCAACCGCGAACTGTGCGTGCGCGCGGCCTGGCAGCTGTATCCCTCGCTGAAAGCCCAGGGCGTGCCCGAGGACCGCGCCATGGCGGAATCGCTCGCGACGCTGGACGCGCGCCTGGCTTCCATCTACAACTTCGGTCCCGGTCCGCGCAAGTTCGGCGAGTACACGCCGAAGATGTTCTCCGACTACATCGACGTGCTGCACGGCGGCGGCGAGCTCAAGAGCAAGGAAGTCGCGGTGGACTCGCTGTACACGAACGCCTTCGTCGAGGACTTCAGCAAGTTCGACGCCGCGGCGCTGCAGGCGCAGGTGCGCGGCCTGAAGGCAGTGCCGGCCAGATGACCGCCGCCAGCAACGCGGCCTGGCGCTCGCGCGCCGCCGACATCGTCTTCCCGTTGATCACGCTGGTGGCGGGGCTCGCGTTCTGGAGCCTGGCCATCGGCTGGTTCTCGGTGCCCAACTACATCCTGCCCACGCCGACGGCCGTGTTCGATGCGGTCTGGGTTGGCTACATCGAGGGCAAGTACTGGGAGCACGTGGCGTTCACCCTGCAGAACATCCTGGTGGGCTACGTGTGCGGCTGCACGCTGGCGATCATCCTGGGGGCGCTGCTGGCCGAGTCGCGCAACTTCGAGCGCTTCGTGTACCCCTACATCATCGCGCTGCAATCGATGCCCAAGGTGGCGCTGGCGCCGCTGATCATCGTCTGGTTCGGCTTCGGCAACCTCTCGAAGATCATCATGGTGGCGTTGATCTGCTTCTTCCCGCTTTTCATCAACACCAGTGTCGGCATCAAGCAGACGCCGCCGGCGCTGGTGAACATGATGCGGGTGTTCTCCGCCTCGCGCACCGAGATCTTCTTCCGGGTCAAGCTGCGCGCTGCCCTGGGACATATCTTCGCGGGCCTGCAGATCGGCATCGTGCTGGGCCTGATCGGCGCGGTGGTCGCCGAGTTCGTCGCTTCGAACAAGGGCCTGGGCTACCTGATCGCGGCGGCGCAGGCCAACTTCGACGTGGCCACCATGTTCGCGTCGCTGGTGGGACTGATCACGATCGGGGTGGCGGGCACCCAGATCATCCGCATGCTGCACAAGCGCATCATTTTCTGGGAAGCAAGGCCGCCAGGCGACACCGTCGCCGAAGGCTGATCTTTCCTCCAACGCACATCTCGAAAGAAGGCAAGGACATGAAGGAAATCTGGACCATCATCGGCGCCGGCATGGGCGGCAAGGGGCTGGCCGCGCAACTGGGGATCGACGGGTTGCGCCTGCGCATCCATGACGTGGTCGATGCGCAGGTCGCAGGCATCCGCGCCGCGGGCGGGCTGCACGTCGAAGGGCGTGACAAGGACTTCGCGCCGATCGAGATGGCGACCACGGACCTGGCCGCCGCCGTGAAGGGCGCCAGCGTGCTGCTGGTCTCCACGTACGGCACCGTGCACGAGCAGGTGGCGCAGCAGCTCGCCCCCCTCCTCGAGGACGGCCAGGCCATCGTGCTGATCCAGGGCCACTTCCTCGGCGCGGCCGGCTTTCGCGCCGCGCTCGACCGGGCCGGTTGCAAGGCCCGCGTCGACGTCGCCGAGATGGACGGCTATCCGTACATGCTGACCGTGAAGACTCCGGACCGCGTGCTGCTCACGAGCATCAAGGAGAAGTGGTCGCTGGCCGCCTTCCCCATGGCGCGCACGGCCGCGGTGCTGGACCGCATCGGACCGGCGTTCCCCGGCCTCGGCCCGGCCTCGAACATGCTGGAGACCGCGTTCGCGGACCTCGGCGGCATCTTCCATGCGGGCGGCATCATCACCAACGTGGGCCGCGTCGAAGGCGAGGGCGACTACAACTTCTACGCCAGCAACATGGTGCCCAGTGTCTGCCGTCTGCTGGTCGCCATGGACCGCGAGCGCATCGCCGTGGCGACGGCCTTCGGCGCCAAGACCGTGGACATCGCGGGCTTCCTGGCCGACACCTACCTGTTCAAGGACATGACGGTGCACGAGGCGCTGCAGAAGATGGCGGTCACGCACTACCGCTACGCGCCGGCGCCCAAGTCCCTGGAGCATCGCTACCTGGTGCAGGACGTGATGTGCGGGCTGGTCCCCATCGCGGACTTCGGCCGGCTGGCCGGCATTCCCACGCCGACGACCCATGCCGTGATCCAGATCGCCAACGCATTGACGGGACGGGACTTCCTTGCCGAGGGCCGCAACGTGCAGCGCCTCGGACTGGCCGGCAAAAGCATCGCGGACATCAAGTCGATGGTGGCGCACTGAAAGAACACAGACCATGACCAAGAACATCTCCTTGTCGTCCCGTCGCCTCGCCCTGGGCGCGGCCGCCGCCGGCCTTTGCGCGGCGCTGTTCGCCGGCGCCCCGGCTGCGGCCGCCGACCTGAAGAAGGTCAAGCTCGGGACGCCCGCCCGCATCACGCTGGCCAATTCGCCGTTCCTGCTGGCGCGCGAGCTGGGCTACTTTGCCGAAGAAGGCATCGAGCTGGAGATCGTGGAGTTCCTGGGCACCTCGGTGCTGGTGCCGCAGATTGCGTCCAAGGCGGTGGACATCGGCTATCCCAGCGCCGACGTGCTCATCATCTCCAGGCAACCGGGGCGCGACCGCATCCCGGTGCGCTTCTTCTACAACTCCGCGCGCAGCAACATCTGGGAATTCGCGGTGCTGGAGAACAGCCCCGTGAAGTCGATCGCCGACCTGCGCGGCAAGAAGATCGGCATCGGCGCGCTGGCCAACGGCAACGTGCCCATCACCCGCGCCATGTACAAGGAAATGGGCATGGTCCTGGGCAAGGACTACGAGTTCGTGCCCACGGGCGTCGGTGCACCGGGCGTGCGCGCCCTGTCGAACGGGGACGTCGCCGCCTTCAACGGTTTCGACGCGATCCTGGCCAACTTCGAAGTGGCGGGCCTGAAGATCCGCCGACTGGAGCAGCCCCGCAAGTACAGCGGCCTCCTGTCCAACGGCTTCGCCGCGCACGAGGACATCCTCCGCGACCAGCCGGCGATGATCGCCGGCTTCGGCCGCGCCATCACCAAGGGCGTCGTGGCCTGCGAGGCGAATCGGGAGCTGTGCATTCGCGCCGCGTGGAAGCAGTATCCGACCACCAAACCGGCGGGCACCGACGACGAGGCGATGAAGGCGAGCCTGATGGTGCTGGGCAAGCGCATGGACCGCTATCTCGACTTCCCGGCCGGGCAGCCGCGCCGCTTCGGCGAGTACGTGCCCCAGGTCTGGCGCGACTACGTGAACGTCCTGCATGACGGCGGCGAGATGACCACGGCCGACGTCAACCCCGACAACCTCTACACCAACGCCTTCGTGCCGGAATTCAACAAGTTCGACGCCCAGAAGATCTCTGATTCGGTGAAAGGACGCAAGTGAAGAGGGTGATGGATCCGCTGGTCACGGGCATCCAGGCAGGCGACGGCCCGGCAGCTCCGCTGCTGGATATCCGCGGCCTGAACGTCACCTACGCGTCCTCGCGCGGACCGGTCCATGCGATCTCGGACCTGACGCTCCGGATGCAGGCCGGTGAGTTCGTCTGCGCACTGGGGCCGTCCGGCTGCGGCAAGACGACGCTGCTGGGCATCATCGCCGGCATGGTCCGGCCCACCAGCGGCAGCGTGCTGCTGGAGGGCACGCCGGTGAAAGGGCCGCGCGCCGACATCGGCTTCGTCTTCCAGCAGCCGACGCTGCTGCCCTGGAGCACGGTGCTGGAGAACGTGCTGGTGCCGGTGCGCAACCTGGGGCGCAGTGTCAACGACTATCGCGCCAAGGCCGAGGCCCTGGTGCACATGGTGGGGCTCTCGAAGTTCCTTCACCACTATCCGCACGAGCTCTCCGGCGGCATGCAGCAGCGCGTGGGACTGGCCCGCGCGCTGGTGCACGACCCGAAGCTCCTGCTGATGGACGAGCCCTTCGCCGCCCTGGACGCGATGACGCGCGAGCGCATGTCGCTCGAGCTGCAGCGCATCTGGAAAGAGACGAAAACGACGGTGCTGTTCATCACGCACAGCATCCCCGAGGCGGTGTTCCTGTCGGACCGCATCCTGGTGATGTCCGCTTCGCCGGGCCGGATCGTGGAGGACCAGCACAACCCGCTGCCGCGGCCGCGTACCCTCGAGACGATGGTGGATCCCGACTTCGCAAGCCGCGCGCACCAGTTGCGCCAGTTCTTCAAGCACTCCGACGCGGTCGCCTGAGGCCGGCCCGGACCCAGCGTGGGGCCGGGCGCAACAGGGCCTGCAAGCCGGCGGGCAAAACGCTATGCTGCCGCGATGAAGCGCTTCACCTGCGGCTGCCTGCTCCCCCTCTTCAGCGCGCTCCTCCCGGTGCAGGTCGCCGCGGAGGAATGTGACCCACGCTTCGCGAAGTCGCCGCAGTTCTCCGCGCAGGACTGCCGCTTCCAGAACCCGCCCAACCCCGACGCCAAGCCGCACCGAAGCACCTGGGACATCTGGTCGCGCTTGCTGCTGGAAAAGAAGCAGGGCACCGTGCCCGTCGATCCGATACCTGTGCGCACCATGGACCGGGCGGCGCTGGCGGCGCTGGACTCCACCAGCAACCACATCATCCGCCTGGGCCACTCCTCGCACCTGCTCAAGCTGCGCGGCAAGTGGTGGCTGATCGACCCGGTGTTCGGCCCGCGCGTCTCGCCCGTTTCGTGGGCGGGCCCCATGCGCTTCCATGCGCCGCCGGTGGCGCTGGAGGACGTGCCGCCGATCGAAGGGTTGATCCTGTCGCACGACCACTACGACCACCTGGACGTGCCGACCATCGAGGCGCTGAAGGACCGGGTGCAGAAGTACTTCGTTCCGCTGGGCGTGGGTGCCCGGCTGCGGGACTGGGGCGTCGCGGCCGACCGCATCGAGGAATTCGATTGGTGGCAGGAAGGCCGCTGGGGCGATGTCGTGCTGACGGCCGCACCGGCGCAGCACTTCTCCGGCCGCACGCTGACCGATCGCAACCGCACGCTCTGGGCGTCGTGGCTGCTGCGCAGCGGCAACGAGCGCATCTTCTACAGCGGCGACTCCGGCTATTTCGGCGGCTTCAAGGAAATCGGCTCGCGCCTCGGCCCCATCGACATCGCACTGATGGAAAACGGCGCCTACGACAGCTACTGGCCCACCGTCCACATGTCGCCGGAGGAGACGGTGCAGGGTTTCCAGGACCTGGGCGCGCGCACGCTCTACCTGGTGCACAACAGCACTTTCGACCTGGCCTTCCACGGCTGGCGCGAGCCGCTGGAGCGCGTCGCCGCGCTCGCCCAGCAGCGCGGCATCACCCTGGCCACGCCGGAGATCGGCGAGGTGCTGACGCTGGGCAAGCCGCGCGAAAACAAGCGGTGGTGGGAAGGTTTGCGCTAGGAGAGGCACATGCCCGAGAAACTGTTCAGCGGCGGCCGCATCCGCAAGGCGGTCTACGATCCCGCGTCCCAGCAACTCGACCTGCATTGGGACAACAAGTCCGTGCTTGCGTACAAGCAAGTCCCGGGGGAGGTCTTCCGGCGCTTGTGCAGCGCACCCAACCCGGCGACCTACTGGGAGGACCGCATCGCCGAGGAGTACCCGAAGGGGCAGCCCATGAAATCCGGCGCCGGCGGCGAAGCACCCAGGGACTTGAAGGATCTGTTCGGCGGCGATTGAGTGGTGGCATCATCCCGGCATGACCCAAATCGACAGAAGACATCTGCTCGGCGGCGCCGCGGCGCTGGCGGGCTTCATCTCCTTCCCCGGCCTTGCCCAGTCCTGGCCGGCCAAGCCGGTGCGCTTCCTGGTGCCCTTCGCGCCCGGTGGCAGCTCCGAGATCGTGGCGCGCTCGACGGCGGGTGAGTTGAGCAAGACGCTCGGCCAGAGCGTCTTCGTCGAGAACAAGCCGGGCGCCTCCGGCAACATCGCGATGGCCGAGGCGGCGCGCGCCGACGACCAGCACACGGTGATCCTCGGGCACATCGGCACGCTGGCGGTCAACCCGTACATGTACGACAAGCTGCCGTACGACCCGAACAAGGACTTCAAGCCGGTCAGCCTGCTGGCCAAGGTGCCGAGCCTGTATGTCGTCCATCCCAACCTGCCGGCGAAGAACCTCAAGGAATTCATCGCGCTGGTGAAGGCCAAGCCCGGCGCCATGAACTACGGTTCGGCGGGCACCGGAAGCGCCGGCCACCTGGCGATGGAATACCTGAAGATGACGGCCAACATCTTCATCACGCACATCCCGTACAAGGGCACGGGACCGCAACTCACCGACCTGCTGGCCGGCCGCCTCGAGGCCGCATCGGTAGGGGCCTCGGCCATCCTGCAGCACATCAAGGCAGGCAAGCTGCGTTGCATCGCCACGGGTTCTTCCGAGCGGCTGGCCCAGCTTCCCGATGTGCCCACGGTCGCGGAGCAGGGCTTCCCCGGCTTCGAGATGACCCAGTGGTACGGCATGCTCGCCCCGGCATCGATGGCGCAAGCCAATGTCGACAAACTCGCCGCGGAAACGCAGAAGGCGGTGAAGTCGCAGGCCTCGGTGGAGCGCCTGAACCAGGACGCGGCACTGGCCGTCGGCGGCACGCCGGCGCAGTTCGCGCAGTTCATCGCGCTGGAACAAAAGCGCTGGAAGCAGGTGGTGGAGCGAGCCAAGATCAAGCCGGAGTGAGCCGGTCCCATGGAAGAATGATCATGACAAAAGCATTCATCCTCGCGTTGCTGTTCGCGCTGGCAGGCTGCTCGGGCGTGCCGGCCGCCCGGAACACCGGCTCGCCGTGCGACGCCGGGGAGGCGACGATGGCCTGCCAGATCGAGCGGTACAACAACGTGGGTATTTAGCGCCTGCCGCGACGACAGCCAGGATCAAGCTAAGCTGAGCCGGTCCTTCGAGGAACGATCATGACGAAAGCATTCACCCTCGCATTGCTGTTCGCCCTGGCAGGCTGTTCGGGCATGCCAGCCGCCCGGTACACCGGCTCGGCCTGCGACGGCGGGAAAGAGGCGTCGATGGAGTGCCAGATCGAGCGGTATAGCAAGGCCTTCTAGCGCCTCCAGGTTCCGGAGATTCCATGCCGTCAGCCGAAATCGTCGCCGTGCGCCGCCGCGCCTTCCGCCAGTTGCACGCGTCAGGATGCTTCGTCATCCCGAACCCCTGGGACATCGGCAGCGCGTTGTACCTGCAGCGCCTGGGCTTCAAGGCCCTGGCCACCACCAGTTCCGGCGCCGCCTGGCGCCATGGCATGGCGGACGGCCAGATGACGGTGCAGGAGGTGCTGGTGCACCTGTGCGAGATGGTCGATGCCACCGGGCTGCCGGTGAATGCGGACTTCGAAGGCGGCTTTGCGGACGACGCCGACGGCGTGGCGCGCAACGTGCGCCTGGCCGTGGCGACCGGCGTGGCCGGCCTGTCCATCGAGGATTCGACGGGCGACGCCAACGCTCCCTTGCGCGAGCTTCCTGTTGCGGTGGAGCGCATGCGCGCGGCGCGGGCCGCCATCGACGCCAGCGGCGGCGATACGCTGCTGGTCGGCCGGGCGGAGAACTTCATCGTCGGCCGTCCCGACCTGGACGACACCATCCGCCGCTTGCGCGCTTATTCCGAAGCGGGCGCGGACTGTCTGTATGCACCCGGCATCAAGACCCGCGAGCAGATCGCGGCCGTGGTCGCCGCGGTGGCGCCGAAACCCGTCAACCTGCTGGTCGGCTTTGCGACCGAGCTGACGCTGCGGGACATCGAGGCGCTGGGCGTGCGACGCGTCAGTGTCGGCGGCGCGATGGCCCGCTCGGCGTGGGGCGGGTTCATGCGCAGCGCGCAACTGATTGCCGGCGAAGGCAAGTTCGACGGTTTCGCGTCGGCCGCGTCCGGGGCCGAGCTGAACGCCATGTTCGCCGAAGTTCGCTCGTAGGCTGGCAGTGAGCACGAAGCCGAACCCCGGCTTCGCGGTGGGCAAGGGTCAGCGCGGCTGCTTCGGTCCGAAAAGGATCAGCACGCCGTCCTCCAGCACCCGGATCTCGTCGGGCTCGAATCCCATGGTCTCGGGCAACGCCAGTTCGCGTGCCGCGAATCGGTGCAGCACGATCTCGCCGACGGCGTCGCGCGCCATGGCGGGCAGCAGGCGTTGCAGCAATTGCGCGGTTTCCGGCAGCAGGCCGGGCGCGCGCAGGCCGGTCACTTCCAGCTGGTGCGCACGCACCGTGCGGTCCGAGGGTTCGTAACGCAGCGCGAAGGCGAGGTCGAGTTCGGCGGTCTGCGATGGCTGCATCGGCATGCCCCCCACCTGCGCGAGCAGGCCGGCGCCGATCCGGTTGCGCGCGGGCAGCAGGAGAAGGCGCGGGGCGCTGACGCGGATGTCGACGAGCCCGGTGATGCCCAAGCGCACCGGGAAGCGCGCGGCAACCGCATCCTGCAGTTCGCGCGCGGAAATCTTGTGACGGGGTCGCCCGGCATCGTCCTGTCCCCACGCGCGAGCGGCGGGCCAGCAGGCCAGGGCGGTGAGCAGGTGGCGGCGATCCATCGCGGTTTCGCCCAAGCGCGTCAGGCCAGGCCGCAGCCGCGGGCAAGCTCTGCCGCGCACTGTTGCAGGCGAGGCAACAGCTCGAACAGGTCGGGCCCTTCTGCGCCCTTGAGGGCGGCAATCGTCAGCGCCGCGCGCGTGCGGTTGCCCTCGCGTCCTACCTTGACACCCAGGTCCAGGCCGCCGACGAAGCGGGCGCCGTCGGCGAAGGCGAAGCCGTCGTCGCGCACGCGTGCAAGCCGGGCGGCGAACTCCTGGCGTTCGGCCGACCCCATGCGCAGCCAGTCGGGCTGGCGCGCCAGCAGTTCCGTCCGCTCCGCGTCCGCCAGGCCCGCGAGCAGCAACTGCCCCGACACCGTGGTCACCGGCGAGTGCAGGGAGCCGACCTGCACGGACAGGCGCACCGGCTGCGGGCTCTCCACCTGCGTCAGGACCAGCACCTGGTCGCGGTGCAGCACGGACAGATGGCACGACTGCCGCACGCGATCAACGAGGTCGCGCATCAGGGGCGTCGCCACCTCGATCAACTGTTCGTGCGGCGAGTGGGTGCGGCTCAGCTCGAAGAGCTTGAGCGTGAGGTCATAGCCTCCGGCCTCGGTGCGCCGCACATAGCCTCGCGCTTCGAGGCAGTTCAGCATCCGGAACAACTCGCCGGGCTCGCGCCTGAGCGCGCGCGCCAGCTGGGCCTGCGTGAGCGGCACCGCCTGGTCCGACAGGTATTCCAGCACGTCGAGCGCTTTCTCCAGCGCGGGGACCGAGTACTTGGTACGGGGTGCGGATTCCGGTTCGGCTGTTTTCATGGGGGTGGCGGTCAAGGCCATTCTGGCGATCAGAGCGGCTCGCGCCGCTCCACCAAATGCAGATGATCGCAGACCAGCACCGTTTCCTGCCGCTGGTTCGTGACCGTCACCGTTTCCACCACGATCCCGTGGCCCTGGCGCTTGGGGTGCGGTCGACGGTCGGTGATCTCCAGCTGGGAGTAGATCGTGTCGCCGATGAACACCGGCTTGACGAACCGCAGCCGGTCGTACCCGTACGACATCGCGCGCGGGTTGATGGTGGAGGCGGTCAGGCCGATGCCCACGCTGAACACCAGCGTGCCGTGTGCGATGCGCTGGCCGAAGTCCTGTGTCGCGCACCACGCGGCGTCCATGTGGTGCGGGAAGAAGTCACCCGTCTGGCCGGCATGCAGCACGATGTCGGCCTCGGTAATGGTGCGGCCGGTGGTCTGGCGGCGGGCGCCCAGCACGTAGTCCTCGAAGTACTGTTCTTCGGTCATTCGGTTTTCTCCACTGCGGGCGACAGGCCCAGTTCTTCCAGGATTTCCTGCGTGTGCTGGCCGATCGAGGGGGCCGGGCGCGCGTGCCGCAGCACCTGTCGGTCCACGCGGATGGGGCAGCGGGTGGTCTTCATGGCCTGGCCGCCGGTGTCCAGGGACTGCACCATGTCTACCGCGGCGAAGCCGGGGTGTTGCGCCAGCCGGGGCCAGTTGAGCACATCGGCACACCAGAGGCCGGCGGGCTCCAGCGCCGCCAGCCATTCGGCCGTGCCACGCGAGCGCAGGTGGTCCTGTAGCACCTGCTTGAGTTCGTCCCTCCTGCTGTACCAGCTGCCGCGGTCGGCGGCGAGCCGGGCCAGTGCCTCGCAGTCCACCAGCTTCGCCAACTGGTCCATGGGCGCCATGGCCAGCGCCATGTATCCATCCGCGGTGCGGTAGATGCCGTAAGGAGCGGCGGCGTGCACGTTGGCGTGGTTGACCGTGCTGCGCTTCGGCGCGTCGCCTGCGCCATTGAGGAAGGCCGTGAAGGGCTCGAACTGCAGGTCCAGCGCCGACTCGAGCAGGCTCACGTCCACCCGTCCGCCGCGGCCGGTGATCCCACGCCGAAGCAGCAGCGCCAGGATGCCTTGCAGCAGGTGGGCGCCGGTCATCATGTCCACGATGGACAGGCCGGCAGGCACCGGCGGGGCATCGTCGCCGCCCGGCCCGCTCAGCCAGGCCATGCCCGACAGTGACTGCACCAGCAGGTCCTGCCCCGGCTTGTCGCGCCACGGACCCTGCTCCCCATAACCGGTGACGGCGGCATAGACGATGCGCGGGTTGAGGGCTTCGACCGCGGCATGGTCCAGCCCGATCCGCTCCATCACGCCGGGACGGAAGTTGTGGATCATCACGTCGGCGCTTGCGACCAGTTGCTTCACGAGGGCAAGGTCCTTCGGATTCTTCAGGTCGGCCGCGAAGCTGCGCTTGTTGCGGTTGATGGTGTGGAAGAGGGCGCTGTCGGCGCCGATGCGCTGGTCGGCCACCACCAGCTGGCGGCACAGGTCGCCGCCGTCCGGCCGTTCCACCTTGATGACGTCGGCGCCGAGGTCGGCCATCCGCAGGGCGCACGACGGCCCGGCGAGGAACTGGCTGAAGTCCAGCACCCGCAGTCCCGCCAGGGGCGGCACGGCATCAGCAGAGGGTTCGGGTTCGTTCATCTGTCAAATCAATATTCATTGGCGGACCATTGTGCAAGGATGCCGCCCGTCACATGTATGGGTAAACCCCTAGAGCGGCGCCACGTCACTGTATCTAACATTCACCCATAAATTGGACGTTCACTAAAGAACTTACTTTCATTACCCTGACCCTGGAGACAGCATGAACCTTCGCCGCACCCTCCTCGCCGCCGCCACCCTGGCCGGCCTCCTTGGCACCGCCGCCGTCGCGCCGGCGCATGCCGAGACGTATGCGCTGCGTTTCTCGACCTCGCAGGTCAACCCGAACGAGCCGGTGGTGAAGGTGATGAACGCCTTCGCCGAGCGGGTGAAGGCGCGCTCCAAGGGACAGCTGACGATGACGATCTTCACGGGCGACCAGCTGGGCCCGCAGAAGAAGGTGAACGAGATGATCAAGGGCGGCGCGCGCGTGCTGAGCGTCACCGACTATGGCCAGCTGTCGCAGTTCGTGCCGGACATGGCCGTCGTCGCCGGCCCCTACATGTTCGCCAATCCGGACGAAGCCAAGCGCCTGTTCGCGTCGCCGGTGTTCAAGGAAATGTCCGGCCGCCTGGAGCAGCAAGGCATGAAGCTGATCATGGCGGACGGGTTGTTCGGCGTGCGTCACCTGCTCGCCAGCAAGCCGGTGCGCACCCCGGCCGACATGGCGGGCATGACGCTGCGCGTCCCGCCGTCGCCGATCATGCTGGAAACCTTCGCCGCGCTGGGCGCGCGGCCCCAGGCGCTGCCTTGGGGTGAGGTGTACAACGCGCTGCAAACCGGGGTGGTGGATGCTGCCGAAGCCAACTACGGTTCGCTGGCGGGCTCCAAGCTGTACGAAGTGCGCAAGGTGGTCTCGAACACGGCGCACCAGATGATGTTCGCCGCCTTCGTGACCAGCACCACCTTCTTCAACAGCCTGCCGGCCGACCTGAAGACGATCCTGCTGGAAGAAGGCCGCACTGCCGGTGCGGAGCTGACCGCCGCGACCCTGGCTTCGGACAAGGAGTTCGCCGAGGAGCTGAAGAAGAACGGGGTGCAGATCGTCGACGGCGTCGACATCAAGGCGTTCGCGGACAAGGCCAGGATCGCCTACACGAAGGTGCCGGGCCTCACCCCCGGAATCTACGAAAAGGCGCGCCAGGCGATGGCGCACTGAGCGATGAAGGACGCCGTGCAAGACAGGGCGGTGCTGCCCCCGGGTGCGGAACCTCCGCCCCCCGGGGCGGTTCCTTCCGGGCCGTTGCTCAGCCTGCGCCGCATCGACGAGGCCATCGGCGTCGTCTGCATGCTCGCCATCGTGCTCTCCATCTTCTGGGGCGTCATCACGCGCTACATGTTCCCGCAGCCTGCCTCGTGGCCCTTCGAGGTTTCGGTCATCGCCTTCAGCTGGTTGGTGTTCTTCGGCTCCGCGGCATGCATCCGCTGTCGCATGCATGCCGACGTCGACGTGCTGGTCGGAATGTTTCCGCCGCCGCTGCGCCGCGCGATCTTCATCGCCAACTGGTTCCTGCTCGCCGTCCTGTTCCTGGTCCTCGCCGCGATGTTCGCGTGGCAGGCCGTGATCGCCCATGACATCCGCGTCGTGTCCCTGGACATCCCGCGATCCACCGTCTACGTCCCCATGGCCATCGCCTCCCTGCTGATGCTGCTGCAACACGTGCTGCTCGCGCCATGGCGCGACGGCTGGCAGTGGCGCCCTTCCTCGGAGCTGGCATTGTGAGCACCATCCAGTTGTGGCTTCCCTCGGTGTTGATGCTGGTGCTGCTGGCACTGCAGACGCCGGTTACGTGGTCGATGGCGATCGCGGCGCTGAGCTTCTTCCTCCTGAACATGGGTGAGATGCCGCTGGCGAACTTCGCGCAGCAGATGGCCGAGGGCACCGAGTCGGTGTCGTTGCTGGCCCTGCCGCTGTTCGTGCTGGCCGGTTGCGTGATGAACGCTTCCGGCATCACCCGGCGGTTGCTGAACCTGGCGGAGGTGATGGTCGGCCACATGACCGGCGCCCTCGCGCAGATGTGCACCGTGCTCGCCACGTTGCTCGGCGGGCTGACCGCCTCGGCCAACGCGGACGCGGCCATGCTGGCCAAGACCATCGGCACGCAGATGGTGCAGCGAGGCTACGGCGCGCCGTTCGCCGCCGTGATCACATCCTCCGCCGCCATCATCACGGCGCTGATCCCGCCCTCCATCGGCCTCATCGTCTACGGCTTCCTGGCCGAGGCTTCGATCGGCCGCCTGTTCGCCGCCGGGATCGTGCCGGGGCTGCTGCTCGCAGTGGCGCTGATGCTCACCACCCACGTGCTGGCCGTCAAGCGCAAGTACCAGCCGCAGCGGGACAAGCGGGCCAGCTCCAGGGAACTGTTGCACGCCGTGATCGACGGGTTGTGGGCGCTGTCCATTCCGGTCGTGATCCTGGCCGGCACCCGCTATGGCATCTTCACCACCACCGAGTCCGGCGCCATCGTGGTGCTGTACGTCATCGGCGTGGCGATCTACGGCTACCGCGAAATGCGCTGGCGGGACCTGCCCGAGGTGCTGGCCGAATCGGTGCGCGACTCGGCCAGCGTGATGATGATGATCTGCGCGGCTGCCGCCTTCGGCTTCTACCTGTCGTGGCAGCAGGTGCCGCAGGTGATGTCGGGCTGGCTCGCCGGTACCACCACGAATCCGATCGCGATGCTGTTGCTGATCAACCTGGTGCTGATCGTGCTGGGCACCGCCATCGAAGGCTCCGCAGCGCTGATCATCCTGACGCCGATGTTGCTGCCGCTGATCGACGCGGCCCACATCGACAAGGTGCACTTCGGGATCGTGCTGATCACCAACCTGACGATCGCCGGCATCACGCCACCGGTGGGCGGCCTCATGTACATCTCCTCGCAGACGCTGAAGGTGCCGATGGCCGCCTATGCGCGGGAAGTCGCACCGTACCTGGCCGTGATGATGGTGCTGCTGGTCATCCTTTCCGTCTTCCCGCAGCTGTCGCTGTGGCTGCCCAACATGATCTACGGCACGGGGGCCGTGCAATGAACGAAACCAAGAAGGGGCCGTCATTGCGCGGCATGACCTGGAACCACCCGCGCGGCTGGCAACCGCTGGAGGCATGCTCGGCGATCTGGCAGGAGCGCACCGGAGTCACCATCACCTGGGACAAGCGCTCGCTGCAGGATTTCGAGTCTTTTCCGGTGGACCAGCTGGCGCGCGAGTACGACCTGATCGTGATCGACCATCCGCACGTCGGCCAGGTGGCGCGCGAGAACTGCCTGTTGCCGTTGGACGATGCGCGCCTCGGCCCCGTGGCCGCGGGCAGCGTCGGCGCGTCCTATCCCAGCTACTACTGGGAGGGCCACCAGTGGGCGCTGCCCATCGATGCGGCCACGCAGGTGCAGGCATGGCGGCCCGATCGCATGAAGGCGCCGGCAGCCGACTGGCACGACGTGATGGCGCTGGCCGAACGCGGCCACGTGGCCTTGCCGCTGCGCTCGCCGCACGCGCTGATGACGCTCTATTCCCTGACCGGGCAATTGGGCGCGCCGGGCCGGGTGGATGGCCCGGACCTCTTCCACCGCGCCACCACCGTGGCCGCGATCGAGCGCATTCGCTCGCTGCTGCCGTATCTGGATGCGGCCTGCTTTGACGAGGACCCCATCGCGGTGTTCGAACGCATGGCGCAGCCGGCTTCGAAGATCCATTGCGTGCCGCTGATCTACGGCTACGTCAGCTATGCCTGGGACGGCTTTCGACCGGCTCGCATCGCCTTCGCCGACATGCCGCTGCTCGACGGGCGGCCGCCGATCGGATCTGCCCTCGGCGGCACGGGCATGGCAGTGTCGGCGCGCAGCGCGCATGCGGCGCAGGCCGTCGATTTCGCGCTCTGGGTGGCCGGTCCGGAAGCACAGGCCGGCCCTTACGCGGCTGCCGGAGGGCAGCCCGGCCACGCGGCGGCATGGGAAGACGAGGCCGTGAACGCCAGAAGCCTCGACTTCTACCGCGCCACGCGCGCGACGCTGGAAGGCGCATGGGTGCGCCCTCGTCACGACGGCTACATGACGTACCAGGAGCAGGGCTCGGCCCGGCTGCTCGCCGGCCTGCGCAACGGCGACGAGCCGGGCGCCATCGTGGACGACCTGAACCGGCTGTTCCGCGAGAGCCTGCCGCGATGACTCCCCTGCAAGGGCTGCTGGTCGTCGACCTCAGCCAGTTTCTCTCCGGGCCGTCCGCGGCCCTGCGCCTCGCCGATCTGGGGGCGCGCGTCATCAAGGTGGAGCGCACAGGCAGCGGAGACATCTGCCGCACTTTGTACCTGACGGACACGGACCTCGGCGGCGACTCCACCCTATTCCACGCCATCAACCGCAGCAAGGAAAGCCTGGCGCTGGACCTGAAGGTGCCGGACGACCTGGCCGTGATGCGCCGCCTGCTGGAACGCGCCGATGTGCTGATCCAGAACTTCCGCCCGGGCGTGATCGAGCGCCTCGGCCTCGGCTGGGAGGAAGTGCATGCCCTGAATCCGCGGCTGGTGTATGCAAGCGTGTCGGGTTATGGCGAAGCGGGACCCTGGGCCGGCCTGCCGGGGCAGGACTTGCTGGCGCAGTCGATGTCAGGCGTGACCTGGCTCAATGGCAACGCCGACGACGGCCCCGTGCCCCTGGGGCTGTCGGTCGCGGACATGCTCGCTGGCCACGTGCTCACCGAAGGCATCCTGGCGGCGCTGGTGCGGCGCGGCATCTCCGGGGAAGGCGCGCTGGTCGAGACCAGCCTGCTCGAAGCGCTGGTGGACCTGCAATTCGAACTGCTGACGACGCACCTGAACGACGGCGGCCGGGCGCCTCGGCGCGCCGAGTTCAGGAATGCAAATGCCTATCTCGCGGCCCCCTACGGCATCTATCCCACGCGGGACGGCTACCTTGCGCTGGCAATGATGCCGCTGGGGCAATTGGCGGACACCCTGCCGCTGCACGAACTGCGCCGCTATGAGCCCGCCGATGCGTTTGCCAAACGCGACGAGATCAAGCGGGTGATCGCCGGCGCGCTGGCGCAGCAAGACACCGCTCACTGGCTGGCTCGCCTGCGCCCCGCAGACGTGTGGTGCGCAGAAGTGCTGGACTGGCCACGGCTGCTGCAGGAAGAAGCCTTCCGCCGCCTCGACATGCTTCAGACCGTGCACCGGGGCGATGGCACACCGGTTCACACCACCCGCGGGCCGCTGCGCATCGACGGCCAGCGCGCGCTCGGCAAGCGCGGTGCCCCCATGGTCGGCGAGCACAGCGCAGCGCTGCGCGCCGAATTCCGGCTCGATCACAACCGCATCAAGGACATCGCCGCATGAAGATCGAAGGCAAGACCGCCCTCATCACCGCCGCCGCCCAGGGCATCGGCCGCGCCAGCGTGGAAGCGCTCTCCCGCGCCGGCGCCCAGGTATGGGCCACGGACATCAACGAGGCCGCCCTCGCGCAATTGCGCGACCTGCCCGGCGTCACGACGCACCGCCTTGACGTACTGGACGAAGGCGCGGTGCGCGACCTCGTCGGGAAAATCGGCCGCGTGGACGTGCTGTTCAACTGCGCGGGCGTCGTGCACGCCGGCACGGTTCTGCAGGCCACCGACAAAGACCTGGACTTCGCGTACGACCTGAACGTCAAGGCGATGGTGCGAACTATCCGCGCCGTCCTTCCCGGCATGCTGGAGCGCCGCGACGGCGCCATCATCAATATGGCCTCGGTGGCCAGCAGCGTGAAAGGCGTTCCCAATCGATTCGCCTACGGCGTGACCAAGGCGGCCGTGATCGGCTTGACGAAAGCCGTCGCCGCCGACTACGTGGGCCAAGGCGTTCGATGCAACGCCATCTGCCCCGGCACCGTCGAATCGCCCTCGCTGCAGGAGCGACTGGAGTCGACGGGCGACTATGACAAGGCGCGCTCCGAGTTCATTGCGCGCCAGCCCATGGGCCGCATGGGCGCACCTGAAGAAATTGCCGACCTCGTGCTTTACCTGGCCGGCGCGACGTACACCACCGGCCAGATCCACATCATCGACGGCGGCTGGGCCATTTGAGCCCTGAGCCGGCGCGTTGCTTCGCGGGGCCGGACTCCAGGCTGAAGCAGGCGAGCAGGTAGAGTGGGGCGCATGAACAGATTGCAAGCCGAGTCGCAGCGGCTCTACGGAACGGGCCGCGCGGCGGTGCTCGAACTGGCAGGCGCCGGCGGCTGGACCGAGCTGGCGAAGGTGTGGCAGGGAGTGCAGGCCGAGCTGGAGTTGCCGGCGCCGGGCATTGCGGTCAACGGGTCGGATGCGCACCAGCTCTGGTTTTCTTTCCCGCAGGCAGTCGCCGCGCCCGAGGCGGAGCGCTTCCTGGCGTCGCTGCGTGCGCACTTCCTGCGAGAAGTCCCGCCGGAACGCATCCGGTTCAACCTCCACCCCGCGCCGATGCCTCCGTTCCAGGTCGGCCCCGATCGCTGGTCCGCTTTCGTCACGCAAGACCTCGCGACCCTGTTCGACGCGGGACCCTGGCTGGACATGCCGCCAGGTGTCGAGGCGCAGGCGGAACTGCTGTCACGGCTGCAATCCATGGCTCCGCAGGCCTTGCAGCGTGCGATGCAGCGGATGAAACCCGTGGCATCCGCGAGCATGCCGTTGCCGCAGGGCGCGGAGCAGGATGATCCCCGGAGCTTCCTGCTGCGGGTGATGAACGACGCCCATGCGGACATGCACTTGCGCATCGAGGCCGCCAAGGCCTTGCTGCTGGCGCAGGACGGGCAGCGCCGATGACCGCCATCGTGAAGACGCTGCCCAACGGCGTACGGCTGCTCGCGATCCCCATGCCCCAGGTGCAAAGCGCCAGCGTCGGCGTGTTCCTGCGGGTGGGCTCGCGCGACGAGTCGCCGCGAACCAACGGCATCAGCCACGTGCTGGAGCACATGGCTTTCAAGGGCACGGCCACCCGGTCGGTGCAGGAGATCAACCTGGACGCCGAGCGGCTGGGCGCCGACGTGAACGCCTTCACCAGCAAGGACACCACCGCGTATTTCATGAGCGGCCTGGGCCGGCACGTCGACCGGTTCCTCGCCATGACGGCCGACATCGTGTTGAACAGCACCTTTCCCCAGGCGGAACTGGAGCGCGAGCTGGACGTGATCCGGCAAGAGGCGATCGAGTACGCGGAGGACCCGGAAGAAAACTCGGGCGAGCTGCTCGACCGCGCCATCTGGGGCGACCACCCGTTGGGCATGCCGGTGATCGGCACGCTGCAAAACATCGAGCGCTTCACGCGGGCCGATGTCGTGGCGCACGTGCAGTCGCACTACGTCGCCGAAAAGACCGTGGTGGCCGCTGCCGGCAACTTCGACGTCGATGCCTTCATGGCCGATGCGGCGCGCCTGTTCTCCGGCATGCGGCGCAGCGGCGAGGCCGCCACTGCCCCGCCGGCGCCGATGCACATCGGCAAGGCGATGGGCAAGCGCTTCACCCAGGTCTCACAGGTGTTCGTCAACCTGTCGTATCCCGTGGCGCCGGCGCTGGCCGACGAGATCGGGCAGCAGCGCTGGCGGGTGGCCGGCTCCCTGGCCTCCACGCTGTTCGGCGGCGGCATGTCGTCGCCGCTGACCGACACGGTGCGCGAGCGGCTGGGGCTGGCCTACAACGCGCAGACATCGTCGGAACATGGCGATGCCTGGTTCAACATGGTCGTCCACGCGATCACCACGCCCGACAAGCTGGAGCAACTGATCACGGCGACCGGCGCATTGCTGCGCGAACACGCGCGGCGCATCGACCCGGTGCACCTGGAACGCGCGAAGAACCAGCTGGCGGTGTCGCGCGTGCAGTCGTCGGAGCGCAGCTATGCCGCGATGGAGCGCGCGGTCGAGGAGCTTTTCGTGTACGGAAGCGTCACGCCGGTGCACGAGGCGATCGCGATGATCGAGTCCATCGAAGCCGACGAAGTGCGGGCCGTGTTCGAGCGCATGCTCGCGGCGTCGCCGGCGCTGGCGATCACGGGGAAGGGCGCAAGCCCGAAGGCGGCGGTGCAGCTGGCGTCGGCGTTGGTCGCAGCGACGAAGTAGTGGAGGTTGTCGAAACCGGGGTTCGGCTCCGCGCTGACCGCCGGCCTACGAACACGCTGCTCAATCGTGCCCCGACGACCACCGCGGCAACGTGAACCCGGTCACAAGCGCGAGCACGCGCAAACCGCTGGCGACGGCCGCGCCGACCACCAGTCCCAGGCCCGGCGGCACGCCCAGGTGCTGCGCGATCACCAGCACCCACCCCCCGATGAAAGCGCAGATGGCGTACGGGCGATGGTCGCGCAATGCAGCCGGGATCTCGTTGCACACGATGTCACGCAACACGCCGCCGAACGTGGCGGTGATCACCCCCATCAGCACGGCGACGATGCCGGGCAGGTCCTGCCCCAACGCCAGTTGCGTGCCGTTGGCACTGAACAGTCCCAGGCCAAGTGCATCCGGCCATTGCATCGCACGCTCGGTGGGCGCGAAGTGGCGCGCGCGCAGGAAGAACATCGCGCCGGCACACAGCGCAAGCAGCGCCCACAACCATTCCGAATGCGCCACCCAGAAAAAAGGCCGCCGGTCCAGCAGCACGTCGCGCAGCGTGCCGCCGCCGAAGGCGGCCAGCCCCGCGACCAGGCAGACCCCGACGGCGTCCAGCCGCTTGCGAGCCGCTTCCAGCAGGCCGGACAAGGCGAAGGCCAGCGTGGCCAGGGCCTCGACGAGCGTGAGCAGCAGGGACAGCAGCGGCGGATTGGACATCCACCGATTGTCACGCCTGCCGCGGCTTAAGATCAGCGGATGCAGTACACCGTCGCCGTTCGCACCCTGTGCGAATTCACCGCCAAGCGCGGCGACCTGGACCTGCGGTTCACCCCCACGCCGACCGCACAGGAGGGCATGGCGGGCCACCAGCTGGTCGCCGCCCGGCGCGGGCCGGCGTACGAAACGGAGATCAGCCTGCGCGGCGAGTTCGAGCAGCTCGCGGTGCGGGGGCGGGCCGACGGTTACGACGGGGTGCTGAACCGGCTGGAGGAGATCAAGACGCATCGCGGCGATCTCGCCCGGCAGCCTGCCAACCACCGGCACCTGCACTGGGCGCAGGCCAAGGTGTACGGCTGGCTGATCTGCCAGGCGCGCGGGCTGCAGCAGCTGACGCTGGCGCTGGTGTACTTCGACATCGTCACGCAACAGGAGACTGTCTTCGAGGAGGCGCATTCCGCTTCGTCGCTGCAGGCGTTCTTCGAAGCTTGCTGCCGCGACTTCCTGGCGTGGGCGCAGCAGGAGCTGGCGCACCGCGCCGGCAGGGACCAGGCGCTGGCGGCGCTGTCCTTCCCGCATCCGGCCTTTCGGACCGGGCAGCGCGAACTGGCCGAATCCGTGTACCGCGGCGCCGCCACCGGCCGCTGCGTCCTGGCGCAAGCGCCCACCGGCATCGGGAAGACCATCGCCACCGTGTTCTCCATGCTCAAGGCGGCGGCGCCGCAAGCGCTGGACAAGGTGTTCTACCTCACCGCGAAATCCACCGGACGCCGCCTCGCGCTGGACGCGGCGCAGCAGATCCGCCATGCCGCTCCCGGCCTGCCGCTGCGCGTGGTGGAACTGGTGGCGCGGAACAAGGCCTGCGAACACCGTGACAAGGCCTGCCACGGCGACGCGTGCCCGCTGGCGAAAGGCTTCTACGACCGCCTGCCCGCCGCGCGCGCCGAGAGCTTGCAGAGCGCAGCGATGGGCGCGGAGGCCGTGCGCGGTGTTGCCTTGAAACACGGCGTGTGCCCGTACTACCTGGGCCAGGAGCTTTCGCGCTGGGCCGACATGGTGGTGGGCGACTACAACTACTGGTTCGACGGCAGCGCCATGCTGCACGCGATGACGCTCGGCGACGAACTGCGCGTGGGCGTGCTGGCCGACGAGGCGCACAACCTGGTGGAGCGGGCGCGCGCGATGTATTCGGCGGACCTGGACCAGTCAGCGTTGCGAGCCGTGCGCTCGACCGCGCCCGCCGCCGTCCGGCCGGCACTGGACAAGCTGAACCGCGGCTGGAACACCTTGCGCAAAGCGGAGAAACGCGCGGACGGGACGCTCGAGGCGTTGCCGGCGTCCTTCCTCACGGCGCTGAAGAACGCCAGCGCCGCCCTGGAGTCCCACTTCGCCGAAGCCGCGCCCGGCAGCGCGGACGCGCCATTGCAGCAGTTCTACTTCGACGCGCTTGCCTTCCACCGCCTGGCCGAGTCCTTCGGCGCCCACTCGGTCATCGAACTCACGGAGCAGGGCGCTGGCTTCGGCAAGCCGGCGGCCACCGTCCGCATCCAGAACCTGATCCCGGCCAGCTTCCTGCGGCCGCGGTTCGCTGCCGCACGCAGCGTCACGCTGTTCTCCGCCACGCTCAGCCCGCCGCGCTATTACCTGGACATGCTGGGACTGCCGGACAGCACCGCGTGGATCGACGTGGAATCGCCCTTCGGGCCCGATCAACTCGAAGTGCAGGTGGTGCGCCGGATCTCCACCCGGTTTGCCGACAGGGAACGGTCGGCCGTCCCCATCGCGCGCCTGATCGCCGACCGCTACGCTGTCCAGGCCGGCAACTACCTGGCGTTCTTCAGCAGCTTCGACTACCTGGAGCTGGTCGCGGGAGAGTTCCAGCGCCGGTACCCCGAGGTGCCGGTGTGGACGCAGGTGCGCGGCATGGACGAAGGCAGCCGGCAGGCCTTCCTGGATCGGTTCGCGCCCGGCGGCGCCGGCGTCGGCTTCGCGGTGCTGGGCGGCAGCTTCGGCGAGGGCATCGACCTGCGCGGCGACCGGCTGGTGGGCGCCTTCGTCGCCACGCTCGGGCTGCCGCAGGTGAACGCGCGCAACGAGCAGCTCAAGGCGCGCCTGGACGACGTCTTCGGCTCCGGGTACGACTACACCTACCTGGTCCCCGGCATCCAGAAAGTGGTGCAGGCGGCAGGCCGCGTCATCCGCACGCGGGAGGACAAAGGCATCGTGTACTTGATCGACGACCGCTTCGCCCGCCCCGCCGTGCGGGAGCTGCTGCCCTCCTGGTGGCGGGTGCAGCCGGAAGCCCTTGGCTGAGGCCAGGGCTGGGCATCCGCTGACACAGCACGGCCATTCGGGCCGACAGGCCCCGAAATGGGGCGGCGTGAAGATTCAGCCAAGGAGAAACCTCCATGGCCCACACCGCCATCGCCCGCGCCCAGACGCCGAATGAAGAAATCGCGAACTCGCTGAGTCACGGTATTGGTGCGTTGCTGGCGGCGGTTTTCAGCCCCCAGCTGATCGAAAACGCCATGCAGGCCGGCAGCCTGCACGGCCTGGCCGCCGCGGTGTATTGCGCCTCGATGATCCTGCTGTTCACCGTGTCGGCGGCCTACCACTGGCTTCCGCAGGGACCGACCAAGGACCTGCTGCGCCGACTGGATCACGCGGCGATCTTCCTGTTCATCGCCGGTTCGTACACACCCTTCGTGCTGGGCAGCCTGGCCGAAGAGGGCTACTGGTTCCTGGCCAGCGTCTGGTTCGCCGCCACCGTGGGAACGGTGGCCAAGTGCGCCAACCGCTTGACGCACCCCTTCATCTCCACCGGCCTGTACATGGGCATGGGGTGGCTGTGCGTCTTCATCCTGCAACCCCTGATGAGCGCCATGCCGATGGAGGGCCTGGCCCTGCTCGTGACCGGCGGCGTGCTGTACACCCTGGGCGCGGTGGTCTTCCACTTCGACGAAAAGATCGCCTATGCGCATTTCGTCTGGCACCTGCTGGTGCTGGGGGCGAGCGGGTGCCACTTCGTGGCGATTCTGCGGTATGCGCATGGTTGAGGCACCGCGGGTCTGACGGCCCGCCTGTCAGTCTTGGCGAATGGCGTCCAGCGGACTTGCCGTCCTGCCCGCTGCGATCTTCAGCACGTGGGTGTAGATCATGGTGGTGCTCACGTCACTGTGGCCAAGCAATTCCTGCACCGTGCGAATGTCGGTGCCTGACTGGAGCAGGTGGGTGGCGAAACTGTGGCGCAGCGTGTGCGCCGAGACGCGCTTGTTGATGTCCGCCACAGCCATGGCCTTCTTGATGGCGCGCTGGAGTCTTTCCTCGTAAAGGTGATGTCGGCGGACCTCGCCGGTTTGAGGGTCCGTCGCCAGCGTTGGTGACGGGAACACCCAGAACCAGCCCCAGGTCTGGCCGACCTTCGGATACTTTCTCTCAAGGGCATGTGGCACCTCCACGCCGCCATGTCCGGCGCGGCAGTCTTGTTGCCACAGATCGCGAGCTGCCGCCAGTTGCGCCCGCAACTCGCCCGCAATGGAAGCAGGCAGCATCACGACGCGGTCCTTGTTTCCCTTGGCTTCCCGCACGATGATCACCTGCCTGTCGAAATCGACATCCTTGGTGCGCAGTCGCAGCACTTCCATCAATCGCATGCCCGTGCCATACAGGAGGCGGGTGACGACACGGATCACCCCTTCCATGGACTCGAGCAAGCGCGACACCTCAGCGGGCGTCAGCACGGTGGGAATGCGTCGCGCCCGGGACGGCCGCTGCAGGTCGTTCATCCAGGCCAACTCGGCCCCCAGCACCTCGCGGTACAGGAACAGAACGGCGCTGAGCGCCTGGTTGTGCGTGGATGACGAGACGCGCCTTTGCGTCGCAAGCATGGTGAGGAACGACTGAACCTCCGCAGCGCCCATGTCGCGCGGATGCTTCATGCCGTGCCATCGAACGAAGAAGCGGACCCAATACACATAGGCCTCTTCGGTGCGAAGGCTATAGTGCAAATAACGCACCCGCTCGCGGACTTGGTCCAGCAGGCGGGTGGACTGCAGGGCGGGCAGCGTACGGTGGGACACGAGCGCCTTGGCTGTATGAAAATACAGTGTAGCTCGGTGCGACGCGCCGTCAAGCAATCGCACTCCATTTGGAGGAGGAAAGCATGGGTCGCGGGATTCGCGGATGCTGCGACCAGGTTCGGATTTGCGGGAATCCTGATCTGGATTTATTAAAGTTGTTATCCAGCACCGGCAAACAAATATCGTGATGCAGCAACGGCTTACCGCTTCGACCCTAGCGACGTTATCCAGCAGATGCGGGGTCGCGGGTTGGGATGTGCGGTCTACATTACGTTATGCCGCATGGGACAAGTAGTGGTTGAAGGCTGGTGGCTGGCCAAGGCGGTCGCGATGGCCTGCAAAGGAGCACGCAGCCGGTGCCGCACCGAAGGTTCTTCAATGGCGACGTCCTGGCGTGCAAGCGGTAGTCCCGCGCGCCCGTTGGGCGCAGCATGCATCCCCACTTCGGACAGTTGACAGGTCCGGGCACGCGGAGAGAATGCCCGCACCATGCGCACTTCGCTCCATGACCGGCGACGACAATTCGCATGGAGGCTCGGTGGTTTGGGTGGCTCTGAACGCCATGCATAACGAGGCAGTCGACACGGACGCCCAACGGCGTCTGCGCACTCCGTGCGCTCCTGTTGGTCGCCGGTCACTTCTACGTTAGGTTGCACTGGTGGCGCTCCAACTCATTCGCGACCCTGGCGCCGTCTTCAGCGTGTCGGGCGAGCCGTCGGTCGCTGGCATAGATTCGGACACCTTGTCCGAGCCAGTGGCCGGGACGGCGCTTCGTGCCTTTTTGGCGTTGACGCAATCCGCAGATCGCTTCCTCCAGGCTGGGTGGTCCCCCGAGTCCATCTTCTGGAGCCGCTACTTCTGGTTTCGCCGCTTCTCAACACTGCGAACCGCAACGTGCGGTATTGACGCGGGGCTTGAGCAACAGGAGATTCAAATCCTTGAGCACCCCCTTCCCACCTGTGCGCCGGATTGGTCCATGTTGAACGTGGTGCAAGGAGAAGCGGATGCAACCTAACAGGTCGTTCGACACGGACG
>NZ_JBBHGT010000009.1:0-52410 GCF_037572435.1 Ramlibacter sp. PS3R-8
GGTGGTGATCGCCGCCGTCAGGGTCGTCTTGCCGTGGTCCACGTGACCGATGGTGCCCACGTTGACGTGCGGCTTGGTCCGCTCGAATTTGCCTTTTGCCATTCAGAAATCTCCAGTAAAGAGCAATGCCCGTGTATGGGTTTTACGTCTGCACCCGGCTCCTGGGTCCTTCGCCACGGGCAGCGAAGGGGGTCGGGTCGCAGACGAACTTGAACCTACCGGACGCAGAAGGCGCAAAAGTTACGCAGAAGACGCAAAAGGGGACAGAGAACCTTTTATGGTTTTTTCTGCGTCTTCTGCGAAAACTCTGCGTCTTCTGCGTCCGGTTGTCCGGCTTCCTGTCTTCTTACTTCGCCCGCGCGGCGATGATCGTCTCGGCGACGTTCCTCGGCGCTTCGGTGTAGTGCTTGAATTCCATCGTGTACGTGGCGCGACCCTGCGACATCGAACGCAGCGTGGTGGAGTAGCCGAACATTTCGGACAGCGGCACTTCGGCCTTGATGGCCTTGCCGCCACCGACCATGTCTTCCATGCCCTGCACCATGCCGCGACGAGACGACAGGTCGCCCATCACGTTGCCGGCGTAGTCTTCCGGCGTCTCGACTTCCACGGCCATCATCGGCTCCAGGATCACCGGCTGGGCCTTGCGGCAGCCTTCCTTGAAGCCGAAGATCGCGGCCATCTTGAACGCCAGTTCGTTCGAGTCCACGTCGTGGTACGAACCGAAGTGCAGCGTGACCTTGACGTCGACCACCGGGTAGCCGGCCAGCACGCCCTGCGTGACGGCTTCGTGGATGCCCTTTTCGACCGCGGGAATGTACTCGCGCGGCACCACGCCGCCCTTGATGGCGTCGACGAACTGGATGCCCTTGCCCGGCTCGTTCGGCTCGATCTTGAGCACGACGTGGCCGTACTGGCCCTTGCCGCCCGACTGGCGCACGAACTTGCCTTCGGCGTCCTCGATCGTCTTGCGGATGGTCTCGCGGTAAGCCACCTGCGGCTTGCCCACGTTGGCTTCCACGCCGAACTCGCGCTTCATGCGGTCGACGATGATTTCCAGGTGCAGCTCGCCCATGCCGGCGATGATGGTCTGGCCCGATTCCTCGTCGGTGCGCACGCGGAACGACGGGTCTTCCTGCGCCAGGCGGTTCAGGGCGATGCCCATCTTTTCCTGGTCGACCTTGGTCTTGGGCTCGACGGCCTGCGCGATCACCGGCTCCGGGAACACCATGCGCTCGAGCATGACGATCGCGGCCGGGTCGCACAGCGTTTCACCGGTAGTCACGTCCTTCAGGCCCACGCACGCGGCGATGTCGCCGGCGCGGATCTCGTCGACTTCCAGGCGGTTGTTGGCGTGCATCTGCACGATACGGCCGATGCGCTCCTTCTTGCCGCGGATCGGGTTGTAGACGCTGTCGCCCTTGGCCAGCACGCCGGAGTAGACGCGCACGAAGGTCAACTGGCCCACGAACGGGTCGGTCATCAGCTTGAACGCCAGCGCGGAAAACTTCTCGCTGTCGTCGGCGCGGCGCGTGACGGGCTTCTCGTCGTCGTCCATGCCCTTGACCGGGGGAATGTCCACCGGCGAAGGCATCAGCTCGATCACGGCGTCCAGCATCCGCTGCACGCCCTTGTTCTTGAACGCGGTGCCGCACAGCATCGGCTGGATTTCGCTGGCGATGGTGCGCGCGCGCAGGCCGGCCGTGATCTCGTCCTCGGTGAGGTCGCCCTCCTCCAGGTACTTGTTCATCAGCTCTTCGTTCGCCTCGGCGGCGGCCTCGACCATCTTCTCGCGCCATTCCTTGGCTTGTTCGAGCAGTTCGGCCGGGATCTCGTCGTAGTTGAACTTCATGCCCTGCGACGCTTCGTCCCAGTAGATGGCCTTCATCTTGCGCAGGTCGACCACGCCGGTGAAGTTTTCCTCGGCGCCGATCGGGATCACGATGGGCACCGGGTTGGCCTTCAGGCGCAGCTTCATCTGGTCGTAGACCTTGAAGAAGTTGGCGCCGGTGCGGTCCATCTTGTTGACGAACGCCAGGCGCGGCACCTTGTACTTGTTGGCCTGGCGCCAGACGGTTTCCGACTGGGGCTGCACGCCGCCCACGGCGCAATACACCATGCAGGCGCCGTCCAGCACGCGCATGGAACGCTCCACCTCGATGGTGAAGTCCACGTGGCCGGGGGTGTCGATGATGTTGATGCGGTGCTCGGGGAAGGACAGGTCCATGCCCTTCCAGAAGCACGTGGTGGCGGCGGAGGTGATCGTGATGCCACGCTCCTGCTCCTGCTCCATCCAGTCCATGGTGGCGGCGCCGTCGTGCACTTCACCGATCTTGTGGTTGACGCCCGTATAGAACAGGATGCGCTCCGTCGTCGTCGTCTTGCCGGCGTCGATGTGCGCGGAGATACCGATGTTGCGATATCGCTCGATAGGCGTTTTGCGGGCCATGATGAGTCTTTCGTTCAATGGGCACGGGCCCGCTCGTGGCGGGCCCGTACCGTTATATGGGGACGGACTTTAGAAGCGGAAGTGGCTGAAGGCCTTGTTGGCCTCTGCCATGCGGTGCACTTCGTCGCGCTTCTTCATGGCGCCGCCACGGCCTTCCGTGGCTTCCATGAGTTCGTTGGCCAGGCGCAGCGCCATCGACTTCTCGCCGCGCTTCTTGGCGGCTTCCTTGATCCAGCGCATGGACAAGGCGAGGCGACGGACCGGGCGCACCTCGACCGGGACCTGGTAGTTGGCGCCGCCGACGCGGCGGGACTTGACTTCGACCATCGGCTTGACGTTGCTGATGGCCATGGTGAACGCCTCGACCGGGTCACGGCCGGGGTTCTTCTTCTCGATCTGCTCGAGGGCACCGTAGACGATGCGCTCGGCGATCGCCTTCTTGCCGCCTTGCATGATGACGTTCATGAACTTGGCGAGCTCGACGTTCCCGTACTTGGGATCGGGCAGGATTTCACGCTTGGGGACTTCGCGACGACGTGGCATTTCTAACCTCTCAATTTGCTTCAGCTGGCCCTCGAAGGACCCAGGGCGCCAACCGGCAGCCCGCTTACTCGACCCGGGATTGGGTCACTACGCTGATTCAGCCTGCCAGGGCTGAAAGAGCACCGACAAACTACGTGGCCGTCAGGCCTTCTTCGGGCGCTTTGCGCCGTACTTGGAACGGGACTGCTTGCGATCCTTCACGCCCTGCAGGTCGAGCGACCCGCGGACGATGTGGTAACGCACACCGGGCAGGTCCTTCACGCGGCCGCCGCGCACCAGGACCACCGAGTGTTCCTGGAGGTTGTGGCCTTCGCCGCCGATGTAGGAGATGACTTCGAACCCGTTGGTCAGGCGCACCTTGGCGACCTTGCGCAGCGCGGAGTTCGGCTTTTTCGGCGTCGTCGTGTAGACGCGCGTGCACACGCCCCGGCGCTGGGGGCTGTTCTGCATCGCGGGGGACTTCGATTTGACTTTCTCGACTTCCCGGCCCTGACGCACGAGCTGGTTGATGGTTGGCATGAAGAAAAACGTCCCTAAACGTCGATTGAAAACTGGTCACCGCGGATGCGGCAATGCAAATGCGGTGCCCGCCCCGAATGCGGGAAAGCCCGCGAGTATAGCGCGGATGGGGGAAGTGCTCAAGGCGCGCCCTCCGTCACCCCCGCGGAGCCGGGGGTGCGGGGCTATTTGATCCAGAGCCGGATCGCGTCCCACGCCCGGCCGAAGATGCCGGCCTGCTCCACCGCCTGCAGGGCCACCAGCGGCACCTCGCGCAGCAACTGGTCGCCGGCCAGGATCTTCAGCGTGCCCACCTGCTGGCCCTTGGCGAAAGGCGCCACCAGCGGATCCGGACGGGCCACCTGGGTCTTGATCTTCGAGCCGCTGCCGGCGGGCACGGCCAGCACGATCGGCTGCGTCTGGCCCAGCTTGACCGTCTTTTCGGTGCCCTTCCACACCTGCGGCTCGATCACCGGCACGTTCGCCTCGAACAGCTTGAGTCCCTCGTAGGCCGTATAGCCCCAGTTCAGCAGCTTCTGCGCTTCATTGGCGCGGGCGGCCTCGCTGTTGGCGCCCAGCACGATGGCCAGCAGGCGGCGGCCCTGGAGGTTGGGGAAGTCGCGCTTGGCGGTGGCGATCAGGCAATAGCCCGCAGCGTCGGTGTGGCCAGTTTTCAGTCCATCGACGGTGGGGTCTCGGAACAGCAGCGTGTTCCGGTTGGTGTCGTTGGCCGTCGGCGTGCCCTGGTAGCGGTACTTCTTGATCGAGTAATACGCCAGGTCGCCCGGGAAGTCCTGCATCAGCCGCGTCGCCAGGATGCTCAGGTCACGCGCCGTCGTGGTGTGGCCCGGCGCCGTCAAGCCCTCGGGGTTCTTGTAGGTGGTGTTCTTCATGCCCAGGGCCTTGGCCTGCTGGTTCATGAGCTCCACGAAATGCTCGACCGTGCCGCCGACGCCCTCGGCCAGTGCGACGGTGGCATCGTTGCCCGACTGGACGATCATCCCCTTGATGAGGTCGTCCACCGGCACCTGCATCTTGGGGTCGATGAACATGCGCGAGCCGGGCATCTTCCAGGCGCGCTCGCTGACCGGCAGCGCCTGCTTGACGTCGATCTTCTTGGCCTTGATCGCCTGGTAGACCAGGTAGCCGGTCATCAGCTTGGTCAGCGACGCCGGCTCCACGGGGGCATCGATGTCACGCGAAGCGAGGATCTGGTTGGCGCTGACGTCCAGCAGCAGATAGCTGCGCGCCGCGATCTCCGGCGGCTGCGGCACCTGCGCGGCCGCGACGAGGCAGAAAAAGACCAGCCATGGCGCCAGCAGCGCCTGAATCCAACGATTTCTCATCCCTGTGTACGAAGGTGGCGAACCACCAAGCCCTTCAAAAGCGGTAATTGTCCGTGAAAGAAATGCTCGACCCCCGGGGCCACCGTAACGGGAAGTGACTGCGGCCGCGCCCAATCCAGCACCGCCGGCAGCGGGACCGTTTCGTCCTGCTCGCCGTGGATCACCAACGCCTTGTCGTGGCTCTCCCGCGGCAACGCCGGCACGGCGAAGCGCGAAGCGGCGGTGCCGACGAGCACGATGGAGCGGATGTCCCGCGCGCTCCACAGCGCATCGATGGCCTGCGCCGCCACGAAGGCGCCGAAGGAGAAGCCCGCCAATGCCAATGCGCCTTGCGGCGCCACGGCCTGCACGACTTGCTGGAAGTCGGCGGCTTCGCCGCGGCCTTCGTCGTACGCGCCCTCGCTGGTGCCGACACCGCGGAAGTTGAATCGCACGGCGGTCCAGCCGCATTGCACGAAGGCGCGGGCGATCGTCTGCACCACCTTGTTGTCCATGGTGCCGCCGAACAGCGGATGCGGGTGCGCGATGACGGCCACGCCGCGCGGCGCGCCCTCCGGCTGGTCGCGCAGGGCCTGGATGCGGCCCGCGGCGCCCGCAAGCTCCAGTTGCTCCGTCTGCGCGTTCATGCGGGTGACGCGCTCATCGCCCCAAGTGCGGCGGCGTCAGCAGCCGCTCGACGACCTTGCCGTTCTTCAGGTGCGATTCGACGATCTCGTCGATGTCGTTGTTGTCCACGTAGGTGTACCAGACGCCCTCGGGATACACCACGGCGATGGGGCCGCCCTGGCAGCGATCCAGGCATCCGGCCTTGTTGATCCGCACCTTGCCCGGTCCCACCAGGCCCTGCGCCTTCACCTGCTGCTTGCACCGGTCGAACGCGGCCTGCGCGTTGTGGTCGGCGCAGCAGGCTTCGCCGTTCTCCCGCTTGTTCAGGCAGAAAAAGACGTGGTGTCGGTAGTACGGGGACGAATCGGAAGGGGGCGCGCTCATTCGGGGATTGTAGAAGCCGCATCCCGGCGCGAAACGCGCAGCAGCACATACACCAGCACGACGTACGGCCACAGCCATCCCAACCACTGCGCGAGGCCGTGAAAGCGGATGAACCGGCCTTGCTCCCACGCCTGCAGCGTGTCCGCGAAGTAGGCGCTGGCGGGCGCCTGGTTCAGCACGCTCAGGTGGAGGACCACGGCCACCATCAGCACGGCCGCGCAGCCGCGGCGCGGCACCGGCAACATCAGCAGCGCGAGCAGCAGCCCGAACACCAGACCCAGCTGCACCGGCAGGCTCATCCACGCCCAGGCATGGGTCGGGCCCCAGCTGAGCGCGGCCGACAAGGCAGTGACGCCGGTGCCCAGCGCGACCGCAAGCACGGCGAACACGGCGCGCCGGCCGACGGACCGCATGACGGTGTAGCCCAGCAGGCAGGGCACGAACGCGCCGAGCGCCACGCACAACAGTTCCGCCGCCGGCACCAGCGGCTGCAGCTCGATCTCCCGCAAG
The DNA here is from genome assembly GCF_037572435.1 of Ramlibacter sp. PS3R-8. NCBI lineage: Bacteria > Pseudomonadati > Pseudomonadota > Betaproteobacteria > Burkholderiales > Comamonadaceae > Ramlibacter > Ramlibacter sp. PS3R-8. The sequence goes on from NZ_JBBHGT010000009.1 coordinate 6,337, forward strand.
GGCATCCATTCGAGGAACGGTGTGTCTTCCAGCCATTCCGCCAGGGCCGTCTCGGAGCGCTCGAACACCTGTCCCAGCCCCAGCGGAACCGCCGCCGGGAACAGCAGCGCGAAGGGCCACAACGCCAGCAGCACCAGCGCGCCCCGCGCCTGCGGGATGAACCAGCGTTCGCGAAAGCGGCTCCAGTGGTCGACGGCGCCACCGAGCTCGAGCGCGGTGGCCGCGATGGCCCCGGCCAGCGTGCCGGCCACGTTGAGCCCGAAGTCCACGTTGGAAGCCACCCGCGATGGCAGGTAGTTCTGCACGCCTTCCATCAGCAGCGACAGCAAGGTGCCGACGAGCACGGCGACCGCGATGCCGACGACGTTCGGGTGCGTGGCGAAGTGGCGTACGTTGCCGCGCCGCATGAAACTCAGCGCCAGCAGGAAGCCGAGCGGAACGTAGCCGATGACGTTGGCGACCAGGTCGAAGGCCGTCCAGTACTTCGGCCAGCCGGCGTGGAGAAAGTCCCAGGGCGGGATCTGCTGGTCGCGCCAACCGGCGAAGGGATAGAGGCTGGCATAGACCACCAGCAGCGCATAGGCGCCGGCCAGGGGCCAGGCGGAGGTCTTGTGCTGCATGTCAGAACGGCTTCACGACGACCAGCACCACGGCGGCGACCAACAGCAGCACGGGCATCTCGTTGAACCAGCGGAACCAGCGGTGGCTGTGGCGGCTGGAATCCAGGCGCAGCTTGCGCAGCAACACCGCGCAGGCATGGTGATAGCCAATGGCTAGCAGCACGATGGCCAGCTTCGCATGCATCCAGCCAGAGCCACGGCCGATGCCGTAACCCAGCCACAACCACAGGCCAAGCACCAGGGCGGGGACAGCCAGCAAGGTGGTGAAGCGCAGCAGCTTGCCGGCCATCAGCAACAGGCGCTCCCGCTCGGCGCTGGAGCCGGGCGGCACCATGGCCAGGTTGACGTAGATGCGGGGCAGGTAGAACAGGCCGGCGAACCAGCTGGCCACGAAGACGATGTGAAAGGCCTTGACCCAGAGCATCTTGCCGAGTGTACGGAGCCCGGCCGCAACGGGGTGCGGCGCGCGCGCAGCAAAAAAAAGCCCCGGCTCCAGCGAGCCGGGGTGCGAAGCCTTTTTGCTGTCACATCAAGGCGCCCGCTCAGGGAGGAAAAGCGGGGAGCAGCAAGCTGCCCGTGCGTAATTTAACAGTCGCAAGCCCGGCTTTCAAGCATAAAGTCCTCATTTCACTGACGCGCTGCAAGCGCCATGCGCGCCCCATGGCGACGCGTACTCGCGCGCGTACGGTCGCGCATGGAGCACAATTTCGCCATGAGTTTCCACGCCCCCTACCCCCACGGCCGGCCGCGCCGGTTGCGGCGCGACGAGTTCACGCGCAACCTGGTGCGCGAGCATGCTCTCACTGCGCACGACCTGATCTATCCCGTCTTCGTTCTCGACGGCCGCAAGCAGCGCCAACCGGTGGCGTCGATGCCCGGCGTGGAGCGCCTGAGCCTGGACCTGTTGCTGCCGGTGGCGGAGCAATGCATGCAGCTCGGAGTGCCGGCCTTGGCGCTGTTCCCCGTCATCGACCCGTCGCTGAAAACGCCCGACGGCCGCGAAGCCTGGAATCCGGAAGGCCTGGTGCCGCGCATCGTGCAGGCGTTGAAGAAGGAATTTCCCGAACTCGGCGTGATGACGGACGTGGCGCTGGACCCTTTCACCAGCCATGGCCAGGACGGCCTGCTGGACGAAACGGGGTACATCCTGAATGACGAGACGATCGAGGTGCTGGTCAAGCAGTCCCTGACGCAGGCCCAGGCCGGCGTCGACATCGTCGCCCCCAGCGACATGATGGATGGCCGCATCGGCGCGATCCGCGCGGCGCTGGAGGCGAACCGCCACATCCACACGCGCATCATGGCGTACAGCGCCAAGTACGCCAGCGCCTTCTACGGCCCGTTCCGCGACGCGGTGGGTTCGGCCGCCAACCTGGGCAAGAGCAACAAGAAGGTCTACCAGATGGATCCGGGCAACACCGACGAGGCGTTGCGCGAAGTGGCGCTGGACCTGGCCGAGGGCGCCGACATGGTGATGGTCAAGCCGGGCATGCCTTACCTGGACATCGTGCGGCGCGTGAAGGACGAATTCCGCGTGCCCACCTTCGCCTACCAGGTGTCCGGCGAATACGCCATGCTGAAAGCGGCCGCGGCCAACGGCTGGCTGGACCATGACCTGGTCATGATGGAAAGCCTGCTGGCCTTCAAGCGCGCGGGCGCCGACGGCGTGCTGACGTACTTCGCCCTCGACGCAGCGCGCAAGCTGCGCACCTGAGGTCCACGTGCAGATCGTCGAGTTCGGCACCGGGACGCTGCGCTTCCTGGAGCAGTTGCCCACGCAGCCCCCGCAGTCGGGGTTCCTGTGGATCTACCTCGATCGCGAGGAGCTGGAGGGGCAGCTGCCGCAGCTGCAGCAAGCCGCGCAGGTAATCGGCGGCTCCACGCTGCTGGACCTGCACGTGAAGGACCTGGGCAACCGCGCCCATCCTTCGCACTACGACTACACATCCATCTACGACCTGGTCATCTTCCGCCGCCTGGCCACGGAGCAGGAAGTGCGCGTCGAGCTCGGCGAGGAGGTGGCGAAGGACGAGCGGCCGCTGGCCACCTTCGGCCGGGTGCGCACCCGTGCCATCGGTTTCGTGGTGTTCGACCGGCTGCTGATCACCGTGCATCCTTCCGGTTGCCAGTCGGCCCGCAGCTTCATCCAGCGCTACCTGGGCGACGTGGTGCAGAGCGAAGGCCTGTCGGCGACCGCGCGCTCACGCCTGCCGTCCGGCCCGGCGGACCTGATGCTGCGCATGGTCAACGTGATGGTCGACAGCTACCTGGAGCTGCGGCGCGCCATGAGCGCGGAGATGGATGACTGGCAGCAGGGGCTGCTGGGACCCGACGGCGGGGCGGCCGATTGGGCCGCGCTGATGACCGCCCGCAATGCGCTGCACACGCTGGAGGATCTGTGCGAGGAGCAGAACGACGCCATGCAGGAGTGGCTGGACACGCAGCGCGAGCAGCCTTCCGGCAGCATGACGCAGGCGGAGCGCGATGGCCTGATGGCGCGCGCCCGGGACGTCGTGGAGCACATCCAGCGCGTCGTGCATCACGTCCGCCGCCTGGAAAGCGGTGCGGAGAGCGCGGTGCAGATCCACTTCTCGGCCCAGGGCCACCGGACGAACGAGATCATGCGCACGCTGACGGCGCTGACCGCCATCTTCCTGCCCCTGAACCTGATCGCCGGCGTGTTCGGCATGAATTTCAATTACCTGCCGTTCACCAAGCAACCCGCGGGGGTCTTCTGGGTCGTCGGTGCCATGGCACTGGTCGCAGTGGTGCTGGTGCTGGTATTCAGGCGCAAACGCTACCTGGCGCGCACGCGGTGATGCGGGTCGGCACCGCCGGCTGGACGCTGCCGCGCGAGGTGCAGGACAGGTTCGGCCCCGGCGACTCCCACCTCGCGCGCTACGCAAGCGTCTTCCCCGCCGTCGAGATCAATTCGTCCTTTCACCGCCCGCACCAACGGTCGCTCTACGAGAAGTGGGCCGCCAGCGTGCCGGGAGGCTTCCGCTTCTGCGCCAAGCTGCCCAAGACGATCACGCACGAACGGCGGCTGGTGGATTGCGAGCCGCTGGTCGAGGAGTTCCTGTCGCAGGCAGGCGGCCTCGGCGACAAGCTGGGTTGCCTGCTGGTGCAACTGCCACCGAGCTTTGCGTTCGATGCGGCGCTCGCAGCCACCTTCCTGCACATGCTGCGCCGGCACTGGCCGGGGGCGGTGGCGATGGAGCCGCGGCACGCAACGTGGTTCGAAGCGGAGGCCGACGCACTGCTGCGCGCACAAGAAGTGGCCCGCGTGCTGGCGGACCCGGTGCGGCATGCGCCCGGCGCGGCGCCCGGCGGCTGGCCGGGACGCATCTACCTGCGGCTGCATGGCTCGCCGCGGGTCTACTACTCTTCCTATGAACCAGCGCTTGTGCAGGCGCTGGCGCGGCGCATCCTCGCCGCGGAACAGGCAGGCGCCGAGGTCTGGTGCATCTTCGACAACACCGCGTCCGGCGCTGCCGCCGGCGACGCGCTCTTCCTGCGAGGCCTGCTAGAACAAGGGCGCTGAAATCTGCTCCGCGACAAACACGCGCTGCAGCGCCGCCCGCTCGCTCATGCGCTGCAGGTACGGCCCGAGGTTGGGCAGCTCGCGTGCCTTGCCCTGCGGAAAGTTGCGGGTCCAGCGGCACAGGGTGAAGACATAGCAGTCCAGCGCGCTGTAGCGGGGACCTTCGACCCACGGGCCGCCATTGCGCGCCACCAGGTCATCGAGTTGCGCCAGCAAGCCAGTCGCCTTCTCGCGCGCGATCGCTTTCACTTCAGCGGCGGCCTCGGCGTTCCCCTCCCTGACCCAACGCTCCGGATAGAAGTAGGCACTGAGCGTCGGCTGCAGCGTGTTCGACAGCCACATCAACCATTTGTAGAAGTGGGCCCGTTGCGGCGTGCCCAGCGCCGGGGCCAGCCCGGCGTGCGGGTGGGTGTCGCACAAATGCAGCACGATCGCCGCCGATTCGTAAAGTACCAGGTCCCCGTCGGTAAGGACCGGTATCAGCCCATTGGGGTTGAGCCGCAGGTACGCCGGCTCCTTGTGCCGGTTCTGCGTGCGATCCACCAGCACCCGCTCGTAGGGAACACCAAGTTCCTCGAGCAGGATGTGCGGGATCATGGCCGCGGTGCCGGGGTAGTAATGAAGTTGCACGCCGTCGTCCTCCTGGGTCTGGTGCCCACACTACACTATCGCCACATCACAACAACACACAGGACCGCTGATGCGCAGAGGCCCGATCGCGTCGAGTCTTCCAGTTCTTCTCCTCGCCACAGCTTGCGGAGGCGCCGCCGCCCAGACATCCTCCGGACCATTCGATTCCATCTCGGTGTACACCGCGCAGGGGGTGGACCTGAACCTGCGCGAAGTGCCGGGCGCCATCTTCGGCCAGGGCTGGAACCGGGAATCGAGCTATTTCACCGGCTTGGGAGCGGGCAAGACGGTGGGCACGCTCGGCAGCATCGACGCCTTGCGCTCCACCTTCGTCGAAAACGTGCAGCACGGCTACGAGTTGGTGCTGCTGCAGCATCGCGGCAAGCAGACGGTCACGGAGCTGGGCGCGGCCTACATGCTGCGCTCGCCGAACCTGGAAATCGCACAGCTGCGCATCAACGTGGCCGGCGGTCTCGGGCTGTCGCATACGTTCGGCACGCCCAGCTACGAAGACGGACCGACGGACGACCCAGACAGGCGCTATCGCACCCAGTTGCTGGTGCTGCTGGAGGCGGAGTGGAGCCTGGCCCCGCTGCCGGACTGGTCGTTCGTGACGCGCATCCACCATCGCTCGGGGGCCTATGGCGTGATCGCGCCGCGCAACGTCGGCTCCAACTTCATCGTGGCCGGCGTGCGCTACCGGTTCTGAGCATTCACGGCTGCTTCAGCCCGAACAGGCCGGCACCGTTGTCCCACGCGACGCGACGCGCCACATCCGCCGGCAGGTCGCCCAGCCAGGTGCGATAGCCTCTCATCGTTTCCTCGTAGTACTGCCAGCGCTGGTTGACCCAGGTGTCCGAGCCCACCAGGAAGCGGCCCGGATATTTCAAGATCAGCGTGCGCCATTCGGGGCACAGCTTGCCGCCGTCGCAGGTGAGCCCCGGCCGGTACGACAGCTCGCCCATCAGCCTCGGATAACGCGCCATCATCTGGTCCACCCGCGCCACCGGCGCTCCGCCGATGCCGGTGTGCGCCCAGATCAGGCGCGCCTTCGCGCCTTTGGAGGGCGTGTGGCCCATCAGCAAGTCCACCGCGGTGTCGTCCACGTGGGCCAGGACGGCCAGGTCTTTCTCCTCGGCCAGCACCATCAGCTTGCGCGCGACCGGTCCGTTGGCATTGGCGGAGTCGTACAGGTGGAATTCGCCGATGCCGCGGTAAGGGCCGGCGGCCGTGCCGCGCGCCAGCTCGGCCTGCACCATCTCGTAGATGGTCTCGTCGCGAAACCAGCTGTCGTAGTCGGCGCGGTTGCGGTACAGGCGCACGAAAGGAACCACCGTCACGCCTGCCTGGCGCGTCTGCGGCGACTGCGCAAGGGACTTGGTGCCGTCATTCGGCCGTGAGTTGGAGACGATCGCGCGCACGCCGCTGCGCTGCATCCGGCCGAGCACGTCGGTGATGGGATGCGGGCCTTCGGCGCCGTTGAAGGCTTCTTCGTTGTAGTGCAGGTGGGCGTCGAAGAGCGGGCCGGCGTAGTCGGCGGCGAAAGCGGGAGTGGACAGCGCCAGGAGGACAGCCAGGAGGCCCTGGGCCCCCGCCTGCGCGGGGGTGACGAATCTCATCCGACGTGCTTGCGGAAGAAGGCGAGCGTGCGCTCGCGCGCCAGCTTGGTCGCCTCGGCGTTGAACGAGCCGCGCTGGTCGCAGTTGAAGCCGTGGTCGGCCGCGTACAGGTGGACCTCGACTTCCGGGTGCGCCTTCTTGAAGGCCTCCACGCTGTCCACGGAGATGTGCTTGTCCTTGTCGCCGAAGTGCGCGAGCACCGGCACCTTCGGCTTGCGCGCGATCTCGTCGGGCGTGGTGACGCCGCCTCCGTAGTAAGGAACCGCCGCGTTCAGGCCCTGCAGGTTGCACGCGGCGCGCCACGTGAGCAGCCCACCGTAGCAAAAGCCGACGATGCCGACCTTGCCCGCCTGACCCGCGTGCTTGATCGCTGCCTGGATGTCCTGCATCACGCCCGGCGACGGCAATGCCTCGGTGGCCGCTTTCAACGCCATGCCGGCGGTCATGTCGTCGGGCTGGTAGCCCAGCTCCACCTCCGGCTTCACGCGATGGAAGATCGCCGGCGCCACGGCGAGGTAACCCTCTGCTGCATAGAGATCGGCGACGGAACGGATGTGCGAATTGACGCCGAAGATCTCCTGGATGACGACGATGCCGCCGCGCGGCTTGCCCGACGGAGTGGCGACGTACGCGGGGATGGACTGGCCATCGGCGGCCTGGAGTTGTGTGAATTGGCCCATGGGAACGGCTTCCTGGTGTGTGATGCGAAGCGCCGAATTTCGCCGAGCCCGGCCGCCGCGTCAATCCGTCCCATTTGGTCTAATGGCGGCTCGCCGCCGGCAGCGCGGCAGTGGAGCAGCGCATGAAAGAAGTTCTTTTGGTCACCGGCGGCAGCCGAGGCATCGGGGCGGCCACCGCCGTGCTCGCGGCGCGCAAGGGTTACGCCGTCGCCGTCAACTACACCAGCAACGAAGCGGCGGCCGCGGAGGTGGTGCGCAGCATCGAGGCGGGCGGCGGCAAGGCCTTTGCCGTGCAAGCCGACGTGGCGCAGGAGGACCAGGTGCTGCGCATGTTCGAACAAGTGGATGCGAAGCTGGGACGGCTGACCGCCCTGGTGAACAACGCCGGCATCGTGGACCGGGCCCAGCGCGTCGACGAGATGAGCCTGGAGCGCCTGAAGCGCATGTTCGACGTCAACCTCCTCGGCAGCTTCCTGTGCGCGCGCGAAGCGGTGCGCCGCATGAGCACCAAACACGGCGGCCAGGGCGGCGCCATCGTCAACGTCTCCAGCGCCGCCGCCCGCCTGGGCGCGCCGGGCCAGTACGTGGACTACGCCGCCGTCAAGGGCGCCATCGACGTCCTCACCATCGGGCTGGCCAAGGAAGTCGCCAACGAAGGCATCCGTGTCAACGCGGTACGGCCCGGCCTGATCGAAACGGAGATTCACGCCTCCGGCGGCCTGCCCAACCGCGTGCGCGACCTGCAGCACCTGGTGCCGATGCAGCGCGGCGGCAGCGCCGAGGAAGTGGCACAGGCCATCGTCTGGCTGCTGTCACCCGAGGCAAGCTACACCACGATGTCGCTGGTGGACGTGTCCGGGGGGCGTTGATGCCCGAGACGATCTGTTGGGAAGACCTCGTGCCCGGGAGCGTGCGCGAGCTCGGCACCACCTCGGTCGACAAGGAGGAGATCAAGGAGTTCGCGCGCCGGTACGACCCGCAGCCTTTCCACGTGGATGAGGAGGCAGGCAGGCAATCGATCTTCGGCGCGCTGTGCGCCAGCGGATGGCAGACCGCGGCCCTGGCGATGCGGCTGACGGTGGACAACATGCTGCGGCATTCCACCAGCCAGGGCTCGCCCGGGCTGGAGAGCCTGCGTTGGCTGAAACCGGTGTACCCGAACGACCAGCTTTCGCTGCGCCACGTGATCCTGGAGTCGCGCCCGATGCGCAAGCGTCCGGAGGTCGGGCTGGTGCGGTCGCGCTGGGAGATGTCCAACCAGGACGGCCAAAAGGTGCTGGAGATGGAGGGTTGGGGCATGTTCGGCCGCCGCACGCCGGCGACGCCGGAAGAACTGGCGGCCTACGAGGCGCAGCGCGCGGGCGCCTGATGGACTGGAAGCCGCTGATCACCCTGCTGGCCATCGTCAACCCGCCGGCCATCATCCCCTTCTTCATCTACTACACGCAGGGCTTCTCGCGGGCGCAGCGGCGGCACACCGTGGTGGTGTCGTCGGTCACCGCATTCCTTGTGATCGCGGCGAGCGCGCTGCTCGGCATCCGCATCCTGGAGTTCTTCAGCATTTCGATCGCCAGCTTCCAGGTGGGCGGCGGCATGCTGCTCCTGACCAGCGCGTTGAACATGCTCAACGCCAAGCCCGCCGAGGCCAAGCCGAACACGAATGAGATGGAAGCCGGCGCCGACAAGCTGGCCATGGGCAACAGCATTGCAGTGGTGCCGCTGACGATTCCGCTGCTCACCGGGCCGGCAACGATGTCCACCGTGGTGATCTACGCCGAGCGCGCGCAGACGGCGCTGCAGCTTTCCACCCTGGTCGCCTACGGTGTGGTGGTCGCGCTGGTCACCGCACTGAGCTTCGCCCTGGCGAATCCCATTGCCCGGATCCTGGGGCAGACCGGCATCAACGTCCTGACGCGGCTGATGGGCTTGATCCTCGCGGCGCTGGCGGTGGAAGTGATGGCCGAAGGGCTGGGCAAACTGTTCCCGGTCCTCGGCCGCGCGGCAGGCGGCTAGGCATCCAGGAATCGACCGCTTGCGAAGTAGGCGGCCGACTACGGGCCGCCGCGCTTGCAACCGACAAAAATGCCCTTATCATTAGCACTCGCTGGAGTTGAGTGCTAGCAGCCGAGCTGCAATCGCCCTCCTCCACGTGAGTTAATGAGCGCTAACTTCCGTTGGCGCCCAGGTTGAACCCCAATTCTCTTGAAGGAGATGCACATGAAGCTTCGCCCCCTGCACGACCGCGTGATCGTCAAGCGCCTGGAACAGGAAACCAAGACTGCCTCCGGCATCGTCATCCCCGACAACGCCGCCGAAAAGCCGGACCAGGGCGAAATCCTGGCCGTCGGCCCGGGCCGCAAGACCGAAAAGGGTGAACTGATCGCCCTGAACGTCAAGGTCGGCGACCGTGTCCTCTTCGGCAAGTACTCCGGCCAGACCGTCAAGGTCGAGGGCGACGAGCTGCTGGTCATGAAGGAAGACGACCTGTTCGCCGTGGTCGAAGGCGTGCCCGCCGCCGGCCTGAAGAAGGTCGCGTAAGCGCCCACCCCCGAATTCATCTCACAGAGGTAACGAACAATGGCAGCTAAAGACGTAATTTTCGGCGGTGACGCCCGCGCCCGCATGGTCGAAGGCGTGAACATCCTGGCCAACGCGGTCAAGGTCACCCTGGGCCCCAAGGGCCGCAACGTGGTGCTCGAGCGCTCCTTCGGCGCCCCCACCGTGACCAAGGACGGCGTGTCCGTGGCCAAGGAAATCGAGCTGAAGGACAAGCTTCAGAACATGGGCGCGCAGATGGTCAAGGAAGTTGCTTCCAAGACCAGCGACATCGCCGGTGACGGCACCACCACCGCCACGGTGCTGGCGCAAGCCATCGTGCACGAAGGCATGAAGTACGTGGCCGCCGGCATGAACCCGATGGACCTGAAGCGCGGCATCGACAAGGCCGTGCTGGCCCTGACCGAGCAGCTGAAGAAGGCCTCCAAGGCCACCACCACGTCCAAGGAAATCGCGCAGGTCGGCTCCATCTCGGCCAACAGCGACGAGACCATCGGCAAGATCATCGCTGACGCGATGGACAAGGTCGGCAAGGAAGGCGTCATCACCGTCGAAGACGGCAAGTCGCTCGAAAGCGAACTGGAAGTCGTCGAAGGCATGCAGTTCGACCGCGGCTACCTGTCGCCCTACTTCATCAACAACCCCGAGAAGCAGTCCGCCCTGCTCGAGAGCCCGTTCGTGCTGCTGTACGACAAGAAGGTTTCGAGCATCCGTGACCTGCTGCCCGTGCTGGAGCAAGTCGCCAAGGCTTCCCGTCCGCTGCTGATCATCGCGGAAGAAGTCGAAGGCGAAGCGCTGGCCACGCTGGTGGTCAACACCATCCGCGGCATCCTGAAGGTCGTGGCCGTCAAGGCGCCGGGCTTCGGCGACCGCCGCAAAGCCATGCTGGAAGACATCGCTGTCCTGACCGGCGGCAAGGTGATTTCGGAAGAAGTCGGCCTGACGCTCGAGAAGGTGACGCTGGCCGACCTGGGCCAGGCCAAGCGCATCGAAGTGGGCAAGGAAAACACCATCATCATCGACGGCTCCGGCGCCGCCGCCGACATCGAAGCGCGCGTCAAGCAAGTGCGCGTCCAGATCGAGGAAGCGACCAGCGACTACGACCGTGAAAAGCTGCAAGAGCGCGTGGCCAAGCTGGCCGGCGGTGTTGCCGTGATCAAGGTCGGCGCTGCCACCGAAGTCGAGATGAAGGAAAAGAAGGCACGCGTGGAAGACGCGCTGCACGCCACCCGCGCCGCGGTGGAAGAAGGCATCGTGGCCGGCGGTGGCGTTGCGCTGCTGCGCGCCAAGCAGGCTGCCGGCACCATCAAGGGCGACAACGCTGACCAGGACGCCGGCATCAAGCTGGTGCTCAAGGCCATCGAGTCCCCGCTGCGCGAGATCGTCTACAACGCCGGCGGCGAAGCCTCCGTCGTGGTGAACGCGGTCCTGGCCGGCAAGGGCAACTACGGCTTCAACGCCGCCAACGACACCTATGGCGACATGATCGAAATGGGTATCCTGGACCCGACCAAGGTGACCCGCACCGCGCTGCAGAACGCCGCCTCCGTGGCGTCGCTGATGCTGACGACGGAAGCCATGGTCGCCGAAGCGCCGAAGGAAGAATCCGGCGCCGGCGGCATGGGTGGCGGCATGGGCGGCGGCATGGGTGGCATGGGCGGCATGGACATGTAATGTCCGGCGCCTGAAGCCCTCAAGCTTCAAGCAAAGAGAGAAAGCCCGCGGTGGAAGCCGCGGGCTTTTTTCATTTCTGCGCTGCCCTTCGTTTGGAGGAAAGCCTCGGGGCTTTCTCAAGGAGACCGCACCCAATGCACCTCGCCGCGAATGGGCCGCGAGTTCCCCACATCCGTGCATGTTTGCGAGAAGCGCAGGTCCACCGCCATCAGCGCCCCGAGAGAGTCATGGCTGATGTGGTCGACGACGAACCACCCGTCCAACTCGTTGCAGCCTCGTCCCTGCCCTGACCACGTCATTCCGCCGAGCGCAGGATTGTGGAAGGGATGGCGGTGCAGGCCGGGGTAGTAGCCGCGCCGCAGCCGCGGGATCGAATCCATGGCGGCGAAGGTCCCGGACCAGCCATTCGAATACACCTTCACCTTCGTTCCATCGGAAGACACGCTCACGCCGGTGGTGTACAGGTAGTCGAGCCCCTGGCCGATGTAGTCACCAGGCACGCTGTGAAGATAGAGATAGTTGCCAACGGCCGGCGTCGCGCCGGCAGCGGGCGCCCACAACCTTTCAGGCGCAGGTCGCGGCCCGGGCGGGGTGGTCGTGTCGTTGATGTCCCAGCGGATGCGCCCGTTCAGCGCGCCGGTCCACCCGAAAACGTCCAGGCAGTGTTGCTCGAATCGCATGTCCACCGTGGCCAGTTCCCCGGCGACGTAAGTGATCTCGTCCACGACGAACCAGCCCGACAGGTTGTTGCAGCCGCGGCCGTCCCCCGACCAACTCAGGCCTCCCGCCGTCGGGTTGTGCATGGGATAGCGCTGCAGCTTCGGGTACCACCCTGCCCGCATCCTGGGCAGCACGTTCATGGCCTGGAAGTCGGCCGACCACATCTCATCGCCGTTCACGAAAACGGTCAGACGCCCCTCGGTCTCCTTCACCGTCAGATGGGCGTTGCGGGGCGTGTAGGTATAGCGGCGACCGTCGCCGATGTAGTCGGTGGCCTCCGATTCCAGGTAGACGAAGCTTCCGCTTGCGGGCATCGCATCCGGTGCGGGCGACCACAGGCGCGCCGGCACATTGCGCACCGGACCGCGCGGTTGCGTCGGGTCGTTGGCGAACCAGCGGATGTTGCCGAACAGGGCGGGGGGCTGGGCGTCGCACTGCTGCACGAAGTCCATATCCACTGCGACAAGCTCGCCGCCCACGTATTCCGAGCTGTTGACACGGAAGGAGCCGAGCAGCGTGTTGCACCCACGGCCTTCACCGCTCCAGCTCATGCTGCCCACTTCGGGGTTGCCGGAAGGGTAGCGCCCCAGGTTCGAAAAAGTCCCGCCATTGAACCTGCGGCGAGACGTGGGCAGGGCGAAGTGGGCGTCCCAGCTTTCGTCACCGTGAATTCGCAGGTGAAGAACCCCTTCGGTCACATCGACCTGGATGACCGCGGAGGCCTGGGTGTACGCGTAACTGCGGCCCGCCCCGACGAATTCCCCGGGGTCGCTGCCCAGCAGAATCTGGGTCTGGGCGGCGGTGACGGCCTCCATCGCCGCCTTCGGTGCAGCGCGGAAAACGCGCTCGTCTTGCGTGATCGCAGCCGCGTCGATAGCGGAGTCATCGCTCCCGCCTCCACAGGACACCAGCAGGCTGGCGAGCGTGATGGCGAAGAAGGTCCTGAACTGCATGCCGCCTCCCGAGGACGGTGGTGAACCCCACCTTTTTGCAGCCACGCGAAGGCGCGTGACCGGAGGGAAAAGTCTACCGGTTGAGCTGCGGAGAGGAAATCAGGCCGCGGACTTTTCTCACGCAGTCACGGAGAGGCTGCCCTTCGCGCGCCGACTGGTCATTCGGCTGGCGTATTCGGCACGGCCACCCGCAGCGCCCGCGTCCGCAAGGACGTAAGGTTCAGACCTAAGCTGTCGCCGCTGACCGTGGATACCATCTGGGCACCCCATGTTGGTTGACCGCGGTCCATCGCCCGAATCGGCAAAAGAGCGGACCGCTAAACCAACCGCGATTTCTGCGGATGTATTGGCGAGGAGTGCAGATGACCACCACTTCCGATTTCGAAAGCCGGCTGGCCGCAGGGCTGGCCGCCAGCCGCGAAGGCCGCCCGGATGCCGCGCTCGCGTTGTTCACGCAGGCGAGTGAGGCAGACCCCTCATCGGGCGTGCCGCATTTCCTCATCGGTTCCGAGCAAGCGGCAGCAGGGGATTTCCCGGCCGCCGAGCTCGCCTTTGCGCGCGCCGTGCTGCTGGCGCCGGAATTTCCGCTCGCCCGCTACCAGCTCGGCCTGCTGCAGTTCACCTCGCAGCGTGCGCCGGTCGCCCTGCTCACGTGGGAGCCCCTCCTCTCATTGCCGGAGACCGATGCCCTGCCGCATTTCGTCCGCGGCTTCACGGCGCTGGCCGCCGATGCGTTCGACGACGCGCTTCGGCACTACCGCGCGGGGCTCGCGTGCAATCCGCCCAATCCCGCCCTCTGTTCGGACATCCTGCAATTGGTGGATGCCGTGGAAAAGCTCCAGCGAAGAGAGGGCGCCCCGCAGGAGGAGGAGGTGGCACAACACGTCCTGCTGTCAGCGTATGCGCGCGGGCTGCACTGAGGCACCGCAATGACCACCATCGACCCATCCAGCCAGGTTGCGCTCGCCTTGAAGTCGCGGATCGCGGCATTGAAGGAGCGGGGGCGAGCGAAGGACAGCTCACCGCAACAGGCAAGTCCGGCGCATCAGGGGGCCATCACCGGCACGCTCACGCAAAGAATGCAGGCCATCGCGCCGGACGACCCGCACCGTCGGCAGAAGGCCGTTCGGCTGTTCCTGCAGGCGGAGCTGGTGCGCGAGTTCGGCGATGGGCTGCTGAACGACCCGCAGTTCGGCACGATGCTGGATGCGGTCCAGGAGCAGATGGCGCAGGACAAGACGGCGGCCGCTGCCGTGAGTGCGCTGGGGGATCTGCTTCTTGCAGGGAAGTCGACAGCCTAGGGCTCCCAGTCCGCCATCTTTCCCGCCGGCGTCTTCGGCAGGCTTTCGCCCAATCTCCACGCCTTGGGCCGCTCCGCCGGCGCAAGCTCCCGCTCTGCCAATTCACGCAGTTCCCGCAGGATGTCGTGCGGGTCCCATCCCGGCTTGGCCACGACAAACGCTTTCAGGCGCCCGCCCTCTTCCGGCCGCATCAGCCGCACCGCCACGTCGTCCACCGCGGGGTGCGCTTTCAGCACCTCGCGCACGCGCACCGGAAAGACATTGATGCCGCCGACCTGCACGCCGTTGTCCAACCGGGGCCCGACGCGAAACAGCGACTCGCCCGACATTTCCAGCCTGTCCTGCACCCAGGCCGCCTGTTCGCCCCCGTCCGGCAACCGGCGCACCAGGCGGTGGTCCCCTTCCAGGCGCCAATGGGGAAACAGCGTGTACGGCTTGCGGTGCGTGTCGCGCGCGCCGACGCCGCCGGTTTCGGAAGCGCCGTACACATGCACCAGCCGCTCGATGCCCGCGTCCTCCACCTGTTGCGAAACGGCGTCCGGGCACGGCGCGCAAGACGTCACGCCCACCACGCCTGGCGGCAGCTCGGGGACGGTGCGGCCCACGGCGTGCCAGAAATCGGGGAAGCCGATGACCAGGTCCCCCGGCTGCGCACCGCGCGCCAGCCAGGCCGGCGTGCTGCTGCGCAAGTCGATCACCTTCTCCGCGCGCAGCCCCAGCCGCGCGGGCAGCAGCACGGAGAAGAGGAAGCCGTAGATGTGGTGCGCGGGCACCGCGCAAAGCACGCGCCTGCGGTCGGGGAACAGCGTGGCCAGGTGCCGCGTTTCCTGCTGCAAGGCGGCCAGCACGTGCACGCAGGGCTTGGGCGTGCCGCTGCTGCCGCTGGTGCGAAAGGTCAGGCATTCGCTGTAGCGGGCCAGGCCCGTGGCCGTGATGTCCACCCACTCGCCCAGCGTGCGACGGGCCAGCAGGTAGTCCTCGATGCCAGACTCGTGCAGGTGCACGCTCTCGGCCAACGCGGTGGCCAGCGTCATCAGCTCCAGCGAGTCGGAGTCCAGGTCCATGTCCAGCCGCAGGTAGTCCGCCCACATCGTGGCATGCGGTGCCGCGGCACGGCGGTGTCGCGCCATCTCGTCGGCCAGCAGGTCGACGACGAAGCGGCGCAGCACGCCGCGCGGCTGCCACCAGTCCATCGTCACAGGCGCTTGACGAAGATCCAGAAGCTGCCGTCGCTGATCGCCTTCTTCATGTGGATCTTCACCTTGGTGGGCGCCATCTTGTAGTCGAAGACGTACTCGAACATGGTGTTCAGGTTGTCCTCGCGCACGCCCTTGTCGAACACGCCCTTGAAGGTGGGCGAGTTGGTGCACGGCGCCACGTCGCGAAAGAAGTTCTTGCCGATCACGCCCTTCGCATCACGTCCCGTGATGGTGGCCTCGGCGGCGTTGTAGCGCAGGATGTTGCCCCGGGCATCCAGCTGCACCGCGCCAAAGGCCAGCTGGTCCACCTCGGTGGGAGACATCTTCGACATCACGTTCTCGATGTCGTCCTTGCCGAATCCGACGATGTTCAGGCTCATGCGCCGCTCCATTTGTACTAGGACAAAAAGAGTTTAGTGCGTCGGCCAGCGGCCGGCACGCCACCCATCGGCGCCGCCGTGCCGTCTGGCGAAGACGGGGGAGCCGGTCAGCGCGGAAGCGATTCCACTTCCCGAACCCACCGGTCCACCAGCCGCCGACGTTCCGCCGCCTTGCCGTACTTCTCGAAGTCGTACTTGATCAGGCGCACGTTGTCGATGGTGGGAATGCGCGGGTCCGGCTTGAATGTCTTGTTGGCCGGCACCTGCAGGCTGTTGGCGCGCGCGCCGATCTGCTGGCCTGCCGGGCTCATGAGCCAGTCGTAATAGCGCCTGGCCTCGGCCCGGTTCCGGCTGCCCTTGACCAGGGCGATGCCGCCCACCTCGTAGCTGGTGCCCTCGCACGGCGCCGCGGCCTGCACCGGGAACTTGTTGGTGACGCGCTCGTTGTCGAAGCCGAAGATGAAGCTCACGCCGATGCCCACTTCGCCCTTGGCGACGCTGCGCGCCTGCGCCGTGCCGCTGCGGGTGTATTGCGTGACGTTGGCGTTCAGTTTCTTCAGGTAGTCGAAAGCCTGCTCTTCGCCCATCATCTGCACCAGCCCGGCCAGGATGGTGTAGCCCGTGCCGCTGGAGCCAGGATGCGAGGTTTCAATCTCGCCCTTGTAGCGGGGATCCAGCAGGTCCTTCCAGCATCGG
This sequence comes from Ramlibacter sp. PS3R-8, assembly GCF_037572435.1. Classification (NCBI taxonomy): domain Bacteria; kingdom Pseudomonadati; phylum Pseudomonadota; class Betaproteobacteria; order Burkholderiales; family Comamonadaceae; genus Ramlibacter; species Ramlibacter sp. PS3R-8. The sequence continues at coordinate 22,909 of NZ_JBBHGT010000009.1, forward strand.
GGCGGCGGCAGTTTCTTCTTTTTCAGCACGTCTTCGTTCCAGCCGAAGCCGATGGCGCTGGTGTAGAAGCCGCCCACGTAGTTCTGGCTCATGGCGTATTGCCGCACCGCCCAGCCGTGCAGGTCCCCCAGGTAGTCGGGCCGATAGGCGTCCAGCAGCCCCACTTCCGCGGCCTGGTAGTACGGGTCGCCGGTGCCGCCCCACCACAAGTCTGTCTTCGGATTCGCGGCTTCGGCACGGATCTGGGCGAACGCTTCGCCCGTGGGCTTGCGGGTTTGCAGCACGCGAACGCCGGTGGCCTTGGTGAATTCCTGCGCGGCGAGCTCGCACCAGGATTGGTCGGTGCTGCAGATCGCGTTGACGACGCCCTGCGCTTGCGCGCTGAAGGCGGACAGGACCAGAAGCGGAACGGTGACGATGGATCGCGTGCGCATGGGGGACTCCTTCAGTCCACCGCATCCTAGCCTGCGCGCCCCGGCGGCAAGTCCTGGCTTCCGGAACAGCCGTAACGCATACTGGGTCGACATCCACTCCTCGCCGGAGGCCGCCCGTGTTCCCTGCCCCTCGCATGGCTTTCTCGCACATCGGCCTGTACGTCACGGACATCGACGCCATGGTGCGCTTCTACACGGAGGTCCTCGGCTTTTCCGTCACTGACCGGGCGCACATCCGGGGGGTCGACGTGGTCTTCATCTCCCGCAATCCGCAGGAGCACCACCAGATCGTGCTGGTCCCGGGCCGCGCGCCAGGCAGCGCATCGACGCTGAACCAGGTTTCGTTTCGTCTCCCATCCCTGGCCGAACTGCGCCGCGTGCACGCCGAGCTTGCAGCGCTGCAGGTGTCCGGGCTCAATCCCACCAACCACGGCGGCTCGTGGTCGGTGTACTTCATGGATCCGGAAGGCAACCGCATCGAACTGCTTGCACAGACGCCTTGGTACATGCCGCCCGTGTCGCTGCCGCTCGACCTGGCGCGCTCCGACCAGGAGATCCTGGCGGATACGCAAGCCATGGTCGCAGCCGCCCCCGGGTCCATGGATCGCACGGAATGGAGCGCGCAGTTGCAGGAACGCATGCGCGCCGAGGGCACGCTGGAGCACGGATCGCTTCCTTGCCGCTGACGCCTGCACGAAGCGCGACCGCCCGCCGCCCCGCCCGCGCCGGACTGGCGGCAGAATGCCGCATGCCCGACTCCTCCTTCCCGAACGCTACGCTTGCCGAGCGACTGCGCCAGCCCGGCCTGGTGGTGGCGCCGGGCGTGTTCGACATGGTGTCGCTGCGGCTGGCGGACAGCTTCGGCTTCGACGCGCTCTACATGACCGGCTTCGGCACGGTCGCCAGCCACCTGGGCCTGCCAGACGCCGGCATCGCCACGTACACGGACATGGTTCAGCGCGTTCGCGCCATGGCCTCCATGGCCCGCGCGCCGCTCATTGCCGACGGTGACACCGGCTACGGCGGACTGCTGAACGTGGCACACACCATCCGAGGTTACGATGCGGCGGGGGCCGCGGCGATCCAGTTGGAAGACCAGGAGTTCCCCAAGAAATGCGGGCACACACCGGGCCGGCGGGTGGTTCCCATGGCGGACATGGTGCGCAAGATCAAGGTGGCGTGCGAAGCCCGCACGCGCAGCGACTTCCTGATCATCGCCCGCACCGATGCGCGCACGTCCCTCGGCCTGGACGAGGCGCTGCGGCGCGCGGACGCCTATGCGGAGGCCGGCGCGGACGTGCTGTTCGTGGAGTCACCGGAGTCGGTGGCGGAGATGGAGAAGATCGGCCGCAGCACACACCTGCCCTTGGTAGCCAACATGGTGGAGGGCGGCCGCACGCCGGTGCTGTCGCAGCAGGAGCTCGAGGCCCTGGGCTACCGCATCGCCATCTTTCCCGTCACCGCCCTGCTCGCCGCCACCCACGCCATGCGCCAGGCCTACGCGCAGGTGCGCAAGCACGGCTCGTCCACCGGCGTGCCCGTGCCCTTGATGCCTTTCAGCGAGCTCACCACCCTGATGGGATTCGAGGAGGTATGGGACTTCGATCGCCGCCATGCCGAGACACCCTGAGCGCACCGCGCCAGTTTCAGATCAACGACAACAGGAGACCCGCATGACCATGTTCGCTTCTTCGCTTCGCGTGCGCCGGCGCCGCTGGCTCGCCACCGCAGCGCTGGCCGCTGCCGGCCTGGCGCTCGGCACACCGCCCGTGGCCGCCCAGGACGCCTGGCCCGTCAAGCCGATTCGCCTGGTGGTGCCGTTCACGCCGGGCGGCGTGACCGACACCAGTGCCCGGGTCGTCGCCGAGTTCCTGGGCCGCCGGCTCGGGCAGCAGGTGATCGTGGACAACAAGCCGGGCGCCTCCGGCAACATCGGCATGGCGCTGGTGAAGGACGCACCCGCGGACGGCTACACACTGGTGCTCGGCTTCGACGGCACGATGGTGATCAATCCCCACGTGTTCGCCAAGCTTCCGTTCGACTCGCTCAAGGACTTCACTCCCATCGGCAAGATCGGCAACGCGGCGCTGATCCTGGTGGCCAACCCCAACGCACCGGTGAAGTCGATGGCGGACCTCGTCGCCGTTTCCAAGGCCACGGCGGGCGGCCTGTCGTTCGGCACCTCGGGCACCGGCGGCACGCCGCACATTGCGGGCGAGCTGCTGAAGATGCGCACCGGCGCCAACCTCACGCACGTGCCGTACAAGGGCGGCGGCCAGGCGCTGACCGACGTCGTGGGCGGCAGCATCCCGCTGGTCTACACCGCAGTGGCGGGCGCCCATGGTTTCGTGAAGAACGGCAAGCTGACGGCGCTGGCGGTGTCCAGCGCGCGGCGTTCGTCCGCCCTGCCGGACGTGCCGACCTTCGCCGAGGCGGGCATCCCCGATTTCGTGGTGGACTCGTGGGTCGGCCTGCTCGCGCCCTCGGGCCTGCCGCCGGCCATCGCCACGCGCCTGACCACCGAGCTGAACGCGGTGCTCAATGACGCGGATGCGCGCGAGAAGCTGCGCGTGCTGGGCATCGAGGCCACGCCGGGCAGCGCGGCCCAGTTCCGCGATGAAATGGCACGCGACCTGGCGCGCTACGGGCCGGTGGTGAAGGCAGCCGGGATCAAGATCGAATAGGCAAGCCGCCTCAGAAGCGCTCGTCCGGCCCCAGGTACCGCCACTGCCCCACGGGCAGGTTGCCCAGCGTCACGCGCCCGATGCGCACGCGCTTGAGGCCCATCACGCTCAGTCCCACCGCCTCGCACATGCGGCGGATCTGCCGCTTCTTGCCCTCGGTCAGCACGAAGCGCAGTTGCTCGGGGTTCTGCCAGTCCACCTTGGCGGGCTTCAGCGGCTGGCCGTCGAGGCTCAGGCCGTGCCGCAGGCGCGCGATCTGCGACTGCGGGAAGGCAGCCTGCACGTCGGTCTCGACGCGGCCGTACGCCACGCGCACCAGGTATTCCTTTTCGACGCCGGAGTCCTCGCCGATCAACTGGCGCGCCACGCGGCCGTCCTGCGTCAGCACCAGCAGGCCGGTGGAGTCGATGTCCAGCCGCCCCGCCGGGGCCAGGCCCCGCAGTTGCGACGGCGCGAAGCGGTGCGGCGACCGGTCTTCCCGCCATCGGTTCTGGCCCTGCACCAGCACCACGGCCGGCTGGTAGCCATCCTCCGCCTGGCCGCTGACGTAGCCCATGGGCTTGTGGATGAGGATGGTGACCTGCTCGCGCTGGTGGCCACGCGCCCGGGGGTCGATCTCGATGCGATCCGCAGGCGTCACCTGCAGGCCCATCACGGCGACGGCGCCGTTCACCTTGACCCAACCGCGGGCGATCCAGTCGTCGGCCTCGCGGCGGGAGCACATGCCGAGTTCGGCCATGCGCTTGTTCAATCGGCTGGTGGCGGGGGCGGGGGCGGCGTTCATGGTCAGCCGCGGATTGTGCACAGGCGCGCGCTGCTCAGGCGGCCCGGGCGCGCCGCGCCAGCGCGCCGGCCCGCAACGCCTGCAGGTCCAGCACGCGCAATCCGCCGTACTCCACCTGGATCACGCCCTGCTCCTGCAGCGAGGACAAGGCCTCGTTCACGCGCTGGCGGGACAGTCCGACGAGATAGGCCAGCTCCTGCTGCGTGATGCGCAGCACTTCGCCGACACCGGGGAACAGCACCGGATTGAACAGCGCTCCCAGGTTGCGGGCCACGCGCAGGTCGGGGTCGTTCATGCGGTCGATCTCGCGCGCGGCGATGAACTGCGCCAGCCGCTCGTTCAACTGGTTCATCACGAAACGGTTGAACCCGATGGAGTGGTCCAGCAGCCAGTGGAAGGTGTCCACCGGCAGGCCGCCCACCACGCTCTTGCGCAGCGCCTGGATGTCGTAGCGGTACACCTCGCGCTTGAGCACCGTGCCTTCGCCGAACCAGCCGCCCGGCGGCAGGCCGCTGAACGTGATGGTCTGCCCCTGCGCGTTGTCCGTGCTCATTTTCAGCAGGCCTTCGATCACGCCGAACCAATAGGTGACGGGACGGCCGACCCGGCAGAGCATGTCGCCGGGCAAGGCATCCCCCACGGTGATGCCTTGCACAGCCACCTCGCGCTCCCTGGGCAGCAGCACGCCGAGCCACGGAATGCCGGCCAGTTCACTGGGCGTGGGCCGGCGGCGGCGCTGGTGCAGGGTGAGTTCGAGGGCCATTCGCTTCGGGCAGTCCCTATGGGGGCTATCCCTAGGATTGTCGTCGTAAAGACAGAATGGCGTCAAACCCGAGCCTACATTGCGCCCCATACGCAAGCAAGGACAGGGCATGGATACGACGTTCCCCCGGCTGCTGCTGCAGCACGCGGCGCACCGCCCCGCCGCCGCGGCCATGCGCGAAAAGGAATACGGCATCTGGCAGGCGCTGTCGTGGGCGGAACTCGCGCGCATGGTCGACCACCTCGCCTGCGGCATGCACCAGGCCGGCCTGCGCCGGGGCGAGCACATGGTGGTGGTCGGCACCAACCGGCCGCGCCTGTACGCCACGATGCTTGCGGCGCAGGCGCTCGGCGCGATTCCCGTGCCTCTGTACCAGGACGCCGCCGCCACCGAGTGTGTCTTCCCGATCAACAACGCCGAAGTGCGCTTCGCGCTGGCCGAGGACCAGGAGCAGGTCGACAAGCTGCTGGAGATCCGCCCGCAGTGCCCGCAGCTTTCCACGATCTTCTACGACGACCCGCGCGGCCTGCGCAATTACGCGGAGAGCGGCTTGTCCTCGATGGACGACCTGATGGCCGCGGGTGAAGCGTTCGGCCGCGAGCATCCGGGCTTCCTGCAAGGCCAGGTCGATGCCGGCGCCGCGGACGACGTGGCCGCGATGTTCTTCACCTCCGGCACCACCGGCCAGCCCAAGGGGGTGGTGCATACGCACCGCACGCTGCTGGACCGCGCGCAGGCGGGCGCCGAGTTCGACAAGCTCACCGAAAAAGAGGAAGTGCTGGCGTACATGCCGCCGGCCTGGGTGGGCCAGAACATCTTCAGCTACGCGCAATGGCTGGCATGCGGCTACGTGGTGAACTGCCCGGAGTCGGCGGGCACGGTGATGATCGACCTCAAGGAGATCGGCCCCACCTACTATTTCGCGCCGCCGCGGGTCTTCGAGGGCCTGCTGACCAGCGTGATGATCCGCATGGAGGACGCCAGCGCCATCAAGCGCAAGATGTTCCACGCCTTCATGGACGTCGCGCGCCGCGTCGGCACGGCGATGCGCGCCGGCCAGCCGGTGGGCGCGCTCGACCGCGTGAAGTACGCCATCGGCAACTTCATGGTGTACGGGCCGCTGCGCAACAACCTGGGCATGTCGCGCGTGCGGGTCGCCTACACGGCGGGCGAGGCGATCGGCCCCGACCTCTTCACCTTCTACCGCGCGATCGGCGTGAACCTCAAGCAGCTGTATGGCTCCACCGAGACGGCGGTGTTCGTCTGCATGCAGCCGGACCACGAGGTGCATGCGGACACGGTGGGCATCCCCTGCCGCGACGTGCAGCTCCAGGTGTCGGACAGCGGCGAGATCCTGGTCAAGTCGCCCGGGCTCCTGAAGGAGTACTACAAGAACCCGCAGGCGACCGCCGAAGTGAAGGACCAGGACGGCTGGTACCACACCGGGGATGCGGGCTTCCTGGATGCGCACGGCCACCTGAAGATCATCGACCGCGCCAAGGACGTCGGGCGGCTGGCCGACGGCTCCATGTTCGCGCCCAAGTACATCGAGAACAAGCTCAAGTTCTTCCCCCACATCAAGGAGGCGGTCGCCCTGGGCGATCGCCGCGACATGGTGTGCGTGATGGTGAACATCGACTTCGATGCGGTCGGCAACTGGGCCGAGCGGCGCAACCTGCCCTATGCCGGCTACACGGACCTGGCGCAGAAGCCCGAGGTGTACCAGCTGATCAAGGAGTGCATCGAAAAGGTCAATGCCGATCTCGCCGCCGATGAAAAGCTGGCCGGCAGCCAGGTCCACCGCTTCCTCGTGCTGCACAAGGAACTGGATGCCGACGACGGCGAACTGACGCGCACCAACAAGGTCCGCCGCGGCTACATCGCGGAGAAGTACCAGTCGCTGGTCGATGCGCTGTACGGCGGCAAGACCGAGCAATACATCGAAACGCAGGTGAAGTTCGAGGACGGCCGCACCGGCAGCGTCAGCGCCACCCTGAAGATCATGGACGCGCGGACCTATCCGCCCCTGAAGGCGGCGGCATGAAAGTCGTGGACGACCCTGGCGTGAGCGGCGCACCGGCTGCGGACTCCCCGGAGCCGCGCCGCAAATTCGGTGACGTCATCCTCGACGTGCAGAACATCTCGCTGGCCTTCGGCGGCGTGAAGGCGCTCAGCGACATCTCCTTCGACGTGCGCGAGCACGAGGTGCGTGCCATCATCGGCCCCAACGGCGCGGGCAAGAGTTCCATGCTGAACTGCATCAACGGCGTGTACCAGCCGCAGCAGGGGACCATCACGTTCCGCGGCAAGCACTTCAACCACATGAAGAGCCGGCAGGTCGCGGAGATGGGCATCGCCCGCACCTTCCAGAACCTGGCGCTGTTCAAGGGAATGAGCGTGCTGGACAACATCATGACCGGCCGCAACCTGCGCATCAGGAGCAACCTGCTGCTGCAGGCGCTGCGCATCGGCCCCGCGGAGCGCGAGGAGATCCGCCACCGCGAATACGTCGAGAAGATCATCGACTTCCTCGAGATCCAGGCCTATCGCAAGACGCCCGTCGGCCAGCTGCCGTACGGCCTGCAGAAGCGCGTGGACCTCGGCCGCGCGCTGGCGATGGAGCCGCAGGTGTTGCTGCTCGACGAACCCATGGCCGGCATGAACATGGAGGAGAAGCAGGACATGTGCCGCTTCATCCTGGACGTGAACGACGAATTCGGCACCACGGTCGTCCTGATCGAGCACGACATGGGGGTGGTGATGGACATCTCGGACCGCATCGTCGTCCTGGATTACGGCAGGAAGATCGGCGACGGCGCGCCCGAAGAAGTACGCAACAACCCGGACGTGATCCGGGCCTATCTCGGGACCAGCCACTGATATGGCCCCCACGCTTTTCACTACGTGTAATGCGCTGCCCCCCGAGGGGGCTTCAGCCTCCTTCGGGCGGCCGAGCGGAGGCTGACATGGGATTCTTCCTCGAAACCCTCCTCGGCGGCCTCATGGCCGGCATGCTCTATTCGCTGGTGGCGCTCGGCTTCGTGCTGATCTTCAAGGCCTCGGGCGTCTTCAACTTCGCGCAAGGCGCGATGGTGCTGTTCGCCGCGCTCGCGATGGCGCGCTTTTCCGAGTGGATCCCGCAGTGGACCGGCATCGCCAGCCCGATCTTCGCCAACATCGTGGCTTTCCTCATCGCCGGCGTGCTGATGTTCGTGGCTGCGTGGATCATCGAGTTCCTGGTGCTGCGTCGCCTGGTCAACCAGGAAGGCGCCACGCTGCTGATGGCCACGCTGGGCATCACGTACTTCCTCGAAGGCCTGGGGCAAACGCTGTTCGGCAGCAGCATCTACAAGATCGACATCGGCATGCCGAAGGACCCGGTGATGGCGTTCCAGGACGTCTTCCCCGGCGGCATCCTGATCAACAAGGAGGACCTGATCGCGGCGCTGATCGCGGCGGCGCTGGTGGCGCTGCTGTCGGTGTTCTTCCAGAAGACGTCGACGGGCCGGGCCCTGCGCGCGGTGGCGGACGACCACCAGGCCGCGCAATCCATCGGCATCCCGCTGGCGCGCATCTGGGTGATCGTGTGGTGCGTCGCCGGCATCGTGGCGCTCGTGGCCGGGATGATCTGGGGAAGCAAGCTGGGCGTGCAGTTTTCGCTGGCCACCGTGGCGTTGCGTGCGCTGCCGGTGGTGATCCTCGGGGGGCTCACTTCGGTGCCGGGCGCCATCATCGGCGGACTGATCATCGGCGTCGGTGAAAAACTCTCCGAGGTCTACATCGGACCGCTGGTGGGCGGCGGCATCGAGATCTGGTTCGCGTACGTGCTGGCGCTTGGCTTCCTGCTGATCCGGCCGCAAGGGCTGTTCGGCGAGAAGATCATCGATCGAGTCTGAAAACTTTGTGGGTCAGATCACGATTTGCGCGGCAAATGTGCTCTGACCCCAACTGATTAAACATGTTCTACCGCGAAAACGGCCAGTACAAGACCAGCTACCGCGCCGACCAGGCGGTCTTCCCGATCCTGCAGGACCGGTGGGGCATCGCCGCGCTGCTGGCGATCGCCTTCCTGTTGGTGCCGTCCATCTCCAGCGACTACATGTTCCGCGCCATCCTGATCCCGTTCCTGATCATGGCGCTGGCGGCCCTGGGCGTGAACATCCTGGTGGGCTACTGCGGCCAGATCTCGCTGGGCTCCGGCGCCTTCATGGCGGTGGGTGCCTACGGTGCGTACAACTTCTTCGTGCGCATCCCCGGCATGCCGCTGGTGCCGGCCATCATCCTGGGCGGCCTGTGCGCCACGTTGTTCGGGATCCTGTTCGGGCTGCCCAGCCTGCGCGTCAAGGGCCTGTATCTCGCGGTCGCCACGCTGGCGGCGCAGTTCTTCTCCGACTGGATGTTCCTGCGCATCAAGTGGCTGGTGAACGACTCGCCTTCGGGCTCGGTGTCGGTCAACAACCTGCAGGTGTTCGGCATGCCGATCGAGAGCGCCGTCAGCAAGTACTGGTTCTGCCTGGCCATCCTGGTGGTCATGGCGGTGCTGGCCAAGAACCTCGTGCGCAGCGCCATCGGCCGCGAATGGATGGCGATCCGCGACATGGACGTTGCCGCAGCGGTGATCGGCATCCGGCCGATGTACGCCAAGCTCACCGCCTTCGCCGTCAGCTCCTTCATCATCGGCGTGGCCGGCGCGCTGTGGGCCTTCGTCTACCTCGGCGCCTGGGAGCCCGCGGCATTCTCCGTGGACATCTCCTTCCGGCTGCTGTTCATGGTGATCATCGGCGGGCTGGGCTCGATCTCGGGCGCTTTCTTCGGTGCGGCCTTCATCGTGGTGCTGCCGATCTTCCTGAACCAGTTCCTCCCGATTTTCGCCTCGCTGTTCGGCATCTCCATTTCCACCGCGGGCATCTCGCATGCCGAGCTGATGATCTTCGGCGCGCTGATCGTGTGGTTCCTGGTGGTCGAGCCGCACGGCCTGGCGCGCCTGTGGGCCACCGGCAAGCAGAAGCTGCGCCTGTGGCCGTTCCCGCATTGAATTTCCCGACCGACCAAACCAGAAGGAGACATCCGATGAAGCTTCGTTCCGTACTACTCGCCGCGCTCGTGGGCGCAGCCGCCACGGGGGCATGGGCCCAGGCCAAGGAGCAGTTCTTCCCGCTGCTGTCGTATCGCACCGGCCCGTACGCGCCGAACGGCACGCCGTGGGCCAACGGCAAGCAGGACTACATCAAGATGATCAACGCGCGCGACGGCGGCATCAACGGCGTGAAGCTCACGTTCGAGGAATGCGAGACCGGCTACGCCACGGACCGCGGCGTGGAGTGCTACGAGCGCCTGAAGAGCCGCCCCGGCATGACGCTGTTCGATCCGCAGGCCACCGGCATCACCTTCGCGCTGACGGAGAAGGTGCCCAACGACAAGATCCCGCTGATCACGCTGGGCTACGGCCTGTCCGTGGCGCAGGACGGCATGGCCTTCAAATGGAACTTCCCGCTGATGGGAAGCTACTGGACGGGCGCCGACATCATCCTGCAGCACCTGGCCAAGAAGGAAGGCGGCTGGGACAAGCTCAAGGGCAAGAAGATCGCGCTCGTGTACCACGACTCTCCGTTCGGCAAGGAGCCGATCCCCCTGCTGGAGGAACGCGCGCGCATGCACGGCTTCCAGCTGAACCTGGTGCCCGTGACGGCGCCGGGCGTGGAACAGAAGGCCGCCTGGCTGCAGGTGCGCCAGTCGCGTCCCGACTACGTGATGCTGTGGGGCTGGGGCGTGATGAACTCCACCGCGTTGAAGGAAGCGCAAGCCACGGGCTATCCGCGCGACAAGATGTATGGCGTGTGGTGGTCCGGCGCGGAACCGGACGTCAAGGACGTCGGTGAGGGCGCGAAGGGCTACAACGCGCTTGCACTGAACACCTCGGGCCAGCAGCCGAAGGTGATCCAGGACATCCTGAAGTACGTGCACGAGAAGGGCCAGGGAACGGGACCGAAGGACGAGGTCGGCTCCGTGCTCTACACCCGCGGCCTGATCATCCAGATGCTGGGCGTGGAAGCCGTGCGGCGCGCGCAGGAGCGTTTCGGCAAGGGCAAGGTGATGACGTCCGAGCAGGTGCGCTGGGGCCTGGAGAACCTGGCGCTGGACCAGAAGCGGCTGGACGCTCTCGGCTTCGCGGGAGTGATGCGCCCCATCAGCACCTCGTGCAGCGACCACATGGGTTCCACCTGGGCCCGCATCCACACCTGGGACGGCGCCAAGTGGAACTTCTCCAGCGACTGGTACCAGGCCGACGAGCAGATCATCAAGCCGATGGTCAAGGCTGGCGCGGAGAAGTACCTGGCGGACAAGAAGATGCAGCGCCGCACGGTGGCGGACTGCCAGTCCTGATGTGACCTGAAGGCTCCCTCTCCCGCTCGCGGGAGAGGGCTGGGGTGAGGGCCGTTGCGCGCTCGCCCCTCACCCCAGCCCTCTCCCCGGAGGGGAGAGGGAGGAAGACCATGACACCCAACATCGTCCTCAACGTCAACGGCATCGAGGTCATCTACAACCACGTGATCCTGGTGCTCAAGGGCGTGTCGCTGCAGGTGCCCGAAGGCGCCATCGTGGCGCTGCTCGGGGGCAACGGCGCGGGCAAGACGACCACGCTGCGGGCGGTGTCGAACCTGCTCAAGGGCGAGCGCGGCGCCGTCACCAAGGGCTCCATCGAATTGCGCGGCGAGCGCATCGAGAATCTCACGCCGGCGGACCTGGTGCAGCGCGGCGTGGTGCAGGTGATGGAAGGGCGGCACTGTTTCGCGCACCTCACCATCGAGGAGAACCTGCTCACCGGTTCGTACACCCGAAAGAGCAGGAGCGAGATCGCCGCCAACCTGGAGAAGGTCTACACCTACTTCCCGCGCCTGAAGACGCGCCGCGCGTCGCAGGCCGCATACACCTCCGGCGGCGAGCAGCAGATGTGCGCGATCGGCCGCGCGCTGATGGCCAACCCCAGCATGGTGCTGCTCGACGAGCCTTCGATGGGCCTGGCGCCGCAGATCGTGGAGGAAGTGTTCGAGATCGTGAAGGACCTGAACGTGCGCGAGAAGGTGACCTTCCTGCTGGCCGAACAGAACACCAACATGGCCCTCAAGTACGCGGGCTACGGCTACATCATGGAAAGCGGCCGCATCGTCATGGACGGCCCGGCCGCCGACCTGGCCAGCAACGAAGACGTCAAGGAGTTCTACCTCGGCGTCGGCAGCGGCAAGCGCAAGAGCTTCCGTGAGATCAAGAGCTACAAGCGCCGCAAGCGCTGGCTGGCTTGAGCCGCACGCCTGGAGAATCGATGACCCCGTTCTACGACACGCTCGAAACCCGCCCCGCCGCCGAGCGCGAGGCGCAGCTGCTGGCGGCGCTGCCCGCCCAGGTGGCGCACGCGCAAGCTTCGTCCGCCGCGTTCACGCAGATCCTGCAGGGCGTGGACGCCGCCAAGGTTCGCAGCCGCGCCGCGCTGGCGAAGCTGCCGGTCACCCGCAAGGGCGAGCTGCTCGAGCGGCAAAAGGCCCAGCGCGCCACCGATGCATTCGGCGGCTTCTCCGCCCTGGTGCGCGGGCCGGCCATGCCGCGCATCTACGCGTCGCCCGGCCCCATCTACGAGCCCGAAGGCAGCACCCGCGATTACTGGCGCATGGGCCGCGCGATGTATGCAGCCGGCTTTCGCAGCGGCGACCTGGTGCACAACGCCTTCAGCTATCACATGACGCCGGGCGCCTTCATCATGGAATCGGGGGCCCACGCCGTCGGCTGCACGGTGTTCCCCGCCGGCGTGGGCCAGACCGAGCAGCAGCTGCAGGCGATCGCCGAGTTGCGGCCCGTCGCTTACGCCGGCACGCCCAGCTTCCTGCGCATCCTGGTCGAGAAGGCGCAGGAAAGCGGTGGCGACATCGGCAGCCTGCGCAAGGGCATGGTGGGTGGCGAGGCATTCCCGCCCAGCCTGCGGGACTGGTTCCAGGAGCGCGACCTCGATGTCTACCAGAGCTATGCGACCGCCGACCTGGGCCTCATCGCATACGAGACCTCGTCACGCCAGGGACTGGTGGTGGACGAGGGCGTGCTGGTCGAGATCGTGCGTCCGGGCACCGGCGACCCGGTGGCCCCCGGCGAGGTGGGCGAAGTGGTGGTCACCACGCTCAATCCCGGCTACCCGCTCGTGCGCTTCGGCACCGGCGACCTGTCGGCAGTGCTGGAAGGCGAGGACCCGACGGGCCGGACCAACATGCGAATCAAGGGCTGGCTCGGCCGCGCCGACCAGACCACCAAGATCCGCGGCATGTTCGTCCACCCGTCGCAGGTGGCGGACATCGCCCGCCGGTTTCCCGAAATCGTCAAGGCCCGCCTGGTGGTCAGCGGCGAGATGGCCAACGACGTCATGACGCTCAAGGTCGAGGCCGCCGGCGCGCCGCAGGGGCTGGACGCGCGCATCGGCGAGGTGGTGCGCGACGTGACGAAGCTGCGTGCCGAAGTGGAACTGGTGCAGCCCGGCAGCCTGCCCAACGACGGCAAGGTCATCGAGGACGCGCGCAGCTACAAATAGAAACAGGACGCCCTGCCCGGCCGTCAGAGGCGTCAAGATCAAGCGAAACACCCGGGAATTCCCTGTCCCGCCGGCGATTTACGTGTTTCCCGCCGGTTGCCGGCCCCGGGCCGTGCCTATCATCCGCCGGTTCATCCTTTGGAGCTCCCATGAAGAAGACGTTCAAGACCCTCGTCCCCGTAGCCCTCGCCGCCGTTGCCTTCGGCGCCGTCGCCCAGGAATTCCCGACCAAGCCCATCACGCTGGTCGTCCCGTTCGCCGCCGGCGGCCCCACGGACCGCGTCGCGCGGGATCTTGCCGAAGCCATGCGCAAGCCGCTCGGCGGCGCGGTCGTGGTGGTGGACAACGCTGCCGGCGCGGGTGGCTCGATCGGCGCCAACAAGGTCGCCAAGGCGCCCGCCGACGGCTACACGCTGCTGGTCCACCATATCGGCATGGCGACCATGCCCACGCTGGTGCGCAACATCCCGTTCAAGGTCGAATCGGACTTCGAGTACCTCGGCATGATCAACGACGTGCCGATGACGCTGATCGGCAAGCCCTCGCTGCCCGCGAACAACTACAGGGAATTGACCACCTGGATCAATGCCAACAAGGGCAAGATCAACCTGGGCAACGCCGGCGTCGGCTCGGCCTCGCACCTGTGCGGCATGCTGTTCCAGAACGCCATCGGCGTCGACATGACCGCCATCCCGTACAAGGGCACGGGCCCGGCAATGACCGACCTCATGGGCGGCCAGATCGACCTGATGTGCGACCAGACCACCAACACCACCGCGCAGATCGAGGGCAAGAAGGTCAAGGCGTACGCGGTGTCGTCGCCCAAGCGCCTGACCACCGCGGCGCTGAAAGACCTGCCCACGCTGCAGGAGTCGGGCCTGAAGGACTTCGAGGTCAGCATCTTCCACGGCCTGTACGCGCCCAAGGGCACGCCCGCGCCGGTGCTGAAGAAGTTGAACGACGCGCTGAAGGTGGCGCTCAAGGACCCGGACTTCATCAAGAAGCAGGAAGGCCTGGGCGCCGTCGTGGTCAACGACCGCCGCAGCGACCCCGCCGAACACAAGAAGTTCGTCGCCGCCGAAATCGCCAAGTGGAGCCCGCTGATCAAGGCCGCCAACGTCTATGTGGATTGACCGGTGAGTCGCCTTCGCTCTCCGTCCCGCCGCCTCACCCTGTCCGCCGGCGCCGCGCTCGCGCTGGCGGCACTGGCGCCTGTCGCCGTGCACGCGCAGGGCGCCTGGCCGGCCAAGCCCGTGCGCATCGTCGTGCCCTTTGCGGCCGGCGGCACCACCGACATCCTGGCGCGTGCCGTCGCGCAGGAACTGACCAAGGCGCTGGGCCAGTCCTTCGTGGTGGACAACAAGCCGGGCGCCGGCGGCAACATCGGCGCCGACCTCGTGGCCAAGGCGCCGCCGGACGGCTACACGCTGCTGATGGGAACGGTCGGCACGCAGTCGATCAACAAGTGGCTGTACGCGAGGATGCCCTTCGACCCGCAGAAGGACTTCATGCCGATCACGCTGGTGGCGGGCGTGCCCAACGTGATGGTGATGAACGCCGAGAAGGCGGCCGCGCGCAACATCAACAGCGTGCAGGACTTCATCAAGCTTGCGAAGGCCAACCCCGGCAAGCTGAACATGGCGTCCAGCGGCAACGGCACGTCGATCCACCTGGCAGGTGAATTGTTCAAGTCGATGACGGGCGTCTACATGACGCACTTCCCCTTCCAGGGTTCGAACCCCGCGCTGTTCAGCCTGATGGCGGGCGACATGGACGTGATGTTCGACAACCTGCCCTCGGCGATGCCGCACATCAAGTCCGGCAAGCTCAAGGCGCTGGCGGTGACCAGTGCGGCCCGCTCGCAGGCGCTGCCGGACATCCCGACGGTGGAAGAAGTCGGCGGCCCGTCGCTCAAGGGCTTCGAGGCGAGCTCCTGGTTCGGCCTGCTGGCGCCCGCCGGTACGCCCGCCGACGTCGTCAACAAGGTGCAGCAGGCCACGGCCCGCGCACTGGCGACGCCCGAGATGAAGGAGCGCCTGCTCGCGCAAGGCGCCATCCCCAGCGGCAACACGCCGGCCCAGTTCGCGCAGCACATCGACCGGGAGCTGAAGAAGTGGCAGCCGGTGGTCAAGTCCTCCGGCGCGAAGGTCGACTAGGCAGCCTGCCTAGACGCCCCAGACGATCTCCTTGCCCGCCTTGCTGCAGCGCTGCAGCATGTCGAGGAAGGGGACGGCGCGCTGGCGCAGCGAGACGCCGCCGTCGAAACGCGGAGGCACTTCGCCCTTGGCCTTCGCCTCGTCGATGGCCGCCTGCTGGTCGGCCTCTTCGCGCGCGATCGCGGCGCTCAGCGCCTGCGTGGCCGCTGGCATCTCCTCGGGCAGGATGATGCCTTTCGGGCCCGCATCCTTGCCGATGATCTCCAGCACGCGGCGACCATTGGGCTCCAGCATGATCAGGTCACCGGCCGCCTTGGACTTGAATTTGTACAGCATGCTTGCAGCGTATCACCGGTAGATGTAATTGCGGGTGAACGGATAGAGCGATTGCGCGCCGCGCAGCGAACCCGTGCCCATGTTGCCGTCCGGCCGGGTCGCCAGGATCTGGTGCAACCCGATCCAGCCGTGCTCGAACGTCATGGCGCAACCCGACAGGTACAGCCGGTAGGCGCGCAGCACGGTGTCGCCGCCTTCCACGCCGTGCGTGCGCTCGAGCACGGCGCGCGCCTGCTCCAGCCGATCTTCCAGCGCATCCGACCAGGCCCACAGCGTGCGGGCATAGTGCGGGCGCAGGTTCTCGGTGTCCACCATCTCCAGCCCGCCGACCGCCAGGTCGCGCAGGACCAGGCTCGGATGCAGCAGCTCGCCGCCCGGAAAGATGTACTTGCCGATGAAGTCGCCCATGCCCGCACCGAGCTTGCCCGGCTGCAGGCTGCCCGCGGTGATGCCGTGGTTCAGGACCAGGCCGCCCGGCTTGAGCAGGCGGTAGATCTTGCCGAAGTAGGTGGGCATGTTCACCTGCCCGACGTGCTCGAACATGCCGACGGAGGCGATCTTGTCGAAAGGCTGCTCCTCCGGCAGCTCGCGGTAATCCATGATGCGCATCTGCACGCGAGCGCCCAGCCCCTTTTCTTCGATCGTGCGGTTGACGTACGCATGCTGGTTGTGCGACAGCGTGATGCCGGTGGCATTGACGCCGTAGTGCTCGGCCGCCCACATCAGCAGGCCGCCCCAGCCCGCGCCGATGTCCAGGAAGCGGTCCCCCGGCCGCAGCATCAGCTTGCGGCAGATCAGGTCGAGCTTGGCTTCCTGCGCCTGCGCCAGCGTGTAGTCCGGCTGTGCGAAGTAAGCGCACGAATAGACGCGGCGCGGATCCAGCCACAGCGCATAGAAGTCGTCGGAGACGTCGTAGTGGAAGCGGATCTGCTCGGCGTCCTTCTCCGGCGTGTGCAGGGCCAGCGATTGCGCGCGCCGCAGCATCTGCGTCCACCAGCTCGTGTCGCTTGCCACCGGGCTGCCGGGCAACAGTGACGCCGCCGCGGCCATCACGTCGCGCATCCGGCCTTCGATCCTCACGCGCCGCTCGACGTAGTCCTCCGCTATCCGCCCGATCTGGCCCGCGGCGAACCTCGCCAGACCGGACCAGTCCTTGAACTCCAGCTGCACTTCCGCATTCGCCGGGCCGATCCGCCGCCCGCCGGGGATGGTGACCGACAGGGCCACCGGGAGTGTGGCCAGCTGCTGCTCGAGCTTCCGCTGCAGGGGTTCCATAAGCCAAATTCTTGACTCGACCGGCCGTGCCGTCAACCGCCCGGGTAAACGCCATGCCCGGGTGTGCTTGCCCCGCGATTAGTTCAGGCCTAAACTATTTAGACCCCTTCAAAGGACTCCCCATGGACATGGAAGCGCGCGTGCACAGCGAGCACCCGGAAGCCCTGCGTTTGTGGCTGCGGCTGCTGACCTGCACCCAGCTGGTGGAAAAGCAGGTCCGCGGACTGCTGCGCCAGCGCTTCGACACCACCCTGCCCCGCTTCGACCTGATGGCGCAGCTCGAACGCGCTCCGGAAGGCTTGAAGATGAACGAGCTGTCGCGCCGCATGATGGTGACCGGCGGCAACGTGACCGGCATCACCGACCAGCTGGTCGCCGAGCGGCTGGTGGAACGCATCGACGTCGAGGGCGACCGCCGCGCCTATTGCGTTCGCCTCACGGCCAAGGGCCGCAAGCAGTTCCACGACATGGCGCGCGAGCACGAGGACTGGATCGTGCAGGCGTTCTCGGGCCTGACCGACAAGGACATCGGTACGTTGCACAAGCTGCTGGGCAAGGTCAAGGAGCAGGCGACCACCGCGCCCAGGGAGGCCGCACCATGAGGGCTCCGATTGCTTCCGCGCAGGTGGACCGCTTCGTGCACGACCGCCTGCCGCCGCGCGCGCAGTGGCCGCAACTGCACTATGAATTGCCCGAACTGCAGCTGCCGCCGCGCCTGAACCTGGTGGCCGAACTGCTGGACCGCGCGGCCGAGCGTGGCTGGGGCTCCCGGCCGATGCTGCGCTCGTCGCGCCTGACGCTCACCTACGCGCAGGCGCGCGAACAGGTGGACCGCATGTGTCGCGTGCTGGTGGATGACCTGAGGCTCGTGCCGGGCAACCGGGTCCTGCTGCGCGGCGGCAACTCCATCGCCATGGCGCTGGCCTGGCTGGCGGTCGTCAAGGCCGGCGGCATTGCGGTCGCCACGATGCCGCTGCTGCGCGCGCGCGAGTTGGGCGACATCATCGACAAGGCGCAGCCGTCATTCGCACTGTGCGAAGACCGGCTGGGCGACGAGCTGGAACTGGCGCGCGACGGCCGCCCCGTGCTGCGGGAAGTGGTGCGATTCAACGCACCGGGCGTGGCCGGTTCACTGGAGAGCCGCTCGGCGCAACGGTCGGGCGAGTTCAGCGCGTGTCCCACGGCGGCCGACGACATCGCGATGCTGGCCTTCACATCCGGCACCACGGGGAGGCCCAAGGCGGCGGTGCACACCCACCGCGACGTGCTGGCCGCGTGCGAGGCCTGGCCGCGGCATGTATTGCGCGCGACGCCGGAAGACGTTGTCGTCGGCAGCCCGCCGCTGGCTTTCACCTTCGGGCTGGGAGGCTTGCTGGTGTTCCCGATGTGGGCCGGCGCCTCGGTGTACTTTCCCGATGCCCCGTACACCCCGGAGTCGCTGGTGCGCACCATCAACGAGGTTGGCGCCACGATCTGCTACACCGCGCCCACTTTCTACCGCCAGGCCGCCGCCTTTGCGCGCGAGCACGGGGTGGGCCGCCTGCGCATCAGCGTGAGTGCGGGAGAAGGCCTGCCGGATGCGACGCGCCAGTTGTGGAAGCAGGCCAGCGGCCTGGAGATGCTGGACGGCATCGGCGCCACCGAGATGTTCCACATCTTCATCTCCTCGGCGGGCGACCAGGTTCGCCGCGGCGCCGTCGGCAGGGTGGTGCCCGGGTACACGGCGCGCGTGGTGGACGACGAGGGCAAGGAGGTGCCGCGCGGCACCGTCGGCAAGCTGGCCGTGGTCGGCCCCACGGGCTGCAAGTACCTGGACGAGCCGCGGCAGGCCGACTACGTCCGGGACGGCTGGAACTATCCCGGCGACGCCTTCGTGCAGGACGCCGACGGCTACTTCTTCTACCAGGCGCGCGCCGATGACATGATCATCACGGCCGGCTACAACGTCGGCGGCCCCGAGGTGGAAGACGCCTTGCTCAAGCACCCTGCCGTGGCGGAGTGCGGCGTGATCGGCAAGCCCGACGACGAGCGCGGGATGATCGTCAAGGCGTTCTGCGTGCTGAAGGACGGCCACGCCGGCGACGCCGCCATGGTCAAGGCGCTGCAGGACCACGTGAAGGCCACGATCGCGCCCTTCAAGTACCCGCGCGAGATCCAGTTCGTCGCCGCCCTGCCGCGCACGGAAACCGGAAAGCTGCAACGCTTCAGGCTGCGGCAGCAGGGCTGAGCGTCAACGCGCCGCCAGCGGCTCGCTGGTCTCCGACACGATCACCCAGCGGCCATCGAGGCGCTGCCACTCCAGAGTCTTGCGCACACGGTCCTCGTAGCTGGCCGACCGGTAGGTCTGCGTGAAGCGTGTCGTCGCCCGGTCTTCAGCGACGAAGGCGACCTCCGGCTGGCCGAGGTCGACACTCACGCCGCTCGACTTGCCGATGATCGCGCGGCGTCTTTGCTCCCAGGCTTTGCGCTCCATGCCCTGCGGCGCGACGAAGGCGGGACCATAGGAGCGCAGGTAGGCGTCCACATCGCGGCGCGCCCAGGCAGCTCGCCAGGTCTCCAGCGCGGAAAGCACCGCGTCCATGGACGGCGCGGCAGCGGGAGCCGCGGGGGCGACCACCACGGGCGCGGCAGCGGGAGCCGCGGGGGCGACCACCACGGGCGCGGCAGCCGAGGCATCAGGCCGCTCCAGGGCGGCCGACAAGGTCGGCGCGGGGGTGCGCAGCACCTGCTGCATGGCGCGCTGCACCAGCGCGTCCTTGTCCACGGTGTACACCGCGACGGGCTCCGGCGGGCACTGCTGCGCGCCGTCGCCGTCGATCGCCCACGTCCGCAGGTCCTGGTCGTCCCTGGTGGCGGGACGCGAAAGGTCCAGCGCCTGCAGGAGGGTCCCGATGCCTGCGTGCAGCCGGATGTAGGCCAGGGCCAGGTCGATGCGCGCATTGACGACCGAGCGGCGGGCCTGGTAGCGCTCGTTCTCGGTGTCCAGCAAGTCCAGCAGCGAGCGCTGGCCGATCTGGAATTGCTGGCGATACGCAACGAGCGTCTTGTCCAGGGAGGACTCGTGCAGCAGCAGGTATTCGAGTTGCTCGCGCAGCTTCACCCCATCGTTGTAAGCGATCAGGGTGGTCTGACGCAGGTCGCGGCAGGTCTTGTCACGCTGGTCCCGCGCCACGTTCGCCTGCTCGGCGAACTGGCGCTCGCGCGCCCGGTCTGCGAAGCCGTTGAACAGGTTCCAGTTCAGCACCACTTCCGCCACGTTGGCGTTGGTGCCGCCGGGCAGTCCGTCCACGTTGCGGCCCTGGTCGCGGCGCAGGCGAAAGTCGATCCGCGGCGCGTAAGCATCCTTGCGCACGTCCAGCGCCGCATTGGCCGCGCGCACGCTTTCGATCGCGGCCAGCACGGCCGCGTTGCGCTCGCTGGTCTGCACCAGCGCCGTGGTCGCGTCGTTCGGCAGGCCCTGCGTGAGGTGCGGGGGCACGGCCAATTGCGCCGGCGGCGTCCGGCCGACGATGCGCTGGAAGCGCGCCGTCGTGTCGTGCAGGTTGGAGGTTTCGATCAACAGGTTCGCTTCGGCCAGCGCCAGCCGGCCGGTGACCTGTTCGAAATCCACCGCGCGGGCCACCTTGGCCTTCACGCGCTGGTCGGTCTGCGCATACACGGTGCGGTGCTCGATGAAGTTCTCTTCGGCCAGCTGCACGAGATCGCGATAGCGCACCACGTCGAGGAAGGCACGCGCGGCTTCCAGCGCCACGGACTCGGACGTGGAGATCAGCTCGAACAGGCGCACGCGCGTCGTGTGGTCCAGCCGGCGGACCTCGTCGCGCGTCGCGAAGCCGTCGTACAGCAACTGCGTCAGCGTCAGGCTGCCGGAGCCGCGCCCATAGTTGCCGCCGGTCACGTCGTTCTGGCGCTCGTTGCCGGCCGAGAGGCTCAGGTCCACGCGCGGGAAGAAACCGCCGCGGGCAGCGTCACGCTCGCCCTCGGCGGCACGCACGCCATGCCAGCGCGCCAGCACTTCCGGATTGGTCAGCACCGCCTGCTGGGCCGCGTCGCGCAGCGTCAGCGGCGGCTGCGCCACCTGGGCATGGGCCAGCAGCACCGGCCCGCACAGCAGCAGCGCGATCGCTCGCCGCGCCCCGTTCCGTCGTCGGCGCGCGTCTTTCTCGTTCGTATTCTGGTTCATGCCCTCTTCCTCTTCCTCGCCGCGGTCAGTCCGCCAGCAGCTTGCCCTTGGCCAGCAGGTCCTGGATGATCTGCTGGTCCGTGTTCATGGAACCGACCAGGTCGACTCCGGAAATGACGATCGTCTGGACCTCGCGCGAGGCGCTGTAGCCCGAGGAAAACTCTCCGGTGCTGCTGACGTGGATGATCGTGTTGGAACCCGACTTCTCGAATTGCAGGAAGTCGTCCAGGTTGCCCGTGCCGACGTCGTGGTTCTCGCCGGCCAGCAGGTCGCGCAAGTCCAGCACGTCGCCGCCCGTTCCCGCGGTGGCCGCGTTGAAATTCAGCAGGGTGTCCATGGCCGGCACGCCCTTGGCACCCACGTCGGCGAGTTGCCATGCGAAGACGTCGGAAACGAGGTCGATGCTGGCGTCGACGGCGTCGTTGCCCGCGCCGCCCCGCAGCGTGTCGGCGCCCAGGCCGCCGGTCAGCACGTCGACGCCGGCGCCGCCTGCCAGCGAATCGTTGCCGTCGCCTGCCACCAGCGTGTCGTTGCCATCCTCCCCGTTCAGTTCGTCGGCGCCCGTGCCACCGATGATGGAGTCGGCGCCATCTCCGCCGAACAGGCGGTCGGCGTCGGCGCCGCCGTCGATGGTGTCGTTGCCGGCATCGCCGCGGATCAGGTCGTAACCGGCGCCGCCCGCAAGCGAGTCGTTGCCCGCGTTGCCGGAGACGTAGTCGTTGACCAGCGTGCCCGTCAGCGTGTCGTTGCCGGTGGAGCCCGCGTACTGGTCGCTGATGACGCCCAGGTTCAGCGTGGCCGAGGACGCATCGCCATCCAGGTCGGTCAGCGTGTAGTTGATGGATTCAGGCGCGACCGCGGCGGCCGTGCCCGACCCCGTGATGCTGTTGAACGTGACGCCTGCGATGCGGGCATCGGATGCGCTGCCCGCCTCGATCTCGATGCGGCCGATGTTGCTCCAGCTGGCAGGCAGCGCGACGGTGTTTTCGGCGCCGCTGGAGAACTGCCCCAGCAAGTTGCCGTGGATGTCGTAAGCGGTGTACGTGACGGTCTGCGTGCCGTTCAGGTTGCTGCTGGCCGCGTTGATGTTGAAGCTGACGTTCTGCACGCCGCGCGGGTGCGTGGTGCGGCTGAACACCACGACCAGGGTTTCGAGGTCGTTCACCACCGTGTTGTCGCCGCCGCCGGTGACCCCGACGCCGCTGCCTGCCGTGTACGTCAGGGTGGAGTTCGCGGCGCCCTCCAGGTTGCCGGTGCGGGTGTAGCCGGTGATGGTCACTCCGTTGGCCGACGCATTGACAGCGGACGTGAAGCTGGTCGTGACGGCTGCGGCCTGGGTGGGAGCGGCCGTCTGGGTCGCCGGCGGCGTGTACTTGTAGTACCCGTCGTTGTCGAAGATGAACGACGAGGTCGCGCTCGTCCACGTGAGGCGGCCCCCGCTGATCGTGTACGTCCCCCCCGCTGCCGTGCCGGACGAATTGACGGTCAGGTCGAACACGACGCTCTTGAAGGTCACGGACGTCACCACCGCGCCGTCGAGGATGGTGTCCTTGCTCACGGACGACGAGGAGAATTCCGCGATGCTGTCGATCGCGCCGCCATCGGTGCCGATCCCGTTGACCACGTTGCCTTCGAAGAAGGTGGACTTCGGCACCAGGGTGTCGTAGTCGCTGCGCGCGATCGGCTGCCCATCGACGATCGTCACCGTCTGCACGGCGTTCGCCGTGTCGCCGTCCCCATCCATGACCTGGAAGCCGATGTTGAAAGAATCGCCCTCGTTGATGCCGTTGGCGGTGTAGTAGGTGTATTCACCCGTCTTGAAGTTGAAATTCAACGAACCGAACACGAAGCCGGAGGTGCTGCCCAGGTTCACCGTGTCGTTGGTGATCGGGTAACCGGTGAGGAAACTGCTGTTCTGCGTGATCTGGCCGGTGGCCGGGTTGTAGGTGAAGCGCACCAGCTGGTCGGCGGTGCCGTTGGCATTGCTGTCCAGCATCACCTCGATGTACTTGATGTAGCCGCCGTCGGCGCCGAAGGTCACGTTGCTCGCACCGCCGGTTCCGCCGACGCTGCCGGAGTAGGCGGTGGGAACCGTGGCGACCAGGGTTTCGTCCAGCTTGTTCAGGTCGGGCACGATCACCGCGGAGTCGATCGCCCCGTTCAAGTCGGCGTCGACGTTGTGCAGGTTGTTCAGGAAGCTGACATCCGCGATGCCGGTGCCTATGCCCACGGAGTAGGACTTGATGTTGTTCGCGTTGGCGAAGGCAATGTAGTTCGCGATGGCGGTGTTGGCGGCGGTGGGGGTGGTGGGCGCCCCGTCCGACATGAAGTACGAAACATTCTGCACGGACGATGACGGCGTGCCGAACGCGGCCTGCATGATGGCGATGCCATCTTCATAGTCCGTGGCAAGCTGGTTGGTCAGCTCGTTGCCGGTGATGGCGTTGATGGCGTTGACGATCGCCGTCTTGCCGGCGTACGCGGCCCCCCCGTTGAGCATCACCGCCCCGTCCGCAAAAACGCCCAGCTTCACCGTCACGTTGCCGGTCTGGCTGAAATACTCCTCGACCAGCGCCACCAATCCGGCCTTGGCCATCTCGAGGCGCGTCGTGATGGTCGCGGTGCCGTCGGCGGCCACGGATCGGACCTCGCCGCCATAGATGTTGGTCTCCATGCTGCCGGAAATGTCCAGGATCAGCACCATGTTGTAGGCGGTGCCCGGGATCTCCGCCACCTCGGCCGACGCGCTGACGGCCTGCGGTGCATCGTCCTGTACGGTCACGGTCAGGTTCGAAGTCGACGTTTGCGCGGTCGCCGAGTCCGTGATCGTGTAGCTGTAAGTGCGGACGTCGTTCGTGCCCTGCGTGGTGTTGGCGTTCAGCGTGTAGACGTAATCCCCGGCGGAGCGGCCGCCGCCCGCCACGGTGTACACCTGCAGCGTGCCGAAGGCGTCCGTCACCGTGATCACTCCGGCCACCGGCGTCACGCCCGCCACCGCGGTGATCGTCGTCGTGCCGGTCAGGCCGGTGTCGTTGTCCAGCAGATTGCCGCTGGCGATGGTGGGCTGCCCGTTGGCCTGGGTCCCGTCCGACAGTCCGGATTCGTTGACCATCGCGGTGTTCGCCACGGCGCCGATGGTCGTGCTGGTGGACACGGCCAGCGTCGACGAAGAGCTGCTGCCATCGGCATCGGTCAGCGTGTAGTTGAAGGTGACGGTGGGCGTCGCCGTGATGCTGTTGATGCCGTTGACGCGGAAGGCATCGCCCACGCCGCCCGTGACCACCAGGTAGTAGAAGGGCACGCCGACGTTCACCGTCCCGGTTCCCGCGTTGGTGGCGCTGCCCGTGCCCAGGTAGGCGCCGGTCGCCGAATATGCATACCAGGTCGCGGTCTCGTTGTTGCCCAAGCCGCTGAAAGTCAGCGTCGCCGAGGTGGAGCTGCGCCCCATGTTCATCACCAGGTACTCGTTCTGGTCGATGCTGGTGGTCGTGCCTGCAGTCACGCCCAGGCCTGTGTTGGCGTTGATGGCGCCGGCGCGGGCCGGCGTGAGCGTGGACAGGTCGAGACCCGCATTCGCGGCGCCTGCGCCGGTGAAGGGCACCGCGCCCGCGAAGCCGTAGGTCGCGACGCCCGCGCTGGTCCAGGCTGCCTGGTTCTGGCCGGTGCCAATCGTCACGTTGCCCAGTGAGGAATACGTGTAAGCACCGGACTGGTTGATCACCAGCGTGCCGGTCTCGGTGACGATGGTCCAGGCGCCACCGCTGAAGGTGGTCGACAAGGCCGTTCCCGTGAAACTCACATTCGACAGCGCCGCGGAGTCCGCGCCCAGCGTATCCGCCGAGACCCCGCCCGCGCCCGTGATCACGTTGCCGGCCGTGGTGCCGCCGCGGCCGACGCTGTCGGCGTCCGCGATGGCGGTGACGCCCGTGTCGGTGATGGTGAGGCTCACGGTGGTCCAGCCCGAGCTGTCGGTGCCGTCGGAGGCCTTGTAGACGAAGCTGTCCACGTCGGCCACCGCGTCGTTGTGCAGCCTTGCCGGGGGCGTGTACGTGAACGTCCCGTCGGTGTTCATGATCACCGTGCCGCCCAGGGCGGTGGTGATCGCGTTGGTCCCGTTCACCGGGACCGCCGGTCCACCTGCGGTGGTCGCCACCTGGAAGGCAGACAGCAGCACGCTGTCGATGTCGGTGTCGTTGGCCAGCACGGTTCCGCGCAGGACCGTCGTGCCCTCGACGGCGCTGTAGTTGTTCGCGACGCCCACCGGTGCATCGTTGACCGCCGTGACGTTCACTGTCACGTTGGCCGTCTCGGTGACGCCGCCGGAGGTGACGGTGTAGCTGAAAGCCGGCACCGCGCCGTTGAAGTTGGCGGCCGGGCTGAAGACCAGTTGGCCACCGACCAGCGCGACGCTGCCGTTCGTGACCGCCACGGATGCGCCGCCGTCCACGATCGCCGTGCCGTTGATCGCGGTGATGACGCGGCCCGGGTTCTCGAAGCTGTCGGTGCCCAGGACGTCGATCGTGACCGGGGTGTCCTCCGCGGTGCTGACGTTGTCGGCGGCAATGTCCGCGACCGCGTTCACGGTGATGGCGATGAGGTCGGTGTCCAGCGCGGCGCCATCGTTGGTCGTCACGGTGAGCGTCGCGCTTCCGTTGTAGTCGCCCGTATTGGTGAAACCGAGGCCGTCCAGCGCGCCGTTGATGGCGGCTGCCGTTCCGGTGATCGTGACGCTCGAAGTCCCGTTGTTCGTGATCGTGGCGCCGGCGAAGGCCACGGCAGTCAGCGAGCCGTTGGTGACGCTGACCGTGGTGGTCAAGGTGCCGCCGTCGACGTCGGCCACCGTGATCGCGTTCGAGCCGGCGGTGCTGAACACCTTCACGGTGTCCTCGGCGGCGATCTGGGCGCCCGGCACCGAGTTCACCGGGGCGTCGTTCACCGCCACGACGCTGATAGTCGCGGTGGCCACTGCGCTGGTCGCGTTGCCGTCGGTGACGACAACCTCGATGGTGCGGGCGGTCGTGCCCGGGTTTTCGCTGCTGCTGGCGAAAGTCACGGCGCGAATCGCGGTCTGGTAGTCGGCCAGGGAGCCGGCGCCGCTGAGCGTCACCACGTTGCCCACGATGGTGGCAGTGATTCCCGCCGGCATTCCACCGGCGGCGAGGACGTCGCCGGCCTGCGCGTTGGTCAGCGTGATCGTGGCGCCGGTCACCGTCGTGCTGTCGACGTCCGTCACGGCGATGTCGGCATCCCCGACCGCGACCGCGGCGCCGTTCTCCGTGAACGTGGCGGCATAGCCCGTGCCCGCGGCGCCCGAGGAATTGTTGCCGTCGAGGTCCACCACCGGGGCCTGGTCGTTGTCCGTGATCGTCGCGACGCCCGTGCCATCCGCGACGGTGGCGTTCGTCGGTGAGGACAAGGTCAGGTTGAAGGTCTCGGACGCCTCGGTGGCGAGGTCGTTGAGGATGCTCACCGTGACCGTCTGCGTGGTCACGCCGGGCGCGAAGGTCAGGGTCCCGGAGGCGGACGTGTAGTCGCTGCCCGCCGTGGCCGTGCCGTTCCCGGTGGCGTAGTTCACGGTGACGGACTGGCCCGACACGGCATTCAGCGTGACCGTGAAGGTCATCGTGCCCGCCGCCTCGCTGACCGTCACGTCGTTGACGCTCAGGGACGGCGCCGGGTCGTTGTCCTGGATGGTGCCCGTGCCGGTGGCGCCGCCCGCCGCCGTGACGACCAGCGTCTCGTCGGTCTCGTCGAGCGTGTCGCCGACGGTCGCGATCGTGGCCGTGAAGCTGGTCACGCCCGCGGGAATCACGAGGTTCGCACCCGACAAGGTTACGCCGTTGGTGAAGGTGGGCGCCACGCCGTAGTCGGTCCCCGACGTGGCGGTACCGCCGATCACGAACGGGACGGTGGTGGTCGTGCTCGACGCGTTGCTCAGCGTGATCGTGAAGACCAGGTCGCCACCTTCGGTCGCGGAGGGGCTGCTGATGGTGGTTACCACCGGCGCCGCGTCGTCGTCGACGATCCCGCCTGCTCCGCTGCCGTCCGCGATGGTGGCATTGCCCGGGTT
Organism: Ramlibacter sp. PS3R-8; assembly: GCF_037572435.1. NCBI lineage: Bacteria > Pseudomonadati > Pseudomonadota > Betaproteobacteria > Burkholderiales > Comamonadaceae > Ramlibacter > Ramlibacter sp. PS3R-8. The sequence goes on from NZ_JBBHGT010000009.1 coordinate 50,163, forward strand.
CGACAGGGTGACGTTGAAGGTCTCGTTGGTCGCACCCTCGAAGATCGTGTCGTTGCCGATCGGCACCGTGATGGTTTGCGTCGTCACCCCGGGGGCGAAGGTCAGCGTGCCCGCCGCCGTCGTGTAGTCGCCACCGGATGCCGCCGTCCCGTTCGATGTGCCGTAGTCGACGGTCACGGTCTGGCCGGACACGGCGTTCAGGGTGACGGTGAATGTCGCCGTACCGGCGGCCTCGTTGACGACGACGTCATTGATGCTGAGGCTGGGCGCCGGGTCATCGTCGTTCAGCGTGCCGGTGGCCGTTGCGCCGCCTACAGTCAGCGGAACGGTTTCGCTGCCCTCGTCCAGCGCGTCCTGGACACCGGCGACGGTGATGGTGAAGCTGGTGACGCCGGCGGGGACCGTCAGCACGCCGCCCGCGAGCGTGACGCCGTCGCTGAACGTGACCGCGCCGTAATCGGCGCCGGATGCGCTGCCGCCGCCCAGCGTGTACGGATAGGTGGTTGCGATGGGCGAGGCATTCGACAACGTGACGCTGAAGACCAGGTCGCTGCCTTCGGTGGCGGACGGGCTGGTCACGGCCGTGACCGTCGGTGTCGGAACCACGCTCACGTTGACGGCCGCGGTTTCCGTCACGCCCCCGGAGGTGACGGTGTAGCTGAAAGCGGGCACCGCGCCGCTGAATCCCGCCGCCGGCGTGAACACCAGCTCGCCGCCGACGAGGCTGACGCTGCCATTCGTGACCGCGACGCCGCCGCCTCCATCCGTGATGGCCGTGCCGTTGATGGCCGTGATGACCGGCGTGCCTTCGAAACTGTCGTTGGCCAGCACGTCGATGGTGATCGGCGTGTCCTGGGCCGCGGTCGCCAGGTCCCCGGCGATGTCCGCCTGCGTGCCGACGTTCACGGTCACGACGGCGGTGTCGGTGCCGCCGTTGCCGTCGCTCACCGTGTATTCGAAGCTGGCGGCGCCGTTGAAGTCGGGCGTCGGCGTGAAGACGACATTGCCGGCAACGATGGCAACCGTGCCGCCCACCGCGTTGCCCACGGCGGAGATGCTGAGCGTATCGCCCGAGTCCGGATCCGTGTCGTTGCCCAGCAGGGTTGCCGGCGTGATGGTGAGCGGCGTGTCCTCCGCGGTCGCGACGGTGTCGTTGCCTGCCGCCGGCGCGTCCTGCACCGGGCTCACGTTCACGGTGACGGTGGCCGTGCTCGTGCCGCCCTGGCCGTCGCTGATGGTGTACTCGTAGCTGCCGGCGCCCGTGAAGTTGGGATTCGGCGTGAAAGTCACGTTGCCGCCGGAAAGGGTGACGGTTCCACCCACTGCGTTGCCCACGCCCGTCACGGTCAAGGTGTTGCCCGCGTCGGGGTCGGTGTCGTTCGCCAGCAGGCTCGTGACGGTGGTGGTCACCGGCGTGTCCTCGGCGGTGGTGACGGTGTCGCCAATCGCCGTCGGCGCATCCTGCACTGCCGCCACGTTCACCGTGACCGTCGCCGTGTCGGTGCCGCCCTGGCCGTCGCTCACGGTGTATTCGAAGGTCGCAGCGCCCGCGAAGTTGGCGGTCGGCGTGAACACCACGTTGCCCGCGACGATGGCAACCGTGCCGCCCACCGCATTTCCGACAGCGATGATGCTCAGGGTCGCTCCGGCGTCCGGGTCGGTATCGTTGCCGAGCAGCGTGGCCGGCGCGATCGTGAGCGGTGTGTCCTCGTTGGTCGAGACCGTGTCGTTGTTGGCGCTGGGGCTGTCCTGGACCGGCGTGACGTTGACCGTGACGGTGGCGGTGCTCGTGCCGCCGTTGCCGTCGCTGATGGTGTAGTCGTAGCTGGCCGTGCCCGTGAAGTTCGGGTTGGGCGTGAAGGTGACGTTGCCGCCGATCAAGGTGACGGTGCCACCGATGGGGTTGCCCACGCCCGTGACGGTCAATGTGTTGCCGGCGTCGGGGTCGGTATCGTTCGCCAGCAGGCTTGCAACGGGGACGGTGACAGGCGTGTCTTCCGCGGTGCTCAAGCTGTCGGCACCGGCGGTGGGCGCGTCCTGCACCGGCGTCACGTTGACGCTGACCACGGCGGTATCGGTTCCGCCGTTGCCGTCGCTCACGGTGTATTCGAAGGTCGCCGTGCCGACGAAATTCGGGTTCGGCGTGAAGACGACGTTCCCGCCGACGACGGCGACGGTGCCGCCCACGGGGTTGCCCACGGCGGTGATGCCGAGCGTGTTGCCGGTGTCCGGGTCGGTGTCGTTGGCC
>NZ_JBBHGT010000010.1:0-4968 GCF_037572435.1 Ramlibacter sp. PS3R-8
GTAGCGCGGGTTGCCTGTCGTTGCTACTGCCCAATCGTTAGCGTCGTTGACGATGCCGCTGTCCTTGTCGATTCTCACCGCCTGACGCTCAATCACCCATTCAATCGCCGGCTTGCCATTCACAACGTAGTCGTAAGCATCGAGCGGAATTCCGCTCACGGTGATACGCGCGTTGTAGTGAATTGTCGTCCGATCCTTTCCCTTGCCGAACCTCATCTTCTCGACTCGATAGTCCGCGGCGGTTAGTTGCTTCTCATCAGGCTCGATGCGAGCATCGTTGAACATCGGAGCCGCTTCGTACTCCAGGTGCAGCTTGGCCAAGTTACGCCCCGCTTGGCTGAAGGCCCACCAGTCGGCAGCCGTCCTGACACGAGGTATACGCGGTAGCTCCTTGCTCAGGTTGTCGGCAAAGCGCTCGCGGTACTCGGGCGAGTGAAGGATTCCGTAGACGTAATAGAACAAGTCTTCCTTGCTAATCGTTTCGCCTGGGTAGGCGGCTCGGAAGTGAGCCAAACCCGCGTCCGTAATGGCATCGCGCCGGCGATGGGGACCGGGTTTGATAGGCGGCACCCCTTCTTCTTCGAACAAGGTTTGAGCCTCGGAAGGTGCCGGAGCTTGCTCGTAGAGATAAAGCGGGAAGCACTGATACCCGCCCATGCCTGGAGCAAGGTTTAAGTCGGTGATCTGGTTTGCTATTAACGCGGAAAAGCCCTTGTCGCCGCCGATTCCCGGAACACAGATGGTCAGGTTTGCAGACTGGGAATCCGGATAGATGCGTGGCAACTGATTCACATAAGCGTTCAGCATTCGATCAAAGTAAGCGTGCTGCTTGGTGAATGGCCTATAAAGACATTTAATGAGGCCGGCCTCCCGAAACTGAGCCATCTTTCCCTTCGCACAGTCATTACGCAAACCGCGCGTCCAGCTGATCTTCGCCGGATCAGTTCCAATGAAATCGGTGACAAGCTCGCTTCTTGCCTTTGGAGTCAGATCAATGGTCGCTTCCCTAAATCGGGCAACCTCTGAGTTATAGAAGTCAATCGTTGAGGTGAGGTTCCGTCGCAGATTTGATTGAGAGCTGTTGTATATCCATGCGTCGCGTCCCGTCTCTAACCCGCGGGAATAGTCGGCGAACAGGGTCGACTCCTTGTTGCTCTTGTCGCCCAACGCCATGAACTCCTCGAAGGTGTCATCTCGCTGTTTCAGCCAGTCACCATGGGCGTCCGGCGTGATCATCTGCCATCCGGGCACGCCAGCTACGCTCCCGTAGCTGGCGATCTTCTCAAGCTTGTCTTCGCGGGTTAAGTAATCACCAATGTCATGAACATGGATCTGGCCATGCAGCCTGGCCCGTGGATTCTTTACAAGCAACGAAATGGCGATAGGGGCGCGACTCCCACTGCCAAAGATCTTTCCGCCCTCCTTGCGGGAGGTTTCGCCACTGGTGCGCTGATTGCCTCGCAGATGGAACACATACAAAGTGGAAAACTCTTCGGCCAAACATTTCCGTAGGCCGTCTGTTGTGTTGGATTCCAGCCAACCAGCATTGGTTACAAAACCGACAATTCCGGCATCACCAATTCTGTCAGTGGCCCATCTGATTGAACGAATGTAGCTGTCATACAGAGACGTCTTGTTAGTCGCATCAGAGCGTGCGGCGTAGGTGTCACGGATTCGCGAATCCAGTGCTGGGTACGAGATGTTCGCATTGTTGTCGTTGCCGCTCTCCTGTTTCGCGGAGTACGGTGGGTTTCCCACGATCACCCGAATGTCCAGCTCCTTTTGCCTCCGACGCCGGGTACTGTTATCCACCAGCAGCCTGTCGACTAAGTCGTCCTTCTCGTACATCTGGAAGGTGTCAGTGAGCAGAATTCCTTCAAACGGAAGGTAGCTTCCACCGACAATTCCGTGGTAGCTCGCCTCAATGTTGATTGCCGCAATGTAGTAAGCGAGCAGCACGATCTCGTTGGCATGAATCTCGTACTTGTATTTGTGCGCCAACTCGTCGGGATGAATCAGGCCAGATTCCAGTAGCCGAGTAATGAAAGTGCCGGTGCCGGTGAACGGGTCCACAATGTGCACGCCCTTGCTGCCCAGCGTTTGACCAAACTCTCGGCGCAACAAGTGATCCACACTGTGCAGAATGAAGTCGACCACTTCGACAGGCGTGTAGACGATGCCAAGCTTGTCCCGAAGGCGAGGAAAGGCGTTAGCAAAAAACTTGTCGTATAGCTCGACAATGATCTTCTGCTTGCCAGCAGCGTTGTCTATGCCTTCAGCCCGCAGCTTCACGCTGTCGTAGAAGCGCTGCAGTGTGTCCGCCTCTTTATCAATGCGGTGTTCTTGTAGGACATCCAAAACGCCCTGCATGGCAAGCGACATTGGGTTGTTCTGCGCAAAGCTGTAGTCCTCGAACAGCGCATCGAAAACCGGCTTAGTGATGAGATGCTGCGCCAACATCTCAACGACCTCGCTATCGCTGATGCTGCCGTTTAGATCGTCGCGCAGTTCGTCAGCGAACGCGCGAAAGGCGGAGCGTTCCTTCTCGCACGCTGGATTCTCAATTATTCCGGCAATACGTGCGATGTGTGTGCGAGCAATCCTCGCGATGTCATTCGCCCATTCCTCCCAGTGATTTCGATTTCCAACCTTCTGGACCAGCTTCGCGTAGATAGCCCTTTCGATCTCGCCGATCTCGAACTCAAGTTCCGGCTGGTCTTCTTTGCCGTAGCGCTTTGGCTCCGGCTCTCCGACTGTGAAGGCACCTCGACCTGCATCATTTTTCTTCGTTCCGGGGGTCTTCTTCGCCTTCCGGTGCGTCTTGTCGCTAACAGCGATTACCTCCATCTTTGATGTGTCTCTCCCCGTCAGGTCCAGCTTGTTGACCATCGCATCGAACCGGTCGTCGTGGGAGCGAAGCGCTTGGAGCACCTGCCAAACTACCTTGTATGTCTTGTTGTCATTTAGGGCGTCGTGCGGCTCAACTCCAGCGGGAATCACGACGGGTAGTACTACGTATCCGCGCTTCTTGTTCCCGTCAGGCGTCGTCCGCATCACCCGCCCCACGGACTGAACCACATCGACCTGAGAATTGCGCGGTGTGAGAAACAGCACGGCATCCAAGGCCGGCACGTCCACCCCCTCGGAGAGGCACCGCACGTTGCTTAGGACTCGGCATGTTTCCGCGGGCGGCTCCGACTTCAGCCAAGCGAGTTTTGCTTCCTTCTCGGTCGCGTTCATGCTGCCATCTACGTGGTCTGCTTCGCAGATCAGCGTGGCAGCGGCACTGTCTACCGCATCTTCATCAGCAGCGATGGACTCCTTGTACGCCTCCACTACTGCTTGGAACATCCCGGCAATGTTCTTTGAGCTTGTCTTGTGTGTCTTCGCTCCCTTAGAGACTTCGATCACTTGGCAGAAAGCAACCGCTCTTCTCATCGGATCAGCGTCGCCGGACAAGCTCTCTTGGAGTTCCTGTTTCGACAGCGCCTTCCAACACCCGATGATCTTCGCGGCGTCATCTACCTTCAGCTGGTTGTTCTCGTCGGCCAATAACTGTTGAAGGCGCCGATTGACATGCTTCTCCTCAACCGCCAGGACTATCACCTTGTAATCGACGAGCAGTCCGCGCTTGACGGCTTCCGAAAATGTGATGACGTGCAGTTCTGGACCGAACATGGATTCGTCGTCCATGCTGCACAAGGCCACGTTGTCTTTTTCGGCGGATGCCTTGGCGTTGTCGCCATAGATCCGTGGCGTCGCGGTCATGTACAACCGCTTCCTTCCGCGAATCAAGCTTGCGTCGTGGACCTTGACGAAGTTGCTTTCGTCTTCGTCATCAAATGTGGCACCCGTTGTCCGGTGAGCTTCATCGCATACGATGAGGTCAAAGTCGTCCAAGCCGAAAGCAGCCTGTGACTGCCCGATCACATCGACTGAGTGGTAGGTGCTGAACACAACGCTCATGTGAGCGGAGTCGTGGCGCTTTGCCATTTCCTCCGCAAGACGGACCGCACTTGTGGTTGCCGGGTATCTGAGTTCGTGGGTGAAGGTCTGGACCGTGTCGTCTTCCTTTTTTCGCTTCTTCCCAATGTCGCTGTCGGAACACACAGCGAAGCTGTGGAGAGGAATGGAGCTCTCTTGGGTCCACTCGGTGAAACTCTGAGAGAGCAGTGCAAGACTGGGCACGAGGAACAGTACGCGGCCGCCGGCACCCGCGAAGTGTTCTGCGACCTTCAGGCTTGTGAACGTCTTGCCTGTTCCGCACGCCATGATCATCTTGCCGCGGTCGTGCCCTAAGAGACCGGTGATCACGTCATCAACTGCTTTGAGTTGGTGCGGTCTGGGCGTTTTCTTCTGTTTTAGGACGGCCGACTCAGTTCTCGCGAAAGCGTCCCAGTCGATTTGGCTGTTTTCGAGATCGAATAGGTCGATCTTGGTGACTGGAGGCTGCTGATCCCGCAGCGCTTCCTCCGCGTGTTCACTCCACTTGTTCGTGGTGGTGACGATTACGCGATGCGCGAACGGCTTTTTTCCTGACGCGGTGAAGAAGCTGTCGATGTCCGCCTTCTGGAGCCGATAGTCCTCTGAATACAGCTTGCACTGGATGGCGTGGAACTCGTTTGTGCCAGCTGTTTGGGCAACGAGGTCAATGCCCGTATCGCGCTTGTCGAGGCCTTGGATTGCTGCCCAATCGGAGTACGTCCAGACCGCCTGGTATAGATCCTTGTAGCTCGCTTCGTTCCGCAGGTAGCACAGGATTAGCTCCTCGAAATACGTGCCCTTCTCTCGCTCCGAAAGGGCTGCAGTTCTGTAGCTGTCAAGGATTTGTTTCAGTGCCATGAATTCGCGTCGCGTGATTGCCACAGTTATGTCGGCGCGAAACGTCTGCGCCTTTAAGCCAATGATGTCAGAAGCAAACCGGAATTTCGATCAGGGACACTCCGGCCTTCAGTGGAGACGAATAAT
>NZ_JBBHGT010000011.1:0-4374 GCF_037572435.1 Ramlibacter sp. PS3R-8
ATGCCGCCGTTGCCGTCGCTGATGGTGTAGTCGTAGCTGGCCGTGCCCGTGAAGTTCGGGTTCGGGGTGAATGTGACGTTGCCACCCACGAGACTGACCGTGCCACCTACCGGGTTGGAGACGGCCGTCACCGCGAGGGTGTTGCCGGTGTCCGGATCGGTGTCGTTGGCCAGCAGGGACGCCGTGGTCATGACCACCGGGGTGTCTTCAGCGGTGCTGAAGCCGTCGTCGTTCGCCGTGGGCGCGTCGTTGACCGCCGTGACGTTCACCGTCACCGTGGCAGTGTCGGTGCCGCCGTTGCCATCGCTGATCGTGTACTCGAACGTGGCCGCGCCGGTGAAGTTGGGGTTCGGTGTGAACACCGCGTTGCCACCGACGATGACGACCGTGCCGCCCACCGGGTTGCCCACGGACAGCACCGTGAGGGTGTTGCCCGCATCCGGATCCGTGTCGTTGCCGGCCAGCGTCGCCAGCGAGATCGACACCGGCGTGTCCTCGGCCGTGGTCGCCGTGTCGTTGTTCGCCGTCGGCGCATCCTGCACCGGCGTGACGTTGACCGTGACGGTGGCCGTGCTGGTGCCGCCATTGCCGTCGCTGATCGTGTACTGGTAGCTGGCCGTGCCCGTGAAGTTCGCGTTGGGGGTGAAGGTGACGTTGCCGCCCGCCAGGCTGACCGTTCCGCCCACCGGGTTGCCGACACCCGTCACGCTCAGCGTGTCGGCCGCGTCGGGGTCCGTGTCGTTGGCCAGCAGGCTGGCCGTGGTCATCACGACCGGCGTGTCTTCCGAAGTGCTGAAACCGTCGGCATTGGCCGTCGGTGCATCCTGCGCCGCCGTGACGTTCACCGTGACGGTCGCCGTGTCGGTGCCGCCGTTGCCGTCGGAAACCACGTACTGGAAGCTGCCCGCCCCGGTGAAATCCGGGTCCGGGGTGAACACGATGTTGCCGCCGACGATGGCGACCGACCCTCCGATCGCGGAGCCTACCGCCATGACACCCAAGGTGTCGCCGGCATCGGGGTCGCTGTCGTTGCCCAGCAAGGTCGCCGGTGCGATGGAGATCGGCGTGTCTTCGGTCGTGCTCACGCTGTCGTTCACGGCGCTCGGCGGGTCCTGCGCCGGCGTGACGTTGACGGTCACCGTGGCGGTGGAGGTGCCGCCCTGCCCGTCGCTGATGCTGTAGTCGAAGGTCGCGGCGCCGGTGAAGTCCGGGTTCGGCGTGAAGGTGACGTTGCCGCCCACCAGGCTGACCGTGCCGCCCACCGCGTTGGAAACGCCGGTGACCGTGAGCGTGTCGCCCGCGTCGGGATCCGTATCGTTCGCCAGCAGGGACGCCGTCGTGAGCGTGACCGGAGTGTCCTCGGCCGTGGTGCGGATGTCCGCACTGGCGGTCGGCGCGTCCTGCGCGGCCGCGACGGTCACGGTCACGGTGGCGGTGTCGCTGCCGCCCTGGCCGTCGGAGATGGTGTAGTCGAAGGTCGCTGTCCCGATGAAATCGGGAGCCGGCGTGAAGACCGCGTTGCCGCCGACGATGGTCACCGTGCCCCCCACCGCGTTGCCCACGGAGACCACCGTGAGCGTGTCGCCGGCGTCGGGATCGGCGTCGTTGCCCAGCAGGGTGGCCAGCGGGATCGATACCGGCGTGTCTTCGGTCGTCGCCGCCACGTCGTTCGCGGCACTCGGCGCATCCTGCACCGGTGTCACGTCGACACTCACTGTCGCGGTGTCCGTACCGCCCTGCCCGTCGCTCACCGTGTAGACGAAGCTGCCGGTGCCGGTGAAGTCCGGATCCGGCGTGAACACGATGTTGCCGCCGACGATGGCCACGCTGCCGCCGATCGCGGAGCCGACGGCCGTGACGCCGAGGGTGTCGCCGTCCGCGTCGCTGTCGTTGCCCGTCAGCGTCGCCGGCGAGATGGTGACGGGCGTGTCCTCGGCCGTCGTCACCGAATCGTTGGTCGCGCTCGGCGGGTCCTGCACCGGCGCAACGTTCACGGTGACGCTGGCGCTCGAGACGCCGCCCTGGCCGTCGCTGATCGTGTAGGTGAAGCTGCCCGCACCGGTGAAGTTCGGGTCGGGCGTGAAGGTGACGTTGCCGCCGGCCAGGCTGACGGTGCCGCCGATGGCGCCGCCGACCGAGCTGACGGCCAGGACGTCGCCGATGTCCGGGTCGACATCGTTGGCCAGCAGGCTCGACGTCGGGATGACCACGGGCGTGTCCTCCGCGGTGCTCACCACGTCGTTGATCGCCGCGGGTGGATCCTGCACTGCGACCACGTTCACTGTCACGGTGGCGGTGTCCGTGCCGCCGTTGCCGTCGCCGAGGGTGTACTCGAAGGTCGCCGCGCCCGTGAAGTTCGGGTTCGGCGTGAAGACCGCATTGCCACCGACGATGGTGACCGTGCCGCCCACCGGGTTGCCCACGGCCGTCACCGTGAGCGTGTCACCGTCGGGGTCCGTGTCGTTGCCGGCCAGGGCGGCCAGCGAGATCGAAACCGGCGTATCTTCGGTGGTCGCCGCCGTGTCGTTATTGGCCGTCGGCGCATCCTGCTGGGGCGTCACGTTCACCGTGACCGTGGCGGTGCTGGTCCCGCCGTTGCCGTCGCTGATCGTGTAGTCGTAGCTTGCCGCACCGGTGAAATTCGGCGCCGGCGTGAACGTCACGTTTCCGCCCACGAGGGTGATCGTGCCTCCGACCGGGTTCGAGACGCCAGTGACCGCCAGCGTGTCGCCGGTGTCGGGGTCGGTGTCGTTGGCGAGCAGGGACGCCGTGGTCATGGTGACCGGCGTTTCTTCGGCCGTGCTGAAGCTGTCGCCGTTGGCCGTGGGCGCGTCCTGCGCGGCGGCGACGTTCACCGTGACGGTGTCAGTGTCGGTGCCGCCATTGCCGTCGGAGATCGTGTATTCGAAAGTGGCCGGCCCCGTGAAGTTCGGGTTCGGCGTGAAGACCGCGTTACCGCCGACGATGCTCACCGTGCCGCCGACGGGGTTGCCGACGGCCGTCACGGTCAGCGTGTCGCCGGCGTCCGGGTCCGTGTCGTTGCCCAGCAGGCTCGCCAACGGGATGGCGACCGCAGTGTCTTCGGTGGTGCCGGCGGTGTCGTTGTTGGCGGTCGGCGCATCCTGCTGCGGCGTCACGGTGATCGTGACGGTTGCGGTGCTGGTGCCGCCATTGCCGTCGCTGACCGTGTAGTCGTAGCTGGCCGTACCGGTGAAGTTGGGGTTCGGCGTGAAGGTGACGTTGCCGCCCACCAGGCTGACCGTGCCGCCCACGGGGTTGGCCACGCCGGTCACGCTCAGGGTGTCGCCGGCGTCCGGGTCCGTGTCGTTGGCCAGCAGCGACGCCGTCGTCATCGTGACCGGGGTGTCCTCCGCGGTGCTGAAGCTGTCGGCATTGGCGGTGGGCGCGTCCTGCGCCGCCGTGACGTTGACGGTGACGGTGGCGGTGTCGGTTCCGCCGTTGCCGTCGCTCACCGTGTACTCGAACGTGGCCGAGCCTGTGAAGTTCGGGTCGGGGGTGAAGACGGCGTTGCCGCCGACGATGACGACCGTGCCGCCGACCGCGTTGCCCACGGCCGTGACCGTGAGCGTGTCGCCGTCCGGATCGGTGTCGTTCCCCGCCAGCGTGGCCAGCGGGATGCTGACCGGCGTGTCCTCGGTCGTGCTGGCCGTATCGTTGCCGGCTGTCGGTGCGTCCTGCTGCGGCGCCACGTTGACCGTGACGGTGGCGGTGCTGGTGCCGCCGTTGCCGTCGCTGATCGTGTAGTCGTAGCTGCCGGTGCCGGTGAAGTTCGGGTTCGGGGTGAAGGTGACGTTGCCGCCGACCAGGGCGACGGTGCCGCCGACCGGGTTGGACACGGCCGTGACCGTCAACGTGTCACCGGCGTCGGGATCGGTGTCGTTGGCCAGCAGGCTGGCGGTGGTCATGACCACCGGCGTGTCTTCGGCGGTGCTGAAACTGTCGTCGCTGGCCTTCGGCGCGTCCTGCGCCGCGGTGACGTTGACCGTGACGGTCGCGGTATCGGCGCCGCCATTGCCGTCACTGACCGTGTACTCGAAGGTCGCGGCACCCGTGAAGTTCGGATCGGGCGTGAAGACCGCGTTGCCGCCGACGATGGTGACCGTGCCACCGACGGCATTGCCGACGGCCGTCACCGTGAGCGTGTCGCCGTCTTGGTCCGTGTCGTTGCCGGCCAGGGTGGCCAGCGGGATGCTGACCGGGGTATCTTCGGCCGTGCTCGCGGTGTCGTTGTTGGCCGTCGGGGCATCGTTCACGGGCGTGACGCTGATCGTGACCGTTGCGGTGCTGGTGCCGCCGTTGCCGTCGGTGATCGTGTAGTCGTAGCTGGCCGTGCCCGTGAAGTTGGGGTTCGGC
>NZ_JBBHGT010000012.1:0-3045 GCF_037572435.1 Ramlibacter sp. PS3R-8
GTGCCGCCGTTGCCGTCGCTGATGGTGTAGTCGTAGCTGGCCGTGCCCGTGAAGTTCGGGTTCGGGGTGAAGGTGATGTTGCCACCCACCAGGCTCACCGTCCCGCCGACAGGGTTGGCGACACCGGTGACCGACAGCGTGTCACCGGCATCCGGGTCCGTGTCGTTGGCCAGCAGCGACGCGATGGTCATCACGACCGGGGTGTCCTCGGCCGTGCTGAAGCCATCGGCCACAGCGGTCGGCGCGTCGTTGGCCGCCGTGACGTTCACCGTCACCGTGGCGGTGTCGGTGCCGCCGTTGCCATCGCTGACCGTGTACTCGAAGGTCGCGGCACCCGTGAAGTTCGGGTCGGGCGTGAAGACCGCGTTGCCACCCACCATGACGACCGTGCCGCCCACCGGGTTGCCCACGGCTGTCACGGTGAGCGTGTCGCCGTCCGGGTCGGTGTCGTTGCCGGCCAGGCTCGCCAGCGAGATGGACACCGGGGTGTCTTCGGTCGTGGTCGCCGTGTCGTTGTTGGCCGTCGGTGCGTCCTGCACCGGCGTCACGTTGACCGTGACCGTGGCGGTGCTGGTCCCGCCGTTGCCGTCGCTGATCGTGTACTGGTAGCTGGCCGTGCCCGTGAAGTTCGGGTTCGGCGTGAAGGTGACGTTGCCGCCGACCAGGGCGACGGTGCCGCCCACCGGGTTGGCCACGGCGGTGACCGTCAGCGTATCGCCGGTGTCCGGGTCGGTGTCGTTGGCCAGCAGGCTGGCCGTGGTCATCACCACTGGCGTGTCTTCGGCGGTGCTGAAGGCATCGGCATTGGCCGTCGGCGCATCCTGCGCTGCAGTCACGTTCACCGTGACGGTCGCCGTGTCGGTGCCGCCGTTGCCGTCGGAGACCGTGTACTCGAAGGTGGCTGCGCCGGTGAAGTTCGGGTTCGGCGTGAAGACCGCGTTGCCTCCGACGATGCTCACCGTGCCGCCGACCGGGTTGCCCACGGCCGTCACCGTCAGCGTGTCGCCGTCCGGGTCCGTGTCGTTGCCGGCCAGCGTGGCCAACGGGATGCTGACCGGGGTGTCTTCGGTCGTCGCCGCCGTGTCGTTGTTGGCGGTCGGCGCATCCTGCAGCGGCGTCACGTTGATCGTGACCGTGGCGGTCGATGTGCCTCCATTGCCGTCGCTGATCGCGTATTCGTAAGACGCGGTGCCCGTGAAATTCGGGTTCGGGGTGAAGGTGACATTGCCGCCCACCAGGCTGACGGTGCCGCCGACGGGGTTGGACACGCCGGTGACCGTCAAGGTGTCGCCGATGTCCGGGTCGGTGTCATTGGCCAACAACGAAGCCACCGTCATCGTGACCGGCGTGTCTTCGGCCGTGGCAAAGGCATTTGCGTTCGCCGTCGGCGCATCCTGCACCGGCGTGACGTTCACCGTGACGGTGGCAGTGTCGGTGCCGCCCTGGCCGTCCGACAGCGTGTACTCGAACGTGGCCGCGCCCGTGAAGTTCGGAGCGGGCGTGAAGACGATGTTGCCGGCGACGATGGCCACCGTGCCGCCTACCGGATTGCCGACTGCAGCGATGGCCAGCACGTCGCCCGTGTCCGGGTCCGTATCGTTGCCCAGCAGCGTGGCGGGCGCGATGGTGACCGGCGTGTCCTCGTTGGTGCTGACCGCGTCGTTCACGGCCGACGGGGCGTCCTGCACAGGAGTGACGTTGACGTTGACGATCGCCGTGTCGGTGTTGCCGTCGCCGTCGGTCAAGGTGTAGGTGAAGCTGGCGGCGCCCGTGAAGTTCGCAGCCGGGGTGAACACCACGTTGCCGCCCACCAGGCTGACGGTGCCGCCTGTGGGGTTGCTCACGCCCGTGACGGTCAGCGTGTCGCCGGCGTCGGGATCGGTGTCGTTGGCCAGCAGCGTCGCCACCGGGATGCTGATCGGCGTTTCCTCCGCCGTGCTGGCCAGGTCGTTGGCGGCGCTCGGGGCATCGTCCTGCGGCGTGACGTTGACGCTGACCGTGGCCGTGGAAGTGCCGCCCTGGCCGTCGCTGATGGTGTATTCGAAGGTGGCCGGCCCGGTGAAGTCGGGATCGGGCGTGAAGGTGACATTGCCAGCCACCAGGGTGACCGTCCCACCCGACGGGTTGCCCACGCCGGTCACGGTCAGGGTATCGCCGCTGTCCGGGTCGGTGTCGTTGGCCAGCAGGCTGGCCACCGTCATGGTGACCGGCGTGTCTTCTGCCGTGGTGACAGTGTCGGCGACGGCCGTGGGCGCATCCTGCACCGGCGTCACGTTCACCGTGACGGTGCCCGTGTCCGTCCCGCCCTGCCCGTCGCTGACCGTGTATTCGAAAGTCGCAGCTCCGGTGAAATTCGCAGCCGGAGTGAACACGACGTTGCCGCCGACGATGGCCACGCTGCCGCCCACGGCGTTGCCCACCGCCGTGATGCTGAGCACATTGCCGGCGTCGGCGTCCGTGTCGTTGCCCAGCAGGGTCGCCGGGGCGATCGTCAGCGGCGTGTCTTCGGTGGTGCCGACCACGTCGTTGGCCGCGCTGGGCGGCTCCTGGACGGGGAGCACGTTCACGGAGACGGTGGTCGTCGAGATGCCGCCGTTGCCATCGCTGATCGTGTAGTCGAACGTGGCCGTGCCGGTGAAGTCGGCAGCCGGGGTGAAGGTCACGTTCCCGCCGACCAGGGCGACGGTGCCCCCGACAGGGTTGCCGACGCCGGTAACGGTCAACGTGTCGCCGGCGTCGGGATCGGTGTCGTTCGCGACCAGGCTGGCCGTGGTGATCGAGACCGGCGTGTCTTCCACGGTGCTGAAGGCGTCGGCATTCGCGGTCGGAGGATCCTGCGCTGCGGTGACATTGACCGTCACCGTGGCGATGTCCGTGTTGCCCTGGCCGTCGCTGACGGTGTATTCGAAAGTCGCGGCGCCCGTGAAGTCGGGGTCCGGCGTGAACACCACGTTGCCGCCGACGATGGCCGCCGTGCCGCCCACGGCATTGCCGACGGCCGAGACCGTCAACGTGTCGCCGGTGTCCGGGTCGGTGTCGTTGCCG
>NZ_JBBHGT010000013.1:0-2973 GCF_037572435.1 Ramlibacter sp. PS3R-8
CAGCACCGCCACCGTCACGGTCAACGTGACGCCGGTGCAGGACGCGCCGACGGCAGTGAACGACACGGCGACGACCACCGAGGACACCCCGGTCGCCATCCCGCTGGCCACGCTGGCCGGCAACGACACCGACCCGGATGCGGGCAACACCCTCACGGTGCTGTCGGTCGCCAACCCGGTCGGCGGTACCGTCGTCATCGTCGGCGGCAATGCGGTCTTCACGCCCGACCCGAACTTCGTCGGCGCGGCGACCTTCGAGTACACCGTCAGCGACGGCAACGGCGGCACCGACACCGCCACGGTCACCGTCAACGTGACGGCGGTGCAAGACGCGCCGACCGCCAACGCCGACGGCTTCAACACGGCGGAGGACACGCCGCTGGTCATGACCACGGCGTCCTTGCTGGCCAACGACACGGATCCGGATGCCGGCAACACGCTGACTGTGACCGGCGTTGCCAACCCCGTCGGTGGCACGGTCGCGCTGGCGGGCGGCAACGTGACCTTCACGCCCAACCCGAACTTCACGGGCACGGCCAGCTACGAGTACACGATCAGCGACGGCAACGGCGGCACCAGCACTGCCACGGTGACGATCAACGTCACGCCGTTGAACGACGCCCCTTCGGCCAGCAACGACGTTGCCACCACGGCCGAAGACACACCGGTGTCGATCCCCCTGGCAACCCTGGTGGGCAACGACACCGACCCGGATGCAGGCGACACCCTGTCGGTGCTCTCCGTGGGCAGTGCGGTGGGCGGCACGGTCGCCATCGTCGGCGGCAACGCGGTGTTCACGCCCGCGGCGAACTTCACCGGCGCTGCGAGCTTCCAATATACGGTCAGCGACGGCAACGGCGGAACGGACACCGCCACGGTGACGGTCAACGTCACGCCGGCCAACGACGCCCCGGTGGCCCAGGGCGACAGCGCCTCCACGGTCAAGGATGCGCCGGTGGTGATCGCCATGGCCACGTTGCTGGCCAACGACGGCGACATCGATGGCGACACGCTGACGATCAGCAGCTTCACCCAGCCGGCCAACGGCACGATCGTCGACAACCTCGACGGCACCTTCACCTACCAGCCGGCTGCCGGCTTCACCGGCCCGGACAGCTTCACCTATACGGTCAGCGACGGCAACGGCGGCTTCAGCACGGCCACGGTGGCGCTGAACGTCACCTCGCCGGCGGCGATCAGCGACACCGTGAGCACGGCCGAGGACACGCCGATCACGATCCCCGCGGCCACGCTGCTGGCCAACGACATCGACCCGGAAGGAGACCCGATCTTCATCACCGGGGTGGGGAACGCGGTGGGCGGCACGGTGGCCTTGGTGGCCGGCAACGTGGTCTTCACGCCGAACCCCAACTTCACCGGCGCGGCCAGCTTCACCTACACCATCAGCGACGGCGGCAGCAGCGACACGGCCACGGTGATCGTGAACGTCACGCCGGTGCAGGATGCGCCCACGGCCAATGCCAACGCCTTCAGCACGGCCGAGGACACCCCAGTCACGATGACCACGGCCAGCCTGCTGGCCAACGACACCGACCCGGACACCGGCGACACCCTGAGCGTGACCGGCGTGGCCAACCCGGTCGGTGGCACGGTCAGCCTGGCGGGCGGCAACGTCACCTTCACGCCGAACCCGAACTTCACGGGCACCGCCAGCTACCAGTACACGATCAGCGACGGCAATGGCGGCACCAGCACCGCCACCGTCACGATCACCGTGACGCCGCAGCAGGACTCGCCGACGGCCAACAACGACACGGCGAGCACCACCGAAGACACCCCGGTCAGCATCCCGCTGGCCACCCTGGCCGGCAACGACACCGACCCGGATGGCGACACGCTCACCGTGACGGCAGTGGGCAACCCGGTCGGCGGCACCGTCACCATCGTGGGCGGCAACGCGGTCTTCACGCCGAACCCGAACTTCACGGGCGCAGCCACCTTCGAGTACACGGTCTCCGACGGCAACGGCGGCACCGACACCGCTACGGTCACGGTGAACGTCACGGCAGCGCAGGATGCACCGACGGCCAATGCCGACAGCTTCAGCACCGCCGAAGACACGCCGGTGGTGATGACCACGGCCAGCCTGCTGGCCAACGACATCGACCCGGACACCGGCGACACGCTGACGGTCACTGCCGTCTCCAACCCGGTCGGTGGCACGGTCAGCCTGGCCGGCGGCAACGTCACCTTCACGCCGAGCCCGAACTTCACGGGCACAGCCAGCTACCAGTACACGATCAGCGACGGCAATGGCGGCACCAGCACCGCCACGGTCACGGTCAACGTGACGCCCCAGCAGGATGCGCCGACGGCGAACAACGACACGGCCGCAACGACAGAGGACACCCCGGTCAGCATCCCGCTGGCCACCCTGGCCGGCAACGACACGGACCCCGACGGTGACACGCTCACCGTGACGGCAGTGGGCAACCCGGTCGGCGGCACCGTCACCATCGTGGGCGGCAATGCGGTCTTCACGCCGAACCCGAACTTCACCGGCACGGCCACCTTCGAGTACACGATCAGCGACGGCAATGGGGGCACCGACACGGCCACCGTGACGGTGAACGTCGCCGCCGCGCAGGACGCACCCACGGCCAACGCCGACGGCTTCAGCACCGCCGAAGACACCCCGGTGGTCATGACCACCGCCAGCCTGCTGGCCAACGACACCGACCCGGACACCGGCGATACGCTGACCGTGACCGCCGTCTCCAACCCGGTCGGTGGCACGGTCTCCCTGGTCGGCGGCAACGTCACCTTCACCCCGAACACCAACTTCACCGGCACCGCCAGCTACCAGTACACGATCAGCGATGGCAACGGCGGTACCTCCACCGCCACCGTCACCGTCAACGTGACGCCGGTGCAGGACGCGCCGACCGCCAGCAACGACACGGTCACGACCGCCGAAGACACGCCGGTCGCGATCCCGCTGGCCACGCTGCT
>NZ_JBBHGT010000014.1:0-1441 GCF_037572435.1 Ramlibacter sp. PS3R-8
GGCACCGGTGAAGTTCGGGTCGGGCGTGAAGACCGCGTTGCCGCCGACCATCACGACCGTGCCACCGACCGGGTTGCCCACTGCCGTGACCGTGAGCGTGTCGCCGTCCGGATCGGTGTCGTTGCCGGCCAGCGTAGCCAGCGGAATCGACACCGGCGTGTCTTCGGTCGTGGTCGCCGTGTCGTTGTTGGCCGTCGGTGCGTCCTGCACCGGCGTCACGTTGACCGTGACGGTGGCGGTGCTCGTGCCGCCGTTGCCGTCGCTGATCGTGTACTGGTAGCTGGCCGTGCCCGTGAAGTTCGGATTCGGCGTGAAGGTGACGTTGCCGCCCGCCAGGCTGACCGTTCCACCCACGGGGTTGGCCACGCCCGTCACGCTCAGGGTGTCGCCGGCGTCAGGATCGGTGTCGTTGGCCAGCAGGCTGGCCACGGTCATGACCACCGGCGTGTCCTCGGCCGTGCTGAACGCATTCGGGTTGGCGGTGGGCGCGTCCTGCACTGGCGTCACGTTCACGATCACCGTGGCCGAATCGCTGCTGGTGCCGTCCGTGATGGTGTACGTGAAGCTGGCTGCGCCCGTGAAGTTCGGGTCGGGCGTGAAGACCACGTCGCCGCCCACCAGCGCCACCGTGCCACCCACGGGGTTGCCCACCCCGGTGATGACCATCGGGTCGTTCTCGGCATCGACGTCGTTGGCCAGCAGCGTGGCGCCCGGGATCGTGATCGGGGTGTCCTCGGGGGTGCTCACCGTGTCGCCGATGGCCGCCGGCGAGGTCACGTTCAGCGCCACCGTGGCCGTCGAAGTGCCGCCGTTGCCGTCGCTGACCGTGTAGGTGAAGCTGTCCGGACCGATGAAGCCCGCAGCCGGCTGGTAGGTGAAGGTGCCGTCGCCGTTGTCGACGATGCTGCCATTGGCCGGCTGGGTGAACGCGCTGATGCTCAGCGTGTCGCCGTCCACGTCGCTGTCGTTGGCGAGCAGCGTCGCCATGGCGATCACCAGTGGCGCATCCTTGGCCGTGGAGACGCTGTCGCCCTGGGCCAGCGGTGCGTCGTTGGCCGGCGTCACGTTCACCGTCACCGTGGCGGTGTCGGTGCCGCCGTTGCCATCGCTGATCGTGTACTCGAAGGTCGCGGCACCCGTGAAGTTCGGATCGGGCGTGAAGACCGCGTTGCCGCCGACGATGGTGACGGTGCCACCAACGGCATTGCCCACTGCCGTCACCGTGAGCGTGTCGCCGTCCTGGTCCGTGTCGTTGCCGGCCAGGGTGGCCAGCGGGATGCTGACCGGAGTGTCTTCGGCCGTACTCGCGGTGTCGTTGTTGGCCGTCGGGGCGTCGTTCACGGGCGTGACGGTGACCGTGACGGTGGCGGTGCTGGTGCCGCCGTTGCCGTCGCTGACCGTGTAGTCGTAGCTGGCCGTGCCCGTGAAGTTGGGGTTCGGA
>NZ_JBBHGT010000015.1:0-1255 GCF_037572435.1 Ramlibacter sp. PS3R-8
CGGAGCTTGCCTCGCTTTAGTTGACACTCCGACCTAACGGAGAGGGTGGTCAATGGCTAAGGCAAATGGACCGGTAAAGATCAAGCAGTACAGCCTGGAGTTCAAGCTCAAGGCGGTGCAGCTAAGCAGCCAACCCGGGGTTCTGATCAAGGATGTGGCGGAGTCGCTGTGCATCCATCCTTTCATGCTCTCCCGGTGGCGCAAGCAGGTCAGGGACGGCGAGTTGGTGGGCGATCCACCACCGCTGCAGCCCCAGGAGGCGGCGGAGCTGCAACGGCTGCGGGATGTGGAAAAGCAGTTCCGACGCCTTCAGATGGAGCACGACCTGCTAAAAAAAGCTATCCGGTTTGCCTCCGAACGAAAGATGAAGTCTTCGCCTTCATCGAGGCAAACCGGCAAGCCTTCCCGATCGAAATGATGTGCAGGCTGCACGGCGTCACCCGCTCGGGGTTCTACGCGTGGAGCAAGCGCCAGCCCAGTCGCAGGAAGCAGGAAGACCAGGACCTGCTGGCCCGGGTTCGGAAGATCCACGCCGACAGCCGCGGGTTCTACGGCAGCCCCCGGGTCGTGGGCCAGCTGCGCCTGGACGGTGTCACCGTGGGCAGGCGACGGGTGGCCAGGTTGATGCGCGAGGGCGGCGTGCAGGGCAGGAGTGCGCGCCTGTATCGCCACTCCAAGGTGTTGCAGCGCGCGTTCTACGCCGGGGTGCCCTACCTGCCGGAGTCCGCCAGCACCCAGGCGCACAACCAGGTCTGGGTGGGTGACGTGACGTACCTGAAGGTCGCCGGCAAGTGGCGCTACATGGCCGCAGTGATGGACAAGCACTCGCGCAGGATCGTGGGCTGGAGCCTGGGCGCGCGGCGAGATACGGCGCTGACCAAGGAAGCCCTTCGCCTCTCTGCGGCGAGCCGCGGCGTTAGGCCGGGAGTGGTCTTCCACAGCGACCGAGGAATCGAATTCGCCAACTATGAGTTTCGGGACCAGCTGCGCCAGTTCGGGATGGTCCAGAGCATGAACCGACCTGGACGAATGAACGACAACGCGCACATGGAGTCGTTCTTCCATTCGATGAAGGGGGAAGAGCTGTACGGCAGGAAATTCCAGACCGAGCAGCAGCTTCGAAGCGTGCTAAGCAGCTACATCCGCTTCTACAACGATCGACGGCTGCACTCATCCCTGCAATACTTGCCCCCAACGGCTTACGAGCGCCGATCGCGAGGACAAACCAGTGTCAACTAAACCGGAGCAAGATCCC
>NZ_JBBHGT010000016.1:0-1089 GCF_037572435.1 Ramlibacter sp. PS3R-8
GTGCTGTCGGCCAAGTTCGGCGGCGAAGCCAAGGCGTACGACCAGATCGACGCGGCTCCCGAGGAAAAGGCGCGCGGCATCACGATCAACACCGCGCACGTCGAGTACGAGACGGCCAAGCGCCACTACGCGCACGTCGACTGCCCCGGGCACGCCGACTACGTGAAGAACATGATCACCGGCGCCGCCCAGATGGACGGCGCGATCCTGGTGTGCTCGGCCGCCGACGGCCCGATGCCCCAGACGCGCGAGCACATCCTGCTGGCCCGCCAGGTGGGCGTGCCGCACATCATCGTGTTCCTGAACAAGTGCGACATGGTCGACGACGCCGAGCTGCTGGAACTCGTCGAGATGGAAGTGCGCGAGCTGCTGAGCAAGTACGACTTCCCCGGTGACGACACCCCCATCATCAAGGGCTCGGCCAAGCTGGCGCTCGAAGGCGACAAGGGCGACCTGGGCGAGCAGGCGATCATGCGCCTGGCCGACGCGATGGACACCTACTTCCCCGATCCGAAGCGTGCCATCGACGGCGCCTTCCTGATGCCGGTGGAAGACGTGTTCTCCATCTCCGGCCGCGGCACGGTGGTGACCGGTCGCGTGGAGCGCGGCGTGGTCAAGGTCGGCGAGGAAATCGAGATCGTGGGCCTGGTGCCGACGGTCAAGACCACCTGCACCGGCGTGGAGATGTTCCGCAAGCTGCTGGACCAGGGCCAGGCCGGCGACAACGTCGGCATCCTGCTGCGCGGCACCAAGCGCGAGGAAGTCCAGCGCGGCCAGGTGCTGTGCAAGCCGGGTTCGGTCAAGCCGCACACGCACTTCTCCGCCGAGATCTACGTGCTGAGCAAGGACGAGGGCGGCCGCCACACGCCGTTCTTCAACAACTATCGCCCGCAGTTCTACTTCCGCACGACGGACGTGACCGGCGCGATCGAGCTGCCCAAGGACAAGGAAATGGTCATGCCCGGCGACAACGTGACGATCA
The DNA here is from genome assembly GCF_037572435.1 of Ramlibacter sp. PS3R-8. NCBI lineage: Bacteria > Pseudomonadati > Pseudomonadota > Betaproteobacteria > Burkholderiales > Comamonadaceae > Ramlibacter > Ramlibacter sp. PS3R-8. Next base: position 983 of record NZ_JBBHGT010000016.1, read on the forward strand.
CCGTCAAGCTGATCGCCCCGATCGCCATGGAAGAAGGCCTGCGCTTCGCCATCCGCGAAGGCGGCAAGACCGTCGGCTCCGGCGTCGTCGCCAAGATCATGGAGTAA
>NZ_JBBHGT010000017.1:0-410 GCF_037572435.1 Ramlibacter sp. PS3R-8
TGAGCTTGGGAAGCTCTCCGTCTCACCTGGTCAGGTTCAACGCACCACAACGAGTTCCACGGTTGTTCAAGCTGTCGAACGTCTCTCGACGATCAGCGGTGGGCACATTACTCGTGCAGTTCGTGTCGCGAAGAGCGGGCGTCCGTTTTCGAACTGATGTGGAGCGGCTGGCGGGAATCGAACCCGCATTATCAGTATGGGAAACTGAAGTCCTGCCATTGAACGACAGCCGCGTGGGAGCTGGGAGAAGATTGTACTTTCCCCTCGACGCACCAGGCCTCAAGTCAGCCAGTGCTCCGGCCGTCGAACACCTGAACGCCATTGCCGCCCAGGTCCAGCGAGGGAAGTGACCGGACGATCTTCATCGTCTCGATGCTGACCGTGATGACCCGCAGCAACAGCTCCAGTGG
>NZ_JBBHGT010000018.1:0-381 GCF_037572435.1 Ramlibacter sp. PS3R-8
GACCTGTTCCACAAGATCGTCGCCGGCGCGGGTGCCGACGCGGGCGTCGACGGCTACATCGCCGAGCGCCTGGGCGCCGCACCGGATCATCCGATGACGCTGGCTTTCCCGGAGGGGGAGTACCTCAAGGGGCTGGTGGTCATTCGCAATTAGAAAACGAATGCGGACAACCGGACGCAGAAGGCGCGGAAGTCACGCAGAAGACGCAGAAAAATCCAGGAAAAGGTTTTGGCTCCCTTTTGCGACTTCTGCGTAACTTCTGCGCCTTCTGCGTCCGGCTGTTCAAAAAAACCTCAGCCATGCACCATCTTCCACGAGGGCTAAACTCACAGCCATGAGCCTCATCCCCGCCACCATCCTGACCGGCTTCCTGGGGTCCGG
>NZ_JBBHGT010000019.1:0-371 GCF_037572435.1 Ramlibacter sp. PS3R-8
GCGACCTTCGAGTACACGGTCAGCGATGGCAACGGCGGCACCGACACCGCCACGGTGACGGTCAACGTCACGGCGGCCAACGACGCGCCCACGGCGAACGACGACAGCTTCAGCACGGCCGAGGACACGCCGGTCGTCATGACCACCGCGTCGCTGCTGGCCAACGACACCGATCCGGACACCGGCAACACCCTCGCGGTGACGGCCGTCTCCAACCCGGTGGGCGGCACGGTCACGCTGGTGGGCGGCAACGTCACCTTCACGCCGAACGCGAACTTCACGGGGACGGCCAGCTACGACTACACGGTCAGCGACGGCAACGGTGGAACTTCCACCGCCACGGTCACGATCAATGTCACGCCGGTGCAGGA
>NZ_JBBHGT010000020.1:0-298 GCF_037572435.1 Ramlibacter sp. PS3R-8
GGCCGTGGGCGCGTCGTTGGTCGCCGTGACGTTCACGGTGACGGTGGCGGTGTCGGTGCCACCGTTGCCATCGCTGACCGTGTACTCGAAGGTCGCCGCACCCGTGAAGTTCGGGTCGGGCGTGAAGACCGCGTTTCCGCCGACGATGACGACCGTCCCACCGACCGGGTTGCCCACCGCCGTGACCGTGAGCGTGTCGCCGTCCGGGTCGGTGTCGTTGCCGGCCAGGGTCGCCAGCAGGATCGACACCGGGGTGTCTTCGGTCGTGGTCGCCGTGTCGTTCACTGCCGTCGGCACA
>NZ_JBBHGT010000021.1:0-298 GCF_037572435.1 Ramlibacter sp. PS3R-8
CGCGCCGACGGCCAACAACGACACGGCGACCACGACGGAAGACACCCCGGTGTCGATCCCGCTGGCAACCCTGGCCGGCAACGACATCGATCCGGACGGCGACACGCTCACGGTCACGGCGGTGGGCAACCCGGTCGGTGGCACGGTCGTCATCGTCGGCGGAAACGCGGTCTTTACGCCCGACCCGAACTTCACCGGTGCTGCGACCTTCGAGTACACGGTCAGCGATGGCAACGGCGGCACCGACACGGCCACCGTCACCGTGAACGTCACGGCGACCAACGACGCGCCCACGGCG